>NZ_AP046094.1:2465000-2470000 GCF_059717775.1 Variimorphobacter sp. HTMS_6
AGAAAGAACTGATCGAACTGTTTGAATCCAGTGCAGCGGAGGGTAAGAAAGTTCTTGATGTGACCGGAGAAGATGTTGCAGGTTTCTGTGATGATTTCATGCATGATATGAAAAAGTGGACGGATAACTATCGTAAAAAATTAAATAACGATCTGACAAACAAACTTGGAAGGTGAATGAATGAATAAAAGCACAAACAAGCAGTGGCTACTCTGTCCTATTTGTAGGAATAAGACCAGAACTATGCTACGGGAGGACACCACTCTACTAAACTTCCCGCTCTTTTGTCCAAAATGTAGACAGGAAAGTTTAATTAATGTTCAAGATGGTATGACAAAAGTAATTAAGGAGCCAGACGCCAAGACGCAGAGCCGATAGCCATGAGATTTCTCATAGGTTTTCGGCTCTATTTTTTTAGCCATTATAAGGAGGAATTCATATGCAAGATAATATTATTGAAGTAAGAGAATTAAAAAAGGCCTACAAGGATCTTGAAGTCCTAAAAGGTGTAGATTTCTCAGTAAAAACGGGTGAAATTTTTGCACTCTTAGGTTCTAATGGTGCGGGTAAAACTACAATTATTAAAATCCTATCAACTCTTCTCACATTTGAAAGTGGAAGTGCCCATATTTGTAGCTACAACGTAAAAAATCAGCCACAACAGGTAAAGAAAATCATCAGTCTCACCGGACAATTTGCTGCTGTTGATGAAATTTTAACTGGAAGAGAGAATTTAATCTTAATTGCTAAACTCAGACACCTTAAAAATTATAATCAGATTGCAGATGAACTACTTGCTCGTTTTGGACTTACTGAGGCAGCAAACCGCCGCGTATCAACTTATTCCGGTGGAATGCGCCGAAGATTGGATATATCTATGAGTCTTATAGGTAGTCCCAAAGTTGTTTTTCTTGATGAGCCAACAACAGGACTTGACCCAGAGGCACGTATAGAAGTTTGGAAAGAAATCAAGCTCATGTCAGGAAACGGAACAACTGTATTTTTAACCACTCAATATCTTGAGGAGGCAGAACAATTGGCTAATCATATTGCTATACTACATCAAGGAAAGATTATAGCTAATGGAACTCTGACTGAATTAAAGAAGCTATTCCCACCCACAAAAGTGGAATATGTCGAAAAACAACCTACACTCGAAGAAATTTTTCTATCAATCATCTCTAATAAGGAGGCTAAATAATATGAAAACCAAAAGAAATCACTTTATTTATGATATGAGCGTTATGTTAGGGCGTTCTATGAAACATATATTCAGAAGTATGGACACTATTATAACGGTGTGCTTAACCCCTATTGCAATTATGCTACTCTTCGTTTATGTGTTCGGTGGCACAATGAGTGGCGGTATGAGTACCGCTGAATATATTAATTACTCATTACCAGGCATTCTGTTAATATCGATAGCCAGTGGTATTGCCTATACTGCACTTCGTTTATTTACCGATGTCAAGAGTGGTTTCTTCGACCGCCTTCACTCAATGCCTATTTCAGCATCTTCCGCATTGTGGGCACATGTGCTAACCTCTTTACTCTCCAACGCCTTATCCTTGATCGTCATCTTTTTGGCTGCGCTCTTAATGGGTTTTCGTTCTCCAGCAAGTATACTTAACTGGCTGGCAATTGTAAGCATCTTAGTATTATTTACACTCGTATTAACTTGGGTGGCTGCTATTGCCGGGCTGTCAGCCAAATCAGCTGATGGCGCAGGAGCCTTTGCCTATCCATTGATTTTTCTTCCTTTTATCAGTTCAGCGTTTGTACCAACTGCTACGATGCCTACCGCGGTGCGAGTTTTTGCTGAGAACCAGCCTGTTACTGCTATTGTAAATAGCATCCGTAACCTCTTGACAAATAAGCCGGTAGGCAACGATATTTGGATTGCACTTGCATGGTGTCTTGTCATTCTGGTAGTAGCTTATCTTTTTACTATGAGTTCTTATAAAAAGCAAATTAGCAAAACCTAAGTTATATAACCTTTCATCATTAACTAATAATCACCTTTGATATGTCCTAATTTAAAGCTCCTCTTAAAAGAATGTAGTTTAACTCTACTTTCTGCTTTAAGAGGAGCTTATTAATATTAATCTGTGTTAGATAATGTTATTGATGTACTGGTTTAAGTGGCTATAACATACAAAACATGATAAAGAATTTTTATGAATGAGAACTTTAATACTGGAAAGTGCCGGTGAGGTAGTTGATTTAGTTATGGGGGCAGGTGGTTTAGCAAATGCAGATAAGTTCCATTCATTTATTAAGAATGTTGAAATTAAACAACCAGATAGAATACGTATCACAGCATATTCTAAAGAAGGTGATCCCGGATTTTTTGATTTGGATTTTGATGGGAATATTATCAAATGCACTATTGATAATACAAGAGACCTTTTTGGTACAGATAAAACTAAAAGATATGGAGAATATACAAAGATAACAAAGAATGAAATAAACGATTATATTCTTGTAGACGAAACGGGGAAATATGAAGAACAGTGGATATTTCAAGAATAAAATCATAAAGTGTTTACAAATTTTATATGACTTCATTTAAAGAAGGAGGATATTTCCTCCTTCTTTAATATACCGTATCAATTTTTATCTAACAGCGCTTAATATTAAAACTATGCACAAATGTTCCTGAAGATTACCTCACAAATAATTATTTATACCTTGCTACTGAATATTCTTTTACTAGAAATGCATCAATAATATTTAATATGGCTTTATATACAACAAAAAAACCCAAAGCATTAAGCTTTGAGCTGAGTTGTTTCTTATTCAATTGACTTTATCTACACACGAAAATGTTCCATCCATTACGAACGTTTTGTTCGTTTTACTGTAAACCTTTTAAGGTCAAGCCCTCGACCTATTAGTAACAATCAGCTACATACGTTACCGCACTTCCACCTTTGTCCTATCTACCTGGTAGTCTTCCAGGGGTCTTACTAGCTTATGCTATGGGATATCTTATCTTGAGGGGGGCTTCACGCTTAGATGCCTTCAGCGTTTATCCCTTCCAAACTTGGCTACTCGGCCATGCCATTGGTATGACAACCGATGCACCAGTGGTTCGTCCAACCCGGTCCTCTCGTACTAAGGTCAGCTCCTCTCAAATATCCTGCGCCCACGCCGGATAGGGACCGAACTGTCTCACGACGTTCTGAACCCAGCTCGCGTACCGCTTTAATGGGCGAACAGCCCAACCCTTGGGACCTACTACAGCCCCAGGATGCGATGAGCCGACATCGAGGTGCCAAACCACTCCGTCGATGTGAACTCTTGGGAGTGATAAGCCTGTTATCCCCAGGGTAGCTTTTATCCGTTGAGCGATGGCAATCCCACTTTATACCACCGGATCACTAAGTCCTACTTTCGTACCTGCTCCACCCGTCGGTGTCACAGTCAAGCCTTCTTCTGCCTTTGCACTCTTCGAATGGTTTCCAACCATTCTGAGAAGACCTTTGAGCGCCTCCGATACCCTTTCGGAGGCGACCGCCCCAGTCAAACTCCCCACCTGACATTGTCCACCAGCCGGATTACGGCTGAATGTTAGAAATCCAGTAACACAAGGGTGGTATCCCAACAGTGGCTCCATCGTAACCAGAGTTACAACTTCACAGCCTCCCACCTATCCTGTGCATGCATTACCGGATCCCAGTATCAAGCTAGAGTAAAGCTCCATGGGGTCTTTCCGTCCTGGCGCGGGTAACCAGCATCTTCACTGGTATTTCAATTTCACCGGGTGCATTGTCGAGACAGTGCCCAAATCATTACGCCTTTCGTGCGGGTCAGAACTTACCTGACAAGGAATTTCGCTACCTTAGGACCGTTATAGTTACGGCCGCCGTTTACTGGGGCTTAAGTTCAAAGCTTCGGATTGCTCCTAACCTCTCCCCTTAACCTTCCAGCACCGGGCAGGCGTCAGCCCATATACTTCACCTTACGGTTTTGCATAGACCTGTGTTTTTGCTAAACAGTTGCTTGGGCCATTTCTCTGCGGCCTACTTGCGTAGGCACCCCTTCTCCCGAAGTTACGGGGTTATTTTGCCGAGTTCCTTAACAATGCTTCTCCCGTCGGCCTTAGGATTCTCTCCTCATCCACCTGTGTCGGTTTACGGTACGGGCTTACATAGAACAATAGCGGATTTTCTTGACGGCATGGGTTCGGAAGCTTCACTACTTTAAATTCGCTCCTCATCACACTTCAGTAACATCCGGGGGATTTGCCTCCCAGACTAACCTTTGTGCTTGAACCGGTTTTTCCATTCCCGGCTCTTCCTACCCTTCCGTGTCCCCACAGTTCTGTCTATATAAGGTACAGGAATATCAACCTGTTGTCCATCGACTACGCCTTTCGGCCTCGCCTTAGGTCCCGACTTACCCGGGGCAGATCAGCTTTACCCCGGAAACCTTGGATATTCGGCCTAGAAGATTCTCACTTCTATCTCGCTACTCATTCCGGCATTCTCTCTTCTTAAATCTCCACGCCTCCTTACGGTAACGCTTCGTCGTTTTAAGAATGCTCCTCTACCAATTACACACGTAGTGTAATTCCACAGCTTCGGTGACGTGTTTTAGCCCCGGACATTTTCGGCGCAGGACCTCTCGACTAGTGAGCTATTACGCACTCTTTGAATGTATGGCTGCTTCTGAGCCAACATCCTAGTTGTCTTCGAAATCCCACATCCTTTTCCACTTAACACGCACTTTGGGACCTTAGCTGGTGGTCTGGGCTCTTTCCCTTTTGACTACCCAACTTATCTCGTGCAGTCTGACTCCCGATAAACAATTATACGGCATTCGGAGTTTGATATGCTTCGGTAAGCTTTGACGCCCCCTAGGCAATTCAGTGCTCTACCTCCGTTAATCTATATCGAGGCTAGCCCTAAAGCTATTTCGAGGAGAACCAGCTATCTCCGGGTTCGATTGGAATTTCTCCCCTATCCACACCTCATCACCACCTTTTTCAACAGATG
>NZ_AP046094.1:2475000-3325000 GCF_059717775.1 Variimorphobacter sp. HTMS_6
AGGAACATGCTATTCCCTTTC
Organism: Variimorphobacter sp. HTMS_6; assembly: GCF_059717775.1. Taxonomy (NCBI): domain Bacteria; kingdom Bacillati; phylum Bacillota; class Clostridia; order Lachnospirales; family Lachnospiraceae; genus Variimorphobacter; species Variimorphobacter sp. HTMS_6. The sequence goes on from NZ_AP046094.1 coordinate 2,475,022, forward strand.
CGATTATGTTCTATTCTTTTTGTTAAATGGATTCAGCCTTAATATCAAGCTCAAACCAGAATTCAACACCGACAGGTCTATTAATTACACCAAATTCCTTATTATGAGAATTCATAACTGCCTTAACAATTGATAATCCAATACCGCTGCCACCATACTCTCTCGTTCTGGCTTTATCTACCTTATAGAATTTAATCCATATTTTATCCAGTTCATCCTCCGGAATATTATCTCCGGTATTGAATACCGCTACTCGCAAGGTGTCCTCTCTCGGTATCAACTTAACTTCAATGATTCGATTACCGGTAACATGGTTCAAAGCATTACTGATATAATTACTTACTACCTGTTGAATCAGGAATTCATCTGCCCATACATATACTGGTTCCGTATTATCAAAGTATAATGTAACTTCTTTTTGCTTTATCAAGATGTCGGAAGAATCTATGACGGAACGAATTAATGTAACAATATCAAAACGTTCAAAATTGACTTGATTATTTCCAAATTCTATTTCATTCAAGCTCAATAGTTTTTTCACTAAGTTATTCATTTTACCTGCTTCATCAATAATAACTTCGCAATAGAAATCACGACTTTCTATATCATCATTAATATTTTCTTTTAAACCTTCAGCATAGCCTTGAATCAATGATATCGGAGTTTTCAATTCATGGGACACATTAGATAGAAATTCCTTCCTCAACTCATCAATTTCAATTTTTCTTTGAATGTCTGTCATAAGCTCATTATTTGCTTGTTTCAATTCTGTAATAGTTGATTCTAATCTATCGGATAACGTATTGATACTGGTACCCAATTCGCCTATTTCATCTTCAGACTTAATCGGATACTTAATGTCAAAGTCCAATTCCGTCATTTTCTTAGCAATTCCCGCCATCTCTAAAATCGGTTTTGTAAACTGCTTACTAATTATAAACATAGCCAATGTTCCCATTATAACAGAAAGGATACCTACATACGCTAAAAATTCATTTGCTATAGCGACTCCTTCATCAATACTCTCAACATTGGATCGAATGAGTATAAACTTATCATCTATTCCATAAAGAATTTGGGGTATGCTTTTTGTTATCTGAGTATGATCTTTTAGCCCAGCCTTACCTGAATTATTAATGACTATACCAAACAAATCAATATAATTCGAATCCAGCTCCTTGTCATGAAGTTTGAAGATAAAGTAATTGTCCCTTTCTAATAAAAGTTTTTTATTATATTTATAAGGATTGTAGTAATTAAAGTATTCCTGAAACATATCTCTTATCTTATCTTCTTCTCTCTTACTTATCTGATTTGCAGGATACATCGTAAAAAAGTCAGGCTTTTTTTGCTTGTTTAAAGCTCTTGTAGAGTTCATGATATATGCATGTACATCATAATGGGTTTCATATTTTTGTATTTTCTTTTGCTGTTTCTCTGTAAGGCTTTCCTGATCTCCTGCTTCCTGAATCAGATCAGAAATCTTCTCATAGGACTCATCTATGTTATTTATCTTGCTATGACTGTAATAATATGGTAGGAAGGTTCTGTTGATACACCATGTAATCAACAGAGTAAGTACGATTACTATCGTAAGAGATAGGGTTATCTTCGTTCTAATGGAGTACTTCATGCATCCACCTCAAATTTATAACCCAATCCCCAGATTGTTTTAATAAAATCTCCCTTCTCTCCCATCTTGCTTCTTAACTTTTTCACGTGAGTGTCAATTGTTCTCGCATCACCAAAGTAATCATAATTCCATACATTATTCAAGATTTTTTCACGAGATAAGGCTACCCCTTGATTCGTTACAAAATAGGTCAAGAGTTCGAATTCCTTGAAGCTAAGTTCAATTTCCTCACCATCAATTTTAACCTGATGGGCCGATTTATCCAGAACTATTCCACCCACATCGATCATCTCATCATCGCTATTTGTAGTTCTTCGCAAAACCGCCTCAACACGTGCCACAAGAATCTTTGGGCTAAAAGGTTTTGATATATATTCGTCTACCCCCAAATCAAAGCCTAATAATTCATCTTTTTCATCACTCTTCGCAGTAAGCATAATGATAGGCACCTTTGAATATTGGCGAATTTCACGGCACACCTGCCACCCATCCATCTTCGGCATCATGACATCCAATATAATTAATGCAATGTCCTTCTTCGAAAAAAAGATATCCGTTGCCTGCTCACCATTTTCTGCCTCTATCACTTCATAATCCTTACGAACCAGAAAATCTTTCACCAATTTTCTCATTCGGCTTTCATCATCAACAACAAGGATTTTGAGTTTATCCATATCGCACCTCCATAGTTAATCCATTATTTCTTCTATTAATTAGTAAACTTCGTATTCATTCCATGTAGCATCCATACTTTTAATGAATTATATCATCCAACTATGACAGAATTGTGAAATAAGCCCCTCAGTTTTTGTACAACATTATGTATTCTATTTACACTCTCCAGGATAAACCAATCCCCAATCCTTACGCAAGGAGTCCATTAATTTCATGATATCAAGGGTATCCTGTAACGGTAGCATACTACTTTCCCTTTTCCCATCTCTAAGACATTGATTAACTTCTTCTGCTTCGAAGATATAACCATTCGGATGATAATTAGCGGAAAATGTATCCAACCGTTTTCCTGCTGTATCATAGCAACTTGCATTGTCCGCCATCCAGAAATTCGGAACCACAATGTGACCTTTATCCCCTATAATGACTGCATCCTTGCCAACATCTACTGTAACTGCCGAGCTAAGCTCTGCCAATACACCTTCTTCTTTATATTGGAAAGTAATCACATTCATTTCATCCACATTCGTAACACCGAGATGAGCACTGCTTGTGACATAATCCGGAAGGCGATCCATCATATGAATCACATAAGTAATCGGGTATATGCCCACATCAAGTAACGCTCCGCCTGCTAGATCAGGATTAAACAAACGATTCGTTGCATCAAATTCCTTGGTAAATCCAAAGTTCACTCTAAAGAACTTTACTTTTCCAATCAAACCACTCTTGATCCACTCTTTTACCTTTTTTGTTGCCGGAAGAAACTTTGTCCACATTGCTTCCATCAAGAAAACATTATGCTCCTTAGCCAAATTTATTAAATATGATGAATCATACTGATTTAACGTAAATGATTTTTCACAGAGTACCGCTTTCCCATATTTCAAGCAAAGAGATGCGTTATCTCTATGCTCGGTATGAGGTGTCCCGATATAAATTACATCCACCTCGGGATCTTTAGCCAACTCTTCATAACTGGAATAAGCCTTCTTAACAGAATACTCTTTTGCAAATTTATCTGCCTTATTCTGTGTTCTAGATGATACAGCAACGATCTCTGTATGATCCAATGAGTTCAGTGCCGTAGCAAAAACAGATGATATCGTTCCGGTACCAACAATACCCCAACGAATTGTCTTCATATCTTGTCCTCCATGAAATCTTTAGTTTAGACCGGCAGGAACAGTGTATTTGCTGAAAATAACGAATAACCTATCCGGTTTTGCCTGTTATATTATTTTACTCCTCACCCCTATAAAACGCAAGAAATCTATCCTTTATTCCATATGAGATATAGATATTTGGTGAGATTATTCCTCTGGAACCAATTGATATTCATACACTTGATCAATCACTTCGTATCCAACTTTTTCATAAGATCTTTCGGATAGCGGATTCTTTTTGTCAGCAAATATTGTACAGTAATCGTTGCCTGTTTTTAATAATTCCATACTCAAATAGAATACATTTGCAGCGGCAAACCCATTTCCACGGAATTCTTCAGGAGTATAAATGTAGGTAATCGTAGTACCATGCGGTAAATTTCTTGATGCGATTGCCATAGTAGCCACTTTGTTCTCCTTATTCTCATAAAAGAATACCTTATTATCATGAATTAAGTGATCCGCTCTAACTCTTGCTGCCTGATAATCTAACTCCAGCGCGAAAGCTTCTAATTGAAATTCGATCATCCATTCTGCGACCAATTTCGCTTCCTCCGGTAAGGCCGGGCGATGTGTCCCCTCTATTAAATTCATTTCCTTAAGCTCGCGTAGTTCCATTAAATCCATCCCCCATATTTCTTTGAACTGACTCATGGTAAGCTTCTTGTATTCCTCTATAAATTCTCTACATATATCAAATCTACCGATGATACCATTAATTTCGATATGGTTATTGCCAAAATAATCCGCTAAGGCAATCACTGATGATAAATCAGTGTTTTCCGGAGCGACATAGACAGCCAAATTATATGGCAGAACATTTGCAAAGAACATCTGTGGGCTCCCTGCTTTTATTACACTTCCGAATAAAACCTGATCAGTAATCTTTTTTTCACAGCATTTATACGCAGAATATAAAACAAGTTGGCAGATTGATTCGTGCTCAAGAAGAATTGATTCATAATCGTTAAGAAACATTTGTGCATCGTTATATTCTTTTATTTCCAATACTCTTCCCTTCTTCCTTCCAATTAATCTCAATAATAATCTTCCCGTATTTTACTACTTTAAACTTTAACTTGAAGAATCAGAGGTATCGATTCTGACATAGTTTTCAAACCCGTATAGCTAGCTATATCTTGTAGTATAAAATATTTTAACAAAGCAAATATTATATTGTGAGTTTTTCAGCCTGCAAAGGAGGTTGTTTATGGAACGAATTAATAATATAAAAGAAAAAATCAAAGAGTACACAGTAATAACAGTAGGAATTATGCTTGTAGTAGTTGGAGTATATTTCTTCAAATTTCCAAATCATTTTTCTATCGGTGGAGTTACCGGTGCATCAATTATACTTAGTAATGTATTTGATCAAAAAGTCAGCTCAGGAACTATCGTCCTAATTGCAAATGGCATTCTTTTAATTGTAGGTTATATATTTTTAGGCAAAAGCTTCGGCAATCGTACTGCTTATGGCACCATCTTATTATCCGTAACGCTAAAGGCTCTGGAATATATCTGCCCCATGAGTAAACCATTGACGCATCAACCTACCTTGGAGCTGGCTTTTGCTGTAATTCTTCCGTCATTGGGCGCCGCTATCTTATTCAACATAGGCGCATCCACCGGTGGCACTGATGTAATTGCTATGTTACTAAAAAAATATAGTAATCTTGATATCGGAAGAGCTCTGTTAACCAGTGATTTATTATTTACGCTGCTCACCTTTCCGGTTTTTGGCGTAACAATTGGACTTTTTTCAACTTTGGGACTTTTCCTAAAATCTACCCTGGTGGATACGATCATTGAAAACTTGAATTTAAACAAGTATTTTACGATTATATGTGAAAACCCGAAACCCATTGCCGACTTTATCATTAAGGATATTCACCGTAGTGCCACTGTTTTCGCTGCAAAAGGAGCTTACTCCGATCAAAACAGACATATTATCATTACAGTCATGAACCGTGGACAGGCTGTTTTGTTAAGAAAATTCATAAAACAGCAAGATCCGAATGCCTTCATCTTTATAACAAATACCAGTGAAATCATAGGAAGAGGTTTTCGAACATAGCAACACCAAAAACCTAGCCTTGTTATAATAATTAATCTAATCCTTCTATACTCTGCATATATTTATTAAGTAATAAACCATATACTCAAATGTTTATTTCAAAAATTGATTATTTTGGGGGATTAAGAGAATGGATTGTAATGTTGATATGACTTATGCATTATCGGAGCATCAATTTTGGTTACAAATTATGGGTGACCACTCCCGTTTTATTTATTTCTCTCTGGCTCCTACCGAGTCAGATTACATACAAATGGCAGGGGACTTTATTGCCTTATTTGATAGTTTACTGGAGCAATCTCATAAGCATGCTACTATTACCAGCTTAGAAGAATTAAATCGAAAGGCCTATGAGGCTACGCATCGTCTACGTGAATTTAAGATAGATTTATTAACCCTCTCTATTACTTCTACCCTTAACTCAAGCCTACCCCCATCATTTTTTAATGACATGCTGAATGAACTTGAAGAGTATCTTTTTATAGTTAATTCTTTAATAAATGGACAATGTCCTTTGCTGGATCCCATTCACTATCATATATTATGGTTAACTGATGCATTTGGACATTCCGCTTCTATCCTATCGGGATTAGATTTCATAGAGAAAGATCTTATTAATTTAGCAGATGAATTCGAAATCTCGTTTCATGATTTAATGACAAAATCCTATATGATGAACGGATACCTTCGAACAGGTATCAGTAACTTTCCTTCCTTGGATCGCCTCAACGAACAGGCCGAATATTTAATCAAGGAATTTATGGATTTTCTCAGCAAATTGCGCGACCAACGAATTGATAGTAAGATTCTCGGTACCTTGACTCCATTAATGGCAGACCATATGTATCGTGAAGAGTGTTATTATTTACTTAAATTATCCCAAAGCGCGGACAATATAAGAAAACCTGATTGTGATCCGGCAAGCCCAAGAATGGAACGATAATCATATAACCATAAACTTATTCATATTATTATACAAATGCAGTAACAGGAGGCAATATGGAGTTCAAGCAAAGCCAAACATATCAGAATATCCAAAGCATGTTTATGAGAAAACTCATGATCAGCACCTTATTTGATATATATAGTGACAAAGCTAGACAGGAGACCTTTATTCAGATCAGTAATATATTTACTTTTGCTGCACGGAATGAAAAAGAGCATGCCCGGATCTTTTTACGAAAATTGAACAATGATGTTATTCCTGATACCCAGACGAATCTATATGATTCGATCAATATTGGAACTGAAACAAATGCGCTATGTAGATCATATTCCACAACTGCAAGAGAGGAAGGCTATGCCGATATCGCTGCTCTGTTTAACGGAATTGCCAATATTGAACTAAATCATAATCTGGACTTTCGTACTCAATACGATGATATCATTCAACAACAGGTTTTTTGCAAACCAACCCAATCGCTCTGGATATGTTTGCAATGTGGAAATATCTTGGTTGGAGACTGTGCTCCACAACGTTGCCCAATCTGTGGCTTCCCTCAAGGTTATTATCAGATTTATGTTGCTGGGAGTTGACGTTCCTACTCCGAATTCAAATACATACAACGTGCGGCAGATTATGCATCCTTATTACACAGTTTGGAAATTAGATCAAACTGCGCTTAAAAAGGGCTGTTGTAAAATAATAGTTTATAGAAACAACGATTTATTGCAATTATGCACCATTTGGATTACAACCTGTGTAGGATGCAATATAACATTGTTCCTTGATATAATTATTATTTTGCAACAGCCCTAATTTTCATTCACATCTACTGAATATATCTTGAATAGAATTCATCATAGGTTAGTGAACTCTCATAGATAGCATCCGCTAAATCCTTCCCTACATAACGAAAATGCCAAGGCTCATAATCATACCCGGTGATCTCTTCTTTTCCTTTCGGGTATCTAAGGATGAAACCATAGCTTTGCGCATTCGCCACTAACCATTTCCCCGCCAAGGTATGTTCAAAGCTCTGCTCTAATTCATTGATGTCTACCGCTAATCCGGTCTGGTGTTCACTATGCCCCGGCCGTGCCGACACCCTATCTCGATCCGGTTGATACTCTGCCAAGGACATATAAGGTGTAATATTATTCAGGTACACTTTCCATTGGTAATAAAAGCTTCGGAAAGTTGATATTGCTTCCAGGTGAACGCCTTGCTCCAGAGCATCATTACACATTTTTTCAAATGCAACTCGAGCTTCATGTCTCAACATTAATCCATAAGAATTAAATAATGGGTTGATTTTTTCTAGATCTGCCGGAATATAATCCTCTCCGAGCTGATGATACTTATTCACTAATATAGTAAAACTCCCCGGGTCCTCTACCCTATGTATTCCCTGATAGAACTCCTGATCAAGGCCAATATTTACATAAGTGATAACATCCACCCATAATTTATGAGGGTGCTTTTGTTTGTAAATGGTATATTGATCTTTTTTATCACTTTTAAAAAACGGTAAGTATGAAATCTGAGCTATTTCATCCGAGTAATAATCTTTACAAAAATCATCCATATCGATTTCCCCTTTTCTCCGTCAGCACCTGTGTACTAATGCAATCCTTATCATATTATTATTCACTACCCGAAATAAATATTCTAGGGTCTTCGCAATGGCACTTTAATACAATTGCAAAAACCCTAGAATGATTATTGTTTAACTATATAATGATTAAATTTAATTTGTGAATACTTGTGTCCAATATATTGATCCATTTTTCTGATAAACGCCAACACCCAGTTTTCTATATTTTGTGTTCAAAATATTTGCTCTGTGTCCGGGTGAATTCATCCATGCATTTACAACCTCCTGTGGTGTCTTCTGACCACTAGCTATATTTTCCCCTGCTGCTCTGTAAGGAATTCCATATTCTACTAGTACGGAAGAAAAACTGGCTCCATTTGGTCTGGTATGTGAGAATGATGATGAGATTTCCCTTGCACGCTTACCGGATGCGGAAGACAATGTCTGATTTGTTGTACACGATACCAAGCCGGTTTTTGCACGTTGTTGATTAACCAACCGAAGAACCTCGCTTGCATAGCTACCCATTCCGGTAGATGCTGAGCTATTTGTGTTTGATGACGGCTTTGGTGTTATAACCGATTTAGTCGGCGCTTTCGTCACTTGCGCAGAAGATATAATCGATGGAGTTGTTGATACCGATGGGGTTGTTGATACTATTGCTTTATCGGTTGGCATTGGTGTTGAAGTAGAATTAGTAAACGGCGTCGGAGTAGTATCATTTGTGGCCAATTGACCACTCTGATAAGGTGTTTTTGTTACGACTAAATCGGCGGTATTACCTTCTGAATTTGATTTGATCATATTCTGATTATAAGCATACGCCCCATAAAGTGCCAGAACAGCCAGGCACGCTAATGTTACAAATAATTTTTTCATCTGTCGACCTCCACATTCATGTCTGTTTTAAAGTATGTTTTTAATTGAGTGTCTTACCTAAACTTTTTAATACTACATTAATACAGGTAAATCTGTCGATTTTATCCTTTCCATAATTTTAAAAATTTATGTATTTCAAAATGTTTTTATATTAATAATAACTTTTAAGCATTCAGATATTATTACCATTATAGCGGTTGTTCCATATAAAAGGCTTTTTAAAACCATCTACCATTATTTAATTGAATTAACATTATTTCTTATCATTTTATTTATCACAAAGGCAATACTAATTTTGAAAGAAGTGTACTCGCTGTTATTTTAGAAAGTGAGGAAGCTAATGTTAAAAGCGAAATTTTGCAGTTTTGCTATCGCAGGCCTGATTGGTTGTGCTAGTTTTCTTCCAATGAGTGCATATGCAACTGAAACGAACAAAGAATCAGTAACACTGTCGGATAAGAATGATAATCATAAAGAGAGAAAAGCTGCTTTTGAAGAATCGGTAGTAAAAGCCAACCAAAAATGGAATTCGTTATCTGCTCAGCAAAAGGCAGAGGTTTATGCATTGATTGAAGACGAGATGAAATCCGAGATGAGACTCTTAGACAAACTCGTAGAGTTTGAAATCATTAGTAGAGAAGATGCTGCAGCAGTAAAAGGACATTTAATGAGTCGGTTTGGAGAGATTAAAAAGAGTGGAGAATTTCCGTTTATGAGACAACGAGGTGCAAATAAGAAGAAATAATTGAACCTGATGCGGATAGGTTACGATTTAAATAACAGTAAGCACACTAACTTTCGTTCATATAAATAGGGTAATTGCAGAACATAGACTCTATGTTTTGCAATTACCCAAAATTAATTTGATTTAATATTGAAGGCAAGTTTAAAACTTACATTCTCATATGAAAGGAGCTATATGATGACACATAGTAATAATAATGATCAAAACACTCAAATTGGAGATCAAGACCCTCATAATACCAATACCACCAAACCAGAAATTGAACAACCTAAGCCCTCCACAGTTAACCCTTCCTATCCTCAAGAGATGCCTTCGAGAGAAGGGTAAGTAATATATTTTTTAGTTTAAAATCTTGCCATCGGTGGAGATTGTAACAACCTGCCATGGCAAGAATTTTCCGCTATTTTTTAAAGCAGTTACAGTTGCATGCTCAATGCCACCACAGCACGGAACTTCCATACGTACAACAGTAACACTCTTAATATTATTATTTTTAATAATCGCAGTCAATTTCTCACTATACTCACCCTCATCCAGTTTTGGGCATCCAATTAAAGCGATTCTGTTTTTAATAAACTGATTATGAAAATCTCCATAAGCATAAGCGGTACAATCAGCAGCAATCAGAAGATTTGCATTATTAAAGTAAGGCGCATTGATCGGTACAAGTTTTATTTGAATCGGCCACTGCTGTAGCTGACTTGATATATTTCCTACTGTATTCTCAACGACTTCTTCTGTTCTATGAATTGCTTTAGAATTTGTTCCCGGACAACCGCAAGGAAGTGTCGCCTCCTGCTGCTGTTGTTTATTCTCTAATACTGCTTCTTCATCGAACTCTGCTGCCTCACGCTCTTCAAATCCAATTGCTTCTGTTGGGCAGTGTGGAAGACACGCTCCTAAACCATCGCAATAATCATCACGTAATAATTTAGCCTTTCCATTAATTATTCCGATTGCTCCTTCATGACATGCATCCGCACATAATCCACATCCATTACATTTTTCTTCATCGATTTTTATAATTTTTCTTAACATAATTTATTCCTCCTATATGATTAAACATCTATGTTCTTGACTTTATGTGTTGATTTTACTATAGTGAAACAAATAAGTATGTTGTATTTACAACGAAAAGAGGATAATTTGAAAGAATATTATAAAATTTTAAAAAATGTTACTTTATTCGAAGGATTAAAGGAAGAAGAACTTGAGTCAGTATTAAACTGTCTCTCTTCTAAAACAGCAAAGTATGGTAAGAATCAGGTGATCCTTCATCATGGAGAAAATACTACAAATATCGGAATTGTACTATCCGGACAGACTCAGGTTGTGAAAGAGGATTATTACGGAAACCGTAACCTTATTGCAAGCTTAAGCGAAGGAATGCTCTTTGGCGAAACGTTTGTGTGCGCTGATATAAAAACGCTTCCGGTCAGTGTTATCAGCACAACCGAAAGCGTTATTCTTTGGATTGATTATCGAAGAATCATCTCTCCCTGCACACAGGTATGTTCCTTCCATAGTACATTAATTTATAACATGTTAAGAATTGTGTCCATGAAAAATCTATTACTTAGCCAGAAGATCGAATTCACATCAAAGCGCACCACCCGCGAAAAGCTGGTTGCTTATCTATCTTCTGAAGCTCAGAAAAATGGGACCAACCAATTTTCGATTCCATTTAATCGGCAGGAGTTGGCAGACTATCTCAGCGTTGATCGTAGTGCAATGTCTGCCGAACTCGCTCGATTAAAAAAGGATGGGATATTAGACTACCACAAAAATCAGTTTACATTATTATAGGAAAAACCTCAAACACAGCTAATCGCTCAGGCTTTTCAGCGGAATTCTTAATACAGTGAACTTTTCATACAGCAGAATGGATTATGCAGCTGATGGATTCTTATATAACAAGTCTCCTTAATGGATTGCTCTCTTTCCGTGATGGCCACCCATGACATCCGCAACATCATTAATCGTTACAAATGCATTCGGATCCTTATCATTAATGATGGCACGCATCTTTGAAAGCTCGAGACGTGAGACTACGGAGTAAATCACTGTTTTAGAATCATTCGTAAATCCTCCTCTTCCCTCAAGGAAAGTTACTCCACGTCCTAAACGATCATTTATGGCAGATGCGATTTCATCTCCGTTATTCGTCACGATCATAACTGCTTTGGCTTCGTCGAAACCTTCAATCACTATATCAACTGCTTTATGCACCACAAAGTACGCAAGCATGGAATATAATGCACGATCTCGTCCTAGCACAAGAGCTGCTAACAAGAAGATGAATACATTAAATATCATTACAATCTGTCCGATGGAAAACATACCACCCTTACACAAGATAATTGCGATAATCTCTGTACCATCCAACGATCCGCCATATCGTATGATCAAACCAACTCCTACCCCTAATATAATTCCGCCAAATACTGTTGCAAGTAATACATCTCCTGTATATTCTGAGATAGGGTGGAATAGATACATAAATATTGAGAACATTGTTATAGAAAAGAGCGATGTAATTACAAAGGTTTTACCAATTTGTTTATACCCCAAAAACAAAAAGGGAACATTAAGTACAAAGGTAAAAAAAGCAATTGGAATATGTGTTAATCGACCAGCTATGATAGAGATACCTACAACACCACCATCAATGATACTATTCGGTACCAAAAATATTTCGAGTCCCAAAGCAGCAATCAAGGCACCCAGCAATAATAAAAAATATTTTTTTAATATCTTATAGACGTTATTTTGTTTTTTTTTCATATATTCCCCCTATATTAAATCTCCATCTATTCAATAAGCTATGTTATTCCGTAGATGAGTTTACCCTAATTCATTACAGTGGTTTTACCACCATTCCATTTACCTCAACTTCGTCCGTAATTTCAATTACGATACATTTTCGTCCGTCCACCATCTTGGTTTGAATCAAATCCGTTCTCTCCGGATTTACCTTCACTACAACATCCGGTGTTTTCACTTCAAAAGCTCTGGTACTAGTAAGATTCGCTGCAAGCAATGTGGCATTCTCCCCAGTCATAGCATCAAAGTTCTTATCAAATTCAATCAGCTTTTCCTCCTCAACTCCGCTATCGGATAAGAGGGTTTTAACTTCTGTCTTATCAAGAACCAAAGGCTCCGGAATTTCCTTCATTTTATGTTCTTCAATTATCTCATTTAATTTATCATGAATATTCTTTACGATTTCATATTCGCATTCTTCCCCGAGTGTCTCTTTCACCAAGGTTTGAAAGGTTTCTTTTTGTATCCCTGCAGTCATTGGCACATCACATCCAAGTAGACCATCAACAAATTCATTGTGTAACTCTTCGGAATCTTTGGAATAGTACAGTATGCTATGTATGTCTGTACTTCTATCATTAAAAGCTGGGAATAAGAATCCGTTGTTAGGAGCTCCTACCACCCAATCTTGGATACGCTTTTGAATCTGATTTGTATCGGTATTATAGCTAAGTCCAGGTTTTGAGAGTTTAACCGGACAGATGGAACTTAATATAAAGCGATAAACCTCATCGGAGGCATCCTCCATAAACTGTCTATCTTTTGATTTTCCTGGAACGTCATAAGCAGCATATATTACTAAGATTAAGTAGCTTCCCACAAAATCATACAACTGCACAATCTTCTGATAAAATTCATCCAGTAATTCTTCCTCTTTTAATTCACTATCCCGAAGCTTAAGTAAGAACTCTTGCGTTCCTCCGTTAAACTCACTCTCGGTAGGAAACTCCATGTTCATTAGATTCTTTCCAACTGAACCGGATAAGGTCTTTTTAAAGATTTCAAAATATTTAAAGGTTTCTTCCTCCGGCATACAGAGAAAGGATTCCGTAAATCTTGACTTAATCTCTTTTTCTCCGTCAACATAACATCCGCTGACCTTTGTAATAGAACAATTCTCATGATTAAATTGTTTTTTAATTTCAGATATTTCACTATTGATCATCTGCATTCTCCTCCCAGTAATTTATTCTCAAAAACAGTTTATCATCTCATTAACTTATAATCAAGTGATAGGTAGCGCAGTAACACTATATCCCATCTGACTCATCACCATCTCATAGTATTGTCCTTTCAATTTCATAAGGCTTTGATGATTCCCGTATTCTAGAATTTGTCCATCTCCAATAACCATAATCTTATCCGCATCACGGATTGTAGACAGGCGGTGAGCAATTAAAAAGCTGGTACGGTTTTTCATAAGTGATACCAAAGCCTTCTGTATCTCCTTTTCTGTCTTTGTATCCACACTACTGGTTGCCTCATCTAAAATCAATATCGGACTGTCACAGAGAACCGCTCTGGCGATGGATATCAGTTGCTTTTGTCCCTGACTCAAATTATCCGTTGAGGCTGACACAATCGTATCATATCCATTTGGTAATTTATCGATAAAATCATGTGCATGTGCTATTTTAGCCGCCAAAATCACCTGTTCATCATCCGCATTAATATTAGAATACCGAATATTATCCTTAATGGTACCACCGAATAAGTTCGTGTCTTGCAGCACTACAGAGAAGCATTTCCTTAGGCTATCTCTTTTTATATCGGTTATTGGAATTCCATCAATTAAAATCTTTCCGCTATCTGCATCATAAAACCGAGTCATAAGATTAACAATTGTAGTTTTCCCAGCACCGGTTTCCCCTACTAGCGCAACAACCTCTCCCGGTTTCACTTGAAAGCAAACATTCTTAAGAATCTGCCTATTCCTATCATAGGAGAAGCACACGTCAGAAAAAACGACCTCACCGGTTGGATTTTTTATAATGATTGCTTTATCCACATCAGCAGTTTCTTCTTCATAATCTAATATTTCAAATACCCTCTCTGCACCCGCAAGTGCAGATTGTATTGTATTAAACATTCCTGCTACCGAATTAAGTGGCTGAGCAAATTGCTTCGAATAGCTCAAGAAGCTCACAACCGTACCAACTGCAAGCCCATTTTGTATTGATAAGATCCCTCCTACAATGGATACCACTGCAAATATTAAATTATTAATGACATTCATAAGGGGCATCATATATCCGGACCAAATTTGCGCTTTAGTACTGCTCCTTTGCAAATTCTCATTGATCTCCTTGAACTGAACGATTACTTCCTCACGACGTTCAAAGGCCTTCACCATCTTAAGTCCGAGTATACTTTCTTCTATTACACCATTCAAAGCTCCAAGACTTCTCTGCTGAGACAAAAAGTACGCACGGCTTCTAGAGGCAATTAACTTCGTTAAAAGTGTTACCAAGGGTACACATAAAAGAACAGTAAACGTCAATGGAATATTCAATCGAATCATCACGATTAAGGAGCCGATCAAGGTGAGCACGCTTGAAATTAATTGAGTTGTCGTTTGAGCGATAACAGTGCTGATATTATCCACATCATTTGTAATTCGACTCATCGTATCACCATGAGACCGGGTGTCATAAAAACTTAACGGTAGCTTCTGCATCTTCCGGAAGAATTCACTGCGAAGCGTTAAAACTAATTTCTGGGATATCTTCAGCGTGATTACACCATTAATTAAATTTATCAACCAATTTGTAATATAAAATGATAGAATCACAATTAATAAAAAAGTGAGCCGGTTAACATCTACACTTCTATCCTTCATATGAAAGGTATTAAAGCTTTTACCGATATAATATGGAATTGCGACTGATATCACAGAAGAAACACCGGTCAGTAAGATAGCAACAAATATAGTCTTCCCCCATCGCATATAGATTTGAATGATACGAAACAAGGTTCCCTTTGCATTTTTCGCCTTTGCAGTGGGCGCGAAGCGATCCCTTCCGGCTCCCGGACGGTGACCTAATGTTGGTCCCCTCTGTTGAAGTGGCTCAGCCATATTTATGCCTCCTTTCCACTTTCTATCTGCGTATGATAAATATCCTGATATACTTCACAAGCCCTCATTAATTCCTCGTGGGAACCAAAACCGACTTTTCTTCCGTTCTCTATAACAAGAATCTTATCAGCTAGCATCGCAGTTCCACACCGCTGTGTTATAGTAATTAGCGTCTGACAATGTTGTGATGCTCTAAGATTATCCCGAACTTTCGCTTCTGTCACAGCGTCTAATGCACTTGTAGCGTCATCAAGAATTAATATCGGTGATTGTTTTATCATTGCACGTGCTATGGAGATCCGCTGCTTTTGTCCTCCGGATAGATTTACTCCTCCACTTCCAAGAATGCTGTCATAGCCACTATTCATCTGTGTAATGAAGTCTGCCTGAGCTTTCTCCGTTACCAGCTTTATCTCATCAATTGATGCATCCTTCTTACCCCAACGTATATTATCCGTTACCGAACCGGAGAATAACATCGGCTTTTGAGGTACGATTGAGATATTGTTCCGAATCTCATCTACTCCCAAACTTTTTATATCATAATTATCCAAGAGGATTTTACCACTGTCCGTATCATAAAAACGCAACAGAAGCCAAGCGATTGTAGATTTACCGCTGCCGGTGGGTCCGATAATTGCCAGACTTTCACCCCGATTAACCGAGAAGGACAAATCCTTTATTGCTGGAACGCCGCTGCCGCCGGGATACGCAAAGCTAACTCGTTCAAAAGCAATACTTCCGTATAGATGATGCTCCTTCTCGCTCCCAGCGAAATCCTCATCACAATCAAATACCTCTTGAATACGTGTAGTGGAGGCTTTCGTTCGGACAAACACGGTAAATATATTCGTAATCATTATTAGTGAATTCAGTATTTGAGCCATGTAGATGGTAAATGCAGTCATATCTCCGGTATTCGCCAGATTCCTTTGAAATAATCTGCTGCCGACTAGAATAACAGTTACCGTTCCTAATCCAACCACTAATGTCAATATCGGTGAGATTACTGTTATTACCATCTGGGAAGACACGCCCTTTGTCATTAAATTACTGTTTTCCTTATCAAATTTATCTGTTTCACTATCGTATGTACCAAAGGCCTTCACCAGCCGTACTCCGATCAGATATTCCTGAACCCTTGAGTTAACGCGATCAACCGCTTTCTGTAATTGATAAAATCTAGGATAACTGAATTTCATGCTGATATAGATTAATATTGATACGAGGATAACTACCCCATAGATAATAAGACTTAACCGCGGATTCATTATGGTTGCTAATATAATACTTCCTATACAGGTAATTGGAGCTTTCATGAATATCCTCATGGTTCCATTAACACACTGAATAATCTGAGCAGTATCATTCGTCATTCTGGTAATTAGTGAGCCATTCTCAATTTTATCAGCGCTAACTTCCGAAAAGGACATTATCTTCTCGAATAAATCAGATCTAAGATCTGCTCCCGTTCTTTGTGATACATAGCTTGCCAAGTTGTTTCGTATCACTGCAAAGCATGCTCCTATCAAAGTCACAAACAGCATCATCATGCCCCAATAATAGACCTGGCTTAACTCTCCCTTTTCGATTCCACTATTGATAATATGTGACATAAGAGTCGGACCTAACAAATCACAGAATGCTTCAAGGGATACACATAGGAGTGCAACTAAAAAAGGGGTTTTATATCTCCTGAAATATTTTTCGTACAACTTCAATCTACATCCCTCATTTCATATCTTACTAACTCAATGAATCCAACTTACCATCCGATGACCAATCCGGTTCTGCCCCTCTGGAATAGGAAATTATCGCTGCGATTATACTAAATATAAATGATATCATAAATGCCATTCTAAGTCCGCCCATAAATTGACCTACTGCAATTCCTTTTGACCCCACTTGAGTTCCTACAAATAAAGCCTGCATCGCATCCGGTGATATGGAGGAAGATATAATAGCCATAGATATCGCTATACTTAATACATTGCCTGCATTCATTGACATCGTTCTCACTCCGGCCGCAATCCCTCGTTTATTTGCAGGCACAATACTCATAATCGCAGAGGTATTCGGCGAGAAAAACATTCCGGAACCAAAACCCATAATTAACATCCATACCATTAATTCTACCATAGATGTGTTCTTCGTGATAAACATCATTCCAAAAAGACCGGCTGCAGAAATCAGTAGTCCAACCGAGCTGAGCACTCTTGCGCCGTATTTATCCGAAAGATAACCGCTAACCGGGGACACAACCATCATCGAGATAGCAAATGGTGCAAGTAAAATCCCTGCCTGAATTGGATCAATGCCTTTAATCCCCTGAAAATAAAAGATTAATAAGAATGTAACCGCACCTCTTGCAATCCCATTAAGAAGATTGCTGGCATATGCAAAAGCAAGTACTCTTGTTTTTAAAAGCTTCATATCAAGCATGGGGTCTTCTGTTCTGTTTTCAATATGCACGAAAGCACTTAACAACATTACTGATATTACGCTTAACCCTATAACAGAAGTATGGAACCACCCGGTAAATCCACCTATCGTAAGAGCGATTAATAGAGCAAGCATGCCAAACGAGAATGTTATCGTTCCCTTAATATCAAACTTCTGTTTTGTTGTTATAATCTCTCCCTCCTTCAGCATAAAAGCTGCCCAAAGAGTTCCGATAATACCGATTGGAATATTAATATAGAATATGCTTCTCCATCCGATATTTATCAAAAATCCACCAAGAATGGGACCTGCGATTGAGGCTATACTAATAATCATGCTATTAATTCCCAGTGCCCTTCCAAGTTCACTTTTTGGAAATGCATCTGCAACAATCGCAGTACTATTTGCAACCATTAACGCTCCTCCAAGAGCTTGAATTAATCGAAATATCAACAGCTGAGTCCCTGTCTGTGATATTGCACATAATAAAGAAGAAATTGTAAATATCGCGAAACCACTCACATATAATTTCTTTCTCCCCCACATATCTGCAATTCTGCCGATAGCTGGGACTAATATGGTCATCGCTAGCATATATCCCATCAAAATCCAGGTTACTAATGCCATGCCCACTTTTAAATCCTTCATAATTACAGGAAGTGCCATCATTAATGTACTTCCGCTTAATACTGAAAACAATGCACCCATTGATGTGCAGGAAAGTGCAATCCATTTATATCTATCTTGTTTCATTTTCGTCATCTCCTATGGTGGATTAATTATTGTTGATTTTTGTATCAAGGTCAGTCAATATATCCAAATATTTTGCTTTCACTCGCTTCATCGTTTCTTCTTTCTTCTCGATCAATTCAATCTGTTTACCGATTGAATGAATTGATTTTTCAATCATCTCCTTATCTTGATGTTCCCCATCAATAATACCTCTGATAATCAATTCTAGATCAAATACATCCTTCACTTCATTCAGACTAAAGCCAAGACTGTCCTTATAAGATCTTATTCTCGATATCCTTTCAATGTCATCATCGGAATATAATCTGTACTGTGATTCAGTTCTGACTGGTTTGATCAGTTCGATATCCTCATAATAACGGATTGCTCGCTTTGTAAGGCCAGTTATTTTCGCCACCTCTTCAATTCGATAAAGCTTTTTCTCCATAACAATTATCATACCTTTCATCTAATGGCTGTTGCATAACAATAATTTCATTAAGGAACAAAGATATATTATCTGTTTTGCATAAGCCTCATCGTCAGCGAATTTACGTTTATTCACGCAATGCTATTATAAAAATTATATGCAACTATAACATTAACGTCAATGTTATAGTTGCATATAATTTTTATTGATTATCAGAAAAAATCTGTATAAATTTCTGACTAAAAAAGAGATGCCGGTCATGATAATACTTAAGGAAAATGATTCCTACGATATACTATCATGTCCGGTATCTCTTTTTTTTGTGGCAAGAGGAATCGATTCATTAATTCATCTTACATATTAGTTAAATCTAAAATTATAACGGAATACATTATTCCTCTTCCTCAAATTTAAACATTAAGATCGATTTCTCAAGAACCTTCGCTTCTTCTGCCAGTTCATCAGCGGATCTGCTTAAGAATTCTACTGAATTAATCTGTTCAATTGCTGTAGCACTTACTTCCTCAGAAGCTGATGCCGTCTCTTCCGATACTGCGGATATATTCGTAATTGCATCCATACTGCTATCCTTAGCAGACTCAATGGTCTTTACTCCCTCCGATATATTACTCAGATTGGATACCAACTTCTCTACATGGAGATTAATATTTTCAAAGGTAGATATTGCTTTACTCAAAGCCTCCATCTGTGATTCAACAATATTCTTCGCTTGATTCGCTGAAGTAAATGTTATCTTAGTCTTCTCTTGTATCACATCCACAATTTCTTTGATTTGATTGGAAGCAAGTGATGATTGATCAGCTAATTTACGGATTTCTTCAGCTACAACTGCAAATCCTCTACCTGCTTCCCCTGCTCTTGCCGCTTCAATGGATGCATTTAAGGATAATAGGTTTGTTTGCGCTGCAATATCATTAATTGCATGTATAATATTCTGAATATTTCTAGAGTGCAGCTCCAAATCTTCAATTTCACTAATTACAACATGAGTAATCTCCGTGGTTGCACCTGATTTTTTATTTAATTCATCAACGATAACAATTCCTTCTCCGATGATAGTGGTTGTATCCTTCGCAATTTGTTCAATCTCATAGGTACTTTTATACACAAGATTAATCTGATCCGATAAATCAGTCATCATATTGGAGCACTGTTCTGTATCGGAAGCCTGCTGTGTTACACCGTTACCAATTTCATCAATTGCAAGAGAAATGTTCTTCGTAGAGTCCAATATATTAGTGGAAGCGCCGGATAATTCATCCGCTGATTTGGTGACCCTAGTGCCCACATTCGCAACCTCTTTTATCAAATTCCTCATTTCTCCCATCATACCCTTTAAGCTTTGAGATAGAATTAGGAATTCATCTTTTCTCTTCGTATCAAACTTAGTGGTTAAGTCTCCTCCTGCTGCTTTCTTGATTGACGTGGATAATTTTGTAATCTCATTACCTATACCTCTCGCCAGTATAGTACCAATTACTGATACAAATACACATGCCAGTATTACAAATATAATTACTAATATTTTTATATCATTAACCTTATCTAGAATCTCACTTTTAGGAACTAAAGCACAGATAGTTGCGCCAGTTTTATCCACTTTACTATATAAGAAGAGATAATCCTTTCCCTTATACTTTTCGAACGAGAAGCCAGAATCTCCTATCTTCTTCGTTGTGCTTTTGTAGTAAGGAAGGCCTTTAAATACATTGGTGTCTGTAGTACCAAATAATGCTTCCTGTCCATCACTCGTTATAAAGCCAACGATACTGTCCTTTCCAAGGTTTAACTGTGAAATCGGTCTGATGATTTTACTTGTAAGCACATCTATCACAATATAACCATTGTTCTCAGTCAACTTACGTATAATTGTTGCAGAATATGCTGTTTGAGTATTACGTAAGGATTCATCAAGAAAAGGATGTTTACCAAGCCAGATAAAACGTTGAGTGGAAGATTGTATCTTCTTTCCTTCTTCTGATTTACTGAAATTCTCATAAAAATCCTTTGGAAGCTTACCTGCAGTGGAATATGCATCCCCATGTTCCCCAAAGACATGGATATTATAATTAACACTGTTAGATGTCTTCGCTGCGGATAACTCATTTACCATATTCATATAGCTTTCATTATCTTTAAGTGATCCATCCTCACTTCTCTTGTAATAATCCCTTACAGATTCATAGCTTATCAGATTATATGACTCATCCAACACGCTATTCAACTCCATCGTAATATAGTCTTTCGTTGCATTCAATGTAGTTATCGTACTATTCTCATAATTATCAATGATTGCAGTGGATGCCTTTTGATATGCCACAAATCCAATAACAGCTAAAAATAAAATAGGAACAGCGAAGGCAACCATGATTTTTGTTCGTATGTTAAGCTTATCCCATACGTTCATACTAGGTAACACCTTTGCTATCCCTTTTTTCGTTATACTAATATTCAATTTCTTGTGTGTCTTTGGCTTTCGCACCTTTTGTCTTTTTCGTTCTTCCTCTTTGGTCATAACCTCTCTCACTCCTAATCATCGCTTTTGTTTTGTTGAATTATGTATAAAAAACTCATATATGATATCTATGTATTTTAAAATATCAGAATAATTTTCTCTTGTCAACTAATCTGTTAGTTCTAATTGATCCCATTTTATAATATCCGGGAGAACTTTCCATATTTAATAGATCTAATGATTTAATAGGATTTTAATTTGTAAATTATTAATTATAAGTTATAATGATTATGAACTGTCCATAAAATCCAATGACGATATTCGGACATACGAATTAAATCCGATTCAAAGTCTAATAAAGGAGTGATAATATTGAACAAAAAAATCTTAAAGCGATTTGTTGCATTAACAATTTTTGTATTGGCTCTGGTGATGGTATATGACATCCCTTCCGACGCATTAGCCTCTACAAAATATGTTAAGGTCTCTTTCAATTCAGGAGGTGGTTCCGCAGTTTCCGCTAAAAAGGTTGCTTATAATAAATTAGTAGCTGCACCAAAAGCCCCAAAGAAAACGGGTTATACCTTTGGCGGCTGGTATAAGGATTCAAAATTAAAAACTTCCTGGAATTTTAAGAAAAATAAAGTTACAAAAAACATCACGCTATATGCTAAATGGAATATTAATACCTATAGCGTAACCTTCAACTCAGTTGGCGGCTCTAAAGTAACCACACAAAAGATAAAATACAAAAAGCTTATTACCACCCCAAAAAGCCCTACCAAAACAGGGTATTCATTTACAGGTTGGTATAAGGATTCAAAATATAAAACAGTTTGGAATTTCAAGAAGAATAGTGTTACAAGCAATATCACACTATATGCTAAGTGGACACCAAACAAATATACCGTGAACTTTAATTCACAAGGTGGCAGCGCCATATCCTCAAAGATTGTTACATACAACAGCGCCATGACCACACCGACTACACCGACAAAAAATGGATATGTATTTGGGGGATGGTATACTTCACCAAGTCTTTCAACCGCATGGATTTTTTCTAGTAAAGTACATTCTGGTATGACACTATATGCCAGATGGAAAGCACCCGTTCCGTCCAGTTATATGGGAATTATTCCATCGAATATATCCTCATTAAATGTCAGAACATCTCCTAGCACAGGAAGTACCAGTAAAGTTATTGGCGCTTTAAAAGGAAATACATCAATTACAGTAACCTCTTATAATAATGCCGGTTGGTTCCAGATTAAGTATAATGGCCAAAATGCTTACATATCAAAAAGCCTGATGGATCAAAATAATACCGTATCCGCGCAGCTAACCGCTTATGCGGCTTATATTACAGCAAACGGTTCAGCCAGTATTTACACAACAGCTTCTTCTTCATCCAAAGTACTCGGAACAATAAAGAACGGTACTTATGTGAATGTCCTGCCAATCATCGGCAATCAGGATTATGTTCAGATTGCCGCCCCAGGTGGTAAGTTAGGTTATCTTGCTGTATCAAATCACCAGCAGCTTTTTTATAGTACGTTAGATATTCGCAAGCCCTCCTCTGTAACTGCTGCTCAGATTAATACGGCGATTACTAATTATAAGAAGAATAATAAAATAACAGTAGCTTTACCGATTGACAATCAAGGTCAAGCTTTTATTGACGTTGGGAAGGCATCCGGTATTAATCCGCTTATCCTTGCTGCTGTAGCAATGCATGAAAGCGGTTGGGGTACAAACAATCTGGCTATTCGAAAAAACAATATATATTCGGTTGGCGCGTTTGATAAATCACCATATGATAGTGCTTATACGTTCCGTTCGATCAAAGAAGCGATACAGTATCAGGCGAACCTACTTAACCAGTACTACTTAACCACAGATTCAAATAACAAATTGTACTCGGAAGGCAACTACCTTGGAACAGGTGGTATCGTAGGATCACTAATTGGGGGCAAAAATAGAGGAGCCTCAGGACTTAACTATTATTATTCCTCCGACATTAATTGGGGATCTAGTATAGCATATATCTGTCAATCAATTCTCCCCTATAGCTCAAGCTATGCATCCACAAAATCGATGACAGGTAAGATAATTGATGTGAATCTTGCAGATATTAACAATGATTTTTCCAGGATGAATATTACTGGAAAATATAAAGGATCCACTCCATTATATCTATATAAAGTGTTAGGCTCCTCCGATATAAAGGGCTACACTTTAGATGCAAATAATCAACCAGTGCAACTATTACCATATAATGCATCCACAAGTCCGACTACTAAAGTTGGTACCTTCCGGGTATTAAATCTATATGGAAATCTTAAGAATGGCTGGATGAAGATCACAACCACCATCTCCGGAACGACCTATACCGGCTATGTAAACTTTGGTGGCCTTAATGATTATTCCACCAGATTTACTCTGGATAATCTGATTCGAAATTCGTCCACCGGGATTTATGCAGCGCAGAACATGAATTACGGTGTTCCATCCGGTTATGTAACTTGCTATCGATAATACAGGATATTTCTGCCAATTAATAATTGATTGTATACCTGATATATACACATAAAAGGGTGAACCCACAAACGTTATTATTTCGTTTTGTGGGTTCACCCTTTTAACTAATTTCTTTTCCAAAATTTCTTTATCTAATTTCTTTATCTAATTTCTTTTTCTTGTAACTAGTTTAAATACATTAACCTGATTATTCTTTATAACTCACTTATCATTGTATTGATTCATTTTAGTAATAGTAAATAAATTTTATTTCTGGTAAAATATAGTTACTATTAAGCAACAAATATATTATTAATTTGTAATATGCACAACAAACGAATACTATCATCGTTACATCATGGATATGAACTTTAAAATTGGAGAAACACAATTATAAAGGGAGGAATTTCATGAAAAGATATTTGATTATTGTATTTATTTTAACTGTAGCCTTCATTTTTTCGGCTTGTGCAGTACAGGGTTTAGAAAAAGCGAACGTTAATAGGGATGGCGAAATTACAGCTGTATCAACAAATACAAAGACTACACCTACTATTACTCCAACTATTACACCGCCCAATACACCTACTATTGCTCCCGACAATAATACAAGTACAAATCAACCTTTCACAGAAGGTGTGTGGATCAAAAAATATCCCGGTGATTATGCCTGTTTTAAATTTGAGACCCCTAATGGTTTTCAGATTGTTTCCGATCCATTTGTAATACGTAAAAAAATCCAACCGGATGTCGTAACAGAAAGTCATCAGGACATGGATCATAATGATGTTACAAATCTAGAGAAACCCTATAAATTACTAACCGACCCCGGAGAGTATAAAACAAAACAAATAGTGATAAACGGATATGCGGGCAAGCATAATAAGGGCGACGAAGGTGATACGAACAATATATTTGTCTTTATGATGAATGATATCAAAATTGCCCACTTTGCCTCACAAGGAGAACTTCCAAGTATAAAAGATCTTAAGAAAATCGGCAAAGTCGATGTACTGCTAATACAGATATTCGAAAATCCCGCTGCTTCAAAATTACTAATCGAAGATGTTGATGTGATTGTTAGTAGTCTCAAACCAAAAATCATTATACCTGAGCATGGAGATGTCGACGCCGGAAAGAACCTGGCAGAACACCTTAATGTGAAAGAAGAGCGCAAACAGGATGGAGAAATTATTATTACTCGTGATTATATTGATAAAATCAATGAAGTACAAGTCATAAATCTTGATACGATTTATAAAGTACAAAACTAATAATTAAAAATTCCTGCTCCAATTAAACCGTGAATTATAGTGTAACAAATCAAAAAGATGATACCCAAAGTCTTTAAAGACTATCGGTATCACCTTTTTCGTTTTATAGCTCCCTTTTATCAAGTACTATTCGTATTATTCCTTAGCCAAATTACAAATAATATCTACACAAGTATCGATACTCAACTTGGATGTATTCATGCTGATATCATAGTAATCTGCCACACCAAATTCAGTATTGGTGTAATACTGACAATATTTTTTTCGCATCTTATCTATGAGACGAATCTGTTCACTAAGCTTTGCCTCAGAGGTATCCGGCATTTTATTCTTCATACGGTCAAGGCGCCAGTACGGGTCTGCGTGAACAAATACATGGAGTCCATTATCAAATTCCTTTAAAATGGTGTTCGCGTTACGTCCAACAATAACGCAATTACCTTTTTCACCAATTTCTTTTATGATCTGTTGTAAGGCATCAAACAGCTTCTCACTTAACGGTTTATTATAAAAATCAAAAAGACTCTGCGCAAAACCGAAGTTCATCGGAACCTTTTCATCCCAACGTAGCATACTTTCTACATCGATATTGGATTCTCTTGCTGCCTCTATAATCATCTCTTTATCATAGTAATCGTAATTCAATGCTTTCGCTACTTTTCTGCCAATTTCACCACCACCGGCTCCAAACTCACGACTTATGGTTATAATCTTTTTCATTGATCTTTCCTCCAAGCAGATTATAAAACTTTATTTAAGAAATCAATTGTTCTTGCTTCCTTAGGATTATCTATTACTTCTTGAGGAGTTCCCTGTTCTACAATATATCCACCATCCATGAATACTATTCTGTCAGCAACTTCTTTTGCAAAACCAATCTCATGTGTTACTACTACCATTGTCATACCGTCTGCTACCAGTTCTTTCATAACAGCGAGTACTTCACCAACCATTTCAGGGTCAAGTGCGGAGGTAGGCTCATCAAAGAGCATGATATCCGGATTCATGGCAAGTGCTCTCGCAATAGCGATACGCTGTTTTTGACCACCGGATAGCTGGGAAGGATACGCATCTGCTTTTGCTTCCATACCAACACGTTTAAGCAATTGCATCGCCTTATTCTTACCCTCCTCCTTTGTCATCTTCTTTAATAAAACCGGTGCATGCATAATATTTTGCAATACCGTCTTATGGGGAAAAAGGTTAAAGTGCTGGAATACCATACCGATATTTTCTCTGATTTTATTAATATCTGTATGCTTATCTGTAATATCTTTACCGTTTATGAGAATGGTTCCGTCTGTGGACTGCTCTAACTGATTCAAACAACGCAGAAATGTGGATTTACCGCTTCCGGAAGGTCCAAGTAATACTACAACCTCACCTACAGAAATATCTATATTGATATCCTTTAGCACTTCTAAAATTCCAAAGTTTTTCTTAAGATTTTCAACATGTATAATTGTCTTATTATCTTCCACGGTTCACCCTCCTTTCAATCTTCTTAGCCAATTTACTTAATGAAATGATAACTATCATATACATAATACCAATAACCGCCCAAGACTCTAAACTCATCATCGTATTCGCAACAATCGTTTTACCCATATTCGTAAGTTCCGGGAATCCGATAACAGAAAGAATGGAGGTATCCTTAAGTGTAATAATAAATTGGTTAATAATTGATGGAATCATCGTGCGTATCGCCTGTGGTAACACAATTGTTTGCATACTTAATCGATAATTGATTCCAAGACTTCGACTTGCTTCCATCTGGCCTCTGTCAACGCTCTCAATTCCTGCACGGATTATTTCCGCCATATAGGCTCCACAGTTCATAGAGAGCGCAATGGTACCAGCCTGAAGAGCTGAAAACCTAAAATGCTCAATTCCCAAATATTTCATTCCGGAAGGTACACCGAAGTATACAAAAAATGCCAAAACAATCAAAGGTACACCTCTCACCGCATCAACATAAACCGTTCCTACCAGATTAAAAAAACGATTTTTTCCAACGTTCATCAATGAAAATATTAAACCGATTATCATGGCAAAAAATAATGAAAGTAGTGTAAGTAATAATGTCTTGCCCATTGCTTCGAGTAGCATTGAACTATATTTTTGAATTATTAAAATCATTATTCCTTCTCCTTTCTATTTTAATTAAAAATATTGTAACGTAAGAACGTGAGCAACCTGCAACAGGTCCCCCACGTTCGCAATCATATCACAATTGTCTGATGTATTATTTTAAATACGTATTTAATATCTCATCATACTTGCCATTTGCTTTGATATTTTTCAAACCGGCATTGAACATATCGAGTAACTTCTGATTATCTTTATTCATAATAGCGAAACCGTAAGGTGCACCTTCGCTTTCCATTCCTGTTGGAATTTTAAGTGCAAGTTTGCCTTCTTTGATTGTCGCAGACATAATTGGTGTATCTTCAACACAAGCAACACTGTTACCTAATACAACATCCTGATACATGGTAGGAGAATCATCAAATTTAGAAACTGTAAATCCATATTTATCCTTTAAGCTCATTGCAAAATCAGCACCTGCTGTACCGTTCTTTACTGCAACATTTTTACCCTTAAGGTCTTCATATTTTGCAATTGTACTATCTTTTCCAACTACGAAAGTCTGAGTAGCATTAAAGTATCCGTCTGAGAAAATCCAGCCCTTATCAATACGTTCCTGTTTGATAGTAGCGCCAGCGATAATACCATCAGCCTGTCCAGCTTGAACAGCTGCAACAGCGGCATCCCAACCAAGGCTATTTAACTTGTACTTAAATCCCTGATCTTTTGCAATCGCATCAAGTAAATCAACGTCGATACCTACGAATTTATTCTTCTCATTGGTGTACTCAAAAGGTTTGAATACTGTGTCAGTTGCAATCACCCATGTTTTATCTCCGGATTTTGATGTATCACCATCTTTTGTATCAGTAGTTTTCGTACCGCATCCAATAAATAATGAGCTAGCTAAAACTGCTACACATAATAAAGCTGTAAACTTTTTCATATTATCCTCCTGTTTTCCTAAATATAAAATCGCAAAAAATTTAAGCGTCGACCTTATAATATAATATTGACCTCTTAGTCTACGCTTAATGCATAAAGTAATTATATATATGAATCCTGCCCTTGTCAATGCTATATAACTATGATGTAGTAAAATTATAGTGCAATAAAGTATCAAATAACTATTTTTTCTTGGAAATTCCGTAAAAAACAGGATATTTTAATCCCAATTTTTAATTAACCGCCAAGCGTTACATCGCAATCCTGATACCACTTTAGTGCATCTACAAAATGTGATTTCTTAAAGCTAGGCCAATAATCATCAATCACATAAAAATCAGAATAAACCGATTGAACGGGTAAAAATCCACTTAATCTTCGCCTTCCGCCCCATCTTATGATTAAATCAACCCGAGGTATCTCATCAGAGGCCAGCTGTTTCTTATTCATCATACTTTTTAAGTCCCATTCCCAATCGTAGTTTACCAAAAAGTTAAGATTAATAATACCTCTGCCAAATTCAACTCGTTTATTCGCATATTTCAATAATTCCTTTGGAAACGCAACAGAATCGGTATTGCCGATCACCAATAAATTCGCATCCCTGCCACTCAACAATTCTACAGCGTCAATACATGCTTTTGTAAATGCATCTCTTTGTGTCTTTTCCCTTTTATTATTATCCTTCGTAAATCCGTAAAAGGTAGCTTCCTGAATTCCATATTCGATCATCATCTCATACAATTCAAAACCCGGATTTATTCCATGATCGTATCCAGCCTTCTTTTCAAGACCTTTTTCTAATGCCCATCTTCTATTGCCGTCTGGGATAATTCCAATATGCCTAGGAATTCTTTTTAATTTATCCATATATGCTCGTCCTTTATCGATAGTATTCTTATATTCTTGTCAGCTGCGTTGTTAATTATGTAAAAAATCATGCTATCCTATCATTTCAACTGGTTATTACAGTTTAAATGATACAATATCATGATTCTTACGTCTATGCTTATTCAAAAATTCCTTGCTCAATACTCTTTGTAGAATATAAATCATCTATTTCCATCTTTGTACAAAGCGCTCACATTGGCACTACTTCTTTTTATATTCAGAAGGAGACATTCCTGTGACTTTTTTAAACACCTTCGAAAAATATTTTTCATCATTGTAACCGACTTTATAAGCAATCTCATATGTTTTAAAATAATTCTGCTGCAGATAAGAACAGGCATGCTCTACTCTAATTTCATTCAGATAGTCGATAAAGCTGCAGTTCATCTTCTGTGTAAACAGCGTAGATAAATATCCTGCTGTTATTCCAACCTTTTCTGATACTCCATTTAGGGTCAGATTCTCATAATAGTGCTCATTAATATACTCTCTGGCGAAATCGACGAATCCATTCATTCCTGATTTTACTGTTATCCCAGACTTTTTCTTCTCTCCAATCAGTCCATCCGCAGTATCATTTAGCTTCTTCAGAATATCGGAGGAACGACTGGGCTTTAATAGATAATCTTTTGCACCGTAGTGCATCGCCTGTTGTGCATATTTAAACTCATCATAACCACTCAATATAATGGTAACCGGCATAATTCCCGCTCTTTGTGCCTCCTGCATGACATTAATCCCATCTTTAATCGGCATCTGCACATCCAGCAACATCAGATCCGGCTCATGACGAAATATTGTATCGATGGCAATCTGTCCGTTCTCTGCCAGATAGATCTTATCAAATCGATCTGTATGTAATTGAATATATTTTGCCAGACCATTTCTAATCATATCTTCATCGTCCGCAATCAGTAGTTTTACTCCCAAACTATTACATCTCCTTATTTTCATATGGTAATTCAATAATAACAGTTGTTCCGCTACCTTCCTTACTATATATCAATAACTTAAATGCTTCATGATATTTAAGTTCCAGCCGTTCTCTTATATTTTTGATTGCATAACGGCCAATTCGTTGGCTTGCATATCGCTCGGAATCATCTACTTTTAGTATAGCTTTCACCTGCTCTTTGCTCATTCCGATGCCGTTATCCTTGATCATAAAGATAATATGATCTCCCTTTTTCTTTCCTACAAGTGAGATAAAGCACTTTTCACCTGCCTTTTCAAAGCCATGAACGATTGCATTTTCCACAAAAGGCTGGAGGATTAGCTTCGGGATATTAGCATCTAATATCTTATCCTCAATTTTAATCTCATAGTCCAATCGCTTCTCAAATCTCATTTTCTGAATATGGAGGTATCGATCGATTAAATCCTGTTCATTCCTTACAGTAACAATGCCTTTTCCTTGTCCTAGAACCAGCCGGAATAATTGGGACAACGCATAAATATTTTCTGCGATTTCATTGTGATCCGCGTTAGTTGCCTGCCAATACAAGGAATCCAGGGTATTGTATAAAAAATGAGGATTAATCTGAGCCTGAAGTGCATTTAACTCACTTTCCTTCTCCCTGAGTGCCATAACATAATTATTATCAATCAAGGTCTTGATATCATCCACCATCTGGTTAAAGCAAGCCGCTGCTTCTCCCACTTCATCTAGGGTATTAACCTCTACCTTCTGATTGAAGTCTCCCTTTTTAAACAGTTCCATTGCATTACATAATTTATTCAAGGGCTTTGAGATGATATTGGATACAAAGATCAGAATTGGAAACAATCCAACCAAAAATCCTAAAAGAAGAACCGCAGGTGCAAATGCAATTGCAAATAACTGCTTCCCTAGCCCTTCTTTTTCTACTAATCGATAAACAATCGTCCCTGTATCCTCATCTCTACTAAAGAAAACTTTATAGTTCATATAGCTGAGGAACCCGGATGGATCTTTTGATATAATACCTTTCGCTTCGTCTTTTAGTACCTGTGTTAGTATATCCTCATTCACTTTACCGCTTCGAATTAGCTCTGACCCATCTGAACTAACTACGATAATCGCTTCATTATCCGAAATGAGTGTATTATCACACAGCTCAGTAAATTTGTCCATGGACGCACCGATTACCAAATAACCCAACTTATTTCTCTTAGCAAGATCATAGATTTCGCGGTACATAACGATTTTATCTGTTCGATTCGCTTCATAGGTATCTGTATCACTTTTATTCACTCGTCTCCATAGTATCTTACCTTTTCGTGCAACGACCTGTTTATATATGTCTTTCGTGCGAACCAGGTCGGTGCTCTTTAGATAGGAGGTTGCATCCATACATCGCAGATATGGAATAACACCATTCTCCGGATAGATAGCGATTGTCTTAATCTGCCCGTTCAGAGCCATCATATCCTGAAATATCCTCATTGGAGCATTGTGTAACCAAAGCAGGGAATCTTGATTCAAATTCTGAGGTTTATTGGAAGTAAGTATCAATTTTATATCATTATTGATACATATGTACGTTCCGAATTCTATTATATTTTTCTGAAGCACATCAATGCTACTTGTTAAGTTCTGTGTAGTTTGAATATAGCTTTCATTTTCTTTTTCTATTGTCGCATTATAATTTCTAACGAATAAAACCGCACTGATAATCAGTAGAATGGGCGTGATGATTATGTAACTGTAAAATATCAATTTTTTTCTAATACTCAACTGTCGAATCCAATATTTCATATGTCGTATAATCTCCCATCTAAGATCATTATTTGATAGTCAAGATGACAAAAAGAGTTCAATTTCTGACATATAAATTTTATCCTTTTACAGCACCCATTGCAACACCTTTTGTAATGTGCTTATTCAGGATAATATATACAATTACCGCCGGTGCAGCTGTTAACGCCATAACTGAGAATTGAACGGCATAATTTGATGAGTACTGCCCTGTGAATTCCAATACAGAGAAGGGTAGCGTCTTCCATTTTGGGGTACTTAAGTAAGTACTTGCCATCATAAATTCGTTCCAGTTATTTAGAAAGGTCATGATTGCTACTGTTGCAATGGAAGGTTTTAATAAAGGAGTTACAATTTGAAATACAATTCGATACACTCCGCAGCCATCCATAACTGCTGCCTCTTCCAACTCGATCGGCAATGCTTCAATAAAGCCTGTCATTAAAAACAAAGCTTGTGGAAGAGAAAATGCAACATAGGGAATTAATAATGCCCATATGGTGTCTGTAAGGTGAACCATATGATATATTTTATAATTTGGCAGCAAGGTGGCATGAATCGGAATCATCATACCTAATAAAAGGAGCGTTTTCACAAATCCATTTAGTCTCCAATGCATTCTTCTGCAGGCATATCCGGCCATAATCGAGAATAGTGTAACAAAAAATACAGCAAGACCATTTATCAATACACTATTTTTTAAATATAATAAAAAATGTCCGTCAACAAACGCCTTTACATAATTCCCCCATTGTATCTTTTTCGGAATAATTAAAAGCCCATTCGTGAACATCTCATTACTGGTTCCTAGAGAAAAGTCAATTAACCATACTAGAGGAAATATCTGAACAATAGCTACCGCGGATAGGATAATCCAAAGAATAATTTTTTTAATTAATGCACCTTTATCTGTCATATCAATTACCCTCCTTTGCCGGTTGCTTTTCACGGAACAATCTGTTCAAACCTACGGTTACAATTAGGCAAATGATGATAAATACTACACCGATGGCATTACCATAACCGTATTTAAATGCCTTAAACGCCTGTAGATACAAATAGTTCGCAGTAAATTGTGTACTGTCACCGGGACCACCCTTCGTCAACAGATATACGGTTTCCATCTGCTTCAATGCTGAAATCACCGCCAACGTAACATTTATCTGTATAACTGGCTTCATAAGAGGAAGTGTAATCTTTAGAAAGGTTTCTTTTGAACCGGCACCATCTATCGCTGCTGCTTCATATAAAACAGGGTCAATATTCTTAATTCCGGCATAATAAATTAACATACCCCATCCAAATCCATGCCAAATCAATACAATTAATACCGACCATATGGCTGTATCCGCATTGAACCAGTTTATTTTACCGTGATAACCAAAGCCTTTTAGTATATTATTCAGTAATCCAAAATCCGGGTTATAGATAAATTTCCACAGATACGCAATAATCGCAACCGAGATAACATTCGGTATGAAGTAGATGCAGCGAAAGAATCCTTCCGCCTTTCCCTGTAATTTATCTAAAACAGCAGCTACTATGATTGCAATCGGATGCTGGATTACAATAAACCCAACCGCCAAAAGCAATGAGTTCATCAACGCTCTGTGAAAGGTCTTATCCGACAACAATGCCTTATAGTTATCAAGGGCAATAAATTTTGCATGACCCATGCCCGAATAATTTGTAAAACCATAATAGATACTCAAGCAGATTGGAGCCAGTATTGCCAGAACAAAAAGTACTAACCCGGGTAATACCAAACTGAGAATAACTAATTTATTGCTGTATAATTTTTTCATATAGTCCCCCATACTGCCGAAACACCGCGAACTTGGGCGTCAGCACAAAATTTGCTATGCAACTGTAAGTAACAAGGAAGTGGCTGCCCACATCAGACAGGCAGCCACTCTCCCACACAATAAGCGTTTACTTACAAGCCTCGCCAATCTTTGCAAGGAAATCTTTTATTGAAGATGTTCCATTAGAAACACTCTGAATTTCACTCTCGATAGCTGCTTTGAAAGCGGAAGGACCACGGTCATTCATCGTAGTTCCTGACACGCCTGTAGCATTCTTTAAAATACCGGTAAATGTCTTCTGTAATTCTGTTTCATTACCTGTCATATAAGCTGTTTGATCTTGTGCGGACATACCAACACCCTTCTCCCAACCATATTTGGATAATTTATCAGGCTGATACATAAAGTTCAAGAATTTGATTGCTTCATCCTTCACTTTCGAATCTGCTGCCACTGCATATCCGCCACCATTCCAAGCTGCGATGTCAGTTTGAGCACCTTTTCCTCCTGTAACTACAGGCATGCTAAATGCTCTAACATTATTTCTAACCTCTTCTTTGATGTCCTTATTTAATGCCATGGAGGATTCCCAGCTACCCATATAGAACATTGCTGCCTGACCATTGGTAAATAAGTTCATTGCAGTTCCGTAATCCTGTGAATCATAACCAGTCTGGAACATTCCAGCCTTCACTGCCTTAACAAGTAATTCTGTAGCCTGAGTAAAGAGTGGATCAGAGAAATCGCCGGATGCTATCGCCTTATCAACTAAAGCCGCCTCATCTTTTCCATCAAGACGAACTAATAAATCTGTTAAATAGATTGCTAAAGGCCATCCATCTCCACCATCCATTGCAACCGGAACAATATTAGCTGCCTTGATCTTCTTGGACAGATCTAAAAGCTCATCATATGTAGTAGGAACTTTCCAGCCATGGTCATCGAACATTTTCTTATTGTAATAGAATCCCATGATATCTGTATTTCTTGGTAGTCCATACAGTTTACTGTCTTTCATAAAACCATCAAGTGAGCCAGGAACAAAACCATAGTTAGCATAATCAGCTTGGTTCAATTCCGCAAGTACTCCTGCATCAAGCACTTCGCTTAAGAAGGACGGCTGTCCCCAGATGCTAACAACATCAGGCATACCATCCATTGCATATGCTTTGAATTTGGTTTTATAAGCTTCTTCATCAAGTGCTTCAACCTGAATTGTTACATTCGGATTTGCTTTTATATATTCATCAATTATCATTTGTTCCACTAATCCCTGTCCGTTCTTTCTGTCTGGAAGATTAGAAAACAACTTTAATGTCACCTTCTCCGGAGCTTTCGTTGCCTCTGGTTTGTCAGTCGCCACCGTTCCCTTATCCGAGTCCGTCTGCTGATCTTTTTTGTTTGAGCAGCCGGTTACCATCGTTAGTACCATCACTGCCACAAGTATGAATGCCCATATCTTTTTCATAATTCTTTCCTCCCTGGAAATATTTTTTGCTACAATTAGATAGTACCATCCCACTATATCGAAAAACAGATGGCAGAATTTGAAAATAGTGCAATATTTTCGAATGAACAAGATAATATTAATATTTTAACAAAGGGACGGAGTCGTGAGAGTGCAGATAGAAGGAGGTAGGGACGTGTGGGAAAACAAGCTGGATTTTCGGTACTTTCTGCACACGTCTTTTACTTTTTGCTCCGACCTGATTGATTCGTCGGTCGCTCGCAAAACGAACTAGTGCGCAGAAACTCTCTCGAAAATCCGCTAATTGTTTTCTCACATCATCCCTACCTCCTCCTATCCATACCCTCACGACTCCTGATATTGGAACAAATATAAATCATTTTTTTGATTTGAGAATTAATTTCTTAGGTTTTAGGTATTTGTTTAAATTGCTAATTGAATTGATGGTTTGTTTTATAAAGGTTCTTACGAATACAATTTTAGATTGTTTAAACGTAAAGATGTTTCTAACAATACGAATTTATGATTTATTTAGTTACACCTATTTTTTTGATACTACCAATAACTAATCGGCATAATAGATAAATGACAAATCCTATTAATACTCCAATAACATTTAATATAATATCATCGATATCAGCACGGCGTCCAATAAAGTATTGAATAAATTCAATACACAGTGATGTTATTAACCCACTCAAAAAGATACTTAATAGCGATATGTACTTCTTTGACAAAAGTGGTAAAAATATTCCCAACGGTGCAAAAAGTAGGAGATTAGCCCAAAGATTAAGACTTGAAACCACTTCCCAACCATCCATAACCGAGCTGCTTGTATATAAATATTGGTAAATCGTATGAAAAGGGATAATATTAATTGGTGCAGGTTTATATATAAATATATTAAAATATGGTTTCCCATTTATAATTCCGGCATCCCACATTGGTAGTACTGTTTGAGATATCAGCCCTATCATATACAGCATAAATAGTCCCAATACAGCTTCTCTAAAAAATGATGTGTTTATTCTTCTCTTTTTTATTACAATAAATCGGATAAATACATATAGAGGAAATGCTGCTAGAATATAACCAATCATCTCCCCTATATATGTTATTATTAGACTCAAAATTGTATCCCCCAATACATTTCAACTTAATATCAAAAACAAGCTTCATACTTTATATTACCATATATGTCAATATTATCTACCTATCATATTTAATAAACTAAAAAGGAGTACATGCTTTGCCTCCTTTTTGGTTTACAATGTTGATTAATGGTCAAATGTAAAAGTAACCTGTTCTTCCTCTAGTATACCCTCGTCACCTTCTAGGTTTTCAAGTAGTTCATAGAAACGATTCTGTTCAAACTCTTCGATAGAGATGCGAGTCTTGTTCTGATTCGCAAATAAGAAGATCTTGTCTACGCTTTCCGTATAGTTTTGAATCTTATCATTCGGTGCACTGATAATTGCTTGTACATGAAGAGAGTTTATTAAAGCGATACAGGTTGAAACCTTTTCTCCGTCCATCTTTGAGAATGCCTCGTCAAGAATAACCAGTCTTGGTGTCGGTCTTCTCTTAACCTTCGCATTCACATTGATTCGATAGATTTGTGCAAAGCTTGCGAGCAATGCAACATATAACGGGTTCTGTCCTTCCCCTCCGGAGTTCTTGGATAACATCTTGGCAAGTGAGGTAGGCGGTCCACCATTTACTCGTTGATTCATATCAAAGGTAAGATAGGTTCGGTAATCCGCATAGCGCTCCATATTCGCACGTGCTGTCTCTAAAGTCTTTGCATCGCTGTTCGTAGGTGGCATGAACATCTCTAAAAGCTCGTTCATGATCTCGTTGTATTCACTCTCATGGCTCATACTGAACAAATCAACCTGACCATCCATGTTATTCTCCAGATGCTTCGGATTGATCTCTAAATCCTTGTTCATGAACATCTCATAGAATTTGCCCTCTTCTCCGGTGTTCTTTGTCACACTGAAGCTATATTTGTCCTTACCAAAGTCAAGCTGTTCCAATACCTGATTCAGGTCATTCTTCTGCTTTTGCGCATCCTGAATTGCAGCTCTAATTTTATATACAAAGTCCGATTTAAAATGCTTAATCGCAATTTGTGCCTGACGATTTGCCTTTTCTGTGAATTCAACCAGCTTCTCGCTGCTGAGAATGCTCAGAAGATTCTCATAATCCTCATTATCCTTACTGGTAACCCCAAATCCTCTGTAGTTATACACATCATAATGAGCCTGTCGTTTTTCGATTAAAGAACTGTACTCAATTTCTTTTCGGTTTTTGATATCTTCCAATTCATTTTGAATACGAAGCTTAATATAATCCGTTCTTTTTCCTGAATTCTCCGCCATAAATGCATCATAACCTTCATCTCTGATAGCCTCCTGAACAAAGTTCTTTCGTTTTGCCATCAACTCATCGTGATAGGTTATTAATAGATCTCCGATTTCTCTATGTTTGTTGGATTTTGCAACTGCATATCCATCCGCCTGACTCTTGCGAACTCTGAATTCCTCTAAAGATTTATCCAGTTCAGTGAGCTTTCTTTGCCAAGCCTCGATATCCGTTTTCTTAAGATCTTCAATTTTACTTTGACATTCTGCTCTTTCTTTCTCCGCTTCGATAAGTGATTCCACATCCTTCATCCATTCCAGGTATTCCTGGGTTTCTTGGAAGGATTCAAATGACAGTACCTCTGCAATCTCCCTGCTTCGCTCATCCAAAGGAAGCTTCTCATCGCTTAACTGTGTTAAAATCTCCTGGGCAACACCAAGTCGTTTCACGATTGCACCTTGGCCAATATAAGCAAAATCAGTATAGTTTTTCGGATCAATATGCTGTAATTTATAACCCTGATATAGGACGCAATCCTTGGTGATCCCACTGTGATGATTTCTTAATTCCTCAATCGAATCACATTTGATTACACGTCCGAGCAGATAATCGATATACGTTCTCACATAATCCGCCTTAGTCATTACCTCTTCCGCTAACGAATTCACCATTGGTACTTTCGCATTTAACAATACCTTCTCGGTATCTATAACTGCTACCTGATGAAATCTCTTCGAATCCAAGGCACGGTAAAATTCCATCGCTTTCTTTGCATATTTGGGTGGAACAATCAACGTTGTTTTATTACCTCCCATATATCCTTCAATTGCATTTAGCCAGCTTTCATCTTCCACATCTATCACATCGGCTAATACCTCTGCCTCTATCGTCTCTCCGAAATAATCAGATAGTTGCTCTGAGATCTTCTGTTTTGCTTCTAATAAGGTATGAGAATAATTCTTATGCCCATTTTTTAATACCTCGATTTCCTCTTTGCTCTCCTTGATTCGATCACCCAGAGAATGAAGCTTTTTGTTCAATTCTGATTTTTCCGCCTCTAATGCTGCTTTTACTTTCTTGATATCCGACCGGATTCCCTCCATCATGGATTGATCCGCTTGATATGTTTCAAACAGATGGATTGTTTCTACCGTGTCTGAGTTCAAAAGTTCGGTCTGTACCCATGCCTTAAGCTTGTATGCCAGATTGTCATACTTTACTCTTGATCTATCTAACATATCGATATTCTGAGTAAGTAATTTTAGCTGTTCCTGAAGATGGGAGTAACCACTATTTTGAATAAATCCAGCCACCTCATCTCGCTCAACCTGCATGGTTTTAATCTGACTATATAAGCTCTCCGAGGTATCCTTTAGCGATTTAATATCCTTGTCAAGCGTCTCTAGCTGGGATTGGTTATACTCAATCGTTTGCTGCACTTGCTTAATTTCCAAACAATCCAGGTTGTATTTATATTGAAGTTCCTTATTACAGCTGTAATCGTATTTTTGATACTGCTTTTGAATCTCCATAAGAAGCTCAATCTCTCTTTTGGTATCCTCAAGTTTAAGCTTTAAATTCGAATACTGTGCTACACTGTCCTTCATATCATCAATTCGGATATTTACTTCCGTAAAGATATAATTTTTGATGAAATCATCCAGTTTCATATCCATTTTAAATGGAATCGCTTTTTTAAACAATGCAATAAAGCGTTCATCGGGAAGACCGCCAAAGTAGTTATTATAGATTTCATTTCGAAATCTCACATCTGTTGAAGTTAAAAAATACTCATCCTGTGAGAAGTTCTTTTTCAAATAATCCTTTAATTCCGATATTGTAAACGTTTTATTATTATCCCCTCGGTAATTATTCTCCGGTAATGCTCCTGCATGCCAAAACCACTGCTTTGATATAGAATTATTTGAGGTATCCACATCAAATGCTACCCCCATGCACTGACTGTTATTTGTCTCCGTATCTTGGAATTCCAAGACCACGGTCGAGGAAAAATTCTTATTTCGCAAATACTTAATGCTGTTATTTTCTTCAATCTGCATCATACCTCTAAGGTATTCAATCAAGGTTCGGTTAGAATCCTCCTTCGCCGCCTTATTAAAGAAGCCTCTACCCGTCGTATCAGCATAAAATATCATTTGTAATGCATCGATCACCGTAGACTTACCACTGCCTGAATGACCGGTAAAGAAGTTTACGACCTCGTTATAGCACATTACACGTTTATTAATATAGTGCCAGTTATTCAAGCACATCTTCGTCATCGCCAAAAATCGGTTGTTCATCCTCTTCCTCCTCTCCCTCCTGGTACTGCTTAATCACTTCTGTAATCTCCTTGTTATCAAACAGCAGATTTACAATGGGATTAATGATAAAACGGATTTCACTGTCCAGTTCATTGACCTCATCAAGAACCTCTACAATCTGGTATCTCTTTAAAAAGGCAATCGTTTTCTTCATCTCCGTAATTCCCATCTTGCCCTTCCAAAGACGGAACAACTGCAGCTTTTCATTAATCGTGCCCAGAGTGGTATAGACATGGATGGAGTTTGAGATTGTACTCATCTGCTCATCATAAATCACTTTAAGCAACAGGATAAAATAGGTCGATAAAGGAGATATCTTTTCTCCCTGCAAGGTTGGTGTTTTTAAATATATAATATTGTACTGACGGTTCTCATACAGGTCAATGTCAGCTACATTAAAATAATCCTTTAAGAATTCAATATGCCTTTCACAGACACGATAGTCGTCATTAATCATATGACGCTCTGTTCTTTTATCATATTTTCGTTCCATTATATAGGTTTGGCTTAAAAGCTTCTTTATTACATCAGTAACTTTTGCTTTTTCTTCATCCATTAAGCCATTATAATATGCCAGCATTTTATTACTCCTTTTCTTTTTCTTTATACATCTCTGCCCTTTTCTAGGTTAGTTTGTGCAGAGAATTTTGCAAACAAAACTTAGGGATGTGAATTATGTTTTTCAATAATCACACTATCTTTCATCTTAAAAATTGCCTTCGGATAACTAAACTCTCCGCTTCTTATCATCTCTTCACTATCCCTGATCACTTCAAATGGACTCTTCACGCGATAGCTGTAATCAAAGGCTAAAATCAGCAGTTCAAATTCGCTTCTATTCGTAACGGCATGATCCTCCACCTGATAGACTCCATCCTTTATTCTGCTCATTACGAAGCTTTCAATCTGAGCTTTATTAAAACGTGCCTTGCTCTTATTCGCCTTAAGAATCTCTTCCTTGGATAACTCTTCTTCTAATGGTTCTTCGGACTCATCAACTTCATCCACCACATTCTTCTTTATTCTCTTTTTGTAAAAAGAATCTTCTGAATTAATCGCAAAATCATTTAGCTGAATCTTGTCGGTAACCCTCTTTGTGATACTATCACTATGCCGCTCGGACATTATATTGAGTAATGTCACCAGATTTCCTTTCAGATTCTGATCCCTACTTAAGAGGTATTCCATTCTACTCACAGTCACTCGTACATACTTCGAATGCTCCGCATCAATATTTGCAATACGATTTTCTATATTTGAGATGCTTCGATCAATTTCAAATATCAAATCATGATATTCTAGGTCAATGTCCTCCGGTTTCATATCCGGTTTATCCGATAATATCTTTCTTTTTAACAGGTACAGTCTACTTTCATCCTGTTGCAATAGATATAGCAAATCCTTTATGTCATTCTTATATTTATAAAAATTATCACTGGTTTTTAACAGTCCGTATTTTCGATTAATTTCAGTCTCAACAAATACCTCCAGATGTTCAGTTAAAACCTCCTCATAAGTGGTTTTTGCCAGTAGACTCTCAAAGAAACGATCCATATTATGTAACATATTCTGCAACGAGCGGTTTAACTTGGTTGCATTCTGCCTTGCACTCATTAACATCTCAATTCCCAACTTTTTATCATTATAAAAGGAGTAAAGATTTGAGAATATATTCTGAATCTCAATATCCGTTTCCTGATCATTCGGATCATTCAGATTGATGAATGCCTCTATTAAAGTAGCAGCATAATCCGGAATTACGATATTGGTCTTAAAATTAACATAATCCTCAACCTTCCTTATCCAACCAAAGGAGGTAAGCTTATTGATAATCTTCATGGAAGTCGGTTCATTACTATCCACTTCAATCTCATCATCGTCCCCAGATACGTCAATCATTCTTCCTTCAAAATGCTCTGACAAGATACGTATCCCTGTTTCCCTGGTCAAGAAATAATCATTGTACAGATATTCCTCATAAATCACCATTAACGACTCTATATAGATATAACGGTTACTGCTCCGAAATAAATTCCAGAACTCCTGTGGTATCTTCTTTAATTCGTTCATTTGCCCTTTTCCTTTTTCAAAATGTAACTTTCTACATGGCATAAGTCTGATAATCACCTTGATATATCGCCTTAGCCTATCTATTATAACATAGGAATCGATATATTTCACACTTTTGTTGTATAAAGTTTACTCTAAGCACTGATTGAATATCATGCAAAGATATAAAAAAAGTCATAGGATATTTCACCTATGACTTTTTAAATACACCTATGAACTTGTAATAAAAGATTAAATTAATTTGCTATTGTGCG
Organism: Variimorphobacter sp. HTMS_6; assembly: GCF_059717775.1. Taxonomy (NCBI): domain Bacteria; kingdom Bacillati; phylum Bacillota; class Clostridia; order Lachnospirales; family Lachnospiraceae; genus Variimorphobacter; species Variimorphobacter sp. HTMS_6. The sequence continues at coordinate 2,517,450 of NZ_AP046094.1, forward strand.
GAATTACTGCCATTGTTCGCGTTGCCATCTGTGTTATTATTCCCATTTTCTCCGTTCCCTCTAAACATTCCACCGAAGCCATTCGCGAGTGCTTCTTCTATTGCATCTGCCTGTTTCTGTGTAATCGTTTTGTCAGTAACTAAACTCTTTAGCTCACTGGAATACATAGCACCTCTCTGTCTTCCTGCTCCTTTAGTGATATTATTATTCGTATTGGGGTCATTTCCATCATTTGCACCACTATTATTGTTACCGCCTTGACCCCATTGGCCTTTTCCATCTGCACCTGGTGAAGGTCTTTCGCCGCCGTTTCTCTCTCCATTACGAGGGAATCCGGTAATCGATGCCATCCTTTTCTTCATATTCTCAGAAATCGCATCGATCACCTTATCCTCCTGCTCCGCTGTAATAGTACCATCCTGAACGAGAGAAGATAGATTGTCATCCAGCATTTTCTTTATATTTTCAGCACTAAACTCTTGCCTGCCTGGATTGTTTTGGCCTCCCTGTGAATTGTTCGATCCACTTTTCTTAGAACCACATCCCGTCAATGTAAACATCGTGGCTGTCAAACAAAAGATTAGCAATACCGTTAATATTCTTCGACTTTTCATAGCCTTGTCTCCTTTATTTATCATCATTCATATCTTAATGCTTCTATCGGACTTAATCTGGACGCTTTTCCTGCCGGATACAACCCGAATACAATTCCTACCCCTGCTGAGAAGGAAAATGCCATCAGCATAACGGAAAGCTGCATCTGTACAGCAATTGATGTAACCCCCGGTAATATCAAACAGATCAGTACTCCAAGAAGTACTCCTACAATACCACCGGTACAGCTTAAAAATACTGCCTCGATCAAGAACTGTGACAGAATATCTCTACGCTTTGCTCCAATTGCCTTACGAACACCTATTTCTCTGGTTCGCTCTACTACGGATACCAGCATAATATTCATAATACCGATTCCTCCAACCACAAGCGAAATTGCTGCTATTCCTGCTAACATCATAGTAAGCGTATTCGCTGTTTGATTACGCGCACTGATCATTTCACTCTGGCTCAATACTCGAAATGCATCCGTATCGTTATTATATTTTGAAAGCAGGAATTGATTCAATATATAGGTGGCTGAATCTACAGCCTTTGCAGAGGCTGCTTCTACAAAATAACTTGATACTGTAGTAGTCTTTAATAATCTCTGGGCACTGGATAAGGGCATAATCAGTTGATTGTCACTCGAACCGGCTGAGCTGGTTCCCTTACTTTCAAGAATACCGATAATCATAATCGGTGTTCCATTTACCATAATGTTTTTTCCAATCAGAGATTCATACTTTTCCGCCTGTACATCCGGGAAGATATTTTGTAATACTTCTATCCCGACGTCACATACCTTATAACGATTATCGATATCATCCTGTGTGATAAATCGCCCATATGCAGTGTGAAGATCTCGCACTGATTCATAGTCCGGTGTTGTTCCGATAATAGAGGCAGTATTATTATTTGCTTCATTCTTTACTGTTGCATTCCCTGTAATCTGAGAAGCAATTCCTCCAATGGAGAATTCACTTTTCAGTTGCGAGATATCATCAGCGGTCAATCTTGATGAAGAACTACTCGTAATACTTACTGTCAACATATTCGTACCCATATTTTGAATTGCATCTGTAACCTGTTTCGCAGAGCCCTGTCCGATTGCTATCATTACAATGACGGATGTGATACCGATAATAATACCCAACATCGTTAAGAAGGATCTCATTCGATTGGCGAACACAGAGGCTAGTGACATTTTGATTGCCTGAGAAAATTTCATCGAACAACCTCCTTAAATACATTGATTTTACCGTCATGTATGGTTAAAATTCGACTTGCTATATTAGCGATCTTCATATCATGCGTAATTAACAAAATGGTATTCCCCTTTTGATGAAGGCCGCATAATATCTCAAGCACCTCTTCTCCGGTGTGGCTATCAAGGTTACCGGTTGGCTCATCGGCTAGTATCAGCGATGGATTCGTCACCAGTGCACGTGCTATCGCAACACGTTGTTGCTGCCCTCCGGAAAGCTCCATGGGCTTATGATGCATTCTGCTCTCCAAACCGACAGACTTAAGAGCCTCCACTGCTCTTTCGCGCCTCTCACTACTGGGAACCCCCTGATAGATCAATGGAAGCTCCACATTATCAATTGCTGTTATCCTGTTCAATAGATTAAATCTTTGAAAGATAAACCCTATGGTTTTGTTTCGGAACTCTGCAATCTCATTGTCGTTATATGTACTGATCTCACGATCCAATAATTTATAACTACCCGTAGTGGCTATATCCAGGCACCCAACGATATTCATTAAAGTGGATTTACCGGAACCGGAAGGTCCGACAATAGCGACAAACTCATTATCCTCCACCTGCATCGTAACATCATCAAGCGCATGAACCGTATTGCCACCTAATTCGTAGGTTTTAAAAAGATTAGTAATCTCAATAATCGGCATCGTTCTAATTCTCCTTTATCTGAATTTGCCTTAAAGCTGACGGTTTCAACTAATTATTCCCTCCAGCCCCTGATGATTTGTTATTATTGCTAGTTCCACCATTACTCTGGCTGGAAGTATTATTGTTTCCAGAGCTCGCTGCGTTATTATTAGATCCACTACCGCTAAAGCTTCTTCGATTAAAGCCTCCGCCTTGACCAGTTAATTCTCCCATACCACCCATACCACCAAATGCATTCTGCGTTGTAGTGGTATTCTTGAGGGAATTAATCATTGACTGTGATATCGTTCTAGGTACCGCTATTTGATCTCCTTCAGATAAGCCGGATACAATTTCAATCGTACTTTCATTTTTGAAGCCGAGTCTTACTTCTTTGCCTTCCTTTGTTAACAACGAATCAATATTTGCATTTTTTAAAGTAACTGATTTACCTTCTTTATCGATATACTTGGAAGCTAACAACACTTGACCTTTGGTGCCTTCAATATTTTGAATTGCGGATGCCGGAACCGTTAATACATTCTCTTTTCCTTTGATAACGATGGTTGCCGTAGCATTCATGCCTACTTTTACATCTGTTGCATTATCAATGGATACGGTAACATTATATGTAGTGACACCATTTGAAGCAGTTCCGATGGAATCAATCTGAGTCACCTTACCGGTATAGGTATTTTCGCTCAAAGCATCTATTGCTATATTTGCATCCTGACCCACTTCAACCTTAGTGATATCTAACTCGTCAATTGATACAATTACCTGCATTTTCTTAGGATCCACTATGGTAGCTATAGACTCTCCCGCCGTTACGCTATCGCCATTCTTTACATTCAATTCCGATACAACACCGTCGGTTGGAGTTGTAACTGTATCCTTATCTGCTTTCTCTTGTGAATCTGATAATTGATTCTGTGCCATGGTTACTTGCTGCTTGAGTTTTTGAATATTATTTTGAACAGAGGCATCATCAAATTTGAAAAGCTTTGTATTCTTCGACACCTTCTGATTTTCTGAACACAGCACCGATTTCACTGTGCCTGAATTGGCACCTTCAATAGTAACCGGACTATTAACTTCCAGTGCTCCGCTTCCTAAAATCGTTCCGTCATTCGATATTACTGATACGGAAGCATCTACCGGCCAATTATCACGATTAATTGTCACTGTTACATTACCCATGCCGCTATTTGTTTCGGAATTACCGCTTATGCCTTCTTTGGTACTGTCAGATGAATTGCTACTATTACTCGAATCGCTACCACTTGTAGAGGTAACCGTACCAGTAACTACACTTCCATTGTATTTCACCTTAACCTTATCATTTACCTGTAGACCAGATGCATTAATAGAAACTTTCATTTTTCCATCGGTTGATATGGTACAAAGTACTCCATTATTCACTGCTTTCATAGTTCCCAGATCATCCCCTGACTGGACAGTGATATTCTTAATTCGACCACTGATTGGAGCTTTGGTATAAACTGTATCGACATCCTGTTGTGCCTGCTCCAGGGCATCCTTAGCTGACTGCAGCGCGGTCTTATTTGACTCTACCTCCTGCGCGGAATCAGTTTCATTAATATGTGCTACTGTTGTACCCGACTTAATTGTATCTCCTAGCTTTACTGGCATCTTATCAATTGTTCCAGCATTTGCAGCGGTTAGTGTATATTGAGCCCCTGAACTCACTGTACCGCTACCGGATACCGACTGATTGATATTTCCTTTCGTAACCGATACTAATCTGAACGTAGTTGTTGTTGCATTTTGACTAGCTTTACTAAAATGCTTATAGGTAAATGTCCCCCCACCTACAATCGCAACAACTAAAACTCCAATGATTGTGTTTTTAATCCACTTTTTTGCCATCACCTGTAACCTCCAATTATTCATTCTTTTCTAGTGATTTTCGGATTGTTAAAATGTTACACCATTCAACGACCTATTTATATATTTTTGATGTGTCTACGCAATTAAGATTATAGTTTTTAAATGTGAAAATACTTTGGAAAATATGTGAAAATACTAAGTCCAAACACCTATGGCATGACTTTATCATTTAAAATAAACGGATCTATCCCTGGAAATAAAAAAGGAATGTGACAAACTCTAGGTCTTATCACATTCCTTTTATGGGAATAACTATTCTTCAATTATTATAGTAACTATTTTAGTTATGATCTGCTTTATAATTCATTTTCATTTTTAACTTCGCTAACTTATCTTCATTTTCTATAATCTGTTCTCTTACTTCCTTCACTTCAGACATATAGTCTGCAATTAATTCATCTAGGAATACACTTACCTTTAATCTCAAATCTGTCTGGCTTTGATTATCCTCATCATAAGCGCTGGAGATTTCATTTAAAATCTCCCTGACATCATTAATTTGAGAAACAAGTTTATCTATCTTGATTACACTTACCTCGAGCCGATCCATACACATCACCTCTTTTGTAATAATTAACACCCGTAAATTCTGTTTCTACCTGCACGTTTTATGTGTTATAACATCTCTCCTTTCTATTTTATTGATCCCATGCTCAAGGGTATCTTCTGAAAAAAATTACGGCAATTGCTTCTGTATGTATTTATGATTATATACTCCGGTCACTGAATCCTTATTCACTCTATTATTTATTTCCTGAATCATGTCGTTTATTTCATAGTTATTGATGGAATTCTTTCTTAACTCTGACATATCGTCCATTTCTTTCAATAATTCAACAACATAAGTAATATCATTTAAAACAATCGGTAACGCAATGACAGAAACAATCATACCATCACAGTTACACTCGATTTTATAAATTGTGTCCTTCTCTATGTATGCCCTTATACTGATGCAATTCTCACAAAAGGATTTCTTCCCCCATCGGGCAAAGCAAGTATCATCCGAACCCATCATATTATTACAACATTGAATAACTTTTTTATGTATCGGATCTACAAGTCTCATGCTATCGTACAGACTATCATATGATGAAAGCTTTCTGCGAATTTCCTCTAATACATCCATAAGAACCTCCTGTAATTCTATATAAAATAACATGGATAATCCAGTGTATGATCGTCATGACCTTTTCTGACATTTTTTTCTTATAGTATATCAGATGTATCATTGGGAATACAATACCAATTATAGAAAATATAGTATAATAAAAGACGTATCACCATTATCAGATGATACGCCCAGTCCTTGCAAAATATTGATGTAAAACAATATATAATATATAATAATCACATATACTATCAACCGAATTCATCAAATATAGGAGTTTATAATATGAATTTAAAGAACAACGCAAAAAAATTAAAAATAGATATACCAGCTTTATTTCTTGCACTCAAGAAGAAGGAAACACCTTTGATTGCGAAAATCTTTGCCGGAATTACAATCGCTTATGCTTTATCACCGATTGATTTTATACCTGATTTCATTCCAGTAATCGGGTTAATCGATGACCTAATAATACTTCCCTTGCTAGTCGTATTGACAATAAAATTTATTCCTGACAATATATTAAACAATTGTCGGGTTGAAGCTAAAGAATTAATAAGTAATGGACTATCAAAGAAATGGTTTTATTCTCTCCCTATTATATTAATATGGGTCTTAATTATACTGTTTATTTTTAAATTTGTAATTCATATTTATGAAAAATAATATCCTTATCTTTATCTTTGACATTATCCGTAATTTTAAATTGCATTTTCAAAGCCCCCTAACTAATTTTTTATAAATCTACATAAAGGAATACTTTTCAAATTCTTGGTTCCCCATACTATAACTAACACTCCTCTATCTTACTTGATTGGTGAATTTTATCGGTCGATATATAATAAAATACACAGGTAGCCAGTATTCCTAGCAGCAACAATCCAACACTGAGTACAAACGGCAGTATTCTTGAAATATCACTTAGTAAACCACCAATGTATCCAAATGGTACACTCACCAACATCACCGTAGTCTGAAGTAATGCCATAATACCGGAACGCTCATCGGGGTCAACATGAATTGCAACTAAGGATTCTCTAAGTGTACTCAAAACAGCTACTCCCAGCGCTTCAAATATTAAAGAAAGTGATAATATAACATATCCCCACACTCCAATATTAGTGATGGAGATTAATAATAAACAACTAATTATGGAACTTATGAAACCACCAATCAACGGCCATTTTAGTTTGGTTTGTTTTATATGTGTTATTACCGTAAAGAATAAAAATATGGAGAGTATACTTCGTGCCATTGGAAAGATAGGTAATAAAGTGTTGGGGATTCCAATACGCCTAGAAGCAATAATCTGCCAGAAGGTCATTCCAAGCATCGCCACAATCTCCACTAAGATACTGATAACAATAGCAAAGATAGTGCCTCGTGAAGTTATTATTTTACGTAAGGCACTTTTGTAACCGGATAGCATCTGTCCCCAGGACATGCTCCGTGTTTCTTCTCGTCTAATTTTACCTACTGCAGTTTCTGTTGAAAACTTATACAAAATTAATAGCTTCACAGTCATAATAACAAAAGCATTGATATAGAGTATACGTATCGCCGGAATAAGTGTCAGCTCCGAAACCAGAATAGAGGATATCGGTGCAAAAAGTGCAGATAGATTTCCGGAAATCATAACCCATGAATAAATATGGGTTATTTTATCCTTTGGAGCATCTTCTACTAACAGACAATCCCAGGATACCGTTGTTATCTTCATTAAACCGTTTAACAATGCTGCGATAACGAAGAACCAAAAACCCTGACTAAATGCCCAAATCAGGCAAGGTAGACTCCATGCCAGAAAATCAAATATCATGGTGCTTTTTCTGCGTCCCATTCTATCTACAATAACCCCGGATAAAAACGCACAAATCATCTGTGAAAACATATAGATTGAAGTTACTATACCAACCTGTACATCGCTCATCCCTAAGGTTAGCATATAGATTGAAGCATACGGCAAGCAAAGGTTCATTGAAAGTCCCCACATAGGTTCCGTATATACACAAGCCCGCGGATTGCCGCGCAAATCAAAAAGGGTACGCAGTAATTGATGCTTTAATAATTTATCTTTCATGATTTTCTAGTCCCATCTTTCATCTTGTTCGTTAAATTTTATATCGTATGTAATAAATTTTTATCGCTTCGTATTCTAATATGTTATAACTCATCATGATCATCGTTCTTACAATGTTCTTACTTCTAACGTAGGTCGTTATTTCTCTTTTTATGTATACGTAATTGTAGTAAAATATCAGCGACTAATGACCCCAAAAACACCGCTATTCCTGTAGAGATTTTCAATGTTTCAGGAAAGATTACATGCCCAACAAAAATAATCAATAAATATATTAGTGCTTGAAGAATAGATCTTCTTAATAATTTTTCATTGATATTTTCATTAATTTCTCCCTCTAATATTGTTAATAAGAAAACAAAAAATTGCTTGCTTTAAATTCTCTGATTTGTACATGTTTTGTTTAAACATATTATTCTAATCATACTACAAAACAATGTTTTTCTCAACTGTACGAATTGCATAATTATATGGGATTTAAAATGTTTACAAAGAAAAGTACAGAATTAAAACTGCTCATACAAAAACGGGAAAGCCCTCATTCCAAAGGTTTTCCCGTTAATATCTGCAAAGTATTTCAAGAAACATAAATTTTCAAGCTACTTATATGATATGAAATCAATCTGACAATTTTATTCTACCACAATATTAACATTGTTTTTTACATTCTTTTTAAAATCTGCAATCGCCTCCTCCTTTGTTTTCTTTCCGGCTGCATACGCACGTACCTGATTAAGCCAGTAGTTGTCGATTACTTTGTCAAACTCAGTAATATTTTTACCATTTGCAAGCTTTCCGGCTTTATTAAATATTTTAAACAAATTCTGTCCTCCGAGGAAATCAAGTTTACCGACGGAGCTCTTCATGACTGTACCGGATGTAACAGTATCCTTTACACCGTCAGAACCATCCCAAGTACCGTTAGTCCAATAATGTTGAAGACCTGTCGTGGAGCTATCAAGTGTTATCCACTTAATAATATCACGTATAGCATCTTTTTTGTTCGAATTCTTATTGGCAAGAATCCAAGTGCCACCCCAGAAGAATCCCACCGGAGAATCACATACAGCCCAATCACCATACGTTCCTTTACCAACCTTATCACCACCCGAATGACTTTCCATTACGTAACGTATCAGCCATGCCGGACCTAAGAAACCAAAAACCTTCTTCTTACCGGTCCCCTTCATATCAGCGTACCAATTATCTGACCAGTCCTTTGTATTATTGCTGAAGCCCTTGTCTTTGAGTTTTTTAGCTAGGTCAAGAAAAGCTTCACGCTTTGGATCAATATTGAGCTTACCATTAACAACCCATGGGGTATCTGCGCTATTTTCAACGGCGTGCCAGATATCACCATCGCTAGATACTATACCATACCCCTTCGCTTTTAAATCAGCTGCAGCATTGAAAAATCTATCCCAGCCCGGTCCAATTTTGTCTTTGATTGTAGCTGGATTGTCCGTTCCCCAAACTGACTTTGCGATGGAGCGACGGTATATGAAAGCACCACCAGTTCCCTGATAACCAAGACCAACTATTTTACCATCCGGATTTGTTCCGATATCAATGGAATACTGAGCTATATCTGCTTCTTTTATAAGATTGTCAACTTTAATTCCGAGTTCTTCATAAGGTATTGCATATTGAGCCGCATAACCTTTCGTGTAATTGATCACAGAATCGCTATCCACACCATAAATATCCGGTGTATTTGCACCGCCGGCAGCAAGGTATTCATCTAGGACTTCCGTAAATACATATTCTGCGGTCGGTATAGCCATATCATGGATTATATATGGAAAATCAGGATGAAGTTGCTTATACTTTTGAACTATCTTTGGTACTTCCTCTGTGCTAGCAAAAATATTGATTACATTATCCTTAGGTGTATTTGTTACCGTTGCTGCATTATCAGGTTTTTTATTATCATCTGCAGATTTTGTTGAAGTAACACTCGGATTAATCGGGTTGTCTTTTCCTTTACTACATCCTTCTAATACCATTGACATAAGTAGCAGACAAATTAGAAATAAAGTCACAAAACGTTTCATAAATTACCCTCCTTATGCTTAATAAATTAGATATTGGCCAACATATCAATGATTCGTCGGAACTAAACTTTCTGTTTGCTATTACCTATACTAGTCAAATCAAATTACACTTATATCCTTCACTTCACCGATAAACTTAATTTATGTATAGTCTCATTACGGTAAGTAATCCACAACCCCAAAAGAAGTAGTATCCGGTGCCAGTATTTTGTATACTCCTTTTTGTATTAATTTTTTATCACTATTCTGATCACCAAATAACATTTCACCATCTTTTACAAATGCAATTCTATCCTTGTCGCCAACAAAATAATTTCCCTCAGCAATATTCTCCGCGATCTTATAAATCTCGTCATTTTTGATATATAACAATGAATAAAACCCTGATTTACTATAGACATAATAGTTTGTATTCGGCAAATTTTTAAAGCTCTTTCTCCATACATCTGCATCACGCTCCACATCATCTGGTCGTAATATATCTACTCCTTTATCAACTAACTTATTATTAATATATAGCCTTCCTTTTCCGTTTCCACTCGGTTTGAAATAGATTAAATTATCACCAGCAATTTGGATCGATGTTGCATCTTTTGAATCTACTAATTTAGTCTTTGAAACTGAATTCACTCCGATTGTTGCATAGTAGAGCAATCGACGATTATCATCAGTGCGTTCTTCAAACCCAAGCATTTTGTCTGAAAAATATACCTCACTTAAATTCTTAATATTTTTTATTGTCCCTATTACCTGCCCTCTTTTACATATTACCAGCTCAGTACCTGCATTATTTTTCTTTGTAAAAGCAATCACCTTGGCAGATTTACTATCGATGGAATCAATATTTCCCCCCGTGTACACATCCGATGTACAATTCTTACTCAACAATTTTGAAGTTCCGTTCGAGTAATAGTACATCTCACTTTTACCGTAATTAAAATAATACATTTCACCGGTTTGAAAGATTTTTGCAAACACGAATTGACCTGTTATAATTTCTTTCTTATCATACCCATCCTGCAGCAAGTACAGTGCTTGATTCGCAGTGTAGTATATGGTATGAAGATCGTCTGACGCATATGGAACACTACTACATGGTATTTGTTCTGTTTTATTACCCATCTTCAAGTAAAAGCGATGATTATTGTCTTTGTCCGATGTTTCATATAATATCCAATCGCCACTCTTATTGATGTAAAAATTCTCAACTTTACCGCTTATCTTAGATTTTGTATTCTTGTCACTCACAAATAATTCATTTTTATTATTTGTATAAAATATCTTCGATCCATCCTCATTCATCTTATATGTAACAGCATTATCATCGATTTTATATGATTTATAATTACCACCAGTTAAATCACAGTAATATAATTTTGCCTTTTCTTTCGATTTATCTGTTTCAGAGTCATTATCTGATTTCGAACTTCCAGATACTACTGAATAGAGTATTTGTTTCCCATTACTGCTAATTTGCATATCTTTAACTTTAATTGAACCATCACTGAATTCTTTGGGATGAATTGAGTCAATAAAGGTATGATAGATATTATTATTGCCATCCATATAGAATAGGCTGAGTTCTTGCTTGTCAGAGATCTTATTCGTTGATGTTCCTGTTGATGTAAGCTTATTATTTATCCCTGCCATAGAAGCATTCATATTTGTATTATCCGGAGTTGTCGTAATCTTACTAATAATACCAGAGCCCGATATGATCAAAATCAGTAATACTGTAGCAATTACACCAATCGGTGCTATAACTCTTACGATTATTTTATTACTCCACTTATCTTTATAACTTTTTATAACCTTATGTTGGTCTGTACCATCTGTGTCATCCTCAACCGGTGTAGCACAGAAATGGCAAACCTTTTCATCCTCTAATAATTCCTCTTTACATTTTCTACACTTCAAAGCCCTTACTCCTAACTAATAATTTATTCTACTATAATATTTATGTTGTCTTTAACATTCTTTTTAAAATCTGCAATAGCCTTCTCTTTTGATTTCTTACCGGATGCATACTCACGTACCTGATCGCGCCAGCAATTGTTGATTAACTCGTCATACTGTGTTTCATTTTTACCATTTACGAGCTTTCCAGCTTGATCAAATATTTCAAACATATTCTGTCCTCCAAGGAAATCGAGTTTGCCATCGGAGTTCTTCATAACAGTACCGGATGTTACCGCATCCTTTTCTTTTCTATTAACGTCCAAAGCACCAGTAGCCCATAAATACTGGAGACCAGTATCGGAGGAATCCAGAGAAATCCACTTAATAATATCACCTAAAACGTCTTTATTGTTCGAATTCTTGTTAGCAAAAATCCAATTACCACTCCAAAAGAATCCCACCGGTGGTTCACATACTGCCCAATCGCCATATGTACCTTTCCCTACCTTATCACCACCTGAATGACTCTTTATTACGTAATTTACCATCCATGCAGGACCGAAGAATCCAAATATTTTTTTCTTACCGGTACCCTTCATATCTGCATACCATTCATCCGTCCATTCTAATGTATTATTACTGTACCCTTTATCTCTGAGTTTTTTGGCAAGGTCAAGATATGCCCCACGTTTTGGATCAATATTGAGCTTGCCATTAACGATCCATGGAGTGTCAGCGCTATTTTCAATAGAATGCCAAATGTCTCCATCACCGGATACGATACCATACCCCTTCGCTTTCAAGTCTGCTGCAGCATTGAAAAATTTATCCCAGCCCGGTCCAATTTTATCTTTGATTGTAACCGGATTGTCCGTTCCCCAAACTGACCTTGCTATGGAGCGACGGTAAATAAAAACACCTCCGGTTCCCTGATAGCTAAGTCCAATAATTTTACCATCTGGATTTGTTCCGATATCAACGGAATATTGAGCTATATCAGCTGCTTTTATAAGATTATTCACATCAATTCCAAGTTCTTCATAAGGTACTGCGTACTTAGATTGTTCGCCTTGGGTATATCTCATTACAAAAGCACTTTCTACAGCGTATATGTCCGGTGTATCTGGCCCGCCTGCAGCTAGATATTCATCAAGTGCTGTCATATACGACACATCTACGGTAGAAAATATGTAATTCTTGATCGTATAATTGAAGTCTGGATGTCGTTCTTTATACTCACTAACCAACTTAGGTACCTCATCTGTGACACCATAAACATTGATAACAGTATCTTTCGGAGCGTTCGTTACCTTTGCTGCATTGTCAGTATTTTTATTATCATCTGCTGATTTTGTTGGAGTAACACTAGGAACACTTTGGTTGTCTTTCCCTTTACCACATCCTGTTAATACCATAGATATAATTAATAGGCAAGTTAGAAATAAAGCCATAAAACGTTTCATAAATGACCCTCCTTAAGATTTAACATTTCCATATTGATCAACCTAAAACTAATCATTAAAACTAGCTTTGGAACAAATCAAACCATTTAACATTTACCATATTAGTTAATTTATACCATATAATCGCCCTAAAATCAACAAATATTGTAATATATGCACGACATAAGGTATTGATAATAAGTGAATGATTAATGTATAATACTCCCATACCAAGAATTCCCAATAGTTTACAATCGAGTAAGAATGCCTGCCGAATTTTCGTCAGGCTTTATTACTAAATATGTATATAACATTGTTAATGATTATTAACTTAACATTGCTATATTTTCCAACTTATGTAACTTAAATCATTTTACTGCATCTAATGGTTGAATATTCTAGGAAAGGAAAGATGATCTTGGCTGATTTTTCAGAGGTTTATGAAGAATATGTACGTAAAGTATATCGTTTTTTACTTGCACTTTCTGGCAGTGAGTGTATCGCAGAGGAACTTACACAACAAACTTTTTATAAAGCATTTTTACATATAAAGTACTTCGAAGGGCGTAGTAGTTTGTATACTTGGTTATGTTCTATAGGCAAAAATGAATGGCTAATGGAATGTCGGAAGAAAACATTTGTTTCATATTATGAACTTGATGAAGTATCGGACACGAAAAATCCAGAGACAGAGGCTGTCCGTCATGTTGAACAACGATTGGTTCAAGAAGCTATACAAAGAATGCCATCATTATATAGAGATGTAATGATTTATCGAACCTATGGGGATTTGTCATTTGCAGAAATTGCTACTATCTTCGAAAAAACCGAGAGTTGGGCAAAAGTGACCTACTTACGGGGAAAAGAAAAATTAAAAATCGAGTTGGAGGGATGTATATGATACCATGTGATGTATATAATGACTTGATTATGTTATATGTATCAGAGGAATGTTCAGAGTGTACAAGGCAATTGGTTGAGGATCACTTAAAAATCTGTCCCAAATGTCAAAAATATTATCAGGAATTATTAGAACCAATAACTGAGGTAGAGTTAAATCCAGAACTATTGGAAGAGAAAGTAAAAGAGTTCGAAGTTAAGAAGAGCTTTTTAAAAATTCGAAAGCGTTGGTTCATCTCATTAATCAGTGTGGTTTTAATTTTAGGATTGACATTAGGTATTGGTTATATGACTTATAACCAAGCAAGAGGTGAAGGAATTTGCTTTACTAATACAGATGAGCTGATGATGTCAAAATCATTTATGAAAGCAATCAAAAACGGTAATTATGAAAAGGCATTTTCAATGCTTAATATCGAAAAAATGTATAAATACATGACTTTTGACCAAGTTGAGAATTTGGAACATCTACAAGGAAAATTATATTCTGTTGAACCTATTTACGAGTGGAATATGGATAAAAAAGAAGAACTAATTAATAAAGTAACTAAGTGCTCTGATTATTACAAAAAATTGGGTTTTAAAAGCTATAAAGAAAAGCAACAGACAGAATTTTTAAGAAGAATGGAGAATATAAAATCTCAAGGAGTCACAATAACGGGCTATACAATAGCTTCAATTTATTTTACGAAAAATATTAATAATGGTAAAGGATGTTGGGATATAGATTTTAAGGTTAAGTGTAGTAACCAGGATATTGGTCGGATTACATTAAGAATTTATAATGGTGCTCTTTTGATAATTGATAGTAAATGGAGTACAAATATGATACAAAGCAATCTCTGTTTACCAGAGGATGTTGATAATTTTTACACCTATACTTATACTGGGGAAAGAGAACAGTGGAATGCTGAGCTTAAAGTAATTGAAACTCCTAAATTCACCAAAACAGATAGTGGAATGGATGTTGAAATTGAAGCTAAAAGGGTATTATTGATAACTTATAAAGGAGAATTAGCTGATTTATCTCCTTTTAAAGATATGGAAGTTACATATAGATGTAATGATGAAAGAAATGATAGAGTCTCGTGTATTGTAGGAAACATTTCATCTAAGACATTTACTTTTAATTCTGAAATCACAAATGGTACACTTTATGATCGAGATGATATAATTACAGTGTTAATAGGAGCGAATAGTGAAACCAAATTAAGCAAAGGCACGTTGGAGAGTAGTATAGACTCTTTATCCGTTCTTAAACTAAGGAGTAAGTAAAATAAATTTTGATCTAAGATGAATAATATGTTAAATTAAAATCACTACTTTATACTCAAAATCAATCGCTATTTTTTTCAATTATAATCTGAAAGGAGGGAAATTACTTCCCTCCTTCAATCATATCTATATATCACTTTTATTTTCTAACTAGCTTAATAAATTTATTCCTATTGTCATTAACTCGTTCTGTTGTCTTTGTTATGCTACCATCTCCTCGTCTCTCACTTCGCACTGCAATCCTGAACAAAACCTTTAATAAAAATCCCCTCCGCTATTACCGCCACAACTGCTCCGGTTAACACGAATATAAATCTTCTTCTCAGTACGATTTCCTTATAATACTGTATCATCCCTGCTCTATCCTTTAGTGAATTCATCATTTCTTTCCATTGTTTGCTCCAAAAATCGAAATCTGACCACCGGTTCGGAATTAGAGAATTTGGATAATAGATATAAAAATCAGTCAGCTTAATCAATATAATAATGAGTGCCACAACCATCAGACCGCCCGACAAGGATAGCACCGGTGAAGCTTTCAACGAGTATACCCTACGGATCGAAAGTCCTATTATCCAAATACCAGCAAACCATACGGGAATATGTATCAGGCGCTCTGCAATCTTTTGGTATAAATAACCATCAATATAGGCAGTAGGCTCATCATAACCACAAGTTGATACAAAATTTTTCGCCAAGGTTACTGCATTTTTGGTATCAGGAAAATTCAGCTCCATACAGCTATATTTTGTTATTTCCCCTTCTTTCTGCTGAGAATTATCGACTTGGATTATCATGGTATTACCGATCGCCGGCTTTATTACACCTCTCACGGTATATTCTTTTCCATTATTGTTAAGTTTTAATCCAACTGCGTTCTCTGTATGAAAAAGCTTGTAGGCAGTATTCTTATCGATTACACACCCATTGTAATCCTCTTCAAACAAATATCCGCCATATAATATCGACTCTGGATATACCCGTGTCATATTTCCGACCACTGATACCTGCTTTAGATTCAAAGAGGTTCCAATCCTTTCATTCTTGATTAAAACATTCTCTTCACTCTGCCAAAGAGTAACTTCTGGAATATTATCATCTTTTCTTAAAATCATATTCTCCCGTACATTCTCAATTTCTTGCTCCGTTAATACAGCCTCTCGGTACCTCACACTGACCGATCCATGGTAATCTGCCAAGTATTTCTGATTAATAATGGCACCTACCCAAAAAAGTGTGCCCATTAGTAGGATAAAAAAGATTCGAACTGTTTTCCCGATGTTGTAGCCTAAGACCATCTTCTGCTTCATAGCACATACTCCCTACGACTAACTTATTCGTACCTTATCACCGTCATTAATGTATTTACTGCTGTCTGTAATCACATCATCTTTTTGCGACAATGCACCTTCTTTCACTGCTACCATAGAGTCGCTTTTACCAATAATATCAACCTTAACCCGAGTTGCAATCAGTATTTTCCCAAGAATATCCTCGTGTTCCCTTGTTACTAAAACATAATACTCATTTTTACCACTTTCATGAAGCGCTTGAATCGGGATACATTGGTCATAGCGCTCCGATTGTGTCATTATTTTAAATTGTGCCCCTTCCATCCGATATTTTCCACTTGGTAATACAGCAACAAGTTCCGGTGATCCATTCTCATTTATCCTTAATTTAGAAACCTTAGAACTAATTTTATCTACTGGTCCTCCCGCAATCGTGATTTTAACCTTACTTCCAATTTCTACATTGACTTCTTGTTCACTAACAAATGCACCTTTTAGCACATAATCTCCCACACCTATCTTGATCAACTCATCTCCCATCGTAGTCTTACCTTCTTCTAAACTGATATGAGAAATGATACCTTTAAAAGGCGAGGTTACTTTACCAGACTTGTTCAGTAGAGTATTTACGTTTTTTAGTTCATTTTCTTTTTCAAGTAAATCCAAACGATACCCTTGAATGGTCAACTCTGTAATCTTATTACTTTTATTAGTTGATTTGATTTTATTAGCATCACCTTGTTTGGAGATATTGTATTGTAGGTTACTCGTTTCGACTATCTGCTCGGCAATCCGTACTGCCTCTTTTGCTGCTTTTACTGCTTCTAATTTCCCTTGTAATTCACTATTATACTCTGCGTTCTGCTCACCCAGCGGTTGCTTCTTATTTTCTTGCAAAAAGTCCATATAATCCGCTTGCACTTCTGATAATTTAGCTCTTGCAGCCGATAAGTTATCCTTTGCTTGTTGTAAGGAAAGTAACGAAGCAGGTGCAGCAAATTGATCTACCGATATTGTATTCAGTTGAGCTATCTCAATCTGATTATGTATTTTCTTTATTTCATTATTGATAGAATTATATTTATTTTGTAGATCCTCAACACGATACTGATATAAAATAGTTTTCGTACTAACTGCTTCTCCGGTTGAAACATAAATCTTATCGATATGATAACCGGGTAATATATTCATAGTTTCTTCCTCAGCCATCGCTATCTGCCCTGTCCCCATCAATGTATGAGTTAAAACATCTCTTCTTGGATTTTCCACTACCACACGCGCAACAGCAATTGATTCTGTAGCCCTAGATAGGATTGTGAACAAAAGCATTATCACAAAGAAGAATATTAATATTTTTCCTGCCACACGGGAGAGGGAACTCTTTTTCCCTTTTTTATTTCCTGATAAAACTTTACCATATTCAGAATGTAGTAATTCTCTTAAACGATGTATCATTATAACCTCCATCATAATAGTTGAAAAGTACCTTATTCATTTAGTCCCGATACCATAATCCCCTGTTCCAAATATTTTTGACCATATAGGAATAGTAATAGTGCCGGTGAAAGCATTATTACAGAGGCAACCAACGTTATTCCGGCTTTATCCGTTGATATTCCGGGAAGATATAAGGTTAAAGGCCATAAACTTTTTGTTTTCAAAAAATTGAGTGGTTGTTCCATTGCATTCCACAGCTCCAGGAAATCCAAAATCAAAGCAGATAAGATACCAACCGATCCAATCGGGATACCAATATTCCAGAATATCCTCCATTCACCGGCTCCGTCAATTCTCGCTGCCTCAATCAAAGATTCCGGAATTGATTTGAAAAATTTAAAGATGATAAAAACCGGGAAGGTTGAGAATGCAGCAGGTAAAATAATCGAAAGATGACTATCCAGTATATTCAAGCGATCCAATACCAGATACGTGGATACCATTGTTACTTGGTACGGCATAACCATTAGTATGATATATAACGTAAACAATGCCTTCTTCCATCTAAATTTAAAGCGTGCAAAACTCCATGCAGCCGGCACTGCAATCATTAATTGACCAAGGAGGGCAGGGAATACCTGCTTGCAGGAATTCCAGAATACAACGAAAAACTTTGGTGAATCAAGTAAAAGCTCAACATAGGAACGAAGTGTTGGATATACCGGTAAGAGAGGCCAAGATACTTTTCCTGTAGTATTATCTAGCACTGGTTGAAAGTTACTCTGAAATTCACCCGTGCCCATGAAAGAACCGGTTATAATAAACCACAGTGGAAGAACCATAAGTAATGCAACGATTATAAGGATAAATATCCTAAGTATCTTTAAGCATCCCATAACTATTTTTTTCACTCTTCACCACCAATCTTTTTATCTACTTGTTGTAGTATCATAATTACTGCTACCACAACAAAAGCAACAATGATTGCAGCAGCGCACATTTTCTGAATATCCAATGAAGTAAACCAGTTATTGAACAGATGCTGTAACATATAAATACTATCATCACTCGGATATGGCCCCGCTATCAGATATGCTTCACGGAACACCTTAAAGGTGTTTAATATGGATAGTACTGTTACGATAAACACAGTAGGTAACAAACCGGGTAATGTAATGTACCAAAACTTGTTCCATGAATTTGCCCCATCCACCCCGGCTGCTTCATACAGTGACGATGATATCCCATTTAGTCCTGCAAGCCAAAGCACCATATCGTAACCGAGATTTTTCCATATATAGCTAAATACTAGTACGGGAAATGCCTTCGTATTAATCCAGTCACACCCCTCTAAACCAAACTTCGAAAGTAATACATTCAAAAGACCATTCTGATGAAAGACTACTTTCCACAGAAATACTGCGGATGATACGGGAATGGCCATCGGAATAAGAAAGGAGGTCTTAAATAAATCCTTATGCTTACCCAAATTGAATATCATTACCGACAATATCAGTGATAATACTAATAGCAGGGGTACACAAGTAATTATGAATTTTGTTGTGTTATACACAGCTTGCTTGAAGGCCTCGTTATGAATTACGGTGTTGTAGTTTTTCATTCCAACATATTTACCGGTTATCGTTTCAGAAAAAGATCTTCGAAAAACATCTCCAAAGGGTAGTAAAACAAATATGATTACTCCGATAAAACTGGGTGCCAAAAAAGCCCATGCTGTTTTTGTTTGCTTCATCTTTTGCCCCCTATTCGGACAAGTAACGATTAATACGGCTCAATACATTGTCCGTGGCCTGCTTTTCAGTAATATCACCTTTAAGAAAGCGTTCTACTTCATCTAATATCATATTTACAACAGTGGTATCATTCACCATTGGTTGCTTTAATGTACTTATATTTTCATAAATTTTTTTACGATCCTCTTTTTCTGGATAACGACCAAATAACTTATCATCTTTACTAGTAATCGAGTTGCCTATATTATCGTGATCTTCCTGTATCCATCCCTCTAAGGCTGCTTTATTGATTGGAAAACCATCTGACAAATCTATGCTTTGAATTTCATTCGAGAATAATAGTTGTACGAATTCTTTTGCTAACTCCTTATGCATCCCTGCACGATTTATTCCTACCAAGGAATTTGCACGATAAGTATTGTTAATCGCTTTATATGACCCTTTCCATGCTTTTGTTGCCACAAGTGGAAGCGAATAATTATTGATATCCACCATCTCTTCCATATTCGTCTGATATAATTTCTTATTTACCCCAAGTGCTTGTGTTAGCCAATAGCCTACTATCATCATACCACTATCTCCCCTATTCCCACCACTTAAAGGTACATCATCGGAAACATCAATATTAACGGCCAGTTGCTTAACATATTCCAAATATTTTTGAAAGGCTACTTTATCAATTACATTTTTATTATTTATAATCTGATCATAATATGCCAATAAAAACCATTCAGCCAATGACCTGTGGGTGGTTGGGGGCAGTAATGGTATTTTCTTATTCTTCTGCATATAAGATGTTAATTTCTCCATCGTATCAGTCGAATTTACAGCATCTGCTGATCCATATATAAGTGGTATCGCAAACCGAACCGGCATTGTATACACCTTACCATCCTTGCTATAGTTTTTCGCAATATTCCCCATCAGTTTGCCGGATTTAATCATAGGGTTAAAGATACTTCCCATATCCTCCAGAACTCCCTTTTCAATATACGAATCAATAGGTAACCCGTCCAGAACCAGTATGTCTGCTCCCTTTTTCGCCAATAGTTGCGTATTCAATGCGTTCACATAATCCTTTTCAGCTGCCAATTTCTCCTTTTTTGCAGACCCATATTCATATATTATATTATCTGTATTAGCCACTTGATAATTTATCTTTACATCCGGATGACTTTCTTGAAAGGAAGCAATCGCCTGACGGATCGTTCTACTCTCATTTAAGGAATAAATTGAAAGCTCTTGCGAAGGTACCGATTTTACATTCTTGTCATAATAATACTGATTTATAATCGCTCCCTTATCATCCTTCATCACGAGATAATAGTTATTCTGTGCGCCTAAGATAAACTTTCTTAAGGAATATCGAGGCATACCTAATTTACTTTGATTCCCATCCACTATAGTCTCCCATATCGTACTACCTTCTTTAATTAACTGGATTCCTGATGTATCACATAGATAGATCATTCCGTTGTCAACTTCTAATATAGCCTTATCCGACAGTTTTTTTTCTATTTTGCAGGAAGCTTCTTTTTTCAGAGTTTCCATATTAATCTTAAGAATCTCATTCCCTTTTTCATCTGTATAATAGAGTTCATTCCCTTCTGCTGCTATTTTTCCAGAGTTATCACTATTTAAATTTCCAACTACTGACTTTCCATCCGGAGAATATACTTCAATCTCTCCCAATGGATAGATTGCGGCAATCATCCCGTTCTTCAACACTTTTAAAACATTTGGCCTGATCGGTGAAGTCCACCCCTCATATTTTTCATGAAACTTTTTAATATCAATCTTTTTGTAAGTCCCATTCTTAGAATGCTTATATAATGCATAACTATAGTCTACATTATCACCAATTATATATTGGTTCCCATCTTCCCCATAAAATATATCCGTAATATTAAAATATGAGGAACCGAAATTACTTCTAAATTTGATCAACTCATCTGCATTATCTTTTTTCCAACTATTATCTACATATGTATATTTCTCAATTTTTTTGGAATGTAGCACGTATAACTCCATTCCATCATCCGGATTTTTAGTAAGCGATATATAATCCTTTGATGCGATTCCATCCGGCAATTTAATATTCCCATCCACATATTTGCCTTTAGCAGTATTTTTGTCAGTCGTTTTCTTAATTGTTTTGTCACCCTTCATGCTACAGCCGGTTATTGCCGTAATAAATAATAAGCTAACCATAATTATCGATATTACCTTTTTCACACGCATACCTAACTCCTATCCGCTATAATAAACAGCACAAAATCATATTAATTTTCACTACATGGCTGACTTTCATCCACTTTCACAAATTATATCAACCGAATATCTAAAAAATCTCTAATAATGGTTTTTTTGAGAAATATTAGAGATGCTTGTGAAATAATGTTATAATAGTGGTAACTCATTTAATATTCGGAGGTATTAACAATGAAAATCTTGTTGATTGAAGACGATATAGATCTAAGTCAGGCATTATGCCATAATTTAAATAAAGAGGGCTATGTAGTCGATACCTGTTTTCAGGGTGATGAAGCGATTTATTATGGCAACTCTTCTTCCTATGATGTTATTATTCTAGATCGAATGCTCCCCATCATAGACGGCATAACGATTTTAAAGACCTTGCGCAAGAATAATATTGCCACTCCGATTATCCTGCTCACAGCCATGAACGGAATTAATGATCGCATTGACGGATTGGATGCCGGTGCGGATGATTATCTTGTAAAACCCTTTGATAGCGGTGAACTATTGGCAAGAATAAGGGCATTATCCAGGCGTCCCAGAACGATCGAAAGCAACACTGTACTTAAGTTTTCTAATTTTTCTTTGGATACTGACCTACATACTTTATCAACCGAATCAAAGACCGTTACTTTATCCAATAAAGAAGCCAGCTTATTAGAGTTTCTGATCCGAAATCGCGGACAAGTCCTTACCAGAGATCAAATCCTTGCTAGAGTTTGGGGATTAGATACTTTTGTGGAGGATGGTAATATTGACAATTATATTTATTTTGTCAGACGAAGACTAAAGGTTGTAAACTGTAACGCACGAATTAAAACCATACATTCAGTAGGCTATCAGCTTGAAGAATTATGATTCATAACTTCTAGGAGGAAAATAATGATTAAAGCACTTCGGAATAAATTAGTCCTGCTATACTCCGTATCGACGGGGTTCATTCTGGTTATTGTAATCATTGTCCTTTTGATCTTTACTGAAAAAGAATTAAAAGATAAATGGCAGGAAACCTTTCAAAATCATATCAATACGATTATAAATAAACTTCAATTTGAAAATACGATTAGTGATGTCTGGCTTTCTCAATTAGAAGCAAAAAACAATCTTATCATTCATATTGAAGATAATGGAAACCCACTAAACTTCCCCGGAGTATTGGATACTCCAACCAATCGCCTTGCGTTGCTAGATCGCCTATCTGCTCTTGCTTCAGAAGAAGGAATTAATACAAAAAAACCTATCCTATCCTCCTTAACCCAAAGCAGCATTTTCACAATTAAAGGGAAGAAGAGTGATATGTATTACGGATGTGTTGCAATAATTCCAAATGATTCAAAATGGAGAAGTATCTTATTAATTCAGTATCTTCCTGATTATTCTTCCTCTATTCAAAATCAACGAATTATGTTTTTCCTTTTGGGTTTTTCAGGGATCTTTGCTTTATTTATCGTTAGTTTATGTTTTGTATCAAGAATGCTTAAACCAATCGAAGAAAATAATGTAAGACAGACTCGTTTTATTGCTGCGGCTTCCCATGAACTACGCTCCCCTTTAGCCGTAATCCGGGCAAATCAGGCATCAATCACTGATGTCTCCCCACAATCGCAAAAATTTCTTACAGGAATTGATAACGAATGCAAACGTATGGCACGTTTAGTTGATGATATGCT
Source organism: Variimorphobacter sp. HTMS_6 (assembly GCF_059717775.1). Classification (NCBI taxonomy): domain Bacteria; kingdom Bacillati; phylum Bacillota; class Clostridia; order Lachnospirales; family Lachnospiraceae; genus Variimorphobacter; species Variimorphobacter sp. HTMS_6. Next base: position 2,541,022 of record NZ_AP046094.1, read on the forward strand.
ATTTCTCGCCTCTGTTGATGCAAAGTCCTGGACAATAAAAAAAGAGCCGGTAGAAACCGACACTCTTTTCGTTGAAACCTATGAAGCTTTTCTTCCATTATTCATTCAGAAAGAAATCACTCTTCTTCTGGATATTCCGGACGAAGAGCTACCTACCACCTATGGAGATAAGCATCGTTTACAGCAAATTCTCTCCATACTACTAGATAATGCCTTATCCTACACGCCCTCTCATAAAAAAGTCACATTACGAGCCTTCGTATCGAATAACCATCTCTACTATGAAGTTGAAGACCAGGGTACTGGCATTGAGGATCAACATAAAAAACAAATATTTGACCGCTTCTACCGCATGGATCAATCCCGTAATGATAAACAACATTTTGGTCTTGGATTAAGTATAGCGAAAGAATTGGTTCATCTTCTTGGGGGTAAAATCTCGGTTAGAGATGCCGAAGGTGACGGAGCTATCTTTGTAGTTTGTTTTACAGTAAACTCTTGGTGAGTAAAGAAAGTAATAACGAAGACTAATCTGTTTTTTCAACAAGAAGCCATTGAGCTGCACCTATATCAGTGTACTCATAAACCTTTAGAGCTGATTTTCTAGAATCTCATCTCCTTTTTTATTAATAAAGTTCAGGGCATTATTCATAGTTGTATGGCTAATTGCCATCATAGATTCTTCCGTTAAAAATCCCTGGTGAGATGTAAGAATTACATTGGGATACATTAATAACCTTGCTGTAAAAGATGTCTGTAGGATGTCTTCTGAATGATCTTCAAAGATTAAATTACTTTCTTCTTCATATACATCTAATCCAACAGCCCCAAACTTACGATTTCTGATGCCCAAAATCAATTCATTGGTATCAACTAATCCACCGCGGGATGTATTAATGAAAATAACACCATCTTTCATTAAGCTAATTGTATCTTTATTAATCATATGATAAGTATCTTCCGTCAAAGGGCAATGAAGAGAAATTAAGTCTGATTCAGCAAAAACTTCATCTAATGACTTATATGCCATAAATTTTAAAGATTCATTTTGGTACTTATCATATCCAATTACATTCATACCAAATCCGTAACAGATTCTAGCCATGGAGGCTCCTATTTGACCGGTGCCGATAATACCTGCAGTCTTGCCTATAAAGTTTCTTCCCATTAAACCATCCAAGCTAAAATCATTTTCACGATTTCTATTGTATGCCTTATGTATTTTTCGGTTTGCAGCTAAGGCTAATGTTATGGCATGTTCTGCTACGCTATCCGGCGAATATCTTGGAACATTCATAACAGTAATTCCGCATTTTTTTGCTTCTTTCAGATCAACATTATTGTATCCTGCACATCTCATAAGAATTAATTTAACCCCATAAGAATGCAATTTATTTATTACCACCGAATCAATAGTAGCGTTTACAAACGCGCAAATAGCATCGTAATCCTTCGCTAACGAAACAGTTTCTTCGGTAAGATTCGGTTTGACATATTTTATAGTAATATTAGGATAGTCTTTTAATATTGGGTTAAAATAATCCTTATCATATGTTTTTGTTCCAAAAAATAATATATTCATTTTTCCTCCTTGGTTTTATTATTTTGTTGACTTGTAGATTTTCACATCCTAATTGAAGTTTATCATCTTTTTACTCTTAATGCCATTATCTTTTTTATCAAGTATGATAGTTCATATTCTTCTATATTTTTATGTTTTTTTTGCCATCTACCCTTCCCTTTGCTCCAAATATTTAATTGTAAAATATTGTGACTAAGCAATCTCTTTACAGACTTTTAAATTTCTGTTCAATAGTCTCTATTACATCAGAATAGTGCCTTATGCCATTAACTCTTTCGCAAGAAAGTGCTTCAGATACAATTGGAAATTCATCTATGAATTGCATATTTTCTATAAAATAAATTCCTAAAGAATTTAAGGTCTCAATTAATATTTCTTTCTTATCAGTCCAAATTGTCATATATTTGAAACTAGTGACAAATACTTCATTTAAAGATTTATCATCATAATTAGCTATTCCAAATTGTAAATATCCGTCATTTGTAAGTTCAAATGAAAAATCTTGATAGATATGAATAAGATTTTCTTTTGTAGTAAAATCACTCAAAATAAGTTCATCATCCTTAAACCCAATTAATCCATATGCAACTTTATCAAATATTTTGTTTACTATTGCACAGAATACATCCCAAACCTTATCAGAATCCACATTTACTTCTAAATAGTGTGTAAATTTTTCTCCTGATACTTCCTTAATTGTATATCCTTCAATAATGTTTGCATTATTCCTTTTTTCATTAATTGCCTCTACATCATAAGCACTAGGATATTCATTATTATTGGGAATTCTAATTCCCAATGGCAATTTATAAATAGACATTCACTCTATCCCCCTGATATAAATTTCACTTTATCTAACTATTTTAAACTTTTGCAAACTATAAGCATGGTAACATTATACAGCAGCTTTTTCTTAATATCAATTTATCTGACTAGCCTAAATAAAAACCTTTTGGGTTTTTATTTACTTTACATTATTATTTATATATATTTGTCTAGGAATACATAAAAGGAGCAGATATCTTACCACTATCTACACTCTCTACTACTAACTATACCTTGCTTGAATAGTTTTATATCAGCCTCCACACGATAGATGCCTGTTGTCTTTGCCATGCTACTATCTCCTTTGATTTTTCAGATAGTAGAACAGTATGGATATATAGGGGCAAAAAAAGGGATACTCCCACATTGTTCTAATCTGTGTTAGTATCCCTTATCTGTTCAAACACCTGTTATTACAGGCTTTTCACTTGTTTTAACTGATGGAGCTGAGGGGAGTTGAAGTACCGTCTATTCTTATCAAATTCCCTATTTATAAGACTTTCATGATATTATTTATATTAACTGACCAAGATTTGACCAACTTATCTGATTGAATAATTTTTCCAAACACAAGCTATTATAATTAGATTTACTCTACTAAGAACCTCATTATTTTTTCATACGATAATCAATAACTTTATATATTGAACACTATGAACTCTTGTCTATTTCTTGAGAAGAGTTTATAGTGTTCACTTCGTTATTGTAATTTATGATCTTCCGAAAACCCACTATATAATGTTTCTAAAACGGTATTGTAATTTTTAGCTGACCTATAGTGATGTTTATTAATTCCAATATCTTTCGATAAGGTTGATATTGAAATTCTTTTGCCATCTTGTAATTTAATAAGAATTAAATATACAAACCCATCTTTTTGACTAGATAATTTATAATTAAGCTTCATTGATTGCAAAGTATTTAAAACCGTTTGTATATCTTCCTGTTCAGTAAGTAAATAAAATCCTGACGGACCATTAAACACTATTTCCTTTATATCAGATGTAGTTGTTTGTTTTAACTGTCTCAAATCACTGTTTCCTGTCCAATAAACAAGTACAATTACTAAAATAATTACCACTATTGAGGAAATAATTGCAATCACTTTTTTCATTATATAACCTCCTCTTAAAAATTATTCAGTTGATTTTACACTTCTAAAATTATTTCATTATATATATATATTAATTAAATCTGAAAACTTTAAACGATTATTCAGTTACATTACTAATTCTTAGTAGAACATTGATAAGGAATGAATCCAAGTATAGGTAGATCCTCCATTCGGAAATGTTGTACCATTAGCACTGTAAGAAACAATTTCTGTACCTCCTACCATACCATCAGCAAGAGTTGATCTCATTCCTGAGTTCCATATAACCACATATTTTGTTGAGTCTGATTTGTATCCGTAAACTGTTACTTGATGATTCCTTGCTCCTGCTTCGCAATGGATAAGTATAGGATATTTTTTATCAATATTAGTCTTTATACTTGACCAAGTCATCCTATTTAACACATCCAAATTTAAGTTATTATAATTTATACCATAAGCTTGAAGAGCCAATTGTGATACACCTATAGATGCACCTGAATTATAACCCACTTTCATTTTATCACAAACATTTACAGCAGTTATACTTGTCCCTTTACGATAATTAACAGTTGTTGCAACTGCAGCAGCCCAACAATCACCGTATTCAATTTGACCTTGTTTCTTATATAATGCACAGACCTTATTCGCAGTTGTTGATTCACTAAATGAAGGCGTATATGTATCCTTTACTAAAGTATCATAACTTTTCTTAGGAGTTGTATCTGTCTTAACAAACTCATTAATTCTATTAAAAATTAGTTTCTGTTTTTCCTTATATTTTAAAACTCTAAATTCCTTCAACTTCTTATTTTCATTTCCATAAAGATTTTTTTCATAATGTGAATTCTCTGCAATAATATCATTATCAGATTTATAAAACAAATAATCATTATTTGTATAATCTACATCATTTAATTCTTTTACCATTTCTTTAGAAACAGCTAATCTCCATCCATCAGTAGTCCCCATTACACATAGAGTTAAAATCACTTCATTCTTATTATTTAGAATTGGATAATAATAACTCATCTTGTTTAGTTACATCAATATCATAAATCACATATGGATTACCTAAAGTTAAGTTATTTAAATCCACAGATTTTAAATTAAAATCATCCTCATAATCTTTAACAACCTTAATAATATCTTGATAATTATCAGAAGCGTATTGAGTTGCATCAACAGGAATTTTATTAACTAGGGCATTATCTGCTGCCATCGCATTAATTGGTAATATTGTAATTAATAAAAACATTACAAGTAGTGATAAAGAAGTAATAACTCTTTTAAAATTAATAACCATTTTTTATAAACCTCCCTTACTTACATTTTACACTTAATATCATTCTTAGAATAGCATTTTAATTTGGTTTTTCAACTAATTATGTAAAATATTACTAAAATAATAGTTTTATAAATGTAAAATGAATTAGTAAATTGCAGTTTGCTCAATCCAGGAAGGTGCTGACGTTTCTTGGTCTTAGCTTGGCAGTCCCAGACAAGGTCAGTACTACAATGGGCTTCATTGCACGAGTGATATTTTGATACTGAAAAGCCTTCACAGGCTTAATTATCTGGAGAACAACCTTTCTTTGACATTGAACTTATAAGCCCGGCTTTCTCCATTCGTTCGATCCAGCCTGTCGATAGATAATCAACCTCGATCAAAATGAACAATATGATTTTCTCTTAGTATATTTACCTCCGTAGGAGTTTATTACTTCTTTTATCCTAGATTATTCATCTAGATATTTTTAACGGTGCTTCACACCGCATTGTTACTGGTTTTATTCTGCTTTTTTACTTTCACTTACAAAGTGAAACACAATTGCATAGAAAAATAGCCTTTTAAAATATAAAACCCTTATGCGAGCATTGTTAAAGGGATGATGCATATTATATTTTTACAAATGGTAACGTTTCATTTAATGTTAACGCCCTTCTATTCAATTTTCATTATTATAATAGGTAATGTAGCTTTGTTTTTACCCTTATTCATCCCAAATTTATACCCAAAAACATTCGAATTGATACAAAACAAAACGTTTTGAAACCAGTTTTCCAGTATTCTTATGACAAACAAAAAAATGCTCAAACTCCTAAAATCAAGGTGTTTAAGCACTTTTAAATGTTGTTAATTAGTATGGAGCTGAGGGGAGTTGAACCCCTGTCCGAAAGCCCATCCATTGCAGTTTCTCCCATTACAGTCGGTCTTTTATGCGAACCCGAAGTCCAGGTGAACTTTAGTTCACTATTCCCTCCGCTAAGCGCCGACAGACAGGCTCTTAGTTTCAGTAGCTTCATAAATCTTCTAACTCCTCAAAGCTTTGGAGATAGAGGGCCTCGCTAGTTTGATGCCGAGGTCTTAAGCCGCGAGATGCTTAAGGTCGACAGCTGCCACTAGGCAGCGTACGCTAAATTTTCGTCTGCGTTTAAATTTAATTCTAAGTTGGTGACGCAGTCCTAGTCTGCGAATGGCTTCCACAATTTCCAAACCCCCGTCGAAACCAGTACAACCCCTAAGAATAAGAGTGTGATTACAAAATAGTGTGTTTAGGGCTTCACCCTACAGTGACTATCCGTAATATCCGGCTAACAGACGCATATTCATCATAATATAATTTATGCACTTCGTCAAGCAAGAGGAATGAGATTATTGAAATTATTGCTGCCAATCTTGCCAAGAGCTTCTTAATCCATACTAATATTCCAAATACACCAAATTCCTCTTTTAAGAACAAGTAAATATTTAACAAATTAATATTAATTCAGTTAATCTTAATTTAATCAATCTAAAGCATAAGGTTTTTATAATTGAGAAACTACTTTTATTACTTCGATAAAAATGTATTTTCAATATAAACATATTAATAATTAATATAGATTCTTCACTTTAAAGTCCTTTTCCGCTTCTCTTCTCATATCTTTTTTCGCAATATCCTGACGTTTATCATAAAGCTTCTTACCACGTGCAAGACCGATTTCAACCTTCACTAAGCTGCCCTTAAAATACACCTGTAACGGTACCAAGGTATACCCCTTAGTCGCTAGTTGTCCGTTAATTTTATTGATTTCAAACTTGTGTAATAATAGCTTCTTCACTCGAAGCGGATCTTTATTAAAGATATTACCCTTTTCATATGGGCTGATGTGCATACCATAGATATACACTTCGCCATTTTCAATGCGAAGAAAAGATTCCTTTACACTACACTTTCCCATTCGCAAGGATTTTACTTCCGTACCGTGCAATGCGATGCCAGCTTCATACTTATCCTCTATAAAATAATCAAAATACGCTTTTTTATTGTTTGCGACTAATTTTATATTTTCCCCCACTTACTCTTCAACCTCCACGAGTGCAAAATCGATGGTACGTAAAAGCTTATCCGCATTTACTACCTCAACCATCACCTTTTGTCCTAATTTATATATCTTCTTGGTGTGCTCACCTATCATCTGGTAACGCTCTTCATCATAGATATAATAGTCATCCTGCATCTCACTGACACGAATCATACCCTCCACAGTATTCGGCAGTTCGACATACATACCCCAGGAAGTTACTCCGGAGATTACTCCCTCGAATACTTCACCAATATGACCAGCCATATATTCCACCTTTTTCAGTTTCTGTACTTCACGCTCGGACTCATCCGCTCTACGCTCCATCCTACTGGAATGATCAGCCACCTCAAAGAGTATCTTGTCATAATGAATTCTTCTCTTTTCCCCAATCTTACCGTTCAAATTTTCCTTAATTATTCGGTGTATCTGAAGATCAGGATAACGACGAATCGGTGAAGTAAAGTGGCAATAATACTTTGCAGATAATCCAAAATGTCCGGAGTTGGACACAGTATACTTGGCCTGCTTCATCGAACGAAGAGTCAATCTACTGATTAAAGCTTCCTCTGGGGTATCCTCCACCTTGATTAATAGCTTTTGTAATTCCTTTGGATGAATATCCTCCTGACCTACTTTAATGCTGTAACCAAAGTTATTAATAAAGATAGCAAGCTTTTTAATCTTTTCATCATCCGGTGTGTCATGGGTACGATATACAAACGGAACTTCCTGCCAGAAATAATCCTCTGCGATTGTTTCATTTGCAATTAGCATAAATTCCTCTATGATCTTTGTTGCCTTATTTCTATCATATGCTTTAATTTCAATCGGTTTACCCATCTTATCAACCAGTATCTTACTTTCCGGAAAATCAAAATTAATTGATCCACGTTTATGACGTCTCTCTCTTAATACCTCTGCTAATTCCTGCATTAATAAAAACATGGGAACGAAATCTTCATATTCCTTCTTGACTTCTTCGTCATTGTCTTCCACGATCTTAGCAACATTTGTGTAAGTCATTCGACGGTCGGATCGTATCACCGTTTCCGCAATCTGATGACCAATCACTGTTCCTTTTGAATCAATATCCATAAAGCAACTTAATGCTAAGCGATCAACACCAGGATTTAAGGAACAGATACCGTTAGAAAGCTTATGAGGCAACATCGGAATAACACGATCAACAAGATATACACTTGTTCCTCTTTTTAATGCTTCCTTATCAAGTACTGCATCCTCTCTGACATAATGTGATACATCCGCAATATGAACGCCCAGATGATAGATGCCATCCTCCTTGGATATACTAATTGCATCATCCAAATCCTTTGCATCTTCTCCGTCAATCGTAACTGTTTGAATGTTCCTAATGTCCATGCGAACAGCGATTTCTTCCGGATCAATTTCATCCGGTACTTTATCTAGTGATCTCATAACCTCCTGTGGGAAATCCACAGGTAAATCATATGCTCTAACCACTGACATGATATCAACACCCGGATCATTTACATGTCCCAGTATTTCAACCACTTTTCCTTCTGGGCTATGGCTAACATCTCCGTAATTGGTTATCTTAACAACCACCTTATGTCCGGTTACAGCACCCTTGGTATGCTCCTTAGGAATAAATATATCCTTCCCAAATTTTTGATTATCCGGTAATACAAAGCCAAAATTCTTACTTTTTTCAAAGGTTCCAACTATCTCATTCTTACCACGCTCGATGATGTTAATAACCTCGCCTTCTTTACGTCGGCCGGTCTGTTCATTCTTTATCACAATCATGACACGATCGCCATGCAGCGCCCCCTTGGTTGCATCTCCGGGGATAAATACATCTTCCGTTTCTCCTTCTATAACCACAAAACCAAATCCTCTTTGTGTACCGGAGAAAGTACCTATCTTCGTATCATCACCTGGTTTCTTATATCTGCCCTGGGAATCTACAATAATCGTTCCTTGTGAAACCAATTGATCAAGTACAATCTTTAAATCATTCTTCGCCCCTCTTGGAACTTGTAATAGTCCTACAAAATCCTTGAAACGCAAAGGTTTATATTCTGTGTCGGAAATCAATTGTTCCAACATTGCTTTTTTTTCTTCTATTTGTTCCTTTTCCATATATCTCTCCAATCTGCTATCTAATCTCTCTATAAATATGTCTTTTCAATAAAGCATTTCCCACTATATCTTTAATTTATTCCTATTGTTTTAAGACGAATATATATAACGAATGAGTATTTTACTATTAGTAGTATACCATAAAATAGCAGTATTTAAAACACAAAGCTAAATAAGAACTCAAACAAAGAATGTGTCTTACCACATTCTGAATAAGGTAATATTTCTTCTACAGCATTCACTATCTTTATTTTGTATAGTTTTACAACAGGGTATTATTTTACAGCAGAAAAACATTTTCACCCCAACTCTTGACAAAGAGCCATAAAAAAAGCTGATACAAAACTATAATCTTATGTCAAGATTATCTTGCCTTGTATCAGCCTCTTACAATGGTAACTTGATTACCAAGCTTTTAAATTCAGTATTACAGAAATAATGATGAACGCTGCAGCTAAATACTTTGTTGCTTTTTCCAGCGTTCCTTCCATGGAACGACCTTTATTCTTGGACCAATAAGTGTCACTAGAACCGGTAAGTGCGCCGCCTAAACCGCCTGTTTTACCTTCCTGTCTTAATACGATAAATGTTAATGCTATACAAACCAATATATAAACTATCTCAATCGCTAATCTTAAATACTCCATGTCCACACCTCCTCAAAAACTAATCTCAATTTTACCATATAATATTTTTTATTTCAACTATTTTTTGATTAGTAAGGACTTACCTGTCATTTCAACCGGTTTCACCATACCCATCATCTCAATCATCGTAGGGATAATATCAGCAAGACAACCATCCTCTGCTAACTTGTAATCCTTATTATAATTAACAAGAATAAATGGAACCGGGTTTGTTGTATGAGCTGTGAAAGGCTCGTTAGTGTTATAATCCACTAACTGCTCTGCATTTCCATGGTCTGCACAGATAAACATCTGGCCGTCAACAGAAAGTAATGCTTCAACTGCCTTTCCTACGCATTGATCAACTGTTTCAATAGCCTTGATTGCTGCATTTTCGATTCCGGTATGACCAACCATATCCGGGTTCGCAAAGTTCACAACAATTACATCATATTTTTGAGATTTGATTGATTCAACTAACTTTTCAGCTACTTCAAATGCACTCATCTCAGGCTGAAGGTCATAGGTTGCAACTTTGGGAGAGCTAACAAGGATTCGATCCTCACCCTCATTCGGAACCTCAACACCAGCATTGAAGAAGAATGTTACATGTGCATACTTCTCAGTTTCAGCAAGACGAAGCTGTGTCTTGTGGTTCTCCGCAAGAAACTGGCCAAAGGTATGGTCAACTGAAATCTTATGGAAAGCAACTATTTTATTCGAAATAGTTATATCATACTCAGAAAAACATACATAAGTTAAATCAAGTCTCTTTGCACGCTCAAAGCCTGCAAATTCATCATCACAGAAAGCTCTGGTAATTTCTCTTGCTCTGTCAGGTCTGAAGTTAAAGAAGATTACAGAATCTTTATCCTGAATGGTTGCAACTGGCTTGCCATTCTCTTCCACTACGGTAGGTAATACAAATTCATCGTATTTTTCCTGATCGTAAGAGTTTTGTACTGCAAGAACACCGCTATCTGCCTTCTCACCTTCACCAAGCGCCATCGCTTTATATGCTTTTTCAACACGATCCCAACGGTTGTCACGATCCATTACATAATAACGACCCATAACTGTTGCGATTTTACCTACACCGATAATCTGCATCTGCTCCCAAAGAGCCTCAACAAAACCTTTACCAGATGCTGGTGGCGTATCTCTACCATCTAAGAATGCATGAACATATACATTTGTAAGACCCTGCTTTTTCGCAAGCTCTAATAAAGCATATAAATGAGTATTATGACTGTGTACACCACCATCCGAAAGCAAACCGAATAAATGAAGTGCAGAATTTTGTCTTTTACAATTATCAATTGCTGCTAATAATCCAGCATTTTTAAAGAAATCGCCATCCTTGATTTCTTTTGTAATTCTTGTTAACTCCTGGTATACGATACGACCGGCACCCATATTAATGTGACCAACTTCAGAGTTACCCATCTGTCCGTCCGGCAGACCAACTGCCATACCGCTTGCATAACCTTTTACAAAAGGATACTCAGCCATTAATTTATCCATAACCGGAGTTTTTGCTTCGGCGATTGCATTCGCTTCCTTCTTATCATTCAAACCATATCCATCTAATATCATTAAAACTGTAGGCTTTTTACTCATGTTCTTACTCCTTTACTAACCACGAAAAGCAAGTTTGCTTTTTCTGTCTTATCCTCATACACTAATATAATACAAATTTAGAACTATGTAAATGTAATAGTCACCCATATACACCCACAAAAACCTCAAATAGATTATGCACCATATCAGAGGTAAAGTAAATACTAAATACGTAAACTTCATAGAAATCAATCTCGATGTTTTACAATTTCAAGAAATGTGAAACATATTTTCATAAACAATTGCTTAAAGCAACCGATATCCCTGCTACTTTAACATAATGTATATAAAATATGTTTCACATTCTTAAATCAATACAAAGGACGAATCCTGACGAAGAGCGATGTATTCAACAAATCATTCCTCACTATACGATAAATAGGTATTGATATTGTCCTTATTAAGTAATCGATATATATTCCAATCAATTGGATTCTTACTTATAGTTTACTATTTTACCAAAATCAGCTTTTAAGCTAGCACCGCCTACTAATCCACCATCGATATTAGCCTGGGAGAATAATTCAGCTGCACTTGCTGCTGTTACGCTACCGCCGTACTGTATGCGAATTGACGCTGCAGTTGCATCATCATAAACTTCAGCGATGCACTCACGGATTGCTTTACAAACTTCTTCAGCCTGCTCAGTTGTAGCAACTTTACCGGTACCGATTGCCCAGATTGGCTCATATGCAATAACAGCTGTTTTAGCCTGATCAGGAGTAACATTTAAGAAGGCGATTTTGATCTGCTGACGTACAAAATCAATAGTAACGCCCTGCTCTCTCTGAGCTAAGGTTTCACCACAACAAACGATAGGAGTGATTCCATGCTCGAATGCCTTTAATACTTTCTTATTAACAGTTACATCTGTCTCTGCAAAGTATTCTCTTCTCTCGGAATGTCCGATGATTACATACTTAACACCGATATCTGTTAACATGTTAGGTGCGATTTCGCCTGTGTATGCACCGTTTTCTTCAAAATACATGTTCTGAGCACCGATTGCAATATTAGAACCCTTAGCTGCCTCAATTGCTGTGGTTAAGGAAATTGCAGGTACACAGAATATTACATCTGCATCTTCTGTTACAACTAAAGGTTTTAACTCATTGATTAAGGTAACAGTCTCGGAAGGAGTTTTATTCATCTTCCAGTTACCAGCGATAATCTTTTTACGCATGATAATCCTCCAAATTATTATATAATTTTTGAATCGAAAGAGAAACACATACTCTACGATTCTACTACAGGTTTTCAATATCATTCAAACAAATACAAATCTTAAGAGTATAAAGACAGATGTATCTACTTATTTAAATAAACATGAATGATACAACTATAAACAGTTCATTCCTTACAAATAAACTGTTTATAGTGTAATTGTATATCCTTATGCCTATAGGCACTTAATTTATTTATTTATCGTTTGCTGCAGCTACACCTGGAAGCTCTTTACCCTCTAAGAATTCAAGAGAAGCGCCACCGCCTGTAGAGATATGTGTCATCTTGTCGCCGAAGCCAAGAATGTTTACCGCTGCTGCTGAATCACCGCCACCGATAATTGTTGTTGCATCAATTTCAGATAAAGCTTTTGCAATTGCGATAGTACCCTGAGCAAAGTTTGACATTTCGAATACGCCCATCGGTCCGTTCCAAACAACAGTCTTTGCATCTTTGATAGCATCCGTATATAATTTACATGTTTCAGGTCCGATATCAAGTCCTAAATATCCTTCTTCGATATCCTGTCCAACTGTTTTAAAAGGAGCATCATTAGAAAACTCTGCTGCTACAACATTATCAACAGGGATTAACATCTTAACGCCCTTTTCATTTGCTTTATCAAGCATCTTCTTTGCGTAATCAAGGTAATCTGGCTCTAATAAGGATTTACCTGTATCTTTGCCGATCGCTTTCAAGAAAGTATAAGCCATACCACCACCGATGATTAAGGTATCTACTTTCTCAAGAAGGTTTTCGATAACAGAAATTTTACTGGATACTTTAGATCCACCAAGAATTGCTACGAAAGGTCTCTTAGGATTGTTAACTGCATTGCCAAGGAATTCGATTTCTTTCTGCATTAAGTAACCAACAACTGCAGTATCAACGAATTTTGTAACACCTACGTTAGAACAATGTGCTCTATGAGCTGTACCAAATGCATCGTTTACAAAGATATCTGCAAGAGAAGCTAAATCTTTACTGAATGCTTCGCCATTCTTTGTCTCTTCTGCTCTGTAACGAGTATTCTCAAGAAGAACAACTTCGCCATCCTTTAACGCTTCAACAGCAGCTTTTGCGTTTTCCCCAACTACAACATCATCTTTTGCAAACTTAACTTCTTGTCCTAATAACTCAGTTAATCTTGCAGCTACAGGAGCTAAAGATAATTCAGGCTTCGGCTCACCCTTTGGTTTACCTAAATGGGAGCAAAGAATGATCTTACCGCCATCAGCGATTAATTTTTTAATTGTAGGAAGAGCAGCTACAAGACGGTTTTCGTCAGTAATTCTTCCTTCCTGTAATGGAACATTGAAGTCACATCTTACTAAAACTTTTTTACCTTTTACGTTGATATCATCAACAGATTTCTTATTTAACATATAGTCCTCCATTCTGTATATTGCAGTTAAATTTTTATACTAATATTTTGCGAATAAGCGAAACTCGCGAAAATATCAAAGGGCCCGGTCCTGAAAAGACCGGACCCATGATGGATCAATTACGCATATATCCAAGTTGAACGATTAAATTCCCTTGTCGTGAATTATGCTAATTCAGCGAAGTATTTGATTGTTCTAACCATCTGGCTTGTGTAAGAGTTCTCATTGTCATACCAGGAAACAACTTTAACTAATGTCTTGTCACCTAATTCAGTAACCTTAGTCTGAGTTGCATCAAATAAAGAACCGTATGTGATACCAACGATATCAGAAGAAACAAGTTCGTCTTCTGTGTAACCGAAGGAAGCACTAGCTGCTGCTTTCATAGCTGCGTTGATATCAGCTTTTGTTACTTTGCCGTTAACAACTGCTACTAATTCAGTAAGGGAACCTGTAGGAACAGGAACTCTCTGTGCAGCGCCGTCTAATTTACCGCTTAACTCAGGTACAACAAGACCGATTGCTTTAGCAGCACCAGTTGAGTTAGGAACGATATTTACAGCTGCAGCACGAGCTCTTCTTAAATCACCCTTAGGATGAGGGCCGTCTAATGTCATCTGATCACCTGTGTAAGCGTGGATAGTTGTCATGAAGCCTTTTTCTACTGGAGCTAATTTATTTAATGTATCTGCCATAGGAGCTAAGCAGTTTGTTGTACAAGAAGCTGCGGAAATGATTGTATCAGAAGCTTTTAAGATATTCTCGTTTACGCTGAATACAACAGTTGGAAGATCATCGCCAGCCGGAGCGGAGATAACAACCTTCTTTGCACCTGCATCGATATGTGCCTGAGATTTAGCTTTGGATACGAAGAAGCCTGTACACTCAAGAACTACATCAACACCAAGCTCACCCCAAGGTAAGTCTGCTGGATTTCTCTGAGCATAAATCTGGATCTCTTTACCGTCAACAACGATAGAGCTTTCTTTTGCTACAACTGTATCAGCTTTTGCATATCTACCCTGTGCGGAATCGTATTTTAATAAGTGTGCTAACATTTTAGCATCTGTTAAATCGTTGATTGCTACAATTTCGTAACCTTCTGCACCGAACATCTGTCTGAATGCAAGACGGCCAATACGTCCAAAACCATTAATTGCTACTTTTACTGCCATGATTATTTTTCCTCCTAAAAGTTTAAAATTTATAATATACTGCCAATAGACAGCAATTAATCTAAGAAATTGAACTTTGACAAAAATTTCTCAATCCAGAATTATTTTACCTAATTTAAGATAAAATATCAAGTGCTTTGTTCCTCATTTCATGATTTTATTAATATGTTTATATTTTGCATTAAAACCGATTTTTTTTTGTGCAGTTTTAATTGTAAATATCCATATAATTACAGGAAGTTTTTAAATTAGTCAAACTTTTGCTTACTCTTTTGAATTTGGCTTGCCAGCCTGTATATTTTCATCCATAACAACTGCACTATTTAGAAAACCTTTTGTCAATCCGGTACTTCCTATATTCATAGATCTAGATTGTGATGTATTATCCATTTTTTCCAGTTTCCCTCGTTCACTAACCATTAACCTATTATTATGATTTGATTTTTCATTACCGTTATCTTTTTTATCCATATTAATCCTCTCTATAACTAATAACTGTGTATTTGCCCTTAGTAGTATTCAGCGTGAGGAAAATCATGATTTCTTCACTTGCATCTACTTAATACTTATACGGAATTATTGTTTCATATAGAGAAAAAGATATACATGTTTTTGTGTTATTTTATATATGTTCGCATACATTTTATAATACATGCTCATGTTCATAATATGGGACATACCATATTATAACATGTACGTTAATAAATGGTATGCCCCTTATGTAAAAAAATTCAAATGACTATGATCTTAATTTGTATTCCAGACGAATCTTATCAGCTATTAATGCAACAAATTCCGAATTGGTTGGCTTACCCTTGCCATTACTTACAGTGTAACCAAATAATTCATCTATTGTATCCATCTTTCCTCTGCTCCATGCCACCTCTATCGCATGGCGGATTGCTCTTTCCACTCTGCTTGGTGTGGTTTTATGACGTTTTGCGATGGACGGATATAATAGCTTTGTGATTGAATTCAACATCTCTGCATCATTTACAGACATCATGATTGCATCTCGCAGATACTGATAACCTTTGATATGTGCTGGAACTCCTATTTCATGAATAATATTAGTTACGTCGGATTCCAGATTTCTCTCAACATAGGAACTCTTGCTTTCAAAAGCACTTACTCTGTGATTATCAATCAATTTATTATGATAATCTCCTTTAATCTGTTTTATCCTGGACAGAATAACATTGTTATCGAATGGCTTCATTATGTAATAATTTGCGCCAAGCTCAAATGCACTCTCTGTTACCCCTTCCTGTCCAATCGCTGTTATAACAATAAAAGAGGGATTCTTTTTAAACTCTGCATCTCTTCTTACTTTTTCCATAACTCCAAGCCCGTCCAACTTTGGCATGATTAAATCCAAAAGTACAACATCCGGCTTCTTCTCTTTAATCATATCAAGTGCATCAATACCATTATCGGATTTTCCAACCACTTCAATATCCGAATCATCTTTCAGAATGTCCTCTAAAAGATTCACCATCCTTTCATTGTCGTCTACAATAGCTACATTAATTTTACCCATTTGCTTTTCCAACCTCCATTACTTTCATTCTTCTTGCAATAAGATACTCCGTTTCCCCTTTTGTAATTCCCTCTAGATTAGGTTGTCTGTACTCTCTTTCACAATTCGTGAATTTCTAAACAGCTTTTTGGGTTTCATGTTGTTAAATTAATTATATAACTTGCATATTGGTGCGTCAATCACATTCGATTTGGCACATTATACAAATTATGGATATGAATTCGATAGTTTTATTATTAAAATCTTACATCTTTTGTCATATAACAACATAATAACCGATACATCAACATCATTTGTGGAAATTCGTACATGTAAATAATTACCATATGTGAATTATAGCTATTAAAATCACAACTATCAATCCTTACTTATCGCACCATTCGACAATACAAAGAAAGAATTTTTAACCATTATGATGAGAACCACAACATTTTGTGTGGCAGGAAAAATTATCCAGTTAATATGCTGTTATATTACAAAACTTACTTTTATTTTTTCAGTTATTTCGTCGATTATTTTTTTTAACAAAAGTTTTGCTTATTCTAAGTTATTTACCATATTTTCAATGAATGTCCCGTAACCTTTCGTTGAATCCTGTATAAAAACATGTGTAACCGCACCAATTATCTTATTATTTTGGATAATAGGGCTACCGCTCATTCCTTGTACGATACCTCCTGTCAATTTTAGTAGACGTGGATCAGTTATTTTTAATACAATCCCCTTGCTGTTATTCGCATTATTCAAATCAAGGCTTACAATTTGAATATCAAAATCTTCAATTTTATCTTGAACTGTACATCTAATTTTTGCTTTTCCTTTTCGGATTTCCTGCTTTAAGCCTATTTCCAGAGGTTTTAAACTAAGCCCATTATTTACACCACCATCCATCGTACCATATATACCCTGATACGTATTTTCTGATATATGCCCCATTTTATATTGTCCGCTTTGCCTAATCATACCGATTAATTCACCAGGTTCTCCTTCCTTCCCTTTCACTATGGACATAATCTGTGCCTTATAGATTGAACCCTCCTTTACATCCATTAGTAACCCTGTATCAACATCCGTGATACCATGACCCAGCGCACCAAACTGACCATCCGGTGTCATAAATGTCAAGGTACCGATACCCTGTGTATTATCTCTAATCCATGCTCCTATCTTATAGTTTCCACTTGCTGTTTTAACGGGCTTTATGTTAATCGTAAAATCCTCTTTATTACGGCGTACTAAAAGGGTAACATCTTTACCATCGCATTTTTGAACCTCATCAATTAACTCTTTTTTTTGATTAACCTTTTTGTTATTGACTTTCAGAATGTAGTCTCCTGATTTCAATTTATTATTAATCGGTTCGTAATTCAATCCGTCATCTCCGGTTATGCGTCCACTACCAAGTACCAAGATACCATTCGTCTCGACATAAATTCCGATTGGGTTGCCACAGGGAATCAGCTCTTTTGGTTCAATGACATCCAATGAGATATTTTTAAACTTGAAAATTCCAAATAGTTTTAATGCAACATCATACTCACCAATTTTCGTTGACTTTAATGTGAAAGGATGATTTAAATTTATATTAATTTGGTTTGATGGTACTTTTAAATCATTAACACTAATAACTCCGATATCTTTCGTATTAATATCCGCTTTTAATGGCATATTAAAATCAAAACTTTCCTGTTGGCCTACCATCATTTTAATCTCATTGGGGACATGTTTCTCCAAATAAGAATAGAAATAAAAACCTAATAATAATATATTTGCCGTAAAAAGGCATATTAATATCCTTCTGTATATCTTTAAACTCCTCATCCTCTCACCTCATGTCAGTATTCTAAAGTCTTTCTTTTAACCCTCTCACATCCCTATATACGATAAAAGTTATCACTATCCATGCACATCTTACTTGTTTCCCAAAAGCACTATCTCACTGAGTGTGCATCCCGCCTGGAAGGCTCATTACTGCAAGTATTACTTTTAAAATAATTTTTATATAAATAAAAAAGGATATACATAGTATTGTATATCCTTAAATGTTGTATACCTGATTTTCAATTTTTACGACATGTATTTTTTAGTAGCTAATGCCAATTCCTTCATCTCTTTGGCATTTTCCTTCACTCTCTCTGTAATCTCAGCTCCGCCAAGTATACGAGATAATTCGTCAACTGACTCATTTTGTGTAAGGGATCTGATATTAGTTTGTGTTGAAGTGCCATCCGTAGTTTTTTCTATTATGTAATGCGAATCTGCCATAGCAGCAATTTGTGCGAGATGCGTTATACAGATAATCTGATGATGCTTCGCAATATTGGTCAGCTGTTCGGATACCTTTTGTGCAGTTCTTCCACTGATACCAACATCTATTTCATCAAAAATCAATGTATCGATTTCATCCTTCTCCGCTAGCACGGACTTTATTCCAAGCATAATTCTGGACAATTCACCTCCTGAAGCAATCCTTGATATCGGTTTCATCTCTTCTCCAGGATTTGTTGATATAATAAACTCCCCATCGTCAAAACCATTCGCAGTATAATTCTCCATTCGAATGAAACTCATCCCAAATTTTACATCTAAGAAATTCAATGCAATCAATGCTTCACTTATCTTAGCAGTAAGCTCCTTTGCTTTACGTTGGCGAATATCGGATAATTGTTCTGATAAAGACTTCACCTTTTTCTCTGAAGTGTTTAACGTCTTCTCCAGTTTAGCCATATATTCATCGTAGTCCCTATATTTTTTTAACTTTTCTTCGCATTCTTCACAATGCTTATTGATTAATTCTAATGAATTGCCATATTTTGATTTCATATGATTGATCAAATCCAAACGCTTCGTCACTTCATCAAATTCTTCTTCTGTTTGATCCATATCTGAAAGGTATTGGGATAAATCTCTATTTAAATCATTCATTAATGCATCAATATCATTTACCTGACTCAAAAACCCACCGATCGCCTCATCAAACTCAGCAATTTTTGTTAGATTTCTTAATGCTCGTCCAACCAAATCACCTGCATTTCCTGATTCATATCCCGTCAGGCCATAAACACTTTGTAACCCTTCTGAAATAGCATTTGCATTGGATAATTTTTTATACCGAACTGATAATTCTTCATCTTCCCCTGACATAATAGAAGCATTCTTAATCTCATTCACTTCATATTCTAAAAATGATATCTCTCTTAAACGCTTTTCTTCATCTATTCCTGCATGATTAAATTCATATTTTAACTTTGAATATTCTTTATAACTTTGTTCGAGCTCCTGTTTTATTGAACAAATCTCTTCTTTTGCAAAACGGTCAACAATCTCCATGTGCTTTTGTTTATGTAAAAGTGATTGATGTTCATGCTGGCCATGGATATCAATCAACATCCCCGCGATCATGGACAAAGCTGTAGCTGTTACATTCTCACCATTAATCTTACATATGCTTCTTCCAGACATTATCTTCCTGGAAATAATGATCTGTTCTCCTTCAATTGGGATATCTAAATCAGCCATCTTCCCAAAAACTGCTTCATCATTCGTCTCAAATACCAATTCTACCAAAGCATATTCTGCACCATTACGAACAATGTCCTTATTAACTTTAGCACCTAGTGCTGCATTTACAGATCCTATGATGATGGATTTACCTGCTCCGGTCTCGCCGGTCATTATGTTAAGGTGATCCTTAAAATATACTTCCACTTCATTAATAATAGCAAAATTCTTAACGTGTAGGCTGACTAACAATTTATCCCTCTTTTCTGTAAACATATGTTCTGTTAACATTTTATCACACTAAAAATGTACTTTCAATCCATATTTTAAACCTCGTGTAAATCGACTATGTTTCCAGCATATTATGAACATACTGCCTAATCAATATGTATAAAAAGAAGGATATTAATGGTGGTACTTTCCCACTAAAAATATCCTTCTTTAATCATGCAATTATTACACTATCGTATTTGTTCTATCTTTTCTTTTTGATTGTCATCTTTTTAACCGTTATCTTACATTTTAGCTTACGTCCATTTACTGTGGCTGTAACCGTAGTTGTACCTGGTCCTCTGGTACTTATAGTTCCATCACTGTATATTTCAACAATCTTTTGATTCTGGGATGACCACTTGACCTTACTTTTCGCACCTTCAACCGATAATGCCTGTTTGTAAGTTGTATATACCTCAGTTGTAAGTGAAGTATCACTCAAACCAACAACTGTAACCTGGATGGTTGCTTTTTTACCTGAATCAGTCATTACAGTTATCGTAGCGACACCGGTAGCTTTCGCTTTAATTATACCTTTCGATTTATCGACACTTGCTACTCCTGAATCATTGGAGCTCCACTTCACATTATCCGATGAATTCGAAGGTGTTAAAACAAACTGAACTGATTTTTTTTCTCCCTGAACCATTGTAATCTCAGTATCCTGCATCGTAATTCCTGTCGCCGGAACACGCTCATTTACTGATAGATAGCAAATTGCTTTCCTTCCACTATTATCTTTAGCAGAGGCTGTTATTAACGCGGTTCCTTTGCTTAGAGCGGTTACCGTACCAGTTGAATCAACCGTAGCTACTTTTGTATTGCTTGAGGTCCATTTCGCAGTTTTATAAGTCGCATTACTTGGTTTTATCGTTGCTTTTAATTTCTGTCTGGTTCCTACATACATAGAACTCGAGTACTTATTTAAGGATATACTAGAAACTGGTGTAACAACTCGAATCTCACAACTCGCTTCTACCTCACTGCCATCCTTCGCGGTAGCCGTTATTGTTGCATAGCCTAGTTTCTTACCAGTTACTTTACCTTTTTTATCAACGGTCGCTACTTTCGTATTGTCCGACTTCCATGTTACATTTTTATTCGATGCTGTTTGAGTGGATACAATAGCGGTAAGCGTAACCTTCTTTTTCAGTCCGAGCTTATAGCTGGTAGGTTTTATTTTAATGCTTGTTACCAGCTCTTTTACTGTTACGACACAAATGTCAGCCAATTTTCCATCTACTGTCGTACAAGTGATAACTGCTGCTCCACCTGCAACACCTGTAACTGTTCCATCCGTAGTTACTGTTACCACGCTCTTATTGGAGGTTTTCCAGGTAACTGCTTTGTTCGAAGCTGTCTTAGGTTCTATGGTTGGTGTTAACTTGAACTTTTGTCCTTTATATATGGTTTTCGTTTTGGAACTTAACGATACCCCTTTTACAGGCTGGGTTACATTAATTCTACAAATCGAGAGAAACCCGTTGATTTTTGCAGTGATAAACGTTGTCCCTGATGATATCGCAGTAACCTTTCCGTTATCATCTACCTTCGCGATATCTGTGTTGTAAGAAGTCCATTCAACTAAATTATCTGTAGTATCTGCAGGGGCTAATGTAGCCTTAAGAAAATCAAAATTACCAGCTAACAAATTCATAACTGTTTTATCCAATTTGATACCGATTGCAGATTGCTCTACTTTTATTGTGCAGTAATCTGTAAAGCCTCCATCCACTGATTTTACTATAATAACTGAAGTACCGACTGCCTTTGCAGTAATCTTTCCGGTTCCATCTACAGTAACTACCGAAGTATTTGTGGATTCCCATTTTACATCCCTTATATCAGCTTTATCCGGTAATAAAGTGTATTGTAACAGTGCTGTTTCTTTTGTATGCATCTTTATATTATCTTCCCATAGAGCAATTGACTGAACAGGGATTAATATTGCGATGTTACAAATAGCAGAAGCATCGGGATTATCCTTTGATGTAGCTATGATTGATACGAGTCCTGGTTTTAATAAGGTAACGTATCCATTTGAATCAACTTTTGCCTTTGATGTATCGGTTGATTTCCACAAAACCGTCTGATCTGTTGCATTATCCGGAGCAACTGTTGCAGTTAATTGCAAATACTTTACATTGAGGCTAAGTGATAAATCGTTCTTATTAAGAGTTATTGATTTTACTGGTTGCTTAACAGGCTTGACCGTTACTTCAAAAGATCCCATCTCAACATTATATTCGTTCGTTGCTGTAATCGTCGCCCTTCCGGCTGCTACTGCCTGAATGGTGGCAGTTGTTGTTGGATTCGCTACTGAATTAATTTTAACAACAGATGTATTTGATGATTTCCAATGCAGTTTAAATCTTGCATCACTTGGTGTGACAGTTGCTGTTACTGTTACTGTTTCTTGAATATCCAGTATACTTTTATAACAGTCCAGTACTATTTTCGATACGGACTGTTTTACAGACACCTCGCAGGTAGCTGTCATAACAACACCCCCGATAATCTGTTGTGCTATTATCGTAACATCACCGGATGCAACACCTTTTACCAATCCATTATCATCAACCGTGGCTATACCAGTATTGGTCGACGTCCAGGTAACCGGAGTGAGTGGATCACTTAGCACCGGTTCTAATTGCAGCGTTCCCCCTCTTTCAAGATCTGCTGATGTTTTATTAAGTGCTAATTTATCAACTACGGTGATATTTATTATGAACGGATCAACAAGCGTGGACGTATCATACAACTTGTTTGCCGCATTATAATTCAGCTGTATTGTAACCTTACCTTTCATCTTCGCACTAAACACATAGTTAGAACTGTTAAAGCTTGCGATATTAGAATTACCTGACAAATAAACAGGTGTTGTAAATATCCCAACCCCCGGAAGGTTTGAATTATCCAGTAAGTTATATGTATTGCCCACAACCATTACAAGATTTTGATTCGGAATTCGAATCGGAACCACAATCTTCATATATGCATAGGGCGCATTCGTATTTTCATTATAGCTTGAGTTTGCAAAGGCAAATATTTCATAAGTACCAGCTTTTACATTACTGAAATTAACATTACCGTTAATCTGGCTAACGCTATAGGTCATCTTGGCTGAGGTACCTGCTGGGATTACCTTTTTCGTTCCACCTGTACTGTCATAGACAACCCATTTCAAATTATTGCCCATTGTAGCATTGGATTCAAGCTTGAAACTTGACGGAACATCATTAACAATTGATGGCGTTTCATTAAAGTTATCACTGGAAGGATATATATCCATACCACCGGAACCATCAGGAAGTGATAATGTAAAGTTAGGTGCAACAACCACTCTCATCTTAACCGACATTGGTTTATCCCCGTACAAGGTCTTTGTAGAAACCGTTATATCCGCACTACCTGCTCCCACCGCTTTTAGCTTACCACCACTATCCACTGTAACAACTCCGACATTGCTACTTGACCAGTCTACCAGCGAATTATCAATAGAATCATCACCGGATGAGCCATCAGCCACCACATATTTGATAAATGCTGTCCTCTCCTGTCCAATGGAATCAAAGGTCATAATACGTTCATCATTTGTTGTTGAATAGACAATACCGGACATCTTCGAATAGTCGAATGCTAAATCTACTCGAATGACACAGTATGCCATAAATCCGTCATCAAAAACCGCTGTAATGGTTGCATAACCAGGGCTTTCACGTCTTAATTGTATAAAGTTCTTATTATTAAATGAGGTAGGATGAACGGATACTATCTTATCATCAGAACTGATCCATTCTGTTACTTGCGCCGTGGATCCGCTCGGTGAGGTAACACTCAAATAAGCAGTCTGTGTATTCAGTTGTGCTTGATTCCCCACGGAAAGCGACTGATTATTGAATACAAAATAATAGTCATTCGCTGCATCTGCCTGTATGGCATGAGCAAGTAATGCAATCGTAATTGCGGATAATATCGCACCTATAACAATTATATATTTATATCGTAATTTAATTAATTTCATCATTAGATAACCTCCCAAACAATCCTATAAATTTTATCGGCAAACAAATCTATAATAATTAGCTTATGTGCTGATATTTTAAATAAAATATTTGGCATTACTGTGTCATCTCATGATAAAAGAGGTAAAGAATCTACATTTTTCGATATTATTTTATTTTCATCGCTCTCATCGCATTAAGAAGTGCCAGTAGCGCTACTCCAACATCGGCAAAAATCGCAAACCATATGGAAGTATACCCCAGAAATGCGAGTACCATGATCAAGGCCTTCACCCCTAATGCAAATATGATATTCTGAAATACAATTTTCTTGGTCTTATGAGCAATCCGGATTGCAGTTACTATCTTTGTAATATCATCATTCATAATAACTACATCAGCAGCCTCAATTGCTGCATCGGATCCAATTCCACCCATGGCAATACCTACATCTGCTCCGGCTAAAACTGGGGCATCATTAATTCCATCGCCAACAAATACAATCTTACCCTTACCTTCTATTTTATTCTTTAATTCTTCGAATCTGTTCACCTTATCCTGAGGTAATAATTCCGCCTCATATTCGTCCACACCGCAAGCCCCGGCGATTTCTTTCGCAGCATTCTTATGATCTCCAGTAAGCATGATTGTTCTTTTTACACCTAGTTCCTTTAATTGACTCATCATGCCTTTTACACCGGGTTTTATCTCATCGTTAATCAACAGATATCCAAGATATTTTTCATTTTCCGCTATATACACGATACTTCCGTTTATCTCCGGTTCATCAAAATGGATACCAAATTCCTGCATCAGCTTTTCATTACCTGCATATATTCGATTGCCGTTAAAGTCTGCGATAACCCCTTTACCGGAAACTTCAGTAATGTTTTCAGCTGGCATTATGGCTACATTATGTTTTTCTACATAATTAATAATCGATTTAGCAATAGGATGTGTGGAATGGCTCTCTGCAATTACTGCAAGCTGAATTAATTTATCACGATTAGACTCATCCACAGGTTCAATTTTCGAAACCTCGAATACTCCCTTCGTTAAGGTACCTGTTTTATCAAAAACTATAGTATCTACCTGATTGAGCGCTTCAAGGAAATTACCTCCCTTAATCAATACACCATGCTTTGCTCCACCACCAATTCCTCCGAAGAAGCTTAACGGTATGGATATTACCAGCGCACACGGGCAAGATATAATTAAAAAGCTTAATGCACGGTACAACCAAACTGAAAAGCTACCGAATCCTAAAAGAGGAGGGAATATAGCAACCGCAAGCGCGGAAAATACAACGAAAGGTGTATAGTATCTGGCAAATTTCGTGATAAACTTCTCACTCTCTGCCTTCTTACTTCCTGCGTTCTGAACCAGTTCCAATATCTTTGAAACCGTTGATTCTCCAAATACCTTGGTAACCTCTATTTCAATAACACTACTTGTATTGATTGTTCCGGAAAGTACTGCGTCACCGACGTTAATCGTTCTTGGAACACTTTCTCCTGTTAATGCCCTGGTATCTACAAAGCTACTGCCTTTTGAAACTACTCCGTCAAGCGGAATCTTCTCACCCGGCTTAACAAGAATACAATCACCTACTACTACCTGTTCAGGGGCAACCACAGTAACAGCTCCATCAACTAACTTGTTCGCATAGTCAGGTCGGATATCCATTAAACCTGCGATATTTTTCTTGGAATTATTTACTGCCATATCCTGCAACAACTCACCGATACCATAGAATACCAATACCGCAACCGCTTCCGTATGGTCACCGATCAGGAAAGCTCCGAGAGATGCAATACCCATCAAAAAGTTTTCATCAAACACTTGACCTTTTAAAATATTTCTCACTGCACTACGTAGTACTTCAAATCCTACTAAGATATAAGCAACAATAAAACCTACTAATTTTACTGTGTAAGGCAATGGAACAAATGCAAATATTGCTGTTAACACCACGGCCAACACAATTCGAATCAGGTAAGATTTTAAGGATCCCTCCTCATTACCTCCGTGGCTATGACCATGTTCATGTGTATGTTCTTGCTCATGATGATTCGTAGCTGCCTCTTCCTCACTTGATAAATCATGCACTACAACAGAAGATTCATGCTTTGAGACAATCTTTTTCAACTGATTTGTAATGTCGTCTGATATTTCATCCATGACAAGACTCATTTTACCATTCATCAAATTAATATTGGCTTCCTTTACCCCAGCCAAAGATCCTACTTCCCGTTCGATCTTTGAAGCACAATTTGCACAGCATAGACCATCCAGTAAATACTCCTTTTTCTTATCCATAATCATCTCTCCTCTATATGCTCTAATCCAATTTTCAAAAGACTTTCTACATGATCATCAAGTAACGAATAGATTGCATTCTTTCCTTCTCGACGATACTTAACAAGCTTTTCCTGTCGCAATGTTTTAAGTTGATGAGATATTGCTGACTTCGACATATTCAGCAAAGCCGCCAGATCACATACACACATTTCCTGTTGCTCAAGCGCCCATAAAATCTTTATTCTAGTGCTATCTGCAAACATTTTATAAAAATCCGCCAAATCATATAGTTTTTCCTCCTCTGGCATGTGAAGCATTACCTGTTCAATAACGTCGGTATGTACTATTTCACAATCACAAAATTCGGATTTATTGTCATCTTTCATAAGAACTCCTTTCATTGGTTACCCGTATAACTTTATTGTAGGTATATTTTGTCGATTTATTAAAAGATTTATTCAGTACAACGGTTGTTCAGTTGAGTAATTGTTCAACTGTTGATTCCATTATATACATGTAAATGATTTTTTGCAACATGTTTTTAACTAAGTTTTTAAAATATATTAGAGATTATTTTAAAATTATTGAAACTTAACATTATACCCTATATAATATTTCCAGAAACTCAGAAAGGAATCCTGTTATGAATTATCATTTTAAGAAATGCACCATCGATGACCTCAGTATGCTACGTAATATATCTTATCGTACTTTTTATGATACATTTAGCGATAGCAATACCTCTGCCAACATGAATGCTTATATGAATAATGCATTTCAAATTGAAAAACTTAAGAACGAACTATCCAATCCTCATTCGACTTTCTATTTTTTATATAGTGAGAACGAAATTGCAGGATATCTTAAAACAAATGAATGCGAAGCTCAGACAGATATTCATGACCCTAATTCTATAGAAGTGGAACGAATATACCTACTAGAAGATTTTCAAGGAAAAGGACTGGGGAAAGCCTTAATGGAAAAGGCTATAGACATAGCTCATAGTGTAAACAAAGATTATCTATGGCTGGGCGTATGGGAAAAGAACGAAAAAGCCATCGCTTTTTATAAAAGAAACGGCTTTTTCAAAATTGATAAACATTCATTTTTTATGGGTGACGAAGAGCAGACCGACCACCTTATGCGTAAGGATCTAAAGTAGCATAATATCACTGTGCTCAGTTAAGTTCTGTGGGAATTGCTAGAGCATATTGAATTTAATTGCGGATAAGGGAATTTGACACCCGAACTACTAATTTTTTCTTACTACCCCTTGAAATGATTATAAAATTCCTTCAAATCTGCCCTGCATTCCGGTGCCAAGTTCTTCTTGTTCATATTTTGCAAAGCTCCCTCTATGGCATATAAACGATTGATGCAGGCTGAATCATCTATTTCTTTAATTTTAAGCCATGCCTGTTTGCTTCCAATTGATTTCAACTCCTCTAAGGATATAATTCCAACTTGATTTAGTTGTCTTTCCACCTCAGGCCCAATGTTTGGTAACTGCGATAGCTCCCCCATTCTCTTTCTCCTCCTTATTTAAAAACTGCTGCCTTACATACATTATTAATACTGATAAGTTTTATAATCTGTTTCCCACCATAGGCCAGAAAAAGTGCTGCTTTTGCTCCCGTCCCAGCCAATAGTATATTATTCTGGATTGTAACCTTGTTAAATGTGGCTCCGTTAAACCCTACTATCTTAACCGCATTGCTGTATCCTGTGATTTTATTTCCTGTGATAACTGTAGAATAATTCCCCCAATTACTTATCTTCGCATTGAGCCCTACATATAACCCAACCGAGGTGTAATCATTCGTTTTATGCAACACCTGTATTGTGTTATTTGTAACGGTAAGTCCTTTTATATCATAGGCATTTATACCTTCATTCTTTGTTGCAAATATTGTATTATCAGAGATCTTTATATTTACATATGACGTGTTTCCCATGTTATTTGTTCCGATTCCTCTTACATATCTTATTCTACACTTTTGAATCGTAATATTCTGGCATGCCGTATCATCCCAAGGTGCTCCAACCGGTGAATTTGATTTCGCATAAGTATTATCAATCTGAATTGCTTCATTATTGGATTCCCCAACATAGACACTCCCTGCCATATCCATATTGCAGTTTATAATCTTGCCATTCTTTATTCCACCCAGCTCTATAAAATGTCCGTTATAATTATGTTTAAAGCTCGCATTTTGAATCGTAATATTTTGTCCATGCAAGAACATCATGCTACAATATCCTACATAAAAGCCGTTACTCTTCAAATCCTTTGAAACATCCGGTTTGTAAGTGCCAATCCAGGTACCGCCATCAATCGTTATATTCTCACAGCTATTATAGCCACCCTTACCTTTTCCATAATTGCTTCCCTCAAACCTTGCATTGATTAGAAAGCCCTTTCCGTTCGTCTTCTGAATAAATGTAGCTCCAGTCGCATTTATCTTTGTATTATTGAACACCTTCAAAGAGTATATAAAATAATAAGTACCGGGTTGTAGGGTAATTTGCACTCCATTATCCCCATTACTGGCGAGGCACTTTTGAATTATTTTATCATCGTTCTCACCCTGCGAATTAATCACATATTTCCTGATCCCATGATCCGTTGTACTTGATACAATCGTTGCTGCTTTTACGTTTTTTGTCGGACATCCGATTATAAGGAATATTAATGCAACGATAAATACCATCATACACCATCTCATTTGCTTTATCATGTTCTTACACCTCAAAGTCTTTCCTTTGTACTAGCTAAAATAATATCCATTCCTGTATATAACAGTATATCAAAAAAGGTTGATTACGAAAAGATGCATTCCATTTCCATTACTAATTTACCATATGACAAACCAATTAGTGAATTGCAACACTAAACTTAAATCAAACTGCTTGATTGTAACAATATTTGTATTTGGGAAAGTATTCCCTATATTATGTACTACGAAGTTTGGTTGCCAAAAGCCATTATTAATATTATAGCCATCAATATGCACTCCCTTATCTACAATATCAGAATTGCGAAACATATAATATTAAGCAACTGTATGAAGACGTTGGTGCTTAGGCTGCGTAGTTTGCGGCTTTATGCACCATTACGTACTTCATCCAAGCGAGAGCGTATTGCTTCGTAAATATGTTTCGCAATTCTTTTCAGAACTTTTGTCATTGCATACTGATGATACCATCTTAAAAAAGGGTTTTGGCTGCACAGCCAGTTACATTCCTATACAAGAACCTGGTGTGTCCTCCCATCATCGATAAGGGTAATTCGATTTCCTTTCATCTTTTCTCCGTCCAAGGTCAGCTCCGATGTAGTCATTGCTCCCTTGCTCCGGCTTTCCACCTGTATCTCATAAACAGCCGCACCATAACGATAAGTGATCGAATATGCCCCAAAGGATTCCGGCGTTGCGGGATCGATGATCAGTTGATCACGTTCTTTTCGAATACCTAAGAACCAGCTCACTAGTCCCTGATACATCCATCCGGCAGATCCGGTATACCAGCTCCACCCTCCTCTTCCTGTATAGGGTGGACTAAGAGATATATCAGCAATCATTACATAGGGTTCCTTCTCGTAGCGGATTGCATTACGCTTATTGGAGGTGATATGAATAGGATTGAGCATAGTAAACAAAGTGTTCGCCATTTTATAATCCTTTATCATGGATGTTGCAATCGCCAGCCACACCGCCGCATGAGTATATTGACCACCATTTTCACGAATACCAGGAATATAATTTTTAATATAACCGGGATTATTTTGTGTCTTATCAAAAGGAGGGGCTAGCAGTAGGGAGATTGATTCCTCTTCTCTGACCAGATACTTCCAGGCAGATTGCATTGCCGTGTATGCTCTTTCTTTTTTTGCTCCGTTCGATATTACACTCCAGGACTGGCTAATGGAATCTATTCTGCATTCATCATTTTCTTTCGAGCCCATCTTTGATCCATTATCATAATACGCTCTCAGATACCATTCTCCATCCCATGAATTCTCCTCAATGCTTTTTAGCAAATTCTCTCTCTTTTCTTCCAGTTCCTTGGCAAACTCCTCATCACCCTCTTGATAACAAATCGGTATAAATTCTCCTAAGGTATAATAGAGAAACCATGCAAGCCACACACTTTCTCCCTTACCGTCCTTTCCGACTTCGTTCATACCATCATTCCAATCCCCACCACCCATCAATGGAAGACCATGCTCCCCGAAGTGAGTGATTTGAATTGTTTTTTTACTATGCTCATAAACAGAACCGGTCATGTCTGAGACTTCGGGTGTAATCATTATTTCATGTTGATCCTCTCTTAATATTGGTCCCTTAATATATGACACCATCTCCTTTGTAATTGAAGTGTCACCGGTACTTTTGATATATGCTGCTACCGCATATGGTAGCCACAATAAGTCATCGGAAATTCGGGTTCGCACTCCCACTCCCATCGGTGGATGCCACCAATGCTGTACATCTCCCTCCTCAAACTGTCTGCTACAAGCGATAAGGATCTGATTTCTCAACACCTCTGGCTTAGTAAACATCAGGGAAAATGTATCCTGGAGCTGATCGCGGTATCCGTAAGCACCTCCACATTGGTAAAATGCCGCTCTGGCATTTATTCTACAGGATATGGTCTGGTATAGCAGCCAATTATTGACCATGATGTCGATCGCCTTATCCTGTGTTTTGACCTGAATCACACCGAGAATTTTATTCCAATAATCGTTCACTTTACCAAGCTCGTCATCAAACTTTCCAATATCCTTGTATTTATTACGAATATTATGAATCGCAGCGGACTCAGTACTTTGGCCAATTCCAAATAATATTGTTCGACTCTCTCCCGGATTTATTGCAATCGAAGTTTGAATCGCCCCACAAGGATCATACCCGACTCCAGTGTGGTTGGAGAATTTATGGTCCAGTCCATGCGGATCCCTTACCGAACCTTTTAAACCTAAAAACTCCTGTCTATCTCCGGTATATCCTTTTATCATCTCACTTGAAAAGATAAAAGATCTCGTATTAGTGAACTGAAAGGTATAAAGGTTTTTTGCACTCAGATATTCATGCTCATTATTATAAGAAGTTAATATATAAGGATTCGTATGCTCCCTCTGCGTACCTAATACCCATTCAACATAATAAGTGGCGCTTAGGTATTTCACCTTATCGGATTGATTTATAAGGTCTAATTTCCATAGTTTTACCGGTTCCTCTAAAGGAGTAAACACGGTCAAATCCGTTGTTAATTGATCTTCTTCATGAAGAAATCTAGAATAGCCAATTCCATGTCTGACACGATAGATTCCATGGTCTGATTTTCCCAATGAAACAGGTGTTATCACCTCACCTGTAATCTCATCAAACAAATAGATTGCTTCCGTAGGCGGATCACTTACCGGATCATTCGACCATGGTGTTATTTTATTCTCCCTACTATTCGTTGCCCATGTGAAGCCGGCGCCGGATTCAGAGATGTGAAATCCAAATTCTTTGTTTGCAATAACATTAATCCAAGGAACCGGAGGCTTGCAGGTTCCATCCAGTACGATCTCATATTCTTTCCCATCCTGAATAAACCCTCCAAATCCGTTAAAAAAATCATATTTATCTTCTTGCATTTTTGAAAGGTTCAGATCATTAACAGAATCCATGCAAATTCCTCCCTCCTAATCTTCTACTAATTCCGTGATTTTTTCTTTGATGCTCTTAAAATAGATACCCGTTTGATCAGAAAATACCACTCTTGCAATCGTGAAAAGCAAATCAACCTCTGCAGGTACCATTTGATAGGAGTGTAACAAGAATAAGCTAGGCTTATCTTCACTTGCATCATATATTCTTAAGGAACTGGATAAATCACTGATAAGAATATCTAGTTCTTGCATATAACCATGCTTTGCCTCACTTAATAATATCAAATCCACGTTGACGCGGTTGATTCTTAGATATTCATATGCCTTGAGTACATCCTTGATTATCTCCGCTTCATCAATCGAGTGAATTAACAGGAGCATAATCGGATTATCTCCGGATATACCAAATCTCCAGAGGAAACTCTGGTTTTGAAAATTCCTACGAATATTCTCCTTTGGCCCCCTGTATAGTGCATTCGGATAATATATCGGACTAATTAAATCCTGGAACGCATTCAACTGGTACCTTGTAATCTCCAGATACTTCAGCTCTATATCCCTTTGCAAGCGGAATTTTTCATATATATCATCGATACGATACGAGGTATTAAACTCTCCACTGATGTGAATTGCCTCACCGCGATCATCACAAACTCCGGTAATAAAGGATACATTCTGTGTTTCTCCAGGGTTTAATGTGACCGTAACACGTATACTCATAATCGGGTCATTACAAAAACCTGCATGATTAGAAAATGTTTGATTATTCACCACTGCATCGGGATTTTCTAGCGTATTATTTCTACCGATGAATTTTAAGCGATCATTTTCAAATTCTAGTTTCATTATCACTCCCGAATTTGCTTTTACCATATGAAGAACATAGGGGTTAGAACCTCCCTTGCTTCCTCTCCTCTTAGATAAAAAGGTAGCATGCTCTTCGATAAACTCACTCTCAACAAATAATTTATTGAACGCAGGATGACTTAATTCCGCCATGTGACTATCACCTACTACCTCAATATAACTGGTGACTTCTAATTGCTTTGTATCGCTGCCATGATTTATCAGTGTCACCTTACGTATTTCAACATTATGATCCGGCGACAAGCTGATCTTCGTCTGTGTTTCCATATCCCCATCTTTTCTTTTGAATTCCACTTTATGAGGAGCAAAAATCACCTGATAGTCCTCCGGCTGTGTTCTGGTCGGATGGTAAGCGACACTCCAATAATTGTTATTATTAACATTTTTAATATAGATATAATTACCGGTGTTTGCATAGATATCTGCTCTCCACCGATATAGCATCATATTTTTATACTTACTAAAGCCGTCCCCATCGGAAGTAATCATCATTGAGTACTTATTGTTAGAAAGCATATTCGCAATCGGGAATCTTGGCGCAACACTATTGATATATCGGTTACTGTAATCCTCGTCTCTCAGATGTATCTTGCCAATACGAATTGTATACCCATGCTTAGCAAGGGATACCAGATGAGATTGTCTTTTCTCTTCAAGCAGCACTTCCGTAGCTTTTACAATTGGCTCTGTGTGAAATCGTTTCCGCCAAATACCTTCTTGTAATATATTATTTATGCTGACAATGATCATTCCCTGGTGGTGTGCCATAAATGATTTTACGATGCTATAGGGAGTTAAATCTACGGAGTTTGGACTGCTAAAGTCCAAGGCTTCATAAAATCCATACTGCCCATATCCTCCGAGCCGAATCAATTCTCGTAGATTTGAGAATCCTTCCTTCCCTGCATATTCTAAGGCTAGCATGGTAGCATAAGGAGTCACAACCAGAGAATTTTGCCTAACCGGCTGCAAACGAAGCTTTGGTACACCGAATGCCTTATATTGATAGTTTGAATTCATATCAAATCGATAGAATTGTGATTCCGATATACCCCATGGTATCTTCATCTCTTTCGCATAGTTCATATGCTGGCAAACTGCTGCCATCGAAGATTCTGCATAAACCGAATCCTCATACTCCCGAAGCACCAGATTCGGCATTAAATATTCAAACATTGTCCCGCTCCAGGATACAAAGCACGGCATACCATTTATCATGGTAAGAGGCCGCCCGAGTTTTTGCCAGTGCCGCAAAGGAATTTCTCCTCTGGCGATGGCTAGAAAGCTTGTCAATGCACATTCTGAAGCCATCAAATCATAACAGCCTGCGTCAAGAGTACCTGAATTCGTATGGTATCCAATGTGGAACAAGCAACGTTTTTCATTGAATAAGAAATGAAAGTCCACGTTTGCGAGATCATGATCAATTTTATTACATAAATCTTTGATTCTTAATATTAAGGATTTCGCACTTTTATTTTCCTGTTCCTCTAACTGTCTAAGCGTAGGACATTCTGAAAAACCAATCTCTTTCAGCTTCAAGTTCGAGGCCTCTTTTACCAAGTTCTCAACACTCTCAAGAAACTCCTTACACCAGATAGGATCTTCCTTCTGATTGCATTCCCTGCACCCAAGATCTTCCCAGATATCACTGATATCTTCTACGAATTCACCAATTGATTGATATTCTTCTTTCAATGACCCTTCGTATTTGCTTAATTTCATTGTTTTGTTTATCTCATGAATAAGGTCACTAGAGAAAATCGGAACATCAAGTAATTCAATCAAACCATTTTTTAACGCAATCAAATGACCGATATAGTTACCGCTGTCTACTGTGGATATATAAGCTGGGTTTAAAACCTCCAGCGTTTTTATCTGATACCAGTTATATAAATGTCCTTTCCATTTCATTAATTTCTGTATGGTATTCATAACATTTTCAACATGTTCCACCGTAGCACTGATCGTCAAAAATCCCAAATCCCTAGCAGATAATATCGCAAGCAGCTGCAACCCGATATTGGTCGGTGAGGTTTTATCACTTTGTTTCTCTGCGCGCGAAAGCTGATAATTATCCGGGCATAGCCAGTTATTTTCCCTTGTTGACATGTCCTTAAAAAACAACCAAGTCCGCTTAGCGGTGTCAAGTAATAGTTCTTTATCCTCGTTACCGATTTCTACCTCAGAGGTATCCTTAGGCTGGCTGATCCGGTAAGCATAACGATATGAAAATACCCAGCTGAGCACTACAACTGCATAAATAAGAGCTCCCATCAAGCCGATATCCACAAATCGAAGTAAGATCACCAGAAGAAAAGAAGGAATCAAGCTGCTCCACATGATCAGGAAATACCCTTTTTTCGTATTTACAACGGAAGAATCTACACTCTCAGCTGTATTCCAACGAAGAAGATTTCTCTTACTGATCAATAAACGGTAAAATGTGCGAAGCATCGCATCTGTGGCAAGATAAGCCCTATAAGGAGTCAGCACTAATTCCGAATACGCTCTTTGAAGAATTATATAAAGTTCCTTTAGAAAGCTCTTCGTTACTAATGCAAGCTTAGGACGGAATAACTTTTGCATTGTAATTGCAATAACCAGAACAATAAATTGAAATGCATCTACAAAGAAAACTAATCCAATCCACAGATAAAATATTGCCGGAAACAATGCAAGATTTAATAGAATGATTAAAACTTTACTCATTGGTACCAAACTTCTTCTTAAGTTATCAAATATTTTCCATCTAGATAAGGCACAGAGAGGCTTACCATGCATTACATCCCTTTTAAACAGCCACGGAAGTAACTGCCAATCTCCACGTATCCATCGGTGTTCTCTTTTCGCATAAGCTATAACGCTACTCGGAAAGCTGTCCATAATTTTAGCTGTACTTGAGAATGCCGTCCTTGCATAACAACTTTCTAATAAGTCATGGCTTAACACCCTGTTCTCCGGTATAACATTATTCAAAAGCTTGTGAAAAGCAGCCACGTCATAGATACCTTTACCAGTATAGATTCCTTCATCAAAAATATCCTGATAAATATCGGATATCACTGCACTATAATGTGCCAAACCTGACTGTCCTCCGAAAATCTCAGCAAAACGACTCCCCTTCTTATCCACGATATGATTCCTAACAGAAGGCTGTATGATAACATATCCCTCTTTTACCTTCTTGGTTTGTTCTTCCACAATCGGTCTATTTAACGGGTGGTCAATTAGCCCAACAAGCTTAGCAGCATTATCTCGAATTAAATTCGTATCTGCATCCAGAGTGATAACATATCGATACCTCCCTATGAGTTCTTCATCTGTTAAAATCATGGAAAAGGTTGTATTCTCTATATCTATCCCATTTAAAAGATTATTAAACTCTTCTAATTTGCCTCTCTTTCTTTCCCAACCCATATAGCAATTTTCAGATTTATTCCATTTTCTATACCGTATGAATAGAGAGAAGCGTTGATGTCTAGCATAATACACCTCATTCAATTCATTCATCCTGCTAATTAATGCACTCTCTATCATCTCATCCTCCGGTGCAAATTCATCCGGAGAGTCTTTATAATCAATCAAAAGTGCAAAATACAGATTTTCTTGCCTGTTAGCAAGATAATGTTTATGCAAACGCTCCAAATATTCTATCCCCTGTTCCTTCGAGGATACAATCACCGGCATTACCACAAAAGTTCTTGCATTATCAGGTATTGCACTAACATAGTCTAAGGAAGGGATTTTCTTCACTTTAATATGTCTGGTGAACATAAAATTAGTCAATTCCAGTGTTATTCCAATCACCAACGGGGAGGCCGCTAATAAAAATAAGACCAGCGGAAGAAATCGACCATGATCACTACCTTTAAGCAATAAAAACCATAGAGCTATATAGACACAAACAGTCAGAAAAGTTAAGGTAACCACATAACAACTACCTTTGGTATTTTTCTTCTTCATGATATTGATGTTGGCAGGTTTATTTAAAACTTTTGCCTTTAGTAAAGGATAGCCTTTTGATACTAGATAAGTGCCAACATGATGTGACTGATGCAGACCATCCTTTCCTTCTATTGCAAGCTCCAATACATCATTTACGATTTTTTGTTCATCCAACTTATAGCGATGTGCCAGTTTAACGATAACTCCACGATACATACCCTTACTTTCCGAATCCATCAGAGGATAAATTCCTTCCGGATCCTTAGTCAGCACCTGTTCTAAGTAGGAGAATTCTTCATAAAATCCCTCCAGATTAAATTCATTTATTTCTCTAAGGCTTACGATTAATGAACGAATTCTGGTCTCTAGCAGGGATTCCACCTTGCCCTCTTCCACAAATACCTGAGCAGGTGATAACTGTGTTCCTTCCGTCCGAATATGATATTCCAGATATTGTTGAATCGCTAAATCATCATAGGACATGTTTTTCAACAAATAAATCACATGTGCATGGAATGAAAAATTATTCTTACACTCCTCTTCCACATCCGTTAATAGTACCCGAATATCCGCACCGTTTTTCTCGTTCTCCAACCTTTCCCGAACAAATAAATCTGCTCTGGATTTTAGATGAATGATGTGAAGAATATCTTCCGCTACATCAATAATATTCTCTAATAAACAAAAGCCCAACATCTCTGGTAAAACCCATAATTCCTTATCCGTTAACGGAATATCTTTTTGATAGGCAGACAGCATAACTGCGATATTTTCCTCATCCAGATGTCCTTTGGATAACGCTACCATCTTCTTTGCGATAATATAAATTCTAGGATAACCGCGATATTCCTTATTTCTTAAAATGGGAAGTATCTCATAACTTGTCCCTGATGTCCTAACCTTTTTAATTTCTCGATACATCATTTGAAAATTATCAAACAACCAGCGGGCAGCAGGAATTAGAGTGATAATATCAGTGGATATTGCAGAAATCTCATTTCTTATTTTATTCAGCTTTTTATAAGCAATTTGATTATAATCATCCAAAACAAAATTATATTTCATCAATTTGACAGGCTCATGACTCCTTGCCAGTTCCTGCATTTGTTGTTCCATTTCATTCGTACTAAGAACGATGTTATTGCCCGAAGACTCAATATTAAAACGTAGTCTTTTATGAAAATGACTAAAGCGATAGTAGAGAAAAATAAGTATACACCAAATAATTGCAATAACAATAATTAAAACCTTGACCCCTGTCGGAATATATATAGTAAATTGATAACCTTCCAATATCGTAAACAATGTGACTCCTCCTTAATGATTGCTAAAAAAACAGCACAAGTATATATTGTGCTGTTTTTGCGATTCTTATTATATAGATTGTTAATTTAATCATATCAATATTCATTCCGGATTTATCTTATAGAACATTTACTAACTCTCAATGAACTTTACTAAAACATCATTAAACTCGCTCTTTTGATCATAAAAGGTTGCGTGGCCTGAGAACTCAAAAGGTACCAGCATTGAATTCTTAATCATCTGCTCCTGAATCTGACCTAATTCAAACGGAACTACTTTATCATGAATTCCATGAATAATCAAAGTGGGCACATCAATTTCTTCCAAATCAGAGAATAATACTTCCCTAATCCATGTTTCAGAGACCGCGGCGGTAGCCCAGCCTGCTGCCTGTAACCCCAATTGGAAGAACCAATCGGAAAATGGTTCAGTAATATGTTGAAAGAAGAATATATTCCCAAAGTTCTGTAGCATTTGTGGACGATCATTATTCGCTCCATCAATCAAATTCTGAACAACACTGACATCCACCCCATAAGGAAAATTCTGACGTTTGATCAAGCTTGGAGCAGCTGCCGCTGCCAATACCAGCTTAGATACCCCCTTCCCCTTATGTCTTCCCATATACCTTACTGCAATCGAACCACCGGTGGAATGACCTAAGAGAGTAAAATTCTCTAATTCCAAGGCTTCTACCACTTGGCTTACATCATCCGCCAAAGTATCGTAATCATAACCGTGAAAAGGTTTATCAGAATTGCCAAATCCTCTTGTATCAATCCCGATACAGCGATATCCTAACTTAGGTAACTGATCAAACTGGTACTCAAATAAATTATGACTACCAGGCCATCCATGAAGAAATAAAATTGTCTTTTCCCCATCCGGATTAAGATCTTCCACATAAATATTTACATCATTCTCTACCGTAACATAATAACCCATAAAGTTCTCCTAAATGAATCGTATTCAGATTATTATATTCAATACTGAAAGTAATGTCATACATTTTATTATTAGTTATCATTTTAATTTCTAATCATATATTTTATATATATGCTTATAGGGGGGAACCAAGTGGAAATCTATGTGGTTAAGCAGGGTGATACAATTGAATACATCGCTGAAAAATATGATGTATCCGTAACAAGACTTATCCAAGACAACGGTCTGGATAATCCCAGTTCACTGGTTCCAGGTCAAACCATTGTGATATTTTTTCCCACGAAAACATATACCGTGCAAGAAGGGGATTCCTTATTCAGTATCGCTGCTGCTTTTAATGTCTCAATTATGCAGTTGATAAGAAATAACCCTTACTTATATAATCGCGATTACATTTATCCCGGCGATATATTAGTAATCAGTTATAATGTTGAGTATGATATTACCACCAACGGATTTGCTTACTTTTTCATTAACCGGGATACTTTAAAGAAAACCTACCGTACTTGACCTTCCTATCCATCTTTAATTATAGAGCAACCAATGAAGGTACGGTCTATTCCTATGGAGATGACAGCGAAATAATTGATATGGCTAAATCATGTCAAACGATTCCTTTATTAATGATCTCTTCACTCTCCATTCTCGGAGAAGAAAATACCGAACTGGTTTATGAAATTCTATTAAATGAAGACATAGGGAATAATCTGATTAAAAACACTTTACAGATTGTACAATCAAAGGGCTTCAAAGGAGTAAATGTCTTGATCAGTAATATTAATAGCACAAATCAGGGGTATTATTTAAAATTTCTAACAAGATTATCGGACGCTTTAAAAGAAGAGAATTATATCTTAGTAGTAACGATCAACCCCAATATCAGTCAGATAGGAGGTTCTGTATTCTTCGATCGACTGGACTATAACAGTATCGGACGAATTGTATATCAATTAGTATTTACCCAATATGTGTGGGGACAAAACAAACAGCCACCCGGACCGGTCAGCTCAACTTACCTACTGCGTTCCTTTTTAGAGTATATTCAAGCAACCGTAACAACCAACAATATCTCTTTAGGAACACCTTTAATCGGTTATGATTGGACTCTTCCCTATGTACCAGGGAAATCAGTAGCCAATGCGATGACTGTCAATTCCACAATCACTCTGGCTAATGATACAGGATCAAGCATTCTATTTGATGAGGTTTCGCAGACACCTTACTTCACGTACTACGGCTCCTATAACATCTCACCGGTAGAGCATATTGTATGGTTTATAGACGCTAGAAGTATAAGGTCACTCTATGACCTAATCATTGAATTTAACTTTGTCGGATCAGGTATTTGGAATATTAATCATTATGATCAGCAATTATGGTCCATGATTAACGCTAAATTTGTTATCATCAAAATAATGCTAGATTCGTAATCATATTATTTTAAAATTAATATAACCACAGGACATCGTCTGACCCCATCCTATGTTTTAATAATCTCATACACTGAAATAGGAGCTAATCATTATGCCATTTTTAAACCCGGATAGAAAACCACTTATTCGCCATCCTCAAGGTCATCCCCTCGCTGTAATTGCTGCTTTTAATACGCTTGGCGATATAATGCCACGATATTTTTGCATTGAAGATGATAACTCAGAATTATTCAAATATCAGGTGTCCTCAGTCAAACAGATCAAAGACAGATACATGATTAAAATATTTTACTGTACCTATGACGCCCACGGGTATCGCAATAATATCACTCTTAATTATGATATAACCAAATGTATCTGGCTTATGGGATAATTAAGTTATCGCAAAGTAATATAGTCTATAAAAATAATGCTATATGCCACACAGATAGATGTGTTAAGGCAATATAGCATTATTCTTACATGTTATTAATCATGTAACAGTTCTATAAGCTTAAGCTCTGTTTTTATAATCCTTATAGATTAAAAATGTGATTGGTAAAACTACTACTGCGATAATTGCATCCACCAAAATTGTAGCATAATATCCCGGGGTATATATATTACCTTGTATAAGCGAGTCATAAGCGAATATATAATAAATAATAATCGGCAGGTACATAACAACAAATAATAGCACCAACTTACCGTAATTTTTCAATCCGGCCTTAAAGCCATTTTTTAACCCCTGAATAATCTTAATATCATCAAGAAAGATGGATGGTAACCACAAAACAATAAAAGGCATAGCTAGTATAATAAGCATTACCGTTATTAACATAGTTACTAATGTAACAATTTGAAAATTACCGCCATCACTAAATGCCATCATCATAAAGACAAACAGTATTGAAATTATCCCAATTATAATTGATATACCAATTGCAATGGCAGCGGATAAAAGGGCCATAAGTAAAACACGGACAAAAAACTTTTTAATACCTGGAAAAAAAGATTTTAATGACGTTTTACCTGACTTAATTGCCTCAGATATCATATTCCCATATCCGGAGATGAACAGTAACGATAAACCACACATTAACAACGACGCAATTAGCATTTTCATCATAGCAATCATATAACCGGCAATGTTGATTCTCTCTCCCTGAATATACTCTCTAATATTATGAGGATAAAGCAAGAAGAAAATTAAAGCTGTTAGTGCATAAAAAATGAAATAAACCAAGATAATTGAATTATTATCCCTAAGTAATTTTATTGACCTTTTGATCATTATAAGATTCCCCCTATTATATTTTCCATTTTTCTCATCATGTATATTATATACGAAAGGGGAATAAATTACTAGTACGCTAGGATTTCATATCCATTATCAGTAATCAGAACAGTAACTTCCCATTGTGCAGAATCCTTCCCATCCATGGTAGTTATCGTCCAGCCATTCTCATTATTTAAATCAACATCCGCTTTCCCCGCATTTATCATAGGTTCAATCGTAAATACCATACCGGGAACTAACAACATTTCCGTTCCGCTTTTCGTCACATAACTCACATATGGTTCTTCATGAAATTCAATCCCAATTCCATGACCACCGATTTCTTCGACAACAGAATAACCGTTAGAGCGAACAAAATCATTAATTGATTGTCCGATATCCCCCAGAAAGTTCCATGCTTTTGCTTTTTCTAACCCTATATCAATTGCTTTTCTTGCAACTTCTACTAATCTATTACGTTCTTCACTGACATTACCTAAACAAAACATTCTTGATGAATCCGAGAAATACCCATTCACTATAGTTGAAACATCAACATTAATAATATCTCCATCTTTTAAAATAACCTGATCCGATGGAATACCATGGCACACTTCATTATTAATTGAAGTACATACGCTTTTGGGATAGCCTTCAAATCCAAGTGTTGCAGATATACCTCCCAGTTCTTTTGTTTTATCATTGATTAGTCTGTCAATATCTCCGGTGCTCATACCGACATGGATTTGCTCAGATACATAATCCAGTATTTGTGTATTAACTTTACCACTTTCACGAATCCTATCAATTTGTGTTGACGATTTTATAATCTTTCTCTTAGGAACGATGTAGCCCTGTATCTTATACTGCTTGATTTTCTGATCCATATCAAAATGGCACATCTTATATTTTCTACCACTTCCACACCAGCATAAGTCATTTCTTTCTAGCTTTTTATACATAAATTAACTCCCGTATTCTTACTTAGGAGTAGATTGAATTATAGATTTATCGTAAAATATTAGCTTGGGCTGCGCTTTACGAAACATGCTTGGAGAATATCCAAAGCACTTACAAAACGCTCTTGAAAAAGCTTCATTGGAAGAAAAGCCATATTTTATGGCAATATCAATGATCTTATGATTGGTCTCTCTCAAATCATATGCGGCCTGAGTAAGCTTCCGCTTTATGACATATTCCTTAAATGATAAACCTACTGTTTCATGAAATTTCGCTGAGCAGTAAAACGAAGAATATCCCACATATTCGGACATCTTCTCAAGCGTTGGGGTATCTTTCAAATTCGTTTCCACCCAATCTATCATTGTTTCAATTGTTTTTATCGACAAACCTCTTCACTCCTTGTAATATTAGTATAGCAAAGTTGACGTGTATGTTCTTGATAGAAGTTGTGAATCTGGATTCGTAGCTTACGAATATTTGATATGGGCATGATTAAATGAATTTAGCAAATTCCCGCACTGTTTTTCTGGCGCCTCTAAGCTTTACACTGCCCGGATCCATCTTCCCCATAGTAATCATTATTACCGGTATTTCATTTTCCGGAATATTTAAAATTGATTTTATCTTTTCCTGATCGAAATAGATCATAGGACAAGTATCCCAGCCTCTATCCTTCGCTAACAGCATGAACTGCATGGCGGATAAAGAAGCATTGCGTATTGCCTCATCATGCTGGAAGGTTTCTCCCCAGCCCTCGTAAAGTCCGGCAATCATATCCAACATCCCTTGATATTCTTGCTCATTCAAGATACCGAGTAGCTTTGTACCTTGATAGATATTAGCTGCATTTTTATAAGCAAGTTTATCACCTGTTACGACTATTACTGCTGAGGAAGTCTTTACTTTATATTGTTTATATGCAGCTTCGTATACTTCTGCTTTTACTTCCGGATTTCTAACTACATAATAATTGGCGTGCTGCAGGTTAAAAGCAGAAGGAGCTGAGGTTAACTCCTCAAAAATATTCTCAAATTCCTTTTCGGAAATTTCTATGCCTTCTATAAATTTATCGGCTGATCTTCTCTCTCTGACTACATTTAATAATTCGCTCATGTTTCTTTCTC
This sequence comes from Variimorphobacter sp. HTMS_6, assembly GCF_059717775.1. Lineage (NCBI taxonomy): Bacteria > Bacillati > Bacillota > Clostridia > Lachnospirales > Lachnospiraceae > Variimorphobacter > Variimorphobacter sp. HTMS_6. The sequence continues at coordinate 2,585,148 of NZ_AP046094.1, forward strand.
CTTTTTATCTTAAGCGTTCTCTGAAAATCTGTAAAGCTCGAGTTAGCTCTTGTTTATTGATACTGATTTATCTGATTCCCTTGCCAAGTAGAAATTGTCAAGAAAATAGTATCTTATACTCTGCTTATTACTATTTATCTTTGGTTCTAACTTTACTATATATTTCTTCTAGTAGAATAAATACGAGGTCATAGATAAGGATCCCAACATACAGGAATTATTAAATATCTTTACCTTGTCACCTTCATCTGAAGCCCCAAGTACATATAAAAGCGGATAGAAATGCTCCGGGGTAGGGAACGATAACTGAGACGATTGCCCTGCCTTCTCATATTGGATAACATCTTCATATTGTTTATTAACAACTTTATCTTTAATATAGAGGTCAAATTCTTCCGCCCAAGGATATCCTCCAGACATGTTCCAGTCTAGCTTTCGTAGGTTATGAACTACATTACCGCTGGCAAATATCAATACACCCTTCTCTCTTAAAGAACTGAGTTCCTTGCCAATTTGATAATGTGTTCTGGCATCTGCGTTCCTGTCCACACTCAACTGGTATACGGGAACATCTGCTGCCGGATACATCTTATGAAGAATGGACCAGGTACCATGATCATATCCCCAGCTATTGTCTATTATCACTTCCTTTTTTATTAAATCCTTGGTCAATCGAGCCAATTCAGGTGCTCCTTTTGTATTATACTCTATCTTATACAACTCCTCCGGAAAGCCATACATATCATAAACCATCTTCGGATTGGCTGCATCTGTAATTCTCGTTCCTTCCGTAAACCAGTGTGCGGAGATAGCTAGTATGGCAGTTGGTTTCGGGATAAGTTCACTAATCTTCGCCCAGTTCTCTGTATATTCATTCTCTTCTATTGCATTCATTGGTGATCCGTGCCCAACAAACAGTACCGGCATTTTTTTATTAATATCTGACATGAACTTCACTCCTCATTATGTTATAGTGATTATATTTTTACTTTAATAAGTGTTTCTATTAGCAGTTTAAGAAATGTTCTGCATATTGTTACTTACTTTATGTAACTATATTACTATAGTTTACTTACTTTTGTCAAGTAAGTATTATAAATTAATTTAAAGATATTTAATTAATCGAATCATCTGCTGGAATTCTCCGAATATTCATATACTGATGATAGTTGTACTATTATAAACACTATCGATTGGTTTACCACAAAAAATTGTGTACCAATTAGCTTATCTTTATTATATAATACGGAATGATTTTATTTTACATTATTCTTAATCAGCTGTTTTACATACCCTTTGATTTACTGACTTTGGTAATATTAGAATCGTTCTAATCATATTTTATAGATAAAAGCAATAAGTAAGAGGATGAGGTTATTGGAAAAAGTTAAAGTTCATTTACAGCCAATTGTTACTAATATAAACCTACCCACTGTTTTAACAACTGCCATATTTCCGGGTGATACAATAGAAAGATTATTTATTGCAACCCAAGTAGGAGAAATCTTTTATATAGGATATGGAAGTATTGAGACTTTTTTAGATATTCGTCACCTCGTCTTGAAACTAGGCGCTTCTTCAGGTGGATATGACGAGCGTGGTCTCTTGGGAATGGCATTTCATCCCGAATTTAACTATAATGGTCTACTTTATCTGCATTATTCAGTAGCAGGAACACAAGGACCAGATGCCATTACAAAACCCTTCAAGCCTGATCCATGCGATCCAAAAACCTTAAACCTTAAGTGGATAAACAGAGAAACTCAGTATAATCATATTGATACAGTAGAAGAATGGGCTTTACAACCGAATGGTCAAGTCCAAAAGCAAAGGACTCTACTTAATTTGAGAAGACCTTTTCTAAATCACAACGGAGTTAATAGTTTGAACTTTTCACCTGAAACAGGCAATCTTTTTTTAACAACCGGGGACGGTGGATCAGGGTATGATCCTTTCAATTTAAGTCAGGATGATATGGAGATTGCCGGTAAAATAATTGAAATTGATATAACTAAGAATACGTCAAATGATAATCCACCCGTAATTACACGTTTTGATGAACTTCCAACCTCTTTTCAAGAAACACTTACGGTTATAGCGAAAGGGGTTCGCAATATATCAGGTATCTCATTTCAACGGTATTATAATCAGTTTATAAAATACATAGGGAATGTTGGGCAGGATCTGGTTGAATCAATTTTCTCATTCGTTAATTATATACCGATACCGGTTACTCAACTTGTCCAAAATTCATTGATTGAATCTGATGAGGAGGGCTTTATTAACTTTGGCTGGCGAGGGTGGGAGGGTGCCTTTCCGACTTCGATTATAAAGAAATGTACTGAAAATAAGACTTTGGATAGAAAGATATTTGCTTATTACGATGAAGTGGTAAAAACTTCAGTTAGTCGTCTTCCACCCCTAATTAGTTATTTTCATGACGATCCCCGCACCGATAAGTTTGGAGCAACTGCAATTACAGGAGTGAAGCCATATATGGGGAATGATATCCCAGATTTAGCGGAAAGCATTGTATTTATCGATTTAGCCCGGGACGAAGGATCCAAGCCTCCGGCTAGAGGTGCGTTAGCTTATACCAGAGCAAGAATAGATTGTAAGTTAAATGATTTCACTGTGATAGAAACTGAATATGATTTTGGGTCAGAGTCAGCATTTTACGTTAGTTTGGGATCGAATATGGATCAAACAAGATTATATTTAGCGGTTTATGGATCTATGAAAGTAAATGATTATAACAAGGGTACTATTTTTGAAATAGTTCCTTGATTCAGAGTCGCTACTATTTATAAGAATAGAGGTGTCACACTAATTCATAATGTGATACCTCTATCTTTATAAACATAATCATGATTATATTATAATATGCTCGGCAGAAAGCCCACGAATTGCAAACCCAACATGAATAATCTGAAGCTCATATTTGTCAATCCCACCTCAGCTATAATACTCACCTTCTGCTGTATCTCCTCGTTAATTATTTGAGTTTCGCAGGAATTACAGCTCCATTATACTTTTCTTGAATAAACTTTCTTGTGTCATCTGACTGTAATGCTTTTACCAGTGCGACAATTGCTGGATTATCCTTATCTTCTGCACGTACCGCGATAATATTTGCATAAGGACTGTCATCCCCTTCACTAAAAAGTTTCGCGGAAGTTATTTTTGCTTCCAAAGCTTTATTAGTATTGGTAATAAAAAAGTCATAATCATCTTTGGTAGGTATGATTTGCGCTGAATCTAACTCTACAAGTTTAATCGGTTTAACATATTCTTTAATGTCAGCGACGGATGCGCTTAATGTGGTGGCCGTTTCTTCATTTAATTTGATGAAACCGTTTTGCTCCAAAATACGCAATGCTCGGTATTCGTTGGTACCGTCATTTGGTATTGCCACAACTGCATTCTTAGGAACTTCATCCTTACTTTTGTACTTATCGGAATATGCGGTTATGGGCTCTATGTGGATATCTCCTGCATTTACCAAATCAAATCCATTTGCTTCATTCCAAGACTTCAAATAAGGATAGTGCTGGAAATAGTTAAAATCAATTTCTCCCTTTGCTGTTTTCTCATTGGTTGTAGTATCTGCTGATGTTGCTACAAGCTCAACGTTGATTCCCTGTTTTGCTAGCTTAGGTTTTACAAATTCAATAATTTCCGAATGAGGTACAAGATCTGCAATCCCCTTGATTGTGACAGTTTTTTTCTCATTAGTGCCTGTATCTGTCTGTGTTTTCACAGTATCCTTTGATCCCGAACTACAGCCGGCAAACACAGTCATTGACAGAATTGCTGTAATAAGTAACATTAAAACTTTAAACTTTTTCATAATATACTCCCTTTCCTATGTCTTATTTTTATTTTAATTACTTTTATAATAAATTCCTTTTTTGAAGAATTTTCCTTGAAGTAAAATCCCCTATAAATTGAACCAGTTGAACCAAAATGATTAGGATGTAAACTGTTGCAAATAATACATCATGCTGAAAGCGCTGATATCCAAAACGAACTGCAATGTCACCTATTCCTCCGGCACCAAACATACCGGCGAGTGCAGTCATCGATATAACAGCGATTACCGCTACTGTAAATCCACGTATCAGAGAAGGAATTGTTTCTGGTATTAATATTCTAAAAACGATCTGAAAATTTGTACTTCCAATTGATTTTGCTGCCTCAATCTTACCTTTTGTGATTTCCAGTAAACTGCTTTCTACAATACGTGCATACATAGGGATACAGCTTGCAGCTATAGCTATGATACAGGCATTTACCCCATAAGACTTACCAAATATCAAACGAGCTACAGGTATCATTAAGATTATCATAACCATTTGTGGTAAAGACCGCAGACCATTTATCAACCACCCGGAACCGGTATAAAGTCCCTTTAGCGGCACCAATCCATTGGGATTCGTAACCGTCAGTAAAATTCCCAATATCAGACCAAAAATCAATGTTATTATGGAAGCTAATGCAGTCATGTATATAGTTTCTAAAATTGCGGGTGCAATACGAATCCATACTTCCTTCGCAAAAGAACCTTTAATAACCTCCCAAATGGGAGTATCCAGTAAGCTCATATCACTCCTCCTTTTATGATTAATTGACACATGCAACTTTGTATTAATGTCAAAACTAATATTTGTATTCCTCTTTATTACATGCTTTGATAATTTAAATACCCTGCCCATTCTCAAGATCTTCGTACTTTTGGAATTCTAAGAATACCTTCGCAAATAGTTCTCCCGTTCTACTTTTAGGATTAAAAAAAATATCATTAACTGCCCCAGATTCTATAATAAGTCCCTCTTCAAGAACTGCCATACGCTCACAAGCATATTTGATTGCATCCAGCTCATGCGTAATCATAAGTATTGTGATACCTGTAGACTTATTGATTTCCTTTAAAAGTTCCAATATTTGAAGTGTTGTCTGTGGATCGAGAGCAGAAGTGGCTTCATCACTAAGCAGAAGATGTGGACGGTTAACCAGCGCTCTGGCAATACCCACTCTCTGCTTTTGCCCGCCTGAAAGTCCGCCGGGATATACTGATAATTTATCGGATAACCCTACAAGTTGTGCTGTCTCCAAAACGCGCTGTTTAATTTCTGCCTTAGGAACACCGCTGATTTCAAGTGGATATGAAATGTTTCGGTATACTGTTTTGGCCTCAAAAAGATTAAAGGTTTGAAAAATCATCCCAATCTTTCTTCGTTCTTTAAGAAGTTCATGCTTTGACAGCTTTAATATGTCGATACCATCAACAAAAACTTCTCCACTATCAGGATTTTCTAAACGGTTGATACAACGGGCTAATGTGGATTTTCCGGCTCCACTAAAGCCGATGATCCCCATAATCTCACCTTTCCTTACAGAAAGATTTATCCCCTTCAGCACTTCCAAAGGTTCATTATGAGTAGAATACGTTTTATGTAAATTCTGAATTCTGATATAATCCTCCATGACATAACTGCAGTACAGCTCAACCTATTAATGCGGTTATGCTATACAATCCTTTCTGATTAATCTTATATATCATATTAAACATATAATCATTATATGTATTAGATTTTTATTTGTCAACCTTTAACTGTAAAATTTGTTAATTTTTGTTAATTGTAACTAAATCATTTATTATTCGGGGAATATTTTTGGGAATATTTATTTTACATATATGTTTAATATGATTATGCGTATAGTTTTCTTCCACAATTGTTTAAAACGTCTTATTTATCACCTTGGCAAAATAAAAAAATTCCTTACCCACCTATCCAGGCAAGTAAGGAATTCAACTTATTTTTTGATGAAACAAAGCAAGAGTAATAATTAAGGTTCTGCATTCTTTATATTTACACTCATAGGTTAGCACTTTCAATAATAAATATTTCCAATTCATACCTACCCCTTTTAACATAATAATAATACTTTACAGCATTGATAAAAAGATATTCTATCTCGCCAATGAATTCGTAAGTGTACCAGCAATATTTTGTTACCATTAGCAGCTATTCTCAAATACTTATTAGTAAATGCCTATATATCATCAACTAATTTATCAAGTATCTCATTCTTTAAATTGTATAAAACATTTTGCAATTCAGTCCTTAATGCAAGTACCATTAATTGATAAATAGTACGATTTGCCTTAATTGTATACCGAGCAGCATATTGTCACCCTATTGTTTCATTATACACTTTACGCAAATCTTTAATATCCATGCTATGAAGTTTCAGAATTATTGACGGCGATATCGACTCTATCTCATCCGAATCATTTTCTGGTACTTTTAACATATAAAAAGACCCCCTTAGACATTGGATAAATGCTAAGAAGGTCAAAATGTGTATGTTCATCACTGAATACCACCGATTTGTGATATATATCATCACTAGCAGATTTTCGACCGTTTTTCAGTCGAATATACGTTTTGTAAAAGTGGCTCAAACCCTTGAAAACTCTAAATTTCTTAAATTGTGTATTTACTCATCCCAGTTATGATATACTTCTTGCACATCATCATCCTCATCGAGTAAATCAAGGATTTTGTTCATTGCTTTTATATCACTATCGCCCTTTAATTCAACCCAGGTTTGAGGGATCATAGTAACATCTGCCTGAGCCATCGAGATTCCTGCTTTTTCAAGGCTTTCTCTTACGGTAGAGAAATCATCCGGGGTAGTGAGAACCTCAAAGCTGTCTTCCTCTTCTGCAAAATCCTCTGCGCCTGCGTCGAGTGCAAGCATCATCAAATCATCTGCATTCATATCGCATTCTTCTTTATCGATTATGATTTGGCCTTTTTTATCAAACATAAAAGATACACAACCTTGGGAACCTACATTACCACTGCCTTTGGTAAACGCATTTCGCACATTTCCTGCTGTTCTGTTTTTGTTATCGGTTAACGCTTCTACGATGATTGCGGTTCCGTTCGGACCATAACCTTCATAGGTAACTGCTTCGTAATTTACAGCATTAGCATCACCGGCTGCCTTTTTAATACTTCTGTCAATCGTATCATTTGGCATATTATTTGACTTTGCTTTTGCAATGATATCCTTCAAACGGCTGTTTGCGTTCGGATCTGCTCCGCCTTCTTTTACTGCAACTGCAATCTCTCTACCTAGTTTTGTGAAAATTTTTCCTTTTGTAGAATCATTTCTTTCTTTTTTATGTTTTATGTTCGCGAATTTTGAATGTCCTGACATACGAATTCTCCTTATCTATCTTTGATACTCTATGTGTTCAAATAGCCGTAAATATTTTATCACCGAAAACTCACTTCGGCAAGTATTTTATTCCGCATTGATAATCTTATTTAATTTTTCCATAACGGATATAGTCTCCTCAGCGGAGCGAATCGCACACATGATTGTATCATCGCCTGCAATACAACCTACGATACTGCTAAACTGAAGTGCATCCAGAGCCGCAGCCACTGCCATCGCTAAGCCCGGAACCGTTTTAACCACCATGATATTCTGAGCCATATCCATTGATAAAAAGCCATCCTTTAGTACGCGAGTATATTTTTCATTCAAATCGGTCTCTGTTTTTTGAAGCACAATATACTTTTGCTTGCCACCGTCTACAGCAACCTTAGTAAGCTTTAATTCTCTGATATCTCTGGATACTGTGGCCTGAGTAACATTGTAGCCATCCTGCATCAATCTGTCAGCTAACTCCTCTTGTGTCTCAATATCGTATTTATTAATTAATTCAATAATCTTGCTTTGTCTGCTAATTTTCATCTCTTAAACCGTACCTTTCTACATACATTGGTTAATCGTTAATCACCATTATTACCTAACTTAGACCGTAGAATTTCATAGATTCCGGTACGGTTAAGTTTTATCAATTTTGTGCAGTACTTTGCTTTATTTATTAAAATTGTATCGTCTGTTCCTAAGTCAATTACTGTTTTGCCGTCAAAGGTTGCAATTGCTTCTGCTTCTAGTGTCTTCTTGCTCTTACCCACAACAATCTTAACGGTATCCTCAGCAGATACTACGATGCTTCTTGGGCTAAGTGAATGAGGACAAATTGGAGTAATTACCGTGACACATGCACCCGGAATGATAATCGGTCCGCCAGCCGATAGATTATACGCCGTAGACCCAGTCGGAGTGGAGATAATAACACCGTCACCTAAAAAATTATCCACTAATTCATCATTGACATAGATGCCAAGGCTGATAATCCTTGAAAATCCCTTACGTGCAATTACGATATCATTTAAAGCATTACAAGTGGTGCGCTGAAATCTTCCCGGTATCTGAGTATTATGAATAACTTTCCCCTCTACCATCATTCTGTTCTCAATTTTATAATCATTTTCAAACAAACGATTCAGTGCCACTTCTACATGATGCTTTTCAATCTCAGCTAAAAAGCCCAAGGTACCGAGATTCACACCAAGTATCGGGATATCATAAGACATCAATTCATTTGCCGCCTGGATAATCGTTCCGTCACCACCGAGAATAATCGCGCAGTCTATATCAGGACAAATCAGCTTAGAATTTTCGTTATTTTCAAAAGCAGCCAGCGTCGTCGTTATAACTGACCTTCCAGCCTTTTCGATATAAGCAACAATCTTATTCGTCACGCTAAAATCACTGTCTTTTTCTTTATTTGTAATAATTAAAAACCGCTTCATCCGATTGCTACTCTCCTATCATGATCGCATTAGTGAATATAATTGAAAGTCTATCATACAATTCCATAAATTTCAATACACCACCCTTTTTTTAGCATATTATCACACTAAAACGGAATAAATATACGTCTTAATCGCAACTCAACCTACGGACAATGAACCGTGTGCTTCCTCGACAGTTTTAGTGATAAGCTGATTTGTGATTGTCGTTCCTATCGGATACTCTAAGGTTTCTTCGATCGGTAACTTCTTTTTTAAATATAATAAATATTCAATATTTCCCTCTGGACCTTTAATTGGCGAAAAATTAAGATCAAGACAGTCAAAACCTATCCCCGATGCATAGGTGGAAACCAGTTCTATTACTTCTTCATGAACTTTTTTATCTCGTACAACACCCTTTTTCCCCACCTTTTCCCTGCCTGCTTCAAACTGTGGCTTAATTAGGCTAACTACTTCCCCTTCACACGCAAGTAGCTCTCGTACCGGCAGTAATACCTTAGTTAAGGAGATAAAGGACACGTCTATGGAAGCAAATGAAATCGCGTCATTAATCTGATCCGGCGTTAAATAACGGATATTAGTCTTTTCCATGGATACTACCCTCTCATCCTGACGTAACTTCCACGCCAGCTGATTCGTACCGACATCTACGCTATAGACCTTAACCGCACCATTTTGCAGCATGCAATCCGTAAACCCTCCGGTAGAGGAACCCACATCCATGCATACCTTTCCTTCCAATGTAATATTGTACTGAGCCATCGCCTTCTCCAGCTTTAATCCACCACGGCTTACATATTTAAGCGGATTTTCCTTTACTTCAATCGTTGCTTCCACCGGAAAAGTACTTCCGGCCTTATCCTCACGCTGACCCTCTACAAATACATTACCGGACATAATGATTGCTTTCGCCTTCTCCCTCGACTCCGCTAGATTTCTATTTACCAATAAAACATCCAATCGTTCCTTCAATTAACACAAACCTCCGTCCATTTCATTATTTATCTAAAGCATTCATCCACATTCATAGTGAAAAACCGAACCTTTATCCACAATAAAAATCCAATTACTCACTTTATACACAGTAAATTAGGCAACAATCCAAAATTAATCGTAAATATCCAAAACATATATACATAAATTGCAAAAAACAAACTATCTATAATCTTCCAATATCCTTATGCACAATTTCTCCTAATTATCTTTCAGACGCTCAATCCAATTGAAACAAAGTATTTCTTTAAAATATGCCAATCTGAAATCTCATTTCACTACTAAAAATCAGAAAGAACAAGGAATGAGCATCCCAAGCGAACTTCGCAGTTCTTTCTAAGACATCAGATTAATTACAGGATTTATTATATAGTAATACCATCAAAGTTCAAAAACAATCAAAAACAAAAAGCTAAAAACCATCCCAAAAAACAAATTATCCACAAACCTCTATAAAACCGGACATGAAATCCACAAAAATCCTGTTTCATCCAGGAAATCAACATATTCTTATTATGATATTCGGCGGTTAAAAGGCATACTCCAAATATCCACTCATTATTACTGGGTATATCAATTGTTTAATTTATATGTCGGTTTAAATGCATACTCCAAATTTCCACTCATTAATATTGGGTATATCAATTGTTCTAGTTTATACGTCAGTTTAAAGACATACTCCAAATTTCCACTCATTAATATTGGGTATATCAATTGTTCTAATTTATACGTCAGTTAAGGACATATTTCGTACCCCTATCCTCAACTATTCCTTACACAATTGTCCTTAAGTCTATGACTTCGCGGTTTCAAAGGGAAAACTCCGGATAAGCAGGATAATTTGAATGAGCGATAGTAATACATACGGAAATGGGAGTAATCTTAGGGGAAATTCGCCAAGGAGGGCGAATTTAGGCTTCCTCACCATGGATGGTGATGGAGGCCGACCCGAAGGCCTAGCTATTAACTAAAAATTTCCGTATAGAATTACTTAGCGAATTCAACCATCCTGATTACCGGAGTATTCCCTTTGAAAACCTCGCATTCTACCCTTTGTTAATATCTCGCAACCTACCCTTTATTAACACAACACTTGATGGATTTTACGAAGTATGCCCTCCGCATCCAGTTCCAAGCGCTCATGTAATTCACTCACGCTTCCGTGTTCAATGAAGATGTCAGGGACAGAAATATTAAGTAGTTTCACATTCCTTTGATTGGTTTCAAACAAATAATCCGCTACCTTTTGCCCAAAGCCACCGTTACGTACATTTTCCTCAAGAGTTACGATAACAGAATGTTTCTCGGTCAATTTATCAATCATCTCTTTATCAATCGGCGAGATAAAACGTGCATTAATTAGGGTTACTTGCTTGCCTTCCTTCTTCAATGTCTGCGCTACCTCCGCTGCGGTTTTCACCATGCTTCCGACCGCTACGAGTGCAATATCACTCTCTTCACTAATCATCTCGAATTTACCATATTCAATCGGTGCGTTATATTCCTGCATTCCAAGATAAGCTTCTCCCTTTGGATACCGGATTGCAACCGGCCCGTTATAGTTAATCGCATATGTTAGCATATCTTCTAATTCAATATTATTCTTCGGTGCCATCACAAGAAGATTCGGTATATGGGACAAGAAGGACAAATCAAAGGTACCCTGATGTGTCTTACCATCCCTACCGGTAATTCCTGCACGATCAATCGCAAAGATAACCGGAAGATTATTAATACACACATCATGAATAATCTGGTCATAGGCTCTCTGTAGGAAGGTCGAATAAATCGCTACTACCGGTTTAAATCCACCCATAGCTAATCCCGCAGCAAAGGTAACCGCATGCTCTTCCGCTATGCCAACATCAAAGAATCGCTTCGGAAATTGCCTCTTAAAGCCGGACAGACCGGTTCCGTTTGGCATGGCCGCTGTAATAGCCACAATTTTCTCATCTGTAAGAGCCAAATGTGTTAACGTATCCCCGAATAATTTTGTATAGGATATGGTTTTCTCCGACTTAATCGGTTTCCCGCTTTCGATATCAAACGGGTCTACACCATGATATTTGCTAGGATATTTTTCTGCTAGCTGATAGCCCTTGCCCTTTTTGGTAAGAACATGAACTACAACTGCCTTCTTCGCTTTTGCTGCTGCCTCAAAGGCATTTAAAAGCTGATCAATATTATGACCATCAATCGGTCCAATATAGGTTAATCCCATATCTTCAAAGAACATACTTGGTAATACAAAATATTTAATCGCATCCTTGGAACGCTTTAATTTTTCTACTATGGTTTTGCCCACACCCGGCATCTGATTTAATGTATATTCCATATTTTCTTTAAATCCGGTATATTTTGAACTGGTTCTCAGTTTTCCAAGATAGTTGGATAGGCCACCGACATTTTCAGAAATGGACATATTATTATCATTTAATATGATCATCATATTGGAGCGTAGACGACCTGCATTATTGATCGCTTCAAACGCCATACCACCGGTGAGTGCTCCATCACCTAGAACCGCAACCACCTTATGATTTTCACCACTTAAATCTCTGGCTTTTACAAGACCCAATGCCGCTGATATAGCTGTAGAGCTATGGCCGGTATCAAAGGAATCACAACCGCTTTCCTCTTTTTTCGGAAATCCACTTAACCCATCAAGCTGTCTTAACGTTTGGAACAATTCTTTTCTTCCCGTTAAGAGCTTATGAGTATACGCCTGATGTCCGACATCCCACACTAATTTATCCTGGGGGAATCCAAGGAATAGATGTAGCGCCATCGTAAGCTCAACAACGCCAAGATTAGAAGCCAGATGACCTCCAGTTTTGCTAACATTCTGGATTAGAAAATTGCGGATTTCTTCCGCAAGCTTACTGTAATCCTGTTCTTTTATATTCTTTATATCATTCTCATGAATAATACTATCTAACAACTTCGGCAAAAACTTCACTCCTATCTTGACCTAGATTTTACTTCTCACGGTTTACCAATTTCATAATCAGCGTACTTAAGAATTCATTGGTATAAGGAAGTGCCCCATAGGTATCCATTGCATTCTTAGAGATATGCAGAACCTCTTCATTCGCTCGCTCTAGATTCATAATGGTTACATAGGTAGTCTTCTCATTTTTCTCATCGCTGCCTATCGGTTTGCCAAGAACGTCCGGCGTACTGGTAACATCTAAAATATCATCCTTTATTTGAAATGCGAGTCCTATCAAACCTGCAATCTTTTCTATTTTGTTTACCTCTTCTTGATTTGCTCCCCCAAGGACAGCTCCGATCATCATAGAAGCTTCAATTAATGCACCTGTTTTTAATAAATACATCAAATCCAGGCGCTCTCTGTTTACGACGTCCGGAGATTCTTCCATATCAATTACCTGACCGCCGATCATTCCATAAATTCCGGCTTTTCTAGATAATATCTGCATCGCTTTTCCGATACGTTGGTATACTTTAGTTTGCTCTGATTCATCCTTATGTGATATCACATCAAAAGATTTCAATGCTGTTTCAAACGCATAGTTTAACAGACCATCTCCTGCCAGAATAGCCATTGCTTCTCCATATACCACATGAGTGGTTTTTCTTCCTCGTCTGTATTCATCATTATCCATAGCAGGTAGATCGTCATGAACCAAGGAGTAGGTGTGTATCATTTCAATCGCCGCCATAAAGGGTTCTACGATTTCTCTTTCTTTCCCGCCAAACAACCCGAAAGTTTCTGACATCAGCATAGGACGTAGTCTCTTCCCTCCAGCCATTACACTGTAATTCATTGCTTCCATCACTGTTTTTTGCAAGCCCTCTTCCGGTGGCAAAAATTTACTTAGGATTTTTTCTATATCATTTACCCTTTGTTGCAGCTCCACATTAAAGTTCATTGGCTTCTCCACTTTCACTAAGTATAATCAGCTCTTTTTCCACCCTATCAATTGAATCATTGCATGTCTTAAGGAGCTTCATACCCTCCTGATATAAGGTGAAAGAATCTTCAAGACTTACGTCCGTTTTTTCTAAAGCTTCCACAATATGATTTAATTTATCAAATGCTTCTTCCAGTTTCATCTTTTTCTCAGCCATATTGGTTTCTCCTTTTCAACTAAGTTAACAACCACGCTTCTTCTCACAGATATCTTCTACCCTAGCCTTGATGTCTCCATCCAATAAGGAGACCGTTAGCACCTCATCTTTTGATACCTTACTGATACTTTGTATCGGTATATTATCTTCTCCCACAATAAGTGCATATCCCTTACTTAGCTTGGATAAAGGAGATAGTCCTTCCAATCTAGCTATGTAGAGCTCTAACTTATGTCTCTTCTCCTTCAACCTCTGATTAATCTGAAGAAGTAATTTTTGTTCCGTATCCATCAGGTATTGTCTCTTTTGTCTTATCTGAAATGTCGGGCTAGCATAAAGGAGCCGTAATTTAAATTCCTTAACCTTGTTCTCAACCAAACGTATTTTCTGTTGCACCTCTCTGCCAAGCTTACGTTTATAATCTTGAATTGTAGATTGAAAAGCCACATAATCATTGATTGCAAGCTCCGCCGCAGCCGATGGTGTTGGTGCACGCAAATCGGATACAAAATCCGCAATCGTCACATCCGTCTCATGGCCAACCGCTGATATAATCGGAGTATTACACTCATAGATTGCTCTTGCAACAACCTCCTCATTGAATGCCCATAGATCTTCAATGGAGCCTCCGCCCCTTCCGACTATGATGGTATCCACACCAGACCTGTCGAGTATTTTTATACCCTTTGCTACACTATCAGCCGAACCCGCTCCTTGGACTAACGCAGGATATAAGACCAACTGTACATAAGGGTTACGCCTTTTAGAAATATTAATAATATCTTGAATTGCTGCTCCGGTGGAAGCTGTAACGATTCCCACCTTCTTTGGATAAGCCGGGATTGGCTTTTTATGTGCGGAATCAAATAATCCCTCCCGCTCAAGATACGCTTTTAATTTTTCATATCTTTCATAAAGAATACCCTGTCCGTCCAACATAATTTCGCTTGCATAAAGCTGATATTTTCCATCCCGTTCATAAACATTGATGCTTCCAAGTGCAATTACACTTTGTCCTTCCTCCAGTCGAAAGGTTAATCCTCTCCTCTGACCAGCGAACATAACACATGCTAATTGCCCCTGTGCATCCTTTAATGTAAAATAAATGTGCCCAGAGGTATGATATTTGCAATTGGATACCTCTCCTTTAATATAAAGTCGGTTCAGTATCCCATCTCGATAGAACATATTCTTAATATATTGATTTATCTCCGTAACCGAATAAGCCTGTCCCATACGACCCTCCTGCGTTACGCCAATTTAGCAAGCACTCCGTTAACAAAGCCCGGAGACTCATCTCCACCAAAGTTTTTTGCCAATTCAACGGCTTCATTAATTGCTACTTTAACCGGTACATCATCGTCAAAACGCATCTCGTATACAGCAAGACGAAGGATTGTTAAATCCACCTTGCCCATACGGTTTAATTTCCAACCACTTGATGTCTCTGTTAAAATCGCATCAATCTCTTCAATATGATCTACCACAGCATGAAATCTTGAAGTCAGGTAAGCAAACTCCTCAAGTGATGGCTTTTCTAATTGTGCGATATACATTTCGATTTGTTCATTCAATTCACTTGCTTCATGAAAATCCTTACGAAATAACATAAGGAAAATATGTTCTCTAATTTCTCTTCTTGTCAAGGTGCGGTTCCTCCTACACACGAATAAACAACCCTTAGTTACTCTAAGGGTTGTTTGGAATAATTTACTGTCTCACAATGTTTACACCGGCGATTCTAATGTTAACTTCCTTCACTTGAAGACCGGTCATATTCTCTATTGCCAACTTCACCTTTTCTTGCACTAATTTTGCAGTTTCGGGAATACCATATCCATAATCTAAGGTTAATGCCATATCAACAGATACTGCATCCGGATTAACAACTACCTTAACTCCTTTGGATAAGTTTTTCTTGCCCAGCCTACCGGCAATTTCATTTGTCACATTGCCTGAGGTAGCTGTTACTCCCTTTACCTCTGTTGCAGCCAATCCTGCGATGGTTGCCACTACTTCATCAGCAATCTGTACTTCTCCAACCTTACCATTCTCATGTATTTTATAAGTATTCCTAACTTCCGGTTCCTTGTTCACAACGATTACCTCCTAAGTTCCTAGTGTTCTCCGGCACAATCAAAATGAATGTATTTATATAGTATTATACCATAATTATAAAACATATCAACGACAAATTATAAAATGCTTCAATCCTTCCACATGATATCTCCATCAAAAAATTGATTCTCACTTAGAATTATGCACTGATCCGGTGAAATCATACCGTTTTTCAATATTCTTGGCGATATATCTACAAAACCATGCACGATCTGTTAAACTTAAAAGAATGGAAGATACTAAATAACTAGCGTCTTCCATTCTATATTGTTTAATATGATATACATTAATATAATAATCAAATCATTTCAACAGCTGCTGATACCATTTAGTCCTGAAGAACAACCGGATTAATTGTCATATTTCCTACAGAAATTCCTGTTTGATTCTTAACTACATCTTCAATAATTGCTGTTTGCTGTTTTGTCAAGGATGCAGCATTAACTGCTACCTCAACCTTACCATTATTAATAAATACGATTGCATTGCTAAAACCTTTTGCACCTAATAACATCTCTGCCGCACTCTCTTTGTCTGCGTTGGAGATAAGCTGTAACATTCCGTTTGTAGCTGCTTTTTTATCAGTTGCGGATGCCTTCGTGCTATTAATGATATCCATATAATCTGCTTTATTCTTTGCTCTAGTCTGTTCTCTCTGTAACTTCACATTAGTGAAATAGCTAGCATCAGCCGTATTCGCAAGAACTGCTTCGCCCGGTGTTCCATCCTTAAGATCTAACTCACCATTATCCGATACATCCTGTGATCCCTTACTGCCTAATTCATCATTTCCTTTATTGGTATTCGTGTCTGTATTCGTGTTAGTGTCAGTATTGGTATTGGTACCTGCTGGAGTCACGGTGACATCCGTATTCGTTGCTACATCTTTTCCACCTTTGTCATTATTAAGAGCATGATTATTGCTCGTCGTTACTGATCCATTATCACCCTTTGATGCGTCTCTTGTAGTAAAACTTAAGTACCCTGCAATTACAATCATTATTGCTAGCGCTGTAATTATGATACTATTCTTTTTAAATATATTCTTCATTCTATACCTCCTAAATTATTTAATGGCATTTCCCATCTTCATTACTTTAATTTTATTCACAGGTACATTAAATAATGCCTCGGCTGCATCCATTATCTCCATTTTTACATTACCATTGTTTCCACCTTCTGCGATTACAACGATACCCTCCACTTGGGGTTCAATCTTCTGTACTATGTAAGGTACTGAATTTCCATTCCCGTCGTTAACCAGTACGGTGCTGTCGTCTTGTTTTACATTATTATTTGTTCTGCTTCCACCCTCCCCGTCAACTTCGTTCAAGCTTTCCTGTGTAGAAGGAGTATTCTTTAACGGAACCTGTTCTTCTGAGGATTTCAAAGTAATCATCACCTCAACCTGACCGATACCGGATACCTTTCTTAGAATACTCTCAAGCTTATTTTCCATTTCTGTTATATAGGTATTCGAATCATAGCTTGTCGTATTCTTATCTTTTTGTTGTATCGCGGATTTATTCGTTGTCTGCGTTGTATTATTACTTTTAAGTGGTTTGTTAGAGCTGAAGATGCCAGGAAATGATAATAAAATGATTAAAATCCCTGCTATAAAAATCATGATTAATTTTGGTAGGCCTATTTCCTTCAGGGAAATTTTCTTTTTTTCCATGTTATCCTCCCTGTATACTAATATTTATATTACCTTGTTCAATATTATAGAAGTCGGAGAGTTTATTTTTTATACTGATTTCAAGGGGTGTGGGCAACTCTGACTCTTTTGGTTTTTCATCTTTATTGATGCTTATCTGACCGATATCCACCTTATCAATAGTAAGGGTTTCTCCTGATGTTTGGCTACTATCCTCCGTGGTTGCGTTAATGTTCATTTTTACAATTTGTCCATATGTCGTGCTATCTGTTTTCGAATCGATCTGTACATCCATACTCTTTAGGTACACATTATTCTGTGACAGTAGTTCTTTTACTTGCTTTTTAATTTGACTCTTGTATTCCGAATAAATTTTATCATTTTGATCTTCCTCCACCTGCGATAATTTACTCTTAAAATCACTTGTGTCCATCGCAAAAGTATTGGATTCCAGAAAATAATCAAGATTTTCCTGTAGCTTAAATATCTTCATCAGGGGAGATACTACAATAAGCACTAATATCATTCCCGAAGCAATGCTCACGTATTTTTTATAGCTTTTGTTACCTAGGAGATTCATAATAATTGTATTAATCATCATGAATACCACGATGTTTCTAATCCAAGAATATATTTCCGTTTCCATTCGTCCCTCCTTTTACCGATAAGAGGTCGTGACCGCCACAATCGTGATTGAAAGTATAAATAACACCGCTCCCACGAATACTGTTTGCAATAACATGGAAGCTGATTTCGCCGTCGCACTAATGCATTCAATAAAACGCTTGTCCGAAATCGGCTGTAATGCAGCACTTCCTACCTTGTATACAACACTAATCATCAGCAATTTAATAAATGGAACCGCACATATTGTGATTAGAACAATCAGACCTGCTACACCAATTGAATTCTTTAGCAAAACCCCTGCTCCCAACACCGTTTCTGTCACCCCTCCGATTGCCCCACCAACACCGGGTAGAGCCGAGGATGCCTTAAGCAGAACCGACCGTTTTACCTGATCGGCAACCGGAACAATCAGACCCTGAATTACATTAAATCCAATTACAGCTGCTAGCATACTTTTTAACATCCAGTTCACAGCGGTAGAGAATAAACCTGCCAGCTTTGACAGCGTGTCCTCCTTTGACATATTGTTGACCAGCATAATGATCAAATAGAAATTAATCATTGGAATAATCACCCTGAGGATTAAGAAATCAACTACAGTAATTAATCCCAACGCAGCCTGATAATACACCAAGGAGGTAGTTGGTCCTGTACAAAAAGCAACAGACATAAGGTAGGTTGGTACCAGTGCTTTCATAAAATCTAAAATTGTACCAATCGTTGCCGCGGCAATACCGGAAGCTATAATAAACGAACTGATTAGTACTCCGAACAATAATAAATATGTTATGTAATAGCCTGTCTCAGAGACCTGATTATTTTTAAAAGCCATCGACAAATTCGTAAATAATGCTGCTATAAGTGCAATCGTAGTCAGACTGATAAAGGTTCCGATATTGGCTTGTATTTCCCCTTTTATTGATTTGACGAGTTGACTCGAGATATCCTGTACAGAAAAAGGTTCTTGTCCACTCATCATACGGTTTATGTAATCATTAAAGTCAAATTTATTTCCTCCATCCATCACATTATCTATGACACTTTGGATTTCAGAATAATCATATTTTTGATTAAAATCCGATGTTTCACTTGCCATCGCTTTTGCTTGTCCCACCAATGGCATAAATATCATTGTTACTGTCAAAAGGATAATTCTACTTAATACTATCCTTCCCTTACTCTTAAATAGGATTTTCATTTGCTATGCCCCCAAAAACCGGTTGATTGTTTCTAGTATCGAGAGAATAATCGGCATACTAATCGCAAGGATCGTAAGCTTTCCTACAATTTCTATTTGATCCGAGATTGCGTGATAACCGGAATCCTTACAAAGCGATGACGATATCTCCGTTATATAGGTAATACCTATAATCTTAATCAATATACCAATGTATGATTTGTTTAAATTTATGTATCCCTGCAGCTGATTGATTGCATCCAGAATCACTTGAAGCTTATTAATTCCCCACAATATGATTAAAAAGCAAGCCGCCAAGCTAATATAAAGAGAGATCTCTTCCTTCTTTTTCTTAAATAGAATTGCTAACATCACTGTTAATATACCTACAGCAGATATTTGCAGCATCGTTCTTATATCACCACTATTTTGCAACGTACCGACCTCCCTGTCACATTAAACTACGTCGAATAATTTCTGTATCGATACAAACAATTGAGTGATATACGGCAATATCCAAAACAAAACCAGAATCAATCCAGCCAGGCTGGAGAGGAATGCCAGTTCATCCCTTCCAGACTGCTTTAATATTGAATTCAAAATGGTTACAACAATACCGACTAATGCTATTTTTAATATAAAAGTAAAATCCATAGTTACCCTCCATCGCACATATTACGCACCCTGCCCTTTACAGGATTCAATTTGCATTGCATTTGTACTTTTCTTCAGATCATTACTATAACTATAAATACTCCCGCCATAATTCCTAAGGTATTATATAAATACGATTTTTCCTTCAATGTCTTTGTCATTTCATTAATCTCCTCTTCCAGCTGCGACAGGAATAAATCAATGACGTTCATCTGCATTTCCTTATCAAGGTATCCGAGATTTTCACCGAACTGTATGAGATGTAACTTGTCCTTCTTAGAGAGGGATGTATCCAGTAATTCCTTATTCACTGCATCCTTCCACACATCTGCAAAGGTTTGTCCCGAAAGTTCATGTAACTTTTCACTTACACTGTTTAAGAACTGATTGAATATTCCCTTATGCCTCCTGGTAATGGAACTGATTGCCTCCGGTAGCGGTGTACTTGCATAACGGATGTCTCCCCTTAATAGGCTGATCAATTTCTTTAATTCCTTTAGGTTTTCCAACCTGCATCTCATCTCATTGGCAAAGAAGAACCCCATCCCAGAAGATGACCCAATCACCATGATGCATCCGATTATTTTCATAAAAAACATAAGTTTGTCCTCCTTTCAACATTTGCTTATTCTGCGGAACGAAATAGCATTTTTCCTTCCGAATCATATATCTCATCCAAGTGCCCTATTTCTGTGCGATTGCTGAGTATGATGTATCGCTCAAATAACTTCTTTTTCACTAAATCTCCGAGTATTGGCTTGTTGCGAATATCTTCTATGGAACTACCATGAACGGTGGCTATAATCTTGCAGCCACAACCGATTACATAATCAATAGCATCCAGATCCTCTCTGGAGCCAATCTCATCCACTGCAATAATCTGAGGGGACATGGATCTTATTAGCATCATCATTCCCTTTGCTTTCGGACAGCAATCCAAAATATCCGTACGTATACCAAGTTCATTCTGAGGTGTTCCCATATAGCAGGCACCAATTTCAGATCGCTCATCAACCACTCCGATGCTCATCCCCGGCAGATGCTCGCTCCCGTTGGAGAGCTGTCTGATGATATCCCTTAATAATGTAGTCTTGCCACATCGAGGCGGAGAAATAATCAACGTATGAAAAATTTCTTCTTTCTGCTTGTCTACCAGATAAGGCAGAACCCGATTCGCGCATCCCTTTACCTGATGTGCCAAACGGATATTGATAAATGAGATATGCTTAATCCCTTTGATATTGTCATCCTCAATGATTGTCTTACCGGTAATCCCAATTCGGTGACCTCCATTTATCGTGATAAACCCCTGTTTAATCTCATCCTCAAAGGCATACAAGGAGTAATTACTGATATATTCCATCGTTTCACGAATTTCATTTTTGGTTATGTGGATTGCCTTTTGAGGAGTATCCACCAATTTGGCGTCCTCCGTTACAAAGGTTTCTTTATTTGCATAAATCATAATGAGTGGGGCATTCATCCGTAATCTGATTTCCTGTAGCTTATCGAACTCAATATTTAGTTTTCCTAGTATCGTCCTAAGCTTTAGTGAGAATATCTTTAGTAGCTCGTCTTTCGTATTCATACAGATCCCCCTCCCCCTTTGACCGCAGGATAGCTTATCCTATTTCTGTTAGAACAATATATTCCCTGAATAAGAAAATATTCCGATAACCGAAAAGAAATAAATTGCAAAATGATTCTGCATATATTATTCTGTTTAATAAGATAAAGCAGGAAAGCAGCAGATAAGTTGGATGAGATAAGAGAAATTTGCTGTGAAATTCACTATGTTCCTGTATTATAACGAACAAGGATGGTGCAAGAATGAGATACGGATTAATAGGAGAAAAATTAGGACACAGCTATTCAAAGATTATTCATGAAAAGCTGGCAGATTATACATATGATTTGATTCCATTGACAAGAGAGGAATTTGTTCCGTTCATGGAGAAGAAGGATTTTACCGCCATCAACGTTACCATTCCCTACAAACAAGAAGTTATTCCTTATCTGGATGAACTTCACCCGCTAGCACAGGAAATCGGCGCCGTGAATACCATCGTCAACAAAAATGGTCATTACATTGGCTACAATACTGATTTTTACGGTTTTCGTTACATGCTCCTTCATAATCAGATTGATATATCGGGCAAAAAATGCTTGATTTTGGGTACCGGTGGAACCTCCCATACCGTTCACGCGGTTCTAAAACATCTTGGAGCAAGCGAGATTTTCATCGTTAGCCGTACGGATAAAGATGATACCATTATATCCTACGAGCGTTGTTATAAAGAGCATACAGATGCAAAAATCATCATTAATACCACCCCGGTTGGAATGTATCCGAACATGGATGCTTCCCCTCTGGATCTGACCTCGTTCACTCAGTGTGAGGGAGTAGTAGATGCCATCTTCAACCCACTAGATACCATTCTTACTCAACAGGCAAAAGCATTAAACATAAAGGCAGTTACCGGGCTGGAGATGTTGGTTGCGCAGGCGAAGCAGGCAATCGAGTATTTTCTGGATAAAGAACTGGAGGATTCGTTGATTGAGCAGACCTATCAAGAATTGCTTGAGATTATAAAAAACAACAACAGGTAAATTGACCGTGATAATCTTAGTCAATTTACCTATCCTATAGTTATTAATTCAACAATTGTATAATAACTCAGTATGTACCAGATGCATATTAAAGTACTGTATACTGAATTTTTACCGTATACTTACACAATATACGATTATTAATCAATGAAATACCTTTAGATTCATTTTATTGTGTATTCTTTCCCTTTATCTTTAGGATCTCTTTCAATTGCTCTGTGCAACGGATCGGAATCGAATACCCTGTATAATCATTTCCGCAATACATATACATCCCGCGGGAGAAGTTCGCATCAACCCACAAGTATAATATCATTACTCTTTTATTCATCCGTGTTATTTCTAATACGTAATAAGGATCGGATACATCAAGTAATCCACGGATTTTTCTCGATTTTCTGATCATCCTTGAAAATACTTCTAATGATTTTTCATCATGAAACGATATGATAGGTTTACCTTCTGCGCCATTAAACCCATTCGCCTTAAAAACATCTACGCTTTGATATTCATCAGGGTTATTATAGAATGCCACATACCAAACTATTGCTACTATAAAAACTGCAATCATTAAGACAAACCTTCGCTTCACAATATCCCCCCTAACTAAAACCATCATCAACGCAAACAATAACTTATTTCATCATTTATGGTAACTTATTAAAGAGTTTATTTTCCTGTGGTACTATCTTTCCATTAACATCATATAGCAGGATATTCTTACAATTTGGCGGCACTATTTGTACAAACGGATTTTTTTCATCAATGTTCACTGTTATTGTCTGATCATCCCATTTTACGACCATCCTTGCAATTTTTTGCTTATTCATCGACATAATTACAATTCCATTATTGCCACAGGGAAATGCATCAACATCAAGTTCAATATCCCCTGTCCCTCCTCCAGCATTAAAAAAATATCCGATCGAAATCCCATCCCTCTTTTGATATATTGAAAAGGTATGATTCTTCTTGGCTTTATCATAAAAAAGCATGGCTATCAGTTTCTTATCGATCTTTTTATTTACCTGCCAGGATGCATCTACTTGTTGTGATTTTCTTGCATCCTTTTCTACTGCTTTGGCTGAAATACCAACATTCCCATATAAGCATACTCCTAAAACCAAACTAACTACAGCTAGAATCCCAACTATAATTAAAACCCCTTTTTTCATTGTCAACCCCACATATTATCTTATTAATCTTAAGTATATTACCTTTGTACATACTGTTATTATACAGTATAACTCTATTCAAATCTACCAATATTTTCTATATTACTCCACCTTCTCAAAATGATATTCGTTCAGACAATTTTACACATGAAAATGCGTAATTCAAGACAAAACCAATCAATTATGCAATATTTATGATGTTAGATTTATATCAAACAAACTTATGCTAACTCTCATGGTTAATTCAAAACACAAAAAAGCGCAATCCTAAGAAAAACTTGATTTTCTTAGGATTGCGCTCATATTAATCTTTGTGATATGTGGTTATACTCTCTTCATGTATTCGCCGGTTCTTGTGTCGATAGAAATCTTATCACCCTGCTCAACGAATAATGGAACATATACAGTTGCACCAGTTTCGACAATTGCAGGTTTGGAAGCACCCTGAGCTGTATCACCTTTAAAGCCTGGCTCTGTTTCCGTAATAACAAGTTCTACGAATAACGGAGGTTCAATAGCAAATACCTGTCCACTGTGGGAAAGCATCTTAACCATCTCGTTCTCCTTAACGAACTTAAGGGAATCGCCGATTGCTTCTTCGTTCAAAGCAAACTGGTCAAATGATTCAACGTTCATGAAGTGGTACAATTCACCATCATTATATAAATATTGCATATCGTTTCTTTCAATATGTGCCTGTGGGTATTTTTCCGTAGGACGGAAAGTCTTTTCAACTACACCACCATTTTTAATATTTTTTAATTTCGTTCTAACAAATGCTGCGCCTTTACCAGGTTTAACATGTTGAAATTCTATAATCTGATATACGTTGTTATCCATCTCAATTGTCAAGCCGTTTCTGAAATCGCCTGCTGATACCATACTAAAAAATCCTCCTTAAATTGACTACTCTTAAGTCTATAATAATCCATGATAATTTGCAACTGTTTTTTTGTGTAAGCCCAAAAATCCGACTTAAATGGCGTATGTCATTTATAACTCAATTAAATTCTTCCAGGAATTCGTAAAGTTCTGACAACCATCTTCTGTTACAACCACGAGATCTTCTATTCTGACACCTCCAAAGCCTTTGATATATATTCCAGGCTCTACCGTTTCCGTCATACCTGCTAATATCAGATCTTCTTCACTAGGCGATAATCTAGGATTCTCATGAACATGAAGTCCAACGCTATGACCAAGTCCGTGTCCGAAGCATCCTTCATACCCAGCTTTATAAATGATATCTCTCGCAACCTTATCTACTTCTTTCCCTTTGTAGCCAGCTTTTATAAAGTTTAATGCTGCCATTTGAGCCTCTAATACCGTATTATATACTTCTTTCTGCTTCTCACTCGCTTTTCCAATCACTATGGTTCTTGTCATATCAGAACAGTATCCTTCATATACACAGCCAAAATCCATCGTCAGAAAATCTCCTGATTCGATTTTCTTCTGGGAAGGAACAGCGTGTGGCATTGAAGAATTTATTCCAGAAGCGACAATTGCCGGAAAGCTGCATGCCGTACCCCCTTTTACTTTAAGTAGATATTCAATCTGCGCTGCCACCTCAATCTCAGTCATTCCTGGTTTAATGAATGTTAATATATCTGTAAATACTTCATCCCCGATTGCTTCTGCTTTTCTCATAAACTCAAGTTCCCGAGTAGTTTTTATTCTTCTCAGATTAGTAATCTCATGACCCACAGGGATCATTTCATTTACCACCAATCTATCATGTAAATCATGATAGGTACCAAAAAGCATATCCCATGACTCAAAGCCTAACTTATTTACACCGTCCGTTTTTAGTAAATCATTAATTGCTTCTTCATAACCACCGCCTCCGATGGTAATTACCTCATACCCATCCGCCTCTAGCTCTGCCTGAATCGTATAGCGAAAATCAGTGATAACCGCATGCCTTTTATCCGTGATATACACATAACCGGTTTCACCTGCAAAACCGCTGATATAACGCATATTGTTTCCATTTGATATTAAAATCGCATCTAGGGAAAGCTTTTCTAATACATCCTGTACTCTTTTAAAATTATCCATGTTGTCTACCTATCCTTCTCTGTCTTAATTATATGTATTTATCTTATCCAATCTACTTTCTGTTTTATGCAGTGCTTAAGCCTTCAATCTAAGTATTGCATCGATCGCAAATAGATACCCCTGAAGACCAAGTCCTGCAATTTGTCCGTTACAAACCGGTGCCGTTACTGACGTATGACGAAATTCTTCTCTTTGATGAATATTGGAGATATGCACCTCGATCTTCGGTGATGTGATGGAGGCTAACGCATCTCGTATTGCGTAACTATAATGAGTGTATGCACCGGGATTAATCACGATACCGTCCACGTCATCATGATATGCCTTCTGAATTCGGTCAATAATCTCACCCTCACTATTACTCTGAAAGGTTTCAATCATAATATCTTCTTCCCTTGCTTTCTCTTCTAAAAGCCCTAGTAAATAATCATAATCCTGAGTTCCGTATATTCCTTTTTCTCTTATTCCTAAAAAGTTTAAATTCGGCCCATTCAATACCAAGATTCTCACTGTTCTTCCTCCTTTAAATCACTCTCATATATGATTCCATAATAAGATTTACAATTTCATCAATTGATCTCCCATCCGTTGCAATAATCTTATGAGCTGCTTTTTCATAAATTGGCGTTCGGATGCTTAGCATTCTCTCCACTCTTTGATCTAGTTCTTCTCCCTTTAGGAGGGGTCTTGTAGCATCACCCTTTAATCGCTGCACCGTAGTCTCTTTGGAAGCCTTTAAAAACACAACAAAACCCATTTTCTGAAGCAATTCACCATTTTGCTTACGAAGCGGCAATCCACCGCCGGTGGATAGAACATGATTTTTGATATCCATGCTCAGTTCCTTTAACAGTTCTGTCTCAAGATTTCGAAAGTACTCTTCCCCATGAAGTGAGAATATCTGATTAATGGTATTCCCAACTTTCTTTTCAATCATCTGATCCGAATCACAAAAGCGATAGGATAATCGCTCAGCCAGTCTTATACCGACGCTGGTCTTTCCGGATCCCATAAAACCAATTAAAATAACATTATGTTTCATAACGTGTACCTCATTTGACGAACCGAATGGTTCTTTTATCTTTATTGTTGGCTGATCTTCCCTTTTGCCAAATCTTTGCGATAGTAATGTAATACAATTCGTTCTAACTTACGCTTTAGAACAATCTGAATTTCTTCCTTCGGGTGAATTGGTTTCACAAGATAGGTTAACATTCCAATTCTATTTGCACCAAATACGTCGGTAAACAGTTGGTCTCCGACAAATACCGTGTTCTCTATCGTAGTGCCCATAATCTTTGTGGCTCTGATATAACTTTTTTTCGCTGGTTTATTGGCCTTCTGAATATAATGTGCCCCAATTTTCTCGTTGAATCTACGCACACGTTCTCCGCTATTATTTGATATCAGGCAGGTCTCAAATCCAATCTTCTTTAATCTTGCAAATAATGCAATGGCCCGTTCGGAAGCATCTGCACCATGTTCCACCAATGTATTATCAATATCAAACAATATCCCACGATAACCTTCTTTATAAAGATTTTCATAATCTATATCATAGGATGTCTGTGCTAATCTCTTCGGATAAAACCTTTTTAACATGTCGTAACTCCTATTCCTTTTTGAAATGTATTTTATCTTATTTTGCTCAAATATCACTATCCTAATCTTCATTCATTATAGCAATCGTTGGATTAATGTACAAGAAAAATCTATATTTATCCAACTAGGCTGTTCCTTGTAAAATAACAAATACTTTCCCATAAATTATTTTAATTCTAAAAAATGTACCCGAAATAGTCTGACAAATAATAGAAACATTAATTGCAAAACGTAGTAAATTTCTATATAATAGCAATGTACAAGATATATTTCTTATAATAAACATTTATATTGATAGGATAAAACAGTTTGTGCCTGTATAATCCTAAGCTCACTTTATATGCGCTCAAAACGCGCGCAGGAATCGAGGTTAACTATGAAAGAAAAGATTATATCAGCTCTAGGATTATTAGGATGCGGTGTTATCATTGGAAACATTAAAGCTTTTGATTTACAAGCATGGACATATTATATTAGTATTGTTCTCATCGTGAGTGGCACCTTAATCATTCTTCTTAATACAAAGAAAATGAACAGGCAAAATTTAATCACCTCAGGTTTAGGCATATTAATATCTGGCACCATCAGTGTTATCTTATCTCATTTCAAACTAGGAATTGAAGATAGTATTTCCTTCTATTTTACTATTATATTGCTTATTTTAGGGTTTTGCATCACCTTGATTGGTACTGTTACCAATGAAGATTAATAATACATAAAAAGAACGATGTTATCTTATTGAAAATATAATTATTATCAATAGAATAACATCGTTCTTTTTAATATTATTGTGAAATATCTGCTGTACACTGAGGACATTTAGTGGCAGCGATATTGATATCAGACATACAACGTGGACACTGCTTCGTTGTCGGCTCCGCTGTTGTATCCTGCTTCTTAATTTTATTCAGCCATTTCACCACAAGAAACACAACAAAAGCCATAATTATAAAGTTAATTGCTCCGGAGATAAATACTCCGTATTTGATTACTGCCGCCTTATCCTTTACTGCTTCCTGCAATGTATTATATGGTTTTCCATTCAAAGCGATAAACCAATCGGTAAAATTAATTTTACTGGTAACAACACTTAGAATTGGCATAATCACATCGTTTACCAATGAATTCACCAGTCCACTGAAAGCTCCTCCAATAATGATGCCTACCGCTAAATCAATCATATTACCCTTAAGTGCAAATTTTTTAAATTCTTTTAGCATCTCTTTCCTCCTTATGTAACTTGAAGCGACTTTTATAGTTAAGCTACTCTTCTTCCCTCGTTAATATTGTCATTAACCTACTAAAACCTACGAATTGAAAATAACCTTCTTGGTTGGCGATTGTTGAATGCATTTGGTACATTATTACGTGGTATGTTAACTCTATTATTACGCACATTGGTATTCGGAGCAAGATTATTATCCTTTTCCTCAGTTTTAGATTCCACAGCTCCGTTCACTTCAGTATTTTGAGCAATTTTAACTGAATTATTCATATCATCTTCATCTTCTTCGCTATCATCGACGCCTTTTTGTTCAATGATGTTCTTTCTTGCTATATAAAGATAACGACTAAACTGTTTGATAAAATCTTCATAAGACATAGATTCGCCAATCGATGTTGATACAGCACATTGATAATAAAATTCCATATCATTTTGCAGGAATTGTTCTTTATGTTTATCAATTACTTCTCTTTTATGTTTTAAAAACTCAAAATGCTGTCTTGTATAATCAACGGCAAGATAAGGAATTTCAACCTTTTTCAATGCTAGTGCAAGATCGGTGGTATCTGCATTTCTACTAATGCCTTTCATCTGTCCTTCGCTATAATAGGTCAGCAATAATCCGTTTGGTTTTAACCAAGTATAAAGTTGTTCGACAAATCCTTCCACATCAAGAGTGTAGCAAATGGAATCGATAGAGATAATTGCATCAAAGGAGTTCGGCGGATATACTTTTTCTCCGATTGCGCCCTCATCAAAGATAAGGTCGTCATTGCCTGCAGTTCGCTTCTTGGCACTCGTTATGGCATTCTGTGAATAATCAAATCCATACACCGTAGTCCCTGTTTTTAACGCGATATATTCTGCCATCTTACCATTACCGCACCCAATCTCCAACACACTGTCATCAGGCTTTAAGCCGGATACAAGTAACAAATCATCAATCTGCTTCTTATCACTAAAGCCATCTTGGGAAAAATCAATTCCATGAGTTTCTAGACAGTATCTTGAAAAAATCTCATTGTCCTCGACCATCTTATAAAAATCCTCATACTCTTTATTAAACAGCAGCTTCGCTTTGTCCATACAGTCATCTCCTATATTATCAGCTATCATTATTTATATGATTCAAATATGAGTTTTGATAACAGGGATTATATGAGAAAATTCCTGACAATAGGATATACTAAGATAATGAAGATATCCTTATCTTTAATCTAGACTTCACCTGGTGCTACTGTCATACCCACGAATCCTGTTGTGGACCTTACTTTTATCAAAAAACGGATGAATAACTGTGTGAAATGTCACATAGTTATTCATCCGTTATCTTCTTCTCATAAACAGCACAATCATAGTAGCTTCCGTCCTTGCGAATTCCAACCCCATATTCATACTTCAAAAAATGCATACCTGCCTTTTGCATTACACGACCGGATGCGATGTTTTGTACATCATGCTTTGCTATGATACGCTGATAACCCACCTCATAAAAGAGAAAATGCATCACCACATGAAGCGTTTCCGTCATAATTCCTCTACCCCAGAATTCCTTCCCTAAACAATATCCAACCTCACAGGTCAAGGTGGACTCATCAGTAAACTCTACACTTATTGTTCCGACTGCCATCTGTTTTAACTTTAATTCAATCGCCCACACATAAGTACTATCCCTCTGATAAGAGCTTAACCAATACGTAATCCTTCTTTGTGACACGTGGACATCCTGATGCGGCCCCCAGGATAAATACTTACAAACCTCCGGATCTCCTGACCAATTACGATACATATCTTCAGCATCATCCAACTGAAATTTTCGAAGCTGTAATCGCATTGTCTCAATAGACTGTGTACCCATATGATGTAACTGCATTTTCTCACCTCTAAGAAAATACCTATACAGGGACGAACTCAATTATGACTGATGAATGTCGATTCATTCGATAGATCCATAATTAATTTGTTGCACTCTGAACACACATATGCTGTGTGTTTTACCCTAATCTCTTCGCAGGGTACTAATACAATTCCATTCTTCTTTTCGATATTTTTATTCGATAAAGTGAAACGTATTGACTCACCTTCCGGAAGCCAATACAAGCCTCCACTCCCTCTGGCGCAAACATCTCCAATTTTCATATCCTTACCACAATATGGACAATTCATCTTTCTATCACCTCACCACTTTTAAAAAGTTTCAAGTAAAAAAGTTCGAGTTGTTTTATATAAATTTCCAGTAAAAAAGTTCAAGTTGTGCTATATAAATTATGATATCACAATATGGATTTATAAGCACCAACATTTACATTATATGGCTGCTACTATAAAAAATTTTTTAAACCATACATTGCTATTAGGTATTGTCAGTATATTATGATCTGATAAAGAAACAAGCGTCCTATTATTAAGATTTGGCACTGATTCAACCTAGCCATAATCAAACTAATTGGACACTTGTTTATTCTTTGTTATATTTATTGTATATCTACGAATGGATACCCTTAATTTGTTATATCTACTCGTTCATGCAATTTATTGTTATTATCATACAATCAGATAATCTCTTACTTTCTGATCTCAAGACCCTTTGTAGCTAAAATAGCAAGTAACTCATCCACCATCGTCTGGATTTCCTGGCCCTCAAGCGTTCTTTCCTTTGAACCGAATTCAAAGCGAACTGTAACACTCTTCTTGCCCGGAAGAAGCTTTTCATCCTCAAAGATGTCAACCAAACGGTATCCCTGAAGATATTCAGACTTATATTCCTGAACATAGGACACGATATTCTCATAACGGAGTGCCTTATCTGCTAAGAGACTTAAATCAATGGTCACACCCGGATATTTGGATACTTCACTGTAACGAAGACTTTCTGCTGCAACATTCTCAAGAATTTCTACATCAATTTCAGCAAATGCAACATTAAGTTTCTTATCGATTTTATTCTTGATCTTAGGATTAATTACTGAGAAGAAACCAATCTCTTCCCCATTTACAAGGATGCTTGCGCTATTTACCGGATGAACATAATTGAACTTTCCAAGCTCTTCTTTAGCCTGATAAGTCGGTACCATATTCTTGATTGCAGCTACTATCTGCTCAATAATCTCTTTGCATTTAAAATAAATCTCTTTATCGGAGAGCTTCTTGCTTGCAATTGCAATACCAAGTCTCTTTCGCTCATCGCAAAGTCCATCTGCTTTTAAACCATCTGCAACACGGCCGATTTCAAACATTCCCATCTCGGGATAGGTATCTGCATTCTTTGCAACAAACCCTAACAGAGAAGGAATTATAGTAGAGCGGATGGTATCATTCTCGGCAGTCACCGAGTTTATTACACGAATATTCGGCTCAGTTGCAATGCCTAATTCTTTATTGGTTTTACTCTCATACCAGATATAACTGTGAACCTCATTCATCGCATAACGCTCGGATAAGATCTGCTTCATACGATATTCGTTATCTCTTGCCACATCATGACGAACCGGTGTTAAAAAGCTCTTCGTGGATTGAATCTCAAAGTTATCATAACCGTAGATACGGGTAATTTCTTCTATGATATCTGCTTTGATGGTAACATCCTTGGTTGCTCTCCAGGATGGAACCACAACACTGAATTCATCACCTTTACGGGTAAGTCCAAAACCAAGTGCGGTAAGTGTTTCCTCAATTTGGTCGGAGGAGATATCAATACCGGTATACTTATCTACATAAGCCTTATCAAATTCAATCGTAATCGTATCATAATGCTTTACATACTCATCGGTAAGGGAAGAGGTCACCTGTACACCAGGATCAATATCCTGTAATAACTTCACAAAGCGTCCGATTGCAGGTACAGTAAGTTCCGGATCAATAATCTTCTCATATCTTGAACTTGCATCCGTACGAAGTCCAAGACGTGTTGCTGATTTACGAACGGATACACCGTCAAAGTTAGCAGACTCTAATAATACGGAATTTGTATCATCTGTAATCTCAGATAATTCACCACCCATAATTCCGGCAATTGCAACCGGTTCTTTCTCATCACAGATAAGAAGTGTATCATTATCTACTTTACGTTCAACACTATCTAAAGTTAAGAAATTAACCGTATCAGGATATGTCTTAACACGAATTTTTGACACCTTGTTATTGTCAAAGGCATGCATCGGTTGACCAAGCTCCATCATCAGATAGTTGGTAAGGTCCGCAAGTAAATTAATCGGTCTCATACCACAATAGGTAAGGCGGATTTTCATGTTGATTGGTGATTTCTTCTCTGTAATGTTACCAATTGAAAGACAACTGTAACGATAACATTTATCCACGTTTTCTACCTTTACATCAATTCCCGGCAAATTCTTATAAATACTGGTATCTACAACATCAAGAGGCTTTAACTCTCTCTTTGTTAATACAGCGATTTCTCTTGCAATTCCGTAATGTCCCCATAGATCAGGTCGGTTCGTTAAGGATTTATTATCCACTTCAAATACGGTATCATCAAGCTGCATAAAGGTCTTGATATCTGTTCCAAGCGGATAGATATCATCTAGTATCATTAAACCAGAATTTTCATCGCTAACGCCTAATTCCTTCTCGGAGCAGCACATACCATGACTAATCTCTCCTGCAATCTTTGCTTCCATGATCTGCATATCTCCAACTTGGCCGCCAAGTTTTGCAAAAGGAACCACTGCACCCACAAATACATTCGGCGCACCACATACACAACCTACCACTTCGCTACCGATATCAACTTTTAATAAGTGAAGTTTCTTAGAGTTTGGATGATCGTTGATTTCAATAATCTTACCAACAACAACATCCCTAACCTTCGTTCCATATTCATATATATCTTCAACCTCAGCAGTGGATAATGTAAATCTGCCGATTAACTCTTTTAAATTTATACCGGATAAGTCAGTGAATTCTGAAATCCAATTCATTGATATTAACATTCTTCATTTCCTCCATTCTTTCGCTCAAAGCGACATCTAATCATTCTCTACACTGTAAACTGCTTCAGCTGTTTTAAATTACCACTGTTGAATAAGCGGATGTCCTTGATGTTATATTTCATCATCGCAAGTCTTGTTAATCCCAAACCGAATGCGAAACCGGTGTATTTATCAGGATCAATACCACCAAGACGAAGTACGTTCGGATGAATCATACCGCAAGGAAGGAGTTCAAGCCAACCGGAATTTTTACAGGTCGGACAACCGGAGCCACCACAGATTGCACAGTTGATATCAAGCTCAAATCCTGGTTCCACGAACGGGAAGAAGCCTGGTCGCAAACGAACTTTTACGTCTCTTTGGAACACTTCAGTCAAAAGAACCTTCATGAAGTAAATCAAGTTGGAAATGGAGATATCATCACCAATCATCATACCTTCTAATTGGAAGAAGGTGTTCTCATGGCTGGCATCAATATTCTCATTACGGAAGCATCTTCCCGGGAATAAAACCTTTAACGGTTCACCCGGCTTAGGAGCGCCGTATTTTCTCATAATCGTATTCTGAGCTGCTGAGGTATGAGTCTTAAGTAACTGACCATTCTCAAGATAATAGGTATCAGTCATATCTCTAGCAGGATGGTTCTTAGGAATATTAACGCCCTCAAAGTTGTTGAACTCAGTCTGAATCTCGAGGCCATCTTCAATAATGAAGCCCATCGTCTTAAAGATATCTTCAATCTGCTTCTGAACGATGGTTATCGGATGCATGGTTCCAACGGCCTTTTCGGATGGAATAGAGAAATCATAACGCTCCGTGTTTTCAATCTCTCTTAAATATTCCTGTTCCTCCAAGGTTTTCTGATGATTTACGATAGCATTTTCAATCTCATTCTTAAGCATATTCACCTGCATACCTGCAGTCTTTTTTGCTTCCACATCCAGGTTACGAAGATCCTTTAACACTTCGGTCACAAGACCCTTTTTACCAAGGAAGGCAACTCTGATTCGTTCCAGCTCATCTTTAAGCTTCGCGCTGTTCAATTCATTTTGAAACTGCGCTTTGATTTTCTCTAAATTCTCTAACATTTTCATTCCTCCTAGATTTATTTTCCCTATTACTCATTCTAATTGATCATTTCAACATCATGTAAACTACACTATATCCACAGCATAGGATTTTTCTCGGTACTTTATCCACAATCTTTTCTGTGAATTCCCGTTTATACACATTAAACTGTATAAAGTTTACGTACTTCATCCAAGCGGGAGCGGGTTGCGATTGAAATATGATACACATTTCTTGTCACAGAATTGCATAAAAAAAGCCCCCGTCTCCAAAGGGACGAAAGCATCGTGGTACCACCCAAATTCAAGCCTCAAGCAAGGCTCCTCAAAAGTTATAACGGAACTGAACCGGCCTCTCTTTCAAAAGGCAACTCCGGTGCCGAACTTCGCGATATATCCGAACCCTGAACTTGCTCTCAGCCGGTGACAAGTTCTCTCTGGTGGGAAAATATATGCTACTGAATTCACCATCAATGTTGATATCTATTTTTATCCTATATTAATCGACTATAATCCCATTGTCAAGAGTAGGAATAAAAAATCTTGCAATTTCATAGC
Source organism: Variimorphobacter sp. HTMS_6 (assembly GCF_059717775.1). Classification (NCBI taxonomy): domain Bacteria; kingdom Bacillati; phylum Bacillota; class Clostridia; order Lachnospirales; family Lachnospiraceae; genus Variimorphobacter; species Variimorphobacter sp. HTMS_6. The sequence continues at coordinate 2,620,403 of NZ_AP046094.1, forward strand.
TTTCTAGATTTACCCGAATCATCTAGACTTACTCCATCGCTAATTTTGCATTTTGAATTACTTTCATAATTTTTAGTCCACACTATTATTTTTGATACGGTTGAACATGTTCCGCTTTCGATTGAAATTCCTTCACTGATATAATTTCATTCCTATCGTTGAATTCAATAATTGATACACCATCAAATCCAGCAACATTATTCTCATAATCACATTCAAAATACCATTCCACCATAAAGACATTATCCTGGCTTAGAATCTGCTTTATTCTCCACTCCAGCACACTTCCAACCATATTCCATTCAGAGAACCACAACATTAACTGCTTAACCCCATTGTATTCCGGTCCATAGCATTCACTATAATAGATATCAGAATGAAAATAACGCTCTAAATTTGATGCATCCTTCTTCACCCAAGCATTAAAATAGCTTCTAATTATTTCTTCTCTTTCTCGCATAATTACCTCCCAGAAATCTTTCTAATGTTATTACTTTTAATGTGCTACTTATTGTATTAATAGATTAATGTAATACTTGTTTTTAACATATAACCTTGCTTCTTTTCATTATTTATAAGTTAATCCGCAAAATTCTACCCATATAATACCATGTTGTGTATTTACTTACAACACGCACAATAGTGGATAACATATATTATTTAGTTACAGTAAGACAAAGGATAAATCTTATCGAAATATTGAAATTTATTCTTTGGTATTTTATTCAAAATATGATAATATTTGTATAAATGTACATAAAAACTACACATCAATTTATTAGGATGAACAAGGGTGATGAGATGGAATATAGTTTACTAATTGTAGAGGATGAGAAAAACTTAAGAAGAGTAATCTCCGACTATTTTATAGCGAGGGGCTTCCATGTAGATACAGCAACTCATGGATTAGAATCACTGAATTATATTAATCAAAGGATTTATGACATTATTATTCTAGATATCATGATGCCCGAGATGGATGGCATCGAAGTTTGCAAGTATATCCGAAAAAAATATGATGTACCGGTGATTTTTCTTACCGCCTTGTGCAGCGAAGAAAGCATCGTGGGTGGATACGAAATAGGGGCGGATGAATATATGACAAAACCTTTTTCCCTCCCCGTTCTGGAAGCAAAGATACAGGTACTGATTAAGCGTTATCGTGGATTGCTGGTTCAAAATGGAGTCATACGCATCAACGAGCTTCTCATCGAGCCCTCCAAAAGGATGGTTTCTGTCAATGGCCTGGTAATAAACCTGGCACCCAAAGAATACGACTTACTAATATATCTAATTGAAAACAAAAACCAAGTACTATCACGGGAGCAGATTCTTAACAGAGTATGGGGTCCGGAGTTCGAAGGCTATGACAGAGCAGTTGATACCCATATTAAGAAGCTGCGTTCTGCACTAGGAGATAACAGTCATCCTATCACCACAATTATTAAATCAGGTTATACGTGGAAGGAGAAGTAAAATTGATAAATTTTATACCTAATTCAGTTTAATGGAAGTCAGCATCATGCTGATCTTCCATTTTATTCTATAATTTTGTTCTATAATCTTTTTCATTATTCGGTTATCCTAATATATTTCAATATAACATTTTTAATATTAACCGATGAATAGCTCATTTCTCCCTTTCCCATCGTGTCATATTATGTTAGAATAGAGACTAAATGAAAAGTAGCAGTTGACATTCGCATAACGTTAGGAGTTGCACACATGGATACTAAAATCATATTTTTTGACATAGACGGAACAATTTTAAGTCACAGAAATTCTAAGATACTCGACAGCACAAAAGCAGCGATTCGCATGGCTAGGGAAAATGGCCATCTAACCTTTATAAATACGGGGCGTACGTATTCCGAAATAGATGATGAAATTAAAAATGTCGGTTTTGACGGTTATGTATGCGGTTGCGGAACCTACATATCGCTTCACGGGGAAGTGATGTTTCATCAAAGCTTAAGCAATGAACTTTGCAAAGAAATCGTTGAGGATGCTCGCCGCTTCGGGATTCAGTCAGTTATAGAGGGTACTGACACTATTTATTTTGATAAAGAATATGAACATCCGTTACTTATTGAACTTAAAGATAAATTTACGAATCGATATAATTTTAATGTATCGACGACGGATGATCCGGATATTCTTTTTGATAAGTTCTGTCTCTGGGTAAGTGACAAAGCTGATATCAAATCTTTTATTGATAAATACTCAGACCGATTTGACTTTATTGTTCGTGATGGAGCGTTATTTCTAGAGGTGATTCCAAAAGGCTATTCAAAAGCCTCCGGAATCGAATATCTACTAACGCACCTTGATATTCCTCATGAAAATGCCTATGCAATTGGAGATAGTGCAAATGATCTCTCCATGTTGAATTATGTGAAACACAGTATCGGAATGGGCAATTCCGAAGAAGAAGTTATGAAGGTTGTATCCTTTGTAACCAAGGATGTTGATGATGATGGAATTGCACATGCCCTAATGCATTTTGAGTTTATTGATTCTTGCGCTTTCCTCGTAACAAATAAATAATATGACCTAGAATTAAACCAATCAAAGAAGGATAAAAGCCGAAACCTAGCGCAAACCAATCAAAATTATTAAAAATTATAGCTGGTACGATTAAACCAAAGCTTCCAAATAAAATCGGCGTTAGGTATTTTAATTTTGTCCTTCTCATTCCAAGTAATAATGAGCAAACAAAGGCCGTACAAGGCATAATCAGATAAAAGTAAAAAATCACATATCCCATCTCATCACCTGGCTTTAGAAAAAACAGCCCAGATATTAAAGCAATTACCGAAACCGTTACAAATACGGATAATACTACGATATTAAATATATGCTTCTTGAACTTTTTTGCAAAATGATTCACTTGATCCCAATCTCTCTTTGTAACTTTAATCTCTGGTTGTTTTATTTTATCAAGTTCCATTTTACATTCCTCACAATCACGAATATGTTCCTCTACCATCTCCTTGCTTCCCTGGCTTGCTATGTCTTCCGCATAAAGCGGCAATAGATCTTGAATTACATCACATCTTATCTTCACTTATTCTCCTCCATTCCTTCTTGAATTTTTGACTTAGCTCTATGGTATGTAACACAAGCCCAATGTTCCGTTTTACCAAACAGTGCGGCAATCTGGCTAAACTTCAACTCACCGAATATCCTTAAGGAAAACACTTCCTTATATGGTTCTTGTAAATCATGAATGAGCCTATGAATCAGGAATGCCATCTCTTTATTCGCTAGCATCGACTCAACACTCTCCTCCGTTATGCAGAGATTATCAAGTTCCTCTTCTGATGTAATTCTCTTTTGTTTTTTTAGATAAGAAAAATAACAGTTTTTCGCTATCTGACAAATCCAGACACGAACCTCGCACTCTCCATGAAACTGATGAAGGGAACGAAAGGTCTTATAAAATGCTTCTTGCGTCAATTCCTCAGCCAAACTTTCATTAGCCGTCAATCCCCTTAGATACTTATATACATCATTAAAATATTGCTCGTAAAACTGGTCGAACCCAGCCACCAAACCACCTCCTCATTGATAAGACTCCTTATAATGAAAAATATCACAAAATAAATTAAGGCTCTGTCACAACATAATGTTGAAAAACATCATTTTTTAAGCAGAGTGAATCTCACTCTGCTTATTAGCTACTGTTTGATTTTATTAAAGACAGCAAATAAATTCTCTTTATTTCTTTTAAATATTTTTAGTATGGTGGATGTAGTATCCTTAATCGAAGTACGAAGGTACACAATTAGCCGTTGAATATAAATGGACTTAGATGAACTCAACAGTAATATAGAAATGATAAAACCTATCACAAAATATTTCATTAAAATTCTCCTCATTATTTATACAATTTTATACTAATGTAAAGTACCTTATAATGTAAATAATACAATAAAATACCTGTTTTTACCATATTAATTTTAATTTGCTCAATCTAAACGTTTATAGAAATTGCATAGGAATTGTAGCACACATAGATAATCGTAATTTTAATGGACAAATATATCATACTTTGATATCCATCTTAAACTTCTCCACTTTCTATATTCTATTATAATCGCTCAGTTTTCACACTCTTGGAAAAAATCAGATGTGCGATAATTCGCACGAGCGCAAACTGTCTGACGAAGGGGATAAGGAAAAAAGCTACTGAGTAGGTTTCTTCTTTATCCCTTGAGGAGTTTTTGCGAATTCTGATTGTTTCAAATGAACTTAGGTATCATAGAATTACTAGTAAACTACAACCCGGCTTTCCTACGGACGTCCCATACCCGTTAAGCGTAAAGCAATCGTCCCTTTGTTAACTCCCTTTTTTTCACTTGTAAATCCTTTGTAAACTCCCTAGTTATTCAGTGAATATTGTTGCATAATGAATTATTGTATGATAGAATTAGCAAGGTTCGAAACAACTGATACATTGAGCAAAAGGAGTGTTGTGAATGCAGAATTACGACGTTATTATTATTGGTGCCGGTCCATCCGGTATTTTTTGTGCCTACGAATTAATTAAGGAAAACAAAGACCTTAAAATCCTTATGGTGGAAAAAGGTAGACCGATTGAGAAAAGACTTTGTCCCAAGAGAACTACAAAGAAGTGTATCGGATGCCAGCCTTGCGCAATTACAACAGGTTTTGCAGGAGCGGGAGCATTTTCAGATGGGAAGCTCTCCTTATCCCCTGATGTAGGCGGAACTCTTCCGGACATCTTAGGATATGATAAAGCTGTAGAACTTATAAAAGAATCTGATGATATTTACTTAAAATTCGGTGCCGACACTAATGTATATGGTGTTGATAAGGAAACTGAAATTCGTGAGATCAGAAGACGTTCCATCAATGCAAATTTAAAATTAATTGAATGTCCCATCCGTCACCTTGGTACTGAAGAAGGCTATAAGATTTACACCAGTTTACAGGAACATCTTCTAACAAGCGGCGTTGAGATGAGATTCAACACCATGGTTCAGGACATCATTATAGAGAATAATGTGGCAAAAGGAATTATCACCTCTAAGGGCGAAACCTTATATTCAAATGAAATCGTATCCGCTATTGGCCGCGAAGGATCTGACTGGTTCAGCCACATCTGTCAAGAACATGGTGTGGAAACAAAAGTAGGTACCGTTGATATCGGTGTTCGAGTTGAGGTTCGTGATGAGGTTATGGAATTCCTGAATAAAAATCTTTACGAAGCAAAACTTGTATACTACACCCCTACCTTTGATGACAAGGTACGTACCTTCTGTACCAACCCGTCCGGCGAGGTAGCAACCGAATATTATGAAAATAATCTTGCAGTAGTTAACGGTCATGCATATAAATCTAAGGATTACAAGACGAACAATACTAACTTTGCTCTTCTTGTATCCAAGAATTTTACAAAGCCGTTTAATACACCAATTGAATACGGTAAACATATTGCGCAGCTTAGCAATATGCTTTGCGGCGGAAGAATCTTAGTTCAGACCTTTGGTGATTTCCAGAGAGGTCGTAGAACTACCGAAGAACGTCTTTGTAGAAACAACTTAGTTCCTACATTAAAGGATGCAGTACCGGGTGATTTATCCCTTGTATTCCCTCACCGTATCATGGTAGACATCAAAGAAATGATTCTCGCACTCGATAAAGTTACTCCGGGTATTGCAAGTGATGAAACACTTCTATACGGTGTAGAGGTTAAATTCTATTCCAATAAGGTTGTTGTTAATACCGATTTTGAAACAAGCATCGCAGGTTTACGTGCCATTGGTGATGGTGCTGGCTTAACCAGAGGTTTACAGCAGGCATCTGCGAACGGTATTAGTGTAGCTCGAAGCATCTTAAAAACGATGAGCAAATAAAACATAGAAAATTAGCATTTAAATCATATAATGATGAGCTTGTTACGCAATAAATTGACTAGCTAATAAAGTGCAAAAAAGAACGATGATTAATTTTATTAAAATTGTCATCGTTCTTTTTATACATAATTCTTCATAATTAATATTCTCGAGATTTTACATTTTAATCTAGCGCCATCTTTTGCTTATAAAACCAATTTCATAAACAGATTATTCTAAAACATCGTATAGTATTTACTCACTTCTTTGGTAAAGCCATAATCAATGATGACCGGTCTTCCTTTGACAAAGCCCCAACTGGAAGGTCTTTTCAAATCCGGATAAAGTAAGTTATATTTTTCCGTAAAGTCTTTAAATTCATTTATACGAAATAACTCTCTACTGTTTCTGACATGATAATAGTTCCAAACCTCTGCTATGGAGTAAACTCTCTCCGCTTTCTCCATGATTAAAAATACGGAATCGTCTGATATGGCTACTATTCTTGCAAAAACATGGGAATGTGTTGTTGCTGCAATCTGATACTCGGCTTGGTTTTGAGCTAACCCTTTTTTATTCTTTGCGACTTTTACGACATATCCATTATCTAAGTCAAAGACATTTCTTCCGGATCCTGTACCAATCAACAAATAGGATTTTCTCTCAATATTGGTTTTGATATATTTAAAGTCAATTCTCATTATCTGCTCCTAATAAAGTAATCACACAATTATTTTATTAAGTGTGAAGCAGATTGGTTAACAAATATTGAATAAAAGTCGAATATTGTTACCTTTAATAATATATAATATTCAAGTTGGGATAAACGTCTTAAGGTTAATTTGTACCCACATTGGTTACAAATTAAATTTTTAATCTAATGCACTCTGTCCACGTTCTCCGGTACGAATTCTTACACTGTCTTCTACATCATAGATAAAGATTTTTCCATCACCGTAATTTCCGGTACTGATTTCTTTTGTAACCTTTTCAATAATTGCTTCCGCATCCTCCTTAGAAACAACTGTTTCCACTTTAATTTTAGGTAAAAGGTTTACCTGTGTTTCTGTTCCTCTATAAATCTGAGTATAACCCTTCTGCTTGCCAAATCCCATAATATTCGATATCATCATTCCTCGGGCATTGCAATCATTTAATATTTTCTTTAAATCCTCAAATTTCTCAGGGCGTATCACTATTTCAAGCTTCTTCATAGTTTTCGAATTCTCCTTTTTATTATTATTTAAATACAGAATTGAAGTTTGGCATAACCAAACTGTGCTTATGTAGGAACTGAAATCATGTTTATTGTCTAATTAGTTAAATAATACCATATTTAAGGATGAAATCAAGAACTATTTCTATCAATGCGAGTGCGCATATCATCAAATATCTATGAATGCAAAAGGAGCTTTATCGCAATCAACTAATTAATAAATTAGTAACTTGAGATATAGCTCCTTCGATATTAATATTCCTTGTTAATACTAAATACGAAATAATAGATCAGCGTAAACCGGTACCGGCCAGATATCAGCTGGTATCAATGCTTCCGTCTTATCAATTACTGCACGTAATGCCTCCATAGCACTAAGCACAGTCTCCCTATAACTTAAAGCTGTATCATATACACTACCACTATCAACACCGGTAACAGCAATTTTAAGCTCCTCCAATTTTACATACATATCGTCGCCGAGTTTCACCGTTTTAGCAAGATTACTTTTTGCTGCGGTACTTCCCGTAGCTTCTGCTATCGTCGAAAGCTTCATACAATAATTCAGTGTTGCAGGTAATAATTGACGTTCTGTGATATCGATCAGTGTAAGTGCCTCAACATTAATAATTTTCGAATAATTTTCAAGCAGTATTTCATAACGTGATTCAATTTCTGTACTGGATAATACATTCATTGATTCAAATACTTCTTTATTTTTCTCAGACAGGAGTTCTTTTATTGCGAGCACAGAATTACCAATATTCGGAAGCCCTCTCTTGGCAGCCTCTTCTACCCACTCCTCAGAATAGTTATTGCCGTTAAAGATCACTCTCTTATGTGTCGTTATTAGATCTTTAATAATGCTAAATGCGGTACTTTCTTTATCATCGGACGCTTCAAGTGTATCCGCGATTTCAGAGAGGACTTTTGCTACTACCGTATTTAATACAAAGCAAGGTTCCGCGATATTGTTGGAGGAACCACACATACGGAATTCAAACTTATTGCCTGTAAATGCAAACGGTGAGGTTCTATTTCTATCCGAAGTATCTTCTGTAATAATCGGTAACGAAGATACACCGAGATTTGTTTTCACACGTATCAAATCCTCATAAGAACTTCCACTAACCAAAGCTTCAATAACACTCTGCAATTCTTCACCAACATACATGGAAATTATTGCGGGAGGAGCTTCATTGGCTCCTAATCGGTGATCATTACCGGCACTGGCAACTGAAAGTCTGAGTACTTCCGCATATTTATCAACTGCTTTGATAACAGCAGCTAAAAACACTAAAAACACTACATTCTCACTAGGTTTTTTGCCAGGATCAAGTAAATTAATACCGTCATCGGTTGCCAATGACCAGTTAATATGCTTTCCACTACCATTTACACCTGCAAAGGGTTTCTCGTGAATGAGTGCAATCAACTCATGTTTTTCTGCTACTTTCTTCATCATCTCCATTACAAGTAAATTGTGATCTGCTGCAACGTTGGCTGGATCAAAAATAATAGCAAGTTCATGCTGAGCCGGTGCCACTTCATTATGCTTGGTTTTAGCTGTAATACCTAGTTTCCATAATTCATTATCAAGATCATGCATAAATTCGGTTATCTTAGTTCTCAATATTCCAAAATATTGATCTTCGAGTTCTTGACCCTTAGGAGGCTTAGCACCAAACAAAGTTCTGCCGGTTAACATTAAGTCCAATCGTTTTTCATACAACTCACGGCTAATGATAAAATATTCCTGCTCCGGTCCGACTGTAGCAGATACATATTCTGAAGAAGTGTTACCAAGATCCTTCAATACTCGTAGTGCGTTTTTACTGAGGGCTTCCACACTACGTAATAATGGTGCTTTTTTATCGAGAATTTCTCCTGTATAAGAGAAGAAAGCCGTTGGGATATAGAGTGTTCCTTCTTTAACAAATGCCGGAGAAGTACAATCCCATGCAGTATATCCACGTGCTGCCGCTGTTTCACGTAAACCGCCGGAAGGGAATGAAGATGCATCCGGTTCTCCTTTGATTAGCTCCTTGCCGGAGAATTCCATAACTACTTTTCCATCATCCGTAGGTGATATAAAAGAGTCGTGTTTTTCAGCTGTTATACCCGTCATTGGCTGAAACCAATGTGTAAAATGAGTTGCTCCTTTTTCAATAGCCCATTCCTTCATTACTGATGCAACTTCATCAGCAACGGAAGAATCCAGTGTAGCACCGTTTTTAATCGTTTTCTTCAGTAACTTAAATGTCGACTTAGATAGTTTGGATCTCATTACAGATTCATTAAAAACAAATTCGCCAAAAATCTCATCTGGTGTCTGTAATTTTTCTAATACCATTTAAAACACCTCCTAAAAATAATATATCTATTAACACCACATAAATCATGTGGTGATTTAGATTGATTCTCACAAAAACAGGGCGTTACTACCAGCATAGTAAACGCCCTTGTTTATTAAGAATTCAGATCAAGGATAACTTTTATTTAATTAGTTGTAGTAAAAACCTCATAAAAACACATATCTACTTGGTCATTTTTATGACCTATTTTAGCGCTGCATCACCATGTTCTTTTGTTCTTACACGGATTGCATCACCTACATCATAGATAAATATCTTTCCATCACCGAATTCACCGGTGTGAGCTACATCAATAATGCTTTCAACTACAGCATCTGCTTGATCATCAAGAACTACTAGCTCAATCTTGATTTTCTTCAAGAAATTGTAATCTACTTCTGAACCACGTACGAATTCTTTCCATCCCTTTTGATTTCCGCATCCCATAATCTGCATGATGCTCATACCACCAAGGTGATGTTTATCTAATATTACTTTAATATCTTCCAGATTTTCAGGTCTGATATATGCTTCAATTTTTTTCATTATATACCCTCCTTATTAGTCCATACCATTATATGCAGGATAAGCTGATTCACCATGTTCTGAAATATCAAGACCGGTTTCTTCATCCTTCTTATCCACCTTGATACCCTTTGTAAATAATGCTGCTATACCGCATGCTATCAAAGTACCAACGATTGCAATTACTATGGTAGAACCGATCGCTGCAAGCTGACGAACAAACAAGTTAGCATTACCAAAAACTAAACCATCCCACTGAGCTGCGGAATTAATTGAGCTCTTAGCAAATAAACCAGTTGCAATACCACCCCATATACCTCCGATACCATGACATCCAAATACATCCAAAGCATCATCATAACCAAGTTTCGGTTTTACAACAGTGATGAAGAAGTAGCAAATCGGGCTTACTAATGCACCGATTATAATAGCAGACCAAATCGGAACAAAACCTGCACCCGGTGTGATTGCTACTAAACCGATAACTAGACCGGTAGATGCACCAACAAGAGTTGGCTTTCCACTCTTCACACGCTCAATTAAGAGCCAGGAAAGCATCGCTGCAGCTGCAGCTGTATTGGTAGTCATAAATGCATGAACTGCAAGCTCATTTGCTGCAAGTGCACTGCCTGCATTGAAGCCGAACCATCCAAACCAAAGTAAAGAAGCACCTAATAATACGAATGGTACATTGTGTGGATGATACGTCGCTTTACCAAAATTCTTACGTTTTCCTAATATAATCGCTAGCACTAGTGCACTTACACCGGAGCTGATATGAACAACATTACCACCTGCAAAGTCAACTGCGCCTAACTTGAAGAGTAATCCGCCGCCCCAAAGTAAATGTGCCAACGGATAATAAACGATGATTGACCAAATCGTTGTAAATATAACTAATGAAGAAAATTTCATTCTTTCTGCTATAGCACCTGTAATTAATGCTGGTGTTATTATTGCAAACATCATTTGAAAAATTGCAAATGCTAGTGTATTCGGATAAGCCAATGTTGTATCCTTTAAAGTATCAAAATTTAATCCGAACCAATTAAGATTTCCGATAATTCCTGCTACATCTCCGCTAAATGACAAGGAAAAACCTACCAATACCCATAGAATTGATGCTACACCCATAAGTATTACAGATGACATTATTGTATTAATAACGTTCTTTCTTTTAACCAAACCTCCGTAAAAAAATGCAAGACCTGGGGTCATAATCATTACTAATGCTGATGAAGTTAATATCCAAGCTACGTCTCCATGATCCATATTCCAATCTCCTTTACTAAATAAATTAAGGCCAATAATACATGCGTATTATTGGCCTCTTTACCAAACAAAATTTGATTTAATTGTAAAATACTTCCGGAAGTATATATATATTTTATAATCCTAACTATACTAATGTCAAGCAAAATTTTTATAAAAACTTTACTTTCTAATTATTTCACTATATTTTCTTTTGTTTTCATACCATTTTAATCATAATTTACAAAACTGATACTTAATTTTCTATACTTTAGATATAATGAAACCCATCGAAATAAAGATTTTGTGAAGATTGTTAATGTATGAACATTGCATCTCCAAAACTAAAGAATCGGTAACGCTCTTTCACCGCCTCATGATATGCGTTCATTATATGATCTCGACCGGCCAAAGCGGACACTAACATCATTAACGTCGATTCCGGTAAATGGAAATTAGTAATTAATGCATCCATAACCTTGAACTGATAGCCTGGATAAATAAAGATAGAGGTATCTCCGCTTCCCACTTGTACTTTACCACTCTCAGCTGCTGCAGATTCGATTGTTCTACAACTGGTGGTTCCAACACAGATCACTCTGCCTCCTGATTCTTTCGTCTCATTAATAATCTTTGCTGCCTCTTCCGACACCTGATAGAATTCCGAATGCATATGATGCTCAAGTACATTTTCAACTTTCACAGGACGAAAGGTTCCAAGACCTACATGTAATGTTACATTCGCAATCTTAACCCCAAGCGCTTCAATCTCAGCTAATAACCCCTTGGTAAAATGAAGCCCTGCGGTCGGAGCTGCAGCAGAACCGTTAAACTTTGCGTATACGGTTTGATATCTGCTTTTATCCTCCAATTGGTGCGTGATATATGGTGGCAACGGCATTTCCCCTAATTGATCAAGAATCTCCTCGAAGATTCCCTTGTATTGAAATTGTACTAAACGATTGCCTTCCTCGATAACGTCAATGATTTCTCCGGTTAACAATCCGTTACCAAAACTAATTTTCGTCCCAACTCTGGCCTTCTTACCAGGTTTTACAAGTGTTTCCCATATATCATTTTCTCTTCTCTTTAATAAAAGCAGTTCAATTTTTGCTCCGGGATTTGAATCCTCCTGCTCTTTTATCTTTTCACCGATTAATCTTGCCGGTATAACCTTTGTATTATTCACTACCAAACAGTCTCCGGGCATTAAGTAATCTATAATATGTTTAAATATCCTGTGTTCGATTTCACCTGTCTTTTTATCCAGTAATAATAATCTTGAACCGGAACGATCCTCCAAAGGATCCTGTGCGATCAGTTCTTCCGGTAAATCATAATAAAAATCACTTGTTTTCATTCTTCCTCCATTTGTCATACAAATCGTACGAAACTATCCAACTAACATTCAATATTCAATCGCAGTATTCTCATCATCCGCCTCAAAAAAGCTATTCAAAACATTGCTGCACTCGGCTCAGTTCAGAACCTTATCACAGTTAATGTTTTGAATAGCCTTTTTTCTGTGCTATAATAGCCTATGCATTAAAATATTAAGTCGGACTTTTTCTTAAGTAACTTTGCTCCATTCAAAATAAGTAATATCCCTGAAACCATTCCTGCTACAATCAAAAGAATTCCCATAACAAGATTCCATACGCCCACGGACTTCATCGTATGATAAATTTTTTCCATCATATTACTAACCTCCTTAATTATGCTTCTACTACACCGTATTTCTCATAGTATGCATCAATTGCTGTTTTCAAATTATCATCAATAATAATTTTACCCTGATAAGTCTTATTATATAAATGCTCAACAACTTCCTCCATGGTTACAATAGAAGTAGTTGCGATCTTATAATTTTCTTCGATCTCCGATAATGCGCTTTTTACTCCTTGTCCTCTTTCCATACGGTCTACGGATACTACCAGCCCCAGTACCTGAACCTTAGCCTGTGCCTCAAGAATTGGCATCGTCTCACCTATGGATGTACCTGCAGTCGTAACATCCTCAATAATAATAACACGATCTCCGTCTGTTAAAGGAGAACCGAGCAGGATACCAGTATCACCATGATCCTTAACCTCTTTACGATTTGAACAGTATTTAATATCTCTATCGTAGAATTCACTAACAGCCATAGTTGTTGCTACACTAAGTGGAATCCCTTTATAAGCAGGTCCAAATAACACATCAAAGTCTAAGCCATATTTATCATTAATAGCCTTCGCATAATACTCTCCGAGCTTTCTTAACTGCTTACCGGTTCGATAAAATCCTGTATTCACAAAGAACGGAGTCTTTCTACCACTTTTGGTTGTAAAGTCGCCAAACTTTAGCACTCCACAATCCACCATGAATTCTATAAATTCCTTCTTGTACTGTTCCATCTGTTTCCTCCTGATATGTTTCTCTATTTATCTATTATTATTCGTTTAGAATAAAGAAATGTGCATAAAAATCTATCGTTTGAGGTTTCAACTCAAGTTTCATCCAACAAATATCACCCTATATATTTACTATGGTTAATTCTAACATATTCCTTCAGAAAAATATATTACTATTTTACACATCCAATCAAATCATTAATATCAGAAACACCGTATTTCTTCATATATTCTTCAATACCGTCAACTACTTCTGATGTTGCCTTCGGATTTATAAAATTAGCAGTACCTACAGCCACCATTGTAGCTCCTGCCATTATGAACTCTAATGCATCCTCCGCATTCGCTATTCCGCCCATACCGATAATTGGGAGCTCAACCGCATTTGCAACCTGATATACCATACGAATCGCAACTGGTTTCACTGCAGGACCGGATAGTCCACCTGTTTTATTCGCCAAAAGAAATGCTCTTTTATGAATATCTATCTTCATTGCGGTCAGGGTATTAATTAGGGACAATGCATCAGCGCCTCCTGCCTCCGCTGCTTTAGCCATCTCAGTAATATCCGTTACATTGGGGCTGAGCTTCATGATCACAGGTTGCTTTGCATACTTTTTAATCTCCTTTGTGATATCCTCCACACACTTAGGATCTTGTCCAAAAGCAATGCCGCCTTCCTTAACATTTGGACAGGAGATATTGATTTCTAACATATCAACGTCACAATCAGAAAGGCGTTCTACCACCTCACAATATTGTTCTGTTGTTTTTCCCACTACGTTCACGATAATCTTTGTATCGTATTTGCGTAGGAAAGGAATGTCCCTTTTTATGAACACATCAGCACCGGGGTTTTGAAGACCAATTGCATTCAGCATGCCTCCATAGGTTTCTGCAACTCTGGGTGTCGGATTACCCGGCCAGGGCACAGCCGATACACCCTTCGTTGTAACTGCTCCTAATTTTGATAAATCCACGTATTCACTGTATTCCATACCGGAGCCGAACGTCCCACTGGCGGTTGTTACCGGATTCTTAAAGGTAACTCCTGCGATTGTTACATTTGTATTCATAGCTCCACCTCTTCCGCATAAAATACTGGGCCATCCTTACATATTCTTTTATTATTCACATTACTATGATGATCAATATCCTTCGATTGACATACACATCCTAAACAAGCACCTATGCCACAGGCCATACGCTCCTCCATGGACAACTGTGCTGTAATACCATGCTCGATTGCATATGCCTTCACTCCACGAAGCATTGGCGTTGGTCCGCAGGCAAATATAATATCTGCTTCGAGCTGATTTGCTTTTATCGCATCAATTACATTTCCTTTGGTTCCGAAGCTACCGTCCTCCGTCGATACATATACCTTACCGAATTGTTCAAACTCTTCATTTAAAAATGTAATATCCCTGTATCCAAGTACCATTTGTTTCTCGCAGCCTAACTGTTTTGCCAGTTCAAGCATCGGTGGTATTCCAATTCCGCCGCCGATTAACAGTGCTTTCTTTCCTTCCAAAGTAAACCCGTTCCCAAGTGGCCCCATCGCCTCTATGGATTCCCCTGATTTCAATTCGGCAAATTCTGCCGTCCCTTTACCGGCGATACGATATACCAATCGTACGCTTTTCTTTTCTCTATTAATCTCACAGATACTGATTGGTCTGGGTAGCATTTTGCTTCCATCCCTACTATATAAAGAAACAAATTGTCCGGGCGTTGCTGATTCTGCGATATCCGGTGCATTCAGCCACATACTGTAGATTTCTTTCGCTATCATAACATTTTCTGTTATAAGAGTTTTGTTCTTCACTGCTGCCGACATACAAATTCTCCTATGAATGGTTTTATTTTCTTTGCTTATTTTATCCTAAAACTTCCGGCAGGACAAGGTTTATTTTCACCCTTCTATAATTTTAACCTGAACCTTACGGATTCTTGGACCATCAAACTCCATAAAATAGATCCCCTGCCACGTTCCAAGCAATAATCTGCCGCTTTCTATAATAACAGTTTGAGAAAACCCCATCATGCTTGCCTTAATATGAGCAGCAGAATTTCCTTCTCTATGACGATAATTATCCGCTACCGGAACAATCTTATTCGTTTCCATTAGAAAATCCTTTACTACATCCGGATCAGCATTTTCATTGATTGTAATTCCTGCAGTTGTATGTGGTATAAAGATTACACATATCCCATTTACTACTCCGCTCTCATTTACCTTGTTCTGAACTTCCCTGGTGATGTCAATCATAGCACAATTCTGCCCTGATTTTACTCCAAAAGTAAAAGTTTCACTCATCATTTATTCCTCCCTTATTTCGTTGTTAATATATCATCTACTTCAACCGGAAGAAACATATTTAGCAGTTTTCTCCGTTTATATCAAAAGCATTCATCAATATAATATTAGCCTTAAATTGTAGCATATGTCGATAATTCGTTTGTACCAAATATTAGTAAAACTTGTTTCTTTAATCACTATAATATCTTTATCGGAATAAAATTGTAAATTTATAACTATCTTGTATATAATCCTATTCTAGACCAATCGAAAGTAAGATTTTCCACTGCCTTGACACAAAGAATTACCTATGATATATTTACCATCAGGGTGTTTACAAGAATTAAGTAATAATGTATAAAAAAGAATAATTCTTAAACTGAGAGGAAATGGATGAATATGGCTAATACTAACCCAATCGTTACAATGGAACTTGAAAATGGTGATATCATTAAAATTGAATTGTATCCTGAGATAGCTCCAAACACTGTAAACAATTTTATTTCTTTGGTAAAAAAAGGTTTTTACGATGGACTTAAATTCCACAGAGTTATTCGTGGCTTCATGCTCCAGGGAGGCGACCCGGAAGGAACCGGTATGGGCGGTCCAGATTATTCCATCGCAGGCGAATTTTCTTACAACAATTTCAAAAACGACTTAAAACATACTGCTGGTGTTCTTTCTATGGCAAGATCACAACGTCCTGATTCTGCAGGTTCTCAATTCTTTATTATGCATAAGGATTCTCCTCATCTTGATGGCTCCTATGCAGCATTCGGTAAAGTTACAGAAGGTATGGATGCAGTAAATAAGATAGCAGAGATGAAGACAGATTATTCTGATGCTCCTCTAGAAGCACAGATAATGAAAAAACTAACCGTAGAAACATTCGGCGTGGATTATCCAGAACCGGAAAAATGCTAATTATATAATCAAAATATACAGGGCTGTTGCAACTTGTTTGCAACAGCCCATTTACATATCTTTAACCGGTTCGTATATTAGTTAATCTTGTTTACAATGTATATCAATAACCCTCCGCCGATAAATACAGCTAACCAGATACGTGCTATGATACGCGGATTACGATAGAAGGGATAATCTTTGACGTTATCATCTTCTACCACTTTTTCACTTGGCTCATTCGACACTTCCTTAATTAATTCTAATGCGTGCTCATAATCCCCAGCATCCACAAAAATTTCAGTCCCATATACCGAAAAACCATATGCGATATTCATATAGCTTCCGGCTCCTCTTTGTTCTTTCATACAAGGAATTCCGTTGCTCTCCAGTATATCCACAATCATGTCAGCTTCAATCGAATTAGACGCTGAAATCAGTTTTACCGGTTTCATTGCCTCAACCTTTTCTATATTCTCTTCCATATATCTACACCACCTTATTTATATTCGGTATCTATTTATCTCTATTTTACCACTCATTCTATTATATGTAAATTTATTACTCATTTTATTAATTATTTCTAATTAAATACTAATAACTATACGGATTATTCATAGATAACCAAAAAGTTTCATATTCATTATTATACTATTTCTTCCAGGCAGGTTGTAATATGCAGGAATCCTCTTTTGGTGCAGATCAAACTCAGATAAATTATCCAAATTGGGCCTTATTCGAGAACACGGATAGCGCCTACCAGGTTATTGTAGATATGATTATTCCCAGATCTCCCTTACTCGCATATGAATTCGGAATTATTCAGTATTATGGTGCACTTGATGCCCATATCGATGAATTCATAATCTTAAGGCAAGCAAGCTTAGACCTATCTCCATCTATCCCGATTGTTGAAATGATAGATATCGCCAGTCACCAAACACTTCTCCCCGAAAGTGACTTCGATATTTTCCCCATGATTGGAACTACGATGATGGGCTACTATTCAGAATGGTACGGATATGGATCAACACGTCTTAACGAACCTAACCAGCGGGTACTGGAGTTTTATCCATTTAGTTGGAAGCAGATCCGCTATCCGGGTCCATCACTGGGATACCATGCTTTAAGATCTTATCAATTCACATAAACTGAAATGTAATGAAAGGTGAAAAGCTCATGAATCAAGAAAACGGATATGATGTCATTATTATCGGCGGTGGCGGCGGTGGCGCTGTTGCAGCGAAGGAACTCTGTCAAAAGGGCAGGAAAGTTCTTCTGCTGGATGCAGGCCCTTGGTATGGTAACAAGAAATGGCCCAAGCCAAATGCAGAGCCTGGAGCAGACTCCAGCTCTAGCTACGATGATTTGAGTATTGATCTACTAAAAGAAAGCTTTACCGATCTGGAAGATGATATGAATGATCTGGCAACCGGAAAGTTCCGATGGGGGCCGGCTGACAGATCTCGCCCTCCATGGCAAAGAATCGGAGGTCTGACCTGGCAAAATTCCGGCATTGGCGGAAGCACACTTCACTACTTTGGTAATTCCCCGCGTGCATTTCCAATATCCGTTGATAATATATGGCCTATCCCCTATAGTGAACTAGTTCCCTACTATGACAGAGTGGAGACAACTCTTCCCGTTAATACCGCTCCTGTTACTGCAAAAGAAGAAATTTTTTACTATGGTGCCAAAAAGGCTGGATGGAATTATATCCCTAGAAGTGATAACACTGGAATCGGATATCAACCTCAACCAAATGCAATATTAAGAACTAACCCAGCGATAAACAATCCTAACTTTAACTTTAATAATAATACTGCCGTTGGATGTACCTTGAGAGGGCACTGTGTAAACGGTTGTCATATAGGTCCTACCATCGAAGGGATAGCAAAACGAACCACCTTGGTTAGCTATATCCCAAGAGCACTAAGCACTGGCAATATTGTAGTGCGCCCTAATACATTCGTAACAAAGATTTTAACTGACGAAAATACCGCTGAAGGAATCCATGCGATTGGTGTCGTTACCAGAGATACCTGGTCAGGTGAAAGCAATGAATTCTATGGTAAGGTAATCGTAATGGCAGCCGGCGGAGTAGAAAGTCCGCGTCTATGGCTAAATTCCGGGTTACCTGAAAACCCATGGGTCGGTAAAGGGTTAGTGAATCATTACTTTGATGGATTCACAGGTATCTTTGATGAGAAGAATCTGTTCGATGTACTCGGAGTATCGGATATCAAACCATTTGTCGGTCAAAATGCTGCTGCAAGGTTTGCTTACCCCGGACTAGGTGTCATTATTACCGTTGGAATGACACCGGGGTTATTGTCCTCCGTATATTATGCAACCGGAACCGGTTTTACAGGCGCCAACCCGACATATGGTACAAAGCCGTGGGATTATGAAGGAATCGTTATTGGGGAGCAATTAAAAGAATTCATGAAAGATTACACAAGAAGCTTATTTGTAACAACCTTTATTGATGATGAGGTAAATCAGAATAACAGCATAACCTTACATCCTGAACGAAAGGATGAGCATGGATACATCCCAGTAATTCGCTACACCCCAAGTTCGGCTGATATTGAAAAACGTGAAAAGCTGGCTGAAATCACTTCCGGTATCTTAAGAGCCGCCGGAGCTAAGACAATTATAAGGGGAAACTGGCCGCCTGAAATCTATATTCATATTATGTGTACCATGAGAATGGGATATGTAACTGATACGAATTGCGAAGCACTTCAAGTGAAGCGCTTATATATCGCGGACAACAGTGTATTGTATAACAGTTTGGGTGGTCCAAATCCAACACTGACCACTCAGGCACTTGCAACACGGACTGCTGAGAAGATCAATAATACTTATTTTAGCTAGAAACATATGATTCATAGCACATATTTCTCTTAAAGAATTACATAGTATAGAGCAGAACATGAGGCGAATTCAATTTTCTAATACGGTATTTTATACAGGAATACTCCTTATATTAATACCGTCTCTCTTGAATTCGCCTCTTATTATACTATAGATATCTAATGACATAATTGTTATCAACGTCTTAGTCTATTTTATTTTGTTGCAAGCCAAGCCTGTTTTAAATCCTCTCGCATATCAATTACCGCTTGTCTAGATGCATCCGCGTAACCCTCAGCACCAAACTTTTCATATCCCTTCAACTTATATGCTGCAATAATACCTCTGGAGGAGTTAACAATTGCGCCAAGACCATCCTTATTAAAATAAGGTGCCAAATCTTCCGCTTTCCCCCCCTGTGCTCCATATCCGGGTACAAGAATATAAGTTTTAGGCATCAGCTTACGAAGGATCTTACCCATCTCAGGGTAGGTTGCTCCGACTACTGCACCGATATAGCTATAGGAGTTACCCATGTGCTGCTCACCCCATTCGGCAACTTTTTTACCTACCAATTCATACAATGGTCTTCCATCCACTAATTGATCCTGGAACTCGCCACTGGAAGGATTGGAGGTTTTCACAAGAATAAATAGTCCCTTATTCTCTTCTTTACACACATCAATAAAAGGATTCACACCATCAGAACCAAGATATGGATTTACAGTAATGAAGTCTTCATCAAAGCCACGGTAATCCTTACCACCAATTGAAACCTTACCAAGGTGCCCTGTTGCATAAGCTGCAGAAGTGGAACCGATATCTCCACGTTTGATGTCACCGATTACAACAAGTCCCTTTTCTTTGCAATACTCCACAGTTTTATGGAATACCTTTAATCCTTCGATTCCAAACTGTTCATACATCGCAATTTGTGGTTTTACGGAAGGAATCAAATCATAGGTTGCATCCACAATCCCTTTGTTGTACTGCCAGATTGCTTCTGCCACACCCTCGATGTTTTCACCCTTTTCGCTAAATGCTTTCTGCAGAATTTGGTTCGGAACAAAATCCAACATAGGATCAAGACCTACAACAATTGGTGCTTCTAACTTCTCAATTTTCTCCACTAATTTGTTTATCATCTTCATTCTCCTTATATCATAGAGGGTAACCTCTTAATCTACTTCATATACTCATAAACCGGTTTACCACCTACAAAAGTATACATCACTCTGCCACATACCTTCTTACCATGGAATGGTGTATTCTTTCCCTTAGAATAAAATGTGTTTTTATCAATGAGATACTCAGCATTCTGATCAATGATTACAAGATCCGCAATTTTGCCCTCACCAATGCAACCTCTGTCGATCCTTAATATCTTCGCGGGATTGACACTCATCTTCTCCACTAGCTGTGCCGGAGTTAAATATTCTGTCTTAACAAGCTCGGTATAGGTTAATGCAAATGCTGTCTCCGAACCTACAATACCAAATGGCGCGTCTGCGATTGATTTTGCTTTTTCCTCCTCAGAATGCGGGGCATGATCTGTAGAGATTACATCCATAATTCCATCTCGTAAAGCTTCCTTAAGGGCTTGTACATCTTCAGCAGAACGAAGTGGGGGGTTCATCTTAAAATTTGCGACATCACCGGGTATATCCTCATCGGTTAGGATAAAATGATGGGGGCATACCTCACCAGTCACATTTAACCCTTCTTTTTTCGCAAACTCAACCATAACTGCACTGTACGCTGTGGAACAATGGCACAGATGAAGTCTGGCACCTGTTTCCTTCGCAAGCAGTATATCTCTGGCTGTTATAATATCCTCTACCGCATTACTGATTGGAGCAACATTCAGCTCTATAGCCTTTTTGCCTGCATTAATTGCACCTTTTCCAACAAGGCTCTTATCCTCACAGTGCGCAAATACCGGAATATCCTGCTCTGCTGCAATCTTCATCGCCTGAGCATATAAGGCGGTGTCCATTACTGATTTACCATCCTCACTCAGAGCGCAAGCTCCCGCTCCCTTCATTGCCGGAATGTCAGTAAGTTCACTACCCTCCTGACCGAGCGTGATAGCACCGACCGGTAGGATATTAATAACCGAATCCTGCTTTGCTTTGTCTAATATCCATTGAATCATTTGTGGACTATCGGTTACTGGTTTCGTATTCGGCATTGGACAAATCGCCGTATATCCTCCGGCTGCTGCCGCCATAGAACCGGTACGGATTGTTTCTTTATATTCAAAACCGGGCTCACGTAGATGCACATGAAGATCGATAAATCCGGGCATAACATAATTACCATGTACATTGATAACATGTAGCTGATCTTCCTTCTTATTCCCCTGCTTAATGAGCTCACTTTCTTTCAGGTTCTTAGCCACTTTCACAATGGTATCTCCGTCAATCAGTACATCAAATAATCCCTCTCTGTTTGAAGCAGGATCAATCACATAACCATTCTTAATTAAAGTAAGCATGTTTTTCTCCCTTTATCTATGAAATTTCCGACTCTTCCACATCTAGGAATACCTTATGGTCAAGATAGTGTTCAAATTCTTCCTTCCGTATCCAATTACTATCCACCAAATCTTCCGAAAGAACCACTTCACTGTTGGTAACCCTACACAGATAACTGATCCCGATATTATATACATCTCCCGTCATAAATGACCAGGTATAGAGAATTCGTTCAATGGATGCCGGTAACCCTGTCTGCTCAAAAACCAATCTAAGAACTGCCTTTTCCGGTGCCTCTCCAAACTCAATCCCACCGTCAACAAACCCCCATTGATATGGATCTGAAACACGATCATCAAACCATCTCTTTACTACCAGGTATTTATCCTCATACTGAACAATTCCTTTTACCAATATACTATATTTATCCATGCCATCCTCCAATCTGCTATTCTATGTTATAGACAATGTGACTTTACTAAGGTACGTAATGAAAACGAAATGTAGCAATTATTCTAAAATAGGTTGTCCTGCTAGATAATTTACAAATTGTTGGGCTGTTCGACCTGATCTTCCGCCATGCGACAGTTCCCACTTATTCGCTTGCGCATATAGTTCCTCATCGGTAAGTTGAATACCAGGATGGCGTCTGGCCAGCACTCTGACGATTTCCATGAATTCATCAAAGTCCGGAGATGAAAAATTAATCGTAACACCAAATCTTGCAACCAATGACAGCTTCTCTTCCATCGTATCAGAACGGTGCAGTTCCTCCGTTGTCTCCATATCAGAACGGTCATTCCAGGTTTCCCTAATTAAGTGCCTGCGGTTAGAGGTTGCATAGATCAGAACATTGTCCGGCTTATTTTCCAATCCACCCTCTATCACTGCCTTTAAATATTTGTACTCAATCTCAAATTCCTCAAAGGACAGGTCATCCATGTAAATGATAAATTTATAATTTCTATTTTTAATTCTAGCAATAATAGAGGAGAGATCTTCGAATTGATGCTTATAGATTTCGATAATTCGAAGCCCTTCCTTATAATATTCGTTCAAAATCGCCTTTACCGAAGTGGATTTACCGGTTCCACTATCACCGAATAATAAGCAATTATTTGCTTTTCTTCCTTCTATGAATGCTTTGGTATTATCAATCAACTTCTTTTTTTGAATCTCGTATCCTACCAAATCATCCAACTTAATCTCAAGTGTATTGGTGATCGGTACCAACTCGGTTTTGCCGCTCTCCTTATTGATTCGAAAGGCTTTGTTCAGTCCAAATAATCCTACTCCGTAATCACGATAAAATGAAGTAACTGCTTCAAATATTTCGTGTTCATCCTTAGATGTCGCTATCTGCTCACTCAGCATACGAACCTTTTCACTAACGCTTGCATTGTATCTGCTGCTATTCTTTTCAATCGAATGATAATTACATATCACAGAGAAGCAATCAATCTCCAGCGCTTGTTCCAATGAACTAAAGTCATAGTCAAACAGCTGCTTAAATATCTTAAAATCATTTTTAGCAAACTGATTTACAGTGCCTTCCTTTTCACCTACCTTCTCACATGTAATACTGAACGGATTTTCCGTCGTTGCCAGAAGATATGCCAGATAATTATGCCATAGATTATGATTAAACCCATACTCCGTTGAGAGCTCTAATAATTGATGTATTAAGGTATATATCCTAGAGGTAATATCCTCTTTCACAAATACCGTATCTTTCTGATCTTCATGATATCGATCATATTCTTTGATCAGATTGGCAAGCCTTAATAGAATACTGTCCTCTTCGATATTTTTATACACGACAAGCTTTGATATATAACGATACATTCTATCTCATCCCCCTAACCACACTTCAATGCTCGTTTATTACATACGTTCCGGTGCTTCAAATCCAAGAAGGTTTATACTTGTGAGTAAGATATCCTGAACTAACGTAATTAAAGCAATCCAGGATGCCTGTTTTGTTGCATCTTCCTCTGTGATAATCTTCGTATTATGATAAAAGCTATTGAATTCATTCGCTAAATCATAGATATAGGAGCAAATTCTATGAGGTGCTATATCAGTATAGGCTGCATGTATCATCTCGTTGAATTTGGTTAGCTCTAGCATTAAGGCCTGTTCGGAAGGTGTTGTTGCAGATATGATTGTATCTGCTCCGGTACCTTTATTCAGCTCAGCATATTTTGCAAGAATTGATTTAATTCTTACTATAGTATAAAGGATATAAGGACCAGTATCACCTTCAAAGGAGGTAAAACGATCAATATCAAAGATATAATCTTTACTTACCTGATTGGATAAATCACCGTATTTTAATGCGGCAAGACCTACCTGAGCAGCGATTTCCCTTGCTTGCCCCTCCTCCATATCACGGTTATCCATGATTTTGCGATATACATCGTCATTCACACCCTTAATCAGGTTTTCAAGACGCATAACACCGCCCTCTCTGGTTTTGAAAGGCTTCCCGTCCTTCCCATTCATCGTACCGTATCCTATATGAGTAAGCTTAGTATCCTCATTGATTAGCTTTGCTTTTCTAGCACAACGGAAAACCGTCTCAAAATAAAGCTCCTGACGCTTATCGGTAACATAGATGATATGATCCGGCTTAAAGAGTTCCATACGCTCCACAATTGTTGCAAGATCCGTTGTATTATATAGAGATGCTCCGTCTGATTTTAAGATAATACAAGGCGGAATCTCCTTTGTGTCTGTTTCTTCCTTAACATCAACAACCAATGCACCCTCGCTGATACGAGTATAGTTGTTATCCTTTAAATACTGTACCATCGGTGGGATATAAGGCTGTACGTCACTTTCCTTTTTCCATAATTCAAAGGATACATCCAGTGTCTTATATATTCTCTTAATATCATTTACTGATACATCCAGCATATGATTCCAGATTGCGGTATATCCTCTATGTCCGTTCTGTAATTCATAGGTGATTCGTTTTGCTTCTTCGTGGAAATCCGGATTTGACTTAGAATATTCACTTGCAGCAGGGTAAATCTCCTCTAATTCCGTAATATCAAATGGAGCTTCTGTTGGATATTCTCCTTCATAACTATCATCAAAATATGCTAATTCCGGTTTGCGTCTTTTTAACTCTGCGATGATTAGTCCCATTTGCTTACCCCAGTCGCCCAGATGAACGTCACCCGTAACATCATTACCACAGAAGCGAAGTAATCTTTTTACACTTTCACCGATAACTGCGGAACGCATATGACCAACATGCAAAGGCTTCGCAATATTAGGGCCGCCGTAATCTATTAATATTTTCTTAGGATCCGGATCCTTCTCATATCCGAACTGTTCGGCTATTTTCATTTCATTCAAGTAATTAGCCAAAAATTGATTACTCACTTTAATATTGATAAATCCCGGCATGATTGCGGTTATTTCTTCAAATGTTTCACTCGCTCTCAAAGTTTCAGCAACCGGCTCAGCAATCTTAATAGGAGCAGATTTATACTGTTTTGCTGCTGCCAGCGCACCATTACATTGATACTGACATAAGTCAGGACGGTTTGAAATGGTTACTATACCATATTTCTCTTCAAAACCGTTTATTTTAAATGCTTCCTTCACCTCATTAGAGATTAATTCAATTATTGTTTTCATATCGTACCTCCATAAAAAGCACCTCAACGTGCTTCTGTGTCGAATCAACTGTACATACCCTTTTCCGTTGCTTTGTAAGATATGTTCATTATATATACATATTTCCAATTTAAACTCAAACAATACTTTATCATAGATGAAGTGGATTGTCATCATATAACAAAAATTTTTCCTTTTCTATCACTCACGAATTTTAAGTATTTAATTGATACTTTCTGTATTTTATTAACAAAGAAATTTATTATTTTACACAAATTATAGAAACATTTTTTAAAAATATGAAAAATAGGGTATTTTTTTTGACTAAAATGTTGTATATTAGTTTATAGCAAACATTCTATATGAGAATTCTGTGAAGCATATTTTTCGTAAATATGTTTCAAATAATGTATGGGGTACATAGCGCGGATTTTCTCGTTAAAAGGAATGATCGAGAGATTATCTTGAAATACGAAAGGAGAAACATCATGTTCGGGCTTTATTTTGGTAATTATTTAGTGGAAAAGGGTTTGATCAACTCGACTCAATTTGAAGAAATAATTCTTAAACAACAACAAACAAGAGTTAAACTGGGTCTGATTGCTGTTTCAGAAAAGTTATTAACCGCAAAACAGGCGGAGGAAATCAATCAATTGCAGCGAAGTATGGATCGCCGCTTTGGTGATATCGCAATTGAAAAGGGATATTTATTAGAAGAAGAGGTTACTCATCTTCTCAATATGCAGGGGAATCCTTATCTTCAATTTGTCCAGGTTGTTACGGAAAATAATATCTTAAGTACAGATGAATTAAATCAATACATTGAAAGCTTCAAAGCAGATAATCAGTTTACTGATTTAGATATTGATGCTTTAAAATCCGGTGATATTGATCGTATTATTTCTATATTTAATGTAACTGACTCCTCTTTGATCAATCAGCTTATCGGCCTATATTTGAGAAACTTCGTACGCTTTATCAGTAGTGATATTATTATTAAAAAAATCACAAAAGTAAGTGAATATACATATGGAGCTCTCGCTTCTCAGAAGATGATTGGAGACCATGAATTCTTTATAGGAATTGCCTCTGTAGGAAATGAGCTGACCACAATCGCAAGTCCATTCGCGAAAGAAGACTTCTCTAAAGTGGATGATGATGCTTTTGATGCAGTTTGTGAATTTATTAACTGTTGCAATGGTTTATTCGCTTCAAAGCTCAGTCACGAAGACATACAAATAGATATGACTCCTCCTCTCTACTATTCTGAGAAGAAGCTTTCAGCAAACGGAGATATCTATGTAGTTCCAATTATAATTAATGGTGCTCAGTCCGATTTACTGGTTGCAGTAGATCATCCGGTCGAGATAAACTAGGAGGGATATAATCATGGCAAAGATTCTTATGGTTGATGATTCTAAAACATCACGAAAAATTCTAAGAAGTATACTTGAGGAAAACGGACATGAAATAGTTGGTGAAGCTGCCAATGGTGAAGAAGGTTATGGGAAATATAAAGAACTAAATCCAGATATAACAACCATGGATATAACAATGCCTGTAATGGATGGTTTGGAAGCATTAAAATCCATCGTTGAGTATGATAAGAAAGCTAAAGTTATCATGGTTACTGCTGCTGGTCAAAAAGCTAAGATGGTAGACGCCGTTAAATTTGGTGCAGCTGAATTCCTTGCGAAACCATTCGAGGCAACACAGATTATCGAAATTATTAATAAGGTTTTAAACTCTTGATTATGACATAAACTATGACACAAACAGGGCCGTCGCACAAAAAACGTGCCGCGACCCTGTTATCTTTATCTTTTATTTTATCTTTATTTTATCTTTATACCTGATATGGCATAATAACGGCTGCTACAATATAAGCGAATACACCGAGTCCTGTAAAGCCGAATATTACCCACAACAAACGAATTATAGTTGGATCAACATTCAAATAATCAGCTACTCCTCCGCATACTCCGCATATCATTTTGTTCGTACTTGATTTATAAAGTCTTTTTGGTTCCATAGTTTTAATCTCCTTTCAGATATGTTATTAGTTAAATTTTACATTTATTTGCCCAACATCGCAATCTAATTTTATATTATTCTTTGCATCTTTTTGATTGATTATTTTATTGTTTATATTATGATAGCTTGAATCTCCTACCGTTACTTCTCCGACGTCACAGCTGACATCATAGGAATAATCTGATTCTTTTCCGTCTAATTTCAGACCCACATTACCTACATTGTTTTTGATTACATTTTCTCCCGTAATATCACCAGATACATTAATATTTCCAACCTCACAGGACATATCAATATTTTTCGCTTTTATCTGGTCGATTTTTATCTCACCGGCTCCAACATGATACCTAGAGGATTCTTTCACCGTCAGGTTCTTTACATAGAGTCTGCCGGATTGTACATCCAAGTCACAGGTACCCGCATTCAACTCCTCAGCATCCAATGCCCCTGCTTTAATGCTAATTTGGATGTTATCTGCCACGAATTCCTTTGGAATGGTAACCTTAATCTTATTTGAATTATCCCAGTCGAAGATGCGGTTTGCGGGAAACTTCCAGCCGAATATATTTACCTGATCTTTATTATTCTCTTTGATATACCAAGTGCCATCTTCTACATAGGATTCTATTTCACTCTTTGTAACATTATCTGCAGTGATCTCAAATTTATCACCTGTAACTACTTTTACAGCACGATAATCAATATCCATATCTATGCTTTTTACACCCTCAAAGCTTTGATGCAGCGATGAAGTAGGTTCTACTTTATGAAACCCGGACGTGGCAAACGCGATTATCACTAATACTATACCAAATCCAATCGCCATCAGAGCTATTCCCAGCCATACTTTCATAAATGATTTCATGCTATCACACTCCTATTCTGAAAAGGCATTTTACATATATATACCACGCCTTTGAACATTGCAGGAATTACTGTTTTGCATAGGAATGTAGTTACCATTAAGAACAATACTCCTAATCCGAATACAATCATCCCTGAACCACATAAGGCTAATCCAATAAATGGAACCGTAATTTCTGCTAAACCGGCGATAAATAATACAATTCCTGTTATGAAAAGTGCGACACCGGTTGCGCCAAATCCCACTATAACACCCAGGACTGCAGCTACAATTCCGATGAATACTCCAAATGCGGACATGATGAGCGGAAATCCAAAGATACATAACACTATAATTAGCACTACCTTCACTCCATTATTATCCGCCTGGTTCTGTGCTTTATAACCCTGCGATGTATTCTGGTTGTTCTCAGAATTATTACTACCTGTTTCGGCTTTTGCACCCTGATTTTGTCCATTGGCATTGGACTTTTTGCCACCCATTAATTCGAATTTTTCATCTGCATAGGTGGTATCTTGATAGCCCTTCTCTGTAAACAATCCACTTCTTTCACGATCTACTTCATTCAAATTCAAATCTGCCTTAATAATTCCTGCCACCTTAGCAGGCGAACCCAATTCTTTTAATATATCCTCTTCATGCTCTTCTCCGGCATCTTCTATATATCCGTTATAATAATTCAGAGCTTCTTCTCTTTCTTCTAAAGGGATATCGGACAATAAGCTTTCGAGTTCCTTCATGAATTCTAGCTTTGTCATCTATTTCACTCCTTCAAAAATATTATTAATCTTTTTATAATAGCTTTCCCACTCATCAACATAAAGTTTTAATTGAGCCAAGCCTGCGTCCGTTATCTTGTAATACCTACGGTTTCTTCCTCCAAATTCCAAATCATACACTTCCAAACATGCTTCCTTCTGGAGTCTTCTAAGAACCGGATATAGAGTAGATTCCGATATTTCGATCGCCAATCGAACATCCTGTGTTATCTTATATCCGTACGTACCTTCCGGTTCTTTGGAAACAACAGCAAGCACAATTGCATCAAGCAAAGCTGAACCGGTATTAAATACCATACCAACAACTCCTTCCATCACTTCATTATATCTAATTTAATATTATTGATTTAACAATACTATACATCATATAATATTATATGTCAATATTGTTATTTAAAATATTTACATTATTTGAATCCCTCTTAGCGACTATAACATCTATTGTTTATATTTCACACATCCTTCTTTTCATTTTCAAAAGTACTAATTCAAAGCTTTTACTTCAATATAAAAAACCATGTATGAAAAACCCTTAAATCAAAAAGAAAGGCTACACTAACCTCAATTACTTCCGGATATACAAGTATCCGATAGGAATTGATGGTTTAGCGTAGCCTTTCCTTATCTATTCAGTAAAGTCCAATCTATGAGTTTTTCTCACAATTGAATTTATCACTAAGCATATAGTGAAACGGTAGAACTACAGTGGAGACATTCTTATGTTTACTTAAATGCTGTGTGAAGAAATACGTGGTCTGATTATGTAAAATACTATCATACCAATGAGCTGTTACAAACTTAATTACTATAACAGAGATATTTTCTCCATGTTTAAGCTGTTTCTCTCTTTCCCACAAATAGTTGTCCATAGGTTTAATTATATCACGATAAGGGGTTTCGATAATTTCTAATTTGTAAGGAATCTTAAGTCTATCCCAATCTGCTCTCAGCTTCTCGGCATGTTCCGGATGACGGCACACATGAAGCGCTGTGATATCGTTTGAGATTGAATTCGCATAGTTAATTGCCTTTAGGAATGGTTTGTTAATATCATGCACCAGCAGAATACACTGTGTTGAGGCAACTCCCCCCTTATCATAATAAGGACAATATTCTTCTAGATACAACTCATTGCCAACTGCAGAGTAATGTTTTTTAATTACATACATCAACAGCATCAATGCAGGAATCGCGATACTTAATATCCACGCACCATCGGTGAATTTTGTACTAAATACAATAATCGATACGACCAAGGTTACGATTGCGCCGAAACCGTTGATCCAGCATTTGTACTGCCATCCCTTCTCCTTGATTGTTCTCCACTTTTTGAACATACCATACTGTGCTATCGTAAAGGAGACAAATACCCCCACAGAGTAAAGCGGAATTAATAAATGGGTGTCACTCTTAAATCCGATGATGAGCAAGGATGCAGCAATAAAGATAAAGATAATACCATTGGAAAAGCTTAATTTTGTTCCTCTTGAGGAAAACTGTCTTGGCACATATCCGTCATGCGCCAGGATATACAGTAACTGAGGCAGACCGTTATATGCGGTGTTAGCAGCCAAAATCAATATAAATGAAGTAAATAACTGAATCGTATAATACATAAATGTATGACCAAATACCGCGGAGGACATCTGGGATAATACGGTATGACCTTCCACATACTGAACCTGAAGATTACAAGCGAGAATGGAAGTACCACCCACGATAACTAAAATGATGGCACCAAGCATATATAGTACATGCTTTGCATTACGACGTGACGGGGTCGCAAAGCTTGGCACTGCATTACTTACTGCCTCAACACCGGACATTGCAGTACATCCTGATGAGAATGCCTTTAAAACAATCAGCATTCCGAGTCCATTAATCGTTTCTGTCGGTACAATGGGAGTCGAATAACTGATTGGATGTAATGTACCGGTAAACAACTTGAAGAACCCGGTTATAATCAATGCTACCATAGAAAAGATAAATATATAGGTAGGCAAACCAAATATTTTTGACGCTTCTTTAACACCACGTAGATTAATTAAGGTAATAATCGCAACACAAAGCAAAGAGATTTCTACCTTGTAGGTATGAAGTGCCGGAAATGCAGAAGACAAGGCTGCTGTTGATGATGAGATACTAACGGCAACCGTCAATATATAATCAATTGTTAATGCTGCCGCAGATAACATCGCTGCAGTATGACCTATGTTTTCCTGAGCGACAGCATAAGATCCACCACCATTTGGATAATGATCAATAATCTGCGAATATGATATGACCAGAATAATCAATAACAATAATATAGGCAGTACAATAAATGGCAGGGTATGAAATGCCAATAAGCCCATAGCAGGTATTAAAATAAGTAAAATTTCTTCGATTGCGTAAGCCACCGATGATACAGCATCACTCGCCATAATCGGAAGTCCCCACACTCTCGATAGTTTTTCGTGAGCAATTTCACTATTCTTAAGCGGCTTTCCCAAAAGAATATTTTTAATGTTCATTTACTTTCTCTCCTCTTATACACATAACTTTTCAAATTCTGATTTCCCAAATTCCGTTTCCTCGGCAAATCGGATGCTAATATCAGTATCTACTTATTATATAGATTCATGTGTTAAGATAGTGTAAATATTTTTTGATTCATCTAAAGATAATGTTATAAATTTAATAAAAATTTCATATTTCTTAAGAAAGTATCACAATATTTTATTACGCTTGATTCTTTGGTATTGTTATGATAAATTTACTTCCTTTATTAACTTCACTTTCCGCTAATACAGTTCCACCATGTGCCTCAATAATAGACTTTACGATAGTTAATCCAATTCCAGAACCACCTGTAGAACGATTCCGTGATTTATCGGCACGATAAAAGCGTTCAAAGATATACGGAAGTTCTTCTGTGGGGATTCCCATGCCTGAATCTATCACTCTCAATCCTGCCATATCCTTGGTTTCAAATATCTCAATCGATATCTTACTATTATCCCCTGAGTACTTGATGGCATTGGATATGAGATTGACTACTACCTGCCTGATTCTATCCTGATCCGCATATAGACCGACCCTTGTTCCTGATACCGTCAGTTTAATATCTCTGCTTTCCAGTTCTGATCCAAAGTTTAACACGGTTTTGTCAACAAGCTCATTCAAATAGATCTGCTGCTTGTTCAGCTTTAGGTTATCGCTTTCAATTCTCGCAAGCTTTTCCAGGTCACCTACTAGGATACCAATTCGCTGTGCTTCGTCATAACAACTCTCCAGCTTCTCCGGGGAAGCCTCCCACACGCCTTCCATCATAGCTTCCAGATGGGACTGAAGGATTGTGATTGGCGTACGTAACTCATGTGCAACATCTTCCGTAAGTTGTTTTCTTAGTTTTTCGAGTGTCTGTAAGGACTGTGCTAAATGATTGATGGATTCCATCAACAATGTGATTTCTGCTGTGTTACTTTCATCCTTCAATCTTACACCATAGTTTCCATCTGCTATCTGCTTCGTAACTTCTACCGTCTTTAAAATCGGCTGACTGATTCTTTTGGCAAGAAGATGTCCGACTACCGCTGAGAGCAGTAAAGAAAACAAACCAATTCCAACCAACACTCGGTTCAATGAGTGCAAGAACTTGAATTCATTTTCATTGAGAAAAAATGGTCCGAAATATCCGACACTCACTCTACCGATTACCTTATTGTCTAAGTACATCGAACTGCTCTCTGCTTTAAATTCACCATTCATCTGTGGATATTGAATCTTCATTCGATTCGATATGTCACTCATAATTTGATTACATAAATTCATATCATGGGACTGAGCATCCCATAATACTCGGTTTTTATCATCATAAACCTTTACAATATAGCCTTCATATAATGAATTCATGCCAATCGCATGGATAAAACTCACATCCCACTTTTTCGTTGAAGGTGTATATTGTTTACTGATACTCGATATGATAATCTGCTTTTTTAATTCTTGTTGGCGTGTGATATAATCCGTAAACTGTTTATTAATAAAATAATTTGAAAGCACACTAACTAAAGCGATTGTTGCCAAAACAATCGCTAATATCGTAAGTGATAGCTGGGTTCTTAAAGCTCTTTTCATCCCTATACCCTTTCTTTATCATATTATTCCATCTTATGTGAATTCACCGCCGAATTTATATCCCACACCATGTATTGTCCTAACGTAAATAGGTTTCTTCGGATCAGTTTCAATCTTCTGACGAAGATTTTTAATGTGACTGTCAATGGTTCTGTCATACCCTTCAAATTCATCTCCAAAAGCAGATGCAATCAGCTCATCTCGGGTAAATACTTTATTGGGATATTTGACTAGAGTAATCAGCAGTTTATATTCATTTGGTGTAAGTTTAACTTCCTTGGACTGCTTCATGACAGTTCGACTTACAAAATCAACCTCAAGATCCCCTTCATTATAAGCACTTTTATTTACTAGTGCCTCCAGGTCATTTGAAGCTCTACGCAGCACTGCCTCTATTCTCGCATATAATGCCTTTAAACTAAAGGGCTTTGTAATATAATCATCCGCACCGATACCCAGACCGACTAACATATCCTCTTCATCGGCTTTTGCAGTCAGCATAATAATTGGTACTCTAGACTTTTTGCGGATTATCCGACATACCTCTTCTCCTGAGATCTCCGGAAGCATGAGATCAAGCAATATCATCGTAATCGATTCCTTGTCAAATATCTCAATTGCTTTTTTACCATTATCCGCCCAAACTACAGCAAATCCTTTGCTTTCTAGAAATGAAATCACTACACTTGCAATCTTGTGTTCATCCTCCACCACTAAGATTTTCCTACCCTGACCAGTCATAAAAGTTACCTTACCTTTCAACAAAACCATTATATTTTAACTGCCGGCAAAAATGAAATAACCCATTATTTTGCCGGCATTACTTTTACATTATTATGGTTGTTTATCCAAATTAAATGGTTTTAGGAACTTATCCACTTGAATCTTTTTGCCTTTGGAGTCCATCGTATCAACCTTTGCAAATACCCATCCGTCCACTTTCTTCGGATCAACACCGGCATCAATAAGCACCTTGGGGTTGAGCACAAATACAATATCTTTGTCATTTGTTTTGGTATTCTTTGCCCATTCAAATACATTACCGTTTGCAAGATCAATTCCAAAATGGTCTAGATTGGAATGATACTTCAAATGGCTACGATAGGGGAATACAATGTTTTCATAAGCTTTAAGAGCACTGCTGTCCTTATCGGATCCAACTTTTTTATCGCCCAGATCTGTTCCAACAACAATTTTATCACCTTGAATCATACCATTCGGTAATTTTGCTGGATCCAAACCAGCCTTTAGGAACGGTTTCACATCTGTTTCAAGCTTAACATCAAGTGCTGTTTTACTCGTATCCTTACTCCATAGGAATTTCGCTGTTTCATCCGGAGCGGTAAGTGACCAATTTTCAGCTGTTTCATCCAATTGAATTTGGTCACCTGACAATGTAAGTATTTTGTCGTAGGAATCAACCGAGTGATCACGGATGACATCCAACTTACCACATGCACTTAGACCAACTGCGGAGACGAGGAATATTGTCATAATTAAAAACTTCTTCATATTTATTACCATACCTTTCATCAAAACCTACAGACTCAATCCGCAGGTTGAAATTTGAGTGTGTATATTTTTAATGATAGGGTTTAAATCTTTTTAAACGCAAAGCATTGGACACAACGGAAACTGAGCTGAAGGCCATTGCAGCTGCTGCAAAAATCGGGTTTAATAACGGTCCTCCGAACAGATGCAAGATTCCTGCTGCGATCGGGATTCCCGCTACATTATAACCAAATGCCCAGAAAAGGTTCTGCTTAATATTACGTATCGTGCTTTTACTTAAGTGTATCGCTGTCGGCACATCCATTAAATCACTCTTCATTAAAACGATATCTGCTGATTCCATCGCAACATCCGTACCGGATCCTATCGCAATACCTACATCAGCCTGAACAAGTGCTGGCGCATCGTTGATACCATCGCCCACCATACATACCTTTAATCCTTCTGCCTGAAGTTTTTTCACTTCATTGGATTTATCCTGAGGAAGAACTTCAGCTAGTACTCGGTCAATACCAACCTGTTTTGCGATTGCCTGAGCAGTCTTAAGATTATCACCGGTGATCATCGCTACTTCAATTCCCATTGACTGGAGCTTTTTAATTGCCTTTGCACTATTTTCCTTAACCACATCGGCTACTGCTATGATACCTCCAAATTTTAGATCTGTCGCAATGTACATTGGGGTCTTGCCTTCACCAGCAAGTTTATCGGATTGAATGATAAAATCTTTTAGATCAATTCCTCTGTCATCCATTAGTTTTTTGTTGCCGATTAATATATTAATTCCATCAATTACAACTTCAATACCATGTCCGGGAATTGCATTAAATTGATCCACTGGAATTATATCAATCGATTCTTTTTGTGCTCCTCTTACTATTGCCTCTCCAAGTGGATGCTCGGAACCCTTCTCTGCGGAAGCTGCGAGCTGTAATAATCGTTCACTGGAGATTTCTGAAGTTGTAATAATATCCGTCACCTCAGGTTTTCCTTCCGTAATAGTTCCGGTTTTATCAAATACAATTGTATTAATCTTATGAGTAGTTTCCAGTGCTTCTCCACCTTTGATTAATATGCCATTCTCTGCACCCTTACCGGTACCAACCATAATCGCGGTAGGAGTAGCAAGTCCTAATGCACATGGGCAAGCAATAACTAATACCGAGATAAAGATTGTAATTGCAAAGGAGAATGGTTCTCCAGTTAAAAACCATGCCAAAAACGCTAATAATGCTAAGCTACAAACAATCGGAACAAAATATCCGGATACGATATCCGCCATCTGAGCGATTGGCGCTTTTGAGCTTTGTGCATCCTCTACCAATTTAATAATCTGTGCTAAGGCAGTATCACTGCCTACTTTTGTAACTTTAAACTTAATCATACCATTTTTATTAATGCTTGCCGCGTAGACCTTGTCACCAATCTTCTTATCAACCGGCATGCTCTCGCCGGTTAGCATCGCTTCATCAATGGAAGTACTTCCTTCAATTACAATACCATCTACCGGTATCTTCTCTCCTGGCTTTACTAAGATGATTTGATCAATCTCAACTTCATCAATAAGAACTTCGATTTCTTTTCCATCCTCGATCACCGTAGCCGTCTTCGGCGCAAGCCCCATCAACTTCTTAATTGCTTCGGAAGTCTTGCCCTTAGATACAGCCTCAAGGGATTTACCAAGTAAAATCAATGCAATAATAACACCAGCCGTCTCAAAGTAAAGGCTGTCTACCGCATGAAAATTACCATTAATAATCTCAAATGTATTATAGATGCTGAATAAAACCGCAGCAGTGGTACCAATTGCAACCAGCGAATCCATATTCGGGCTCCTCTGTATCAGCGCTTTAAAGCCGACCGTATAAAACTTATATCCCGCAATTATAATCGGTATAACAAGCGTGATCTGAAGCAATGCATAACGAAGCGGATAATTCATCGGTTGGATCGCATCCGGTATCGGTAAAAACAACCAAGAAATCATAGGTACCATTGCAAAATATAATAGCGGAAGACCAAATACCGCTGCTACGGTAAACTTAGTCCAAAGAGTTCTTATCTCCTTCTCCTTACGAAGTCTGTCTTCATCCACAGTAGTTTTATCCATCTCAAGAACCTGATAACCGATATTTTCAACGCAGGCCTTTATCGCTGATAGCTTAATCTGATGAGGGTCATATTCCACTGTAGCCTTTTCCGTTGCCAGATTAACAGATACCTTACTTACTCCTTCTAGCTTGCTAATTGCCTTTTCCACTCTCTGAGAGCATGCCGCACAGGTCATACCACCAATCGGGAGAATCACCTGATTACTGGTACTCTCTTCAATCACTCCGTAGCCTGCCTTTATTACTGCATCCTTTATCACATCAATTGATATGTCCTGGTTATCATATTCTACAGATAACTTTTCAGTTGCTAAATTAACATTCGCATCGTTGACACCTTCTAATTTGACAACTGCTTTCTGTACTCTCTGTGCACATGCAGCACAGGTCATACCACTTATTTTAACCGTTTCTTTATTCATATTAACCTCCAAGCCGCCAACACCCGCGAATTTGAGCATAGGCACAAATTTCCACACTAACCTTAGCATACCAAAACTTCGTAGTGTGAATTATGTTTTTCAATAATTCACACTACCTCCGTTTCTTACTTCCAAGTTTGAAACAACACAGTTGCCTGCTTTAATACATCCTTAGAAATAGTAATTGTATCATTACTAACACTCTTATATTCATCCGTTATCGGTACAGGATTACATCCACCCTTTGTCACCTCAACGTCATCCATTCCAAAACGATTGCCACAGTTTTGGCATACCAGCTGATTTCCTTCTTCTTTATAATAGCCCTTACCGGAATTATTGCAGACCTGACAGGTATTGAAAGCGGTTCGTATGGTACCATCAGAAGCTTTTACAGCGATCACTTCCATATCGGTTCCGCCAATCTTAACAGGGTAAAACCCAGCTTTTTCTGTTACATTTTTTGTTTGGATTACCAAATCATTATCAACCACTGCCTTAGTGGATGAATTCTTACCTGCTTTTGAACCGAAATTCTGTCCTACTAATAATCCACCACCGACTACTAATAATGCTATCGCAATTAACACTACAATTGCAAGCTTTTTTCCTCTAAACTTCATCATCATATATTTCTTAACCTTTCTTTTTTTAATATTAATCACTAATTTAGAAATAATTAATTACAACATCCTCCACCCAAATCTGATAAATCATCCTGAGTATTATAATTATCTGCTGGATTTTGCTGATTTTCTTGTGAATCACTATTATCAAATACTGATTGAGGATCGTTATTCTGCACGTTACCGCTCTCGTCAGACGATGGTTGCAGATTAAGATCACTTTGATTAGTATCTGGTTCACCTTCTACTGAGTTACCGGAATCCTGAACATCATTACCCGTGGTTGCACAGCAACCTCCTGAGCTTTGAATGCTATTGTCTTCCGGAAGAGAATTAGTATTAATATTCTTAATATCATCCACAACAGTGATACTGCTACGTATCATACCCATCCAACAGCTATATCGAATAACTCCGTCCGAATCAGGTGTAAATTCAATTACATTATCCCCTAACTTCAGTTTTTTTGTAATACCAAACTTCGAGATTACAATCGCATTATTACAACCATTGATATCTCCTTGTTCTGCCTGAATTGTCCACCTTACCGGAATTCCCTTTTGAACTACAATTGGCTCATATCTTCCCGAGGAAAGTCCTGTTGTAACTGTCTGGATGCCGTCTTCCACTTTAGCAATATTTTCTTTTTTTATTGTAGCAGTTGAATTTGATACACCAGGTAATGTGATTCCTGACAAGTTTGTTCCGTAGCTGAACATGAATAGACCTAAGATAATAACAAGTACCGCGCTAACCGTCATCATTTTATTCGTAAATTTCTTACTTAAAAAGGAACTGATTGCGCCAAAAGCAAATAACAGTGGTACAGTACCAACACTAAAGATCAGCATTGATAATGCTCCTTTGATAGGGCTTGCGGTTGATAAAGCATATAGCTGCATTGCCTGCAATGGTCCGCAGGGCATTAATCCATTTAATAACCCAATGTAGAGAGGGCTTCTACTCTGCTTCTGCTCATAGATTTTTCTTGCAAATATCTTTGGCATCCTCGGATTGAATTTACGTAATGAAGGGAATATTCCAAGCATATTAATTCCCATAATTACCATAAATACACCGGCTAAAATCTGAACAATTCCTTTCATAGTTCCTGAGAAGCTGATGACGGAACCAAGTGCTCCAACGATACCACCAATTACGGTGTAGGATACCACTCTTCCTAAATTATATAAAAGACTTGGTCGTAAAGATTTCCATTTGTTCATGGGTTTATTAGTGCTATCCGTCGATACACATTGGGATAAACAAATTCCACCACACATGGCAACACAGTGGATTGAAGTGAGCAAGCCAATCAGAAATAGCATGCCATACCCCATACCTTCCTTTGCTACCGGAAACTGATAGATGATATTAAACAATCCAAAATGCTTCGCAAGTATATATAACGCGAAGATGATCACACCGATTGCAATAATATCAGAGTAATCACGGCTTTGTTTCATTTCCGTTTTACTTGGTGATTTTACTGTAGAAGCATTCCCAGTTTGCTTTTTTTCACTTTCCACATGATATCCGGTATCTTCAATCACTTCAATTATCTTTGAGATCAAAATCACATTCTCATCGTATACTATGTCAACTTTACCGGAGGAATATTTTGCATTCACACTGAGGATTCCCTCATATTTTGATAATTCGTTCTCAATTGCACTTTCACAATGGGCACAAGTCATATTGGTGACCTTCAATGTGCTATTTCTAATAGTTGTAGACATGCTAATCTCCCTTCAATATCTACTCTGATTTGTTATCATCAATGATACAACTTTCTTTTTCATGCTCTTATCATATCAACAATATGTGGAGATAATATGGAGAAGCGAATCATAAATCACGGGTATCCATTTGGGAAAGATTATGCTATAATTCTTGAATAATTAAATGTACAAAGCACCTTCTATTTTTAAGTGCTTTTTTATTGACATAACATTGATACAATTGAAGTTTATATAGATAAGGAGATTAATGAACTATGGCATTTGATGGTGTCGTTATTGCTAATGTAATTGATGAACTGCGTAAAACCTTATTAGGTGGCAGAATTAATAAAATCGCTCAACCGGAAAAAGATGAGCTTATCCTAACAATTAAAGGTCAGGGCAGAGAACAATACAAACTTCTCTTGTCAGCAGGGGCCGGGCTCCCTCTGATCTATCTCACTCAAAATTCAAAGCCCAGTCCGCTTACTGCGCCAAATTTTTGTATGCTGCTTCGTAAGCATTTAAACAGCGCTAAGATTTTAGATATCAGCCAGCCGGGTCTTGAACGAATCATTCATTTTAAAGTTGAGCATCTGGATG
The DNA here is from genome assembly GCF_059717775.1 of Variimorphobacter sp. HTMS_6. Classification (NCBI taxonomy): domain Bacteria; kingdom Bacillati; phylum Bacillota; class Clostridia; order Lachnospirales; family Lachnospiraceae; genus Variimorphobacter; species Variimorphobacter sp. HTMS_6. The sequence goes on from NZ_AP046094.1 coordinate 2,660,966, forward strand.
AAATGGGTGATGAGAAGGTTAAATATCTTATTTTCGAACTAATGGGTAAGCACAGCAATATCATATTTTGCGATGAAGATATGACGATAATTGATAGCATTAAAAGAATCAATCAATTTGTAAGTTCTGTTCGAGAGGTATTACCCGGACGTCCTTATTTTGTGCCCGTTACCATAGAAAAATATAATCCGTTATCCATCACCTATAAGGAATTTGGGGATTATATTCTATCCAAACCTCACCCCATCGCCAAAGCCATCTATACCGGCTTAACTGGTATCAGCCCTCTACTTGCCAATGAGATCTGCTACCGCGCTTCTATAGACGGGGAAGAGCCAACCCAGGCCTTAACTGAAGATGTTGGATTGCATCTTTATAATGTTTTATCCAGATTAATGGAGGAGGTAAAGATTGCGTCTTTTTCTCCAAATATCGTATACTCCGACGGAGCTCCGATTGAATTTTCCAGCGTACCACTGAATTCTTACACCAACCATGAGGTAAAAAGCTTTGCTTCTATCTCTGATTTATTAGAAACCTTTTACTCGGCGAAAAACGCCCTTACAAGAATCCGTCAAAAATCTGTTGATCTTCGTAAAATCGTAACAACTGCAATTGAACGTACCGGCAAAAAATATGATCTGCAGATAAAACAGCTCAAGGATACTGAAAAACGAGATAAATACAAAGTATACGGAGAGCTAATCACCGCATATGGTTACGGTCTTGAACCAGGAGCAAAGGTTTTATCCACAATCAATTATTATGACGATAAAGAAATCAACATACCACTCGATCCGACACTGTCAGCAATAGATAACGCAAAGCATTATTTTGAAAAATATAATAAATTAAAACGTACCTATGACGCCTTATCCACTCAGATCAAGGAAACCTCTGATGAGATGGAGCATCTGGAATCCATCAAGTCCTCTTTAGAGATTGCTACAGAGGAAAATGATCTTGCTGCAATCAAGCGTGAGCTATCCGATTTCGGTTATATCCGACGTAAATTTGTGAACGGTTCAAACAGACAGAGCAAGAAGGGCTATGTACAAAAAGTTAACAGTAAGAGCAAACCCTTTCACTATCTATCCTCTGACGGGTATCACATCTATGTCGGCAAGAATAATTACCAGAATGATGAGCTTACCTTCCAGTTCGCAGAAGGTGGTGATTGGTGGTTTCATGCAAAGAAAATAGGTGGTTCCCACGTCATCGTTAAGGCAGATAATAAAGAACTGCCCGATCGTACTTACGAGGAAGCAGCACGTCTTGCCGCACATTATTCAAGTGGAAGAGATTCCGATAAGGTAGAGATTGATTACACCTTAAAGAAAAATGTAAAAAAACCTTCCGGTTCTAAGCCTGGGTTTGTGGTGTATTATACGAATTATTCCATGGTTTCACCAACCGATATCTCCGGAATCCAACAGATTCCTTAGTATTTTTATGGAGCAAGATTATGATGAAAGATGGAGAATGGATGTTACAATGCAATTCGTGCCGACATACTATCCAACCTCTTTCAAGATATTAGGAGGATATTCTTATGATTATAGCTGACAGCCATGTTCACTCAGAATTCTCAAGTGATTCCCAATCTCCTATGGAGCAAATGATTGACCGAGCTATTGAACTTGGTCTTAAAAAGCTCTACTTCACCGATCATATGGATTATGATTATCCACCCGTCAGTGATTTGGACTTTGTTTTTAATGAACATGATTATTTTAAAAAGCTAGAGCACTTAAAAGAAAAGTATGCTACACAAATCAAGCTTTTGTTTGGAATAGAATTGGGGCTGCAGCCACATCTATCCGACCGCTTAACCTCCCTCGTTAAAAGCCATCCCTTTGATTTTATTATCGGCTCCACCCATGTTGTTGATCACGAGGATCCTTACTTCCCACAATACTGGGAGGGAAAATCAAAGCAAGAAGGAATCCACCGTTATTTTGAAACGATCATCGAAAACTGTAAATCCTTCCAGGGCTTTCATATCTATGGGCATATCGATTACATCATCCGTTATGTACCGGGACAGTCAAAAGCACTTGTAAAGGAAGATTATCAATACTCTGATTATGCAGATATTCTGGATGAAGTGTTAAAGACCATCATATCCTATGGCAAAGGTATTGAGATTAATACCGCAGGCTATAAATATGGTCTTGGATATCCTCACCCAAAGCTTGAAATCATCAAGCGTTACCGGGAACTGGGAGGTGAACTGATCACGATCGGTTCCGACGCTCATAAGCCGGAACATCTATGTTATGATTTCCACCGTGTACCCGATCTTTTGAAAAGCGCGGGCTTTCGCTATTATGCGACCTTTGAAGGCGGGGAAGCTATTTATGAAAAATTATAGGTAGTGTAATCAAGAAATGTGATACATAGTTCAATCGCAACACGCTCCCGCTTGGATGAAGTTCGTAGTGGTGCATAAGGCCATAAAACACATGGCCCAAGCACCAACGACTTCATACAGTTGCTTTTTGAATCTATGTATCACATTTCTTTCGATACACGTATAGTATATATATTTTTCACAGATCACTTGCAACATGTTCCGCTTGGATAAAGTTGTTGCTTTTTGATGACTATCAATTCTATATTACTTCATGATTGTGCCGCCGCCAACCACATAATCTCCCTGGTAGAATACTACAGCTTGTCCGGGTGTGATGGCACGCTGAGACTCGTCAAAGATACATAGTACCTCATCTTCTCCGGTCTTTCTGATTACGCATTTCGCACCCTTATGAGAGTAACGGATTTTTGCATCCACTTCCATTTCTCCATCAAGATCTTCAATTGCCATAAAGTTTAAGCGGTTTGCACGTAATCGATCTGAGAATACTTCATCTCCGTTACCAATCACAACTTCATTGCTTTCCGGCCTCAACTCTAGTACAAATACCGGGCGACCCATAGCTAGATTTAACCCTTTACGTTGCCCTACGGTATAATGGATAAGTCCTTTATGCTTGCCGATAACCTCACCTGCCGTATTTACAAAGTTACCCGGTGTCAAACCTTTATATTCCTTAGCGATAGAATTATTATTGGAGTTTTCGTTTGATGCTTTCTCCTCTTCCAAATAATTCTGTATAAATCCGGCGTAATCATTATCCGATACAAAGCATATCTCCTGACTGTCCGGCTTATTCGCTACAGGAAGATTCAACTCCTGAGCCATGGTTCTAATCTCATCCTTTGCAAAATCTCCAACCGGCATCAGTGTATGTGCTAATTGGTGCTGCGTTAAATTATATAAAGCGTAAGTCTGATCTTTTGCTGGGGTAACAGATTTTTTTATCGTATATCTTCCATTAGGAAGCTTTGTGATACTAGCATAATGTCCCGTTGCAATATAGGTAGCCCCGATATCCAACGAACGTTTTAATAAGGATTCCCATTTTACATATCGATTACAAGCAATACAGGGATTCGGTGTTCTGGCCTGCAGATACTCCTCAACAAAATAATCAATGACATTTTCTTTGAATTCTTTTTTAAAATTCATAACGTAATACGGAATGTCCAGTGCGGATGCCACTCTTCTTGCATCTTCTACAGCACTCAAACCACAGCAACCGCCATTCTCTTCCATGGAACAGACGTCTTCATCCTGCCATATCTGCATCGTAACGCCGATTACCTCGTAGCCCTGCTTCTTTAGCAGATGTGCTGCGACAGAGGAATCCACACCGCCAGACATTCCAACTACTACCTTTTCCATTCATACCTCCATGCCGGTTTCTGTTATGAACATACCGGATCTAATTAGTATACTACTTCTTCTTCGTCTTCATGGATATCTGATTTCGGTTTTTCGAGTCCTTCGATCTTAATGCCTTTCTTTTCTGCGTAATCCCAAAGTGCAGCATGAATCGCTTCTTCTGCAAGTAAGGAACAATGTACTTTAACCGGAGGCAATCCGTCAAGTGCTTCCATAACAGCCTTATTGGTTACTTCAAGTGCATCTTGAACAGTCTTGCCTTTCACAAGTTCAGTTGCCATGCTGCTGGTAGCTACCGCTGCACCACATCCGAAGGTTTTAAACTTTACATCATTAATGATGCCGCTTTCATCAATATCAAGATAAATTCTCATGATATCTCCACATTTCGCATTTCCTACAGTACCTACACCGCTTGCATTCTCTATCTCCCCAACATTTCTTGGGTTTGTAAAATGATCCATAACTTTTTCTGTATACATACTATTTCCTCCTATAATGAAAGTAATTTGTTAGTTAAGTGTGTTATTTTTTCTTCATGAAATCCTCATATAGAGGAGACATTTTGCGTAATTTATCTACGATTTCTACGATTTGATCCACGGTATAGTTAATCTCGGCGTCTGTATTCTCATGACTGACAGTTAGTCTTAAGGAACCATGTGCAATTTCATGTGGAAGACCGATAGCGAGAAGTACATGGGATGGATCTAATGAACCTGATGTACAGGCTGAACCACTGGATGCACAGATATTCTTCATATCTAACATAATCAATAAAGATTCACCTTCAATGAACTGGAAGCTGAAATTCGCGTTATTCGGAAGTCGTCTTGATTTATCACCATTTACTCTTACAAATGGAACCTCTTCGAGGACTCTCTTCATAAGAAGATTTCTAAGCTTTGTTTCCTTATCGCATCTTTCCTTCATTGTATCCATTGCGATTTGAACTGCTTTACCAAATCCAACGATACCGGGTACATTTTCGGTTCCGGCTCTTCTTTGTCTCTCCTGCGCACCACCATGAACATAAGAACGTAATTTCAATCCCTTTTTGATATATAAGAAGCCAATTCCTTTTGGACCATTGATCTTATGTCCGCTCGCACTTAACATATCAATATTTAAGTCGTTTACATCAATCGGAACATGGCCAAATGCTTGTACTGCGTCGGTATGAAAGATTACATTGTGCTTTCTTGCTATTTCACCGATTTCTTTGATAGGCTGCATGGTACCAATTTCGTTATTTGCAAACATAACAGAAATTAATATTGTTGTCGGTTTGATTGCTTTCTCCAGCTCATCTAACTTAATAACACCATTCTCATCTACGTCTACATAAGTAACTTCCACGCCATGTTTTTCAAGATATTCGCAGGTATGAAGAATCGCATGATGCTCAATCTTTGAAGTAATAATATGATTGCCTTTATCTGCATAAGCATCTACCGCCGCTTTTATAGCCCAGTTATCGGACTCCGTTCCACCGGCTGTAAAGTAGATTTCAGCATTCTCTCCACCAAGGGCTTTTGCAATGGTACCTCTCGCTTCATCAACTGCCTTCTTATTCTGAGCAGCAAATTCATATACACTGGAAGGGTTGCCATATAATTCAGTAAAGTAAGGAAGCATTGCTTCTACAACTTCCTGTCTAGTTTTTGTTGTTGCTGCATTATCAAGATATATTTTCTTATCCATACGCCATCTCCTAATCCACATCTAAATTAACCACATGTTTGTTTTGCTTTTGTATCCGTATGTGCCGAATTAGTTTGTATTCTCTTACTCTCATCTACTAACTCAGATAATTTTATCGAATCAACTGCCTCATTAATACTATCACTAATTCTCTTCCATACATATTTTGTTACACAAGAATCCGAGCTAGTACAGATACTGTCTCCTTGGACGACCTCAGAGCAATCAACCGGACTGAGATCTCCTTCCAAAGCTCTAAGGATTGCTCCTACCGATATATCCTTTGCGGGTACAGCTAGCATATATCCACCTTGTGCCCCTCTAATTCCTTTTACTATACCGGCCTTTTTAAGCTTTGCTATCAACTGTTCCAGATAGCTAATTGATATTCCTTGCCTCTCAGCAATTTGACTTAATGCTACCGTATCTTCATCTGCATGTACAGCCAAATCGAGAACTGCTCTTAATCCATATCTACCCTTCGTAGATAGCAACATAATCTCACCTCTTTTATCTATATTAATATCGAATTACTCTTGCTTTAATTTATGCAGAAATACAATACCAGTTCCATTAATTCCTACTAATTTATTTCCTAGTATTTTATTTCCTATTAATTTACTCGGTTATAATATAGCACCCTTCCAACTTTCTGTCAATATTATTTCATAGTATTTGCTAAAATATTTATTTAATTTCTTTCTTAGCCATCTAAACATAAGTTTTTAAACTTGGAAATATATTTACTATGAATAGATGAGCATGGATCAAATGCTAGCGTTGTATTGGAGATGTTCTATGGACAAAAAAGCTCTCTCAGCACAAGAGATTAGTAAAATGAAACGAAGTAATATTGTAAAGGGAACTTTGGTTCTTACTTTAGCCGGATTTGTAACAAGATTTATCGGATTCTTTTATCGTATATTCTTATCAAATACAATGGGAGCAGAGCTGTTAGGTATCTATCAGCTTATCTTTCCGGTATTTGGAATATGTTATACAATTTTTGCTGCAGGTATTCAGACATCAATATCAAGACTCGTTGCAGGAGAAATCGGCAAACGCAACCCCAAAAATGTGAGTAAAATTCTTCGAATCAGTATTTTTCTCTCGATATTCTTAGCAATCGGTTTATCATTTTTAATTTATAATTACGCTGATCTTATCGCTTGGCGTTTTCTTATGGAACGACGAAGCGCTGATTCTTTAAGAATCCTTGCGTTAGCATTCCCATTCTGTGGTATCACTGCCTGTATTAACGGTTACTATTATGGACTCAAGAAAGCTGGCGTGCCAGCAATCACACAATTAATAGAACAGTTTGCTCGAGTTATAATCGTGTACATAGTAGCTTTTTATCTCGGGAACGGTGACGGTAAAGTGACCTGTGAGCTTGCAGTCATCGGTGTGGTAATTGGTGAAATCGCATCCTGTTTTTACAATGTCATGTCCCTATACGTTACGAAATCCCCAACTAAAATTATCGTATCGGGACCGGATCCTAACGCAGTGGAAAGTAGAAGAAGGGTTATATTAAAAGACCTGTTACAATTAAGCGTTCCACTATCCGCGAACCGCCTGCTCCTAAGCATTTTACATAGTATTGAAGCCATCCTGATACCAGCAATGCTGCGTCGTTATGGACTATCCACTCAGGAGGCATTGATCATATACGGTGTTTTAAATGGAATGTCCCTTCCATTTATCCTATTTCCAACCGCAGTGATTAACGCCTTGGCTGTATTAGTATTACCTACCGTATCAGAGGCTCAGGCGGTTAATAACGATCGACTGATTGGAAAAACTACTGAAATATCTATTAAGTACAGCTTAATTATCGGAATCATTAGTACCGGGCTGTTTATTATATACGGCAACGATTTAGGAACTACCGTATTTCACAACGCATCCTCCGGTGCCTACCTTGTTATACTAGCCTGGCTTTGTCCTTTTATCTATTTAACAACAACACTGGGTAGTATAATAAATGGTCTTGGCAAGACTCACGTTACCTTCATTAACTCCGTAATTGGAACCGTGTTTAAAATCATACTAATTGTAATTTTAATACCATCAAAAGGAATTAATGGCTACTTGATCGCGCTCCTAGTCGGTCAGTTGATAATCACTGGGCTGGATGCGATTGCAGTGATCCGATATGTCCATTTTACTCTGGATAGTATGAACTCTATTGTTAAGCCTACACTTGTTACAGTTTTTTGCAGTTTCTTATTCAATACGGGTTATGAATACGTAAAAAAAATGACACATACCAATGAAGTGGCCTTATTATTGACCTTTTGCTTCCTGTTATGCGTCATCTGCATGATCTTATTAACAATCGTTGGTTCTGTATCAAAAAAAGATTTTAGGTAACGGCGGAGTAGAGTAAATAATTATTCTTCCCCTGTTCCTTGACACGATAAAGAGCTTGATCCGCCCTATCGATTAATTGCTCATAGCACAAACCGTCTTCCGGGTACATCGCCATGCCGATACTTGCTGAAATCGGAATGGAATCACCACCGCAGACCAATGTGGTATCAAGCTCTTTTTTCAATTTGGAAGCCTTATATAAGCCCTCTTCCACATCATTAATATTTCCTGAAAATACTACAAATTCATCTCCACCGATACGTCCGATAATTTCACCTTCCGTGAAGATTTCTTTAATGCGATTAATCACAAAGATTAAAACCTTATCACCCTGTAAATGACCGAAATTATCATTAATGCTCTTAAAGTCATCAAAATCAATGAACATTAACATATGTTGTCCCACTTTGTGACCTGTTATATATTTATCAATCTTCTTGATCGTAACTTCTTTATTATATACACCCGTTAATGGATCTCGAGTTGCTTTATATTCTAATGCTTCCAGCTCTCTCTTTTGCATATCAATGTTTACGATTTTACCGATAATACGAATTGGTTTCTTATTATCATCATAAATCGTCTTACCCATGATCTGGCACCAGATATATTCGCCAAGGCGATCCTTGATACGGTACTCGGACTCAATAATGCTTTTTCCTTCAATCAAGTGCTGACAAAATTCTAGATAAACACCCCAATCATCAGGATGAATCGAATCTCTTCGTTGATCACATGTCATAATAAATGACTGTACCTTTGGTTGCTTATCAAATAATTCTGTGTATTTATTTGTGTATACCATATAATCAGTAGGAACATCATATTCGAAAATGACATCCTGCGAGAGCTCCGTAGCAATACGATAGCGTTCGCTCTCAATCAGTATCTTCTCTTGCATTTTCTTTTGCTCTGTCATATCGACAAATACCACAGAACAGGTATGCTTCCCATCCTTACCAATTGAACTGTTTCCGGTCATTAACATATTAACTAAGGCTCCGTCTCGATTGACCAACCTTACATCACAATGAATCGTCTCCTCACTAATCTGTTTCCAGATTTCTGAAACAAACGATTTATCTTCCGGATCTATAAAGTCCAACAAGGAAGTTTTATTAACATCCTTTACTTCCGTCTTGTCATAACCTAAAATATTGTAAAACCCCATACTCGTGTAAAGTATCCTTAAATCATCCTCTAACAAGAAATGAACTAATCCTGCATGAAAACTATTCGTAATATTTCTAAGTTCAACAGCTGCTTTCGTAATTCTTTTCTCATTTTCCAAACGATAAAGTAATATAATTGCTACCACGATGATACATATGCTTATGATTAACAATATAAGTGTAAACAATATAGCTGGATCTTGAAATGCACTCATTAATCTTTCCATAATATCCTCCAATGCCGAAAGGCATTTCCCCCAAGTAAAAAACCAAATGATTAACAAATCATATGGAGTTACTCTGTTCCTTATCAGAGCTCCTATAAATCATAAGGAGTAACCTGATAAACGTAGTAGTTTAACCAATTTGTGTACATTGCATTAGCATGTGCTCTCCAAACTAAGTTTGGACGTTGTTCCGGTTGGTTCTCCGGATAATAATTCTTAGGTAATGCGATCTCTAATCCTTTTAATACATCTCTTTTATATTCTTTGTCCAGAGATATGCGGTCATATTCCGGATGTCCCATTACAAATATCTGTTTTCCATCTTTCGCTATTACGATAAATACCCCGGCCTCTTCCGACTCAGCAAGAATCTCCAATTCGCTGTTGGCAAGAATCGCATCCCTGGATACCGTGGTGTATCTTGAGTGAGGTGCATAAAATACATCATCAAAGCCTCTGACAAACGGAACTTTTCTTCTTAAAACTTTATGTTTAAAGATACCAAACACCTTATCATTCAGTGTCTCCTTATTAATACCGTAATGATAATATAACCCCGCTTGAGCTCCCCAACAGATATGTAATGTTGAAGTTACATTCGTTTTAGACCATTCCATGATTTTCACCAACTCATCCCAGTACGTTACATCTTCAAACTCCATCAGTTCAACCGGCGCACCGGTAATAATCAATCCATCAAATCTCTTATCCTTAATATCGTCGATCGTAAGATAGAATTGATCCAAATGACTGGTTGGAGTATGGGATCCCGTATAGGAACTTGTTGTCAAAAAAGTAACATCTACTTGAAGCGGTGTATTCGAAAGACTTCGAAGTAATTGTACCTCTGTATCTTCTTTTATTGGCATTAAATTTAGGATTGCGATCTTCAAAGGTCTGATATCCTGATGAGTCGCTCTACTCTCATCCATAATGAAAATATTTTCATCTTCTAATATTTTTTTTGCAGGTAAATCACTTTGAATTCTTATAGGCATAGGCAATCCCCATTTTCTTGTAATTTTATTCAGAATTAATCTAATAATAGCATGCTTTTTTTCATAAATCAACCAATATTCGTCAATTCCAATCATATGTGATAGATTGATGAATATTGTATTCGTTTTATAAAAGAAACTCCCCAAAAGATACCATGATAAAATAGTTTCTTCGGAAAGTTTCAAAGGTACTTAAATTTATATTCCTATGATAGATCTAAATTCTTCCTCTGTTAAAATGGTGATACCCAAAGATTTTGCCTTCTCCAATTTCGATCCAGCATCCTCTCCTACAATTAGATAATCTAGTTTCTTCGATACTCCGGCTATTCGGCCTCCATTTTTTTCAATTATCGCTTCCGCATCTTTTCTGCCCATGGTAGAAAGTGTACCTGTAACACAAAAGCTCTTGTCGTTTAACTTATCTGTTGCATTTGAATCGTTCTTCACTTCCATATTCACGCCGCTTGCCGTTAAATCCTCAATTATCTCTTTGTTGGTAGGATTATCAAAGAATTCCACGATGCTTTTTGCAGTAATCTCCCCGATATCCTGAACTCCTCTGAGTTCTTCTATCGTAGCTTTTGTAAGAGCAGGTATTCCCGAATAGTTTCTCATTATCTCCTTAGCAGTAGATTTGCCAACATTATTAATCCCTAGCCCAATTAATAATTTCACTGGATCATTATTCTTAGAATCTTCAATCGCCTGTAAGATTTTATCCGTATTCTTCTCTTTCCCGATCAATCCCTTATGCACTAATTCATCACGATGCTCTTTCAGATGATAAATATCTGCATAACTATGAAGATATCCTTCATCCACTAAGGTTTGAACATAGGTTTCTCCGAATGCCTTAATATCCATCGCGTCTCTGCATGTAAAAAACGAGATTGAACGAACCAAAGTGGCCGGACAAGATGGATTAACACATTTGATATCTGACATACCAAGTTCTCTTACTACTTGCTGTCCACATACAGGGCACTCTTGTGGAATTTTATAAATCTCTTCTGGTTGTTTCACCATTTGTTTTAACGCCGGAATGATTTCCCCTGATTTATAGATTAGGTAAGTTCCTCCGATTCCTACTTGCTTCTCATTAATGAAATCCTGATTATGGAGTGTTACTCTTTGTACCGTTGTTCCACACAGTCTTACCGGTTTTAATACTCCGGTTACCGTAATCTTGCCGGTTCGACCGACCGCCAAATCAACTCCAATCAACTTTGTTTCCTTTTCTTCCGGGGGGTATTTGTACGCTATATGACCAGCTGAATACTTACTTCCCGAGGTGAATTCCTTGCGGTATGTGATTTGTTCCAGCTTAATAACTGCACCATCGATATCATAATCATAATTCCCTCTGGAATCCCCGATCTTATCAATCTCTTGCAAAATCTCCTCTTCTGTAGTACATAACTTATGTGGTACGACCTTTATCCCCAACTTATCAAGTAAATCTAAGCCCTTCGTATGATTTGCCATTAATGCTTCAGAACCATCTTGGATATTGAATATAAACATACGTAAACCACGTTCTTTCGTTATCTCCGGATCCAATTGTCTTAACGTACCAGCTGCAAGATTTCTTGGATTCGCAGCTAATGGTTTACCAAGCTCTTCTTGTCTTTCATTATAGCGATCAAAATCCTCATGGCTCATATACACTTCGCCTCTGACTTCTAGATACTCCGGAAGTTCAATTTCTTTCACTACATCTTGTACCGTAAGAATATTCAATGTCACATCTTCGCCAACAAAACCATCACCACGCGTCTCCGCAATTGTCAGTTTTCCATTCTCATAACGCAGTGTTACTGATAACCCATCTATCTTGTGCTCAACAGAAAAAAGTGCATCCGGATGAATTCTTTTTACATCCCTAACCCAATCCATCACTTCTTGATGACTGAATACATCTTCTATGGAAAGCATAGGTACTCTATGAGTAACAGTAACGCCAAATTCACGTTTTACTTTACCTCCGACCTTTTTCGTCGGAGTGTTCGTAATCAACCATTCAGGGTGTTCTGCCTCAATCTCTTTTAATTCCTTGTTGAGCATATCAAATTCATAATCAGAAATCTCCGAACCATTCTCTTCATGATATTGCTTATTATATTTTGTCACAAGAGACACTAATTCTTTATATCTTTCTATTGTTCTTTCCATGATATACTTCTCCAGTTTCATTTTTCTTTATCTTATCATTCTTATAGCCCAAATGATGTCTTAATTATAACCTTCCGAATAATTATTTACGGCTTTTGCTTTGATTGATCTGTTTGTTAAGAGTTTCAATTTCCTTCTCTGTAACATTACGATAGTCACCGGGCTTTAATCTTCCTAATTGAATACTCATAATACGAACTCGTCTTAAATTTGTCACTTTATATCCACAATGTTCACACATTCGTCTTATCTGACGGTTCAATCCTTGAGTCAATATGATTGTAAAGGTAAATCGATCAATTTGATTAACTTTACAGGGATTTGTTACTGTATCAAGAATCGGAATTCCTCCTGACATCTTTTTCATAAAATCAGCGGTTATCTCTTTATTGACCGTAACAATATATTCCTTTTCATGATGATTTTCCGCTCTAAGAATCTTATTCACTATATTTCCGTCGTTGGTAAGTAAAATCAGTCCTTCCGATTCCTTATCTAATCGTCCGATTGGGAATATTCTCATTCCGTAACTGATATAATCTATGATATTATCCGGTTCACTCGAATCCGTAGTACAAACAATCCCTACCGGTTTATTGAAGGCAATTAAAACTAACTTCTCTTCTTTTTTAACAGGTTTCCCGCAAAAGGTAACCACACTGTCCTGACCAACCTTGGAACCCATCTGTGCCAGCACCCCATCGATTTTGACTTTGCCTTCTTCAATATAACGGTCCGCTTCTCTTCTGGAGCATACACCCGCTTCACTTAAGAATTTATTAATTCTTATTACATCCTGTTCCACCTCTTGTGAAGTTAATCGTTTTGTCCTTTTTGGCATAGCATCCTCCATCGTTTTTGTAATAACTAATTATACTTGATTCATTATCTTTCGTCCACTATTTTTCCCTTCTCAGGTTCTGCCAATTCATGTATCGCTTAATGAATTATATAGTAATTACAGTTGAATCGCTGTACAGTAATCCTGTACAATACACAAAAGAGCTATACAGAAATAATAATTCTTACACATAACATAAGGGAATTATTATTTTTATATAGCTCTTATCTCATTTATACAATTTTGCTATTTGTGGTGCTAGCAGTATATTAATTATTGTTTGCCGGTGCTTTTGTAGGCGCCTTTGTTGGTGCTTTGGTAGGGCTCTTTGTCGGTACTTCTGAATTACCGGATGCTTTGTTCGCAAGCTTATCAATATTTTTCCAGAAGTTTTGAAGATCCTTGTCCTTCTTTACTGCCTTATCACTCTTCTCATTCGTCATATCAATAATTGCTTTTACATCATCATCATTATTACGCTGATCAAAATAAGTCTGAGTAGCTTCATCCATCTTATCAGAGAAAATCTTTAACTTATTATCCTTACCGGTAACAACATAGAATTTTGATAATCCAGGAGCTGCTGTATTAATACCGTTAAATTTAATCTCGTGATATACAAATACGATATATGTTCCTTCGATATAACCCTTCTTGGTATACGTCGTAATCTTATTATAGCTTTCAATAAACTGTGTCTTCTTCTGAAGATCAGCCTTAGACTCTACCTTTGTAGAATCACTTAATAACTTCTTGATTTCATCTACATTACGGCTATTCTTTGCTTTGTAGAATTCTTGGAATAAAGTTTTTATCTCAGGATAAGCATCTTTTTGAAGATTATTCACTGGTAACGCGGTTGGAGCCGACGTTACGGTAGTACTTGGTGATTTCGTATCATTCCCCGATTTATCGTCATCTTTTTCAGATTGTACTTCTACAGTAGTATCATTCTTCATACTTTCTTTTGCTTGTGGCTGAGTTCGTCCAATTGATAAAGTCAATATTCCGATCCCGATTGTACTTAAAATAGTGAAGAATATTATTTTTTTATATTTAAGATTCATGATTTTCTCCTTGACTGGTTATGACTTACTTAATTTCCTAATAACATTCTAACAGATATGTAAAAAAAAATCAACCACTTTATTTCATTATTCTGTAACATTATTTAACACTTTTGTAATAATTACAATTCATCAAATGTCACTTTACTTTATAATATAGATATTATATAATAACATAGTCCATAAATGAAGACACAAATTTTAGTATTTTTTGCACCTGTAGCTCAGTGGATAGAGCGTTCGCCTCCGGAGCGAAAGGCCGCTGGTTCGAATCCAGTTAGGTGCACTACGAAAATCGTTATAACATATGAAGCTATTGCAAAACAATAATTCTATTTAGGAACAATGTTATACTACCTGACACACAGGTTGTAAGACAACGTTCATTCCTAATAATTATTATTTCGCAACAGCTTCTTTTTATCTACTCAACCTGTAAACCAAACAAGTCTATTATCATATATATATGAATAAGATATTAGTTATGGGTTTTATATCATTACGTTTGTACGTGTTTCATGCTTACATTTCATTCAGTATGAAGCGCTTTACCGTAAATAATCAACCAACTATATGATTGTTCAAAACATATTAGTGGAGGTATCTATGGATTCTTGCGAACTTGTATCGTTATCAACTTTTATAGCATGCACAATAGCAAAAAATGCCACAAAAGATGAGATAGCAATGACCGCCGCTCTGTTAAATCAAGTAGCCAGCACACTTGGCTTGATCGCAATTAATGACGCTCAACTAGGCACAAATTTACCTCAAATTCCCGAAGTAATAACGGCTCCTGAAATCATCACCGTAAATCCTTTTCCATTAAGATAACTATATCAAACTTAACGATTTTGGCATTTACATAGGAGTGCTCTATACGCGAGAATTCAAATCAATTTTAGCCATAAAAAAGGCGGGATACGAATATCCCACCTTTTTTATATTTTATGACCTATTAATTATTCAGCATCTTTTGCAAGTTCAACTAAACGAGCATATTTCTCCAGAGCATTCTTCTCCGCATTAGCGAATAATTCTGCTGCTCTTTCAGGATTCTGACGGCTTAATAAGTTGTAACGAACTTCATTCTTGATGAATTCCTGATAGTTTCCTGTAGGAGCCTTGCTATCTAACTGGAATGCATTCTTTCCTTCTTCTTTAAGACGAGGATCAAAGCGGAAGTTATTCCAGTAACCGGAAAGAACTGCGTTCTTAGCCTCAGTCTGGGATGTACCCATACCACCCTTGATACCATGGCTGATACAAGGAGCATATGCAATGATGATAGAAGGTCCGTTGTAGCTTTCAGCCTCAACAAATGCCTTCATTGTCTGGTTGTAATCAGCACCCATAGAAATCTGAGCAACATATACATAACCATAGCTCATAGCGATAGCTGCTAAGTCTTTCTTCTTCACTTCTTTACCAGCTGCTGCGAACTGAGCGATTGCACCGGTAGGTGTAGATTTAGAAGACTGACCGCCTGTATTGGAGTAGATCTCAGTATCGAATACTAAGATGTTAACATCCTGACCGCTAGCGATTACATGATCTAAACCGCCGAAGCCGATATCGTAAGCCCAACCGTCACCACCAAGGATCCATTGAGATTTCTTGGATAAGAAGTTCTTATCTTTTAAGATAACTTTTGCTGCATCACAGTCACAAGCTGCTAAAGCATCGATTAATGTAGCGGTAGCAATAGCGTTATCACGGCCGTTATCATAAGTCTCAACGTATTTTGCAGCTGCTGCTTTGATATCTTCTTTATCAGTAGACTCAGCTAATGCAACTACTTTATCTTTTAAGCTGTTTCTTAATGCCTGCTGTGCAAGAGACATACCTAAACCAAACTCAGCGTTATCCTCGAATAAGGAGTTAGCCCATGCAGGACCCTGTCCCTTTTTGTTTACTGTGTAAGGTGTAGAAGGCATGGAACCACCCCAGATTGAAGAACAACCTGTAGCGTTAGCGATGTACATTCTGTCACCGAATAACTGTGTCATTAATTTAGCATAAGGTGTTTCACCACAACCAGCACATGCACCTGAGTACTCAAGTAATGGCTGTTTGAACTGGCTACCCTTAACTGTTGTATCTTTAAACTTCTCAGCAACTTCCGGTTTCTCATTTAAGCTAAAGCCGTATTCGAAATTCTTCTCCTCATGTAACTGAGAATCAAGAGACTGCATAACAAGAGCTTTGTTGCCCTTCTTACCAGGACATACATTTGCACAAGAACCACAACCTGTACAGTCAAGTACGGATACAGTCATAGCAAATTCAAATCCAGGAAGACCTGTCATAGCAGTTTTCTTCATACCTTCAGGTGCATTAGCAGCTTCATCAGCTGTCATAGCAACAGGACGAATTACAGCGTGAGGACAAACATAAGAACAGAAGTTACACTGGATACAGTTTTCCGGAACCCATGTAGGAACGTCAACTGCGATACCACGTTTTTCATATGCTGCAGAACCCTGAGGAAGAGTACCATCAACGCTATCCATAAATGCGGATACAGGAAGGTTATTACCCTGCTGAGCATTGATAGGAGTTAAGATATTGTTAACAAAGTCAACAACTTCTTTTCTACCATTGGATACTTTTAATAAGATTTCTTCATCTTCTGCGTTCTTCCAGCTCTCAGGAACAACGATTTCATTGATACCTGTTAAACCACGATCAATAGCGTCATGGTTCATCTTAACAACAGCTTCACCCTTCTTACCATAGGAGTAAGTTGCTGCATCTTTCATATATTTAACAGCTTCATCTACAGGGATAATATTAGCAAGTTTGAAGAATGCTGCCTGAAGGATTGTATTGATACGTCCGCCTAAGCCGATTTCTTTACCGATGCTGATACCGTCGATTGTGTAGAATTTGATGTTATGTTCAGCGATGTAACGCTTAACCTGTCCAGGTAAGTGATGCTCGATCTCTTCCATAGTCCAACCACAGTTAAGTAAGAATGTACCACCATCTTTTAATTCCTGAACCATGTTGTATTTTCTTACATAGGAAGGATTGTGACAAGCTACAAAGTTAGCTTCTGTAATTAAGTATGTAGATTTAATCGGTTTCTTACCAAATCTTAAGTGAGACATGGTAACACCACCGGATTTTTTGGAGTCATAATCAAAGTAAGCCTGAGCATACATGTTTGTATGATCACCAATGATCTTGATGGAGTTCTTGTTTGCACCAACAGTACCGTCAGCACCAAGACCCCAGAACTTACAGCTAATTGTGCCTTCTGGTGTAGTGTTAGGATTCACACCAACTTCAAGAGATAAGTTAGTTACATCATCCTTAATACCGATTGTGAATGTCTTCTTCTCAGTATTGTTGTAAACAGCAATGATCTGAGCAGGTGTTGTGTTCTTAGAACCTAAACCGTAACGTCCGTTAAATACAGGAACATCTTTGAATTTAGAATCCTTAAGAGCAGTAACGATATCTAAGTATAAAGGCTCACCGATGGAACCTGGCTCTTTTGTTCTGTCTAATACACTGATTTTCTTAACGGATGCAGGGATTGTATCAATTAAGTGCTTTGTGCTGAAAGGACGATATAAACGAACTTTGATGAGACCTACATTACCACCATTAGCATTTAAGTAATCAATTGTCTCTTCGATTGTATCATTTACAGAACCCATAGCTACGATTACGTGATCAGCGTTAGCTGCACCATAGTAGTTGAAGAGTTTGTAATCTGTACCGATCTTAGCATTTACTTTATCCATGTATTCTTCTACGATAGCTGGTAATGCTTCATAGTATTTATTACATGCTTCTCTTGCCTGGAAGAATACATCAGGGTTCTGAGCGGAACCTCTAAGTACTGGATGCTCAGGATTTAATGCATTATGACGGTATGCGTCGATTGCATCAAAGTCTGCCATATCCTTAAGATCCTCGTAATCCCAAGTTTCAATTTTCTGGATTTCGTGGGAAGTTCTGAAACCATCAAAGAAATGTAAGAAAGGAACTTTGCCTTTAATAGCTGATAAATGAGCTACTGCGCCTAAGTCCATAACTTCCTGAGGGTTAGTGCTTGCAAGTAATGCAAAACCGGTTTGACGGCATGCATAGATATCAGAGTGATCACCGAAGATTGATAAAGCGTGGCTAGCTAGAGCACGAGCGGATACATTGATAACACCCGGAAGAAGCTCACCTGCGATTTTGTACATATTCGGAATCATAAGTAATAAACCTTGGGATGCTGTAAAAGTTGTTGTTAACGCACCTGCTGCTAAAGAACCATGAACAGTACCAGCTGCTCCTGCTTCAGACTGCATCTCAACTACCCTAACTTCTTGTCCAAAAATGTTCTTTTTGCCTTCAGTTGACCATTTGTCAGTAACTTCAGCCATTACGGAACTTGGAGTAATCGGATAGATTGCTGCAACATCGGTAAATGCATAGGAGACATGAGCCGCTGCATTATTACCATCCATTGTTTTCATTTTCCTTGCCATTGAATTGTCCTCCTTAAATTATTAACCTGTTTTTTAAGTGATAAAGTATCACACGAACAAAATGAACACAGTTTGTTAAAAATAAAACAATTAGAAATCCATATGTATGTATTCATTTTGTTCGTGGGGTACTTATACCACTCTTTTGAATAAACATTAAACAAACGCTAATTACACTTGTTTATCAAAGTTTAATTCATCAATTCATAATTATAACACATTGTCAAAAAATATGAAACATAAAAAATGTATAACATTACAAAAACTAATAAAAAAATGTTAGTTATTCTGCATGTACCATAATTTTTCATATATTTTGTAAATATTTTCCGAAATTCTTTCTTGAATTATCAAAATTTTTAATGAAAGAACGATAAATAATGCACCATATCATAACCGTTTTGATGAATATCGATCCTAATGCCGCTTGTTACTTAATAAAATATTATAACATCTTAATTTACAGGTTTATTGGAAATTCCAATACTAAGGAAATGATTAATTAATATATACGAATAATGAAATGTTTTTAACACATTGAGATCATATCCACATCCCTGGAATAGAAGTAAATTCTATCAGATAGCACTTCCTCTCTGGCGACCTGTGTTTGGTTTATATCAACAACCATCTCTTTTAATGCTTTTATGGATATTGTTTTATGATATGGAACTAGAATAACCTCATGAATACTGCTGGGTAGAATATAAAAATCAGAATGAATTTCTTCCGAGAATTCCTTAAGAACGCCGTCATATAACAAACATGTGGCACCGTTAATGCCTTTATAATTGCTTAGAATATACATCTTATGGGGATTATCACTCGCTCCATAATCGAAGCACGAATCAAACATGTTTTTTTGTATATCCTCTGTTTCTTGGTTTTTCTCCTGCTTTAGCATACTCCAAATCACCTCCTCCATGCTCTTAATTGTGTATGGGAATAAATTCTTCGTATTACGCACTGCAAGTTCCATTAATTCCTCCTGTGTGACCCCCCACATTTGTGTATGTTCATTTGTGATTCGTATCGTACCGATTCCATCACTATCATCACGCACCAGACAATGAAAGGTAATCGCCAGATCCAAGTATTTAATGAATGGAATATTCGCCAGAAGCTTCTTATTCTTATGGAAGCTAACCAACCGATATGTAACGAACGCCTTTACATCATTATAAGTGTACGAGAACTTCTCATTCACAATCGGAACCGTATAATTCTTATACACTTTTACAATCCGTTCTGATAATTCAAAAACACTGACTCCCTGCATATAGGCTTCATAATACGGAAGCAGATATATATTCGGCGAATAATTTTCACCCTTCTTCAAAATCACTAGACTTTCCAACTCCAATGAGTTGTTTTTTGTCACCTTGTAAATCTTAATATCAAACTCCTCTCCCATTAGTTCTTTAACCATCTCCGTTATATCCTCGACAAACGAATAATACCCAATGGTTTTTTCCTTCACCATAGACTGCATGACATCAATCCTCCTTATTATATTGTAATAAACTCTATATAAATGAAAAACAGCATCAGAATAAACAAGTAACACTCCACACTGTTTGTACATTTCATTCATAAAAATTGTTTAGATACCTACAATCAATTCAGCTTAAAAAAAGGGTATCCTTAAGCTCCTCTTGTTGTTTAATATTGTCTATAAATTTTCTCTTGTTTTAAAAATTAGTTTTGTGGTGATTCATTTGAACTTTTAAGATTGACTGACCATAAAGATAAATATATGAGATAATTCTGTTTTTAGATAAGAATATTGTAACAAAAATACATTTTACTCGCAAGCAATCAGTGTTTTATTTTTATATGAAGATTTTTGATTTTTTTGTCTATTATGACAATACACTCTGAAATCGCAGTATCTACCTGCTCATCCTTGCGCTACTAAGAGAAATCAACACCTGTGCCGGTGCGTAGAAAGTCCACATTAATACAGAAGATGCAGTATAAAGAACATGATAAATAGAATCCGGAAGAATGATAAAGGAGGACAAATTAAAAATTCCTACATTAATATCACACAAAAGGAAAAAGACCATTCCTATAGCGAATAGAATATCACCCTTTGCTTTAGCGGGATTTTTGACAAATAAATTTGCAGAAATCGTATTATTAAGAATGGAAATAAAGTAAAATACGCTCACACATAATAATGGATCCGGAGTAACCCTGGCTATACCAAACACTGCGATCACAAGTGCTGCGATCAATGTCTGAGAACCCAACCGAATAAGATACATTTTAAGAAATACTTCTGATTTTTCCCCCTTATCTTTTAAATCTATCTTTTCCTTATTCGTAACAGAATACTCCATAGCACCCATTTTAACCAAAATTAACCGTACTCCATAGAGCTGTTGCACGATTATAAATGTAATTACTCCATATAAATAAATATCCTTTATTAGCAAAAAGTAATCCGAAACGATTGTAAATAGCAATGCTGATTTCATACAAAAAAGAATGCCTTTGTCAGCGCCCTTAGCAAATAGAAGCGCATAACAAAAGCATAAAATTATAATTGTGAATTTTATGAACTTTGAAAATTCCAGGCCAATTCCTAACATATCTAAAATCAGAAAAGAGATATATAATACTGCCTGAAGGGAGATAAACACGTATAATATAGTTTTTCTACTTCTACCCTCCACACAAATGTCTCCTTTACCGAATATGTATTCAATCCATAAATACTGTTAAGTAAATCCTTCGCTGTAAAGATATAGTTTGTAATTTACTTCTTTAAAAACATAAATGCTTTCTCTTTCGGTACTGGCTTACTATATAAATATCCCTGAGCTTTATTACAATTTGCTTCTCTAAGAAAAATCTCCTGTTCAAAGCTCTCGACACCCTCTGCAACGACAAACAGGTCAAGATTTCTTGCAAGTGTAATAATCGCTTGAATGATTTTTTGATCACTCTTATCTTCCATTACAGTATTTAAAAAGCTTCGGTCAATCTTTAAATTGCTTACCGGCAGTCTCTTCAGATAATTCATGGAGGAATATCCGGTTCCGAAATCATCTAGTGAGAAATTGACTCCGACTTTCTTCAGCTCTTGAATCGTTGCTATGGTATATTCTAAATCGTCCAGTGCGATTGATTCTGTAATTTCCAGCTCTAATTTATTCGGATTAATTCCAGTTTCGTCAATAACATCATAGATTAATTTCACCAAATCCTTGTCCCTGAACTGTCTGGCCGAGAGATTAACAGCCATCGTAAGCTCCGGATATTCGTCCGACCAACTCTTAAGCTGTCGGCATGCCGTGTATAAAACCCATTTGCCAATAGGCACAATCAAGCCGGTCTCCTCAGCTATATAGATAAATTCATCTGGATAGATCAATCCCTTCGTCGGGTGTTCCCAACGAATTAAGGCTTCAAAACCAACCACCTTCTTTGAATCCAGATCCATTTGAGCTTGATAAAAGAGTACAAATTCATCGCGTTCTAACGCTTTTCTAAGCTCCGACTGCATCTCTATCTTCTCGGTTAGCTTCTGATTAAAAGAATATTCAAAATAAACATGAGTACTCTTACCGTTCGCTTTTGCAACATACATTGCAGAATCTACATTCTTTATTAAGGTTTGAGAAGTCTTACCATCAAGTGGTGCAAATGCTACGCCGATACTTACCGTCACAAAATATTCTTTTGTAGACAATACGAAAGGGTAACTGAATACATTTTTAATCTTCTTTATCTTCTCTTCATATGAAACGGTATCCTGTAAGTTCTGTGAAAGTATGACAAACTCATCCCCACCGATTCTGGCAAGGTAATCATTTTCATCCATCGCCTGTTTTAATCGATATGTTACATCAATTAAAAGTTCATCTCCATAAGAATGTCCCAGCGTATCATTGATATTCTTGAAATTATCCAAATCAATATCCATAATACCGACAATTTCTTCACTACGAAGAGTTAGCATGATATTATCTAACATCTCTGTAAATGCCGCCCTATTGGGCAATTCGGTCAAATAATCGGTATAGGCTAACTTTTTCATATTCTCTTTATTCTTATTCAGTTCTTCAAACTTGGCCGAGAGTTCGCTGAAGGAGGTAATCGATTCATTATATGTTTCCTCAAGATCTTGATAGCTTGCTTTAAGCATCAAATTCTCCTCTTGAGTAAGTCTTTTTAGATATTTCATTTGTCTAAAACGGGCAATATAAATCACAAGCAGTAAAAACAGAAGGATTATCGCTGCTATACTTCCAATACCTATTAGCTTGTCAATCTTAAAATATCCCATAAGTCCTCCAACACGTCTCCCAACGTATTTCTTTCGTTATTTTGTTTTTAAGTAATTGTCGATTCCAACCGCAGCTGCTTTACCGGCTCCCATCGCAAGAATAACAGTTGCTGCTCCAGTTACTGCGTCTCCTCCGGCAAATACACCTTCTCTTGATGTAACTCCGGTCTCTTCATCAGCGATAATACATTTATATCTATTTACATCCAAACCATGGGTAGTAGATGAAATCAGAGGATTCGGACTGGTACCAAGTGACATGATTACCGTATCCAATTCTAATACAAATTCAGAATCTTTCTTCTCAATCGGCGCTCTTCTTCCGGAGGCATCCGGTTCACCAAGTTCCATCTCAACACATCGCATTCCTGAAACCCATCCATGTTCATTTACCAGGATTTCTTTCGGATTGGTTAATAGCTTAAAGATGATACCCTCTTCCTTCGCGTGATGAACCTCCTCCACTCTTGCAGGCAGTTCTTCTTCTCCACGTCGATATACGATATATACTTCAGCACCAAGTCTTAACGCTGTTCTTGCTGCATCCATTGCTACATTACCACCACCCACTACAGCAACCTTCTTACCTGCAATAATTGGTGTATCATAATTACTATCAAATGCTTTCATAAGGTTGTTACGAGTGAGGTATTCATTTGCTGAAAACACACCATTCGCATTCTCTCCGGGAATTCCCATGAATTTGGGTAAACCTGCACCTGAGCCAATAAAGACAGCTTCAAAGCCCTCTTCATCTATCAATTCATCTATCGTTAGTGATTTTCCAATTACTACATTGGTTTCTATCTTAACACCAAGTGATTTTACATTCTCGATTTCTGCCTTAACTACTGCTTCTTTTGGAAGTCTAAATTCAGGAATGCCGTAAACTAATACCCCGCCCGGTTCATGTAAGGCCTCAAATATTGTTACATCATATCCCATCTTCGCGAGGTCTCCGGCACAGGTAAGTCCTGCCGGTCCGGCACCGATTACTGCAACCTTTTTACCGTTCAGATTATTCGGTTTTTCCGGTACAATCTGATGCTCCCTTGCCCAATCGGCCACGAAGCGTTCCAGCTTTCCGATAGAGACCGGATCACCTTTGATGCCGCGTATACATCTTTGCTCACATTGTGATTCCTGAGGACACACTCTTCCGCATACAGCCGGAAGGGCTGAATATTTGCTAATGACTTGAAAGGCTTCTTCTACATCACTGTTTACAACCTCTTTTATGAATCCGGGAATATCTATGCTTACCGGGCAACCGGCTACACACTTCGGATTTTTACATTGTATACAACGAGAAGCTTCTTCCTTCGCCTCATCTAAATCATAACCATAACATACTTCTTCAAAATTAGTCGCTCTGACCTTGGGATCCTGTTCTCTGACCGGAACCTTCTTTAATACGTCCATTCTATCTCTATCCTCCATGACAAGGGATTAAGCTAACTATAGCTTAATGACATTCACAGTCCGGATGGTGGCTGGTTACCCCTTCCTTATCGCGAAGTACCTTTTTTCCCTCTTCTGTCTTATACATCTGTACACGTTTCATCGCTTCGTCAAAATTCACCAGATGACCATCAAACTCCGGTCCATCCACGCAAGCAAATTTAACTTTATCGCCGACGGATAATCTACAAGCCCCACACATGCCTGTTCCGTCTACCATAACAGGATTCATGCTGACAATAGTCTTTATTCCTAACTCCTTCGTAAGAAGGGATACAAACTTCATCATTATCATTGGACCGATTGCAACCACTAAATCATAATGCTTTCCTTGATTGTGAATCAAATCCTTGATACAGTCATTTACATTACCATGAAAGCCATAAGAACCATCATCGGTAGTTATGTATAAATCCTTTGTAATTTTCTTCATTCTATCTTCCAGAATAACTAATTCTTTATTTCTTGCACCAATAATAACGTCAACATCGTGGCCGTTCTCCTTCATCCATTTAACTTGAGGATAAACAGGTGCTGCTCCAACACCGCCGGCAATAAATAAAATATTTAATTTTGATAATTCAGTCGAATCCATATCTATCAGTTCTGATTTATGACCTAATGGTCCTGTAAAATCTTGAAATTCATCGCCTACTTCATATTGCGCCATCATAGTAGTTGATGTGCCGATCGCTTGAAAAACAATGGTCACTGTCTCGGCTTCTCTATCATAATCGCATATTGTTAAAGGAATTCGTTCTCCTCTTTCATCCATCTTTACAATTACAAATTGTCCCGGGTAACAATTCTTTGATACGCGAGGAGCCTTCACATCCATCAAATATATTGAATTGGAAAGGCTTTCCTTTTTTGTAATCGTATAACCATTCGTTCCCGTCATATCGGTAAAACCTCTTTCTTTCTCAGGTTATATATATACAAGTTATAATTTTCATTATACGTTACGCATTATAAAAAATCCAGTGAATTTTTCAAATTGACTATTAACGAAATCGTTTTCGTCATAATTAATATAATTTTTATACGCACTTTGTAAATTAAGTAAATATACATTCCATATTATGGACTTTATTCAAAAATCTTAGTAATATTTCATAAATAAAAAGCTTTCCTAAGGGCAGATTGCGTAATATTAGTCTTTGTTGAATAAAGTCCATATTTGTCATGTAATCTTGCTTTTTTTGCGTTCCAGTCTGGATAAAAATTCCTGATAATTTTCTTCTTCCGTTTGTAGTACCGCACCGGTTCTTCCTAAACGATCACATTTGCATAATAATGCTATTTCATGAATATCCACACATTTTATCAAATTCTTTAAATCTGAAAATGGTAGTGCCTTTAGCACATAGAGCATGTGCATATGATACCTTACAAGAGAGGAGGTTCTATTAATAAACTCTTCGTCTTCCGTCATTACATTCAAAAACTGTTTTGCCAGTTTCTCTCCTTCTTTATCATGATCGTATGAGGTTATTTTACCGTTTCTTACCCTGGTCGTAGTAGATTTTCCAATATCATGCAACAATGCCGCCCACATAAAACACATTCTATCTTTACTTTGCTCCCTTACCTTTGCTGCTTCATCAAGAACAAGCATTGTATGATTCCATACGCTCCCCTCAGGATGATGGGTTTTCGATTGCTCAATGTCCTTAAGCTTCCATAGCATTGTATAGGGGAAACACGAATAATCCTTCTCCTTAGAAATCATAGTTATATACTGCGACGGTTTAATATCTTCCATCAGATGCTTCATAATATCATCAAATTGTTCTTTCCTATTCTTATCTATCATGATCAGCCCTTCGGTTCATGATTCGGTTTTTCATAATGATTTGCTCTTTCATGTCCGCTTTTTGCCTTGCCCTGAATCTCCGGCACCGGTGGCGCATCATTCTTTTGTATATGCAATCTCTTGTTACTCTCCGTTCCGTGTGGCTCGGAAGGATCCGGTCTTTTCATTCCTGCTTTTGCCATACTGTACCTCCTGACTATACATCATTATGCTTTGATGATTGTTTCTTCGCATTCTTCGTATTGTTTTGATTCTCTCGGGTTAACGGTGTCTGATTATTGGCCTTCTCCATTCTGGCTCGCTTGTTATCAACCTGACTGTCTTTTGGCATAATTACCTCCTAAATTATAGCGCTTAAAAAACGTGAATTAGCGACTTACATAACTTTAGTATGTACAGTCTGACTTTACATATCCATTTATATCACCAACTCATCGATTCCTGTTAGCTGCGATAAATAATAATTGGAAAATCTTCTATCTCCGGATAAATCCTTACCAAACCACTCTGGTGGTACAAATTCATATGATGCTTTCTCATGCTGAAATTCCACTTCTACAAACACAAGTCCCAGCAGCTGATCTTCAAAGACATCAAGCTCTGCAGTCAGATTGTTATCTAGAGGAATTAAATAACGAGTCTTTTTAACCAAGTTCGTATCAATTTTAGTAAGCAGATGTTCATAAGCTTCCTTCGTTAGCGGAAGTTCCACTTCTTCATTCACTATTGCACTATCTTCTTCTTTTCGTTTCATTTTCGATTTATAAGTTAATATATAATCTTCATTGCTTTTTCGTATACGTATTGTCGGTTTGTTACAAAGATATCCTTGCTCAATCTTCTTAAAGTTATACCTGGATAAATCATTCGGTAAATGATTTATTGCATATTTGCGTTCAATTTCCATAATCTCATTGTTCCTTTCTTATATACGTTTTATTTGAATGAAATATAATAAATCCTTTACCTTATTATTATCAAATTACACATATTTTGATGTAAAATTTAAGATAAATAACTTTGGGACTTTGGAACCCCTGTTCATGTTTTTGGTATAGGAAAAAATTTTCTGCTTATACTATTGCCATGAATAAATATTTTATAAAAAACTTTATCATCTGTGGTCTCTGCGGATGGTGCATGGAATGCTTCTGGACCGGCCTGTCTTCTTTAAAAAAACATACAGATCGTAAGCTTTCCTGCAAAACTTCTATATGGATGTTTCCGATCTATGGAATGGCTGCATGTCTGACTCCACTTTGCCAAAAGCTACAACACAAGAACGCACTAATACGAGGAGGTGTCTACGCTGTATTTATCTATGCCGCAGAATACATCAGTGGTATATTATTAAAAAAATATGGTGCATGTCCTTGGGATTATAGTAAGGCAAAACTTAATTACAAAGGCGTAGTCAGATTTGATTATGCTCCGGCGTGGTTTGCTGCCGGACTTATTTTTGAAAAAATATTGAAGAAGAAATAGCGGTTTGCAACTATTGCATCCGCTATTTTTGCAATTACGCCAATTCTGTCTTTATGATACATGATTCCCTCCCCCCTAGCAATAAATTTTTACCAACTTGAAAGCCAAAATAAAAAGATGTATACTATATATGAAAATCTTGGAGTAATACTTAACTATCGATAACCGGAGGATATAAATTGCTAAAAGCCGTAATTTTCGATATGGATGGCGTAATAATAGACAGTGAACCGATGCATGCTAGAGCCGCCGTATTGGTATTAAACAAACTGAATATCGATGTAACAAAGGAATATCTAGAAACCCTGATTGGGAGTACAATGCATACAATCTGCTCCAAAATGATTCAGGATTTCAATATTAAAAACTGTTCTGTTGAAGAACTAATACAGGCTAATAACGACATGAAGAAAATATTATTAGACAAAGAAGGGCACACCGCTGTATCATATGTCACTGATTTAATCAAAAATCTATATGATAACGGTATAAAGCTTATCATCGCATCCTCCTCATCCGGCGAGGAGATTGAGAATGTTATGGATTCTCTTAAGATTAAGCATTATTTTAAGGGATACGTATCCGGAAGTACTGTTCCAAATCCAAAACCCGCTCCCGATATATTTCTTGAAGCCGCTAAACGTCTAGACGTGGATACGAGTGAATGCATCGTAATTGAGGATTCTTTTCACGGCGTAACTGCAGCAAAAGCAGCGAATATGACCTGCATCGGTTATTATAATCCCAACTCAGGGAAACAGGATTTAAGAATGGCTGATATACTAGTGGAGGGCTTTGATGAAATCGATTACTCTTTTCTTCATCAATTTTATCAACAATGCAATGGCTCAGGGATATTATTATCCACCAAAAGAACGATAATTCGTGAGCTCACTCTGGATGATATCCCGAATATGATTCGAATGTATCAACAACCGGAAATCCAAAAATATATAGATTATAGCTGTTCTTCTCTGGATTTAGAAATCGAAAAACATAAAGCTTATATTCAGAATGTATATCGATTTTATGGATATGGTCTATGGGGAGTATTTCATATATCAGACAACACTTTAATCGGGCGGTGCGGAATAGAATTAAAATCGGTTGACGGGGAAAAAGTTTTTGAACTTGGCTATCTTCTTGATCCCGCTTATCAGCAAAAAGGATATGCCACGGAATTCGTAAACGAAGTAATTAATTATTGTTTTCACATACTTAATGTTGATTGTATTACTGCATTTATTGATAAGAACAATCAAGCATCCATCAACCTAGCCTATCGTGTCGGGATGAAGCGGATTGGTGAACACAAGACAAAGTATCGTGATTGCTATAGATTTGAAGCATCGAATAACAACATATAAGATATTGATTTTCAAAAAGGAGTTAAGTGATTCATGGCAAATGGAAGAAATACAAAACAAAAGATTTTAATATTGTCCATCTTAAAAGAAGCTGCAAGACCTATGTCAATAAATGAAATTTATGCACAGGTGGTCTTAAGCTTGCCCAAGATTGCAAAATCTACCATTTACCGAAATATAGATCAACTTTTAGATCAAAATCTAATCGATAAGTATCATCTTAATGATAACGAAATCTTTTATCGTATTAAAGCAAGCACCCACGAGCACAAGCATTTTATTATTTGCGATGATTGCAAAAAGGTCTTTGACCTACCTACTTGCCCGATCCGAGATTTAGAAAACTCAATGGCGGAAAAGGGTTTTATTATTCGAGATCACCATATACAAATTAATGGTATCTGTCAAACATGTGCGAAGAATAAGATGTCTGGAACGTCAATAAATAATAAATAAAAATAGGATGTTGCACGAAACCTAATATGCAACATCCTATTTTTTATCTTGCGGTACCTGTTATGGTTGGAGTAGTATTTGTTCTCATTCCATTTGTTCCCGTGCCATTAGTTCCTGTGGTTCCAGTTCCTGTGGTTCCAGTTCCTGTGGTTCCGGTTCCTGTGCCATTACCATTAGTGTTAGGCATCATTGTAGGTGCTGTTGTGTTATAAGCAGGTGAAGTTGTTATTGTTGTCGTTGTTCTACCTGTATTTGTATTCGGTGTAGTACCGGTGTTATTCCTTGTCGTAGTACAACCTGCAAATGCCATTGTCATAGCAAAACAAATACATATCAATAATGCTAATTTTCTCTTCATGATACTCCTCCTATAAAATAATATTTACGAAGATAGTATCTCTCACTTTATTTCATTTATTCAAAAACATTTTGATACAAAATAATATTGTATTTATTAGTTTTTGAATTCTGTCATATCCGCACGGAATCGTAATGGCAGATTATTACGCTGTAATTTCGGATTTACTCTCTCCTGTATGGCTATATGATCATAGAATGTCTTCCATAAATCCCGATAATCGTCCTCTTTAAAAGATATCTGATTAATATCATCCTTATCCAATTCCGGAACTTCCACCAATATCCAAGATCTTCCCGGAACATGCATCGTTGCTACTTTGCGATTTTCATCAAATATCAAAAACTTCTCATTAGGTAAACGATCAGCAAAATGAGGTGTAATTATAGTGAGAACATGATTCTTTGGATGGATAACTGAAGTTAACAACCCATTCTCCTGTTCTGAAAATCTGACAAAGCCTAAAAAATGATGTGCTTCATTACTGACATTTTTATCAATTTTAAACATCAAATTCACAACTTCATTACTAAGTTGCTCCACGATTCTACTTCCAATGGCAAACCCAAGTATCAGAAAACGATAAATCAAATCTGCTTTATTCGGATTATCGGATAACGCAACTCTACATACCATCTCATATGCTTCTACTGATATTTTTTTTCTAATTGATTCAGCAACTTTTAATGATAAATTGTAATCTGTTTCAACAGGAATATAATCTGCAAACAATTCAATATTAGTATATTTGCTACCATAGCACTTTTCTTCAATCTTATTATTAGAATGTCCGTATCTTGAACTCCAAGCCTGGTAAATTGCTGTAAATATTCCATCAATACTATCATCACAAAGGTAAATATGCTTCGTTGTCATATGCTCAACTCCAAAAACTTTATAATAGCGCCACTTTATTCCTACTTTGAAATTCTTCGCTAAAATTTACATCATCAAATAAGGATAACTGTTTATAAGTAATGTCTTTATCTATTCCCAGTAACGGTTGATCTTTTAGTGCAATTAATTGTCTTGTTATAAAATTCTCTTCTATATTAATGGAATACATCATTCTGCCGCTACAGGTAATAAAATATACAGCGCGTTTTAAAACAATGCCCATTCTCTTTAAATCACTGAACCCTAGAACTGCACTCTTTCTAGCCATGATAATTCTTCTGGCTGAATTAACCCCAATTCCGGGAACTCGAAGCAACGTATAATAATCCGCTTTGTTTATCTCCACCGGAAACTGTTCCAGATGACGAAGCGCCCAATCACACTTAGGATCTAACAGCACATTAAAATTAGGATTTCTCTCATCTAACAATTCCATCGTCTGAAAACCGTAAAATCGTAAAAGCCAATCCGCCTGATATAATCTGTGTTCCCTAAGTAGTGGAGGTCCTGATTCTGTTGTAGGTAAGGCCACGTCCTGATTCACATTCATAAATGCAGAGTAGAACACTCTCTTCAAATCAAAATTCTGATAAAGTGTCTCTGCTACCGACATAATCTGATAATCGCTCTCCTGTGTAGCGCCGATAATCATCTGGGTGCTTTGACCGGCGGGTACGTATTTACGATTGATTAAGGGCTTCTTCTGAAATGGCACAATTCTGGTATCGTTACTAATAATATCTGTAATCTCTGGATCGCTATGACTCGTAGTTGTTATGACCTTCTTGGGTTGCAGACTATGATCCTTTAATCCAAGATAATCCATATTATTCTGTCTGCGAAGTTGAATCTGACGAATCGGCTTTAGTATATTCTGACGACTCTTATGAGGTGCAAGCTCTCTTAGGCTCTTTGCTGTTGGGAGCTCCAGATTCACACTCATACGATCGGTATACCATCCAAGCATCTCAATCAGCGCCGGATCTGCACCCGGAATGGCTTTACAATGTATATATCCATTAAAATGATGTACCTCCCGCAAAAGTCGTAAAGCCTCCAATATTAGCTCCATCGTATGGTTCGGACTCACCAGAATTCCGGAGCTTAAAAACAAGCCTTCAATATAATTCCTGCGATAAAACTCCATCGTAAGTTCAGCGATTTCCTGTGGCGTAAAAGAAGCACGTGCCACATCGTTAGAGGAACGGTTCGCACAGTATTTGCAATCAAAGATACATTCATTTGTATATAAAACTTTTAGTAGGGAGATGCATCTGCCATCTGCCGAAAAACTATGACAAATTCCGCATGCCAAGCTATTCCCTATGCCGGTGCCATTGCCACCACGATCCACTCCGCTGGAGGTACAAGCCACATCATACTTTGCCGCATCGGACAATACCTCTAGTTTGCGCTGTACAGACATATTCTCCTGTATGACCATTGCTTTTCCCCCTCACCATAACAAACATTTGTTCTTCTTTCATAATATCAAACCTCAATAAATTCGTCAAGATAATTTCAAACATTTGTTCTGTTTTCATAATCTATTATTAACGTAAGATTCGTAAAATAAACTGTCAATACTTCTCTTAATTCATCAACGCAAACATTTAGAATCAGCGATTTTACCTCTATAACTTTTAAATAAAAAACCACCTACTTTGATATCTTGTTACGGTGCCAATGATAAGTTGTATAACTTACATCGATACCGAAATAAAGATAACAAATCAAGTGGTTTATAAATGTGTGTTACTCAGGTAGTATATTTTAATGTCAAAATTTTCTTTTGTGTATTAAAATGCTTGTTGTCTTTTGCGTTTCGCAATAACCAATGAGATACAGATGATTGCTACGGCGAAACCAATCTCAATCGCCATATAACGGAAGGCTTCTGTCAAATCTTTGCTTTGAATGCTGGTTATACTCACTAGAGCATGATTCGCTTTAACATACCAATAAGAAGGAGTAAAGGAAGCAACTCGAAGCACTGAATCACCCAAGTATTGTTGCGGAACAAAGATACCACTGATAAATGCTAAGCTTAACGAGAGAGCTGTTGAAAGTGCACCGATCGACTTACGATTGTTCACAGTAATACCAATCAAATAACTGATACTTAGGGCGGTGATTGCAAATACAATTCCGTTAAGCCACATAAACAAGGTGCTTAAATTAATCATTTTGGCTTTATTCATGTTATACCCTGCTATAATAAACATCCCTAAGTATGCAAGAACAAAGACTAAGTTAGCTAACAAAAGGGTCAAGTTCAACTTTCTACTACTAATCGGAGCAGCGGTATGCCTTCTTCGAATATCAATACCATTAAAGGAAAACATGATCATACTCACGCTTGTGATAAATGCTGCGATCATAATATAAGCAAGACAATTAAAGTAAAATTCGTTGAATTCATTATTAAAAGTCACATCATCCTTCACCTTCACATTAAGTTCTACATTTGTTTCTTGCTTGAGATTTTTTGCAATATAAGTGTTCAACTGTTCTACATTTATATTCTTCATATGTTTAAGGTAAATCTTGCCCATATTAAAGTAGTTATTAATAACGTTGTCAATTGACATCGATTCTGTAGAGTCAGGGACAGTATTTTTTGATAATTGAATCATTCCGTCCTTTAGGTAATTTTCGGAAAAGCCCTTAGGTATGGTAAGGATATAACTAACCTTACCATAGAAGAGTGCATCTTTTCTTGCATCCTCACTCTCCTTTGGCTCTACAAAGTTTGCGTAACCGGACATATATTTCATAAAACCATCAATCAAAGAATTCTTACCATCTTCGTTTATCACCATGACACTAACCTTCGCAGTTTCAAATTGTTTATTATTTATCTTTGCATTTGCTGTCATAGCAACCGTTAGCATGAGGAAGATCCCTGCATATATCATAATTGCCACAAAACGCTTCTTTAAAATTTTAAAATAAATATTAAATGCTTGCATAGCTCTTCCTCCTGATTCCGATATAGGATGCAACTCCAAGGACAATTGTTATGAGAACGAGTATTGCTGTGTCCTGATAAAAACGATTATAGGTGTCGTAATAATATAAACTGTACATCGCATCTGCAACTAGATTCACCGGATTAATATAGGATAATAAAGGGAACTTTTCTGCAATTGTATACTTCATATCTGCCATCATCATACCGGACAAAAATGCTCCGCCTAATACTAAAACAGTTAGGATTGCTTCCTTTACTTCCGCCTTCTTCTTAACCCACACACCGACGGTTCCACCAAGTGCAAGACCGGTTAATGATCCAATGAAGCAGATTAATAAAAGATATAATAAGTTATTACCAAAATCCACTTTAATCACAAAATACATATATAGAAATAGTAAACTGAGGCTACCAATGTGTGCTGTAAATGCTGCCGAAAGATTACACAGGAACAACTTCATCTTATTAATCGGGGAGACATTCATTCTGGCACCACGTCCTGATAAATTAGCTTGAATATTGATCACCTCATCAAGTCCCCAATTTGCCGCATAGATACAGGTAAATGCTAATAATGCATAGAAATAAACTAACAAATTCTGAGGTTTCTTACCCTGATCAGCTGATTTGATAAATTCCTCATAATGCATAATATCATTCATCAAACCTTCCTTAATTGCATTCGGATTTTCCTTCATGATCGCTGCTACAGCATCCGATCTTTGACGGTAATTATCTAAAAATGATTTTATGATAGTCTGATTTAGTCCATTTTCCTTAATATGAAGCACCGGATCTTTGCTTCCAACAATGTAGGCCTGAATATCACCATTCTCCAGAAGCTTCTTTGCTTTGGCTTCATCACAATTTTTTACATCAAACATGTTCACGTCATTCATTTTCGCTGAGGTTAATGCTTGATTAAAGTTGTCATCCTTTGCACCCTCATTTACAAATGCAATATTAACTGTTTTAAAATCTTCAACCTTCCATAAATTATTAAAGGCAAAGAAGAAACAGGTTGCAAGTAGGATCGGGAACAAATAGCACCAAAACATACTCTCTCTATTGCGAAACAAACATTTCAGCCTGGTTACATATAATTGAATCATATCGTTCCCTCCATTAATCTCTCAATTCTTTACCGGTTATCTCTAAAAATACATCATTCAAAGTGGGCATCTCAGTGATAACCCTGCCGATCGAAATATTCTGTTCTGAAAAATGCTGCAGGATATGAACTAGATTATTCTTACCCTTACCCGACTTAATCTCAAGAAGATTATCACGATAATCAATCGAATAAATCCCAGGTATTCTTTTGATTTCATTGATCTGATGTTCTTCCATGTGATAGGTTTCAACTGTTATCTTCTCACCGATTGAAATCATTCCTTTTAATTCTTCCTTTGTTCCCTGCGCAATCACTCTTCCCTTATCGATAATTGCTATATTAGAACAAAGCTGTTCAACTTCTTCCATATAATGTGAGGTATAAATAATGGTTGCACCATTCTCATTCAGTTTCTTGATTCCCTCTAGAATCTTATTTCTACTTTGTGGATCTACTGCAACAGTCGGCTCATCTAAAATAATTAATTTTGGTTTATGAACGATACCGCATGCAATATTCAATCTTCTAAGTAAACCTCCGCTCAACTTCTTCGGATAGAACTTCACAAAATCTTCTAATGATACAAACTCAATTGCCTCCTGTGTCAGACGTTTGATTTCATTCTTATCTTTAATATAAAGGCTGCAAAAATAATAAATATTTTCATATACCGTCAACTCATCAAATACTGCAATATTCTGCATAATAATTCCGATATCTTTCTTAATGTCATATGCATTCGGATTCATTGGTTTATCAAAAATCTCAATACTTCCTTTATCGTATTTTAATAATGATAAGATACAATTGATTGCTGTTGTCTTTCCAGAACCGTTCGGTCCAAGCAAACCAAAGATCTCGCCTTCCTTCACCTGCAAATCCAAATAATCAAGTGCCACTAACTTATCATAACGTTTTACTAATCCATCTACTTTTACTACCATGAGTAATCCTCCATCCAATATTCAATTTGTTTTCCTATCTGTTGATACTACTATATAAAATCCACACATCAATTACCAGTGAACAGTGTCACGATATAAAATGACATTTGTCATGCGTTCATTATTCTTACAAGGGACGGAGAATAGGGTGGAGAAATCTATATGACTTTCCGTTATAACTTTCAGGTAATACTAAGCTTTTCTCCTGAAGCTTGATTCATTCTGTCGGAGCGAAGCGACCTCCTGTCGCACGCTCCTGAATCGTCCCTCCATGGACGATTCACAGAATTGACCTCTTCAATCGAAAAGCAAGTATTACCAGGAAAATTATAAAGTCAGTCTAATAGATTCCCCCACCCTATTCCCCTGTTCTAGTATAAAAATAAAATCAAAACATGTCCCTCGTTAAATGTACTTCATCCGCTTTTTGTGTGGGTGGAAGCGTGTCTCTGAACGATTATAATTCACGTACTTTATTTCATAGTCTGAATGTGATAAAACTCTCTCACTTACCCAAGCGCCCTCGCTCCAAATCATCGAATGAGCTTTGAAATCACCTTGAATACATCGGTTTTTGCGACCCGAGTGAGTTCAAAGAGAATGGATTCATAAGTAGTGGGAATAGCCCCTTCATAGATGGCTCTCTTAATACCGACCTGGCGGTCACTTTCCTTTCTTGATCCAACACAATCCTCTACAAGAATCACATTGTATCCCCTGTCGATCAAATCGATTACCGTCTGAAGTACACAGATATGCGCCTCAATACCGAACACTATGATGTTCTTCTTTCCTGTTGCTTCGATTTTTGCGATGATTTCCTCATTCTCTGCACAGCTAAAGGTGATTTTATCTAGGTAGGTAAAGCTTTCACCAAAAAGAACAGATAGTTCAGGCACTGTCATTCCAATTCCCTGTGTATATTGCTGTGTAACCACCATTGGAATCTTAAGCGTTTGAAGTCCTTTTATAAAAATCTCTGTATTATGTATCAGAATATCCTTGTTATCTATAACCGGAACTAATCTCTCCTGAAAATCAATTACTAATGCCATCGTATCCTCTGCTAGTATCCTCATATCTGTGCTCCTTTTCTTATTCTAGTTATCAATGGATAAAAGTATAGTCTATAGAAATTTGACCATAGTATATTCATCAACGAAAGTACCATCATTATAACGCAATGAATTAGGGATAATGCCAACAATTTCAAACCCAAAATTTTGATACACTTTTAAGGCTCTTTCATTATCTTTAACCACCTCTAATTCAACCTGTGTTACTTTATTGTCATTACACCATTTTAGACATTCTTCCATCATTTTACCACCAATGCCCAGATTACAGTATTCTTTCAACAATACAAAAGCCACTCCAGCTCTATGCCTATAACGTTAATATCCATTTACAAGCCCTACTGAGCATTGCCCTATTACTTTACCTTCAAACTCCACAACAAACCACATTCTATTTGAACTATTTAAAACATCTGTAATAATGCTTTTCTCCTGTTCAAGTGTAGTATTGAATTCACCTGGATTTCTTGCTAAAAATAAGGTTTCTTTATCAGCCGTTGATATAACTGAAATTATTTCTTCGGCATCATCAACTACAGGTTTTCTTATTATTACTGATTTACCATTTTTTAAAATGTACTTCATAAAAACCTCCATACTTTCTATACTCCGTAAAAATATGTTATACTACAAAACCGTTTTTGCTTTATTGATTTAATATTATACATTAGATAAATAGAAAATATAAGACCTTTTATTTCTCAATGAGAAAGTCTAAAGAACGATAGCTTAAACTGTGCTACCCCTTTAAAATATAGTTTCCCAGCATCCCTCTCTAAATGGATAATATAAATTATATACAACGTACATTGACATACAATCCCAGTCTATGTAATACTATTGATGAGTTAATGATTGGCACAATTACTACATACAAGTGATAGCCGGTTTATTATATATCCGATTAGTGAAAGGTACGGGAATATTTATGTATGAGATAATCGATCGCTTAATATTGTTTTTATGCTGTACTACATTGTATTTATTTAATGCTTACCATGATTTTGCCATCGTACCGATTATAATCAGTATCGTCCTCACCAGCCTTTTCTTATATTATGAGAATATTCACTATAAACTTCTGGGAAGCTTGACTTATACTTTTCTATGCTTCTTTTTCCCAGCCTATATCATCTTCTGCCCTCTTATATTCTACGATGTATTTATAAGCAAATATCAGTATGTGGTGGCTTTAGTAGCTTTTCTATTTGTCTATAAGATAAATCTTTATAGCCCGGTTACACTCTCCTTTACCATCGCATTTATGGTGTTATCATATTATTTAAAATATAGATCGGATCGATATGGAAATTTAACGAAGGAATATAATGACCTTAGGGACAACTCCGTTCAGATGTCACTCTTACTAGAGCAAAAAAATCAGAATTTACTACAAAATCAGGACTATGAAATCAACCTCGCCACACTAAATGAACGAAACCGTATTTCTAAAGAAATCCACGACAATGTAGGACATCTCCTCTCTAGAGCATTGTTACAGGTGGGGGCCATGATAGTAGTGTCCAAGGATGAATTAATAAAAGATGGCCTGACCGATTTAAAGGATTCCTTATCGGTTGGTATGGATCAAATTCGCAGCAGTATTCATAACATGTACGATGAGTCCATTGATTTATATATGCAGATCGAGCATCTGGTGAAGGACTTCACCCTCTGCTCGGTTAATTATGATTATGATATTAAAACTCCTCCTTCTTTAAAACTAAAGCAAAGCTTTATTGCAATCACCAAGGAAATGCTTACAAATATCATGCGTCATTCAAATGCAACTAAGGTAAATATCATTCTCCGAGAACACCCGGCGATGTATCAGCTAATCATACAGGACAACGGTACAATTGACAGTAAGAAGAAAAAAACGATATCCAATGCATTTGATCATCAGGAGTACGGGGACGGAATCGGTCTTCGTAATATTTTTGACCGAATTAAAAGCTTTGACGGTAATATCAATGTTACTGTAGAAAATGGTTTTCGATTATTCATATCCGTTCCAAAGAATACGGAATTAACAAACGTAGCAGATCACAACATTAGGAGGTTGTCATGAATATATTGCTCATCGATGATGATAAATTAGTTTGTTCTTCTTTAAAGATAATCCTTTCTTCCGACCCTGATATTACTGTAGTTGGAAGCGGTTTCAGTGGGATAGACGGTGTGGAATTCTATCGATCCTTAAGACCGGATGTACTTCTGATGGATATCCGTATGGAGAAAATGAGTGGACTGGAAGCCGGAGAAATTATTCTATCTGAGTTTAAAGATGCAAGAATTTTATATCTAACCACCTTTTTGGATGATGATTATATTATTAAGGCTCTACGAATCGGCGCAAAGGGATACATGATGAAACAAAATTATGAAAGCATCCTTCCTGCTCTGAAAGCAGTACATATGGGGCAAAATGTATACGATAACGAAATCATCAACAAACTCCCACACCTAATTGGTAAAACCCCAGAGTCTGAAGTGGCGCTCTTAAGTAAGTCCGGAATTACTGAGAAAGAATACGAGATAATCACCAAGATTGCTGACGGTCTCTCCAATAAAGAAATCTCTGAGCTACTGTATCTAAGTGAAGGAACCATCCGTAACAATATCAGTACGATACTTGAAAAGCTAAACTTACGTGACCGAACCCAAATTGCAATTTATTATTACAAAAATCTAAGATAATTAACTTAATGCGTGAATATGTAACCTCTCATTTTCCCTTTCATATAATACAGTATAAGAAATGATGGAGGAGTACTATGGGCGAATTACTTAAAATCGATCACCTCAGCTATACCTATCATACTCTTGATGGAGAAACACCGGCTTTATTCGATGTTTCTTTTCATGTAAATGAAGGCGAATTTGTAGCAATCGTCGGCCCAAGCGGCTGCGGCAAATCTACTCTTCTCTCCTTGATAGCCGGTTTACTCTCACCCAGCAGTGGTTCGATATATATCAATGGCAGCGACTTAAAATCTTCCGGTAAAAACATCGGTTATATGCTACAAAAAGATCAATTACTTGATTGGCGTGACACCTTAAAGAATGTCACACTAGGTCTGGAAATACAGCATAAGCTGTCTGACAATAGCTACGTTCAAATCAATAAATTCTTGAATACTTATGGATTAATCACATTTAAAAATTCCTTTCCTTCCGGTTTGTCGGGTGGTATGAGACAAAGGGCAGCACTCATTCGTACCTTACTCCTTGAGCCGGATATCTTATTGCTGGATGAACCATTTTCGGCGCTCGATTTTCAAACACGTCTGGAAGTTTCCGATGATATCTGGGGAATTATCCGAAAAGAAAAGAAAACAGCAATTCTAATAACGCATGACATCTCCGAAGCGATCAGTATGGCGGATCGCGTTATCATATTATCCGCTCGTCCCGGAACTGTAAAACAGATTAAAGATATTAATCTTTCCATCGAGAACCGTACTCCCTTTGCAGCACGAAGCGCACCCGAGTTTAACGAGTATTTCAATGAAATATGGAAGGAGTTAACGAATCATGACCAGAAAGAGCAAACAGGTTGAAGCGAATGAACTTCGGGTCTCTGCTGCCCAGCAGGCTTATGTGTATAAGCTTAGAAAGCAACGCATGTGGATACGTTTCTACCAGTTTATTATTCTGATCGGCTTTCTACTGACCTGGGAAATCACAGCAAGGCTTGGAATTATCAATTCCTTTGTATTCTCCAGCCCCTCCAGAGTGTGCATCGCAATCTATGAAATGGCTCTCACAGGCAAACTATTTTATCATGTAGGAATCACATTACTGGA
Organism: Variimorphobacter sp. HTMS_6; assembly: GCF_059717775.1. NCBI lineage: Bacteria > Bacillati > Bacillota > Clostridia > Lachnospirales > Lachnospiraceae > Variimorphobacter > Variimorphobacter sp. HTMS_6. The sequence goes on from NZ_AP046094.1 coordinate 2,701,821, forward strand.
GACCTTCATAAGCTTTACCCTGGTAAATGTCTTCGGAATATTATTGGCTGTAATTCTATGGTGGAACCATAGCGTATCCCAAGTACTGGAACCCTACTTAATCGTATTGAATTCACTTCCAAAATCAGCACTAGCTCCTATATTCATCGTATGGCTAGGGAATAATATGAAAACCATCATCGTTGCGGCAATTTCGGTTGCAGTATTCGGTACCATCATAAATCTATACTCTGATTTTAAACACGTGGAGGAAGATAAGATTAAGTTGATTTATACCCTTGGGGGTAAGAAAAAGGATGTGTTAACCAAGGTTGTTCTCCCCTCCAATCTACCCTCCATCATCAGCCAGATGAAGGTAAACATCGGCCTATCCCTTGTCGGCGTTATTATCGGAGAATTCCTTGCTGCAAAGGCAGGCTTAGGTTACCTGATAATCTACGGCAGCCAAGTTTTTAAACTGGATTGGGTCGTCATGTCGATCGTTATTCTGTGTATTGTTGCTACCGGCTTATATAAACTACTTACTTATTTTGAAAAGAGGTTTTCAAAATAGTTCAAAGTGATACACAAATCAAGGTATTCGTAGTTCATCTATGCATGAAGTTACTTCGTATGCATGAAATCATTCCAGAACCGGCCTCATTAACTTTTCACTTTATATCAAGTGTTTTTTACATGAATGATATTTTCAGATTCCTATGGGAAAAGATCGTGTATCCTTCACTGCTCGATTTTTTATCTTTAGGATACTCTGGATTTATCACTTTACAATAATTTTCTTATTGTTAAAAAGCGTGTGATTATTATATCTGGGATTCATTCTCTCAGGCAAATAATAATCATACGCTCTTTCGTGCATCTCTAAATGTTATACTAAAAGTATTTAATATTGAAAAATTGAACTTTATTTTATTCGAGTATAGCTCCGGTACTACCCGAGGTTACAAGTTTGGCATAACGCTTCAGATATCCCTTTGCCGTAATCTCTCTTGGCTGCCACTTACTTCTACGTTCCCTGAGTTCTTCCTCTGAAACTAGTACATTGATGGAATGACCGTGTATATCAATTTCAATGTTATCTCCTTCTTCAATCAAAGCGATATTTCCGCCTACTGCTGCCTCAGGTGATACATGACCGATCGCAGCTCCTCTGGTCGCTCCCGAAAAACGTCCATCAGTAATCAGTGCTACACTATCGCCTAATCCACTGCCCATAATAGCGGAGGTGGGATTTAACATTTCACGCATTCCGGGACCACCCTTTGGTCCCTCATAACGGATAATGATTACATCTCCCTTATTAATCTCTCCTCCATAGATTGCAGTAATGGCCTGTTCTTCACTATCGTAAACTCTGGCAGGTCCAGTGTGCTTCATCATCTTTTCATCAACTGCGGAGCGTTTTACCACGCAGCCATCCGGAGCCAAATTTCCTTTTAATACGGCGATACCACCATATTTGCTATATGGATCTTCTATAGTACGAATAATCTCCGTATTCAACACCTCATGATCCTCTATGTTTTCTCCGACAGTTTTTCCTGTACACGTAATCAGATTTGTATGTAATAATCCTAATTTATTGATTTCATTCATGACAGCCGAGATACCTCCAGCTTCATTCAGGTCCTCAATATAATGATTTCCTGCCGGGGCTAGATGGCATAGATTCGGGGTCTTATCTGAGATGTCATTTGCCATATCGAGATTAATTGCGATTTCACATTCATGAGCAATGGCAGGAAGATGTAACATACTGTTCGTGCTGCAACCCAATGCCATATCGATTGTAAGTGCATTATGAAAAGCTTCTTCTGTCATAATATCTCTCGGCTTAATATCCTTTTCCACCAGATCCATAATCTGCATTCCAACTTCCTTGGCAAGACGCAATCTCGCGGAATATACAGCCGGTATCGTACCGTTACCGGGCAACCCCATACCCAAAACTTCGGTTAAGCAGTTCATACTATTTGCCGTAAACATACCGGAGCAGGACCCACAGGTCGGGCACGCCTTGTTCTCGAATTCACATAACTGCTGCTCGCTTAACTTTCCTGTTTTAAATTCACTAACAGCCTCTGATACATTCGAATAACTGATTTTGCTATGATTCCATCTACCTGCAAGCATTGGACCTCCACTAACAAATATTGAAGGGACATTCAGCCTCGCCGCCGCCATAAGGAGCCCCGGTACATTCTTATCACAATTTGGTACCATAACAAGGCCATCAAAAGGATGTGCTGTAGCCATCGCTTCGGTGGAATCGGCAATCAATTCTCTGGTCACTAAGGAATACTTCATTCCCTGATGCCCCATTGCGATACCGTCACATACTGCTATCGCCGGAAATACAATTGGAACGCCACCTGCCATGGACACGCCCTGCTTCACTGCTTCGACTATTTTATCAAGGTTCATATGCCCGGGAACAATTTCATTCTGTGAGCTGACGATTCCGATTAATGGCTTTGACAACTCTTTATCAGTTAATCCAAGTGCATGTAATAAGGATCTTTGGGGTGCTGCATTTACACCTTTGGTTATAATATCACTTCTCATATTCTATACTCCTTTCTGGCGAACAACGTTGTATTATTACTTCTGCGTTGTATTACAATATACACCTTTCGTTGTATGATGTCAATATAGTTGTATTACATACAATCCAATATTTTAGTAATACTATGACAATACAAAATGCGGAATGTGCTTTATCGTATTATTTTACCAATCGCGTTCTGCCATAGAGCGATAAATACTATTATCATGGAAGTATTTGATGACATATGTGCACCCTTCATAGAGTAATTTTTAATCGATAGCATAAGAAAGAGTGTGTAAATCAGTAATCTACACACTCGAAATATTCCCTATTTTTTTATTGTCCCATAAACCCAAAACGCAAATCAACCCCAAGTTTATTATTCTTTGAATTCATAATATCCTTCGTTATCGTTATGTCTAAACCGTTCCCTGAACCAATATCGCAATCCGGATCTTTGAAGGTTATATTTAGCACTCGTGTTTTACTATTATAGTTGTAATTATAGAGATTTGAAATATAACTGGAATGTTTACCTTCCATGATCTGAATGGTTTTCTCATTCAATGACTTTGGATTCATGTCCTGTGCAAATACTACCTTTATGTTTGTAGATGGTGATACATTTTCACTGCCGTATCTTGGATAAGTTGACTTAACCCAATTTTTATATGCATATTTTGAATTTAAAGGATCGATTTTAGTAGTATTATTGATGTCCGGTGGTGCTTCTTCTGTAACTGCAGGAGGAGTAACTGTTATCGGTGAAGTTGGATGACCATCATTATCCAGCTGCGTCGAGATATTGCAACAACTTTCATTAACATCCATTTTGGAAGTATTTACATCGCATAGGGGATTTTCTGTGGGAGTTGCTTTTGTCTGGCTATCAATTATTAGTTGAACAGTTTTCGTTTTGTCCGTCGCTGTTGTCTTATTTTCTTCATTTACCTTCTGCCCACAGGATATTAAGCTAGATGCAAGTAATAAAAACATAACTACTGTTATTCTCTTTTTCATACATCCCCCTCTCACTTCTCTTGATATTACCTATTTCCCTAAACTATAATTAGTTCTTAAAGCAATAATAGTACATGCAAAAGCAGCCTCTCCTATCACCAATATATCTCTATAAATCCAACTCCTTAATTGCATGTAATATATGAATCTTCATCGCATGCTTGGCGCCTTCGGCATTTCTCGCTTCCATAAATTCCATAATCATCTTATGATCTTGTATGGTCGCCTCCACCGCCTTTTCTTTTCTCTTTGACAGGATTACTCCCTGATCAATTGCCTTATATATGACCGGCATCAGCTTGTCCATGAATTCATTATGTGTCGCTTTTGCAATCGCCTTATGAAATGCTCTCTCCGTATTGGTGCGATTTTCTTTCTTTGCAATATTGAGTTCAATTCTTTTACCCAGTTCAATAATGTGTCTGATCTCTTCATCCCCTGCTCTCATCGTAGCCAGATAAACTGCCTCCGGTTCAAAGATCAATCGCATCTCATATAAATCCTTGAGATTTGCCTTGCCTCCTGTTAACACCTCAAATTCACCGTTATCATCGATTGACATATCAGGCTTTACAAAGGTACCTTTTCCCCTGTCAATCTCAAGAACTCCTCTGGTGACAAGAATCCGAATTGCTTCCCTTAGGGTTGTCCTGCTCACATTCAGCTCCGCAGACAAATCATTTTCATTCGGAAGCTTATCCCCCGGGCAAAATCTCTTCTCTATTGTAATCATAGACAGCAAAGTATCCGCTATACTCTCTGACAATCTCTTCTTTTCCATATATCAGCCTCATTCATATACTATTTATTTCCTTTTATTATATCGTAATAATAACTTGTTGGCTATAACAAAGTAACCCAGCCTGCTAGATAACAAATCTTTTCACCATCCAACTTATTATTCATGAACTAAATTACCATTAACCGCTTCCGCTAAATCCATCCATTGCAGATTAGGTTTAGCAACAACTCTCAAAACGAATAAATGTCTTGAAGTCATCCCCCATAATTTGGTATATTATATTATAGATAAATATTTCCATTGTCGGACTATACATGAATTCATTATGATTAAGGAGGTTTTTATGAAAAAAGGATGGACAGGCAAAAAGCGATATATTTTACTCGGAGTTCTACTCGTTTTAACAATCATATTCACAGTCTACAAATTATCCTCCGGCTATATATCCCCCGTAAAAGCATCTAATCTCATGGCAGAAATAAAGTCAAATAACGTAGCGAAAAAAGCACCGGATGACAAATTCATCAAGAGTGTTGACAACTTCTCCCTAAGGCTTTTCAACGCCAGCAAGTCAAATGAGAAGAACACTTTAATATCTCCTTTATCCGTATTAATTGCATTATCAATGACCGAAAATGGTGCAGATAAAGAGACCTTATCACAAATGAGCCAAGTTCTTGGTGGTGATATCCCTCTAACGGATTGGAATCAATATATAAATTCCTACCTCATGGATTTACCCAACATCAAATCAAATATCTCCAATTCCATATGGTATCGTGACTGCGATGATCTAAAGATAAAGAAAACATTTCTTCAAACAAATGCTGATTACTATAAAGCTTCTATCTACCAAGCTGCATTTGACAACCAAACAAAGAAGGATATTAATCACTGGGTGAAAGCAAATACTCATGGATTAATCAATCATGTTATCGATAAAATTAATACTAATGATATCATGTATCTGATCAACACCATATTCTTTGATGCAAGATGGGATGAAGTATATAAAAAAGAGAAGATCTCCAATATGGTCTTTCAAAATGAAGATGGCTCCACCTCTTCCGTGCCCGGAATGAGTTCCGGTGAAAGCATCTATATCAGTGATGATAAGGCTACCGGTTTTATGAAACCGTATTACGGGGATGATTATCGTTTTGTTGCGATACTACCGAATGAAGGAATAAGCCTACAAGAATATACGAAAGATCTCACAGGAGAAAAACTATATACTCTGCTAGATAAGACACAATCGGAATCGGTACAAACAGTTATACCAAAACTAAAATATGATTATTCCATTAATCTGAATGAGCCTCTGAAACAGCTCGGAATAAAGGATGCATTTTCCATTAATCAAGCCAACTTCTCCAATATGGGTGAATCTAGTCAAGGAAATATCTACATCAGTAAGGTGATTCATAAAGCCTTTATATCGATTGATGAGCTTGGAACGAAAGCCGGCGCTGTAACAGTTGTTGATATGGGTAAAAGCTCAGCAACGATAAGTAAAAGCGTCATACTAGATCGTCCTTTCTTATTTGTCATTATTGATACCAGCACAAAGATTCCGCTGTTTATGGGAACAGTAACCAACCTTAATTAGTTAGTACAAACGCACTGACCTGTACAATCTTCTATTGCGAAAACAGTCCGTGTCGGGTAAAATTAATAGTATAATGATTAGGAGGATTCTTGAAATGAAAGACTTTGTTATTACAACTGATTCAAACTGCGACCTGCTAGAAAGTTATATAGAGGAAAAACAAATTCATATTATCCCCCACTACTATGATATCGAAGGTGTAACCTATGGAGATGATGTCATTCTCACCCCCAAGGAATTCTATGACAAGATGAGAACCGGTCTGATGCCTACCACCATGGCAAGTAATCCTGACTACATACTCAGAACCTTTCAATCCTTCGTGGACCAAGACCTTGACATCCTACACATCAGTTTCTCCTCAGAATTAAGCAGCGGCTGCAGCAATGTAACCGGTGGTGCAAAAGAGATCTGCGAAGAGAATCCGGGTGCAAAAATTACGGTAATCGATACCCTAAATGCTTCCCTAGGCGAAGGCATGTTTATCATGAAAGCTGTTCAGATGAAGGAAGCAGGCAAATCCCTTGATGAAATCGTTGAATACCTAGAAAAGATCAAACAAGAGTTTTGTGTACGTTTCATCGTTGATGATCTCGGACATCTTCAAAGAGGCGGACGAATCTCCAAAACTTCAGCCTTCTTCGGTTCTCTGATTGGCGTAAAGCCTGTCCTCTATATTAACTCCGATGGACAGTTAGTACCCTTAACAACCGCAAGAGGACGCAAGAAATCCTTATCCTTAATCTGTAATGATATGTTAGATAGTATGGGCAAGTATCTAGAAAGTGATGATCCAATCTGTATCGTTCACGGCGATTCCCTCGATGATGCAAAATACCTCGAAGAATTAATCCTTGAGAAGCTTCCTAACAAGAAGATAATCATCAACTACATCACCCCCAGCATCGGCGCACACTCCGGCCCCGGAGCAATCGGCTTATGCTTTATGGGTGAAAAGAGATAAACAAGATATGAAAAGGCTACCCTAAAACATGGGTAGCCTTTATTACACTCATACTGATATATGTAGTTATATAATTAAACGAAACCACCATAAATATCAATGCATAAGTTTTTTAAATTGTTCTTGAAATTTACCCATCTTTATAATAGAATAGTTGAGTAGCCATTCAATACTTAATATTTTATGTTTATGCTTCCCTAGCTCAGTTGGTAGAGCAACGCATTCGTAATGCGTAGGTCGTGGGTTCGAGTCCCATGGGGAGCTGTTTTTTATGCCTTCAGCTCTACTCCACATTACCCCCAACTACTGCCTTACGCGAAACAAAGGCACTTCCGGTATGATCAATCACTTCACCGCCAACCTCACCGTACACTTCCAGCTCACCGCTGTTCGTTATGCTACCGCCAACACATCCAAAGACATAGGCTTTGCTACCTTCTTCAATAGTAAGATCTTTTGTTATTGTTCCGTAAAGCTGCATAACCGCACTATTCTTTACTGTAACGTATCCAGTTATTGTAGAGTTGATGGTTGTTTCCTCTACTACTGTTAAATCTTCTTCCATATTTTCTTCAAGAATCACGATATCAGCTCCTTTCATATATACCAAATAGTACCACTTTTCTCGATCTTTTTCAATAATTATTCCACAAAAATCAGAATATACGTTCTGAAATTTGTTACTAAATGTATTAGTAATCATATATATTAGTGGCTTAGTTATCTTAATGAAGGATATTTATAAATAACAAAATACAGATTATTATGAAAAAAGATACAAAGAAGATACAAGTAGCCCTTATTGTCTTTACTCCTTGTAAAATCTCCGCTAAAAGTGCTGTATTAATCTCTGATTGATCGAGTTCCCCCTTCTCTACAATATAATCTTTCCCCGCTTCATCATTATGTATTTGATACATATTATAGTCCTTTAAACTCTCCTTTGGTATTTCCTTAGTTTCATAGATATCTAAATTCGCTAATAATGCATCTAATTTTCTTTTTGTCATAATAAACCTCCCACTTATATCCCATTGTTTACCATTATTATATCAATACTAACCATAACTGTAAAGGTAACCAAATACAAGCTTCTCAAACTAGAACAATATGTTAACATGCTGAAATTCTCGTGCCTAAGCGGTTACCGAGTAAAACCTCATAGTCACGAAGTGCGTATCCTGACTGAAAGTTTTTTCTATACTAGAAAGTATTGCAATGTCCTAGTATGGAAAAAGACCTATCAGAATTCACTGATAGGTCTTATAGTCGATGCGATGGAATCCGTACCCTCATACATCACATACTGTTAAAAGGAAGCTCACATCTCTGAAACTTCCATTATAAAAATATAACAAATTTAAATATAAACGGTATGAAACTTTGTTTTTACTAATCAATTGTTTTCACATCAACCGGAATCCACATTTTAGGATTGTAATTAAGCGTATATTTATATTTAGATACCTTATTTTTGCTGATATCTTCTACCACATATGTAACATTATCGCTTAATCCAATGAAGTGCTTTTTGTATGTTCCGTCTTCATCCTCAACTGTGACTTCTAGTTGGTTATCTGCTGTATCTGCCTTGATTGACATTTTCCCTGTCATTTGAAATAAAACATCACCTTCGATACAGTTGATAACCGTAAGCTGTCTTACAACATTAAAGTTATCTGCTTCTTTCGATAAGTTATGTGAAACCTTATCCGCTTCCGTTTGACAACCTGTGAACGTAAATAATAATGCAATCAACAATGTTATAAATAAAATCTTTTTCTTCATGTACTATAATCTCCTTTAAATTTAATTTGATTTTTCATAATAAATAGATATTCTCTTTGCTACCGAGCTTCTTACCATGATGAGCTTTTCATCTATCCCTCTCATTCTATGCTTAACGTCAAATCTTGATATCATCTCCAGTTATGGTATTCGTTACTCTGTGTAAACAAATTCTCTCATAGAATTGGTAATCTTGTCAAATATAATCCATTTTATGCAACATGTAATGCAACACACAAAAAAGAGCCCTGATAAAATCAGAACTCTTATCGTCGAGGCGACGGGATTCGAACCCACGGCCTCTGCGTCCCGAACGCAGCGCTCTACCAAACTGAGCCACGCCTCGATTTATTACTATGCTAATGCTTATACGGTCAACTCTTTCACAAACACTGCATTAGATATTATCTAATAAATGCATTAAAAAGTCAACTATAAATTTTCTTATTTTATGAAAAATTTCAACCAATTTTCAACATCCAAAACATCAAACCAAATTATATATTAACATCATTTTTTCTTTTTGAATATTTTAAAATAGTGATACCATTCTCTATGATATACTCATCTAGGTGTAATGTGATCGTCGGATTATTATCTAAAAACAGGGGTCTTCCTTTACCCAATATGATAGGGATGATTCCTATAATATACTCATCAATTATATCTGCTTTTAGAAAACCATCTACAAGAACACCACCTCCATACAAATATATATTCGATCCCTCTTTCTCCTTCTCATCTAATATAATCTTATTGATGTCTCCACGAATAAATCGGATATTATCATGATCCTTTATATCCTGTGAAGTTGCTACATATACCTTTTTATTCTTATAATCACTATGCATATTTTGGTCATAGCATTTTTTTCCCATAACTACTACATCAACACTTTCTACGAATTTATCAAATTCGTATTTCTTTTCTGTGTCCAGTGTAGTATCTCCATCTCCTACAATCCAGTCATATCCTCCATTTTCTGAAGCAATATACCCGTCAAGACTTATTGCTAGGTTTAATATGATTTTCCCTTTCATTGGAATACCTCCTTTTTGACTTTCTAATACCTTCCAGAATAATGACTATATAAACATTATTATATCATTTTTTCTTATATAAATGATACCTTATAATAAAAACGCAGGAGGAAGAGGGGCACGCCTTTGTCCTGCGTTGTATTACTATTTAAATTCATTTATAATATTCTTTCTTCCAAAACATTTTAATGTATGATATGCTTCACCGTACTGGTATAACATTGAGTATTTAACTTCAGAGTATTAATTGAAAGCACCTTTATATTGTTCTGGATAATCATAATCTAAGTTTCTAATTTTTGCTTTATTTAACACAAAGTATGGATTTCTTAAAAGTTCCCTACCAACTGCAACTAAATCTGCTCTATCATTCGATATTATTTCTTCAGCCATATTAACATCTGTAATTAAGCCAACAGCTATTGTAGGAATGTTACATTTTTCTTTAATTTTACTTGAATAATTTACTTGATATCCTGGATATGCATTTATTTCTACCGGAATTACTCCTCCAGTACTAACATGCACTATATCAATATACTCTTTAATTTCATTTATGATTTCAACCATATCATTTAATGTTATTCCTCCATCTTTATAATCATAAGCTGATACTCTAAGCAAAATTGCTTTTTCTTTTGGCCATACCTTAGTTACAGCTTGTAATATTTCTTTTAAAAATCTGGTTCTATTCTTTATATCTCCACCATATTCATCTTTTCTTAAATTTGATAATGGTGATAGAAATTGATGTATTAAATAACCATGTGCTCCATGTATTTCTACAGCATCAAATCCAGCTTTATCTGCTCTTTTAGCTGCTTCTTTAAAGTTTAGCACAATTTCTTTAATATCATCTTTCGTTAATTCCTTAGGCAATATACTTTTCTCATCAAATTTAACAGCACTTGGAGCTACAGCTTGGCTAGCTGTTCCTGTATATTTTCTTCCACCATGATTTAATTGTATTGCAATTTTAGAACCATGCTTTTTAACACCATTCGCAATTTTTTTTAGCCCATCAATATGCATATCATTCCAAATCCCTAAATCACTGTCTGTTGTCCTTCCATTTTCAATTACTCCTGTAGATTCAACTATTATAAGACCAACTCCACCAATAGCTCTGGTAACATAATGAGTATAGTGAAAATCATTTGCTATACCAGTCATGTCAGAAGAGTACATGCACATTGGTGGCATAACAATTCTGTTTTTTAAATTTAAATTTTTTACAGTATAATTTCTAAAAGTATTCATAATTATAATCTCCTTTTTATTTAATTTTCTTGCATAATGTCATTATATTATTTATACTATATTTTGAAAAGTAGTGATATTTTTTTCATATAATTTCAAAAAAGTAAGTATTGTGATAAATCAATGCTTTAAAGGAGTTTTATTTATGTCAGAAATCAAACTTGAACGTGGAAATCCCGATGAGAAATGTCCCATTGAAGCGGCAATAGATATCATAGGTAGTAAATGGACATTTCTGATAATAAGAGATTTATTGATAGATGGAACAATAAGGTTTGGGGAATTGTTACGTTCTTTAGATGGAATAAGTCCCAAAACACTATCCCTTAGACTACGTGAATTAGAGAAATTCGGGTTAGTTAAAAGAAGCGTTTATCCAGAAATACCTCCAAAAGTTGAATATGAGTTAACTAAAAAAGGTAAAAGTTTAGAAGCTGCATTTATAGAGTTGAAGAAGTGGGGACTTACAATTTTAGAATGACTTTTTATGAGTTCAATGAAAAACACAAAGTGAGTAGACTCCATTAGTCTGGATAGGTTTCGGGAATGGTTTCTGAGATTTTTTTGTGTTTATTTGTAGTAGCTCATGCATGGTTAGGTCAGAAAAGGGTAAAAAACAGACCTGAGACAGGGCTATTAAGTGAACATATACTCGGTTCGCTGCCCTAATCCAGGTCTGCTTTCTTTATTATTCTGTGATGTTTTCGCATTATTTTTTATTATGTCTACGAGGATAAATGGAGTTGCCTTTTGAATAAAGGATCGTGTCCGGCGACAAGATGACCATTAATAGCACACGATGATTCCGCCTTCATTCGCATACATTGAGCTTACTCCAGCTGTTTCCACTATTAAGCAATCCTTAAATGGTATTCTTTTTAATATCTCATTCTTGATATATTCTGCTCTCTCGAGGCAGTTACAGTGTGCGATACCCAAAGTTCTTTCATGAGGTCTAACTACATCCTGCTCGATTGCTTTTACCATCTGCAATAATGCCTTAACAATACCTCGTGCCTGATCGATCTTGCATATGGTTCCTTCCGGAGTTGCGCCCATAACCGGTTTGATATTTAAGGCATTGGCAATGAAGGCCTGTAATCCGGATAGACGTCCGTTCTTTCTCAACGTCTCTAATGTTTCGATAACAAATTTGGTGCTCATCTCTTCGCGGAATACAATGATTTTTTTAACGATTTCCTCAAATGAATATTTCTCTTCGATGAGCTCCATCAGCTTCTTGGCAATTAAGGTTTGACCAATCGATGCCGAACGTGAATCAATTATCTCAATATTTTTATCCGGATGATCCTCCAAATATATATTTTTCGCAACCTCAGCACTGTTATATGAACCACTTAATTGGGATGATAATGTTACAACATATACATCTCCTTCACAGTCAAAATGCTTCATATAAGCCTCAGGTGAAGGGCAAGCTGACTTAGGGCTGCGTGGGCATGCTTTCACTTTACTTAAGAAATCTTGTTGATTAAAGGTTTCGTCATCTACAATACTAACATCATCTACCATAAGAGTTAGGGGGACCAGCTTAATGTTAGGATTCTCCTTCATTGTTTTTGTTAAATCCGTACAGCTGTCTCCAATAATTCTGTATGACATCTATTCATCCTCCTGTTATAGAAATGATAAGTGGGGTATGCTTCTACTATAATTCCAGTTATTTCCTAATATTGTATTCCAAATCACATCATCAAATTTGCATACTTTATCATCTAGTTTTTATTACTATATAATAACATATAGATGCTCACATTATCAAGTGCTTTCTTGATTTAATAAATATTTTACATTTATATTACGTTCAACAATTTATAGATATTATCTCCTGTCCGTTCAAATAAATTCCCGATAATTCAATCCACATTACTACTGAAAATGTCGTCCAGAGTTAGTATCCACTTAACAAATTTCGATTTCATTTATCAAAATGAAGGTTATACGATAATTATTGCTTAATAAATTACAAAAAATGAGAAGTACCCAGTGATCTTCTCTCCAATTCAGTAAACATTATATGTGCAATCGTTTACTTTAGAAAGACGAATCTCGTAGTACTTCTCATACTTTTATCATTAACCTAAAATCTTAAAGGCTTAAATGCGTGTTGCTATCAATAAATTATTTTACTTTTTACTCATCAATCTTACTTTGCTAAAGCAAGCATAATCTCATTGCTTCTTTGGATGAACTTGGTCATTGCCTCCGGCTCAAGCGGTTTATGTCCAAGAAGTGCAAGATCATAGAGCTGTTCGCAGAATAATGAAGTGTTATCTGCATTTTCATTCGTGATAATATGTTGAACCAGCTTATTGTTTGCGTTAAGTACCAAGGTCTCTCCGGCATCTAATCCGCCCATATCCATACCATTCATGCTGTACATACGCATCATGTCCTGCATTCTTCGGCTCTCTTCGGAAAGTGTGATTATAGAGGATATGTTTTCATTCTTAAACTTCTCAACCTTAACCTCAAGCTTCTCCTTACCAAGAACCTTACGGAACAATGTTGTCATAGCTTCTGTGTTATTCTGAAGAACCTTTTGATCCTTCTTTTTGGTTTCTTCCTTGAAGCCATCCGTGATATCGGCATCAATACGCTGGAATTTGATATTCTTTTCCTGATTTTCTAATTGAGAGATAAACGGCTGGTCAATATTATGAGTCAGGATAAATGCGTCCACTCCTGCATCCTTGAACATGTTCACATATTGGCTCTGCTGTTTTAAGTCGGTCACATAATAGATTGTAGTCTTCTTCTCTTCCTCTTCGTGATTGTGATCATGTTCGTGGTCATGATCATGGTCGCAGTTTTCATCATGCACATGATCGTGCTCAGAAGCTGTACTCTGGTCCTGATTCTCTTCCTTATTCTCTTCTTCCACATCACTACCCTTATTAGCTTCAACATAGTCAGTTATAGTGATGTACTTTCCGTCCAGATTCTTAAAGATGAGAGCATCCTTGATCTTCTCACGGAACTTGTCATCCTTTAAGCATCCAAATTTGATAAATGGGTTGATATCATCCCAGAATTTCTCGTAGGTTTCTCTTTCCACTTTAAACATGCCGGATAACTTATCAGCAACCTTTTTGGAGATATAATCGGAGATTTTCTTAACAAAGCCATCATTTTGCAATGCACTTCTGGATACATTCAGTGGAAGATCCGGACAGTCAATTACACCCTTCAGTAACATTAAGAATTCAGGGATAACTTCCTTAATATTATCAGCGATGAACACCTGGTTATTGTATAATTTGATCAGACCCTCTAAGGAATCATATTCGGTATTAATCTTAGGGAAATATAAGATACCCTTTAGGTTAAATGGATAATCCATATTCAGATGAATCCAGAACAAAGGCTCCTTATAATCCTGGAATACATCACGGTAAAATTCCTTATATTCCTCTTCGGTGCAGTCATTTGGGTGCTTCGCCCAAAGCGGATGTGGGTTGTTAATCGGCTGCGGGCCCTTTTTCTCTGCTGCCTCTGCTGCTACACCATCTGCATCTACTTCTGCATCAATTACTTCTTCTTTTTCTTCTTCCTTCACCGGTTCATTTGCATTTATAAAGTAGATTTCAACCGGCATAAAAGAACAGTACTTCTTAATTACTTCTTTTACACGATATTCATTGGAGAACTCATAGCTGTCATCGTTCAGATATAAGGTAATATCCGTACCACGCTCGGTCTTATCACTCTCGCCCATCTCATATTCGGTGCCGCCGTCAGATTCCCAATGAATCGCCTTTGCATCCGGCTGCCAGGATAGGGTTTCAATTGAAACTCTCTTAGCCACCATGAATGCTGAATAGAAACCTAATCCGAAATGTCCGATAATCTGGTCTTCATTCGTCTTATCCTTATACTGCTCCATAAACTTTTGCGCTCCGGAGAAAGCGATTTGATTGATATATTCCTTTACCTCATCAGCAGTCATACCAATTCCGTTATCGGAAAAGCATATGCTTTTCTCTTCCGGGTTGATCGTAACGGTAAGTTTGTACTTATTATCCTCCGGGATATTTGCCTCTCCCATGATTTCAAGCTTCTTAAGTTTAGTGATTGCATCACTACCATTCGAGATAATCTCGCGGATGAAGATATCGTGATCAGAATATAACCACTTTTTAATAATTGGGAAAATGTTCTCTGAATGAATTGATAAACTACCACGTTCTGTACTCATAATAACACTCCTTTTTCTTTCATTATTTGTTAACTAAGTGTGTTTCTTAAGCATCCACACTCTGCGTTACAATTTGCTCCTCGGTATTATAGATACCGGTTATCGCATCGGTAAATTTCCTTCAAAAATCATAATAATACTGACCCATAAAAATGTCAAGACAAAATTAGCACTCTTAGGCTAAGAGTGCTAATAATTCTATTCTTCTTCAAAAATAATCCCATTATCCCGTAGCAGATTTTTTACTTTTGCATCCCACTCCTGCTCCAGCGTCTTATCCAGTGTAAAAGTCTTAATTGCTACTCCCGTTATGATATGGAGCGCACCCTTATCAAATCGAACATTTAGGTACAACCCTCCAATCTCCTCAATGCGAAGTCTTCCACCGGCTTGGTGTACTAATTCCTCACATTCAGAACGCGAAAGCTGAAATACAATTTTTAGAGAAAGCGGTGTTTTGTTGCCTTTAATCATCCCAAATACCGTCTGTCTTACATCACTCCACTGTACGAACTCATGCTCGTTCTTTTCCTCTAGTTCTTCCTTTGAGAAGAAGTCCTCATTGAGTTGCCCCATAATTTTAAAGTTAGTAAAGGTTTGCAGTTCCAATTCCCGTAACAGGAAGGAATCAAAGGTCGCATTGGCAAGCAACTTCCCCATGAACTGTTTTACCTCCGTTATATTAAGTGAAATCATTGCTTTCTCTCCTTTAAAAAACAAAATTTTGAAATCCATTGCATACTTACCAGTCTTTTTGTAAACATTGTACTAGTATAGATAAAACGTATTTTTAGAACAATAATATTATAATTAGGGTGTTAAAAATCCTTATCATATATTTTAACCGTCAGTATTCATAGGATTAGCCGTAATTTAAGAATTGTAAAACTAAGTTATTTTAAAAATATGCTTTGCCCTTCCTATAAATAAAGCTTTAATCTGAGCATATTGACATTTACACTGATTAAAAGGAGGATTGACTATATGTATTTTGAACCTACCAAAAAAACCTATCGTTTCCCATCCACAAACAGCCTAAATGATTTTCAATCAAAGTACTATTATCCGGAGAAGAATCATGCTACCGGAGAAGATACACGCTTTTCTTCCAAATCATCCCATTCTAGCTCCACACAGCAACATCATTTTGAAGATTAAATAATTGTCAGTATGATAAAGAATAATAATAAGTGAGCAGGGTAAAAAATGTAGAATAGATATTTTATATTTTTACCCTTCTTTCCATTATACAATGATATGGGGATTATTGCTAACACAGATAATATACTTATTACAGTATATGGGTTATTCGTTTGTAAGAAGAGTAACCAGTTACAATACATAGATCCCATAATCACTGCGGTACAAACTGCCATAATCGCTTTGCTTTCACGAAACAGATAATAAGATACGATCAATAATATACCCGCGATACTGTAATCAGTTCTTAATACATAGGCGATAGCACATAGAATCAACGTCAAAGCACCATCTATTGAATTGGCAACTGCATAATCGTATACATTTTTATGGAATTTATTCTCTACCATATTCATTAAAGTAATTAATAGCAACCCTAAGAATAGCGTAAAGAACACATTCTGATAACTGATTAATTGATCAAAAATCATCTTATAACCGGTGTGTTCGGTAGCTGCCTTATGGATATCCTCAAAAATACTTATTCCAAAATTCTTCTGATAAAAAGCGATGTCATACGGTATCTCGGAAACCAATGCAAATATTCCCAATCGAATCAGATATTTCTTAACGTTACTGGTATGATAAAATCCCTCGATAATTAGAAATACAAAGATCGGAAATGCCAAGCGACCAATTGCTCGACAAGTAAAGTATAACCAATAATTTTCACTTGGATGAATAAAAATCGCTCCAAAATGATCTATAAACATAGCCGTTATTGCAAATATTTTCAGTCTAAATGAATTCATCGTATTATTATTCCCTTTCACCATTAAAAAAAAATTAATTTTGCACGCTTCCCATCCACGTTCATTGTGCTAGTTCCATTCTAGCTAAGAAGGATTTAAAAGTCAAACCTGTTATTAGAAAAAGGGTTGTTGCAGAATATAATCTTCAACGAATTAGGTTATCATGCCCCAACTCATTGATAAGCAATAATTTCTACAACATTCCTTTGGTTTATTAATAATATAACATACTACATTGTTTTTTATCAGAATTCTTATTCACTCCTATTATTCATTATGGTATACTAGTCCACATGTTATTAATAAATATCACAACATATAAACTTCGCCGGTGAATCTTTGCTTGGTAAATTACGTTGTTAAAGTTAAAGCGAACCACGTAATCAAGCAATCTTAAGAATTTCATGTGCGAAGTTTTCATCACTTAATTACTGGAGGTTTTAACATGTATTATAAGCAATATGGTGATACGGATATGAAAGTATCCGCAATCGGCATGGGAGCAATGCGATATAATGATGCCGATGTAAAAGCAGGCAATTTTGAAAAATGTGCTGAAGTCGCATTATATGCTCATGAAAAAGGAATTAACTTCTTTGACACAGCACCATTCTACTGTAATGACAAGAGTGAAATCATCACCGGTATAGCACTGTCCCAATTACCAAGAGATAGTTTTTATGTATCTTCAAAAGTAAATATGGGCGTGTATGGAGAAGATTTTTCACAGGATGTTTTCCGTAGGAGACTTGAGACTTCTCTCACACGATTGAAGGTTGATTATCTGGACTTCTATTATCTATGGTGTATGCTGAGTCTCGATTCCTTCGAAAAGCAGTATGACTTAATGTATCAAAGCTATGTGAAAGCACAAGAGGAAGGCTTAATTCGTAATATAACCTTCTCCTCACATATGCAGGGTAATGATCTGGAAGAAGTAATTAAAACCAATTCCTTCAAGGGTATGTTAATCGGATATAACGCGTTGAATTACCGTTTCCGCCAGGCAGGTATTCGTGCAGCATATGATAATGGTATGGGTATCGTAGTTATGAATCCGTTAGGTGGAGGATTAATTCCTAATAACCCGAAGGTATTTAATTACTTAACAGAAGGTACCAACCTTACCGTACCACAAGCTGCCCTTCGTTTTGTAGCAGCACATAAAGAAATCACTGTTACTCTATGCGGTATGACCACGAAGGAGCATGTGGATGATGCAGTGAAATCCGTGGAGCATTTGGTTGAAAAGCCGGCTTCTGAGATATATCAGGAATATGAAAGCAAGGGTATGACCTTGAATGATCTCTGTACGGGCTGTGGTTATTGCAAATCATGTCCAATGGATATTGATATTCCGAAATATATGGATGCTTATAATGAGAAAATTCTCGGTAATAGCCTTGAAGATCGCTTGAAAAATCATTGGGGTATTCCTGCTTCAAAAGCTGCTGAATGTATTAAATGTGGTCAATGTGAAACCTTATGTACGCAGCATCTTGATATAATTGATCGCTTGGAACTCATTGGGCTAGCAAACTAAGTAATCGTTCTATCAAGAAAATCAGTCATATGGTATGGACCTCATAAGATTTGAAACACTGATAAATAAATGACAACAAATAATTAAGAAAAGACTTATCGGTTTTGATCATATAAAATCAAAACTGATAAGTCTCTTTTATTAATTCCTTAAAGAGCAAACCTTACATAATAATAGTTATTATCAGAATTTCTCTTCCCTCTTCTTATTGCTTTGTATACGGTGAGGGCAAATGATCCGGATGATTGAGCAGATCAATCAATTCTTTATCCGGTAACGGTTTACTAAAATAATAACCCTGTATCTTATCACATTTGTACTGCATCAGATAATCCAGTTGCTCCTTCTTTTCTACGCCTTCTGCAACAACACTCATACCCATGGATTTTCCTAAGGTAACAATATGACCTGTTAAAGCGCTATCACTGCCATATTCAATGCAATCAATAAATGACTTGTCCACTTTTAGTGTAGTAATTGGTAACTGACTAAGGTAGCTTAATGAGGAATACCCTTTTCCGAAGTCATCCAGAGCAATCCTGATATTGTGATCACTTAATTTTTGTAGATCACGTTCAATATTATCCACCGATTCCATTAATATTGATTCCGTTATCTCAAGTTCCAGGTATTTCGGATCCAAATCCAACTGATTCAACGTATCCAATAACAATTCGCAGAAATCAGATTGTAATAACTGAAGGATTGATATATTAATCGAGATATATAAATCATCAAAGCCCATCTCTATAACATTCTTTATAAACTTACATGCTGTTTGTATAACCCATGTTCCTAGCGGAATAATGTATCTAGTATCTTCTGCAACCTTTATGAATTTGATTGGAGAAACACGACCAAGCTCCGGACTATTCCATCGAAGTAGTGCTTCAAATCCTACAATTTTATTAAGATTAGGGTCTATCTGTGGCTGATAATGTAGTTCAAATTCATTATTTTCCAGTGCATTTTGAAGATATTTTTCAATACTAACTCTCTCATTAAATACATCACTCATAAAGGAATCATATAACATATGATTTTTCTTTCCATTTTCCTTCACTTTGTACATCGCAATATCTGCGTATTTTAACAACTGTTCCAACCGGTTACCATGCTCGGGATACATCGCGATACCGATACTTACTCCGATTCGTAATACGCTTTCCTGTATCTTAATCTCCTTACCAAACTGTTGAAGTATTTTATCAGCTGCATTCTGAGCTTCTTCAACATCCATAATATTAGGAAGTAAAACGACAAATTCGTCACCACTCAAACGGTAGACATTCTCTTCATTTACAAACAGAGTAGTTAATTTTTCACTTATATTCTTAATTAAGAGATCACCGAACGCATGTCCTAAGGAGTCATTAACATACTTAAAGTTATCTATGTCCACAAACAATAGAGCAACTTTTCCACAGTCAGGACAAAGAATACTGCTGGCATTCTCATACAGCATAACTTTGTTTGGAAGACTTGTTAACATATCGTGATAAGCCAAATACGCTAATTTATCCTCACCAATTCGAATTTTTTCATTTATGCTAAGAATTTCATCATATTGTTGCCTCATCTCTTCATCAGAAGCGGTTAACTCTTCATAGAGCTGGGTAAGCTCCTCATGACTTTGGGAAAGATCTTTTTTCATCTTATTGATCTTTCTTATATGAATAAGCAGGAAATTGATTAATACTATGAGTGCCAATATGATACCGATTACCGATAATACAAGATCTCTGTAGGTCTCAAAAAAGGAAAATGGTTTATTAATCACTTTAAAACCTTTCGGTATCTGATTCATGGTAATACCAAAATGTTTCATTTGCTGGTAGTCTATCACTGACAGTGTTGATTCCGGGATCAAATAAGGAATTCTATTCGCATCCTCACCCAAAAGCACACGCTCCGCAAGCTTAGCTGCAGATTCACCCTGAAGCTTTCCGCTTAACATTACACCACCGAGTACTCCATTATTCAGGCCAAAATCATACTCATGATAAACCGGCACACTACTATTTGCACAAACCTCACGAATAACATAATCCATCTCATAAATCTTCTGCTTAATATCGTAGCTATATGTAGTCATTAAAACAATACTATTACTGTCTAAGCTCTTTACCGTATGAATTATTTCATCAAACGTCATTTTATTCATTGAGATCAGATTAATTGCTGGGTAGGCAGAATGTATCTTTCTGATTGCTTCATTCCCCATGGTTAATCCGCTCTCTGTATTGTCATATACTAGGTAAACATTCTTGATGGTTGAATTAATCTTTAGTGCCATTGCCATTGTTTGCTCCGGATAAAATTCCTCCAGTACACCGGTTACTTTTTTATAACCCTGAGTAATCTTTTTTGCACTATCGGCATTCACGCCGCTGAATACGACCGGAGCATTCGAGAATATCTCCTCTCTGTTTTTCAGTGCGAATTGCAATGCCGCATCATCTGTAGCCACCACCAAGTCAATCTTTTTATTGGCATATTTGAACTTATAATAATCATGGAGTAATGTCAGATTCATCTCAGACGGATTATTCTTCCAATCCATATATTCAACGAGCAAATCTATATTTTTATTACTTTTCTTTAGTACATCAATTATTCCTACTGTCTGATCGTTCGTCCAACTTAGTCCTTGATGATAGGAATTGAGAATCAGAACATTCTTTAAATCGCTCTGTTCAGCTGCTGATACAGTGGATGCTCTTGATATAAGGAAAAGAGATATAACAAATATCAAATATTTTAAAAACTTAAGCTTTCCTCGCATTATTTTCCTCCCAATAATAATGTGCGTCACAAATTTATATTAGTCAAATAATATTCTTATGCAAATTATAACTGTCGGATAAAAATCAATATAAAAAAATGAAATACCAGAATTTTCTTCTTTTTTCTTCATTATATACCATAATACCACTATATGACTAGTGAAATTTACTTTTTCCGTATAGTAAAAATTACTTGCAAATTCAAGAATATACGATACAATAGAAAATGGCGATTGTTTAAATTTAGACAGGTGAAACATCTTGTTGTATCACTTGTAAAGAAGTATCCAGGAGGTTTTACATGATTCAAGCTAGTAATGTAACTTTAAGATTAGGAAAACGTGCATTGTTCGAGGAAGTAAACATTAAGTTTACCGAAGGTAACTGCTATGGATTAATCGGTGCAAATGGCGCAGGTAAATCAACGTTTCTTAAAATATTAAACGGGCAGATTGAGCCCACCAACGGTGATATCATCATCACCCCGGGACAGCGATTATCCTTCCTACAACAGGATCACTTCAAATATGATTCCTTTGAAGTATTAGAAACTGTTATTATGGGTAATAAACGTCTCTATGAGATAATGAAAGAAAAAGAAGTAATTTATGCGAAAGAAGACTTTACCGAAGAAGACGGTATCCGTGCAAGTGAACTAGAAGGTGACTTTGCCGCGATGGACGGATGGGAATCAGAATCCAATGCTGCCTCTTTGTTAAATGGTCTTGGTATTGATACAGAGCTTCATTATAAAAAGATGAGCGAGCTGAATGGTAGCGAAAAGGTTAAGGTATTGCTTGCACAGGCACTCTTTGGCAATCCTGATATCCTATTGCTCGATGAGCCTACCAACCATTTGGATCTAGAAGCGATTCGTTGGTTAGAGGAATTCTTAATTAACTTTGAAAATACTGTAATTGTAGTATCCCATGACCGTTATTTCTTAAATAAGGTATGTACCCATATTGCTGATATTGATTATGCTAAAATCCAGCTTTATTCCGGTAACTATGATTTTTGGTATGAGTCTAGCCAGTTGATGGTGAAGCAGATGAAGGATGCGAATAAGAAGAAGGAAGAAAAGATAAAAGAGCTACAGGACTTTATCCAGCGATTTAGTGCAAATGCTTCCAAATCAAAGCAAGCTACTTCCCGTAAGAAAGCACTCGAAAAAATCGAGCTTGATGATATTAGACCATCCAGCCGTAAGTATCCTTATATTGATTTCAGACCAAACCGAGAAATCGGTAATGAAGTGTTAACCGTAGAGAATTTATCTAAAACCATTGATGGAGTAAAGATTCTCGATAATATTTCCTTTATGGTTGGTCGTGATGATAAGATCGCATTTGTTGGACCTAATACCGCTGCTTCTACCACGCTGTTTAAGATATTAGCTGGTGAGATGGAACCGGATGAGGGCTCCTTCAAATGGGGCATCACTACTACCTCCGCTTATTTTCCTAAGGATAACACTAAGCTCTTTGCAGGCGATGAGTCCATCACAGATTTCTTGATGCCTTACTCACCTGAGAAGGATGTAACCTATGTACGTGGTTTCATGGGACGAATGTTATTTGCCGGCGAAGAAGGCTCCAAGAAGGTCAATGTATTATCCGGTGGTGAGCGAGTTCGTGTTATGCTCTCCAAAATGATGATTATGGGTGCAAATGTTTTAATTCTAGATGAACCTACCAACCATTTGGATATGGAATCTATCACCGCGTTAAATAACGGTATGATAAAATTCCAAGGTGTGGCATTATTCACCTCACCTGACCATCAGTTCATTCAGACCACTGCAAACAGAATTATGGAGATTGTAAATGGTCACTTGATTGATAAGATTTCTTCCTATGATGAATATCTAGAAAGTGATGAGATGGCAAGAAAGAGACAGATTTGTGAATTCGAAGCTGAGGATGAAGCCACAGAAGAATAAATTACGATATTAAGATTGAAGTAAGGGGCTGTTACAAAGCAAATACGTAACAGCCCCTTTTGTTCTGTGTTAATGGTTGGAGTTTCATTCAGATATCGTGTTGGTATTCTTCATTTTTAACTTTTATCAATTTTGATGAACTTTTATCATTATTGAATCTGACAGGCCGCTCCATTAAGAGTAAAAGCGGTAGGTGTTTGTAACGTGCCACTGTAGTTTAAATTGAAACCAAAGCTTTGCGTTCCACCGCCTGCAGCAATCGTTGCGGTATGGCTTAGATTCGTTGCTGATATGATGCCTCCACTCGTTGTATAGGAGGCATTCCACATATTAGCGATGCTTTGCCCTGACGGTAATGTCCATGCTAATGTCCATCCATTTATTGCTGTAGTGCCATTATTCTTGATTGTTACATTGATATTAGCACCGGTACCCCAGCTGCTGGATACGGTATAGGTAACAACAATACCTGCTGGCACCTGTGTAATCGTCGGAGTTACTGTAGGGGTTACCCTTGGAGTAACCGTCGGAGTAGCTGTCGGGGTTACCGTAGGAGTAATCCTTGGAGTAACCGTTGGGGTAATGGTAGGAGTAATGCTAGGAGTTATCGTCGGTATATTCGTCGGTGTAATTGTTGGAGGATTCGTTGAACCACCGACATGCGTGCCGTTAGCACCAAGATTTACCTGATGATCGAGACCGATAAATTTACCGCTGCTATCCTTCCATAAGGTTTGCTTCACTATATTATATTTGTCTGTATCAATCGTTACCCAATCATCCTTTAATATTCCTCCGGTGTCGCCTGAATTAGGATTCATACACCAGAAAGTGTGATTAAGGTTGTTCTCAGCTATGGTTTGAGCGAGGTAGGTAAGCCATTTCTGGTTATCCCCTCCATCAAGCCTTCCACCCCATTCCCCTACTAATATAGGAGCAATATTTTGTTTATGAATATATAACCAATTTGGATCCCAGCAGTTGGTTGTGAGGGATTCCTTTGTAAATCCCGGCTGAAGCCAAGATTGTGCACTTACACTGGGGCCATAATCATGGGGTGAATATACTATCTGACCATTGCCGGTGCCAAGGTTAACGGGATAGTTCGCTACCCCTCTCAAATTCCCTCCCCACCAGTCAAAATTATACGGGCTGTTTGTTGGATTATCAGGTTCGCCATAAGTATGTCCTGTTTTCGGTGTTGCTTCAACGCCCTCGACAACAATCAGTAGGTTGGGATTAATGGCCAGTATCTGTTGCCCAACTTTACCTGCTTCATATCTCCAGTTGTTCTGATCTGTTGACCCATCCCATTTTGCAGCCGCACTTCCCTGGCCTGGTGTACCATGTGGTTCATTGAACAGGTCACATGCAATTACGGTATCATCATTCTTATAATGAGTGGCAATCCATTTCCAGCTTTCTTCAAAATCTGTAACACTATAAGTATCATTATACCAGAGATTCAACTGCTGTGTATTCACAACCCTGTGCATATCAAACATAACCTTGATACCCTTTTGCTTACAGTAAGCGATGGCAGTATCAAGTATCTCAAGGCTGTTTTTCCCTTCAAGTCCAGGGTTTACATAGGTATTGACACTGTCTGACATTGGATATATGCCCTTACGCCACTGATTTACCAATTGAACACTGAGAGGAATTCTTAATAGGTTAAAGCCATTATCTGCTATCTTGTCTAAAACACTTTCCAGCGTTACACTCCAGATTCCATGAAAAACTGCATTCGTTGTTTCATATCCGAACCAAGCAATTCCTGTAAGTCTGACTTGATTGCCATTCTGATCTAATATCTTATTGCCGTTTACATGAAGATAGTCATCTGCTGGCTGTGAGGCCGCCTTTACCAAGGCTTTTTGTGGAGTAATTATGAGCCCAGCCACCAAAAGAATTGCTACAACATATGATACAAGCTTTTTCATACTATACCTCCTTATTAATTAATATTAATATTCCTTGCTCCGCTTAAGTTCACCTACAACAATACGGTAATCTTATTAGCATCGTATATTGAATTCGTAAGTACAGTTAGAATCTCCTCCCATTTATTTACATTTGCATTATAGCATCATGTCCTATTCTTGTAAACAAATCTATACAACTAATACATTCCTCCTTCTCATATAATATAATAGTCCCTAAATCATAGTAAAAAGGCATTACACAGACTATTCAAACAACCTGTATAATGCCTTTTTATCAAACTTCTTCCTGTAATCTTTTATTAAAGAAATATTTACTATCTTTTATTTCGCAGGATAAAATTTTAACATCGCATTTCTGATTGAGGGTTTAAATACAGTATTATGATCATAACCTTTGATGATTTTATATTCAAAATTAAATCCACCGTAGTTGCGTCCCTCTAACTTTTCTAAAAATGGTTTATACATCTCAATAAACGTGGTTTCTGCACTTCCAACCGTCATATATACAGAACAGTTTAAATCCTTATTTCTTTGAGCATACCAATCTTCAAAACTAGATACAAGTGCGAGATTTGTATTGCATTGGAAGGATGGGCTACCAATATAATAATAGGCAAATGTATTCTCCCCAATTGTATCGCTATGGAATAAGGAATAGTATCCCCAATAACCCCCATAGGAATGCCCTGTCAACATAGTCCGGGTGGTATCGACGCTATAATTTTCACGCATATATGGCATCAAATTATCCACCAAGAATTGCAAAAACAAATCCGGCTTGCGAACCAGATCACGTTCTCTGATCTGTGAATAATCGTAACCATTCGGATAGCCCACGCTTACCAATATAACATCCTCTACCTCGCCATTTTTCATCATAGCTCTTATCTCCGGATGATCACTTAATCTCCAAATACCATCTGTCATTAAAACCAGCGGATATTTTTTAGCCTGATCATAATCTTTTGGTAAAGAGAGATGTATTAAAAAGGAATCGTTAATCTCTTCATCATACATTGTAATCTCTTTGATATAATCTTTTGCAGCAGGATCTTTTCCTACAACTTCATTATAAAATTCGTGTTCCTTCGAAAGAGCACCAAGTTTAATACTATCCTTCTCTTTCTGGCTCATTGCTTTTGCAGCTAAAACACAAGCTTTCTCCTTATCTCCATATTCTCTAGAATCAAAATAACATAATCCTTGTATTAGCGCTTCAAATCCAATCGTGTTACTGCCCGAACCTGGTATAACTATATCTTTTAATGCAAACCCCTTATAATTATCTGCTGTTAATGCCTCAATCCATTGCGTTGTACTTTTATATGCCATCCACATCTGATCATCCCCGGCTCTGACAACACATATATTAGAAGGAAGTGATTTATTTGCCCCAGCATAATTCTTATCCTTATTGATAATATCTAGGTTTTTATTTTGTAGATGAAGCTCCGGTTGCACCAATAGATATTGCATTACATTTTTCTTTTCATAAATGGATATGGCTGCAAAACAACCGGCTTTTCCGTATCCTGTAATACATATTTTATTTGTATTAATCTTATAATTTTCGCACATCCAACCCAGAAAATTGTTTGTTATGAAATTATTCAAAGCTCCCGCATTATCAATGTAGCTTTTCTTCATTTCAGCACTGTTGTTTAGATCCTCACCATTATTCAATAGAAGAATCATTGTCTGTGGATTATTATTGTTCACATAATTATTTAATTCCCTTATCTCGGTATCATTAAAATTTTTTCCTAATACAATAAAAAGCGAAGCATCATTTGTTTGATTGAAATTCTTACTTTTCAATAATAGAGACTTATAATTTTTACCAATCTCATCATCATAAAAAGAAATTGATTCTCCATAATCCATTTTCTGAACGGATATCTTTGATTTTTCATTTTTAGTCATACCATTCTCATAGGATCGCTGTTTTTGCACTGCACTGGTGGGTGTAGCTTTATTGCCTGTTTCCTCTGAATTTTTATCCCCTTTTGAACAGGCTGTCATAACAATCATGATAAACATCAGGTAAAGAGCCAAAACCGCCTTTATATGCTTCATATTTAAAACCTCCTTCTTATATAAAAGTATAATATAAAGCAGGAAAATCTTCTCGACATTTCCTGCTTTGTTTTGTCCGGTATATTGGCTCTTATGTATTCATTTCAAACTTCAGTCATTGATTAATGGAAGCCATAATTCACTAGCTACATCATCTCCGTTACGAAACCCTTCTTTGCAAACTTCTAATATTCCGTCTTCATCAACCTGATATGATGTAAATGGTAAAAATTCTGTATATACTTTATACCATAGATTTTGAATTGCAGTAGGTCTCATGCCTACGCATTGAAAGATAATCCACCTCTTAGAAGGAATTTCAATTATCTTATAACCATCCGGAACTGTTTCTCCATTGTATTCTACGCCGATACCAAATCGAAATTCCGAGTCATCCTCAGCGCAATCAATTCCATCATGAATACCAAATGTAACATCCTTGAAGTTTTGTGATTTTTCATTCGCTTTGACCAATATTTCATATAGTCCTTCTTTCTCACATTTCTTCAAGAAATCAGCCATCTCCATTCTATCTTGATCTACCGATTTTGCTTGAAAAACATTTAACTTTGCCAGCACTCGTATGCTGTTTTGCTGCAGTACTCTATAATTCAGGGACTGTCCTCCCTCAAGCTTAAAGCTAATGTTCAGACGGTGATAGGATTTTAAACCCGAACTATTTTTACGAACCTCCTTCGGTGGAGCACCATGAAATCTGGTAAATGCTTTTGAGAAGCTTTCCGCCGTTTCATAACCATATTTTAAAGCAATATCAACAATTTTTGCATCAGTTAAAAGTATTTCTTCTCCCGCTAAGGTTAGCCTGCGGTTTCTGATATACTCGCCAACAGTAACTCCTGTAACGATGCTGAATATCTTTAAAAAATGAGATTCAGAAGAATGTACGTACTTTGCAATGCTTTCCAATTTTAATTTAATTTCTTCATCAACCAAATGAGATTCTATGTAATCAATTGCTTTCTGTATTGCTGCTATCCAATCCATACAATTTTATCTCCTATCCTGATTATATATGCTGTCATAAAGAATTAAAATCATCCATCATTAAATATATTATATAATGGATTATCAAAAATCTCCACCGGCTTTCTACCAAATTACTACTGGACATCATTTTCACATAAATATATGTCGAATAGCATAGAATATTTTCATATATTAGGAAAACCCCTCCCCGAAACATGAATAAGCGTTCTGAATAAAATAGAATAGAGAACATATATTAGGAGAATCTACCGTGCTACCAAACAATGACTTTGCTGCAGAACTTAGAGACCCAAATTATGTTCCGGTAATGAAAGACTCCCATATATATTATGGCGGAAGTCAAAAGTGGTTTCCACCAACCAAACGGATTAGTAAGGATTATGTTCTTTATAATTATGGTTGCGGAACAATCGCAACCGCAGATATGTTCCTGTACCTGGCATTACAGAATCAAAGCTATCAAACCCCTGATACCGAGATTGCAATTAGGGGTGGTAGTCAAATCTATGATGAAAACTATGATCAATATGTGCATTTCATAAATGCCCATTATATAAAGACACATCGAATTATCGCCGTATTAGGGACCAAGATTGCATCTTCCATTAATGCATACTCAAAAGCTTATGGCTTAGGTCTACATGCTACCTGGCGTTATAAATTATCCTATTATGACATGTTAGGAATTATGAGCGAAATGTTGTCCAGGGATATTCCCGTCATATTATCCATTGGCCCTAATCTACCGAAGATCTGGGGTAAAAAAGGCATTCCGTTTTATGAACTTAGAAAAATCGAATTTCGGCTTAATGATACTCCAACACAGGATGCATCAACAGAGCCAGAAAATAAAATAAATGAAGTTAAAAAGGCCTACTACTATAAATTAGCTCATCCAGCAGTTAACGGACACTTTGTTACAGTTACCGGAATCATAAGGGACGATATTGCATCACGTTATATGCTTCGCATATCCTCCTGGGGTAAAGAACACTACATTAATTATGAAGAATATAGACACTACACAGAAAGCATCTGCGGAACCATCACATCCAGCATCGTACACGTCAAGTAAGGATATCTATGTAGATTGAAACTAACAGGAAAGAGGATAGCTTGGGGTTCCCCAAGCTATCCTCTTTCCTGTTTATTATTTAGGAACCATACTTCATCCAAGTGATATAGCGTATAAATATGAGATCCATATATTCGTTTGCAACTGTATGAAGTCGCTACACCTTCAATCTACCGATAACGTTCGAAACTAATATATCGATTCCCTTGGAATGTAAGACTCCCAAAATCATTCTCCACCAGCAATCCGTATTCCGAATCACCAACTTTGAACTCCATTCTATCTCCACTCGCGACTTCGAAAGTCACATAATAGGTGGTTGCATAGGTTCCATAATTCATATCATTTAAGGAATCTCGATGATGACCTCGAATATTTGATCTTTTTGTTACAATCTTTGCTTCCACCGATAAAACAGGAGAATTATTATTTATTCGATTTTGTTTCGCATTTCGAACTATTTGAGCAATAATCATTGTAAAAACAAAAATAAATATAATAGCTATAAGTATCGGAACAATAATGAACATAATTGAAAATCCTGAATCAATTGTTTGCATCTCAATATCCTCCATATAACCTCCATATCTTATCAATTTAACTATTTATGGCTAGAAGAAACAGAATTAGCCTTAATCAGTAAATTTTTAGTATTGTTTAAGACTATTATATAATACATTTGTAATTTATTCCATAACAATTTCTACCATACACTACAATCTAACATAATACGGAATGTACCAAATGATAACAACATATCATATCGAAACAAATGAATCATATTGTACAATGTACCATATTGAAACAATGTATCTGTAATTAAATTGATATTACATAAAACAACTTAACCCAATATATTACCTTGAAATTTTAAAATGGGATTGTCACATTCTGTGACAATCCCATCAAATTCAATAATATCATTTATATAATTTCTAAATAAAAATATGCAATTACATCTTCCTGAATTTATCGTATCGGTTCTGTAACATCACATCTAGCTTCGTCGCCATCAATTCTTTCAAATCAACTTCAATTACCTTTTTAATGTTCATAGCAACCATATCGTAATCCATATGTGCACCACCCTGTGGTTCCTCGATGATTCCATCCACGATACCAAATCCGTGTAAATCCTGTGCAGTAAGCTTCATATCTCTTGCGGCCTGATCAGCCTTTGAAGAATCCTTATATAGGATACTTGCAAAGCCCTCCGGTGAAAGAATTGCATAAATGGAATGCTCCAGCATATATACTTTATCAGCTACTCCTAATGCTAGTGCGCCACCGCTACCTCCTTCAGAGATTACAACCGATATGATCGGAGTCTTAAGTAACATCATATCCGCCAGATTTGCTGCGATTGCTTCGCCCTGCCCTCTTTCCTCCGCACCAAGACCACAGAATGCTCCCGGTGTATCGATAAAGCAAATAATCGGACGGTGGAATTTCTCAGCCTGTTTCATCAGACGTAGTGCCTTACGATATCCTTCTGGATGAGGCATCGAGAAATTTCTAGCGATATTTTCTTTGGTGTTACGACCCTTTTGTTCGGCGATTACTGTTACCGGAATGTCTCCGAAATAAGCCACGCCTCCGACAATAGCTTGGTCATCAGCATAAAAACGGTCTCCGTGCATTTCCATAAAATCAGTAAAAATACGTTCAATATAGTCAAGACCGGTAGGTCTTACCGGCATTCGAGCCAATTTAACTTTTTCCCATGGTGTTAAACTCATATTACCTCCATAATGCCTAACTGGCATCCTCCATTAAGCCAATGTTCTTTCGGAATGCATTTTGATTAGCTTTCCTAAGGTTTGTTTTAATTGATCTCTCGGAACGATCTGATCAACAAAACCATGATCTAATAAAAATTCTGCTCGTTGGAAGCCCTCAGGAAGCTTTTGTCCAATGGTCTGCTCAATAACACGAGGACCTGCAAATCCAATCAGCGCTCCGGGCTCAGCCAGAATAATATCACCCAACATTGCAAAGCTTGCAGTTACACCACCGGTTGTCGGGTCAGTCAGAACAGTTATATAGAGCAAACCAGCTTCACTATGCTTTGCTGCTGCTGCACTGACTTTAGCCATCTGCATTAATGAGAAGATTCCCTCTTGCATTCTTGCTCCACCGGAAGCAGTAAATACAATCACCGGAAGCCTTTCCTTTGTTGCTCGTTCAAATAATCTGGCAAGCTTCTCGCCGATTGTAGTACCCATACTTCCCATGAAAAAAGCAGGATCCATTACACCCAACATGGCAGGATTGCCGTCTATAAAACCTTTACCTGTAACTACTCCATCCACCAAACCTGTCTGTTTTTGTGTTCTTACCAGCTTATCTCCGTATCCCGGAAAGCTTAAGGGATCTCTCGTTGACATATGTGCATCAAATTCCTGCAACTCACCGTCATCCAATATCATAGCAAAACGTTCATGTGCAGATACCTTAAAATTGAATCCACACTCATCACATCTTTTGTAATTTTTTATCAAAAGCTTTGTATAAATAACCTTACCGCATTTTGGACATTTTGTCATAATACCATGCGGAACGTTCGGGCGTTCCTCCTCTTGCTGCTCTGCATCCTGAGGAGTGTTACGATATACGATTTTCGATGTTGCATAATGCTTTGATTTAAAAGGATTTAAAGGATTTTTACTCATATTTTACTTACCCTCTATTAAACCAGTGTGATAGTTTCCTGAGATAATCTCTTCTCTCTCTAAAAGCTCATACTGATATTCTACGTTGGTTTGAATTCCATCTACTATTAGCTCTGACAATGCTCTCTTCATTCTAGAGATTGCTTCT
Source organism: Variimorphobacter sp. HTMS_6 (assembly GCF_059717775.1). Lineage (NCBI taxonomy): Bacteria > Bacillati > Bacillota > Clostridia > Lachnospirales > Lachnospiraceae > Variimorphobacter > Variimorphobacter sp. HTMS_6. The sequence goes on from NZ_AP046094.1 coordinate 2,734,162, forward strand.
TCTCGGTCAGTTCCATGGACGATAACCTTAGCAAGCATAGAATCGTAACAGGATGGAACCACATAGCCGGGATAAAGTGCACTATCCACTCTTACACCAAGACCACCAGGGAACAGAACATTTTCCACACGACCCGGACATGGCATAAAATTCTTACTTGGATCTTCTGCATTAATTCTACATTCAATTGCATGACCCTTGAATTCAATATTATCCTGTCTGTAAGGCATCTCCTCACCGGCTGCTATTTTAATCTGAGCCTTAATCATATCGATTCCGGTTACTAATTCGGTTACCGGGTGCTCCACCTGAATACGGGTGTTCATCTCCATGAAATAGTACTCTCCATTACTGTACAGGAATTCAATTGTTCCAGCATTCACGTATCCGGTAGCTTGCGCTGCTTTTACTGCTGCGGAACCCATCTTTTGTCTAAGTTCCGGTGTCATAATTGCCGAAGGTGATTCCTCGATCATCTTTTGATTTCTTCTTTGAACAGAGCAATCTCTTTCTCCAAGATGCACAACATTACCATGACTGTCCGCAAGAATCTGGAACTCGATATGTTTCGGATTAACGATTAATTTTTCAATGTATACCTTATCATCTGCGAAAGCCGCTTTTGCTTCTGCCTTCGCTGCATTATAAAGGTTTTCCAAATCCTCAGCTTTGTGTACGGCTCTCATACCCTTACCGCCACCACCTGATGAAGCTTTAATCATAACTGGGTAGCCGATTTTATCGGCCAATTCGAGTGCAGCCTCCACGGTTTCCACTTCTCCATCAGAGCCCGGAACAACCGGAACACCTGCTGCCATCATAGTCTCTCGTGCTCTTGATTTGTTACCAAGAAGATCAATTGTATCTGCATCAGGTCCAATAAATGTGATGTTACAGTCCTCACACATTCTAGCAAATGAACTGTTTTCCGATAAAAATCCAAATCCCGGATGAATTGCTGTCGCACCGGTAAGAACCGTTGCACTGATTATATTTTGAATATTCAAATAACTGTCCTTAGATTTTGCAGGGCCAATACATACTGCTTCATCAGCAAGTAACACGTGTAATGCTTCTTTATCTGCCTCGGAATATACCGCTACGGTTTCAATTCCCATTTCCTTACACGCACGGATGATTCTAACAGCAATCTCTCCACGGTTTGCTATCAATATTTTTTTAAACATTCTAAACTCCATTCTGCTGCAAATCGAATAAGTTCGGTAGCAGCACAAATTTGTCGTGGTGGAAACATAAATTCCCAATCTAAACTTCACTTCAATAAGTATTATTGTCCAATTGCAAAGGTAAGAACCGCTTCCACTGCAACTTTTCCGTCTACAGTTGCTTTCGCTGATCCTATTCCAAAGCTTCCTTTATTCTTTGTTATGTGTACTTCCAAGGTCAAAACATCTCCAGGATATACTTGACGCTTGAATTTTACGTTGTCAATTGCAGCAAAGAATGCAATCTTTCCTTCATTCCCCGGTATGGATAGCATGCAAATCGCTCCCACTTGGGCTAATGCTTCAATAATCAATACACCTGGCATAACTGCTTTCCCAGGAAAATGTCCCTGAAAGAATGGTTCATTCATTGTAACGCATTTTCTACCGGTAGCACTGATTCCAGGCTCCATCTCATCAATACGATCCACCAACAAAAACGGAGGACGATGAGGAATTATTTTTTGAATTTCATCAACATTTAACATAATACATTCCTTTCTTTTACCAAGACACGAACTGTAAACATAGACTTCGATGTCATTCATAAAATTCATATGTGTTCTACTTCTAATTCAAAATACCTCTTAATTATAACCAATTGATCTGCCTAAGAAACATCCCAAAAATGTTTCTCAGGTGTTGTAGGTATATTAATTCCCATATTATGGGCATGTACACCTACCATTATATTACAATTCTCTATCTAAAACCAATTAAATAAGTATTAAAAATATTACAAACAAATCTCATATATTTTCATCCTGAATTCCAGACCACTTATCGAAACAATTCTACATACTTTTTCTCGTCCTAAATTCCTGACAATCTCTTAAGCAATTCTTGGTCTCTTTTCCTTTTGTCCTGAATTCCCGACAATCTCTACACCAAGACTTTATCACTTTTTCTTATGTCCTGAATTCCTGACAATCTCTTAAGCAATTCTTGATCTCTTTTCCTTTTGTCCTGAATTCCCGACAATCTCTTAAGCAATACTTGGTCTCTTTTCCTTTTGTCCTAAATTCCAGACAATCTCTTAAAGAATATAACTAGAATTTTATTAAGGCATAATTTTTCGAGTTAAACTATGCGGATTTTGTTGGTTGGCGTTTGAAGAACCGGGAAATGTATTTCATTTACCGTACATCCCGACGAATTGTACGAATCAGATAGACATCGTAGATGACTAAGATGATGCGAACAAGGCGAGGGATGTTAAGGTAACCGAAATACATTCCGGTCTTCAAACGACGAGCAAGAAAATCCTCACAACCTACCCTCGAACCATTTTCCCCTATTCCCTACTTAACCACAAAAAGAGGTTGGCCGAATTCTATCATTTGTTCGTTCTCAACAAGCATCTTAACGATCTCGCCGTCAAATTCACTTTCGATTTCGTTCATTAATTTCATCGCTTCAATAATGCAAACAGTCTGACCCTTCTTTATCTTATCGCCAACTTTAACGAAGGCCGGCTTATCCGGTGATGGTGATACATAGAAGGTACCAACCATAGGAGATACAATCTTCTTACCTGTCTCCTCAACTGCTTCTACAACAGGCGCTGTAGGAACTTCCTGTGCTGCTACTGTCTGCGCGGGTGCATAGTTAACCGGAGCTGCTGGGATTATGGATGGAGCGATAGCCTGAGGAAGCACAGTAGGTGCTACCGTTACGATTTCTGCATTTTTCTCTAAACAGATTTTTAAGCCTTCCTGTTCGATTTCAACCTTTGTTAAATCAGTTTGGTTCATTTCCTTCATTAGGTTTATAATTGCTTTATAATCCATGGCTTATACCTCCACCTTTTTAAAGATAATTGTTGCATTATGTCCACCAAATCCTAAGGAGTTGGACATTGTATAATTTACTGTAGCTTTTCTTCCTACGTTCGGTACATAGTCAAGATCACATTCTTCATCAGGAACCTTATATCCGATTGTAGCCGGAATAAAGTCATTTTCAATTGCCTTCAGACATACAACCGCTTCCACAGCACCTGCAGCGCCGAGTAAATGTCCAAACATGGATTTACTGGAACTGATTGGTGTTGTATAAGCCTCTTCACCCATTGCAATCTTGATTGCTGCTGTTTCTGTACGATCATTTGTCGGAGTACTGGTACCATGTGCATTGATATAGGACACTTCCTTCGGTGTAATGCCCGCTTCTTCCATCGCAAGAGTCATAGCTCTTGCACCGCCTAAACCATCTGGAGACGGTGAAGTAATATGATAAGCATCACAGGTAGAACCATAACCTACTACTTCAGCATAGATCTTTGCACCACGTGCTACCGCATGCTCATATTCTTCAAGAATTAAGATGCCTGCACCCTCGCCCATAACAAAACCATCTCTTTCCTTATCAAAAGGAACGGATGCTCTGAGTGGATCCTTGCTGGTTGATAATGCGGTTAGTGCCTGAAATCCTGCGATACCCAAAGGTGTAATCGATGCTTCTGCACCACCGGAGATAATAATATCTGCATAGCCATGCTTAATATTACGGAATGCTTCACCAATACAGTTATTACCGGTAGCACATGCAGTTACTACATTTGTACAAATACCGTTTGCTCCGAATTGAATTGCGATATTACCTGCTGCCATATTAGTGATTGTCATCGGGATAAATAACGGATTTACTCTCTTGGGTCCCTTATCTCTTAATGTATTTGTTTCTTTCTCGATGTCATCCAGTGCACCGATACCGGAACCAACGATAACTCCAAAGCGCTCTCTATCGATTTTCTCTAAGTCAAGACCAGAATCCGCTACCGCTTCTTTCGCTGCTACCACTGCAAATTGAGAAAAACGATCCATTCTTCTTGCTTCTTTTGCTTCCATGTAATTCTTTGGATCAAAATTTTTAACCTGTGCTGCCGTTTTAGCTGCATATACTTCTGTATCAAAGGTTTGAATAAAATCAATACCGCATGCTCCTGCTTGCACGCTATCAAAAAATTCTTTTACGTTATTACCGATTGGGGTTATTGCACCCATACCTGTTACAACAACTCTACGATTCATATGCTTTCTCCTTCTTTTTGTTACATTACCATTCCGCCATCCACTTGGATAACCTGGCCGGTAATATAATTTGCTGCTTCTGAAGCCAGGAAGCTGACTGCACTTGCAACTTCGCCGGCATTACCATATCTTTTTAAAGGAATGTTCGCCAAAGTAGCTTCTTTAACTTTATCGGATAGTTGACTCGTCATATCGGAATCGATAAATCCCGGTGCAACTGCATTCACTGTGATTCCCCTGGATGCAAGCTCTCTAGCTACTGATTTAGTCATACCAATTACACCTGCTTTGGAGGCTGCATAATTTGTCTGACCAATATTACCTGTTAATCCAACCACGGATGAGATATTAATAATTTTACCGCTTTTTTGTTTTAGCATTACTGTGGAAGCATGCTTCGTACATAAGAAAGTTCCTTTGAGATTGATATCAATAACACTATCAAAATCAGCCTCAGATATACGCATCAAAAGATTATCTTTTGTAATTCCTGCGTTGTTTACCAGAATGTCTAATCTTCCGTAATGTTTTACCGCTTCCTGTACTAACTTCTTTGCCTCTTCTTCAATACTGACATCAGCCTGAATCGCAACTGCATCTCCACCTGCTGCTTTAATTGTTTCTAATAGTTCCTCTACCTGAGCAATACTGTTACGATAATTAATCACAACCTTTGCTCCAAGCTCAGCAAATTGTAAGGCAATCGCTCTTCCGATTCCTCTTCCGGCACCGGTAACAATTGCAACTTTCCCGTTTAGCATAATGTGATTCCTTTCTACTGCGCCTCCTTCAAGGCTTTTACTGTTGCTTCTAGTGAAGTGATGTTTTCTACATTATATATTTTAAGTCCTCGGTCAATCTTTTTAACAAATCCGGAAAGAGTCTTACCAGGTCCTATCTCTACAAACTTGGTTACACCGCTTTCAATCATCTTTCTGATTGTCTGCTCCCACAGAACACTGCTCATAACCTGGTTGTATAAAAGATTCTTAACAGCCCCACTGTCATTTACAAACTCTGCATTCACGTTAGCGATAATTGAAGTGCCTATTTCACCTAGTGTCATCGGCTCCAATTCCTGAAGAAGACGATCTGCGGCAGGTTTGAGCATTGATGTATGGAAAGGTGCGCTTACTGCTAAATCAATTGTTTTCATAGCTCCCTTTTCCTTACAGAGCTTAGCAGCTTCATCGACTGCTTTTATTTCGCCACCGATTACGATCTGTCCAGGGCAATTAAAGTTAGCCGGCTCTACGATACCGTATTCCTTAGCCTCAGAACAAGCCTCTCTTACTTTCTCCTCAGATAAGGCTAATATTGCACTCATTTTACCGATACCGGCAGGAACTGCTTCCTGCATAAAGCGTCCTCTTTTTCTTACCAATGGAACTGCCTGTGATAAACTGAATACACCACTTGCAATAAGAGCAGAATACTCTCCGAGACTGAGCCCGGCCACCACATCAGGAGTGATTCCTTCTGCTACAATCGCACGATATGCGGCGATAGACATTGTTACAACCGAAGGTTGTGTATTCTCTGTAAGATCAAGCTCTTCTTTACTACCATTAAATATCAAATCTGTTAAGTCCATACCGAGGCTCTCGTTTGCCTCTTCAAATGTTTGTTTGCAAACTTCATAGTTATCGTATAGCTCTTTCCCCATTCCGATATACTGTGAACCCTGTCCTGCAAATAAAAATGCTGTTTTACTCATCATTACCTCCAATTTTTACTGAGCAGCTGCTCTGCCTCGGCAAACATCTCAGTAATAATCTCCTTACAGCTTTGTTCTTTGTTAACAATTGCGGCAATCTGTCCGGCCATTACACTTCCATAATCCATATCACCGTTTACTACTGCCTTTGCCAATGCACCAATACCTAATTTTTCAATTTCCTCTACCGGAGCAAACGTTTTCTCTAGCTCCTGAAATTGTCGGCTTAATTTATTCTTTAGAATACGAACCGGGTGACCCGTACTTCTTCCGGTCACTATCGTATCGATATCCTTTGCGTTTAATATTTTTTGTTTATAATTCGGATGAATATTACATTCATGTGCCGCTAAAAACCTCGTACCAATTTGTACGCCATCTGCTCCCAGCATAAATGCTGCCGCTATACCACGGCCTTCAGCCATACCTCCTGCTGCGATAACAGGAACATCCACTGCATCTACAACTTGCGGTACCAAAACCATCGTAGTCAGCTCACCTACATGACCCCCTGATTCGGTACCTTCCGCAATAATTGCATCCGCACCGCTTCGTACCATTCTTTTTGCTATTGCAACCGATGGTACGACAGGAATTACCTTAATATCATGAGCCTTCCACATCTCCATGTACTTTGCAGGGGATCCGGCTCCTGTTGTGACAACCTTTACACCTTCTTCGCACACCATCTTGGCGATGTCATCTGCAAATTCACTCAACAGCATAATATTGACACCGAAAGGTTTACTGGTAAGCTCCTTAGCCTTTCTCACTTCAGATCTGATAAAATCAGCCGGTGCAGTACCTCCAGCGATAATTCCCAGTCCCCCTGCTTCGGATACAGCAGCCGCTAAGGATGCATCTGAAATTCTTGCCATTGCTCCTTGAAAAAGAGGGTATTCTATGTTTAATAGTTCACAAACACGTGACTTCATTACTTCTTATCCTCCTTGGAGAATTGTATAACAACCCACTACTCCCAGTTTCTGCTTCGGCAGTTGCAAATGGGCATAATGAAATAGAACATCATGCCGGCTAATTTAACAACTGCCGATTCAGGTTAATACTATTTATTTTTACTGATTATGCTTCTTCACCTTTTTGGGTTAAATATTTCTCAATATCACCGATTGTAGCGATGCTTTCTGTATCTTCAGTAGGAATTTCAATACCGAATTCTTCTTCAAGAGACATGATAATCTGGAAAAGATCAAGTGAATCTGCATTTAAATCATCTTTTAAATTTGTCTCTGCAGTAAGTTCTGCCACATCAACACTTAATTGCTCTGCTACTAACTCTTTAATTTTTTCGAAATCCATTTTAATAATCCTCCATATTTGTGTTTTGGTCGGAGTATATACCTCTTATTTGCATAACAAACCTCACCAATATGTTGTGGCCATCAGCATGAAGTATTCACTCCAAATGATTTTCATATTTTATACTTTACAAGCATATTTCATGTAGTAATATGCATTTTAAATTCAGAAAATATTCTGAACCATGTTATATAAAAGGGTTTCCCCTTAACATGCAAATTAATTTAATTCCATTCCACTAAAACTGCACCACTCGTCATTCCACCACCAAATCCCACCAAAATGATACGATCGCCTGATTTTAATAAATCTTTTTGAACCATCTCATCAAGTGCAATTCCAATCGTAGCCGCTGACGTATTTCCATATCGATCAAGATTCATAAAGAACTTTTCAAACGGAATACCACAGGTTTTTGCTGCCGTTTCAATGATTCTGACATTCGCTTGATGCGGAATGATGTACTTAATGTCCTCCGGCGATAATTCTGCCTTCTTTAAAACCGTTTTTATTAAATCATTGATGCTTCTTACAGCAAACTTAAATACTTCTTGACCCTTCATGGTAATTGTGGGCTTCTTACCTGCCTCATCCATTCCTGTACACATCGGATTAATCAGAGGAAATGCCGGTAAACCAAGATAATCCTGCTTACTACCATCACTTGACAGTGTAGTTGCAATAATACCCTTCTTGGTGTCTGAACCGGATAGCACTACTGCTCCTGCTCCATCACCAAACAGAACGCAGGTGGATCTATCCTCCCAGTCCAGAGTTTTAGATAGGGTTTCTGCACCGATCACTAATATATTCTGATACATACCATTTTCAATCAATGCTTTTGCAACGGTCATGCCATACACCAGGCCGGAACAAGCTGCTGCCAAGTCAAAAGCTGCTGCATTCTTTGCACCTAACAAATGCTGTACCATACATGCTACAGAAGGCATAAAGGAATCTGGTGAAATCGTAGCACATATAATCAAGTCGATATCCTTCGCATCAACACCGGACATCTCCAACGCTTTTTTAGCTGCTCCATACGCCAAATCAGAAGTATTCTCTTTGGTAGTAATTCTTCTTTCCTTTATTCCTGTTCTTGATGAAATCCATTCATCACTTGTATCCACAATCTTTGCTAAGTCGTCATTCGTCATTATATTATCCGGCAGATAGCTTCCTGTGCCGATGATTGTTGCACACCTCATTATGGAATCCTCCTAATTAACTCTGTTGCGCTTCTTTATAAGTCTCTTTTAAATGATAATTTAATTTACTCAACGCTGTTAATAGTATTTCCTCTTCTTCTTGAGTAAAATCCATCATAATTCGTTGAACCATATCCAAATGAAATTTTTCATGGATGCGGTAAGCAAGCTTCCCTCTTTTTGAGAGACTTACATTCACTATTCTACGATCAGTATTGCTACGATTACGCTCCAAATATCCCTTTTTGATTAGCTTATCAACAGCAGTCGTTAAAGTTCCCATGGTAATCTCTAATACTGATGCAATCTCGGACATCGTTTTTGTTCCATATAAACCGACTGCTTCAATCGTATGAATTTCAGTAATAGAGATATCACTGAATACACCACTCTTTATTGTATATTCTTCTATACGATTAACATCGTCATACACTTCAACCAGTATTTTATTTATTTGAACAAGCTTATCCTTCATCCTGACCCACTCCTAAAGATTGCTTTGAAACGCAAATAGTTTGATAATCAAAATATATCGGAATTCATTAAAATTGTCAAGTTAATTTTTCCTTTACACCGATCCACACAATTAGAAATATGAATAGCCTGCGCTTAAAACTCTGCATATATTCGCTACATTCAAGAGAAAAGTAGAGCCGCCTCCTTATCGGAAGCGGCTCTACCAAAAATCTTCATATATTATATTATTCTGTAAAAATTATACCTCGAATAATAAATCGCCGTAAGTAGGAACTGGCCATAATTCTTTGTCACAGATTACTTCTAATGCATCGATAGGAGCTCTAAGCTCATTCATAGCCGGGATTACTACTTCTCTAAAGAAAGCAGCAGCTTCAACAGCTTCTTCCTTTGCATTTGCTTCGTCAGTAACAACCTGTAATTTCTTAAGAGCTGCCTGAGCCTTAGCAAGAAGTGCAGAAGATTCTTTTAATAATTCTGTCTGAACACTTACATCTGCATCAGCAACAGCGGTCTTAACAGAGTTAATGCTGTCAGCAAGCTTCTTAGTGTAATTGATTACTGCAGGGATATATTTTGCACCAGCCATAGAGATTGCAGTTCTAGCTTCGATGTTGATTGCTTTTGCATATGCTTCATACTGAATTTCTACACGGGAGTGAAGTTCTACTTCTGTAAATACGCCGTGTTTTTCAAATAATTTAATCGCCTTATCAGATACATAGGAAGGAATAGCTTCTACCATGGACTTGATGTTTGGAAGTCCTCTCTTCTCAGCTTCAACAACCCACTCATCGGAGTAACCATTGCCGTTGAATACGATTCTCTTATGCTCAGTTAAAGTCTTCTTAATTAAATCATGTACTGCTGTATCAAAATCAGATGCTTTCTCTAATTCATCAGCGAATTCTTTTAATACATCTGCAACGATTGAGTTGAGGATTGTATTAGCAGGTCCGATTGACATAGAAGAAGCAACCATACGGAATTCGAATTTATTACCTGTGAATGCAAAAGGTGATGTACGGTTTCTATCAGTAGCATCCTTAGAGAAAGTAGGAAGAGTATGTACTCCTACATCTAATTTACCGCCAACCTTGCTGCTCTTTGCTTCGCCAGTTTCGATTAACTGTGTGATAACGTCCTCTAACTGCTCACCTAAGAATACAGAGATGATAGCCGGAGGTGCTTCGTTAGCACCCAATCTGTGATCATTACCAGGATTAGCTGCAGATACACGAAGTAAATCAGAATGTACATCTACTGCTTTTAATACAGCTGCTAAGATTAATAAGAACTGAATATTCTCATGAGGTGTTTTACCAGGATCTAATAAGTTCTTTCCTGTATTCGTTACCATGGACCAGTTGTCATGCTTACCAGAACCGTTAACACCTGCGAATGGCTTCTCATGAAGTAAACAAGCAAGACCGTGACGGTTTGCAACTTTCTTCATAGTTTCCATTACTAACTGATTGTGATCTGTAGCGATATTTGCTGTAGCATAGATAGGAGCTAACTCATGCTGTGCTGGAGCAACTTCATTATGCTGGGTTTTTGCAGTTACACCAAGCTTCCAAAGCTCGATATTTAATTCTTTCATGTAAGCAGCAATTCTTTCTTTGATGCTTCCAAAGTAATGATCTTCTAATTCCTGACCCTTAGGAGGCATAGCACCGAAAAGCGTTCTTCCTGTGAAGATAAGGTCATCTCTCTTTAAATATTTTGCTTTATCTACTAAGAAGTATTCCTGCTCAGGACCAACAGAAGTAGATACTCTGGATACATTATCATGTCCGAATAATTTTAATACACGAACAGCTTGTTTGTTGATTGCTTCCATAGATCTAAGAAGAGGAGTTTTCATGTCTAATGCTTCGCCTGTGTAAGAACAGAAAGCAGTAGGGATACAGAGAGTAACGCCAGCTGCATCTTCTCTTAAGAATGCAGGAGATGTACAATCCCAAGCTGTATAACCTCTAGCTTCGAATGTAGCTCTTAATCCACCGGATGGGAAGGAAGAAGCATCAGGCTCACCCTTAATTAACTCTTTACCGGAGAACTCCATCATAATCTTTCCACCGGCTGTAGGGTTGATGAAAGAATCATGCTTCTCAGCTGTGATACCAGTCATTGGTTGGAACCAGTGAGTGTAGTGAGTAGCTCCTCTCTCGATTGCCCAATCCTTCATTGCATTCGCTACAACTTCAGCTACTGCAGGATCTAAATCTTCACCGTTCTCAAGTGTTTTCTTAAGAACAGCAAAAGTTTTCTTCGGCAGGCGTTCCGCCATAACTGTCTCATTAAATACGTTTGACCCAAAAAGATCTGTTAATTTCTCAGACATAGTAAATCTCCTCTCTTAATAAAAAAGACGTCCCCTAATAGAAGGGAACGCCTTTGCTCCATTTAATAATTTTTATAATTTTTTCTATATAAAGTATATACCATGTTTTTTAAAAAAAGAAAAGTGTTTTTTTAGGTTTTTTCATTTTTTAATAAAAATGGTTATAATCTAGCACTTATTTATATATTCTCTGCAGAACATCAATAAAGTCCTTTTATCACTTATTTTGTATTCTCTTCAGTGGATAAATCAGCAGAGTGAAGTTCATTCTCTTCCTCAGTCACACCTTCTGTTTCAATGGCGGTTTCTTCCTTTGGCATATACATCTTAAATATTCTCTCAAGGAATAGGGAGTTGATCAGTATTACTAATGCAGGGAAAATCGCTATCGTAAATATCATATAGCTCGTACCAATCACTGCGCCCACAACAATTACTACCATTCCTACCGTTGATGGAAAATGTCTGATTGCCATAACAGCTGCCGCCCTAAAAAGCTGTTTAACTGTCATGTCAAATCTTGACAGCAACGGAAAGATATAAATTCCGATGCTTAGTAAAAGAACACCTAATGCAATATATATTCCATTAAGAATAGAGTTGGTTCTGGCTTCCACAATTTTAGTATGTGTCGTCATATATATATCTACTCCTAAAACCAATGCTGCAAACATTAAGATTAAACCTATGATTGCACCTCTTTTAAAATTCAACTTGAAGGATCTGAAATATTCTTTCATTAAATAACCGCGCTCGCCTCGTAATACTTTTACACTGGCATAATATAGAGCAGTAGTGGCAGGCCCGATGGTGAATATCGGTAAGCATAATACAAACCATAAAAGACTCAAAATCATAATGTCACATATTTTGCTCAGGAATGTAAACAGGCCGTTATCCATGCTAAAAAAACTATTCATCTTATAACTCCCCTATCTTTGTTTTTCTACATTTTATCATACTCGTCTCAAAATATATAGTTAAAATATTATAAACTCATATCCCCTTCTAAAATCTATTCTTTAATTACAGTTATCTAGTTTAACTTCTATTTTAGGGTACCCGCCTATAAAGCTTCCTTATTATAGATAGAAATAACCCAAGCGCATGTTTTCATTGACAAATTCATATCTCTTTGATATATTTTACTTGAATTTTGAATATCTAATATTTGGTTTTCAATAGATTAAATGAGTGAGGACGTTCTCTTAACTTACTTAGGAGCAACGCCTTTTTTATGAGGCAATTCGAGCATTTATGTAGAAGTTTGTCACCAAACTATTTTTCATGACATCGGAAGAACGAAAGGAAGAGATTATGGATTTCTTAACAGTTTTGCTCCCAATGCTTTTCAGGGGACTTAGAATCACATTACTTATTTCTGTATTTGGTATATTATTTGGCTTTTTAATCGGTAGCATCACCGGCTTCGCACTTCAAAGCAAAAGCAAAGTCGCGAAGGTAATCGCAAATATATATATTTGGATAATCCGAGGTACCCCGCTGATTGTTCAGGCTTTATACATATATTATGTTGTTCCTAAATTAATTAATATTGACTTAAGCAGCAACTTTGCCGGTATATTGGTCATCAGTTTAAACTCCGGTGCCTTTATCGCTGAAATTGTACGCGGTGCATTAGACGGTATCGACCCTGGGCAGAAAGAAGCCGGCTTATCCTTAGGACTTACCCAGACTCAGACGCTCTGGCATCTGATCGTTCCCCCGGCATTTCGTTCCATGCTACCGGCATTATTCAATCAATTTATTATAACAGTAAAAGATACCGCTTTACTCAGTGTTATTATTGTAAATGAAATCACGAAACAGATTCAGAATTATACCTCCATAACTTTTGATGTAATTAAAGGCTATACGGCCGGAGCAGTATTTTATCTGGTCATCATCTCCATCCTGATTCTCCTTCAGAAGCAGGTAGAAAGAAAAATTAAAAAATAGCACGGTTGAACGGAGGATATATATGGGTGAAATGATTAAAATAGAACATTTATCAAAAAACTTTGATGATTTAAAAGTTTTGAAAGATATTAATATGGAAGTCATGGAAGGTGAGGTTATCTGTATCATCGGTCCTTCCGGTTCCGGAAAAAGCACATTATTACGATGTATTAATCAATTAGAGATACCGACCGACGGCAATATCTATTATCAGGGGAAGAATATCTTTAATAAAAAGGAAATTGCCCTTAGAGATTATCGCGAAGAAGTAGGAATGGTATTCCAGCGTTTCAACTTATTCCCAATGAAATCAGTTATAAAGAATATAACCCTTGCACCTGTTCTGACTAAAAAGATGACTAAGCCCGAGGCTGACCAGAAAGCCCTTGAGCTACTTGAGAAGGTTGGACTCTCTGACAAAGCACACTCCATGCCATCCACATTATCCGGTGGCCAACAACAACGTGTTGCTATCACCAGAGCTTTAGCGATGGAACCTAAGGCTTTATTATTTGATGAGCCTACCTCTGCGCTTGACCCTGAGCTTGTGGGCGATGTACTTGAAGTTATGCGTTCCCTTGCAAATGAAGGTATGACGATGGTGATTGTAACCCATGAGATGGAATTCGCAAAGGACGTTGCTGACCGAGTAATATTCATGGCGGACGGATATATTGTTGAAGAAGGAACACCAGATGAGATCTTCACTAATCCAAAGCATGACCGTACCCGTTCCTTCCTTGCAAGAATATTGTGATCTTTTAACACTCATACTAACAGATACATTTTTATGACATGCATAAAATGCTACTAGGATAAGGAGGTATGGTTATGGACAAATACTGTATTACCATAGCCCGTCAGTTCGGAAGCCTTGGCAGATCAATTGCTCATGAATTATCAGAGATGCTGGGTATTGAATATTATGACCGCGCCATAGTCGAGGAGACATCAAAAAAGATGGATCTTCCGATTTCAACCATCAGTGAGCAGGAAGAAAAGAGCATCAAATCCAATTTCTTTAATCTTCTCTTCCCGTTAGGCGTAGATTCGATTGAAAAACAGGATAAGATTTTTAATATACAGCAACAAATCATTCTGGATCTAGCCGATAAGCAATCCTGCATCATTGTAGGACGCTGTGCTGATTATATCCTACGCGAAAAGAAGAATTGTCTGAATGTCTTTATCTACGCACCCGTAGAAACCAGATTTCAAAACTGTGTTAATACCTTGGGTATGAAGCCTGAGGAAGCAAAAAAGATGATTCATGATATGGATTTCGCCCGAGAACAGTATTGGAAGCGCTATGCAAATTATTCAGCAGGAGATTTCAATCACAAGGATCTGATGATTAACAGCAGCATCTTCGGTGTGACCGGAACAGCTGAATTATTAGCTGACATTATCAAAAAAAGATTTCATAATATATAATCAATAGAAGAGGTTATTGCAAATAGGAGTTCGTTTGCAATAACCTCTTTTGTCATCAAAACAAAAAACGGTAGATATTCATGACATTGAGCATAACCAATACAACCAAAACCACATTGAATAATCTATCCACTGTTTTATCACTTAGCCTTCTATTTAGATATGATCCAATTAAAGCACCAAAGATTGCCCCTGGTATCATAAACACGACCATACTGAGATCATATTTACCTATTCCGGGTGTGATTGCATTCGATATGACGGTTGTTAGCTGCGAAAAAAAGATGGTAAATATGGAGTAAACTGCAGCATCTCTAACACTTACTGAAAATGCAACACATAACACGGCTATATTAATTGGTCCTCCTCCAATTCCAAGAAAAGAGGATACCAACCCCATAACCAAACCACTAAGCAGTATTATCCCTACATTTTTAATACGGAATCTCGGATAAACATTTCGAAATAATACAAATATGATCAAGATAATCAGAAGAATTGCTTGAATTCCCTTTGCATTATTGTCAGAGACGGAAGAGGCGAATATACCAAAAAGGTACTTTCCGATTATGCCTCCTGCTGCTGCTCCAATAGACAAAGTGACCGCCAGTTTGGAATCAATTTTCATGTCACTATGAAGAAATCTTGCTGTAGAAACCGTTGCCATACATAAAACCGTAATTGAGGAAGCGATTCCTATCGTAACCACATCAAAGCTTCCTACCGTATCAAGACATGGCTTAATTATGATACCGCCGCCAATTCCTGCAATGCCGCCTAAGGAGGTTGCAAGTAAAGCAATTAAAAAATAAATCAGTCTCATGTTTTTCTTTCCTTCTTCATGTTTGTTATAAAATGATCTTATATATTCCGTTTTACACTCTAAAAAATACATACTTATAATTAATATGCCCCGTTACTTAAAAAACTTGTACGGAGCATACATATGAATCAATAATTTTCAAAATCGCCTTTATAAAAGATATCTTTAGTGAAAGCTTTGCTCTGTTCTTCCTATAATCTCATTCTGCAACTCCCTGCTGAGATTTCGGAAGTGATCACTATATCCGGCAACACGAACAATCAGATCCTTATACTCCTCTGGGTTTTGCTGTGCTGCGATCAAGGTGGAACGATCAATGATGTTAAACTGTATATGGTGGCCATCCAGATTAAAATAAGCTCGAACCAGATTTGCTAATTGATTTATACCCTCCTCCCCTTCCACTACGGATGGAGTAAATTTTTGATTTAGGAGTGTGCCTCCGGTTTTCAGATGATCCATCTTGGAGCATGATTTAATCACTCCAGTCGGGCCGTTCACATCCGCTCCCTTTTCCGGAGAGATACCCTCGGATACCGGTTTATGCGCCAGTCTTCCATTGGCGCTTGCCATCATCACCTCGCCAAAATATACATGACATGTGGTTGGCAGCATATTGATTCGGTAACTTCCTTCCCTGACATTCGCTCTTCCGGTGACTTCATGATAATATGCTTCAAAGACCTCCTGCATGATATCATCCGCATAGTCATCATCATTGCCATATTTGGGTGATCGGTTCATTACTAAGTTTCGTATTCTATCATGTCCCGTATAATTATCCTTTAGAGCTGTTAAGAGTTCTTCCATCGCTATCTTTTGTTCATCAAACACTTGGTACTTTATTGCACTCAAGGAATCTGTGATTGTACCAATCCCAACTCCCTGTACATAGCTTGTGTTGTATCTTGCACCGCCACTATTGTAATCCTTCGCCTTCGTGATGCAGTCATTGGTTATAATGGAGAGAAAAGGTACCGGCATCTCCGTTGCATATAATTTCTCAATGATATGATTCCCGGATATCTTAATATCCATAAAATAGTGAATCTGCTGTTTGTAAATCATCATCAGTTCCTCAAAACTCTCCATCTCGGCTGCAGCCTTAGTCTTTAGTCCAAGCTGTTTATTACTGATATGATCATATCCACCGAATAAGGTCAGTTCTAAAATCTTAGGCAGATTAAAATATCCGGTCAATATGTAGGCTTCATTTCCAAAAGCACCGGTTTCTACACAGCCACTGGTTCCTCCTCTTCGTGCATCCTCTATTGACTTTCCAGCATTTAAGAGTTCTGATATGATAGCCTCAGTATTATAGAACGCTGGCTGTCCCCAGCCTTTTCCGGCAATCTTTATCGCCTCTTTAAGAAACTTCTGAGGGGTCTTTTTACTGATTTGTACATTGGAGCTGGGCTGCAAAAGCTTCATCTCATCCATACATTCCAGAATTAGATAACTCACTTCATTTACTCCATCGCGTCCGTCCGGTGTGATACCACCGGTATTGATATTCGCAAAATCGGTATAGGTACTGCTTTCCTTTAAGGTAATTCCAACCTTAGGCGGAGCCGGTTGATTATTGAACTTTATCCACAGACACTCCAATAATTCCTTCGCTTTATCCCGATTCATCAGACCATCCTCGGTATCCTGTTGATAGAATGGATACAAATGTTGATCCAGTCTTCCTGGGCTGAATGCATCCCAGGGATTAATCTCACTGGTTACTCCCAGGTGAACGAACCAATACATCTGAAGTGCCTGCCAGTAGGTCTGTGGCTTGTATCTTGGAACTACCATGCAGTTCTCAACAATCTGTAACAGTTCCTGCTTTCTAAACTTATTCTCCTCTTTCTCTGCAAGCTCCTTCGCATAAGCCGCATATCGATCCCCTAATACAATAATCGCATCACATGCTATGCTCATCGCCATTAACTCATTCCGCTTATCAAGTGCTTCTAAGTCATATAAGAAATCCAGTTTTGATATCGCTTGCTCTATCTCATTCTTAAAATCTAAGAACCCTTTTTGATAGATAATCTCTCCTCCGACGGTATGTCCCGGCCCTCTCTGTTCCATGAACTCCGTAAATATTCCACATTCATATGCATCCTTCCATTCCTGTGGCATATTCTTGATAATCTTATGGCGGATATTCTTCTTCTCCCAATAAGGGATAATTCTATTCTTCTGGAGGGAATAATCTTCTTCCTCTACCTGAAAGCGTATTAGTTCTCTGTCATTCATTACTTTTAGATCATCTATTGTATGGCAGCACAGTTCCGGAAATGTCGGAGCAGCCTGAGGGGCACACCCCTTTTCCCCTACAATCAATTCATAATCACCAATATATAAGGTCTTGTGTTCGAAGTAATACTTCAGGGATAAGGCTCGTAATTCCGGTGTGGATACCGTCCCCTCATATAATTCATATGCATCGGTAAAAAGCGTTGCACGCTCCATATCAATAAATGCTTCCGTCCCAACACTCATACTGCGAAGCTTCTGTATTCTGTCATTCATTCCTTGTTCCATTGAGGCACCATCCCTTCCTTTACCCGCCTATCACCGTACGGTAACCTTGTTTTACAAATATCTGACATAGCACTTCCATCTCCTCCTGCGTGGGTGTGGAAAATCTCTCCCTCTTGTATTGCATACGAAGCTTATCATACTTATTCTTTCCCATCGCATGATAGGGAAGTAGATGAATCTGAATCAAATTAATGTTATTATCCCTAAGATAATCAGCAATCTTCTCCATCTCCTCCTGAGATGCATTCACCCCATGGATAACCGGTATTCTCAAATATATCGCTGCATTACCATCACTGAGTCGCTTCAGATTCTCAAGTATCAGATCATTGAGCACGCTGGTATATGTTTCGTGCTTTTGTCGATCCAGCAATTTTAAATCATATAAAAAGAAATCCGTATAGGGCATAATTTTATTGAATTGTTCAAATTCGACTTGTCCGCAGGTATCAATACCAAGATGATAACCTTGGTTATGTAATGGTTCCATCACCTGAGCCAGATAATCCATATCCATCGACATTACTTCCCCACCGGAGAATGTGATTCCGCCACCTGACTCCTCATAGAATACGGTATCTTTCTTAAGCTCCGATATTAGCTTAAGTGGCTCTACATATCTACCAACAAACTCTCTGGCTCCTTGTAAGCAATATTCCATACAGAGCATACAGCCGTTACATAATGTTAGGTCCGTAATTACTTCTTGATTACTTATACGGATGGCTTTTGGGGGACAGTTTTTGACGCAACTGCCACACCCACTACATCGCTGGCTGTCATAATATAACTCTTTGTTATAGTGTTGGGTCTCCGGGTTATGACACCAATGGCAGTTTAACGGACACCCTTTAAAAAACACAGTAGTTCTTATTCCCGGACCATCATGAATGGAATACTTTTGTATATCAGTTATCAGAGGTTTATTCACATTAGCACCTTCCTGTTGGAATCAATTTAAATTTATAATAAATAAACAACACAAAAACGATCTTAATCTAGTGAAATTGTGCGCTATTTTTCTCTAATTATTATTTCTTTCAATGTAAGATATTGATAACTAAAAATTATATCATACTTATATTTTACCACGTTTTTTGAATTATTGAAGTTCTTCAATAATTATTATATGAAATCACCTGTAATACTTCATAAAACTGTTTAACTAACAAAGTCCATAAGGGCTTTCTTTCATGAGCAGCTTATTTCACAGTTACCTCAATCCATTGTTATTTTAATTTACAGTTATACTTATCCATAGTTACTTTGCTTCACAGTCATATCAATCCACAGTTACCTTGATTCACAGTACACATTAATCCATAGTTACCTTGACCCCAAGTCATCTCAGTCTATAGTTGCTTTATACTATCACTGCTTCCTTCAATCATTACTCTGTTTTTCGTCACTTTATTTTATCATTGCTTTTTGATAGCCAATTTCGCACGTACTCTGGATGTGATTCTATAATTGCTAAAAGAAGAGCGTGTGAATTATCATCGTAAGAGATTTTATACCTCTATCAAACAATAACTCACACGCTAATTTTATATACTTATCCTGCAATAAGCCTCATAATCTTAGGTATTATTCACACCATTGCTTTTGGATTTTCTCCATGGTTCCGTTTGCTGTTAATTCGTCAATCGCTTTATTTAATACTTCTACGATACCTTTGTTAGCCTTAGAACAGTCAAAGGAGATTGCTACAGCATAAGGTGCCTGACCCTGATTAAATTCATCACCGATTGTTTGAAGCTTTGTACCCTTCGAAGTCTTAATGTAATATGCAAGTCCCGGTGTATCCTGAATCAGGCAGTCAACCTTGCCTTGCTCCAAGGATTCATAAGCAGTTGTGATTGTATCATGAACCTGGATTGCTTTTTCAGGAATACCTGCTTTCGTAGCGTAAAGATGGGATGCTGTTCCTTTTTCCACAGCCACAACATATTTGCCACTTTTTAAATCTTCCACAGTCTTTAAATCTTTCGGGCTTGTTTCGGTATTAACACAGAGAATTTGACCGGAGTCATAGTATGTGTTAGTAAAGTCCATCTTTTTCTTTCTTTCATCCGTTGCACAAAGAGCTGCCATTCCGATGTCAAGCTTGCCAGTTGAAAGTGAGGTTGTTAGCGCACTGTAATCCATCGCCTGTACATCCTTATTAATTGCAAAACCGGTATACTCCTGAAGTGCTTTTAAGAAATCAAGATCATAACCAATTAAGGTCTTTCCATCCTTATCATAATAGGAAAAAGGTGCAAATAAACCAGAAGTACCAACCTTTAATGTTACTCCCTTTAATGCATCCTTAGCAGAACCATTCACTAAAGATACTTCCTTTCCTTCCTTGGTACCACAGCCTACCAATGAAAATGCAAGCACAAGTCCCAGCATAACCGCTGTAAATTTCTTTAAGCCTTTGTTCATATTTCCTCCATTCCGCCGTCTTTTACGGCACATTCACTCTACTATTTTAATACGCAATATCTCTAGCATTTATATAAATTACGATAATTTATGAATAAATAATCCGCTTCGTAATTTAGGTTCAAACCAGGTTGATTTTGGAGGCATCAGCATGCCTGCATCGGATACACTAAATAGCTCCTCAATTGAAGTGGGATACATTGAGAATGCTACCGTCATATCTTCCTTTACACGCCTCTCCAATTCACCCAATCCACGAATACCGCCGATAAATCCGATTCTCTTATCTGTTTTTGGATCCAGTATTCCAAGCACTGGATTTAATAGATAATCCTGAAGAATTGATGCATCTAACGCTGCAACCGGATCTTCCGGGTTCTTAATCGCTTCCTTCGCGGTCAGTTTATACCAGCTTCCGTCAAGGAACATACCATAGGTTGCTTTTATAACAGGGGAATAAGCAGCCTTTCCGACCTCTTCCACATCAAAATTCTCTGAAACCTTAACAAGGAACTGAGACTTATCCAACCCATTCAGGCCCTTAATTGCTCTATTATATGGCATAATCATCAGCTGATCATGTGGAAATAGTACGGATAGGAAGTAATTAAACTCCTCCTGTCCGGTAAACCCGGGAGTTTCCTTCCTTCTTTTTAACCCTACCTTTACAGCAGATGCTGCTCGGTGATGGCCATCTGCGATATAGATGCTGTCAATCTCCTCAAAAGCCTTCTTGATTCTTAATAGATCCGTATCTTCTGATATCTTCCAAACATTATGTGTAACACCATCCACAGCGGTAAATGTATAAATCGGAACTTCCAGCTTCGTCTTGGCAGTCACTTCACTAATTTCTGTATGTGCACGATAGGCTAAGAAGATGGGGCCGGTCTGCGCATTGCAGATATCTACATGGTTGATACGGTCAATCTCCTTATGCTCTCTGGTATTTTCATGTTTTTTTATAACGTTATTCAAATAGTCATCTATGGAAGCACACGCCACTAACCCGGTCTGAGAACGTCCTTCCATAATAAGCTCATATACATAATAACACTCTTTCTCCTCGGTGAGATAAGTACCGTCCTTCATCATCCCATCTAAAAGGTCCTTCGCCTTATTATAAACTCTGGCATCATAGGTATCCACTTCATCCGGGAAGCTGGTTTCAGCCCTGTCCACCTTTAAAAATGAAAGTGGTTCTCTCATTACTTCCTGTGTTGCTTCCTTACGATTATATACATCGTATGGTAATGCAGCTACTCTGTCTGCTACCTCTGCGTTCGGTCTAACACATAAAAAAGGTTTCACTGTTGCCATAATATGCCCCTTATCTTTATACGAATTGGGACATAACCATCTGTCGGTGCCATACCGGCAAATCTTATGTCCCTATCATTTCTTCTTTATAGCTATTTATATTACGAAATAATTATTTTACGATTCTAACCTTTAATACACCGTTAATTGCAGATAACTTATCAGCAACTTCTGATGTAATTGATGTTTCAACATCAAGAACTGTGTAAGCATAATCACCCTTGCTTTTATTAACCATATCTGCAATGTTAACATTTGCTGAGGAGAATGTAGTGGTAAACTGTGCTAACATGTTTGGAATGTTCTTGTGAAGGATTGTAATACGTCCTGCTGATGAACAAACACCTGCATCACAGTTAGGGAAGTTAACGGAATTCTTAATATTACCATTCTCCATAAAGTCCTTAAGCTGTTTTACTGCCATCACAGCACAGTTATCCTCGGATTCCTCCGTAGATGCACCTAAGTGAGGGATAGCAATTACGCCAGGCATCTTAGCTGTCTTCTCATTCGGGAAGTCCGTAACATATTTTGAAACTTTACCGGATTTTAATGCTACTTCAATATCGGTATCATTTACCAAAAGATCTCTTGCAAAGTTAAGGATAACGACACCGTCCTTCATCTTTGTGAAAGTTTCAGCATTAATCATTTCTTTTGTATTTACATTCGGATCAAGATCTTCAATCAATGGAGTATGTACTGTGATGTAATCACACTCTCTATAGATTTCTTCTCTTGTTTTTACATGAACTACTTCACGGGATAAATTCCAAGCATTATCAACAGAGATAAATGGATCATAGCCGTAAACCTTCATGCCAAGGCGGTTTGCTGTATTAGCAACTAATACACCGATTGCACCAAGACCGATTACACCTAATTTCTTGCCTTGAATCTCTTTACCGCCAAACTTTGATTTCTCTTTCTCTACACGTTTTGCGATGGTTGGATCATCTTTCTCAGCGTTAACCCAGTTAACACCGCCTACGATGTCACGGGAAGCAAGCAATAAACCTGCGATTACTAATTCCTTAACGCCGTTTGCGTTAGCGCCAGGAGTATTGAATACTACGATACCCTGCTCTGCGCATTTTGCTAAAGGAATATTATTCACACCGGCACCCGCTCTTGCAATTGCTTTCAGATCCTTGCTAAATTCCATATCATGCATTGCTGCACTTCTTACTAATACAACATCAGCATCATTAATAGCTTCCACTTTTTCATACTGCTCTGTAAAATTATTTAAACCAATCGCTGCAATTGGATTCAGACAATTATATTTCATAATTCCCTCCATTCTTCGCCTTACGCGTTATCTGCTTCGAATTTCTTCATGAATTCAACTAATTTTTCTACACCTTCGGTTGGCATAGCATTGTAGATACTTGCTCTCATACCGCCAACTGATCTGTGTCCTTTTAAGTTATCGAATCCTGCTGCAGTAGCTTCTTTTACGAATTTTGCATCAAGCGCTTCATCACCGGTTACAAAAGGAACATTCATTAAAGAACGATCTTCTTTTACAACAGTTCCCTTAAACATCTTGCTTTGATCAAGGTAATCATAAAGAATTGCTGCTTTCTTCTCATTGATCTCTTTCATCACTTCAAGACCGCCCATCTTCTTGAGCCACTTGAATACCTTACCACAGATATAGATACCATATGCCGGAGGGGTATTGTATAGGGATTTTTCATCAGCCTGAGTCTTATATTTTAACATAGTAGGTGTTCCTGGAAGAACATCATCCGTTATTAAATCTTCACGAATAATCATGATAACAACACCTGCAGGTCCCACGTTCTTTTGAACGCCACCATAGATGATACCATATTTGGATACATCAACCGGTTCGGATAAGAAACAGGAGGAAACATCTGCAACTAAAGTTTTACCCTTTGTGTTCGGTAAAGTCTTGTATTTTGTACCGTAAATTGTGTTATTTTCACAAATGTATACATAATCAGCATTTTCAGAAATCGGAAGATCAGAGCAATCCGGAATATAAGAAAAGTTCTTATCAGCAGATGAAGCAATTGCATTCACTGTTCCGTATTTTTGTGCTTCTGCGTATGCTTTCTTTGCCCACATACCTGTGATGATGTAGTCCGCTACCTTATTCTTCATAAGGTTCATAGGAATTGCTGCAAATTGTTGCGATGCACCACCCTGTAAGAATAGCACTTTATAATTGTCTGGAATGTTCATCAACTCTCTAAGGTCTTTCTCAGCTTCCTGTATAATAGCTTCGTAAGCTTTAGATCGATGGCTCATCTCCATTACTGACATGCCTGTGCCTCTATAATCTAGCATCTCGTCTGCCGCTTCCTGTAATACTTCAACCGGTAATACTGCCGGTCCTGCTGAAAAGTTATAAATTCTTCCCACTGCAACGTCCTCCTTATTGATTTCCATAATTTATATTATTTTTTTAACGCTTTACTGTAACATAGACAAGACACATTATAAAACTGTGTTATTTTCTTGTCAATAATTTTTATTGTAGTAAAGGAATAAAACAACTAATTCTACATATAAAATTATTTTCCGCTAAATAAACTTATTTCTTTAAGTCTTCCTCTGAAAAAACTTCTTCAATTGCGGCACCCGGTGCTACCATCGGCCAAACCTTATCGTCACTATCAATAATACATTCTATGAGTACAGGTTCTTTTAATGCGATAGCTTCCTTTAAAACAACTTCCACTTCTTCTTTTTTCGTAATTCGGTAGGCTTTCGCACCCATTGCTTCCGCTAATTTCACGAAATCAACCTTGTCTCTTAAATTAGTATTCGAATATCTCTGATCATAGAATAGGGTTTGCCATTGGCGTACCATACCAAGTACATGATTATTGAATATGATCTCTATAATCGGTATGTCATATCTGGTTGCCGTAGCAAGCTCATTCATATTCATACGAAAGCACCCATCACCCGCTATATTAACGACTGTTTTATCCGGTACACCTACTTTTGCACCGATACAGGCTCCTAATCCATAACCCATCGTTCCGAGACCGCCGGAAGTGATGAAGGTTCTTGGCAACTTGTATTTGTAAAACTGTGCTGACCACATCTGATGCTGTCCTACCTCAGTAGTAATAATTGCATCTCCTTGTGTTATTTCATCTAATTTCTCTAAGATATAAGGTCCTGTCAATATATCCTGGTTGTATGTTAGAGGAAATTTTTCTTTCAGCTCACATACATGCTCAACCCATTCCTTATGATTATGTTGGGTAATCTTAGAATTAATGATAGCTAAGACTTCCTTCACATCACCAATCACACTGTAATGAGCAGCTACATTCTTATTAATCTCAGCTGGATCTACATCAATGTGTAAAATCTTAGCATGCTTTGCGAATTTCTTTGCATTTCCTGTAACACGGTCTGAGAATCTAGCACCGATTGCAATTAACAGATCACACTCTGTAACACCCAGATTAGAAGCTTTGGTACCATGCATTCCAAGCATTCCGGTATAACGATAATCGGTTCCGTCAAATGCACCTTTACCCATTAGCGTATCACAAACCGGAGCATCCACCATATTTACAAATTCCAACAGCTCATCATGCGCCTCTGAGATAACCGCACCACCACCTACGAAAACAAAAGGCTTTTTGGAGTGCTTAATCAACTCTACCGCATTATTGATATCATGCTCCGTAATCTCCTCAGTCATCCTTAAGACCGGCTCCGGTGTCGCTTTTTTAAACTTTGTCTTAGTTGCTGTAGCATCCTTAGTAATATCCACAAGAACTGGACCAGGTCTTCCCGATTTCGCTATTTTAAATGCTTTACGGATGGTCTCCGCTAATTTGGTAACATCCTTAACGATATAATTGTGTTTTGTAATCGGCATGGTAACACCTGCAATATCTATCTCCTGGAAGGAATCTCTACCAAGAAGATTAACTGCTACGTTACATGTGATCGCTACCATTGGTACACTGTCCATATATGCTGTCGCAATTCCCGTTACAAGATTCGTTGACCCAGGTCCGGAGGTTGCTAGACAGACACCCACCTTTCCGGTTGCTCTTGCATATCCGTCCGCCGCATGGGATGCTCCCTGTTCATGGGAAGTGAGGATGTGTTTTATCTCCTGACTATGTTTGTATAGTTCATCATAAATGTTCAAAATTGTCCCGCCGGGATAACCGAATACGGTATCAACACCTTGCTCCTTTAAACACTCTATCACGATTTGAGCACCTGTTAATTCCATGATTTCCTCCATTCCACCACGTTGTGGCAACTTTATCTTTTTAAAATGTCATCTATTTTGCCTTAGGTACCTCAAGAATTGCACCACGGTTTCCACTCGTAACCATTGCCACATAACGTGATAGGTAACCAGTTGTTATCTTTGGCTCTCTTGGCTGCCATTTTGCTCTTCTGTCCGCTAATTCTTCATCCGATACTACAAAGTTCAAGGAATTATTATTGATATCAATCTGAATGATATCTCCTTCCTCAACCAATGCAATATTACCGCCAACAGCAGCTTCCGGTGATACGTGTCCGATGCAAGCTCCTCTTGATGCTCCGGAAAAACGTCCATCTGTAATTAGTGCAACATGGGATCCGAGACCCATACCCATAATTGCGCTAGTAGGATTAAGCATCTCTCTCATACCCGGTCCGCCCTTTGGTCCTTCATAACGAATTACAACAACATCACCTTTATTGATTTTACCGCCTTTAATTGCAGTAATTGCATCTTCTTCACAATCAAATACCCTAGCAGGTCCTTCATGCTTCATCATCTCAGGTGCCACAGCAGAACGCTTAACCACGCCGGAATCAGGAGCCAGGTTACCCTTAAGGATTGCAATTCCACCGGATTCACTATAAGGATTTTCAATCGGTCTGATTACCTCGGGATCTTTGTTAACACATCCCTTAATATTCTCTCCTACAGTTTTACCTGTAGCAGTAATTAAATCTGTATTTAATAAGCCCATTTTATCAAGCTCATTCATGACTGCATATACTCCACCGGCTTCGTTCAAGTCCTCGATATATGTATGACCTGCAGGTGCCAAGTGACAGAGATTAGGTGTCTTTGCACTTACTTCATTTGCAATATCAATATTGAGATCAAATCCCACCTCATGAGCGATTGCAGGTAAATGTAGCATTGTATTGGTAGAACAACCAAGTGCCATGTCCACCGTAAGTGCGTTCATAAATGCTTCCTTGGTCATAATGTCTCTTGGTTTTATATCCTTTTCTAATAGCTCCATAATCTTCATACCTGCATGCTTAGCAAGTCTGATTCGCTCAGAATACACCGCAGGGATTGTACCGTTGCCTTTTAGTCCCATTCCGATTACTTCCGTCAGGCAGTTCATGGAATTTGCTGTATACATACCGGAACAGGAACCACAGGTAGCACAAGCCTTATTCTCATATTCTTCTAATTCTTCCTCACTCATCGTACCGGCTGAGTATGCTCCAACTGCTTCGAACAAAGATGATAAGCTGGTTCTTTGACCATTCACCTTACCGGCAAGCATTGGACCGCCGCTGACAAAAATGGTAGGAATATTTAATCTAGCTGCTGCCATTAATAAACCCGGTACGTTCTTGTCACAATTCGGTACCATAACGAGTGCATCAAACTGATGTGCCATCGCCATTGCTTCAGTAGAATCGGCAATTAGATCTCTGGTTACAAGAGAGTATTTCATTCCTTGATGTCCCATCGCAATGCCATCGCAAACTGCAATCGCAGGAAATACGATTGGGGTTCCGCCAGCCATCGCTACACCTAGCTTAACGGCATCAACAATTTTGTCTAAATTCATATGTCCAGGAACAATCTCATTATAGGAACTAACAATACCAATCATAGGTTTTCTTAGTTCTTCCTTGGTTAGCCCCAATGCATTGAATAATGATCTGTGGGGTGCCTGTTGCATTCCTGATTTCACTGCATCGCTTCTCATCATAATCACCTTTTCTTTATTTATATTATATAAAACTTCACCCATATGGCGAATTATAACGCTTTAACGTAATACAGTATATAATAAAGGATTTTTTTAGAAAAATCAATGTATAAATATACTTTTTCATAATTCGCTACTTTTCGCCCCGCCTTTTATCGATTATTATGCAATATTTTGTATGAACTTCTTCCTATTATAAGGACAACTTCTAAACAAACTTGTAAAGATATTAATATCTGTAAATACTCGTTATAATCTGGAATAATTCTAGCATATATTGCTGAAATAATCACTTAATTTTATTGATAAGGCAATAAAACTTGAAGAAATCATAGTTTCGTTGTATATTGTTTATAAGTAAAATCTTTGAACATACCAAAACACTTCATCATGCCCGTGTTTGGGACAAGCATTACATAGTAAAAATCAAATATCCAAATGGATGATATATTAATTTAATTATCCGTTATGAAGGCTTTGAAATTGGCAATAATTAACACTAGATAGTATTCACTAAGAAGGGCAAGGTAATTATGAAATTAGAAAAACAAAAAGCGTTTATTATACACCTCATATTTATAGTTATGATTTTAGGGCTTGGATATATTGGAATCAAGTATGTACTTCCCTTGCTGATGCCTTTTGTCATCGGTATGATTATCGCTGTTTCGTTCCGTCGACTAATCGATTTAATCCAAAATAAAGTCAAAATACCAAGATCTATCGTTTCTATTATAGTTCTATTGATATTTTATATTGCACTCGGTTACTTAATATTCATTTTAGGTTTCAAAATCATTAACTTTATCGGTGAATTGGTTGGCAGTGCACCCTCTTTTTATAAGAATACGATACTTCCTGCAATCGATGCATTGGCAAATAACCTTTCCAAACAGTTCCCGGATGCAAAAGTCTATGTGGAAGATTTTAAAAGCAATTTAAATCCTAAAATCTTTACTTATTTATCGAATGCCTCCTCATCTATTTTATCCGAGATTGCTAATTTAGCAGGAATGGTTCCGACTTTAATTATTAAACTAATTTTTACGATTGTATCCTCATTCTTCTTTACAATCGATTATTACCGAATTACTCGCTTTATCACCTATCAATTTAAGGGCGAAAGACGTAATATGCTTCTTAGAATCAAGGATAACGGTATTGGAACGATAGGTAAATTCATCCGTGCATATTCAGCGATTATCTCCATCACTTTTGTTGAATTATCACTAGGTTTTTGGATTATAGGTATCCCTAATCCTCTGTTATTTGGTATATTAGTTGCCATCGTCGATATCATGCCAATTCTCGGAACAGGCGCAGTAATATTACCATGGGCAATTATTTCCTTCATCATCGGTAATACAAAAGTGGGTATCGGTTTGTTAATACTCTATGTTGTGATTACCGCAGTACGACAAACAATTGAGCCTAGAATTGTCGGGCAGCAAATCGGATTACATCCAATCGTTACATTAATCCTTATGTATATTGGTGCACAGTTAATGGGCGTTCTTGGACTATTCTCCTTACCGATTATAGCGACCTTATTATTAAAGCTTAATGAAGAAGGAACTATACGTTTGATAAGACGACCGCAGAGCGAGGAAGATAAATCCTAAATATGATTTTATGCTTAGCACAGTTCTAGGCAAGAATAAATATAAAAAAGAAGTTGTTGCAAATTTTACAACAACTTCTTTTTTCACCAATTAATATTAGGTTAAAGAATTTTGTGAAATTAAAACGTTTTACCTTTTGGTTCAAAAGTCGAACAATCTGTCTCATCTGACTGATGTGCGTTTCTAGGTTCTACGCTGATTTTTTCAGCTGCACAGTGATCACCATTCATATAGTATTCACAAGTGTTTACAATACATCTAACGCCATCATTTGGTTTATCCATTTTTCTGATTGACATATTATTCCCTCCATAAATTATATTTGTTACGATACTATTATGAGTCAAGAAAAAGAGAATCATACATTACTTCAATCATTGGCATTAATCACACTTTTTATGAATTTTTTTATATTTTAACTTTGCTTCGCAGGTGTATAATATCATTTATTCCTACTTATAGTTATTCTTCCATGCCTGAAAACTGTCTCATGATTCCGTCTGCCATCATATCTGCCATCTCTAAAGCCTGTAATTCAATAGCGTCATAACCGTTGATGCTTTCCTCGTAGTCTCCATTTAGCATCTGTTTCACGTTATCACTTAATAGTTTCAAATGCTCCTCAAACATAGCGCTCCAGTCATCTTCATTCCAATATGGATTAATCGAGGCGAGGAATTGTGCCATCTCTTCAGCATTTTCATGCCAGCGCTTATCAGCTTCTTCTGAAGCTCCCTTGTTTCCTTCTTTTTCAGCCTTAAACAAATCCGCTGCTATCGTCAGATGATCCGTCAGTAACTGCATAAACTTATCAGCAACTTCCTTCCCGTAATATACTTCCAATGCTTTTGCAAAATCCGAAGGATTACGTAATAACCGATTTATGATTTGGGAAGATTCCGGAAGATTATGAATAATTCCTATTACAGCCATTCTCGTCCACGCAACATGCTGTTCCCATAACATACGAAAATAATTCATAAGATCCGCCATCTGAACTGCTTCCTGATCGTCGTCCATATATCCAGTTTCGAACCATTCACCCATACCTTCATAACCCATATTATCCATATCCATGTCCATATCCATATCGGTGGTGTCATTATAATTGTTCATCTCAGCTGGATAAACGGAATAATTCATCCCCTGTACCATTCCTCTATGTGATGATGCATACTGATAATCAGGCTGAATCTTGATAACCTGACCTAACTGAAGATTTCTCGGATCAATACCGGGATTCATATTCATAATTGAATCAACGGATGTATTAAACACCTGAGCCAGCATCCATATCGTATCATATGGTCTTATTGTATACTCAATCGAATTAAACATTTATTATACCATCACTTATATAAAGTTCTATTTATAATTATGTAATTGGCATGAAAAATGTTCCTTTTCTATAGTAAATCCAATGCCCAGTCAATAGTTTTGAAAATAGTTTCTGTTCTTCTTATTGTATTTTTGTTATATAAATTCTCAAACCAATCCGGTTCCGGTATATGCCTCAAATTCGGTAATTCATGAAACATTCTGCTGATTGGAGGCAGGGGTATATCATTAATTGCAAACACTGCTTCAATAACTTTGTCGGTTGCTGTTGCTGTAATAAAATCTGACATAAGCATATCCTGTTGGTTGATAGAAGCATTAAGCTTTGATTTCGCACCATAGAGCCAATGCCTAAGTTCAAGTTTATCTTTTTCATTCGCCTTATACTTCTTATATTTGTTTATCGCACTACGCATAAGCTTGATCAATCTTCCGTCCAAATCATATATAATCTTACTGCCCATATAGTGATAAACCTCAGTACCTGTTTTGTCAAGCTTTGACCTAGCTACTTCCTGCGTAACGTATAGATATTCAACCATAATATCATCTATTAGTTCTGATTGTAATTTATTCTTACTTCCTAATATAAAAAGATTCAAATCCGAATTTGGATTTTCCGTCTCCGCAGCCACAGATCCCATAAGCATCACGGCTGTGATTGAATTGTCGGCTCTTAATTCGGGTATAATTTTTTTTAGTAATTCCTGATGTTTCATAATATCACTCCAATACAAGAAAATTAACATGACCAAGTGGTAGCGGTTGCGAAGCAAAATTTTATAACGCGAAGTGCACATCTTGCCTAGAAAGCATTCATTAAGTAAAATTTTAGCAAATAGAAAAGGAGGTTCCATCTGCTTAAGCATATGGAATTCCTCCTCGAATTTCACTTGGTGTAAACATATATAATTTTAAATTTGTTATCTTGTATTTATAATAAATCATACCTATAACAAAGTCAATCTTAACTTGTTATCGTATAGCAAAATATACATAATTTGTAATTCAGGGATGTATATCTCCAGTAAAAAACTATGTCATCAGAATATTTATCCACTCCGGCACTATCACATTATAAATCATCTCATCTCTGATTCAATATACCCGATTGGATAAAGCTCTGCACGATTCCCTCCTATTGAAATTGTATAGAAATAAAGGATACTGCTCACTAATGCAGTATCCTCTGTAATTATTACTGTTTACTTATTATTGATATAATTAATTAAGCCTTCTGCTTTAATGATCTTTTGCATAAATTCCGGGAAAGCCTGACCCTGGTACTGAGTACCTTTTGTTTTATCAAAGATTACACCGCTGTCAAAGTCTATCTCAACCTGGTCTCCTGCTTCAATCTCTTTTGCAGCTTCCGGACATTCGATAATCGGAAGACCAATGTTAATTGCATTGCGGTAAAAAATTCTTGCAAAGGTTTCTGCGATAACACAGCTAATACCGGAGGCCTTAATTGCAATCGGCGCATGTTCTCTGGAAGAACCGCACCCAAAGTTCTTATTTGCCACCATGATATCTCCAACCTTTACACGTTTAACAAAATCTTGATCAATATCAATCATACACTTTTCTGCAAGTTCCTTCGGATCGGAGGAATTCAGATAACGTGCGGGAATAATTACGTCTGTATCTACATTATCACCATATTTGTGTACTGTACCAAATGCTTTCATAGTTACCTCCTAATATTATAATCCAATTTCCTCAGGTCCTGATATCTTACCAGTTATAGCACTGGCTGCAGCAACTGCAGGACTAGCCAGATATACCTCGGATTCTACATGACCCATACGGCCTACAAAGTTACGATTTGTTGTTGCAACTGCTCTTTCCCCTTTTGCTAAGATTCCCATATGTCCACCAAGACAGGGACC
Source organism: Variimorphobacter sp. HTMS_6 (assembly GCF_059717775.1). Lineage (NCBI taxonomy): Bacteria > Bacillati > Bacillota > Clostridia > Lachnospirales > Lachnospiraceae > Variimorphobacter > Variimorphobacter sp. HTMS_6. The sequence goes on from NZ_AP046094.1 coordinate 2,766,817, forward strand.
GCAAGTCGGTGTACTTACAACCGCTCCCGCTTTTATGAAGGTAGCAAGTAATCCTTCCTCCATTGCTTGAAGATAGATTGCCTGTGTAGCAGGGAATACAATCACACGCATACCCTTTGCTACTTTTTTACCCTCTAAAATCTTCGCTGCAACTCGTAAATCCTCAATTCTACCATTCGTACAGGAGCCAATTACAACCTGATCGATCTTTACTTCTCCCACTTCATCAATGGTACGGGTATTCTCCGGAAGATGAGGGAAGGAAACGGTTGATTTTAATGTAGAAAGATCAATCGTATAGACTTCATCATATTCTGCATCCTCATCCGCCTCATAGATTTTATATTCCTTTGAAGAATGCTCTTTGATGTATTCAATAGCAGATTCATCTACCGGGAAGATTCCATTTTTCGCACCGGCTTCAATTGCCATATTTGCCATGGCAAAACGATCATCCATGGAGAGGTTCTTAATTCCATCGCCAACGAATTCCATTGATTTATATAATGCACCGTCCACACCGATCATACCGATGATGTGTAATATAACATCCTTACCACTAACCCATTTGGAAGGTTTACCGGTCAAAACAAATTTTAATGCGGAAGGAACCTTAAACCATGCTTTACCGGTAGCCATTCCTGCTGCCATATCAGTACTTCCAACACCGGTTGAAAATGCTCCGAGTGCTCCATAGGTACAGGTATGAGAATCCGCACCGATTACAACATCTCCAGCAACAACTAAGCCTTTTTCTGGTAATAACGCATGTTCAATACCCATCTCACCAATTTCAAAATAATTCGTAATCTCCTGTTCCATTGCAAATTCGCGAACACATTTGCAATGCTCTGCGGATTTAATATCCTTATTCGGTGTAAAATGATCCGGAACCAAAGCAATCTTATCCTTATCAAACACCTTCTTAATCGTCATCTTTTCCATCTCATGAATAGCAACCGGAGCGGTTACATCGTTACCTAATACTAAATCTAAATCCGCCTCAATTAATTGGCCTGCAACTACTTGTTTAAGACCTGCATGCGCCGCCAATATTTTTTGCGTCATTGTCATTCCCATCATAATATCCTCCTTATATTTTATTTATTATTGTCACTCAAATTAAGGTTGATATGGCCAAGACTATAATTCAGCGATAATCAAGTCTCCCATTTCCTTTGTTCCTACTAATTTCATGCCTTCGGACATAATATCAATTGTTCTGTATCCCTTCTTGAGCACAGACTTTACTGCTTCCTCAATTCGGTTCGCTTCATTCTCTAAATCGAAGGAATATCGAAGCATCATCGCTGCTGACAGAATCGTTGCAATTGGATTTGCTTTGTTCTGCCCTGCGATATCCGGTGCAGAACCATGGCTCGGTTCATATAAGCCCAGTTTGGTATCTCCTAGACTTGCAGATGCTAACATACCGATGGATCCGGTTACCATGCTCGCTTCATCAGATAGGATATCACCGAACATATTCTCTGTAAGAATTACATCGAATTGTCTTGGATCTTTAACCAGCTGCATCGCGCAATTATCTACAAGCATATCGCTAAGCTCAACCTCCGGGTAATCCTTCGCAACTTCTTTGGTTACCTGTCTCCATAATCTTGAAGAATCCAAGACATTCGCTTTATCCACACTACAGACCTTTTTATTTCTCTTCATCGCAATTTCAAATGCCCATTTCGCAATTCTACGTATCTCATGCTCGTCATATACAAGGGTATCTGTTGCTTTTCTCACACCATTCTCTTCCACGGTGCTGCGTTCTCCAAAGTAAAGTCCACCGGTCAATTCTCTCATAACAACGAAGTCAAAACCATCCCCGATGATTTCTTCTTTCAACGGGCAGGCGCCTTTTAGTTCATTAAAGAGGATAGCCGGGCGGATATTGGCAAACAATCCAAGTCCCTTGCGAATCGCTAGAAGTCCTGCCTCCGGTCTTAAATGGGGCGGGAGCGAATACCAATTCGACTGGCCTACATTACCACCCACTGCTCCAAGTAATACCGAATCACTCTTCTTCGCTGTCTCGAGCGCTTCCTTCGTCAACGGCTCCCCTGTGGCATCAATTGATACGCCCCCCATGAGTACTTCCGTATAGTCAAAATTATGTCCATACTTTAAGCCAATTTGGTCTAATACCTTTTTTGCCTCAGTAATAATCTCCGGTCCAATTCCGTCACCCGGTATAACTGCGATGTTATAATTCATTCTTTTGACCTCCATTATTATATATTTCCAGGGGATTCCCCCATAAAAACTTCATTCTTATGTAATACCGAGGGAGATAACTCAGCTCTAGAGAATCTCCCTCGGACACTTAGTAAAGAAGGCTTCTTCCTAAGTATGTATAAAAATTTTATTACCCCCAATAATAAGATGAAATATGCATCCACACAGCCAAATATACATTGTTTAAAACTGCATGTGCAATTACTATTTCATTTGATATTGCTATTCTACCACATTATTTGATATAATTATAATACATATTAATAATGTCTTTTATAACTGTAGGTTATGGCAAGGAGAGTGTCAAATGGAACAAAATTTATCCTTTTATTATATCTTTAACACGGTTGCAGAAACACTGAATATCTCACGAGCAGCGAAGCAGCTATACATCAGCCAACCGGCGGTAAGTAAAGCCATTCAAACACTTGAGGAGAACTTAGGGATGACACTATTTATCCGAAACTCACGTGGAGTGCGACTGACCGATGAGGGTTCGTTACTTTACGAACATACAAAGAGTGCTTTTGAAACTTTAGCCCGCGGAGAAGAAAGCTTGAAGAGAATTAAAGATTTGGGTATCGGACATTTAAGAATCGGCGCTAGTACAACACTATGCAAATATATTCTCCTTCCTTATCTGGATGGGTTTGTTAGAGAAAATCCTCATATCAAGATTACAATTGATAACCAATCCTCAACCCATACGCTCAAACTGCTAGAAAGCAATGACTTGGATATCGGGCTGGTGGCCACTCCGACAAATATGGAAGCTTATGAATTTCATTCCTTAGTAGAGATTGAGGATGTGTTTGTCGCTACCCGTACCTATCTTGATAACCTGAAACTTAGAGAGAATTCCACAGATCTCTTTTCTAATGCGAATATTATGCTACTGGACGAAGAAAATATATCCAGAAAATATATCAATACCTATTTTGAGCAGAATTCAATTGTGCCAAGACACATACTCGAAATCAGCAGTATGGACCTTTTGATTGAGTTTGCAAAGACCAGCCTTGGAATCGCAGGTGTAATTAAAGCCTTTGTTCAAGATGAGTTAAAAAGTGGTGCACTTATACAGCTTCCATTAAAAACTCCGGTGCAAAAAAGAGAGGTGGGCTTCTCTTATTACAAGAATGCCTACCTCTCTGAATCCATGTTGAAATTTATGCAGTTTGTTACTAAGTATAAATCAAATTAGATCTGCGGACCTTCGTTATCCGGATTTTGTGTTGGGGTAAAGTCGGTGGTATCCGTATCGTCTGATGTATTCAGCTCCTCTTTCGGAGTTGGTGTTGGTTTTTTCGTTGGCGCCTTTGTCGGTGCTTTGGTTGGTGCTTTCGTCGGTGCTTCCGTTGGTTCAGGCTTACTATCTACAAGAAACGCAGCCTTTACATAACAGATTGTACCATTATATATTATACTAGCCCATCCGTTATCAACCGAGATAACTTCTACTTTATCTGCAAATCCCAATGTACCAACCGGATTTCCTTCTGTGGAAGGTGCCGGTCTAACATTAATATTGTCTCCATTCGTATACTTGGTGACGGTATCTCCCAAATACTCCGCTTTTTGTGATGGTAATGGTGCTTTCGTAGCTTCAGCGTCCTGATCGGATTCGTCACTGCCATCTTCAGTAGGAATTGGTGATGGGATAAAATCAACCATTTTATCTTTTGTACTACAACCTGACAGAAATATTACTGTCATTATGATGAATAAATATATGCTCTTTTTCATATAAAACCTCCATTCTGTAAAGGCTCACAAATTTGAACACCAGCACAAACTTGCTGTGTAGAAAATCTTAATTTTCTACACTAACCTCTATTATTCTGCACATATTCTATGGCTATATAGTGATTAACTTGTCTTTAGTCATAAAACATCATTTACTATGATAACATACTTAATTGATATTACAATAATAAATTATGTTATATTTTTTATAATATCTTTTGTATATGGCAAAAAGGCATTTGGAATACTATATGTTTCTAACATCTCTTTGTCCGATACCCACTGACACCGTTGATATTCCTTAACGGGTAAGCTATTGTCCGTTAGCTTTACATGATACCCAAGCATATGCCATTCCACATGGGAGAATATGTGCTTCGCTTTCCCAAGCTCTTCTATTCGATCCGGCCTGATTCCCATCTCCTGTAACAGCTCTTCAACCTCTTTTGTATTCAAAAGGCCTTCTAAACCGGGCAGCTCCCATAAGCCTGCCAGCAGCCCTTTCTCGGATCTTTTTTGAATCACATATCTTCCCTGGTATTCCATAAGAAGAATGGTACGTGGCTCAATGCGGCGTTCCTTCTTGGGTGGTTTCACCGGAATCTTCATGACATTATCTTCATGAAATGCTTTACACAGATGCATAACCGGACATTTATCACAGAGTGGTTTTCCGTTCGGAAGACATATCGTCGCACCCAGCTCCATTAATGCCTGGTTAAAATCTCCCGGCCTGTCCTTTGGTATCACACTCAATAGGTTTTCACGTAATACCTTTTTCACACTGCTCCTTGTAATATCATCAAAGCTACCTTCCAGTCTCTTGGTTACGCGCAATACATTCCCATCAATTGCAGGAACAGGAATCTGATATGCAATCGAAGAGATTGCTCCGGCTGTATATTCTCCGATACCCGGAAGTAGAAGTAACGCTTCGTAATCAGCGGGCAATTCACCGTTATATTCTTTCATGACCACCAATGCAGCTTTTTGCAAATTTCGTACCCGGCTATAATATCCCAGTCCCTCCCAGAGCTTAAGCAGCTTCTCTTCCTCTGCATAAGCTAAGTCTTCTATATTAGGCAACGCTGCGACAAAGCGGTCAAAATATCCTTTTACCGCCTCTACCCTGGTCTGTTGAAGCATGATCTCTGAGACCCAAATATAGTAAGGTCGTGGATTTTCCCTCCATGCGAGAATTCTTGCATTCAATTCAAACCAGTCCAAAAGGTAGGGTACGATTTCTTTGTAGTTATATGACATGTTAATTCTCCTGATTGTACTAAAAATATCTCCCGATATTATGTAAATTGATCTATTATCATTCGATATATTTATATTATCGTATTTTGCTCGATGAAACAAGTCAATCCAGAAAGTAACAAATCTAAACGAATACATCCGTTATTGTTACATTTTACAATTTTATCGTGAAATTAAGTATAAAAAATCGGAAGGATTACTGTAAAAAATTTTCACAAAACTGTTTACCTATTAATAAATGTAATGCTATAATATTTTTATTGTATTTAAGCCACGCGGCGGAATGGGGATTTTTATGGCAATTGATTATGATTTAACCTATAATGATTTTAATCCAACCGTATTCTATGTAACGAAAGTGAAATTGCTGACAGAAGGCGTTTATCACGATCATGATTACACGGAATTGGCCTATATATTATCCGGTAAAGGAAAATATCTGGTTGACGGAACGGAATATGATGTTGAAGCAGGAGATCTTGTTATCTGCAATCCTGGGGTGAAGCATACTCATATTATAACCAATCCAAAGGAACCGACCATTGAATTCATCTCTGGTTTTACAGACTTTCAATTCAAGAACATGGCTCCGAATTCAATTGAATTGCCTGATGGTGGATGTATCGTTCATATGTCTTCTGAACTAAAGCAGGAGATATCCATGCATTGTTATGCGATGATTGCGGAAAAGGAAAGTAATCTGATTGGAAGATATTTTATGTTTAAAACACATCTGATGCAGATGCTTCTACTTGTCATGCGCGAAATATCTGATATGGAAAAGTCCAATCAGAAGGGTTGTAATTTTGAATCCTATAATAAAAGCTATGCAGTAAACCGAATCATAAATTATTTGAATGAAAATTATGAAAACAAGATATCTTTGGAGCAAATTGCACATAATATCTTTCTGAGCCCTGTTTATATTTCCAAGATATTCAAGGAAGAAACAGGCGAATCACCAATCAACTATTTGATAAAAATTCGTTTGGAAAAAGCAAAAGATATTCTTCTGAATTCTGAGAGCGGCAGCATCAAAAGCATCGCAAATCAGGTTGGTTACGAAGACGTATATCATTTCAGTAAGTTATTTAAAAAATATTATGGTGTATCTCCCTTATATTATAAGAAGAGAGCCATGCGTAAAAATGCATCAAGCGAATAAGGAAGAAGGTTAATTGTAATATGAATACATTTGATGCTATATTTTCAAGAAAGTCTGTGAAGAACTTTCAAAACGAAAGACTGGATTGGGATGTTCTCTCCGATATATTAGAGTTTGCAAACAATCTCCCAACGCTGATCGAAGGCATAGCCGTTGAATTTAGGCTGGTAAGCAATATTGAAGAAAAACAAGGATTTCGTGGACCTTTTCATATAAAAGCTCCCTATTATATTTGCATCTCCTCTGAGGAGAAAGAGGATTATCTAATGAATGCCGGATACCTTATGCAGCAATTAAGTTTATATATTACTGCGAAGGGCTTGGGTACCTGTTTTCAGTACAAAAGTCCCGGCCATAGCCTAAAATCTACGATGAAATATGATTTTGCAATAGCCCTTGCCTTCGGCAAGACTTCTGCTCCGTCTGTTGGTGATATCTACGAGGTAGATTGTCTTCCGGAAGCGGAAGTAATCGTATATAAAGAGGAAGTCCCCTCCGATATAAAGCAATTACTCTCTGCTGCCCGACTCGCTCCCTCGATCTATAATAGCCAGCCGTGGCGCTTTGTGGTGTACAAAAACCGAATTCACATCTTTACCAGAAAACATAATCTGATAGCAAAAACACTAGATCATAACAAAATGATCGACATGGGAATTATGCTTGCTAACCTTCTGCTCGCTGCAGATGAACTCTGGGTCGAGGTATCCCTTGGCATTACCGACACTTTAACCACCAAGCAATTCCGTAGTAACGAATACCTTCGCACCATTACAATTGGTTGAATTAAATAAATTATTTTAAAAAATTAAAAAACTTTTTAAATTCTATTGACAAGCAAAACAATCTATAGTATATTATGTAATGTGCTCACGAGGTAACAGACAAGCACGAAAACATAATATGCGCGAGTGGCTCAGTGGTGGAGTATCGCCTTGCCAAGGCGAGGGTCGCGGGTTCGAATCCCGTCTCGCGCTTAATAAAAAAGGAGTATATCCGAATGGATATACTCTTTTTTTATTGTGTCTGAGTCAATGGATGCAGAACCAGAAAGAATGGAATGGAGGCCTCACGCCGACATCTCCATTCTTTCCGCGGCTTTGTTTCGAGTCGAAGACGATGAAAGAAAGACGCATCGAATCCCCGTCTTCGTAGTGGCTACATAGATCAGATTCTTACTCTCACAGAGTGAGCATTCGGACGAATAAGAATTGAGGCATATGTGTAAAAACACTCATCCTTCAGGGAAAAGCTGGCTTTAATGAGATATTCGTTATGTCAATAAAATACATTTTATGGTAGATAATCGGATACAGCTATGATAGAATTAATAATATTCTATTGTTTAATAATGCTCAACAAACTCATTCATAAGTAACATGATTATGATTGCTTGATTAATTAGTAAACTTATTTAAAAACAGATTACTTTAAACTCACAATAGATAAGTGAAAATACTTCATAATGATAAAGGAGAGGGTCAAATATGAGTTTCTTAGATGTTTTTTTTAATGGCATAATAAAAAAATACGAAAACAGAATAATATCTGCAATGGAAAAAGTAAATAACGGTGGAACTTTTGATGATATAGATACTATCGTTGTTGATTACTTTTATCTTATTAAAAAGGTTCATAAGGGAGAAAAGCCAAAACTAGTTAAACTTGCAGAGCAAGACTATTATTTGGTTTTTGTTGATGATATGGAGTATGATTTTGATGAATTAATACGACACAACGATCGAAAAAATACGGAAAGAAAAATGGAGATAGAAGTCCTGATTAGCTATCAAACTCCGTTGAGCGAAATACAAGAACGTTTAAATAATAAAATCGAAAAAGAGTGGTAGCAAACGCTATATTGGAGCCCGGTAAATTATTCTTGAGGCACATTTTTAAAGAACGGCTAACATTTCTGAATCTAGCAAAAACAAAATATGTTATCTCAGATGGAGGTTAACTATGTTAAAGTTCTTACTTAATCTAATACCTTTTTATTTTTGTATTATTATTTGCTATTATCTATTAGGTATTGTGCCTTTCGCTATGACCAGCATAATACCAATACCTTTTCTATTTTCTTGGATTATTGCTCCAATCGGTTCAGCCGTTATAGCCTTTATGGCTATAAAACATTTAAAAAGAGATAAAGCAAAGCCATACATACTGCTAACATTTACATTGAATTTATTATTTATCCTTATTTCTGCATTATTTTATAAACCACATGGTGATGTCATCGGCTTCAGCAGTATATTGTTTGATTCCAGATTTAGATTGGTTGTTTGGGGTCCTGGTCTAATAGTGGGTATCATATTTTCAGTTTTGTATAAAGAAAAAGTTCACTAAGATGGACTTACAACTATCCACGACAAGGATTTTGTATTTTATAATATGGTGGATAAACTTATGATCGTGATATTATTGGGGGAAAACATTATGAAAAAAGCTTTAAAATTTGCAATACCATCCTTGCTTATTATATCAATTCTTTTCGTGTTTATATTTACACAATGTGTAAGATCCATTAATTTGGATTCTACTAAAAAAATTATTGTTAATCATGAATATACAGACAAAAATATTCATTTAGAGATAACTGATCGTGATGACTTGAATTATATAATAGACCTATGTAAAGGAATTGCTATCAAAGACTTTTCAACGCCATCCTGCGGTTTTGGTTCTGTAGAATTAGTGTTTGATGACGGAACGAAAGAAATCACATTATATCCTGCTTGTGACAAATGTGGTACAATGAGATTAGGAAAAGATAATAAATTCTTCTATACCATCTCCAAAGAAAAGAGAACTGAATTAGAGTTAATCTTAAAAAAATATGGGATTACGTTCCCATGTGTTTAATATAAAAATATCATATATCTAATGTGTATCATTAATCTTCTATACGTTGGAATTTCAATATTCGTAGCAATATGAGACTCATAATTGATTGAATGGAATGCAGATAAGGGATACTTGCTGTGGGTTAGTTATACTTAATTAGGGAGGGTATAAGATAAAATGAAAAAGCCTATTATTTTAATTGCATTCTGTGCTGTGTTTATTGTCTCTTTACTATATTTTGGCGCTGAACAAAACAAACTCGATTGTTCTACCGTTGAAAAAAGAGAATTGGTATTGAACAAGCAAAGTAAAATAACCGGAAGTACGATTCATATTAGTAATGAAATTCAAATTGATAATTATATCGTTAGCGGTTTTATAAGTTCCAATAACATGTATGGTTTGGCTCTTTTTGAACCAGTAGGAAAAGGAAAGTATCGATTTCAAGTCCGTTGTATAAGCGAAAGTGATCAAGTAATCCATTTTAATATTATTGTAAATCATAAAAATTATGACTTGTTCTGGGCAAATAAAGCGAATTTAGATTATGCTAAAATAACATATACTGTATCTAGTAAAGCTATTGAACCCTTAAAACTAAATGCAACTGATAATAAAATTCTTTATAACGAGGCTCCATCAAATAGTTATTCACTTGAGTGTGTTTTTGTTGATAAAGATGGTAATATTTATGACTAAATGTTAAGCAACTAATTTCTTTAAACTATAACTCATTAATTGGTACTATTCTATCTAGATAAGTTCAATAAATGATCGTCAGGTTCCATCTCTTATTATACATAATAAGGAGCTTCTGCAAACTAGATGAGAATTCATCGAAAGCGCAAAAGCTCCTTTTTCTTATCTATTAGTTATATATAATGAATACATATTCGACTTACTGTTCGATTGTAGTTATTCTACTGCACCAATGTTCCATTATAATATACCTTCACAACCGGATTGGTCAACGTACCATAATTTGACCAATCTGCCTTTGCAAATCGTATATTTACAGAGCAGTTACCGGTTCCAGACTTAAGAGTTACTGCATCCGTAAAGGTTAGTGTCAGAGCTGCATTCGCAATTGATCCACTTACTTTACCAGTTACATCCTGATACCAAGGAGACACGTTAAGCTGCAATGCAGCACTGTCACACCACACATTCTGTGCTGCGCTACTCATGCCGGTCGCGGTATATACTATTCTGACTTTGGATAAATCAATTGTTCCATCCTGAGCTGTAATGTTATACTGCTGATTAACCGTATTCCCATTTTGGCTAGTTGTAACCGATACTGCAGGAATCGCTGTTCCCGGTATAGGTGTTACCGTAGGTGTTGGAGTTACTGTAGGTGTAGGCGTTATCGTAGGTGTTGGCGTAACCGTTGGTGTAGGTGCTTTGGTAGGTGTTACTATAGGTGTTATTGAAGGTGTTATAGTAGGCGTCAATATTGGTGTCACGGTAGGTGTGACCGTAGGTTTCACGGTAACTGTTGGTGTAGGTGTAGCTGAACCCGGCTCATTACCATATACCTTAACTCCAGCATCATACACAGGAATATAGGTTGTTTTCACTACATTACCTGAGCTTACCCCGCTTAACCCTGTAAAGGAATAATCATTCGCACTATTCCAAAAAGTAGTATTCATAGGTCCTGCAATTCTAAATTGCGTCTCTTTTCGATAATTTGACTGCCCTCCCGGATATATCTTTGTCCCTGTGTAGTCAACATTTACATAATAAATATTATTTGATACGTCCCAAGGCTGAAGCTGTGATACTTTAGACCCTGAATTATAGTTGGTAGTAACGGTAAAATCCGAAACGGAGTAACCCAGATTGACTGCTTCTGTGAGATTAACGAAATATTTAAAAGATAACTTATCTCCCACTCGTGCCGGCCAACCGGATTCATTATATAATAGTGATTTTATTTCAATAAAGTTAGGCCCGGATGCATTAATTCCTGCTTCCACAAAGAATTCATCATTAGTAACCGGCTCCATTGCAGTAAAATTAGCAATCGGATTACCACCGTAGGTACCGTATAGCTTAGCCAAAGCTCCTACAAAACCTGCATTATAATCACATGCTACTTCATTATTAACATAATTGTCGATTGTATCAGTATAGCTGTCATTATTGGCAGGACCACCAACCAATGCTCCATAAATTGTATGTCTATGATAATTTGGTACCGTCTGACTATCAGCCCAGGAGCTGTGTGCTGTTCTGTGATGTGGATGCTGCGGAGAATTCGTACCAAAGCCTACTTCAAAGCTACGGCCAGTGCTTCCAAGTGCATAATCTACTTGTTGTTTCATAAATGTCTTGTAAGTTGAAACCTTGCCGGCCGTACATCCTGACCAGTCAGCATATACGCCCGCAAGGAATGCGGTTGTTGTAGCATATCTTAAAGACCCCCAGGAATCCAGCCATGCAAGACCTTTTGGTGTATATGTAATACGGCTACCGTTATAACCGGTTGTCCAGTAATCCAGATACATTTCCATAAAGTTTTTATAAACGGCTTTACCGGTTATTTTCGCCAAGAGCAGAGCTGCTCCGTAATGAACGTCATCCCAGCTTTGGGTCCATTTATATGCGATGTCAGTGGTTTGTCCTTCCTTACCCCAATTTGCCACATAACTTTCAGCCTTGTCTAAATAGGTAGAATCATTGGTAGCTAGATACAACCATGTTGCTGCCCAGGACAATTCATCATAAAAGCCACCATATAGGCTATAGTAACCGTTCGCTGCGGTATAACCACTATCGCTCTTCACCGTATCGGAATAACTGAATAACTCTTTTGCATGTTTTAAGCATGTTGCTGCATAGGTAGGATTTGAATCTTTAAATATCACTGCTGCCGATGCCAAGGCTGATGCAGCCTCTGCTGTTACTGCCGAGCCCGGATTTGACAAGTCCACCTTATAGGATGGACGTGCCATCTGCATTACTTCAGCAGGACCCCACCAGGAATGATCCGCGCTACCGGAACCAACCTGATAATAGTATACATTTGCGGATGGATGACATTTAATCAAATAATCTGTTGCCCATTTTATATTAGCCAACAAATAATTAAGTTGTCCGCTGTCTGCTAAAGCATCCTTTGATTCGTAAGCACTCCAAGCCAGCATACTTGCTGTATATGCCATAGGCAGATTAAATTTAACATGATCTCCTGCATCATACCAGCCTCCTGTAAGATCAAGACTTACATCAGAGCCATCGTTAAGACCGGAATCCCCTCTCCAGTTATTTCTTATACCACTAGGAAGATCACCAGATTCTTGGAATTCATAAAACATGATTGCTTTTTGCATTGCTTCACCATAATTGTAATTTGTTTCTGCCTTAACATTCGTAGGATGATATAGAATAATACTTGCTAACATACAAACACATAACATTATACTTATTATTTTACGCATACCCATACCTCATTTCTTAAAATTAATGTTTAAATGGAACGATGTTAATGTTGAATAACAAACTGACTATTACACTTGCAATTAAGACCCTTGTCCACTTTTTAACTACATGACTCTTTTGTTGATTCCCTCCTTATTAATAATTATTATTCTTACAATTAATCCAAGCAAAATGCCTACTTCACTGCTATAACCCCCAATACCGCTCCTTTCCATACATAATTCAGTAAATCCGGCAATACTTAAACTAATTGAAAGTACCAGCCCATTGAATTGATTTACAATTAAGTGTTTTTAATTAATTTGTCAATAAACAAGCCCCTCCGAATTGTATTTTCATTAAATATAACGAAAATCAGAGGGGCTTGTGACATTATATGTAGGGGTTAATTAATTATTGCTTAAAAAATGGATATAAATAGTAACAAATTACTATAGTATAAAAAGTGTAAATCCATTCACTTGAATCTACTTAATTTTAATATTATAATTATTCCAATAATTAAAACTTAGGCTCGCCAATATCATTACAAATATAAATACAAATGCCCAGCGAATCCTTAATTTGAATAACTTTTTTCTATACTGATTTAGAATTTGCTTCTTTCTATAATTGTAATTCCTTGAAAACTGAATCTTGGGTATTGGTTGATTATCCAATTCTGATGCTATGTTCCGCTCAATGTCATCCTTGTCTAATAATATGATCTCTTGAAGTGTTTTCACTGCTTTAATTCCCTTCCTCTATGATTATTTTTTTTACTGCTTTTTTTGCGCGACAAATATGTTGGCGAACAACACTATCCGTCATACTCAAAAGATTACCAATCTCACTGTTAGATAATTCGTAAACATATTTCAATAAGATAATATCTTGATATTCTTTTTTCAAATTATTAAGCCTTAGCATAAATTCGTGATAATTTTCATCCGCAATAATTTGGTCTAGTAGCATGTCATCATTATCACTAATTTCTTCTCGTTCTTCCATTTCATATTCATATTGTTTTTTACGCTTACGATAAATATCGATCGCAGTATTTTTTATTATTATAACTAATAGGGCTTTAGTTTTTTGACTATATATGTTTTCTATGTCGGGCAAATATTTGATCAGTTTGATAAAAGTTTCATTAATAGCATCTTCTGCAAGATACTTGTCATGTAAAATACTATATGCAATATTATACATAGCAGCTTCATAATATTGATATAGCATTGTTAAGATGTTTTTATCGTTTTCAGTTTCAAATACTGCTAAATTAGGTAATAACATTATTCCTTCCCCCTCTATAGATTTATGCTTATCAATATAACTGTATCATAACACATTTTACATTAATTTCCAATCTAGTCATTAAGGAATAATACCCACTTTCTTATCTCGACAAAGGAATTATTATAGACCATTATTTTTATATATGGTAAAATTAGTCATAATTGCAATTTGATTCACAGAAGATAATGTTCAAATAAAACTATGACTAATATTTGGAAGCAATTAACATATTTAAGCAATTACATAAAACAATTCATTATATTTTTGATACTTGTGTTTTTTCTTTTTTATTTATAGATTTTATTTCATTATCCTATTGACTATCCCCTTAGGTGTTGGATTACTATGGCTTTGGAGGTGATATCTATGTTAATTAACGAAGTAAGTAAAATAACAAAATTGACGAAAAAGGCAATTGAATATTATTCAGAACAGAATTTAATACATCCAGAGATACTCACTAATGGCTATCGAGATTTCAGTAACGACGAAATAGACTGCCTAAAGAAAATATCTGTTCTTCGTAAACTTGGTCTTAGTATTGAAGATATCAAAACAGTTCTTACGGATGAAAATGGGGACACCCTAAAAAAACTAGCCGTTCGTAATGAATTGAATGTACAAAGAGAAAGAGCAAAAAATGCTATTCTTGATAAGCTCAGCTGTGGTAAAAGTTATTCCGAGATTAAACTTGAATTAGAAGCAATTGAACAAGGTGCTTCCGTTACAGAGAAATTACTAGATGCTTTCCCAGGATATTATGGAAGATTTATTAGCTTACATTGGGCACGCTTTATAAATGAACCAATTATAACGGATGAGCAAAAAGCTGCCTATGAGCAAATCTTAGCATTTTTAGATAATACACCTTCATTACATTTTCCTGTAGAATTACAAACTTATTTTGATGAAAGCACAAAAAACATCAGCACGATAGATATTAGTAAAATAAACGATAAAATGAAGCATTCAATAGAAAATCCCGAAAAATTTCTCGAGGAAAACAAAGAGTATTTAGAGTATTACTTAACTTATATTCAATCGGATGATTATAAAAACTCTCCGATGTCTCTAATGAAATCGTTGTTGATTGAGTTTAACCGAACCAGCGGATACTATGATATCTTAGTCCCTGCAATGAAGAAATTAAGCTCCTCATATTCTGAATACTGTAAGCAAAGTGAAATCGCAAACGAAAAATTGTATACTCTATACCCGGAAGCCAAAAAACTTGATACATTTACGAAATAAGCCTGTTCAATTACATCAAATCATATAAAAAAACCATAAGAGTACTATCGTTAATATTCAGATAGCATTCTTATGGTTTTTAATATAAATTCCCTATTCCAAATCCAATTTCATATAAATAGCCGTAATCATCGGACTATCATTATAGGATTCAATTTCATAAAACCCATATTTCTTATATAAATGTATTGCCTCCTTTAAAAATGGTAGCGTATCTAAAAGCACACTTTTATATCCAATACTTTTTGCGTCTTCTAATATCTTTTCTATCAGTTTGTGAGCAACTTTATTGCCTCGAAAAGATGGTCGGACATACAATCTTTTAATTTCGCCTATTTCATCATCTATCCGTCTTAATGCGATACAACCAGCCGATTCACCACCAATTTCAGCAAGATATAATCTTCCCTCCGGTAACCCGTATTTTACATGCAAGTGTTCCAGCTCGGAATCATAATTTTGTACTTGCAAATATTTCGCTACTACAGGATCATTTTCAACTAACATATTTGTATATTCCATAAACAGTTCTTTTATATTGCTTGCATTATCATAGGCTAGTTTTATATTAACATTCATATTATCATCCCTCCACATTTTATGTCACCACTTACTTATTAATATTTTGAATTCCTCTATAGTTTCATCTCGAAGGTAAGCTCTGTTAAATCTTCTCTCCAAAGTATGTTTGCTTCCGTTGTTTTCTTTACAAACCCCATTTTTTTATACATACTGATTGCGGTATCCAAATCACTGCATGTTAATAGATAAATACTCTGATACTCTTTCTCTTTCGCAAATTGGATTGCTTCCTGCAATAGTTTCTTACCGAGTCCCAATTTACGATAGTGTGGATCAATCAGAAACCACCTTAGCTGAGCTTGCTCTCCCCGGTCTATAATACCGATACAACCGATAATGTTTCCATTATGTTGCGCGCACCATAGGTGTTCCTTATTTGAATTATAATCAACTAAAAACTTGTACAACGATTCTGCCACATAACCTTCAAATGCTTCGGAATACCCATACTCTTCATTATAAATCAGTGCATGTAAATATGTAATATATCCGATATCTCCCGGATGTATCTTAGTTCGGATCGAGATATCCTCAAGCTTAATAAAATTCCCCTTTGTCAAAATAGTTTCTATCGATGTCATATTCTGAACGATTTGTTTTTGATCAATCTCCGGTAAAGGTTTTATCAATTCGATGATCTGCTCATCTGAACTATGATTTAGTTCATTCATTTTTTCTTTGCCCTTTGATGTTAGAAATAAATATTGTGCTCTCCCGTCCTTCGTTGATTTTTCTTTGATTATTAAATCCCATTTATATAACTTCTTTAATATTCTACTTAGGTACCCTGTATCCATACAAAGTATGTCTGATAACATTCTCGAAGTGCAGTCTTTTGTTTTTTCGATTTCATGTAATACTCGTACTTCTGATAATGATAAATCACTTTGCAGAACATACTGATCCAATAACCCCAGTATATTCGTATAATATCGATTGAATCTTCTGATTATTTTTACACTGTTTTTAATATCACTCTTCATACTTTATAATCTCCTTATTTTATATAGGAATTATATAAGCATTAGTTGTATATGTCAATCATTTTAATTGCTTTTGTCAACTATTTACCAACACTACAAGAGGCAAAGAATGATTGGATCTGAAACTATTATTTTAGTTAGAATTTTTTTTACAAGAATATAACTGAATGATATAATGGTATAAATTAGATATTTATTTGACTTAAGAAAATGAGGTAACTTCATGAAGAAAAATAAAATTTTATTATTCACAAAAGCTCTTTATATAATTGCTCTTGTCGCCACAATCGTTACACTTTTTATTGTTTACACTAAAAATGAAAGCAAAATTGCTTGGCGATTCGTAATAGTTTTTTTATTTTTCCTCATCTTTTTTTCTATATATATGTTTATTATAGCGATTACAAATTTAAGAAAACTCAAATGGCTAGAAATAAGCAAAATGCTGCGAAATTTTATTGTTTTATTCGTTATATCTGCTGTTCTGTGCTTCGCTTTTGATATAATCTTTAGGCCTTCAAAAGCAGATTTTTTTCGTGTGCTTCCAACAGCTTTTAGTTCTACTCTTGGTATATCTCTTTTTGAAGTAATCTTTTACAAAAGAAATGATAATTAATCAATAAGCAGAAGGAGGATTGTCAATGGCTATAAGGCAACTTAGATTTAATGATGATAAGATACTTCGTAAAAAATGCAAAGAAGTTCTTATCATTGATGATAAAATTCGACAAATACTTGATGATATGATGGATACCTTACATAATACGGAGAATGGTGCTGCGTTGGCAGCTAACCAGGTAGGTATATTAAAAAGATTGGTCGTTATAGATTATTGTGATTATTATTTGAAGTTGGTTAATCCTAAAATTGTCGGTTATAGCGGAGAACAAGAATGTATTGAAGGGTGCTTAAGCTTCCCTGATCGTATCGTCAAAACAATTCGACCTCAGAAGGTCACCATTCAGGCACTGGATGAAAACAGAGAGGAAGTATTGATCACCGGAGAAGATGATATGGCAAAATGCTTTTGTCATGAAATTGAACATCTGGATGGACAGATTTTTCTAGATAAGGCTATCTCTGAAATCAAACTTTAAAACGTTCTTTGGCGGGTTCAGTAATCTATGCTGTTATCGATTTTTTTTCACTTTCTACTTTTTATTTTAAGTCATATTATGTATAATATAGGTAAAAAAGAAGGAGATATAATATAATGTTAATGGAACATAATGTCGAACTGAAAATAAATTATTTAGTTAATGATTGTTTTGATGCGGTTCTAGAATCAGTATCTGCTTTAAAAAATTATGAAATCACTGAGAAAAACGAGGTTATCGGAACCATTCGGATAAAAGTAAAAGGCCTTACATCCTCTCCAGGTGATTATGTTAGTGTTACAATCTCCCAAGAATCAGATAGTATAACAAAAGTATTAATTACTGGTGGAGCAAAAGTTCCTTATCTGTTGGCCAAGAAAAATTGTATTAAAAACGCCGATGCAATTGCTTCTGCTTTCGGAAATCAAATTACGAATTATCACAAAATCGAACAAATTTCTTCTAACAACTCAAAATCGGACTTTTCAACCGAAAGCAAACTTGAACAATTGAAAAACATGTATCAAAAAAACCTGTTATCAAAAGAGGAATACGATCAAAAGAGAACAGAAATCATAAATAACATGTTTTAATATTTAGTTAGTTCTTTAATCTACAAAATCATAAAACGTATGATTACATATATATATATAAGATGTGACATAAAATTCATTCTATTTATTTACAGTACCCGGTTTCAAAATCAATGATATTCCTAAGAGGTTTGCCTGCAAGATGATTCTCTATATTTGTAGCCGCTATCTCCACGATTTTATCCAATGTCTCCGGTAAGTGATATGCACCGGAGACATGAGGCGTAATCATGATATTCTGCTCCCTCCACATAGGGTGTTCGGGTGGGAGTGGCTCCGGATCAGTCACATCCAAACCTGCGGATAATATCTCCCCATTTTTAATGGCAGCTAATAGGTCATCCTGATCCACTGCAGTTCCTCTCCCTCCATTTAAGAAGATTGCTGAATTCTTCATGTTTGCGAAAAATTCCGCATTATACAGATGATATGTTAACGGTGTGTTTGGTAGAAAGGAAACTATAACATCAGATTTTGGTACGATTTCCTCCAAATCTTCCATCAAGTGAAGCTCATCCACTTGGCTCGGGCAATCGCTTTTTCGTCTCTTGATCCCAATGACATAAGCACCAAGCGCTTTCACCATTCCCGCAAAATACAGCCCAATATCTCCTAATCCGATGACTGTAACCGTTGCCTCCGATATCGAGTGGACTGTTCCGTAATCCTTCCACTCACCATTTATTCTATCATCCCTGTAGAGATGTACCTTTTTCTGTAGGCACATCATCATTGCAAACATATGCTCAGCAACACTTTTCCCATAAGCTCCCGTGGCATTGGTCAAGGTTGTCTTAGAAGATAATACTCCCGGCAGAATATAGCCATCCGTTCCGGCAGAATTTAACTGAAGCAGCTCCAACGTGTTGGATTCTTTTATATACGCTGTCGGCACATTTCCTACTATAATTTCTGAATTTTGCACCATATCGGTAGTTATCTCCGAAATCGGAACATAGTGAAATACACTTTCTTTACTACATCTCTCCAATCGTCTTTTATGTTTTTCATTCACCGGTAGTACTACTAGAATTCGCTTCATCTGTTTATCCTTTCAATTACATCCATATAGATTTTATCCTGTAGTGCAATGCACAGCGGCAACCCTCTGGTTCATTTAATCTAATGGTGTAAATGTATTATTTTGTTTTATTTTATACCTATAGACTTCATTGTTCAAGATTATTGAGAAAAATCAAACTAACTACTTACAACAAATCAGAATGATAATCGATACCACAATATATCATTTGCATCATTTAAGTCGCCCGTTTAGGTTATGCTTAATTATCTTGAGTATCCACAACTAAGATGATTTAAAATTATTACCCAATATGATATAATGGGTTATATTGGATACACAAAATAACGAGGTCTTCGAAAAGGAGAGCGACTATGACAAATCAGTTTCATATTAGGCAGTCAAATGAAGATATGGATATTAGAAAGATTAGAGAATTGTTGACTCATACTTATTGGGCAAATAAAAGAGCGGAAGCGTTAATTAAAAAAAGTATTGAGAACTCCTTGTGTTACGGAGCCTTTACCGATGAAAACAAACAGATTGGTTTTGCAAGGGTTATCACCGATTTTGCAACCACCTACTATGTCTGCGATGTTGTTGTGGACGAGCAATACCGAGGTATCGGCGTAGGTAAAGCTTTAATTAATATGATCACCTCAGACAGTCGGCTAAAAGATATGCTGGGTATGTTATTGACAGATAATGCTCATGGCCTCTATCAACAATATGGCTTCAAACAAATCGACGGCACCTATATGGCCAGACGATAGCATCTGTTCTACATACTATATCCTTTTATAATTATATATATTATGAAATACTTAACCCGCGTGCTCTGATTTAATGAATCAAATTACCACTATAAAAGTTCTATCTACCATGGACAAGGTTATGGTATGATTAATGCAATAAATTCAAACAGATAAGGTACAATCATGAATGACAACACCTCAATAAAATATAAAATTAAAAGCTTTCCAGAGCTTCCAGGAATATATAAGATGCTGGATTCCGGCAACAACATAATCTATATTGGCAAAAGCAAATGCCTTAGAAAAAGGGTTCAGTCCTACTTTGTTAATTCTCCAAAATGGGAAAAGGTAACGAAAATGGTCTCATCCATAAATGATATTGAGTATATCGTGACCGATACGCATTTGGAGGCACGGTTATTGGAATGTAAACTAATTAAAAGTGTTCAACCACGCTTTAATGCGCAAATGAAAAATGATCGTCGTTACATCTACCTTAAAGTGAATGGCTATAATCGTTACGGTACTCTTTCCGTTGTAGCCGAACGCGAGGAGGATTGCTTTGGACCCTTTCGCAAAAAATATGCCATGACTGAATTCACCAAAAAGTTAACGAATATATATCCCATCCATAAGCATGAGGAGGGATATATATTCAATTATAATCTTTTTCCAATTAAGCTTAATAAGGAAGACTTTGAGCAAAACCGGACGGTATTGTTAGAGCTCTTTCATAACAGTAATCAACTTACAATCTTCATAGACTACCTACAGCAGAAATTAGAGGAAGCTGCAAGCCAGTATCGATATGAAATAGCTTCGTATTACAGAGATTTAATAATTGACTTTACATCTATAAAGCATGGTTTAGATGGATATAAAAATCTGTCCGTGAACGATATCTTATTAAAGTTGCCTATTCAAATCGGATACAAATTATTTTATGTATCAGATGGAATGATTCGAAACTGCAAAACGGTACATGACTTATCAGATGATACCATTAAAGATTTTCTAATACGTAGTCAATCTTCAGATTCTTCAATAATACCTGTAGAAAAGACCGATAAATCATATATCGATTTCCGAGATATTCTGTACTCAGAGATAAGAGATCTACCGGATGAGATGGTTGAAGTACTGTAGAATTTAAAGGAGAAATTTTATAATGGGTAAAAATATATATAATAAAGTTGATACTAGTATTACTTTGGTACTGTTATGTATTATTTCATCTCATATTAATAATTTACTGCTCAAAACCGTAGTGGTACTAATATCTTCCATTATTCTTGAAATATTGAATAATGCAATTCAATACTTCATTTATAGAGATGAAAGTATTATAAAATGCGTTGATGAAATAAAAAAAGAAAATGATTCAAAGCAAAAGCAAGCAGATTTAATAACGTTATTTCTATTTATTCCATTAATAATAACAGTTTTCGTAGTAATCATCACATCACTTATAAAATTCAAATTATAATAGACGATAAGATTTCTCTTTCATTTATAATATTATCACCTTTTGTAATCCATATCATATAGTATATTGCAGAATATTTTGTCGAATTTTGTAACTTGCAGTTCATTCAAGTTGACCTCCACTACTGTGTTAATCATCGACAACAATACTAATCTGCAATTACAAGGAGGTAATATTATGAGCTCTAAAGAAATCAGAATTGGTGCGCTATATCCTCTTACCGGCGATTATAAATATATCGGACAAAGCATTAAGCAAGTAATTGATTTTTATGTTAATCTTGTTAACACACAGAATGAATGCAATTATCCACCGGAAATAGGATTACCATACCTTCACGGTTATAAGGTCAAATTAATTTGGGCTGATACGAAGGGGGATCCTGTTGTGGGTACTAATGAAGCTTTGCGATTAGTAAAAGAGGAGAATGTAGTGGCGATAATCGGCTCCTTCCAAAGCTCGGTGACGGCAGCAGTTTCCCTACAGATGGAGATTCTTAATGTCCCCTATATTAGCCCGGTTACTGATGCTATCTCTCTGACTGAACGAGGATTAAAATGGTTCTTTCGCACGGGCCCTACTAACTTTACTTATACAAAAGCCTATTTCGATCTATTGGCAACGCTAGGATTTTCTCATTCCAGTGTTGGTTCATTGGTTGAGAATTCTTATCTCGGTTTAGAAGAAGCACTGGCTGTAGTTAATTTCTCACGTATCTACGGACATGATATAAAACTGTTGGAATTGTATAATCCCGATCACCCAATTCCAAAGGAAAAGCTACTCCGCATAAAGTATTGCAATGCAAATTTTCTCTTTACTGACGGCACGAGTGATGCAGTAATACAAACCATAAAAACCTTTCAGGACATCAAATATTATCCAATGGCAATCTTCCACCAAACCTCCACCTACACCTATCCACAAGTCTTAAGTGGCTTAGGTAAGGCTGCAAATTATGCCTTCAGTACTGTCATATGGTCTCTCGGATTGACAAAGAAAATACCCTTAGCAAAAATCGTGAATAATATGTACAAGGACGAATATGGTACCGACATGAATACGGTTAATGCAGGAAGTTATATCGGAATATATACACTAATTGATGCGATATCTCGTGCAGAACATCTCACTCCACATTCTATTAGAAAAGCTCTGGCTCAGACTGATATCAGCGGGAAAAACTTGATTGTACCCTGGAAAGGAGTACATTTTGATTGTAACGGTCAGAATATTTATGCCGAAGGTATGATTGATCAGATTCAACATGATATTCCACAGATTGTGTGGCCTCTACCATATGCCGAAGCGGAAGCAGCCCTACCCGCTCCTCAATGGACAGAGTGTAAAAATCATAGAAACATCTTCTAATATTAATACAAATGAAACCCAGGTATGAAAAATAACAAATTTCATACCTAGATTTCATTTATAATTACATTCCCATATCACCATTATCTTGGCTTAATTGCCAGCCAATACCAAACTTATCGATCACGCTACCATAACATTTACTCCAGAAGGTCTCACCCAATTCCTGCAACACCACTCCTCCTTCCGATAGCTTGTTATAGATGTCTTTAATATCCTCCACATCCTTACTAATATAGGAGAGCGTAATATTATTTCCCACCGTAAAAGGGCTTCCCGGATAATTATCCGAGAACATCAATACACTTTCTTTTATATTCATACGAGCATGCATAACCAGAGGTTTCACTTCCTCAGGTATCTGATACTGTGGATTCTGCGGGGCTTCTCCAAAGGTCATCTTCTGATATTTCTGCGTATTAAAAACATGTTCATAAAAATCCAGTGCCTCACTACAATTTCCGTTATATACTAAGTAAACATTTACTGACATAGTTTTCTCCTTTTCTACTCAAAAATCATCAATTATGAGTGTTCCCTCTTTTCGAAAAAATCACGCTTAACTTACTTGCCCATAGTGTTAGAATATTCCATGAACTTCACAGACACATACTTGAGGGAGTGAAAATTATATTTCATTTCACTTTAACATTATCCCTCATTGATCAGATTTTATATACTTTCAAAATTACAAAATGTTAATTTAAGTTTAAATATATTAAATATTTCCTTATCTTGTTTACAATGGAAACCAATTCAGATATGATAAATCTAGCTTTAAAAAAACAATTTTCACCATGCTTATTGATATGTGCAAAAACATACCCTCACGATAAAAGGAGAAGAACAATGCTTAAATTAAACAAGTACTATCTCCAGTTGCTTTCCTGTGTCATGATTTTATCTATCATAGCAATTGGTTCCTCTTGCAAAGTACCAACAGCCAACTCCTCTGCTATGAATACTGACGCAAAATTTACTTCAACTCCTATGATACCTGTTTCTTCCTCTCCTATACCCACATCAGCACATATCATCTCCTCAACAATCGTCGTTACTTCCAACCCGGCTCTCACTCCCCCTCCATACCTCTCGACTACTTGAGCAAATTGATTTCCAAAATAAGTAATGTAAAGGAGCTAAAACCATGTACCGTATTAGTAGTATTTTCAAAGATAAATTAGAGCTATATGGCTTTCTTTTTCTTTATGTATTATTAGTTGTATCGTCTATATGGAAGGTTAATAACTCGCTTGATGTCGTGCTAGATATCATAATTATCACGTGCTTTTTTTTATTAGTTTTATTTCTATTTGCTTATTCACAAAAATCAAAGCTTTGGCTTATTTTACAATTGCTTCTTCTTCCTCCGTTATCGCTGTTATATTGTTTTTTAATGGTTCAGTATTCTAATACAAACATTACATATTCCGGTGGTTACTTTATTAGTTTTTTGTTTTTTATTCGAACCCTCTTAACACCGGAAAAATATGCGAGAGAATTATATTTGTATCAAATCATTTTACTTGTTATGTACTACATTGTTCTAGGATTTCTTGTTCTACGATTTTTATAAAAACTTGGGTTTCTACCCCCTTAGAAGCATTCACCATATTCTGGGACGAAGAAAGAACTTGCCTTTTTATGGTAAAAGTTGTATAAATGGATGTATAAATCTTAGTTATAATCGGAGGTTTGGCTATGAATATCGGTTTCTATGCCTGTTTAATTTTCGCTATTATATTCGGAATCTTAACGCTCATATTCTTTCTGATTAAGGAAAAAGGAGCCTCCTTCATTAGCGGTTTTAATACCCTCTCGAAGAGTGAGAGAGATAAATATGACGTTGCAAGAATGTCCAGAGATTTTAGAAACTCCATCCTTCTTTGGACTATTATCATGGTAATTGGAGCAGTATTATCCCATATATTTTCACAGTATATTGCAATCCTTGCGTTTCTTGCTTGGCTCATCGTATTCTGCAAGGATGTACATTTTGACACAGAAAAGGCTTTTGGTAAATATAAAATCAAGTAAAATATAATTGTAACAATTCAAAAATGAATTAACATAGTCCTTTCAACATGAATTCATAAAAACAGAGAACTCTTCTACCTGGGAGTTCTCTATTTTTGTTATAATGTATCTATTATGGTGATATCGATATAGAGATTTCTATATTGGTAAAGTTGTATTTTATATAGCCGCACGTTGTGCGTATTGAAGTAATTATTTAGATTCCCTGCTTTGAGCACTCTAATATACTCTATATACACTCTAATCATATTAAATATATTCAAATTACTTTGTAACCTTTTTCATTCATCGGTATCTAATATTCGAAAGGAGGCGCAATGGAATCATTTACTGACGTATATCTTAAATATTATAACATGATTTATCGTTTCCTTTTGAAGTTATCTTGCAACTCCAGCATAGCCGAGGAATTAACACAAGAGGTATTTTACAAAGCTTTCTTACATATTGGAAAATTCAAAGAAAAAAGTAGTCTATACACTTGGTTATGCGCGATTGCCAAAAATGAATGGTTAAGGGAATGTAGAAGAAATAAACATTATTCCACCGACATCATGGACGAGCTCACCACCCAAACTGACGATATAAGCATCGTAGATCACTTGATTCATAAGGATTTAAAATATAAGCTCCGCCAAGAACTACAATCCATGCCTGAGCTATACCGAGACGTGATAATTTTGCATGTATATGCGGATATCCCGCTTAAAACTATCGCCAGGGATAAAGGGAAATCGGAAAGCTGGGCTAAGGTGACCTACTATCGTGCCAAGGAATATCTATCGAAAGAAATGGAGGAATATCATGAAGATTGAATGTAATGTGATTAAGGATTTAATGCCTTTATATGTGGATGATTACTGTAGTGATGAAAGCAGGCAGCTTGTCGATGAGCATATGAAAAAATGTGAAAGTTGTAGAGCAAGCTATGAGCATATGAAAACACCCATGCTCGATACCGATGCCCCTATAGACGCCGAACCTTCTTCTGCAGATGTGATCATCGTAAAAAAAGGGGTAAAGAAAATACGCAGATTATGGATTTTATCAATCATAATTATTCTATTATTGACGCCCGTTACTTACTTTACCGTAAATCAAGTCAGGGGAAGCGGTTTAACCTTTACCAATATGGACGATGTAACGTTGTGTAGGGATTTTTTAAATAATATTAAAAAGGAAAACTCTGATCAGGCATTTCGCTTCATCGATTGGGATAGTCATTATCAGTATTTGATTACCCCAAATTTGAATCAAGTAGTAACAGATCATTACCGCTATACAACCTCATCAAAAGTTGAACCCGATAAGGAGAAATATTATCAAACTGCTAAGAATTTTTTCATCCAGGATTTGCAGCTCCTTTATAAAAACGGGTACCGGGTTGTGGATTACAAATTCTCCTCTGTATCAAAATACAATACACGAGAATGGCAGGTGGAATATAGTATCTATATGAACAATAACGAAGGCAAAAAATATTATATTGGTAAATTATCCTTTACCACCGCAAAGAACAAAATAAGGACCATTTCAAGTATATCATCCGGTCATCCCAAATTCAGCTACGACTCAGATATACCATCCGATCAACCTATTAATATGGATCCACAGGATAATGAGATTACATTTTTAGACCAAGCGATATCTGATTGGTCTGCTGAAGCATATGATGAGTTAGCAGGGGATGATCAATTCGTACCGATTAAAAAAAACGAACTATGGAGATAATCCTATGATAATACAACATTTCTTATCCTTATGCATGTTGTAAAATAACGATTTGTAGGAATGATGTTATATTGCCATAAAGCACTGTTCTTCCAACCTGTATGTGAGGCAAATAACATTGTTCCTTAATAAAATTATTATTTTGCAACATTCATTTTTATCCTATAGGGGATGATGGTGCATTCTTTGTTCTGGAAAACAAATCTAAATCGTGATAGAATAGTGTTATCTTAATTTACAATTCGGAGGAAAGAAACTTTGAGAACGAAGGCACTACTTGTAATCGTATTAGGAATAATTTTAGGGTTAGGTATCAGTTTGTTTGGATATCGTACCGGCATCTCACATAATGATATGATGAGATATTTTCTATATAGCGAAATATTACTCATTATTTTGATAACAGCTATATTAATATATAGAAAGCAACACTTCCAAAAGAAGTACCAAGTTATATTGCTAATCCTTATAAATGAAAAAGATCCTGCCCGTTTCATCACAGAGATGATCCGATTAGTGAATAAAGTTCATGGATTTTATACTAGAAATCTGTATGAGATATCCCTGGCTACCGGATATAGTGCAAATGGTGAAGATGAGCGAGCATACAACATATTAACCTCCATTGATCCAAGAAATTTATCTGAGATAAATCAAGCGATTTACTATAACAATTTATTTGCATTTACTTATAATCTGGGTGATGAAACATCTGCCATCTCTATCCTAGAAGATAATAAAGAATTATTTAAAAAATATAAAGATGATCCTGTGCTAAGCGGTGGTCTGGCTCTTAACATGGTATTTCGCTACCTTTCGGAGCAGGATATTGAACAAGCCAAATCCTATCTAGCTAAGGCGGAGAGCCTATGCACTATCCCGTATCTAAATGATATGGTAGAATATCTTAAAGCAGAAGTCCTCTTTTGTGAAGAGCGTTATGAAGAGAGTGAAATTCTACTGCAGCAATTGAAGAGCCAACGATTAACTCCTTCCCTGCTTAAGAAGATTAACCAGCGTGAGGAGGACCTATCTGCTATAGACAGATAGATTCGTCATATAGTTTGGATAGGTTAGCAATATTATAAACAATGCATAGGAGGAATTCCGAATGACAAGAAAAATAACTGTAGCTATCTCAATAAATGATTTCACGGATGGGTTCCATGCTAATATTAAACCAAATTCCTTATGGCGAAAAAGTTGGGATCAATCTGCGTTTATCGGTAATATAAGGAAGCATAAGTTCTATTTTTATTGGAAACCTGCTTATATCAATAATAGCTGGAGAACTCTGGTAAGAGGTTCTGTTATAGAAGACCGTGATGGAATTATCATAAGATACAAGTATGATAAATTTCATTTTGTAAAGATATCTAGTTCGATTTCATATGCATTTTTTATTGTAATTTCATTTATCTTACTTTTAGATCTTCAGATAGCTGGATTATTCCCTCTCTCTTTAAGCTTTCTGGCTCTTTTTTCAATCTTTTATAGGAGTAAAAAAAGCCAGGTGATATTACATAAACAATTAATTAAAATCATCACACCGGAACATATTGAACAAATAGGAACGGAGAAAGATCATGTATGATAAGATTACGCTAAAAGATATTAAGAGAATGGAAGAAGAAATCGAATATCGCAAGCTGGTTGTCAGAAAAGAGGCTTTGGAGGATGTTAAAACCGCGAGAGCCCATGGTGATCTTAGTGAGAACTTTGAGTATAAGGCTGCAAAACAATATAAGAATCAAAACGAAAGTAGAATTAGATATCTAGAGCGAATGATTAAAACTGCACAAATCATCCCGGAGGATTCGAATGATGATGAGGTCGGTTTAAATGATAAGGTTACCATATACACACCGGAGGATGATAGTGAAGAAGTGATCAAAATTGTGACAACGGTACGATCCAACCCGCTCAAAGGAAGGGTTAGTATCGATTCTCCACTCGGAAAAGCACTCCTTCACCGCCATATCTCTGATAAAGTTACCATACAATCCAACGACACCTATACCTACGAAGTTATCATAAGAAAAATCGAAAAACTGGAAGATACGGGTGATGATGAGATGAGGAAATATTAGCTCAATTCCTCTCAATACCCATTACCAAGGGGATGTTGCAAAACAAATAATTCTATTAAGGAACAATGTTATTTGCAACATCCCCTCTGCGTTATCTATGAATGAAAGCTTAATCTGTTCTCGGCTCTACTTCTTTGCTTTGCTGCGATGTTAAGCACCAGCCCCACACCCATCATTGAACTCAGAAGCGAGGTTAAACCATAGCTTATAAACGGAAGCGGAAGTCCTGTATTCGGTAATATCTTTGTGGCTACGCCCACATTAACAAAGATCTGAAACATCAGATACCCTGATACTCCCATACAGATTAATCTTCCCATATAATCCGTTGCGCGGGTGGATATTATCAAACATCGAATAATTAATATTGCATAAAGAATCATTACAATAAAGCTTCCGATAAATCCAAAATCTTCACCAACAATTGAAAAAACAAAGTCACTTTCCTTTGCATAGATTAAATTATATTCTTTATTATCATCAATTTCTGAATCAATTAACTTCCCATGAAGCCCCCCGGAACCTATCGCTCCAATAGACTGCAGCTGTTGATAATCGCCACCCTGACTATTCGCTTCATCATTTGAAAAGTAATTCAACACTCTGTTAACTTGATAACTTTCAATAAATGGTAGTTCTACATGAAAGAACACCACACTCACAAACAGAGCAATTACAGTAGGTAGTACGATCGCCAAAGCTGCACCGATTACCTTGTAGCCAATCCCGGACGCATAGACAATAATGGCGAATATAAACATTAATGACAAGCTGGAACTCAGATGGGGCTCTAACAAGATCAAAACCATCGGAATCAATGATACAATTCCTAGAATAACCAATACATAAATCTTGTCCAGCTTACTTCTGAATCGGTTACACAAGTATGCTAAAAATAGGATTAAAACAATTTTTGCAACTTCTGAAGGTTGTAATGGCATACCAAATACAACAACCCATCTCTTTACACCATTCTTATTTTCAGCAAATACGAGCGTTAATGCCAGCACGATCTGCATAACGACATATAGCGGAAAAGACAGAGAACAAAGAATACGATGATCAATCAACATTATTCCCATAATTAAAAGATAACCAAGTAATATACCCGCTACCTGTTTTATAAATATTGCATCTCTATTTTTACTTGTGATAAACGCCTGTCGCTCACAATACAACCCTACCAAAATTAATATGGTCATCACTATGACAATCAGAAAATCTATTCTACTAAAATGTGCTTTAATTTTTCCTATCACTGGTTTACTTCCCTTCAATCCTTTTTTATGCTATATATATCTCTCTTCATAAACATAAATTCGCTTCGATATAATTACGTTCTTACTGTTATACCCATTATATTCTATGATTTGTCAATCCACAAGGGGGCTTGGATAATTTTACTTCTAAGATCTATAATACTAAACATTGTAAATTAATGTTTACTATTATCTGCTACTAAAGTATAATATGTGCAGATTATTATGTGAATTCAAGGAGGTACTATTAATGAAAATCGGTGAGGTTGGACTATTAACAAATGATGTACTAAGACTGGCTAATTTCTATAAGAAACTATTACATATAGATACTGAGAACAATGATTCCGTTCATCAGACCATTATTGCGGATGAGACTATGCTAACGATCTATAATGATGGTAGCTTCAAACATAATAATAACCAAAATATATGTCTTGCCTTTACCGTTGACGACCTTGATAAAGAATATCAGAATTTATTAACTCTAGGTGTGGAGATCATAGAAAAACCAACGTTACGCCCTTGGGGATCGACCAATATGAGTTTTTATGATCCTGACAGAAATATTATTTATTTTAGATGCCTTAATAGATAGTTACCTTTTTATAAACAAATAATCATTTATCTAGAGACCAGCATATATTTATCCACATACATCTTAGTCACTTACAAATTATCCTCATCTTCTAGGTTGTATTAACAAGTAAATAAACATTAATAGGAGCGCTATATATTATGAAAGTTGTAATTGCTATTGATTCACTAAAAGGAAGTTTATCTTCAATGGATGCAGGAAATGCCATCAAACAAGGAATCCTTCATGCTTGTGAAGCTCAAGTTATCGTCAAACCGCTTGCAGATGGTGGTGAAGGGACCGTTGATGCCCTTCTCTCAGGCATGGAAGGTAGTAAGATAGAACTGAATGTTACCGGTCCTCTTGGGATGAAAGTTCCTGCTACCTATGGTATCTTGAAGGAGAATAACACCGGAGTATTTGAGATGGCTGCTGCAGCGGGTATTAACCTAATTCCAAAAGACTTATTAAATCCTATGAATACGACAACCTACGGCGTAGGCGAGATGATTAAGGATGCAATACAACGAGGATGTAGGAATTTTATTATCGGAATCGGAGGAAGTGCCACCAATGATTGTGGTATCGGAATGCTACAAGCGCTTGGCTATGAATTCATAGATAAAGACGGTAATCCAGTCGGTATTACTGGTAAGGATATCATGAAGATTACCAGGATTAATACGGAAGCTGCATTGCCTGAACTAAAGGATTGTTGTTTTAAGATTGCCTGTGATGTAACAAACCCTCTCTTTGGAGAACACGGAGCCACCCAGATATTTGGTCCTCAAAAGGGTGCGACTCCGTCTATGGTTACTAAGCTGGATAATAGTTTTAAAAACTTCTCAGAGCTTGTGAATCATACCCTCACTAAGGACTATGCAAACATACCCGGAACAGGAGCTGCCGGCGGCTTAGGTTATGCGTTTCTAACCTTTTTAGATGCCACTCTTGAATCCGGTATCCAAATCATATTAGATGAAATCAAGCTTGAGAATGATATTCGTGATGCTGATTTTGTAATCACCGGGGAAGGAAGGCTAGATTTCCAGACCTCTATGGGAAAGGCACCAATTGGTGTTGCAAAACTAGCGAAAAAACACGGTAAAAAAGTAATTGCATTTGCTGGAGGAACCACTACGGATGCAGTAAAATGTAATGATGTTATAGATGCATATTTTAGTATTCTTCAGCTACCGATGACGGTGGAGGAGGCGATGAAACCTCAAACTGCAACAGAAAATTTATCGTCTGCCGCCTCACAGGTCTTTCGCTTGATTTCTGCCTTAGATAAAACATGGAATAATAAATGATAAGTATAAGCGCTATAATTCGTCCCACAGATCTCCAATAATTTCATCCTATTCAATGACAAGAAAAGAGCACATATTGCTATGTGCTCTTTCCCATTTATAGTTTTCGGAATAAGATAATAAACAAATTAAAAAGTAAAACTTATCATGCTCTACAGTTCCTTATATTCAAAATAATCAAAGTCTGCATAAGAACCTCGACCGGAAAAATCCTGGGCACAGATTCCAATAAATGCTCCTGTAAACATGATATGACCTGTTTTGTTAAAATAGTCATCTGATAAAACGGTAGCGTCTAAGTCACTTCCTATCCGGATGTAATTCTTATTATCAAGTGAATAGGAGAAATATGCTTTTTCTTTCTGGGTGGTCAGTCTTAAGTAAACTTCCCCCTCAGCCGGCAAAGAGATACCAACCCCGATAGGCTGTGAACCCTTGCCCAATACACAGGACATAATGGAAAGAACGCGGCCTGCCACTTCATCCTCCGTTATATATAAATAATAGTAACTCACATTGTTATAATAATATACCAACCCTGCTAATGTCTGAAAGCTCATTGGTTTAAAATCAATCTTAGTAGTTGCTTCAGCATAGAAGCTCTGTTGTCTATGTGCTAAAAGTGACTGCTCATGATTTGAGCTAAAGGATTCTTTGCCATATAGACGTAAGTAACCGGGTCTTTCGGTCAATGATGCTCTTTCACCAAGTGGTACTCTTAAGGTCTGTAAATGAATGCTCCAGGAGGGATCATTAAAGTCCTCCATCATATACTTCTTTTCAATAATAGAATCTGCTTCTACTCCTTCAATCTCTACAATTTCACTCGGTGTATTACCACCATTCGCAAGACGAAGCCATCCGTCCTTCCATACAACTTCCTGCAAAGAGGTTTCGCGGCCTAAGATGCACATGCGTTCGTCCCCAACAGGACGACCACAAAGATGTGCCAAATACCATCTATCGTTATGCCCTTTTACCAAGCTGGCATGGCCTGCTTTCTGAAGAGGATTAAGTGGTGCCTGCTGTGAGGTCAGTAAAGGATTTCTTGGATCTACCTCATAAGGTCCCTCTAAGTTCTTACTTCTCGCCATCGTAACCGCATGTTCATACGATGTACCACCCTCCGCAGTCATCAGATAATAATATCCGTCATGCTGATATAGGTGAGGTCCCTCTGTAAGTCTTAACTGCGTACCTTTAAATATATTAATCGGTTCCCCAATCAATGCTTTCTTTTCTTCTGAATATTCCTGTAATACAATCCCACTGAATTTTGTACTCCAGCATCTGTAATCATTCAACATATTCAAAAGATATTTCTTGCCGTTCTTATCATGGAATAGAGACGGATCAAAACCACTGGAATTCAAATAAATCGGCTCAGACCATGGACCCTTGATATCTGATGCAGTCACCAGATAATTATGGGTATCCTTAAACATACCGATAAAGGATTTCACATCCGTATATATCAGATAATAGGTACCGTTGTCATAGGATAAACATGGTGCCCAAATGCCGCAGGAGCTTGGCTCACCAATCATATCTAATTGAGTAAGTCTCTCCAGAGGATGTGCAATTAATTCCCAGTGTATCAAATCTGTAGAATGATGTATCTGTACCCCAGGAAACCATTCAAATGTAGAAGTTGCTATATAATAATCATCACCCACTCTAAGTATAGAGGGATCCGGATTAAAGCCTGTTAATATAGGATTTTTTACGTATGCCATGTTGCACTCCTTAAGTTAAATATCAAATGTAATAGTCTGTATCATATATTATATAAAACCATACTCTATGGTTAAATGTTATAGTACATGTTTGCTATATTTTACTCACAACAATGAATTTCTTATCTTAGTAGATTATACCACATAATAAGTTAACATAATATGCGTATAATCATTAAAAAAACAACCAATATTTTATTACATTTGTCCAATAATAAATCTGATTATGTCGATTATGTATCGAAAAATACAATTTTGTTGGGTAAAAAAGGTTCAAGTTATATCTGATAAATCAGAGTCCTCGAACCTTTTCCTTAAGTATATAAGCAATTCTACCAATAAATTTCATTAAAATCGACAAAAGAAACTCTACACAAATACCTATTTGCTATATTTAAGACCATAGCCTACCGTATATAATACGTTATTCGTTCTAATATCCTTGGTATTTGAATAATAAGGCATTGGGAGGGTTCCTTTAAAATCGCTTTTACCGGTTAAAACATTTGCTACCCCGCCTCCCTCGCTTCCGGGCAGATAGCACATCACAATACTATCCCACTTCTTCATATAGTCAGTCATAATGACATTTCTTCCCGCTACCATCAAAGCTATCGTAGGATGACCGAGGGAATCGGCAAGCTTAATCGCATCTGCATTCCCATCAAGTGCTAATGCACCGGTAATGCTGATATCTTCGCTGTCACCCTCCCACTCTGCATAAGGCTTTTCACCAAGACAGAGCAGGGTTATGTCAGCATCGGCCGCCTTCTTTTTATCGGTTATAATCGTCAAATCATATTCCTTTGCGATGTCTTTTAAGCCTTCCAAAATTGTAGTTCCCTCTGGGATCCATTTGTCCGTGTTATCCACATCTGTCTTGCCGGACCAGGTAATTGTCCACCCACCACACTGAACACCCACATCATTAGCGGCAGGGCCGGTTACAAATATCTTACTACCTTTTTTGATTGGGAGAATATTATTATCATTTTTTAGCAGAACCATACTCTCTTCTACAAGCTTCTTTGCTAAATCACGGTATTCTTTTGTTCCGGTTTTATCTACTTTTGATGTAACCTTTTCCATCATTGGATCATCTAGTATCCCCATCTCTTTTTTAACAGAGAGTATCCGGCTTACCGCATCATTAACACGTTCCATGGCGATACTTCCTGCATTTACTGCCTCAACGATATACTGACGACATTGTTCATAATCACTATCCTCCATCAACATATCGATACCGGCATTAATTGCAGTGATTGTTTGATCCTTCAACGTATCACCTGGTATATTATGTATCGAATCCCAGTCACTTACGATAAATCCTTTAAAGCCCATATCTTTCTTTAGTATCGAGATATATCTCTCATTTGCATGCATTTTTACACCATTTAAACTGCTATGACTTATCATAACAGTCTTCACACCTGCATCTATTAACGACTGATATACTTTTAATAGATCCTGTATCTCAGTATCTGTGAGTTTGGCATCTCCACGGTCGATTATGCGACTGATTCCATCCGAGCTCTCCCCTGTTCCATACATTACATTTCCATCACCGAAGAAATGCTTCGCACAGGGCAAGATTCCTTCCTCCATCAAGCCTTTTGCAAATGACGTCCCGAGCTTCGCTACGATATCCGTCTGAGAGGAATAACTTTCATAAGTGCGTCCCCATCTCGGATCCTGGCTCGCAGCCACACAGGGTGAAAAAGTCCATAACATTCTGGTTAACTTGGCTTCGTTTGCCACCGCCTTACCCATCTCATAAGTTAGCTTCTCGTCATTTGCTGCGCCGATACCGATGTTATGAGGAAATATTACTGTATCTGTGCATGTATTTACCCCATGAACCGCATCATTGCCGTAGATATATGGGATACCCGCCTTTGACTTTAACGCATTCTTTTGATAATCCAAAATTATATTCTTCCACTGGGTTGCATCCATTGCATTATCCCCATAGGTAGAAAGAATGCTTCCATAATCGTATTTTTTCATATCTTTGGCGGTTATATTGTAAACTGCCCCCTGTACCATCTGTGCTGCCTTCTGATCCAATGTCATCCCTTTGAGTATCTCTTCCACCGTTCTTGCCGGTGCCTTTGTAATCGGTGTCTTAGTAATCGGTGTCTTTGTTAAATTGTTCTGAGGATTTTTTTCGTCCGTCGGTTTAGAACATCCGGTAAAAATCAGACAGAAAATAAGTATTAAACTGATGAGTTTTCGTTTCATAGACAGATCCCCTTCCCTGTTCATATAACTTTAGTTACCCAACTACAGTTTAACCTATGTGGAATATATTTACAACATCTACATGTCAATGCTAGATCAATACGTTCACACCGAATATGTATCTGCTATAGGAGATATCAGCTTACATTCATTCATAATTACTCTATCGTAATAATTGAACCGGGTGCCTTCTCTAGATTCTCAACAAAACTCAACAAAATTTCCATTCTTAACAACAACCGAAGAAAAATATATTCCATTTATTGCCTTATTATGGTAAACTAGGGTAATAACTGTAATCTTATTCCAATCCACGTTATATTGGTTAAGATTATGCATTATAATTTACAAACCAATTTACAAACAACTAACAGAAAACCTAAATTTGGAGATACGTATATGATGAGAAATCCGGTACAAACAATAGGAAACTTAATCGACAAAAGCAGCACTGCAATGATTAGTTACACAGACGAAGAGGGCTTTCCAATTACTAAAGCCATGCTTTCTCCCAGAGAGCGTGATGGAATTAAGGAATTCTGGTTTACTACGAATACATCGTCGAATAAAGTTAAATATTTTCGAAACAACTCAAAAGCCAGCATCTATTTCCTTGATAAACGCTTTTATCGTGGAGTGAGCCTGATTGGTACGATAGAAATTCTCGAAACAGCTGAGGACAAAGAGAGAATATGGCGTAGCGGAGATACGATGTATTATCCCGGTGGCGTTACCGATCCGGATTATTGTGTGTTAAAATTTACAGCCATCAAAGGCAGATACTATAGTAACTTCCACAATGAGGATTTCACAATATAGATTATGTTTATATGTTTCAGTTTTCATAAATATTACCCCTATGTTATAATTGTAGTAATTGTTTGCACCAAGGTAGACAATAAATACAATATAGTGGAGAATAAAATGAAAAAACACAGAAAAACCCCATCATAATGTTGATTATCCTACTAATTCTTATTAGTGTGATTTATTACTTACCCAAAAAGATGGACAAAAGCTACGAGTCAATTATGTTCCGATTAGGAGATACCTCCTATTGTGAAGCGATGAAAGTTTCCTTTCATGGATACTATGCGAAGGGACTCTTTCGTGGGGATAAGTTTACAGGCTCTATTACCATCAATGATAAGCTACTAGATAAGATTGATATCCGTTTAAATAAAAACGGGGCTGCTGTGCTTATGTATTATGACAAGAGTCTCGGTGAATATACAAGTTACGGAACGCTTTACACAATGAATGGTATGAATGAAATCACAGTAGCTGTATCCGAAAACACGATTCAAAACACGAAAACCTGGTCTACAAAAAACGGTTTAATGCTCTCCTCTCCTGCCACGGATCGTAAAGAGGCACTCAAGATCAGCAATCGTATAATCAACCGATCCATACCGAAAATTACATTAAAATAGAATTGACCAAAATCCATACTCATTCAGGAGGTTTTTTTATTTGCTTAACACACTTGAAAAACACAAGAAATCATTTTCCAGCATATTTTTTCTGATTTCCACAATTTTAATACTACCATTTATATTATTAGTAAAACAAAATTTTATACAGACTACATTAATTGTAATTCTTGCAATTCATTTGATGATTGGCTGTATCTACTTTTTTAAAGGAATATCCGGGTTCGTTATGAGTATCGTTTATTATCTCTTCCTGGTTTTGGCGATTATACTCAGACTTTTGATGCAACGCTTTATTCCATTACCGTCTTTTCTGGATAAAGAGGTATTTAACTCCGTTTCTATCGCAATCTTTGTATTACTCACTATCGTGTTACGTATTCCTCAACTAGCCAGAGATTTCATTGATAATCGTGCACAAGACACAACTCCTTTACTCTCCCTAGATGAACTTTATCAAAAATCATTTGGTGTGGATGGCTTGAATGAAAGCCCAGTAAATTACGATACTTATGTCGAGTACAATAATGGTTTGAATAATTCAGAAAAACCATATAGTTTGGCAAATGCCTCTCCGATGCTTCGCTATTTTAGAATTACTCTGAGCATCATATTATATGCCGTAAGTGTTATCGGACTAATCATCGGCTCAAATTCCGGGGATAATGCTACCACATTTCTGACTTCTTGGGTGTATTGGCTTATGATATTATCATTTGCAGGGTTATTCACATCTTCCATCCTGTTGATATATGGGATAATTCGCTTCCTAATTAGTATTCTAGCTAGTATTATTCTCGTTGTTGCTAGCTATTTTGTATATATACTATTAATGCGAATGAAACAGATCTCTATCCCTTTATTTATAATTTTACTAATTTGTATCCTTCTCCTTTTAATCCTATCATTTTATCGTTTGATTCGATACATATCGAAGGAACCAAACCGGACTCTGACGTATTATGACAAGGAGGATATCATAGTCGGAACAAATCTTGTATTATATGACCTTTGTCCGATACTTGAATATACAAAGTTAGCAATTGCAGAGATTCATTTTCAAGAAAAAGACGTTCCAGACATATTTGAAGGCTTTAGTGATGACTCTGCTTTCTTTTGTAAAAATAAAAAGATTATTATTGCAGGAGTTAGATTTGATCTTAATAAAAGAGTCTTTCTGATGTACCTTTATTGTAAATCTGATAAACAGATTAAAGCAATTGATCGATTTTTAAATAAGCATCTTGTCCGCCCTTATCAGGTCACACTTACCACTGACATTCATTGGGACACTTATAAAACCGAATTGTATCCGGATATTATAAGCTTGATTAAACTTAAAAATGAACAGATAATTGAAACCCTCGAGGAGCAACACTTTGATTTTTCCAAACAGCACCCTATGATATTTACGGTGCAATTTGAAGACAAGGACAACGCCTTATCCTTTAAAACCGCTGCAGTAGAACATGGATATGATAAAGCTGTTTATATCGATAACAGTGGCGCAGCGAAGGAATTAAATCTAATTAAGAAATATTTTAATCAAGTATATGTTCAAAAAACATTTCGAATCTCCCCTGAGTGGCTGAACTTAGAGACACTTAAACTCAATCGTTTGGCACAGGATTATAATGGTGATTATGACTTTATTCAATTGGGAGAAATCGATGAAGAGTTCCTAGAGAGTCTATTCGATGATATGGAACGTTCAAACCCGAAGGTAGATTCTCAATCGAATGAAATATAGCTCTTCTAATGATCATTTCATGAATTCGATGCATTAATCATATAATATAACGACCAAAGCCGGAGGCAACAAAGATGTTAATGTTATATCATATCGGTAATGTATTTGGTGTTTTATTAGGTTTGGGGTTATGTACAATCTCCGCAATTGGAATTTATCAAACCCTGTCATCCAAAGAGGACGATGCGTAACCACAATATCAAAAAGATATGTCGAACCATTCTCTCAACCATAAGGATTATGGATACTAGCCGGAAGGAATGCACATGCAGATTTCTTCCGGTTTACTATTTCGGAACTTTCCTTCGTATCATATAATGCACAAATTGTTTCATGCGATAAATCCCCCGAAATATCATAATATATGCCTGAAATCACTGTAATTAAACCATTTTAAGACATCAAACAAGGAATAAATTGAAAATATAGAATAATATACTTACAGAATAAACATAAAAATATGTTGACTTTCTCTTCATTTCATAATAAGATAAGTATGTTATATGAGATGTAATTTTAGATTCACATATTTTTATAAATCATTAACACTCATTGATGATTTATAAAAATATGTGATTTTTAATATTCGCCGAAAATAATAAAAAATATATTAGGAGGTATCTTTCATGAACAAAGGTACAGTAAAATGGTTTAACGCACAAAAGGGATTTGGATTTATCACTAACAACGAGAATGGTGAAGATGTATTCGTACATTTCTCAGGAATCGCTGTTGATGGTTTTAAAACTTTAGAGGAAAATCAGAATGTAACTTTTGATATTGCTCAGGGTGCACGTGGTTTACAGGCTGTTAACGTTCAGTTAGCATAATTGTAACTGCATAAAAGCTCCGGACTAAAGCGTAAGCTTAGTCCGGAGCTTTTTTATGTTGTAAGAGCATTTTTGCATTATAGTAAATCCTGTTCAACATGATATACTTCTCATATCCACCTTTTAATATATGACCTTGTTTAAAATGCGTATCTTCTTGATTATATAAGAGAACAAAAAGCATAGGGGTATCGCAATCATACCGGTTCCAAAGAATTTTATCAAAGGATGGATCTCTGTATGGAGAAACAACATAGACACTCCGATTAAGATTGGTGGATGGAATACATAAACGCCAAAGGCTGAATCAGACATTGTCTTTATTAAAGAGGACTGTCTATTATGTCTCTTTAGAAATATTCCTATTAAGCCAATTGACATCGCAACGGCGACAAAGGATTCCCATGTAGCATAGGCTGCACTCTGCCAAGTAAATCCTCCCTTATAAATGTCAAACCCTACATCCAAGGCACCACCTGTAACCATAAGAATTAACCATAATGGTATTCCTACCCCAAATGCAGCGATCAACCAATTCCTCCCCATTTTATAGCCAATCTGTGAAAACCAATCATTTCGTCCGGCCTTTACTCCGACAATAAACAGTACTATGTATTGTGCAAAAAAGCATAACTGCATATTAAGAATATTGGTATCAATTGGTTGAATCAACCTTATTAAGAAAGCAATAACTGAAATGGTGATTATCAGTATAAATACGGATACTCTTCCAGGTAATTTCATTTTCGTATTGTCCGACTTCAATTTGTTCTTCATAATTACACGGATAACCGCGTAGATACAATTAAAAATCAATAGAGCAAATGCAAACCATAGAGGTCCACTCTCTCCGACGAATGTAAGGCTAACAATATAGTGGAGATACTGCTTCCCTACTTGTTCGTGATCCATATAATTTAACATATACCAGATAAATGGATTAATTATCAGCATATAGATTAACGTTGGAATCCCTAATCGAATGAAACGATCCGCCAGGAATTTTTTGCATCCCTTTTTATCATAAGATCTAGATACAAAATAACCGGATAGCAGGAATAAGATACCCATGAAATATGCTTGTGTAAACGACTGAAACAGCCCAAAAAACACCGTCGATACGGTATCCAAGCTTCCTTCCTCTGTTACATACCAGCTTCCTATTCCACTAAATGTAACTGCTGTATGTACCAATATAACAAATATTATCATCAATAATTTTAGGTTGTCGATATACAAATATCGCATTTTTTGATTATCCTTGAACATATATACTCCTTTATTTTTACATTTATCCAAATTATAGCATTACTATAGTACCTTGTACATAGATTATGAAAATCCTTATGTCTAAAACATAACGCTCATACGAATAATTTCCATAACAAGTAAGGCGTTGCCGATATCTGGTTTTGGTTAAATATAAAAAAGAAAAAATGGTCAATTCCAATAAAAAAATATCAAATTAGTATTGACAAAACGCTCAATTTATTATATTCTATGTCTTGCGCAACACAATTGCACAAACAAATGCGCGAGTGGCTCAGTGGTGGAGTATCGCCTTGCCAAGGCGAGGGTCGCGGGTTCGAATCCCGTCTCGCGCTTAATATGAAAAAAGGAATCTTCGAAAGAAGGTTCCTTTTTTGTTATTCAAATGTAAGACTAGATTTGATCTCATACAGACCGAACATTTAGAAGAATAAGAATTGAGGCTCTCATGCCGAGATTCTTATTCTTCTGAGGGCTTTACGAAGAGGATGCAATCCTGATGAGTAAAAACCATGCGAGGAGGCACGGGGAGAATCCCCGTTTCGCACATAATGAAATCATTTATTATACGTCATTTATTATACTTGTATATTATTTAAACTTTTGATTT
Source organism: Variimorphobacter sp. HTMS_6 (assembly GCF_059717775.1). Lineage (NCBI taxonomy): Bacteria > Bacillati > Bacillota > Clostridia > Lachnospirales > Lachnospiraceae > Variimorphobacter > Variimorphobacter sp. HTMS_6. The sequence continues at coordinate 2,808,828 of NZ_AP046094.1, forward strand.
TTGTATGTAGACAACGGCAAAATATATGGTAATATTATACTAATAGAATTTTACAGCTTTTGGACAAAATATAATTTTATATAACCAATAATTCAATAATTCTATAAAAGAAAGAAAGGATAAATACAATGATTTTGTAACCATCATTGTATAAGATTGATTTATGGATAATGTATTATTACTTAAAACAATAAACGAGTTAAGTGAATACTCGTTTTACATACCTGCATATCAAAGAGGGTATAGGTGGTCTCATAAAGAAGTAAATGACTTACTTAATGATATTAACGAGTTTATACCACGTCTAGTTAATGAAGAAACCGGAGAAAAAACTTGGTATTGTTTACAGCCTATTGTCGTAAAAAAAAGAAACGATGGACAATACGAAGTAATTGATGGCCAACAAAGATTAACTAGTATTTTTTTAGTATTGCATTATTTAAATCAAGATTTTATTGAAAAAAAGAGAGATAAGTTATTTCCGTTAAATTATGAAACAAGATTAAATACACAAAAATTTCTTAATGAATTAGATGATGAAAATTATTGCGATGATAATAATGTAGATTTCTATTATATATCTAAAGCGTATCAAACAATTTGTAATTGGTTTGATACTAGAGGTAATAATTTCGATAGAGGTGAATTCAGATCAAAATTCAAGTTTTCTTCTAAGGTCATATGGTATGAGAGTTTTGAAGAAGATTCAATCGCTATATTTACACGTATAAATATTGGAAAAATCCCTTTAACTAATGCCGAATTAATTAAGGCTCTATTTCTTAACAGTTCAAATTTTGACAAATCAGGTGAAGAAAAATTAAGATTAAGACAGTTAGAAATAGCTTCTGAATGGGATAATATAGAACATAAGTTACAAGAAGATAGACTATGGTTTTTTCTAACAGGAAACAAAAAAGAAACTAACAGAATCGAGTTTATTTTTGACTTAATTAACGATGAATTAGATATGACGGACATATATTCAACTTTTAGATATTTTAGCAAAAAACTTTCAGATAAAAATATTGAAGACAATTGGATTGATGTCAAAAAATACTATCAGAGTTTTGTAGATTGGTATGATGACAGAGAGTTATATCATAAAATTGGATATTTAATATGTATTAATTCTACTACTATAAAAAAGTTATATCAGATTTCTATTACATCAACAAAAAGCTCTTTTAAATACTATCTTGATGATACAATAAGAAATGAACTTAAAAGTGTAAAACTTGATGAATTACAGTATAGTGACAAAAATGTTGAAAAAGTTCTTCTTTTATATAATATATTAACTATGATTAAAACAACTAAAGATAATTCCTATTTTCCGTTTGATTTATATAAAAGTGGTAGTTGGGATATTGAGCATATTACTTCTATTAAAGATTCAATTCCTGAAAAAAATCGTGAAGAATGGTTAAAAGATGCTATTCCGTTTATAGATAATTCAACATTTGAAGGTTCTAAACTGAAGGAAAAAGCCACAGAATGTGATTTGCAAAATGATACAACTTTTAAAGATTTATTTGAAGAAATTGTAATGCATTTTAATCAATATCTTAATGATGATGATATAAATGATATAACTAATTTATCTTTATTGGATTCAGTTACAAATCGGGGATATAAAAATGCAGTCTTCCCTATAAAACGTAAGACTATAATTGATAGAGATAAAGCAGGTGTTTTTATTCCTATTTGCACTAAAAATGTTTTCTTAAAATATTTTAGTGATTACCCACCTAAAATATCATTTTGGACTCAAGATGATAGAGAAAAATATGAACAGGATTTATACTTTGTTCTGGATGTTTATTTAACTGGAGGTAAAGATGATAAATAATAAATGTGAAGAAAAAATTATTTCTTTTATAGATTTATTACGTGAACATAAAGTTGAAATCCCTATTATACAAAGAGATTATGCACAAGGAAGGGAAGAAAGCATAGAGATACTTGAACTTTTTCTCGAAGCACTTCATGATAGCATAACCCATCAAAAAAATATTAGACTTGATTTTATATATGGTAATATTGTAAATGGATATTTTCAACCATTAGATGGGCAGCAAAGATTAACTACTCTTTTTTTATTATACTGGTATGCATATATGCGAGATATAGATAAAATTAGTGAGGATGATAAAGATATATTATTAAACTTTACTTATGAGACTAGAATTTCATCTAGAGATTTCTGTAAAGATTTGGTAAGTAATCCACTAAAGATTTATAATACTGATATTAGTATTAAAAATAAAATTATAGACTCTAGTTGGTTTTTTCTATCTTGGAAAAAAGACCCTACAATTAAATCAATGCTTAATAGTATCGACAAAATACATAAGTGGTTTTCCGGAATTAATGGATTATGGGACATTTTAACAAATGGAAATTATATAACTTTTTATTATGTAGAGTTGGAGAATATTGGTCTAACAGATGATTTATATATTAAAATGAATGCAAGAGGTAAATTATTAACTTCATTTGAACATTTTAAAGCTGGATTACAAAAAAAATGTTCCGAAGAAAATTGGGAAATCAATAAAGGACCTAACAAAAAATTTTCTTTTAAAATTGATACTGATTGGACTGATTACTTTTGGGAACGATACAAAAGAGATTATAGCGTAGACGTTGCACATATGCGTTTTATTACTGCTATTGTTATGTTAAGAATAGCTATTGAAAAGAAAGAAGATAGAATTCAGCTAATACAAAAACTTAATGACCATACTGAGTCGATTAATAGTACTTTCATAACACCTGAAACTTTTTATTATTTAAAACAATGTTATGAACTATATTGTAGTGAAACTTATAAGCAAGAAATGCTTAATTTACCATTCCCATTATGGAGACATGCTCCAAAGAGTTCATTCCTTTCTGCAATAGTATTTGATGAAGGGCAAAGTGCACAATCTCAAAGTGATAGTTCATATACAACTAAAGTATTATTTTATGCTCAAACTGAATATTTATTAAGAAACGATATATTCAATCAGGAAAAATTCTATGAATGGATGAGAGTCATAAGAAATATTGTCTCTCAAGGTGATGTTGACAAAGATGGTAAAAGGCCTGATATTATTAGAAGTCCACAAACTTTTGTAGGTGTAATTAATCTAATAAATGAATTAGCTGTTGGTTGTAAAGATATTTACAGTTATCTCAATAATTGCACTATTAAATCCACATTTGCAAAAGACCAAGTGGAAGAAGAAAAGATTAAAGCAAAACTTATTAAAGATGATCTGAACTTAAAATTATTGTTATGGAAAGGAGAAGACAATGAACTATTAAGAGGTAGTATCCGTTTCCTTTTTCATTGTATTGACTATGATAAAGATTCATATATATTTAATAAATTTAATGCATCATTATTTTCAAATACTCAAGTAGTTTTTGAAAAATATTTTAATAAAGAGACTGAAATTTCTCCGGATTTAAGAAGAGCCTTTCTATGTATCGGAATAAGAGGGAAATATGAGTTTTATAATTATTGGTGGTCTAGATGGGCTGTTAAAAATGCAACAAAAAGAAAGCTCTTAGATAATTATAGAGAGCTTGAATATTTAATTAACAGTGATGAGAAAGATTACTTTAAAAAACTAGTTCTAGAATTAACCCAAAGTGATTTAAAAGCATTTGCAGAAAATTTCCAACCACCATTAGATATGCCAAATTGGAAGAAGAGATTAATCAACGAAAAAGCATTATTAGACAATGCCAAATCTAATTATATTGCTATTTCAGAAGACAATTCGTGTTGTTATTTACTTAAAAGCAAAAGACCTAGAGATACCGAAGGATGTATTGAAATAAAATAAGTATTTTAAAGCTTCTTATTCCTCGTTTATACTAGTAAAGCTAGCATTTAGGCTTGATTACCTTTATGATCACCTTATTCCGATGATGCACTGAAAACTCCTTTCTTTCAGTGCTTGTAAAGGTACGTTCGGATTCAAATCCCCGTCTCGCGCTTAAAAAGGGCTATTGTAAAATCATTTTATAAATGGTTTTGCAACAGCCCCTTGGCAATTATATATAACTTATCATAGCATCATTGTTCATAGTTTTTTAAAAACTTTATAACCTTTAACGCAAGTTCAGATATCTTATCTACGGTATAACCGTTGTAATCCTCAAATGCACTACCCTCATCTCCAAGGTTGCTAATCGTACCATCTTGATTCACACGAGCAACCATATAAGAATTCATATAATGCTTTCCTTCGTAGTTATTTACAAACAAAAGATAACGTTCCCCCTTTTTTAGTAAAACCGTCTCGTTATTATCAGCGCTTATCAAGATTTCACCTTTTGGCTCTTCTCCTGATAATACACGCTCAACATGGGCGGTATATATAAGTTCTGTTCCGCCATATTCCACCTTCTTCCTCTTAAGATCAGCCATAACTGTAACCTCTAACAACTGCGAATCCCTCATTGCCATGCCAAAGGACGAATTAGCCAACTTCAGGTTATCATCCTGTGACATACTTATAATATGATTTGTAACCACCTGATAATCTTTCCCGTCATAACGATTAAAATCAGTGTAATCAGAATGCGACCAAATCTTTCCCTGATTATCTATCTCAAACAATACATCTAAATCTCCGCCTATATAATATTCTCCCTCGTGTTTTACAATTGGAAGAAGATACGCTCCGCCTTCGCGTAATAAATTAGTAACCTCATCGCCTGTACAACCGCCATATAAGTATTGCGTTAAATTAAGCGTTGATGGAATCTTTTCCCCTAATACTGTCTTTAATGTTTTTACCGTTGCAATCTGCTTATCGCCGGTGTCGGTGCCTTTCGCCTGAACCAACTTTGTTTTCGCTACTTTTACAATAACAAAACTGTGTTTATGATATCCAAAAAAATCCGCAAATCTGAAGAAAACCATCCGATCCATTGTCATATCCGACGTTATCTCCGTCAACTTGAATTTATTTACCGGAAGCCCCTTAATCTCATTCGATAACTGATCAAGATCAGCTGTTTTCCCTTCTGATGACGTATCATGTTTTGTGCCAACCCTGTCAATATTACTGATAAACACCCCAACCATTAACACCAAACAAGCTACGGCTGCAATAGCGAAAGGTTTCCAATACATAATTATTTTTCTTTTGCCTGACTGTGATGTTATATTCTGTAACATACGCTCCTGCGCCAAACTATCCGGCTTAACTTTATTCCAGGAATCAATAATCCTTTTATTCTTCATTAAAATCACTCCCTAATTCTTTTCTGAGGACATTGCGAGCCTCATGTAAATGGTTACGGATTGTAGATTGCGGTTTGTGAAGAATATCAGCTATTTCCACACTTGTATAACCTTCATAATAATACAGATATACTACTGTCTTATATTTATCAGGTAAGCTCATGACAACTTTTAGGGTGTCATCGATTTCGATACCACTGGCACCATACAACTGTGCATAGTCTTCTATATTCTCTCGCTTGCGCCACCAAGCCTTTAGGATATCTTTACATACATTCGTAGCCGTTCTAATCAACCATGCCTTTTCGTGTTCTTCACTCTCAAAGGCTACATGATATCTGATCATCTTTAGAAAAGTATCCTGAACCGCATCCTCCGTATCGGCACTATTCTTCATATAAGCGAAGCAGACACGATAGACAGTTTTTATATGGCGTGCGTAGATATTCGCAATCTCCTTGTCCGTACGCGACAAAGTTTTTATCATCGTCTTGCCTCCTTTCAATAATAATACGATTGAGAACAGGGAAGTGTCGGGTAATAATGAAACATAATACATTATCTTAATCATCGTTAATTGCCAAAGTAAATTCCAGTCCGCATCTTTCAAAAGCTGATTTTACTTTGGCAATCTATGTCCATACCGTTTACCTTACAGTTTATCTGTCAAACTCATTTATGTTATAGTTATGTTGCTATGTCCCGGTAAATAAGGAGGTACCAACATGGCCAATAATAAACATTTAACGCTAGAAGATCGCTCAACTATCCAATCCATGCTAAAGGACAAAACATGCTTCAAGGAAATTGGGCGGGTTCTTTTCAAGGATCCTACGACGATTTCAAAAGAGATACGTTCCCATCTAGTCTTTCGACGTATCGGAGGTATGCACACTCGTTACAATGCATGTCAGCATCGCTTTTCCTGTTCAAAAACTCACCTCTGTAGTCCCTGCAATGCCGATCGCAGATTCAAGCTTTGTAAACACTGCTCCATGTGCAACTCTTTTTGTAAGGACTTTCAAAAAACTCTATGCTTTCTTTTGGAAAAACCACCGTATGTCTGCAATGGATGCTCAAAAAGATTTCAATGCAGCCTCGAAAAACGCTATTACTATGCAGAAGAAGCTCATAAGGAATATCGCTTGATTCTTTCAGAGACTAGATCTGGCATCTCTCTTTCCGAAGAAGAGGTTCTGTATCTTGATGATCTTATCTCTCCTCTTATCAAGCAACAACAGTCTCCTCATCATATTTATGTAACAAATCGTGACTCCATCATGATCAGTGAGCGCACGATTTATCGATTAGTAGATGCTCGTGTTCTTTCTGCAATGAACCTTGATCTTCCTAGGAAAGTTCGCTACCATTCTCGCAAAAAAACAATTCAGCTAAAAGTGGACAAATCATGTCGCATTGGACGCAATTATGAATGCTTTCAAGCCTTCCTAACCAATCATCCGGATGTCCCCATTACTCAACTCGACTCTGTTGAGGGCAAAAAAAGCGGAAAAGTTCTGCTTACAATTCACTTTGTGAATACTGAAATGATGCTTGCTTTCCTCCGTGATCATAACGATTCTAAGTCAGTCATAGCGATTTTTAATGCACTATACCGAAACCTAGGATCGAAATATTTCACACGGATTTTCCGAGTATGTCTCGCTGACAATGGAAGTGAGTTCTCCAACCCAAAGGCAATTGAGTTTGATGTGTTGGGGAACCAAAGAACACATATCTTTTATTGCAATCCCAACGCACCTTATCAGAAAGGATCGGCTGAGCGCAATCATGAATTTATAAGATGTTTTTTGCCCAAAGGCACTGATTTAGAGCCATATACTCAGAAAGATATCAATCGAATGATGGATCACATTAATTCGTATAGCAGAGAAAGTATTGGTGACAAATCTCCTTACGATATGTTTGCCTTCCTCTATGGCAAAGACATTCTAGATTTACTTGAGTGCCACCGTATTCCTCCCCAGGATGTGACACTCAATAAATCTATTTTTGATAAGGAGGTCGAATTATGATGTACGATAAAAAATCCATTAGTTATCAAATCAACCTTGAAGCGCTTCACGAAATGGAGGAATGTGTCCCAATGACGCTAGATGAACGCAAAAATCTACGTGAATGGGTCCGTAAAGGCCATGACATCGATTCCAATCCATGGGATTACTTAGATTCTGACGATATGCCACTCAACTTCCTACAAGCATATCGGTTAGAGATTGGATATTCCAGTGGCCCATGGGACTACTGGAAAGGCCCCGAACATCAAACATACTGGAATGATGACTTAAAATGTTTCTTATCAAAAGATGAAATCTAACCACCAATAAACCAAACCGGGACACAGCATCACATAACTCCATTGACGGGTGGAATTTACTCTGGCAAAAAAATGACTAAATCTCACTCGCGCTGAATTGCGCCCTTTTTTCCTTACCTAAGTCCAATTTTACACCTATAATCACCAAAATGCATTAGTTTTAAGAGAACATAGCAATTCATTCTTGATCTCCACTACTTTACTGTCATGGGACTAGAGGTTTACTATGGCAAACTAGAACTTACCCTGTCAATTGACCTTATCTTAATCATATTTTATGGTACTTTTATGGTATTAAAATTATTAGGAATGAGAAAGAATTATTCAAATTTTGACTTTAAGTTCGTCGTATTATATGTTAAAATTTACCTTGTATATTATTTTAACGGGAAATTCTTATTAAAACAATCAATATTTTACAAGGAGTAACGGCGGTAACTATAACAAAATTAAGCAAAGCTATTAGTTTAAGCATCAATATCAAATGATAAATGGGAGTTATATTTTAGATTTATAGATTATATACCTAAGTTAAAAAGGAGAATTTTAAATGAGAAAATCATGTATTAGCCTTGTAATTCTTTTCATAATATTGTTAACAGGTTGTACTTTCAATAATTCAGATATCGTAAAGAACGGAACCTATATTATGGTACGAGATAAAGCAGATCCTGGCGCACTACCCTATGTCACAATATCTGATAAAAAGCTTACATTCACATACGATTTACTAAGTAGTTATATGACAGGAGGCAGTTATTCTATTGAAAATGGCAAATTGACGATGAAAACAGATGATGATCAATATACTTATGTATTTCTAGTCGAGGGAAACAATCTTTTATTTCAGAAAAAGGAATCCTCACCGATCAAAATGAAGTATGATAAATCAGGTATTAAGATAGAGAATAACACTAAATTCCATCGAAAAAGATAACAAAAAAATTAAGTTGGTATTTCCAATTAATAATCTACTTATTGTATAATTGAGAAATCATCAAAAACTTAAAGTTATATTACTAGAACTAAGGGGGTATCATGTTATTAACAAAACCAGTTGAAGTAAATTTATACGAATTTATAAGCAAAGGGAAATTTGACTGCATAAAAATTGGTCAAACAAAAGAATGGATATTAAATAACTTCCCTGATCCTGACAGTATTAATTATATGGGTAATAACCTTTCTATTTGGCTTTATGGGAATATAGAATTTCATTTTGATAATGACATATTAGTTTTGATATGGTGTGATAATTACTATCGATTTAATGCCGGGAAGAATATCAATTTAGAAAGATGGATATTTAAAAACACAAGGCATTTGACCCTTGTAAAAACGATTAAAACGTTAAATCAAAATAAGATTAGCTTTACATTAATACATAATGAAAAATCCGAAAATGCAATCATTCGGATATTAACAAGTGGCGTTGAACTTCATTTTGTAGTGCACGAAGATAACAAGTATAAGAATACCGATACAAATTCACTTCAACTAGAATCTTTTGGTCTATATAACTAATTCTAAAATTAATCTTGATTTTTGTTTAAGATTAATACACCGCACTGATTTTTATCTTTACTCCTGTACATCACCAAGAATCGGCAGTTCCACTACGAAAGTGGTTCCCTCTTCTTTCGTGCTATTGAAATAGATGACACCTCCGGATAACTCCACAATTTTCTTTACTAAAACTAAGCCCAGCCCGAAGCCATCCTTCGTGCGGGATTTGTCTCCTTTATAAAAACGTTCAAAAACACGTTCTCTGTCTTTCTCCTCAATTCTTGTTCCCTGGTTTACCACCTTAAATATAGCACATTCATTCTTCATATTGAGATGAATTCCAATCTCTCCATCTTGATTAGAAAACTTAATCGCATTCTGAATCAAGTTTATCCAAACCTGTTGGAGCAAATTTTTATCTCCGAAAAATAAGATTTCATCCAAATCAATGTCCAAAGATAGATTTTTCTTTGTCCATTGGATTTCGAGTAATAGAATGGATTTTCTAATCTGTTCATCTAAGTAATAAACAGAGAACTGATTCTGAATCACTTTACTATCTAGTTCGGATAGTTTTAATAAATTAGAGGATAACAAAGATAAGCGCTCGCCTTCATTAATAATAATTTCACTATATTCCTCTAGCTGTTTGTCCGTCATTCTACCATCCTTGATTAGTTTTGCGTAACCAATTATTGAGGTTATCGGAGTCCGGAATTCATGCGATACATTAGATACAAAATCCTTTCTCATTACATCAATGTTCTTTAGTTCCTTTGTCATAATATTAAAATCAGATGTTAACTGTCCAATTTCATCCCTATTATTACTATGGATTTCAATATCAAAATTACCTTTTGCAACTTCCTTAGAAGCCTTGGATAACAGTTTGATTGGTTTTACTATACTTCTAACAACTATAATAATTAAGAAGGTTCCAAATAGTGCACTACATAAAAATACAATTCCTGTCATAGTACGGATTCTATGGATTTGTTCAACAAGCTTACTGTTTGTGGTGAGTAACTCTATTTTAATATAAGGTCCAACACCATTTGTTATAAAGTGAAATACCGCACCGAAGGTCAGTGAATTCAACAGCCACCATATACCGACAAAGATCAATACAAACTTTGCGTAGATAGATTGTAATGGAAATAACTTTTTCATATCATCCTTTCTGCCTTGTAGCCAAGACCTCTGACTGTAATTAATTTAAATTCTTCAAGTTCATCGAATTTCTCTCGTAAACGTTTGATATGAACATCTACCGTTCGGACATCGGTTTCATTATCTAGACCCCAGATTTCATCCATGAGATCCTGCCTTGTGAATATCTTTTTCGGATAACTAAGGAGTTTAAATAATATTAGAAACTCTTTCTTTGGAAGGAGGATTTCTTCTGATTTCGTTTTTACCGTAAGCAAATCATAATCAAGTACAATATCACCAATTATAATCCTATGATCATTGCTTATTTTTGCTCTACGCAGTAATGCGGATACACGCAATAACATTTCATCGAAATCAATCGGCTTAACCATATAGTCATCGGTACCAACCTGAAAGCCTGTTTTCTTATCTTCAAAACTTTCTTTCGCGGTAACCATTAGAATCGGGAAGTTGTAATTGGAATCTCTTAGCTCCTTTGTCAAGGTGAATCCATCCATATTCGGCATCATAATGTCAGCAATCATTAGATCGATATGTTCTTTATCAAGGATATCCAGTGCCTCTAGTCCATCGGATGCACTTAGCACGTTATAACCATCTCTGACTAGATATGTTTTCATCAGGTTACGAATACTGTCATTATCATCCACAATTAAAATTTGAAACATGATATACCTCCTAACTTTTTAGTCATATATTTAATTTTGACTTTTAAATCTCTGGTTAGCTTTCTTCTATAAAGACACAGGAGATACTCACCTGTGTCTTCACTATGATTTTATACTAATTTAGAGTTATTTATAAACTTCTTAACGCATCAATCGGATTTAATCTGCTGGCTTTCCTAGCCGGCATATAACCAAATACGATTCCGACTGCGGAAGAGAAGCCAACCGCTAATACGATTGTCATCACTGATAGGGAAAAGCTAATATCAATTAATGTGGCAGCAATAAAAGCAATAATACTACCAAGAATCAGTCCGATAATTCCACCAATTAGTGACAAGAAGATGGATTCTATAATAAATTGTAACTGAATTCTTCCGGGAGTAGCTCCAAGTGCCTTACGCAGTCCGATTTCCTTCGTTCTCTCGGTAATTGACACAAGCATCATATTCATAATGCCAATTCCACCAACTACTAAGGATATTGCAGCTATACCTGCAAGAAGCATGGACATCATACCCATCATCGTTTGGAAGCTTTCTATCATATCTCCCATGTTGAATACTGTGTATGCATCTTCATCATAGTTAAAAGCAGCATTTAGAACTCCTTTAATATCAATTACGGTGTCATCCGCAATAGAGGTGTCATTTAGGTATACATCCAGGCTAGTAACATTCTTTACACCCAAGCTACGAAGTGCTGTAGTATACGGAATAATCACCGCATCATTATTTGAATTCATACTAAAGCCATTGGAAGCAGCAAGTGTTCCGATTACAGTATATGTTACTCCGTTTATTCTCAAGCTCTTTCCAACTGGATTAACCCCATAGTAGAGCTTCTTTACGATATCATCTCCGATAACGGCGACCTGATTTTTGCTGTTAATATCCAATATGTTAATTGCTCTACCTGATTTTAGTATACTGGTATCGGTATTAAAATAAACTTCATTCTTTCCTTGAACCGTAATGTCATCCATTACTACTCCGTCATTAACGACCGTAGTTTTACCGGATATGGTAGGTGATACTCCATCGATATTATCTACTTGTGAAATTGCCTTGATATCGGTATCATTAAGACCCTGCTTGAGTGGAGTTCCCACCGCATTAACCATAATTTTATTCACACCCAGAGAATTAATTTGATCACTAATGCTACTTGTTGCACCTGATACAATTGTAATAAGAGCTATAATTGAGGCTACACCAATTACGATACCAAGCATTGTTAAGAAGGAGCGGAGTTTGTTATGAATGATGTTCTCCCATGACATTCTGACACTTTCTAGTAGTAACATATTAATCCACCTCCGCTTCTGTAAGATATCCGTCCAATATCTTAACCACTCGTTTTGCATGCTTTGCTATATTCTGATCGTGAGTGATCATAATAATCGTTCTGCCGTCCTCATTTAATTTCTCAAACAAATCCATGACCTGCGCTCCGGTTTTCTGATCCAGCGCACCGGTTGGTTCATCTGCTAGAAGAATCGTCGGTTCAGTAACTAATGCTCTGGCGATTGCAACACGCTGTTGCTGTCCACCGGAAAGCTGATTCGGTAAATTACTCATCTTATCCGATAAGCCTACCTTTTCTAACATTTCCTTCGCACGTTTCTTACGCTCTGATACGGGGACATTGCTGTATATCAGTGGAAGCTCAACATTTTTGAGAGCAGATAATCTGGGGAGAAGCTGAAAGTTTTGAAATACAAAACCGATTTCTTTATTCCTTACCGCTGCTAAATCCGTTTCGTCCAAATCCTCTATGTCCTTACCGGAGAGCAGATATTTTCCGGAAGTAGGGATGTCCAAACAACCGATGATATTCATCATCGTTGATTTGCCAGAGCCGGATGGCCCTAAGATTGAGACAAACTCTCCTGAATGTACGGTCAGATTCACATTATGCAGAACTTCCAGTTCATCTTCACCCATATAGTAGCTCTTGCAAATATTTTTCATATTAAATATTTCTGACATTACTTACTCACCTCCTCCATTGGCACGACCAAAGCCAGTGTTACTGGAAGTAGTAGTATTTTTCTTGTAAAAAACGTGATCTCCCTTTTTGATGCCACTTACCACTTCAACCGTGGTACCATCATTAATGCCTGTCTTGATTGAGGTTTTTATCAAATTGTCTTTCTCATCTTTCAAATATACATAAGGGCTATTGCTTTCATCAAACTGAACCACTGACATCGGGAGTGTGATAACATTAGTTACGCTTTTGCCCGGGAACTTAATCTCTGCAGACATTCCTACCTTGATTGCTTTATCCTTTTTCAAATTAATGTCAGCGGTAAAATAAGTTACTCCATTAACGACCTGACCTTCCTTGGAGATACTTTTAACAGTTCCTGTGATCTCCTTATCAATTGCATTGATATTAACATTCGCTTTTTTACCTACTTTTAAATCAGGGATACTGTATTCATCTACCTTAACGTTAATCTTAAGATTATTGTAATCAACTATCTCAAGCAATGAGATTCCGGCCATAACTTGTTCATTCTCTTCGATATCAAGTTTAGACACTTCACCGTCAATCTCAGCTGTTATTTCATCATTCGTAGTGGTAGTGAATAGAACGTCACCTTCTTTCACCTTATCCCCTTCTTCAACCTTGATATTATCTATCTGCATTACCTTTTCAGACATTACGTTTTGGCGGTTTTTCGCCTCAACATTTCCAGAATAGGATAAATAGGTTTTAATATCTCCGCTTTTTGCATCAACACTTTCATAATTGTTTGCCTTCGGCCGGGAAACAATAGCAAATACCACTGCAGCAGCTAATGCTATTACAATAATACTAGTTATAATGCGTTTTTTTATTTTCGACTTTCTTTTTGTATTCATTTTGTTACCTCCAATTTTTATTAAACTTAAAGTAATACGTTATTATGAATTAAATATGAACTAAGACACGTAATAATACAACTATTATTCTATCCACTTATTTGACTTCCTAAATATGGAATTGTATAATTATTTAAATGACGCATATAAGCGTTATAATTCGGATAAATAATTTGAATAAAATCTCTATGTAGTTTACTACTCGTTACTTATTATTTCCATATATGTCTCACACTTTTTGGTAATGCAAAGTATATTTGCGTGACAGTTCATCAGATATCATGTAGTGTGATAACAATATTATAGTGTGACATATTAAAAATCATAAATCACACATAATCATTTGAGCCTGTGATATCCTTGGCTCAAACTACTAAAAAAGGCAGACAATTTAGTTTAAAATTAATCACATTAACACGAGGAAGGGCATGGTTGTTTATATGAATTTAGTTTCTAAAAATATAAAAAAATTAAGGCAGCAGAAAAAGTTTACACAGGAAGATATGGCCGTCAAGTTATTTGTCACTAGACAAACCATCTCCAACTGGGAAACCGGGAAATCACAACCTGATATCGAAACATTAATGAAAATTGCAGAGCTGTTGGAAGTTGATATTACTGTTCTTATTTATGGGATTCCTAATTCGGATACTAACAAAAAAGAAAAGAAACACCTGCTTATCGCTGGAGCGATATTGCTTATTTTTGGCGTATTCCTTTATTTTGCAACTCAATATGGAGCTTATATGTTCAGGCAGCAGTTTATTATGTCACCAGTATGGCTTTTACAGCTACTGTTATATCCCATCTTCTGGCTTATTCTTGGATGGATTATATTACAGGTATTAGGAGTGTTAGGAGTTGTTAAACCACTCAAATCAAAGTATTCGAAAGCGATACATATTTCTATAATACTGATTCTGTTCTTGTACATTATTATTATGTCACCGTTTTATATAAATGCAATAATTGATACAATTCAATCGTATCTATACATGCAATATCCGTCACTTTATCAAGGCGGTTATTCTTATACTTATGTAATACCATCATTTATCTCAATGATTGAGTCTCCCATCATAGATACGACTGGTCAACATCCTATTTTATTTGTTATCCCCAGCCTTATCATCTGGTTTACAAAACCTACCAGAAATATCAACAGTTGTAAAAATATATTACAATCCAGGCATTGACTATTTATTCATACAGCCGTATAATTACCCAATTAACAATTTTGTTTATTCACGTCAAGTTAAACAAACAAAAATTATGGGGGTATTATATGGACGACATAAAAATTACAAAAAGAGCGATTACAGTGAATGAGTTTATCAAGATGAGAGATTCTGTCGGCTGGGGTTACCCTGATAAGAATACCCTACTAAATGGATTATCAAATTCATTATTCTCTGTTTGTGCCGAACACAAAGATCAGATTGTTGCATATGGAAGAATTATTGGTGATGGTGCTTTCACCCTCTACATACAAGATATTATGGTTAAACCGGCTTATCAACGATGTGGACTCGGAACTGCCATCATGACAGAAATCATGACCCATATTAGAGAAACCTATGTATCCGGAACCATGGTTTGCTTAATGTCAGCGAAAGGAAAAGAGAATTTTTACAAGAAGTTTGATTTTATCGAACGACCGAATGAACATTATGGCTCCGGAATGATACAATTTTTAGATAAATAGAATTTAAGAAGCTCTTGAATCCCTGTAACCCCAGGTATTTCAAGAGCTTTCATTCTTATTTCATATATAGTCCAATCAGTTTCATGTCTTTATTAAAACTAATCGTAAAAGTTACATTCTTCTTCTCATACTTTGCGATTACCACTACAACTGCTGCGTCATCCTTTGTACCTTTTACCTTTTGGCCAATCACTACTACATCCTTATATTTTACAAATGCACCGGCGCTTCCATAAGTCTTTTCAACTGCTGATTTTAATGCATCAGATGTTAATTGAGGTTTTAACTCCTCGGTAAACATGCTACATACACTGTCATATTTCCCAGCGTTTAAGTAATCTACTACCTGTTTGGAGGTAGATTCCACGGTCTCTTTGTTAAATGCGTCTGACAATTTTGTAGAAGCACAGCCACCAAGCATCGATGTAACAAAGACTAAAATCATAATTATAACAATTATCTTTTTCATATTCTATCTCTCCTTTTTCTAAATCACAATATATTCTTTATCGTTCATCGAATCACGTGAAAACCTTTCATTAAAACTCCATTTATAATTCACTACGTATGCTCCTGCTTCTCTTTGAGAACAACCGCAACGCAAAAGCAAGAACCAGGATGGAGATAATTATAATATATAGTTCTATTCCCATAATCCCTAACCCTATTGCCGCAGGAAGGATTACAATCATGCTATCTAATAATCCATGTAATAGAATTGCTAATATTGTATATCGGAGAGCTTTATGCTCCCGAATTCCATAGAGTATAATCAAGCTGGCACCGACATGGAAGCACATTGCAAATACTCGCTCCATTCCACCGATTAGCAGGTTTAAATTCCCCACACCCGATAAATCTACTTTTCCTAATGGATACAGGATCAAACTTGAGATATAGCCTATTCCGGTTATCAGCATCGCTTCTATCCCGCCATGACCAAGCCCGAAGGCCAGACCATCCGCTTCTCTTGTTCTTCCTTTTAAAAAACCCTTCATAAATATCAACCTAGCGGTTTCTTCAAATACTCCGGCTGATAATCCCAAGAAGATGCCGTATAGATACGGATTAAGTTGAAGCTTTATGTACCAGATGAAATTCGGCAATACCAGCTTGAGTATCGGAATGCGAATCAAAATCTGGCTAACTACAAATGCACACATACCGATAAAAAATGGCTTCCGGACTTTGCCGTATTTCCTGCTTAAGATAATAATTCCAATTATCGGAACACCAAAGCAAATAAAAACGTCAATTAGCAAACATAATTCTTGTAATAAAATATTTCTCTCCCCATTCATATTGAATATCTCCCTTATACTTTTTTACCACCCACTCGGCATTCTTAAGTCCAAGTCCTTCATGCTTTTCTTTGGTGGATAAAAAAGAGTTTCCTTGCTTTACCGGCTGATGATCCATCGTATTTTTCAGGGTTATCGTAATAAAATCATGTACTGCTGCCATTCGTAAAATAATTTGTTTTTCCTCGCTTCGTTTCGAGGCTTCAATTGCATTATCCAGAATATTAGCAAATAAGGAGGTCAGATCAACATCTCTGATAAAATGAATATCAACTCCGATTTTTATATCATCCTTAATGCCACAAGCCTGCATGGTTTGAACCTTATCATTCAGGATAATGTTTAGGATTTTATTGTCCGTATAATACTTATGCCCCATTTGATTTAGCATAGCGTGAACATCCTGTGCATATTGACGCCCTTCCTCATTCTTCTGCACCTCATATAGCTGTTCCATCGCCTGAATATGGTTACGTATATCATGAATTAATTTTCTGGTACTATCATATTTCTGCTCCAGATTCTCATAGTATTTGATATGTATATTCTGTTGCTGTTTATGAAGATTCAACTCATTTTCCAGATGATTGTTCCTGCTGATTACATCAAAAATACTGGCAAAATAGATGTTAAGCCCGATTAGAATAACCACGTTCACCGAAAACACCATCATATTTTCTTCCGATGGATACACCTGTATAAATAACAACATACTAAATAAATTTAGAATACTATATAGTGGAAGAATAAAGTAACCAATCAGCTGTCTTTTGCTCACCTGCTCATGAAGTTTTCTTCGGATCATCCATACTAATATCCGTAAGATCATAAATTCGATTAACCTTGTAGTGATAAGGAGTAAGATATAGTAGGCATTCATATTAATAAAATAAATTATCTCATTTGATACCAACAAAGTTATAATCGTATTCACTACGATATCCGTAAGATAGACCGCAATAACCAAAGCAGTGTAATACATAATATAAATTCGTAAATTATTATACAAATGATGTCCAATCACAGGAATGAATAACAATACAATAAGATTTATAATTCCACTACCAAGAAAAGATATCGAGACGGACAGTATGATGTAACTGATTACTATAATTCTCTTCCTCCATACACCTGTAGCAATATTCGTCCCGATTCGGCTCATACTGAAAAAGATTGCATACATTATAAATACGCTACCCACCAGTGGAAGAACAAAGTAAATCAATATATTCGACATTAATATCCTCCCATTCCTTCTGATAAGTATTGATTCAACGATTTGCGAAATTCCATTGACTTCTTCTGGGACAAAGGAATAACTACACCATTGGTCATCATAATATCATATCCTTTAATCTTTTTAACCGCATAGAGATTAACAACAAAACTCTTATGTGGCATCGCAAACCCCTTATCCGCTAACTCTCCAGCAATATCAGATATTTTCCGCTTTATCGAAAAACTTTGTTTGTGCGTTCGTAGATATACCTTGCGTTCTAGATACTCCAGATATATGATATCCGACACATCAATTCGTACTATCCCTTCTTCTGTCAAAAACTCCATCGGACTTGGAACAGGGATATTCCTATATTCAAACGCTTCATCCAACTGTTTATAGAGTTCTGATTTATTCACCGGCTTAAGCAAATATGCAAAAGCATGAACTCCAAAGGCGAAAGTCGTATAATCATTATAATTTGTAAGGTATATGATCTTAACCTTTTTGTTGGTTAGCCGTATATGTTTTGCGGTTTCAATACCATTCATATTAGGCATATCTATATCCAGAAGAATTATCTCATACGTCTCTTTACTAGCAAGGAGATCTCTTCCACTGGTAAACATATCAACAACGAGTAATGCCTTGTTGTACTCTTCTAGTACTTTTTTTGTTTGATGCAAAGTTTCCACTTTATCATCACAGATTGCAATCCGTATCAAATTCTCCCTCCCAATTATTACATATTCGAGTCTCTAGTTACATTATATTGTTAGGTTTTCAAAAAGCAATAGTAATCACCTAAGGTATGGTAATTTATGTATAAGATACGGCTTTTGTAGCCAATATGATATTGTTTAAAGAAAGATGGCACTGTATAATATTACCATAGTATTTTACTGAGTTTAATAATAAGTAAAACACTATTCTAGGTGGAATTAAGCTATATTTCATATTTACAATGTACATTCATTAATAAGGAATTATAAAATGGAGGCTTTATGAAAATTATACCAGTATTATGTTGCACCATTATTTTTATTGCTTTACCAATCCTTGTTGTATGGCACGCTCGTACTCATTCGTATATATGTAAAAAATGTGGTCATGTATTTTCAATTTCAATTTTAAAAGATTTTATAAGCCCTCATTGTTTTTTAAGATGTCCGAAGTGCAATACATTAACATGGCAAAAAGAAATCAAGAATAAAAAACTTAATAAATCCGACCCCTTAAAGCAAGATAAAAACGAGGATCATATTTTATAAATGGGGTTATTAACACCCAAATTTATAAAAATATATGCAACCTATTTAAAATATTACCGTACTTATCTTACGAGGGGGATAAAACATGGAAGATGACAAAATAATTGAGTTATATTGGGCCAGATCTGAACAAGCCATCATAGAAACAAAAAATAAATATGAGAACCTATGCACCAAAATCTCTTATAATATTCTACATAATAATGAGGAAGTAGAAGAATGTGTAAATGACACATATCTTGGAACATGGAATGCGATACCTACTGCCAGACCAATCTACTTCTCTGCTTTTCTTTGTAAAATTGCACGTAATCTTTCAATGAAAAAGTTGGAATATCGTTTAGCGAAAAAGAGAAATTATGAAATAACAAGAATTTGGGATGAACTCGAAGAAGTATTAGCAAAAAATATTAATTTATCAGAAGATCTTGAAATGAATGAATTGGTTGCCACAATAAATGAATACCTATTGAACCTATCACTGGAGAAAAGAAACATATTTATCCGACGCTACTTTTTCTTTGATTCCATCGAGGACATATCAAAAAGGTATGGTTTCAGTAAAAGTAAGATAAAGTCCATTTTATCAAGAGACGGAAAGAATCTGCGTGATTTTTTAGCAGAAAGAGGATACCAGAATGCGCATTAATAATATCTTTGATGCAATTGGAAAAATAGATGATGAACTTATTCATGCTTCCATAGAAACCCCCACAAAAAAGCAGGCTGTTACGAGTCATTGGTTGATCAGAGCTGCTGCCATATTAATTATTATTGCAGTCTCCTTTTCTACTGCCCTGACCGTCAATGCCCAGTTTCGAAAGTGGGTTATATCACTGTTTCAAATTCAAGAAGTTGAGAAGGTTCCTAGTTCAGAACAAAGTAATAAATCACCAACAAAATCAATGAAAGCTCCGAATACTTCAAACAATCAAAGCCATATCTCTCTTTTTGCAACCAATACAATTGAAGATTTATTTAAGGTACAATATCTAGAATCCGATCATTTTATGAACACGATAGGCCCACTATTTTATTATACAGACGATTTCGTAACTAACAAATATTTTGCTGCAGAAAATGGTAGCTTTGTACCGGTGAAAACCCAAAATATCAAAAGAAAAGTTAAGCTCTTGGGTATATCGGGGAAGATTGATTACACACGGATCAAATATGATAGTGAACTATTCTTAATAGAGAAAAATCGTAATCGCTTTTTGCTAAATAATGAGGATGAAGCAGAATTCAATTTAACTGTCGAAGATAATAATGAGGTCTTGCTCTGGCTAAACAAAAATCCACAATCGGATGTTTGGACGTATCCTGCAAAATATGACCTTGGTTCCGGTAAGACATTTGACTTCCTTCAAGGAATTCAGATAAACGGTAAACTACTTTCAGACTACCATCATCTCAATAATTGGAGCATTCTTGATAACGGTAAATTCACTGTATCCTTGGGGCAGTCACCAAGTGATAGTAATATCTATCTAATAGATTCTGAAACAAAGCACGCCACTGCTCTCTCTAGTATAACAGGTCTCTCCTCCGTTATGGGTGTAAAAGTGTTCGGTAATCAACTAATATTAATGGAAAGAAGCTCTGAAGCAAATACCAATAACTATACCCAAACATATTCCGGTGGTTATGGTGAAGAACACTTTAATTATTACAGGTATAACCTTATAACGGGTAAACTTACAAAGCTTTTAGAACATGCTAAATACTGGTCTTCAAGTGAGCAAGGAGGTGGAAGTATTCGGGTACGTTCTCTTGGTGGTAGATATGATTTTATAGAAGATGATGATTTAATCTATCTGCTTGATAATCTTACCGGTAAGCATATGACTGTGGAAGGAATCACAAAGGAATTAGCCGAAAACTCTGCAATTAATTCTGATGGTAGCAAAATCCTTGTATCCTCCTACTCTGAAAATAGCATGTCGCAGCTTGGAGTTATTGATATAAAAGCTGAAAAATTATACCTATGGAATCGAAAAAACCAAGAGGGAGTTCAAGAGTCTTCAATTGGTTGGAATGATCAAAATCACATAGCAATCAATGCAAGCAATGATATCTCCGGGAAAAGTTATGTTTATCTATATTCGTTAATCAAGTAAGTTTGATAAGTATTTTATATAATTCATCATTGTTCTGCTTCATATTTTAAAATAGATCCGCTTCATAAGAGATTATTACAATTTAACATAGTTCTGCTTCATAAGAGAATAATACCACTAATCTTTTAATTACAGATATCAGTTTGAGCTGTATCTTCTGTTATGGATTGAGTAGCCGTTCTTTCTTCCTGTTTTAGCGTAATAATATCATATTGAGAGTTGATAACAAGCCATAATTGTGGCAAATATATCATTATGTTCCATATAGCAATTCCCAGAGTTTTATATTGGATTGACAGGTTAATAAATGCATTCATTGTTCTTGCATCCACAAACCACACTTCATATTTTCTAGGAATATTTACTTCCATCTGTATATAAGAAAAGTGTGGATTTTGAGATTTTTCATCAAATTGAATCTCTACTTTATTATCAACGGCCAACCTTATAATCGCATTATAGCTCAAAGAAACTGCCTGTGTTACCCCTATTAGATAGGGTAGTTTCCATGAATATCCGATTAACGGAAGTCCAATCATTATCTTTTGAGGTGGTATCTGAGTAATCAGATAATTCATAAATTCTTGAATCATAGATACGGAAGCAGGAGGCGCTGGTGGCCCGGGATTATATCCCCAGTTATAATTCATAGCAATAACTTGATTAGCAGATTTTCCGATCACGGAATAATCAATCTTTTCAAATGTAACCGTACCGTTCTCCAATTGCAAAACCGGGGGGATTGAAACTACTACGCTATATCCCTGGTAGTTAATTCTATTTGTGACTTTTTCGACGAATGTATTGTAGGCATCTACATTTTCTGAATATAAATAAGATAAAATTATGCCTACTCCGCTTAATCCTTTTCTTTTTAAAATCGCTATTGTGTTATTAATATATCGATCCAAAGCTTCCTCGTTATAAATTACATTATATGCGGCCTCCGCACTTCCGACTCCTTCATATGATAATGTTGAAACCAGCATAATAGGAGCCACCCCATAATCCTTAGCCATCTGAATAATATCATCAACATCAGGCTCCTTTATCTCAGCGCCTGCCGTTAATTCATATCCAAATATGGTTAAATAGGTTAGAAAAGGTAAGGTTTGCTTTAAAATCTTCCGATCAATAAAAGGATTTGTGTATCCATTTGTCATCAGCTTTGTTCTATTTTCTCCATAACTGATGATTAATGTATCTCCCGGATAGATATATTCACGCTCCGATAAAAACGGATTATTTCTTAATAGTTGTATGATTGTTATATTATAAGCATTCGAAATCGACTCCAATGAATCTCCTTCTTGTACAACATAGGTTACCTTTGGATATGCGATAACGATACATTGTCCAATTACCAGCTCCGTCGGATTGTGTATACCGTTATCCTCTATTAATTGTTTCGCAGTAGTATTATATTTTCCCGCTATTGATTCAATCGTATCCCCTTTTTGCACTACATAAATTTCCATAACAAACCCCGATAGTGTAATCATACTATTATATGAGCAAACATATGAATCGATGTATCCACCTAGTCTATATTTAGTATTTGGGTTATTCTAATTTGACAATAATATCCTTATGTTATACTATTAATCTAATATATTTATATTACACCTATCCCTGTTAAAATCCGTTAAATCCATCCAGAGAAACCATCAATACTGTTTAAAAAAGGAGTAACCTTATTATCATGAAGATATTAGAGATCTGTGGCAGCCCCAGACGATCTGGTAATACGCAGTTTGTCCTGGATCAATGCGAAACGAAGTTAAATCATTTGTATAACAATGAAAATATTACATATGACAGAATATCCATTTATCACAGTAACTTAAATTGGTGCAAGGGATGTAGAATATGCTTTAATATATCCGAAACCAAGTGTCCTCACAAGGATGACTTATTGGATATGAAAAGCAGAATGGAGGAAGCTGATATTATAATTATCGGCAGTCCCATTTATGTGGAGGATGTGACAGGTGCATTTAAGAATTGGATGGATCGAATGGCATTTAACTGCCATAGACCTTTCCTTAATGGGAAGCCTTTATATGTATTTACCACTTCTGCTGCCAAAGCATCAAAGCATGGTATTAAGACAATCTCAAGAGCTTTGACCTCATGGGGAGGGACTGTAATCTCGAACGATAACTACATAATGGGAGAAAATTTTATTTCATCTGATATTGATAAAGCCTACACTACATTAATTACTAAACGAATGTTGATGCTTACTCAGGCATATCACAAGAAATCAGTGTCCCTTTACTCTTTAATCAGCTTCGGTATTCAAAAAAGATATTGGAAGCGCAAAAAACAAACAGCCGATTATCAATATTGGATCGATAAAAAGTGGTTTCAATCTGACGTACTATATTTCAAACCAATCAAAGTGAATATCATCAAAAAGTATATAGCCTCTACCATCAGTTGGGCGGTAGACACGTTTATTCTATAGATTAGGAGCAATACCATAAAAAAAGATGCGATAAAGATGAATCCAATCACCTTTATAACATCTTTTTATGCACTAATTCTTGTCGATATGGAATATTCCAATCTCCTTGTAATGCTCGATTTTAAAATTCACAATATTAAGACTGTTGTCCAAATTCTTCATTTGCTCCTGAATCCTTGACTGATGTCTTATTAATAACTCTCTTCTCTCTTCCAAAGAATCCTTGCCCTTTAAGCATAGCTGCATAAATTCTTTGATTTCCTGCAACGGCATACCGGAGTTTCTTAAACAACAGATTAGGTTGATCCACTCCAAATCATCCTCAGAGAATTGACGAATACCACTCTGCGTTCTCGTGATTAATGGGATGAGTCCTTCTCTGTCATAATATCTTATGGTGTGCTCCGTTAAGTTTGTCTTTTCTGAAATCTGCTTGATTGTAAACATTATTCTCCCTCGGTTATTCTAATAATATAGTCATGCGTTATAAACATTTTAACATAGTTTCGAATATTTTCAATAATTGCTTGACTTTGAGTCAACTCTAAGGGATATAGTTGATTTAGTTAAAGAATTGAAAGGAGTATTGTATTATGAATTTTAATTATTTTATTCCAACAAAAATATTATTTGGAAATGGAAAACTGAATGAACTCCATAAGGAGAATTTACCGGGGAAAAAGGCTTTAATTGTTATTTCTTCCGGCAAATCCATGAGAGCAAACGGATACTTACAAAAAGTAGAAGAACAACTACGCTTAGGCGGCATACAATCCGTAGTATTTGATAAAATATTGCCAAATCCTATAAAAAGTCATGTTATGGAAGGTGCAGCACTGGCGAAACAGGAAAACTGTGATTTTGTAGTTGGGCTAGGTGGCGGAAGCAGTATTGACGCAGCAAAATCCATTGCTGTTATGGCGACGAATGAAGGTGACTATTGGGACTATGTTGGAGGTGGCAGCGGAAAAGGACTTCCTGTACCAAATGATCCCCTACCGATTGTAGCCATTACGACCACCGCAGGTACCGGTACCGAAGCTGATCCCTGGACCGTAATTACCAAGGATGACACAAACGAAAAGATTGGTTTCGGGAATGCCAAAACCTTCCCTGTCTTATCCATTGTCGATCCTGAACTTATGTTAACGGTACCCCCACATTTAACCGCTTATCAGGGCTTTGATGCTCTATTCCATAGTACCGAGGGTTATATTAACATAACAGCGAATACAATGAGTGATCTATACAGTTTGAAGGCAATTGAATTGTTAGCGAAGAATCTAGCAGACGCAGTGAAGGATGGTTCAAATCTTAAGGCCAGAGAAAATGTTGCACTTGGTAACACCTTAGCAGGTATGGTTGAATCCACCTCCGGTTGTACCTCCGAACATTCCCTTGAGCATGCGATGAGTGCTTTCCATCCTGATTTACCTCACGGAGCAGGTCTAATTATGATTAGCAAAGAGTACTTTACCTTCTTTGCGAAGAAGAAGGTATGCGATGCTCGTATGATCGATATGGCAAAAGCTATGGGTCGGGAAAATGCCAATGATCCGATGGATTTCGTGGAGGCACTAGTAGATTTACAAAAGGCATGTAATGTGCATGAGCTTAAGATGTCTGATTACGGCATTACCAAGGAGGAGATTCCTACCTTAGCGAAAAATGCATTTGAGACCATGGGCGGTTTATTCGAAGTAGATCCTGCCCCGGTATCTCTAGAGGATTGTATCGCAATCTACGAAGCATCCTACCGTTAAACATTATCCATCTTTGATAACTAAGTAATTATAATCATCAACATTTAATAGAAAATATAGGCTAAATATTTATGAAGTCACGCCTTGAGAATAGTGAAAGGACTATATAATATGAAAAAAATACCTTTTGGTAAAAGTGGACTTTCGGTGCCGAACATTGCAGTCGGCTGCATGAGAATTAATAGTATTGAGCCTCAGAGGGCTGAAGCTTTCGTACAAAAATCATTGGAACTGGGCGCTAATTTCTTTGACCATGCGGATGTGTATGGTGGGGGTGAATGTGAGAAAATATTTGCAGATGCAATTCATATGTCACCCCAGGTACGTGAAAACATCATCCTTCAGTCTAAATGCGGTATCCGCCCCGGCATGTTTGATTTTTCAAAAGATCATATCCTAGCTTCTGTCGACGGGATCTTAAAAAGATTACAGACCGACTATCTGGATGTACTTTTGCTACACAGACCGGATGCTTTAGTTGAGCCTGAGGAAGTGGCTGCAGCATTTGATGAACTTGAAACCTCAGGCAAGGTTCGTCACTTTGGTGTGTCAAACCAAAAGCCAATGCAGATTATGCTATTACAAAAGTTTGTAAAGCAATCCATTGTGGCAAATCAACTACAGCTAAGTATAACCAATGCAACCATGATCGGTAATGGTCTAGAGGTGAATATGCTTACGGATAATGCAATCGATCGTGATGGAAGTATTCTTGATTATTGCAGAGTTCATGACATTACCATTCAACCTTGGTCTCCGTTCCAATATGGCTTCTTTGAGGGAGTATTTCTGGATAATGATAAATTCCCTGCGCTTAATAAAACCGTAAATCAAATAGCAGAAAAATATAATGTTACCAATACTACTATTGCAATTGCTTGGCTCCTTCGTCATCCCGCTAATATGCAGCCGGTTATCGGAACGATGAATCAGAAACGCTTGGAGGAAATCTGCAAGGCATCTGATATCTATCTGACAAAGGAAGAATGGTATCAGATTTACATTTCAGCGGGAAACAAATTACCGTAAAACGAATCCGCAGTATTTAAAACCAGCATAGATGATACCATTGTATTGGTAAAGAAATCTATGACTCGATATACGAGGAGCGTAACATATGAAAATATTATTCATAGGCGGAACAGGAATTATCAGTACCGCTATTACAAATCAAATACTTGAAAACTCTAATCATCAGCTCTATTTGATCAACCGTGGCAATCGTAATGACATGCTATCCGATCAAGTAAACCTGATTCAGGCGGATATAAATAATGAAGAGGACGTAGCATCCAAAATAAAAGATATGCATTTTGATGTGGTTGCAGATTTTATTGCTTTTGTTCCCTCACAACTAGAACGGGATTACCGTTTATTCCAAGGGAGAACCAAACAATTTATATTCATCAGTTCAGCCTCCGCTTATCAAAAGCCGTTGAGCGACTATAGAATAACGGAAGGAACCCCTCTCTCCAATCCTTATTGGGAATATTCAAGAAATAAAATTGCCTGCGAGGATTTTCTTATGAAAATGTATCGTGAGAATGGCTTCCCTGTGACTATTATCAGACCAAGCCACACCTATGATGAACGTTCCGTTCCACTTGGGGTTCATGGCGATAACGGTAGCTGGCAGGTAATCAAGAGAATGAAAGAGGGTAAGCCGGTAATTATCCACGGTGACGGAACCTCCCTGTGGACCATGACGCACAATAGCGATTTTGCGAAAGGTTTTATTGGATTAATGGGTAATCTTCATGCAATCGGCGAGGCAGTTCAAATCACCTCAGATGAGTCCTTGACCTGGAATCAGATTTACAAATGCCTTGCTGATAGCCTAGGAGTAGAGTTTAAGCCCTACTATGTATCTTCAGACTTCTTAGATGCAGTTGGCAAATATGATTTTAAAGGCGGGCTAATCGGTGATAAATCAAACTCCGTTGTCTTTGATAATAGCAAATTAAAACGCCTCGTTCCCTCTTTCGTCGCTACTACACGATTTGATGAAGGTATTGCGCAGACGCTTCGTTATGTTCTAACTCACGAAGAATGTCAACAACCGGATGAGGAGTTTGACTTATGGTGTGATCGTATTATTGAAGCGTTAGAAGATGCGAAGAGGAAATTAACACAGTAAATAAAATGATTATCAAAAGCCCTTTCATAAAGTATAATCATCAATATGTAACAGGAAGGATACACCCCAATGAATTTCAATCAAAAGGCTGTTATTTGGGATTCCATCGATCGAATTCAACGAGCGAAAAAAATAGCAGATGAAATAAATAATTCCATACCTCTTAAGAACAATTATCTGGCAATGGAATTTGGCTGTGGTACCGGATTAATCAGTTTTAATCTTATGAAACAGTTAATGCATATTACTCTAACTGACACGTCAGAAGGCATGATTGATGTACTGCATCAAAAAATCAGAGCAAATCATGCTACGAATATGGATGCGGTTTTAGGAGATGTTATTGAGCATCCGGAACTTATCCCGCAAAAACATGATTTGATTTATACATCCATGGTATTACATCACATTATAGATACTAAAACCACTTTACAAACTCTATATAATATGCTGAATGACCAGGGTTATATCTGTATTGTCGATCTTGTGGAGGAGGATGGCAGCTTTCATAAATCAGAGAATGATTTTAACGGACATGATGGATTTAATCAGCAAGATTTAGGTCAGCTATTAACAGATGTCGGCTTTCATGATGTAAGCTCCCATGTATTCTATTATGATATCAAAAGAATGGAGCATGGTGATGTTGATTATTCCCTTTTCATAATGGTAGGGAAAAAATAAGCTAAAATTAATAATAAGAAGATAAAAAAGACGCGTTACAATATAAATTCAAAATCATATTGTAACGCATCTTTCATGAATAATATCTTATAATCTTTAAATAAGTACAAGAATTAACCCAATATATTATTTTAGGGCTATTGCGGATAATCAAGCCTTTAAACGGGGAAGCTGATTAGCAATAGCCCCCTTACTAGCATAAAATTATTTTGTAATCGTTCCATCAAGATCCCATAGATCTTCCCAACCTTTTGCATCTTCCCATAGGAATACCTGACCTTTTATCAAACGATTATTTTTATCAATCGTTTTTAATATAGCCATCTCTTCATCGGTTAACGGATCCTCTGTGGTACATCTTAAATTGCTCGCATACTCATTTTCATGGATAGAGAACGGAATTGGAATTTGACCCCTTTGAACAGCCCACTTCAGGCAAATTACAGCTGGATGTACATTGTGCGCTTTTGCAATTTCAACTAATTCAGGCACTTGAATATCTGCAACATCATCTTCTGTTTTATCACGATCAGGTCTAGTAGGTGATCCGATTGGACAGAATCCGATCGGCTGAATCTCATGTGCTATACAGTAATCATATAATTCAGGCTGTTGGAAGCAAGGATGTAATTCCATTTCAATTGCTACCGGTTTAATCTTACACAGCGGAAGTACCGCTTCCAATTTAGGAATTGTCATATTAGACATACCTATGTACTTCACAAGACCCATCTCTACTAATCTTTCACATTGTCTCCAGGTTTTCATGAATTCCTCTACACTAAAAGGTTTTGAATCAGGGTTTCTGGAATCTCCATCACAGCCCGGTGCATGATAATTAGGAAATGGCCAATGAATAAAGAACAAATCTATATAATCTAAACGTAAATCGCTTAAGCTTTTTACACAAGAGAGTAATACATCCCCCTTGCCATGCATATTATTCCAAACTTTTGTGGTAATAAAAAGCTCTTCTCTTGTTACGGTACCTTTTTCAAAAGCAGCTTCAAATACTTTACCGATTAAATCTTCATTACCATAAACTGCAGCACAATCAAATAAACGATAT
The DNA here is from genome assembly GCF_059717775.1 of Variimorphobacter sp. HTMS_6. Classification (NCBI taxonomy): domain Bacteria; kingdom Bacillati; phylum Bacillota; class Clostridia; order Lachnospirales; family Lachnospiraceae; genus Variimorphobacter; species Variimorphobacter sp. HTMS_6. Next base: position 2,838,376 of record NZ_AP046094.1, read on the forward strand.
CCTACTTCTATGGCACCTGCAACTGCTGCAGAAACCTGATCAGGGGTGAAGCGATCAGAACCGAAGGTTCCCATACCCATGGCCGGAATATAGTCCCCTGTATATAATTTTCTCTGTGGAACAGTTTTTGGATCAATAAATGCTGTCATAATGTGTTCTCCTTTACTTTGATATTATAATCACTGAATTTTTTGTACCTTTATATGTGGCAATAATTCTTCCATATCTTGTTTAATGAAGAATCCGGTTTCCATACGCATCGCATTTGCAGCAGAGATTGCACTTGCTAGCTTAATGATCTCTTCCATGGACATTCCTTTCGCGTAACCAACCGCAAAGCCGGCAATCATCGAATCTCCGCAACCTACCGTGTTGACTGCTTCAATCTTCGGCACAATTGCTCGGTACACACCTTCATTACAAACAATTAGGGATCCCTCAGAACCAAGGGAGATTACCACCACTTCAACACCTGCACTTTGAAGCGCTATTGCTGCTTCAATTAAATCTTCTTGGCTATCCAGTAATTTTCCTGTAAGCATTTGAATTTCATCCATATTAGGCTTTATCATATAAGGCTTTGCTGCAACGGACTCTTCCAACAACTTACCACTGGTATCTAGTATTACCTTTTTGCCATGCTGACCTGCCAATCGAATCATATCAATATATAAATCGCTGGTTACACCTTTGGGCACACTTCCTGATATTGCAACGATTGAACATCCTGGAAGCAATTCGATATATTTGTTTAGCATCTCTTCTTTATTTGAATCGGTTACAAATACGCCAGGCTCCAAAAATTCTGTCTGAGTAAGATTGGTTTCATCATATATATTAATGCAGGATCTGCTTTCTCCGCTGATATGAACGAAGTCACTCTTAATGTTCTGACCCTCCAGAACTTCTACGATATAGTGACCTGCATGACCTCCGACGAATCCGGTTGCGGTAACTTTCTCACCTGCAATCGTAGCAACGCGAGATACATTAAGTCCCTTGCCTCCGGCAGAGTAACTGCATTCCTTTACTCTACATACGCCACCGGTTTTAAACTCTTCCACTACATATCGTTTATCAATGGCTGCATTTAATGTGACTGTTAAAATCATATGTGTTTAATCCTTTCCATTGATATCCGGCATTCTCTGATCGGCAATAAGGATACCGGATCAATTCATGATCTTATTCTTCATTCACTAATAAGATCTTACCATTTACCGCGCCGGGTACCTTAAATAACTGGAAAGCCTCCTGAGCCTGACTCATAGGAAATCTATGTGCGATTAACCCTTCATCAAATTTCAGTTGCCCGGTTGCATAATAATGTGCGGTTAACTCCCACTCTTTGCCCGGGAATGGTGCACTATAAGACATCCAGGAACCAGTAAGCTTGAATTCTTTGCGGTTCATATTCTCCCACATCTTCTGCGTAAATTCTAAATTCACATGAGGTGTACCGATAAAGCATACATGCGCCTTATTTGCAGCAAGTTCAAAAGCCATATACATAGTTGGTGCTGCTCCTGCAGTCTCAAATACGTAATCATAACCTTTTCCATCCGTGAATTCCTTTGACTTATCCATAAAGCCATCTTCTTTTGTATTTACTGTTTCATCAGCTCCGAGTCGCTTAGCAAGTGCCAGTCTTTCATCATTGATGTCAAATACTACAACCTTCTTAGCACCAAAGATTTTAGCCCATTGCATCGTGAATAAGCCAATAGTTCCTCCACCTAGAATTGCTACTGTTTTGCCTCCCTGGTAATCATTTAAGAACAAACCGTGAAGCGCAACTGTGGATGGTTCAAACATTGCACCTTGTTCAAATGGTATACTTTTATCAAATACAACTGCATTTCGTTCCGGCAAAACAACATATTCCGCATTACTGCCTTGTTCTCTGGAACCGATAAAGCTGTAGTGTTTACACAAGGAATAATTACCGTTCTGGCAATCCTCACATTCCATACAAGGTAGAAGAGGCGCTCCTGATACTCTATCTCCAACTTTAACCTTTGTAACACCTTCACCAATCTCGACTACTTCTCCTGAGAATTCATGTCCTAATACGATTGGATAAAAGTGAACTCCATTTTCTAATACTCTGGGAATATCTGATCCGCAGATACCGGATACTTTTACCTTTACCTTAATGGTTCCCGGTGTGGTTACCGGTTCTTTGTAATCCTGATAACGTACGTCTTCATTTGCGCATACCACTGCTGCTTTCATGGTGCTTACCTCTCTTTCATGGTATTTTTTAAGTTGTTATATATCTCTTTGTATGTCTTATAATTTTTTTGATAAACTGCATGATGTTCCATATTGGGTTTATGATATCTCTTTACCTTTACCGTCAGCTCAACCGCTTCTTCAAAATCACGATACAACCCAACGCCCACACCGGCTAATATCGCGGCACCTAGGGTTGTAGCAGTATCCGAAGAAGGAACAGCTATTGTTTTGCCGGTAACATCCGCCTTGATCTGTGTCCATAACAGGGAATTGGCAGATCCACCCATTGCTCTCATCTCATTTACCATTGCTCCTGCTGCTTCTGCAATATCGAGATTATGCTTCAAAGAATATGCTACGCCTTCCATAACCGCTCTTACAAAATGTCCTTTTGTTTTGCTATAGTCAAGTCCGTAATAAACTCCCTTGGCATGAACATCCCATATTGGTGATCTCTCCCCTGCCATGTACGGAAGGAAAACCATACCATCGCATCCGGGATAAATTTTATCTGCTATCACATTTAGCTGTTCCAATGAGGATTTCCCTGATGTCTTTGCTTCTTCTCTTTCATAGTCCGCAAACTCTCTTTCAAACCATCTCATAGCCCCACCACCTCCGGTGGTACCTCCTTGAAGAAGCCATCGATCAGGGATTACATGAAAGCTTAAGATTAAGTTTGGATCTGCATTGTACTCGCCCATGCAGATGCTCATGCCACCGGCTTGCCCGCCCTGTTCTTGGGTCTGTGAAGGGTTTATCACTCCGGCTCCAAGTGTACCGCATGCAGCATCCAAGCCACCTGCTACCACCGGTGTACCTACGGACAATCCGGTTAACTTTGCCGCTTCCTCAGTAACATATCCAACAACCTTATGACAATCATAGATATCGGGAAGCAAACTCATTTCAATCCCAAGTCTTTCGCACATCTCTTCATTCCAGGTACCGGTACGCATATCAAAGCAATGAAAGCCATAACCTTGAGATTTATCCTGGCTAAATACTCCTGTTAATCGATGTACAATAAAGCTGTTTGATTGTAAAATCTTATATGTATTCTCATAAACCTGTGGTAGATTTTCTTTGTACCAAATAATCTTGGCTGTTGTATAGGATGGCTGGAGTGAGTTTCCTGCTAGTTTAAATATAGCCTCAGCACCAACTTCCTCATTCAATCTCTTGCAAATATCATCAGCTCTGGTGTCCATCCAAATCGGAGTATTGTGTAAAACTTTGCCTTCCTGATCAACTGCAATTGCCGACCAGCTTTGCCCATCGACACCCACTCCGGCAATCATCGTACCATCGATATTCGCTTTCTTTAATGTGGTACTCACTGTCTGATAAATTGCCTCCCACCATTCTTCCGGATTTTGCTCAGCATAGCTACGCTGAGGATAGTAAACCTGGTAATCTCCGTTACCGCTGGCAATTACTTCACCATCTCGATTAAATACAGCCACCTTACAAGCACTGGTTCCGATATCTATTCCAAGTAAATATTCTTTCACTTTCAACCTCCATAAAAGTCGTATCGTTTCGGTTTTTAGCTAAAAAACTGTATAAAACTATTGCTCTTACAGTTTCCTGATTGAATTACCTTCCTTAATGGCTGTTTGTAATTTAAGAACCTGAAATTCCCGTTCCTCTTCACTGTCATTTTCTTCAATTCGCTTTAAGATCAATTCCGCTACATTTTCAGCAATTTCTTTCATTGGTTGTGTAACGATCGTTAACTTAGGATTACATGCTCTGGCAAATTCCACATTATCAAATCCGATAACTGACAAATCGTCCGGTATTTTTATACCAAGCTCATTAATACCAATAACAGTTCCTAACGTCATTTCGTAATTCGCTACAAATACAGCGGTCATATCCTTATTGTTACTTACAAGATTTTTTACGCAATTCACACCGCCATCAATGGTATAATCACCATGAACGATGAACCTCTCTTCCGGTACGATACCTGCCTCCATTAATGCCAGGCGAAATCCGAGCATTCTTTCCTGCGCGGTAAAGATATCCTCCGGTCCTCCAATCATACCGATTCGGGTGTGGCCATTCTCAATTAATTTCTGTATCGCCTTTTTTACAGCAGTAAGATTATCCACCAGAACATAGTCACAGTCGATACCGTTTATCTTACGGTCAATCATAACAATTGGCTTATTCGACTTCTGAAACCAGCTAAGATGAGACCCGTCCGAGTTAACCGGCATATTAATAATACCATCCACTCTTTTTCGATATAAAAATTCTACTGCTCTCTTCTCCAAATCAGTATTCGTTCTGCAATCACATACGATTGTCGCATACCCATGATTTCTAAGAATATCCTCCATATATGTAATGATTTGAGTACAGAAGTTATTATTTAATTCCGGGATCACCACTCCGATGGTCTTGGTCTTATTTGTTTTTAAACCTCTTGCTACTTCATTCACCTCAAAATTCAATTCCTCTATCGCCGCTTCTATCTTCAACTTATTTTCAGCTCTTACATTTCCGCCATTCAGATAGGAAGATATCGTCGCTAATCCGAGTCCTGTATGTTTTGCTATATCCTTAATTGTAGATGCCATTGCGTAATTACCTACTTTCGATAAAATAAATATTATTTTATCACTTTATTATCACTACCGCAAACCAAAATACGATTTTTAACCAATTCTTTCAGCTTTTCCATTCCCGCTAACCCAAAGTTCTTCGGATCAAAGGTATCGTTTTTCGCTTTTAATAGATCTTTTATACCATCGGTGTATGCAACACGAAGTTCCGTAGCAAAATTCACCTTACAGATACCTCTCTTTACACATTCCCTAACTTCTTCATCACTTAATCCGGAAGCACCATGTAATACCAACGGAACTGACACTACTTTTCTGATTTCAGAAAGTCTCTCTCTATCCAGTACCGGAGTTCCGCTATAAAAACCATGTGCGGTACCGATTGCAATCGCAAGTGAATTAACACCTGTTCTTTCAACAAATTCCTTTGCTTCCATAGGATCGGTATTGGTATCCGCTTCCGCTTCCAAATCATCCTCTTTACCGCCAACCTTACCAAGCTCTGCTTCTACCGGAATTCCGTTTGGTGCAGCCACCTCAACAACCTTTTTGCTTAGTTTTATGTTTTCTTCAAAGGATTCGTGAGAACCATCGATCATAATTGATGTATATCCCTCTTTGATTGCTCTTACTGCAAGTGCAAAACTACTACCGTGATCCAGATGAAGTGCAACCGGAACAGATGCTTTTTTCGCTTCTGCACTTATGATAGCTGCAAATGTTTCTAATGAACCATATTTTACTGTGGATGGAGTTGTCTGAAGCATAACCGGCGCATTCAATTCCTCCGCGGCTGATAATACTGCTTTCACCATCTCCATATTTTCAACATTAAATGCTCCTACCGCGTATCCGCCTTTTTGAGCATTCAGTAACATTTTTTCCGATGTAACTAATGGCATATTTATTCCTCCTAAAAGATAATCCGAAACGTTTCTGTTTTCAACTTAATAATAATCCATTTTCATTCTATTGTCAATCGATAATATTTCAAATTTTACGCCGCCCAATTCTATTGACTTTTTGTCGATAAACCTATAATATTGGCTGTATAACGCAGAATTAAGAAAGGTGGTATACATGAATTATTTATTAGAAAATGAAAATCTCGTTATTCAGTTCTCCATACAAGGTGGCGGAATCGTTTCGATTAAAGACCGAAATGATATTGAATATTTATGGCAGGGAGACAGTAAGTATTGGTCGGGTCAAGCTCCTGTTATGTTTCCTATCTGTGGTAGCATCCGTGATAATCATGCGCAGATAGGCAATGATATGACATGCACTATGGATCGTCACGGAATCGTTAGAAAGCTAAACTTTGATTTTATACGAAAAACAGAGGATAGTATTACCTTTTCCATTCAATCGAATGAGGAATTAAAAGCAAAATATCCTTATGAGTTTGAATTGCAAATTACATATATCCTAAAGGATAAAACTTTAACCACTCTTTATCAGGTATTGAATCAAGATTCTATCCCAATGCCTTATTTTATCGGCGGTCATCCCGGCTTCAACTGCCCTCTTTTACCAAGCGAGAAGTTTGAAGATTACGTAATTGAATTTGAAAAGCAGGAATACGCAATGTGTCCGGAAGCAAATCCCTCTACTGGTCTTATTAACGTAAATAACCGTAGTTTAGTTTTAGAGAACGAATCTGTACTTCCACTTAAACATGAATATTTCAATGTAGATGCTCTGATCTTTGATCAGTTACGCTCTCGTTCGGCAAAGCTTGTAAATCCTAATACCGGTAGGGGAGTCAAAGTGGATTTCCCTGACTTTTCCTATTTAATTCTATGGTCCAGTGCTAACCAAGGTCCTTTCGTAGCTCTGGAGCCCTGGAGTGGCCTCTCTACCTGTAACGATGAATCCGATGTATTCGAAGAAAAACGTGGTGTTTCAATACTTCCCGCTAATCAAAGCAAAAAACATTCCTTTGATATCACAATTTTATAGTTTATGATTGACATTACATGTAATAAGCTTTATGATTGATATAACCGAAACGTTTCCGTTTTAAATATTTGAATGGAGGAAATAGATATGTTAAAAGGAATACCCTCAATTTTATCCCCCGAATTATTAAAGGTATTATGCGAAATGGGTCATACGGATGAACTTACAATAGGTGATGGCAACTTCCCGGGTCATACATATGGCAAAAAAGTAATTCGTCTAGACGGACATGGTGTTCCTGAGATTTTAGATGCCATTCTACAAGTATTTCCGCTTGATACCTATGTTAATAACCCAGTAACCCTAATGGGAGTTGTTAAGGGTGATGACGCCAAAACTCCGATTTGGGACGTTTATAAACATATCGTTGCAAAATACGACGATAGAGGCGCTGATTGTTTTGAAGAAATCGATAAATGGGATTTTTATGAGAAAACAAAAGAGAAATCAACCGTGGTTATTATGACCGGCGAAACAGCTATTTACGCAAACATCATTCTAAAAAAGGGTGTTGTTATTTAGTATATTGTGGATTATCCGCTAATTGGAAAATGCACAACCCCCCCGTCTAATTTATACAAGGCAAAAAGGGCAATTTTATTGCCCTTTTTGCCTTGTATTTTTACCCGGAATGAAGCTCTCTGAATATTAAGCTGATTGATTTTTATTTCATATTTAATGTACTAAATACCCTGATGTAATTTCTCCCATCCCAAACTCAGGGCCGCTCCAGCTTACTTTTAGCTCCCCAACCTGTCTGAAGCTGGTATATAGCACTTTTATCGGATAATAACCTGATTTTAGCTCAATCATGGTCTCTTCCGCTTTATAATCATGAGGCTCATCATTGTCAACAAGTAGTTTCCCACCAAGCAACAATACACTTCCATTAGTACTTTCCAGCTTAAAGGTATAAACACCCTCCACCGGTACATTAATATACCCCTCATAAGATAATGAATATCCTAAAGGAACCTCAGCCGGATTGACATTGATTGTCTCGAGTATACCTTTTTTTTCATATTTTATTATGGATGTGGACTCAATTAAAGCTGCAGTCTGGATGCCTCCCGTATAATACTTATATTCTATCCCTTTAACAAATTTTGTAGCGTCTGTAAGGACCGGATTAAATCCTGTTTGTATGCTATCTTTTACATCGTTTGTATCTTCCGGAAAATCACTAAGATAAAGCCCGAAGTTATTGATCATCGGATTATCCCAACTTCTCAGAATGTTAAACCGAACTCGATCTGTTGTGACTTGTTCGATACGTTTAATATTCTTATAGCCTATGGTTTTATAATGAACTAATTCCTTCCACTCATGCCCATTCCAAAATTCAAAGTTCCATTCTGCAATTCTTTGCCCTTCTCTAACATATTCCTGTAGCATAACATTGTCGAACGTCTTACTTTCTCCCAAATCTAAAGTAATAGAAGCCTTGCTGTTATTAACGTCCCATACTCCGTCGGTAGTCCAATATGTCATCTTATCATTATCTAATATTGTAGTTGCTTTATGATCCGAAATCTCACTGCTTGCAATAACGTTCGCTGTTGCTGCTAGATTAAAGCTGAATGTCCGACGGGTGAACTCTTTCAACAACATAAGGGCTTGTATCTGCTCTTCGGGTACTACCCCACTTCTGTCAGGACTGATATTCAGAAGCAGTACACCATTATTGCCGATGGAATTATAATACGTATCAATTAACTTGCTTAGACTTTTTACTTTTGATGTATCCGGGTTCCAGAACCATTGATTCAATATGGTAGTATTCACTTCCACCGGATACCATACAGCACCTACTGCATTTTGATAGTATTTTTCCTCCCCCAAATCCTGAAAGGTAGCATTTTCAGCTATCATCCTATCAAATACAGGCTGAACACTCCATTCATTGGCTCTGCTATTACCCTCTTCATTTCCAACCCAACGTACTGCTTTTCCTCTCCACTCAAGTTTGGCTTCACCTGCCTTGATTTCCTCCCATTTCTCCTCCGATGTAAACATATATGGGTCATACATCCTAAATACTGCATTAGGCTGAACCGACTCTATATAATCATACCAATCGTCCGGTTTATAGGTAGGAACTTTTTTCCATATCTCATAGTCACCGCAGGCACCATCAAACCATACTTCATTCACATCACCATATTGAGTCAGCAGTTCCTTCAGTTGTGCAAGAAAGTAATTGTTGTACTCTTCTGTATTCCATAAACCAAGATCTCTCTGATGCATATCCCATGGTGAGAGATAAACTCCAAGTTCAATTTGATTACTCTCGCAACTATTTTGCAGCAACTGTGCAATGTCTTGCTTAACCGGAGAGTTTTTCGTTGAATAATCTGTAGTATCGGTGAACCATTGGCAAAACCCATCGTGGTGTTTTAACGTGTGAATCGCCATTTTCATCCCTGCCCGAGAACATACATTTATCCATTGCGCTGGATTAATGTCTTTAGGGTTAAAATTGGAGGGGTCTTCACTCCCTGTTCCCCATTGTCTTCCGCTGAAGGTATTCGGTCCAAAATGTATAAACCCAATATATTCCTTTTCCATCCATGCAAGCTGAGCATCGCTTGGTTTGACGTGAGCCGCTTTTCTTAGCCTCTCTTCCAAAGTATCATTCGGTGAAAAGGTTACCACCCATGGACTTTCACTAATGTCTTGATTCATAATTATTCTCCTCTCTTAAATCACTACACCATATTGTACTTCAATTAATAGGATCCTTCTTAAACAAATTACTCTGGCATTAATTGATAAAATCATTTACAATGTAATTATATTGATTTTATCAAAGATATTCTTGCTCATTTTTGACTCATTATAATATTATATTGACATGCGAGGTGCTAAATGGAAAGTTTCCAAAAAGAAATGTATAAAGAGAAGGCGATTCGAGGTGAATCTCTGTTTCCGGTTGGTTTTTATCGAATTACCGACATACAATCCATTCAAATTCTTCCTTATCACTGGCATAAGGAATTTGAAATCATATATATGACAAAAGGAACCGCAATTTTTCAAATAGATGATGAGTGCTACGAATTGAAGGAAGGCCAAGCGATATTTATCAATGGTGGTAGACTCCATTCTGGGTTAACAGTAAATGATCACCCCTGCAGTTATGATGCGATTGTCTTTGATCTTGAGGACTTGGTTGATTTTTCTGACAAATGTATTGAATATTTAAAAGATATCAAAATGAACAAAATTATTATTAGAGTCTGCTATACCGGTGAAAATCTTTGGGAACTGGAGCTTTTGCATCATTTGAAAGAGATTTCTACCAGCCTCTATAAACAAGAGTATGGTTTCCATCTTGCAGTGAAAGGACGGCTTTTACTGTTGTTTTCGCTACTATTGGCCAATGGGGCTTATTCAACCAATGTTAAAGGGAATATCCCTTTGACTGAAAACGTTGAACGACTGAAAATAGTAATTCAATATATACAGGAACATTATCAGAACAAAATTACAATTGATGATTTAGCAGCGCAACTGAATATGAACCGCTATTATTTTTGCAGGTTCTTCAAAAAGGTTACCGGTATTACAGCGGTTGACTATATCAACAGCTATAGGACTGATCGCGCAGCTGCTCTTATTGAAACAACAAGCATTAGCATCATGGAAGCTGGAATGGAGGCTGGTTTTGACAATTTTAGTTATTTTATTAAAATTTTTAAACGTATCAAAAATTGCACACCCTCCGAATATAGGAAAATCCAAATCGGAAAGCATAATGAAGAAGACAGATCAGAATAAAAACCGGAGTTTTTGCTATAAAAAACCTTGGGTTTGCTATAAAAAAGAGGGTTCACCCATGCATATTTTAATGCAAGCCGTGTGAACCCTCTTTTGCTATTCGCTGTCTATTTATATGAATATCATTACTTTATAGTTGATTTTCTGTTACTAATTGATATCTGAACTCGTGAGCTTTTAATGAAGAGTATCTTATAATGTCTATCTTATAATATTTAACTTATAATCTCTCTCCTTCACCATTCCCTGATAGCTCCCTACTACATCTCCAAAACTCAGCTTTTGTTCAGTTTCAGACCAGGTCAACTTCGTAATTGCATATTCTCCATTCTCATAACGATAACTGTTACCTTCATCCTCATAAAGTTCAAATTCAGCATCCTTACCGGAATAAACACGTATCTCAATCGGCGCATCCGGTATCTCATCAACGTAATTCATAAACTCAGTCATTGGTAATATACTTCCTGCCTTGACGAATAACGGTATAATATCGATTGGTGCCTCTGCAGTGATTATCTGTCCGCCTTCATAATATTTATTTGTCCAGAAATCATACCAGTCTGCTCCCTCCGGAAGATAAACCTTACGTGATTTTAATGACTCCTCAATCGGCTTTGAATTCTTTTCATAATACATGGGTTGAGTAACAGGGCATACCATTAGGCAATCACCGAACAGGAACTGATCCTTAATTTCTCTGGCTGCTGAATCATCCGCAAAATCAAAGGCAAGCATTCGGAGCATAGTGTAATCGTCCTTCCATACTCTTGCTGCTATGGAATAGATATAAGGCATGAGTTCGTATCTCATATGATTTATTTTTATTAGTGCCTTATAAAATGGATCCTCTTGATCTCCAAAGTTCCATAACTCACGGCGAAAATCAGTTCCATGGCTTCGAAACATAGGGAGAAAGCATCCGTACTGGAACCACCTAGTAAATAATTCGCGATACCCTAGATCCTCATAACCCAACTCATAATCTCCGTTCCAGAACCACTGTACGCCTTTCTTTACGAAGAAAGCTCCAATATCCAGCGTCCAGTATGGAATACCACTTACACAGAAATTAAGTCCTGCCGCTATCTGTCTCTCCATCGTTTGCCAGTTTGCTGATATATCTCCGGACCAAAGAACCGTTCCATATCTTTGCTGACCTGTATAACCGTTACGAGTGAGATTGACTACTCTTTTTTCATCCGTGACTCCCCGCTGTCCCTCATACATAGTTCTTGCATGAAACAAACCATAAGAATTTGTTAATTCGGCAGGAATATACTGGCTGGCAGTATCATAAAACTCATGATACATGGTGCTTGCCTCCGGCTCACCCATATGATTCCATTCCGGCGTAAACGGCTCGCAGGAATCACACCACCAAGAATCTATTCCATGAGAAAACAGTCCCTTATTCGCTTGCTCCCAGTAAAGCTTTCTCCCCTCCTCAGTAAAAGGATCATATATACTACTACCCTGTAAAAGTAGCTTCTTTTTTTCAAATTCCTTGTAGTTATCACAATCATTACTCATATTCGGCCAGATAGAAATCATCAGATTCGCATGATTTTCATGTATCTCCTCCATCATAGCCGTGGGATCCTTAAAACGTATGTTATCAAAGGTCTTTTGTCCCCATAACTCCCCTTCCCAGGAGCGCCAGTCTAGCACAACGCAATCGAGACCAATTTCTCTGCTTCTGTAATTCTTAACAAGATCGATCATTTCAGTTGCACTCTCATATCTTTCTTGAGATTGTACAAAACCAAATGCCCATTTCGGCAACATAACCGCTTTGCCCGTTAGATATCGATATCCTTTGATTACTCCATCCATATGACCTCCATGGATAAAGTAAAAATCCATCTCCTCATCCGCTTGTGTATACAGATAGGAACCAAAATTAGTATCATTAAATATCATCGGTGAATAAGTATCTACCAGCAACCCATACCCCAGGCTGGATACCATTAGTGGTATTGTAATTTTCTTATTTGCCTGATGTAGGAAGGCAGTTGTCCCACGAAGATTCAGATACCCTTCCTCATGCTGTCCAAGTCCGTATAATGATTCCTCCGCCTGCCATTCGAGAAAAAGCCTGGTTCTATAAAGCTTCTTGTCAAATACTTTCGCAGCATCCTTTATCACTTCTTTAATACCGTCTGGCGTGACTACCTTTTCGATTTTCGTATTCTCATCGATTACTGTCTTGAACGAATCAAATTCCTCTAGATTTTTACTTTCATAATCTCTTTCCTTAAGAAGGAGTTTACCATTTTGGTCAAAATACTTAATGGATGCCGTGATTTTATTCAATATCAAACTAAGTTTTTCTGTTCTTAGTATAATTTCGTTTTCTGTTTCTTCATAATTCCAGCAACCATAAGCATCATTTGATACAATTCCCGGTTTCACCTGCTCGTTAAATGCATCTGCCAAGGTATAAACCACCCTAATGATATCCGCGGTTTTTGGTTCAAGCTTTATCATACCATGATTGGAATGCAGTATTAGTGCATCTTTTTTTCGTTCAACCCTGATGATTTTTCTTACTGACCTTTCAATTGCTTCTAACATAGTATCCTCCATCCATTAATTATAAACGATCTTATAAACGATACCTAATTTAGGGGTTCTACTGAATAGAACCCCTTTATCACACAAATTCTTTAAATTTCACTTATTTCTTTCCATTGATTTAACAAGGACAACAAATTAGTCTTCAGTAACAAATATATTGACTTTTTCCTCCAGAACATTCGAATCATGCCCCATCTCATCCACGGTCTGATTCAGAGCTTCTACAGCTCTCAGCTGTTCTCTGGCCGTTTCACTGAGCTGATCCATCGCTGCGGTCGTCTGCTCTGAAATCGCGGAAATCTCTTCAATTGCCGCTAAAGCATCTTCCTTTGCATTTTCAATTTCATTAATTCTTAATGTAATGTTGTCAAGAACCACCGATAATTGTTCCACATTATTATCAATATCATGAAAGATAATGATTGTATTGTTTAACGCATCCTCTCTTAGTGCCTCTTCATCCTGCGCCTGTCTTGCGGTTTTCACCGTAATTTGAGTCTGAGTTTGTATCTGCTTTATAATTTTTCCGATCCGTTCCGATTCTATCGAGGAACGATCCGCTAACTTTCTTATCTCATTAGCCACCACATTGAAGCCCTTTCCTTCTCTACCGGCTCTGGCAGCTTCAATGGAAGCATTTAATGAAAGTAAATTCGTCTGCTCCGATATCTCATTGATACTCTTTACGATATCCGAGATTGCACGAGATTTTTGCTCCAGATTTTCAATATTATTGATTACAGATTTCACAATTTCGGATGATTTTTTCGTTTTATTACCTAAATCATCAATGATTAATATACCTTTTCTGACCACTTCCTTGGTAGTATCCGCTGATCGTTTAATATACAGAGTATTCTCTGATACTTTACCAATCTGCTCAGAAAGATCCGACATTTGCAACAGACAACTTTCGGTTCCTTGTGATTGTGAATGAATACCTTCCTTAACTTCACCAACGGATGTAGTTATATTTTGTGTGGTATGCATAAGTATCTCAGCATTATCTGAAACCCCTACCGCCGATGAAGAAACCGTCTTGCTGACGATTGCCATATCCCGTATCAAACCCTTAATACTTTCCAATAATTGATTAATACCATTTCCTAACATAGAAAATTCATCTTTGCGTCTGATACTAACTTTATTTGTTAAATTGCCTGATGTACTTTTATCAAGCACCCCATTGATGGTCTTAATGGTATTGCTGATGCCATAGGATATCACCGATCCGAATATAATCGCAGTTACGCTTGCAATCAGAACAATGATTACAGTAAGGTTCTTCACTGCATCTGCCTGCTTCGTAATGATTCTTTGTGGAATCAATGCACACAGATAGCTGTCACTTTGTTTGACATAACTATAAAGAAAAAGATATTTCTGACTATTTACAACTACATTGTCAAAGCCGCTTTCCTTTTTCCCATTCCGTATCAGTTTTTTATAGTATTCCTGACCACTAAAATACTTTTTATTTAATGATGAATCACTCCGTATCTCTTTTCCGTCATTTGAAGCAAACGCCACTATACTCCCTTTTGGTAGCCCACTTCCCTTTAACGTATCGCTAATAAAATCCGTAGATACATCCAAAATGATATAACCAATCTTTTCGCTATTTCTATTATAGATATAGCTGACATTACTGATCGAATAATCACTATCCGTTATTGTAGTAACCCGATCCAGATAGGAATGTCCTCCAATCCATTGATTTTTAGCCTTTGAATCCATAAAACTTTTTCCTTCATCAGATAGGTTGAAGTCTTGATACAGCGAACTTGGGGATATTCCTTGGGTCAAGATCCCATTTCCATAACTGCCGAATATATAGATGTTTTTTATAATACTGTCAGATAAAATATTTGCATATACAAATTCCTGCAACTCTTTAAATTTCTTTTGCTCATCAACTAAATCATCTTTGTAATTTCCGGAATAATAATTTTTCAGTACACTATTTGTATTCAGTAGAATCGATTTATCCGAAACCATCTGAAGTCCGAGATCAATATAGCCTGCCATATTCTTCATATTGGATAACGTTGATGTCTTGTAGTTATTAACCAGAGCATCAGATGCTCTTAAGAATGATGTAGTCCCTAAAAAAATGATGAATCCTACCGGAATTAAAAATGCTCCAATCAGCTTTATATGAATTTTATTTAATTTACCAGCCTTACTTTTTATATTACCCGCCTTATTTTTTAAATCAACGGCTTTATTTTTTAATTCATTACTTTTTTTATTTTTCTTTAATCTCATTCTTAATACTTTTATTTTTTCTTCTGTTGCTTTTCTTAGTGTTGATAACATCATCGTTACCCCCTATTCGTCGTGTGTATGCCTGAATTAATATCCTAATTCATTATTAATTACAAGAATCCTCGCTGTCGATCATTTATATGATTTATGAATTATCCTTTTACAGCTCCTGCTGTCATTCCTGATACAATATACTTCTGTCCAAAAAGATAAATCAGAATAACAGGAATACTTGTCATTACAATATCTGCACAAATGAGATTCCAATCCTTGAAAAACATTCCAAAAAAGTTGTAGACGGACAAGGTCATCGGCCATTTTGCTGAGCTACTCAAAAAATAAAGAGGAGAGACAAATTCATTCCAATTATTTAAAAAGGTAAGAACAATAACAGTAGCAACTGCAGGCTTAAGCAGAGGGAATACAATCGAAATAAATAGCCTTATGGGCTTGCAGCCATCGATAATGCCTGCTTCGTCCAGTTCAGTAGGTATCTTAGATATAAAACTGTATAACAAGAATATGGAAAAAGGAATCTGCATTGCCGCATATAAAAGCACAATCCCAAGTCTCGTATTATTGAGGTGTAACATCATCATTACCTTCACTAACGCAACATAATTCATCGGCATCGTAATTCCAAGAACTATGAATAAATATATCACCTTACTCAGTTTTGTACGGTTTCTGGATAACACATAGGCTGCCATTGAAGAAAAAACGCAACAGATAACCACGCTTCCAACCGTATATATACTACTGTTAATAAATGATTGTAATAATTTCCCTTTCTCGATAACTACAGAAAAATTACTCCACTGTAAAGGGAACTGTGGGAAACTAAGATTCATGTCCGATGCATTAATACTAGTTTTTAAGGAATTGAACAAAATTAAAATCAACGGAGCCAGTGAAATAATTGATATTAACCAAGCAACCAGATTTCTTAATATTACATATAATTTTTTCTTCATCATTCCACCACCTCATCCTTTGTCATAATCCTTATCATAAAGATTCCAATTACCACCATAAATAAAAACATGACTGTAGAAAGTGCCGTTCCAACAGCATATTGCCCTGTACCAAATTTTTTAAATACTGCGGTGTATAAAACTTCAGTTGTTGTTTTTCCTGGACCGCCATTAGTCAAAGCATATATCATATCAAATATCTTGAGACCATAAATCACATTCAAAACTGTTGTAGTAGCTAATGTCGGAAGTAATAATGGTAAGGTAATATAACGAAACTTTTGAAAACCGTTAGCACCATCGATGCCGGCCGCCTCATAGTATGTAACGGATATAGACAGTATACCGGCAATTAATATTGTCATGATATAACCGGTTCCTCTCCAGATATCAACTGCCATTACCGAACCAAAGGCAAGTTCAGAAGTTACAAGCCATTTACCCGCAAGAAAACCGAGTCCTATAGAACGTAAAAAAGTATTTAATAGCCCTCCCGACGGATCAAGAATAGACTTGAATATCATACCAATAATCAAGGTTGACAAAACCGAAGGCATGAACATAATTCCTCTATGAAAATTTAAAAACTTAATTGATTTCGTAAGTAATAAAGCTAAAATAAGGCCTAATACATTTTTTAATACAGTAGTGATTAGTGTAAACTTTAACGTATTACCGATTATATTCATATAATTTTCATCTGATGAGAATACCAGTTTGAAATTATCTAATCCAACAAAATGTAACTTATCCGAATATGCAGACCAATCCGTAAAAGAATATGCGATTCCTATCAGACTGGGAATTACAAATAAAACGACATATAACAAAAGAGCACCAAATACAAAATAGATAGGGTAGACTTTGTTCTTATTCATTGTCAAAATTCCTCCTGTTTATTAAATAAGGCCGTCTTTGATAACAATTAAGACAGCCTCATTACTACCTATAACTACCTATAACTACTTAGCCCAAGCTGAATCTTTTGCCGCTGTAGCCTGTTCAGTTCTAGTTTTGTCAATAGCAGCTAATACTTCATCTGGTTTCATTTCACCTAACAACAATGCTGACATATTCTTTCCAATATCCATCCACTGTGGATTTACATATTTTACAGCTGTTTGAAGTACTGTTTTCTGGTTCGGATATCTGTTATAGAAATCCTTGATGGTATCTGTATACTTAGTTGGAGCATTTACATATGGCAACTTATTAAACTTCGCAACGTTATCTGTCATATATTTCAAACTATCAGCAGAAGCCATAAACTCTAAATATTTCTTAGCTGCTTCGGCATTCTTACTTCCTGAAAAGATAAAGCGGGACGGTCCGGACGGATTTACATTCAAAGTCTGGTTATCTGCCAAAGGAATTACAAAATATCCGATGTCATCTGCACTGAACTTAGAGTCAACCTTGTTTACCTCAGTACCAAACCCTTGATTAGCAAGTGTCATTACATATTTACCTGATGCAATATTCTTAGCCGAATCCGCATAGGTATTTGACATGTAGTTATCACCCCAGTATCCTGCATCTACCATCTCTTTAACCTGAGTTAAGATTAATTTCATTGTAGGATCCTGTGCAAGAGTGGTTTTATTATTATTTAAATTGTCAAAAAGACCGGGTGTAGCTACTTCAGCCTCTACTGCAGCTTCAGGTAACCAAAGAACATGATGCCATCCGTCGGAAACACATTCATAAATCGGAGTCTTTTTTGCAGCAACGATTTTATCACATATTTGTTTAAATTCTGCGTAATTCTTAGGAATTGAAAGTCCTAATTCACTAAATATCTTCTTGTTATATGCAACAGCCCATACAGCTGATAAATCTTGTGTTGGCTGTCCATATAATTTTCCATTCACCGAAAGTTCTGTAGCAGCTAATGGATCAACATCCTTAGCCCAACTTTCACTGGATAAATCAACCGCATTTTTTTCTACATTATATTGTGTCACAATATCGAATCTACCGCTTTGACCACCAAAAATATCAGTACATTCGCCAGTATTCAGCTTTGTCATCAATAAACTGTTATACTGATCCGATGGCACAATCTGATAATCAATCTTGATACCAGTCTGTTCTGTAAATTTCTTGCCCAACTCTATTTCAGCATCTTGTACCCAGTCCTGACTTGCCATAAAAGATAGTGTGATATCCTGTTTCTTAGTATCAGTAGGCGCTTTTGTTGCGTTGTCTCCTCCTTTAGTTTCTTCTGTTGCCCCCTTGGAACCACATGCCACAAGTAAGAATGTCATGGTTGCCGCCAACCCTAAAGTCAGCACTTTTCTCCAAATTTTCATAAAACCTTCCTTTCTTGTCCTCCAATATCAATTTAGCATTATGTCTAATAAATTCTTGTAATAAATTTATTTTTATAAATTATTGACATATTAATGCTATGTCTTAATTATAGTGATCAAAGCTTGTTGTTGGAATGTATAATTTGTGCATTGTATATGTAATAATTTCACCTTATAGAAACACAGGTAATAGTCTAATTTACTAAAAGCTGAAAATGAATACAATCATCTTTGTTTAGAATCTGACCTTTCAGTAAAAGACATTTAATACCTATTAATTTTGATCGAAAGTAAACAAAATTTTATTCCCTGCTGGTTTGTTAAGCATTATGTCTATTATTTGTACCTAATCTTATTTCCTTTTATACATTATTGACATTTGAATGCTATGATAATATTATAGATGTTGACTTCTCGGATTGAAATATATGATTTGAGTTATGTATATGTAATAATTCTACCTAATTAGCAAATATAGAGAGGGCTTCAATTAATGAAAAGATCACCAAAAACCAAAAGTATTCAATCCACCCTATTTGTTACTTATTTTTATATATTATTTAGTGTTTTACTATGTTTAATGTCCTTTTTTATTATTTCAGAAACAAAAAAAATAGAGAAAAATGCTTACTTACAACTTACGCAAAATACGGATACAATTTCAACATATGTTGATGAAGAAGCAAAAACATTAGATACCGTAGCACAAAACATCTCTTATTCCAACTTAATTAAAGAACGTTTTTCAACTTATGTAAATAATGTTGAAAATCAAACATCACCAACCAAAATTTCAGATTATAATAATATTCAAAATACAAAAGTGCTTATTGATATGCTGACCGCCATATTAGGTCCAAAACAACCTGTCGCGCAAATTTACTTATATTCGCTCGATAAAGGAGTATTTGGTGTGGGTCTTGATACGTCAACATCCAAAAACACAGCTAAAAATTTTCCATGGTATGATAAATTTATGTCATCTGAGCATTATAAATTATTAACCTGTGATACAGATAGTCGACTTAAAAACTTTTACTCTTATAAAAATGGCTCCTCCTTTATTTCCATGTACGAAATGTATTATAATTCTTACAATAACCCGCAGGGTATTATTGAGGTTAAAAATCCGATTTCTTTATTAAATAAAAAAGTCAAAAAAATCATTAGCTCCTATAACGAATCAATTTACATATATGATTCAAACGGTAATTTAATTTATCCCGAATTTTCCAGTTACGAAAATTCAAGTTATTACACTTCAATAATCTCACAACCAAAATCGAGTGATAGTAAAGTTCTTAATTACAAATATGATAATAACACCTATATATTTTACAAAACCTCAGAATACACAGACTTTACGGTTGCCACTGTTGTTAAAAATAAAGATTTGTTTAAACCTATCAGTGAATATGTAAAAGCTAATGTGATCATGCTTGCTATAATTACTATTGTTTTGCTTTTGGTTTCGTTTTTAGCTGCACGGATTATAACCATACCCATTACAAAAATATACAAACAAGTTCACTCTTTCAAATTAAATACAACAAATACTAATGAAAACTTTCCTAATATTGATACTCATATTATTGAATTCAACACTCTTTATGACGCATTAGTTACAATGCAAAAAAAAGCGCAACGATCTATGGAACGAGAAATCACCTTACAAAATCAAGAAATGCAATCTCGTATGCTTGCTTTACAGTCACAAATGAACCCACATTTTTTATATAATTCATTAGCCGCTATTCAGTCCATGGCCGATGAGAATATGAATACTGAGATCCAATTAATGTGCCAAAATATTTCGAGTATACTTCGTTACATTTCTTCCGATAAGGAATTATTGGTTCCACTACAGTTAGAAATAAATCACACCGTTGATTATTTAAAATGTATGAAAATAAGATATGACGACGACCTAGTTTATGAAATTTCCATTCCCGATGAAATGTTAGGCATAAAAATTCCAAAACTTTGCATGCAGCTTATCGTAGAAAATTCCATTAAATTCACAACAAAATCAGTAAAACCACCATGGAAAGTCACTATACGCGGCACTATAACAAAATCCTATTGGGAGCTCGCCATTTCAGATAATGGAATGGGATTTAGTGACTCTGAAATCGAAAACTTGAACGAAAAAATCGATATAATAAACAAAACCGGGTTACTACCTAATTTAGAGATAAGTGGTATGGGACTTATGAACATCTATATACGATTTAAAATTTTATATAAGGGAAGTCATATTTTTCGCATAACTAATTTGGCACAAGGTGGCGCGTTGTTAACAATAGGAGGAAAATTGGATGAATGATAAAAAGTTTTTTTCTGTTGTAGTCGTTGAAGACGAGAAATTATTAGCCAAGAATATTGCAAGAAAAATCGAACAAGCTAATAATAATTTTAAAGTTATTGGTATTGTTAATAATGGTGAAGATGCATTAAGTTTCATAAAGGAACAAACTCCCAATGTAATTTTTACTGATATTCAGATGCCAATCTTGGACGGAATCCAACTAATTAAGCAAATTTCTGAATTTAATAACTATATAAAATGTGTTGTATTAAGTGGTCATGATGATTTTTCCTATGCTAAATCAGCCATTGAATACGGTGTGTTCTCATACTTGCTTAAACCCATAAACTCAGACGAATTGACCAGTTTACTAAAAAGACTGGAACTTACATTTCTTTCTTCTCATGAGATGTTTGCAGCTAATCAGGATCCATCAGTTCACAGTTCAGAAGAAATTGCAGAGTTAATCAAAAAATATATTGAACAAAATTATCAAAAACCAATTGACCTAAATTTAATTGCCGACCATTTTTCATTTTCTCCGTCCTATTTGACCAAAATATTTGTGAAACATACGAATATTACTCCCTCAAAGTATATTATGAACTATCGAATCAATATAGCAAAACAGCTTTTCCATGATAATTCATTAACAATAAATATGGTTGCAAATATGGTGGGTTATACTGACCCTTTTCACTTTAGTAAAACTTTTAAGCAATGTGTCGGAATCAGCCCTGCCAGTTACAGGGAAGAACTAGGTAAAAATAATAAGGAAAGGTAATAATTTTTGATTAGTGTAAATCAAATAATACGGAGTTAGCATAAAGGTGCTGACTCCGTATTATTTGTCTATCCTACTATCGTTAATATTTTATTTCCCTAGTCTAATAACATGAAAACTTTTATCACATAAAATTGCTTGAAGTATCCCATCTTCCAGTTTTGAAGTACCTCCCATAACCGGTGCAACATTATCCGGAAACTCTTGTGAGTTAACTGCCTTTAAGTCAGGATGAGTCAGTACTATATGCTCTTTAATCTGATAGTCTTTAAACTGACGTAAATCACAACTTAATTCCATGGATTCGTGTAGATCTTTATTTACAGCAAATATTGTTAAGGTTTCCTGCTCCTCATTCATCATACAAACTGCATCCAGATAAGGAGCATCCCCATGCTTACTGTCGTATACCGGTGCTTGCACCACCGTATTCAATACAACTCCGGGGCCGTAATTACTAATTAATGCAAATGGATGGTAGATTGTCTGCATCCACGCTCCGGTATCAGAGGTCATGATTGGTGCTATTACGTTTACTAATTGTGCTAGGCATGCGATTTTAACACGGTCCGCGTGACGAAGTAATGTTATCATCATGCCTGCTACCAGTAATGCATCTTCAAAATTATAGATGTCCTCCAATTGATGTGGTACTTTTCCCCAACGTTTCAACTGTTTATCCTGTTCATTTGAATGATACCAAACATTCCACTCATCAAAGGATAGATGAATCGTCTTACTTTTACGTTTTTTCGCTTTTACTGCGTCGCATATCGAAACTACTGATTGAATGAAACGATCCATCGCAACCGTATTAGCCAAGAAGTCCGCAGTGTTATTATCCTGATTACCATAATATTGATGCAGTGATAGGTAATCTACCTGGTCATAACACTCACTAAGAACGGTATCCTCCCAGGAACCGAAGGTATCCATCTCGAGTGATGAACTTCCGCAAGCCACTAGCTCAATGGAGGGATCCACCATTCTCATGATACGCCCCGCTTCCGCTGCGACCCTACCATATTCCTTTGCTGTCTTGTGTCCCATCTGCCAAGGACCATCCATCTCATTTCCCAGACACCAAAGCTTAATATCATGAGGTTTATCATAACCATGACTTTTCCTTAACTCACTGTAGTAGCTACCTCCATCTATATTACAATACTCAATAATATTTTTAGCATCCTCAATTCCTCTGGTACCAAGATTGATTGCCATCATCGGAGTTGTGCTCGCTTTGTTTGACCAATCCATGAATTCATTTAAACCAAATTGGTTCGTCTCAACAACACTCCATGCTAGATCTAATTTTGCTGGGCGGTCTTTGATGGGACCAACTCCGTCCTTCCAATGATAGCCCGATACGAAATTACCTCCTGGGTAACGTACTAGTGGTACATTCAATTTTCGAATTAATGTAATTACATCCTTCCTTAACCCCTGTTCGTCAGCAAGTATACTATCCGGTTGATAGATCCCCTCATATACCGCGCGTCCAAGATGTTCGATAAACGATCCATAGATCCTTTTATCCACCTCAGCGACAATAAAATGTTTATCAATCCACAAAACAGATTTTTTCATTCGTATGTCTCCTTTCAATGTTTATGTTTGTAATAAATTCCCTTTGAAGTATATTATTTTTTTGTTGAAATTTGTCCTATAAAATGATACGATAAGGCCTGTGCGTTTTTGCACGAATATAATAATGGAAGGACTACTAACAATTATGTCAACTCAAACACAATCTAATATTGCTAATCCAGCCCCTCTTGGTCTTTTAGGCTTCGGTATGACAACCTGCTTACTCAACTTATGCAATGCAGGCTTTTTACCTTTTTCAATCGTTATCATCGCTATGGGCATTGCACTTGGCGGCGCTGCACAGATTATTGCAGGTATCATGGAATTTAAGAAAAATAACACCTTCGGAGCAACTGCTTTTACTGCTTATGGCTTCTTCTGGTGGTCTTTTGTTTTAATCAAAATAAATCCTTTCAAAGGTATCGCAGCTGCAGACACAAAAAGCCTTGGTTTTTACTTAACTCTTTGGGGCATATTCACCCTATTTATGTTCATCGGAACATTAAAGCACAACCGTACTTCTCAAATCGTATTTTTCTCATTAGCTGCGTTATTCTTCTTACTTGCAGCAGGAGATTTTACTGGTATTGAGCAGATTCATACGTTTGCTGGATACGTAGGTATCTTCTGTGGTTTATCCGCAATCTATAATGCCCTTGCACAGGTTGT
Source organism: Variimorphobacter sp. HTMS_6 (assembly GCF_059717775.1). Lineage (NCBI taxonomy): Bacteria > Bacillati > Bacillota > Clostridia > Lachnospirales > Lachnospiraceae > Variimorphobacter > Variimorphobacter sp. HTMS_6. The sequence continues at coordinate 2,862,414 of NZ_AP046094.1, forward strand.
AAATCAGGAATTCGGAAAAACTGTATTACCTTTATAATTTATAACATAAAGAAGCAGAGTCGGAATAAGAACTTTTTAAATTTAGTTCTTTCTTATTCCAATTCTGCTCTTTCATTTATAAAGCTATTAATATCTTCCACTTCTCTTTTCTGAGAGGTATATATCTAGTGCTGCAATTCCTCTTCTTAAAAACATTATCAGTAAAACTATGATGTAGATACTTATTCCAATTATAGCAAGTGAAAACAAAATATAAAATATACCGATAAATCCAAATCCAATCATATAATTACCCTCCACCTATATCTTCTATGACATCTATAATACGATAACTTGTATAGCTCTATTATAATAATTACAATATAACTTTACAACTTATTTTTCCTATTATATCCATGGATAAGATATTAGGTTTTCAAAGAAAGGCTTAGATATTTAATTCAGTATATATAAATTCACACGCATAAAGAATAATAAATACTTACTGATATACCCTGTGTCAATCCGCTGCAATCGCAACTTAATACCTTCTGGTATACTCACCGGTTACATTCTTTACACTAGAGGTCTCATCAATAAATAATGTACCACTGCAATCAACATTCTCAATGATACAATTGGATCCGATTATAATATCTGTACCATTCACAGTTTGTGATTTCACTCCATATAACTCAATCGTTGTCGCCTCAATCATTCTAACCTTTGAGCGAAAACGATTAAATAGATTAACAATCTTATGTCTCGGGTTATGGGAGCATATTTTTATCTTATCACCAACTATCTCATCGGCTTCGATGCAGCCCTCCGCATTCAATATATCCGTTGATATCTCACCCTTTGCTTTAATTACACCCTCACATACAATCTCGGTTGCTTCAATCTTTCCGAATGCGTCTACATTAAATACGCCCTCAACATTTATCTTTTTTGCTCTGATACTTGCTTTAAAGTTTGCTACTCCTTCACAATACAACGTTCCAGCTTCAATTTCACCGGAGCAGTTGAAAACCCCTTCGATGTTTATGCTTTCTGCCTTTAAATCATTCGAGCAATTCCCAACTCCTTCAATTTTAACTGTATCAAATTGGCCTCCGTTTATCTTGCCGATACCTTCCATAATATAATCACCCATACAAATTACTCCTTCCAATATTATTTGATAAATAAACTCTTATACTTCATTTTAATCATATCTGATACTTCACTTAAGTAGATATGTTCTACCGATTCAATATCGTCGTCAAAAGCCAATGGTGTAGAATTCAAGGAAAATACGGTGTGATATTCCTCCTCCAGCTTAAATACCGTACATAATACATTTGTATTCTTCTTCGCGATAGCCGGTGTAACTGATTTCGCCAGCAATCGCTTCGTCTGCTCGGTGGACATCCCGCACTTTGCAGCTGCTTGCGATAAGGCAACAATTAATGCCACATCAGAAAAATCGAACTTATCCTTTGTGAATATCTCCTCCATGCTGTCAACCAATTCGGGAGCAATCTCAGTTACTTCCCGAAGTGATTTAAGTGATATCTGCGCCACTGATGATTCCGGCGATAATAATTTCGCTAATTCCTCCAGTGAATAGTTATCCTTCAATTCCAAGATTGAATTGATTCTACTTAAAATCTGCTCTCTGGGAAAGAAGGTCTCCTGTCCTGTGTATGATGATTGTTTAATAAACCACTCCTCCGGTATCAATCGTTCTCTCTTCCATCTGTATAATTGACCGTATGATATTCCGGTGATTGCTAATAAGTCTTTTTTTGATATTAAATTCAAACATTTCACCTCCGTAACGTAACATTGTTTTATTTCATGACTATAATGTAACATAACAATGTTACGCTGTCAATATGTAATTTACATATATTTCAACTAAAATATGATTCCCTTTTCTGATTTTCAAATTTATTGTTTCTTTTTTTATAAATATTCGATATACTTATCTCATTACATGTACGCAAATGGTGGTTAATAATTAGTAAACCATTATTTTTATGTTTAAATTTATTCTAATGCCAAAATTCATAGGTATACACAGAAAGGAAAATAATAATGAAAAACGAACTATTAAAAATCGGTCCTTTCGTAATTCACGGGTATGGCTTAATGATTGCTATCGGAATTATGGCGGCCTACCTGACAGTAGAATACCGGGCAAAGCTTAAAGGTCTGAAACATGAACTCATATTTAACCTGACCATATGGTGCGCAGTAGGTGGAATACTCGGTGCAAAGCTTCTTTACATAATCACTCAATTAAAAGAGATTATTTCTGATCCTAGCGTACTATTACAGGTTTCAGAAGGATTTGTAGTTTATGGTGGTATTATAGGCGGCATCTTTTCCGGGTATTTATTCACTAAGAAGCATAAGCTTAATTTCTTAGAGTATTTTGATATTGTTATGCCCTCTATCGCACTGGCTCAAGGTTTTGGACGAATCGGTTGCCTCTTGGCAGGGTGCTGTTATGGTGCTGAGACTAATAGTCCTTTTAGCTTGATATTCCCTCACTCAGATTACGCGCCGAATGATGTTCACTTAATTCCTACCCAGCCAATCTCCAGTTTATTGAATTTTCTAAACTTTGCTGTTCTTGTACTGATTTCCAAAAGAACAAAGGCTCATGGACAGGTTGCAGGTTTTTATCTGATATTCTATAGTGTTGGAAGATTTATTATTGAGTTCTTCCGCGGTGATTTAGAGCGTGGACAAGTTGGCAATCTATCTACCTCACAATTTATATCCATCTTCCTGTTCTTATTTGGTGTTGCACTTGTTGTGATTTGTGCTTTCAAAGCAAAGAAGGTAATTCCGGCGGAGATTCAGGATTCTGAAAAGATATCCGAGCCCACAGATAAAGAGGATTAATCAAAGGTGATAAAAAAACCTACCCCTATGAAAGTTATCACAACTTCTGAAAGGGTAGGGATTTTTTATTTATACATATAAAGAAGCCAATCTATTTATCATATACCGTGCATTAATTCACAATCTTAGAAACATCGATAGAAAATCACTCTATTTCGAGATATTCTGTCGAATGTCCAGTCTCTTCCTGTCCAGCGGAACCCTTGAATAAATCTATCGTCTATTCGGGTAATATAAAACCAGAAGTTGCTTCCATTTCTTAACCAGATATACGTAAAACTATTTAAACATCTTCTTATAGGACGATTATACCTACCCTGTTGATTAGATGGATTGACAAAATACACCCCGCCCATCGGGCTTCTCTCCATCTTTGGTGCTTCCGGAACAAAGTTGGGAGGAGGAGTATTTGGCATTCCATCCATACCGGGTGAAACAGGAGGGAAATTAGGCGGCATAGGCTGTGGCCTCGGTCCCGGTCCTGGCATAGGCTGCGGTCTTGGTCCCGGCCCTGGCATAGGCTGTGGCCTCGGTCCTGGCCCTGGCATAGGCTGCGGTCTCGGTCCCGGTCCTGGCATAGGCTGTGGTCTCGGTTCCGGCCCTGGCATAGGCTGTGGCCTCGGACCCGGTCCTGGCATAGGCTGTGGCCTCGGACCCGGTCCTGGCATAGGCTGCGGTCTTGATCCCGGTCCTGGCATAGGCTGCGGTCTTGGTTGTGGCATAGGCTGCGGTCCTGGCATAGGCCTTGGCTCTGGCCTTGGTTGTGGCATAGGTTGTGGCTGTGGTGACGACCCAGGTCTTTGATTTCTGTCTCGATTACGCTGATCCCGGTTCTGATCACGGTTATTAGATCTATTATTGTTATTTTCTCTATTCAACGATGTATCCCTTTCTTTGTTTAAATTCATACAATATTTTATGACAATTAAATAGAAAGGTGAGAACAAACGTTATGATTGCTGGAATGAATGCACATACAAAAAATCCCACAATATATTGCATGAAAGTGGTTAAAATTCTTTCTTTATCAACAATTGATTATTTCAACAAGTTATAATATAATGTAAAAATATAAGTTAAAATTTATAAATAATCGCGCTGATTCCATGCGTAGAAAGAGGATAGTCTATGAATGATACTAAAGTTGTGAAATTTGGCGGAAGTTCACTTGCTGATGCGAATCAGTTTAAAAAGGTTGCGGATATTATCCACTCTGACAAATCCAGACGTTTTGTTGTTGCCTCCGCTCCCGGTAAACGCTACTCCGAAGATATTAAAATTACAGATATGCTTTATAACTGTTATGATAAAGCTTCCAAAGGCGAGAATTTTGATATAGAATTCTCATCTATTGAAGAACGTTATAATTCTATAATAAAGGACTTGAATATCGATTTATCTTTGGAGGAGGAGTTTAAATACATAAAAGCCTCCTTTGCTCACAGTGCAGGACGTGATTATGCAGCTAGCCGTGGAGAATACCTCAATAGTATTGTTCTTGCAAAGTATCTCGGATTCCCATTTCTAGATACCGTTGGTCTTCTCTACTTCAATGAGAGTGGTATATTTGATTTAGATAGAACGATCTCAAAATTGGGTCCTAAACTTGCGGAGTTAGAAAATGCTGTTATCCCCGGCTTCTACGGATCTATGCCTAATGATACGATTAAGACCTTTTCACGAGGTGGATCTGATATTACCGGTTCTATTGTTGCTAGTGCGATCAATGCAACAATATATGAGAACTGGACTGATGTTAGTGGATTCTTAATTTGTGATCCTAGAATCGTTGAGGATCCTAAACCGATTAGAACTATTACTTACAGAGAATTAAGAGAGTTATCCTATATGGGTGCTACTGTTCTTCATGAAGATGCGATCTTCCCGGTACGTACCAAGGGTATTCCGATTAATATTAAAAACACCAACCACCCTGAGGATAAGGGTACCATGATTGTATCCCAGACTGTCGACAGCAGTAATTTTATCATCACCGGTATTGCCGGTAAAAAGGGCTTCTCCGTTATCAATATTGAAAAAGATATGATGAACAGTGCCGTAGGCTTTGGAAGAAACGTTCTTCGTGCTCTTGAAAAAAGCAATCTTTGCTTTGAGCATATGCCATCCGGTATCGATACACTCAGTGTAATTATTAACACAGAGGCAATTAAAGGGAAAGAAAAAGTAGTTTTGGATGAAATCACCTCCAGAACAAATCCGGATCATATCGATATTGAAAATAATCTTGCTTTAATAGCCGTAGTTGGTCGAGGTATGAGAAAAGCGAGAGGAACAGCGGCACGTATCTTCACCGCTTTGGCAGAAGCGAAAGTAAATATTAAGATGATTGACCAGGGCTCTTCCGAATTAAACATTATCATTGGTGTTTCAGAAGAGGATTTTGAAGAAGCAACCAAGGCAATCTATAAAATATTTGTTCAAGAATAATTCTAATCAACAACATTAATTGAATTAAAAATACGAACATACAAAAAGGCTGTTACAATAAATCAACATATTGTAACAGCCTTTTAAACCACTCTAAAATGCTATATTAAGTACCGGTCTAACGTGAATGGTTTGGCTCGTGACATCATAACCGTAATCCATTATTGTTCCCTTCTCGGAATAGAAGGCTGCCGTTCTTTGACTACTTCCCGGAGAACGAAGCCACGCATTTAATTTCATAGTTGGTAATTGCGGTAAAAAGGTTTTTGCCTCGTCAATACTAAAAAGATAAACATAATCCTTCGTATCATTACCACCACTTGTTCCATACGTAGTATTTTTGCTATTTTTTAAGTTAGTAAGCTCTATCTCCTTTTGCTCTTCTTTTGAAAATGCCTGATTCAGATAATCTGAATTTAACCATTTTCTAATTGTAGATTTCTCCCAAGTTATATCACCTTGCGTCTCATTATAAGCCATAACGGGTAGGTTTTTTTTTCGTATCATGAATATATTATTGTTTTCATTGCTCAATATAATCCACCTACAATTACCAAAGGTAATAATATCTCCTGCAACACTGTTCTTCATTTCCTTCTTTTCCACAACCGTCTTTAAACTTGCACTATCCTTATAATCTCCGGCATTACCGAATGCATTAATTGCATCATCTAATTTTTTCGTATGGGACAGTGACTTTCCCCACAAATAATAACATTCGGTCTTTTTCAATTCACTATCCTTATAATTGTTTAGTCGAGTAAATTCGTGAATGGCTGTGCCATAGGCTTTGGTAAACATACATGCATTTGCATAATAGTATTTTGCATGTTTGGTATTCGCACCAACAATGATAACCACTAACACAAGCACTGTAATTAGCGTTTTTATCATTGATTTTCTTTTCTTATCCCTGCTCTTTATATCGGATAATTTTTCACACTCTTCAATCAAATCTTTTGAATCAAGATATCCTATTACCTTTTTATATTCATTGATAGCTTCTGAGTAATCCTCTGAGTCTCGTGCATTCTCTTTTAAATAATTTGCTTTCTTATAGATTACTTCCTTTAAGTCTTTCTTGGCAATTTTGACATTCTCCTGACAAATCTTAATCATATCCTGAGAATCTTTATACCCATCCATTTCTTGCAGATCGATAATTAGCTTTTGATACATATCAATTAACTGATTACTGATAAGCATACACTTTATACTTGCAAGTAATCTGACCGCAGTTTGATAATCTTCCTCCAATTGGATTAACGCAAGCTCTTCTTCACTCAGCTCGTTTTCACTGATCATATTATCATTCTGATTAAATTTTTGTTCCACTTTATTATCACTCCTCGTATTATTCATATTTTTTCCCGTTTACCCTACTTTAATCCAGATTGATAACTTATTACTGAATATCGCATATCGATTTAGTTTAGCACATGTATCACCAGTTGAAAATATATATGGGCATTAAGATATTGTGTAGATTCTTGCTATTGTTTTTCCATTTTAATCCTTGTAAAAAATAATACTTGAAATCTCCATTAACTTTCATTATAATATAAAAATCCAGTAGATTTTATATACAATTCAGCGAGACAATGACGTCTAGAAGATGAGTTCAATTATGTTCTCATTTTTTAACGTCATTTTTTCGTGCATTTTTCTACTGAAGGTTACAGATACGGATTCAAAGAAATTTTCATGCTATCAGTCCTTCAAAGGGGAAGCGGCAACGGAATTAAATTCTGTATAGGCATGAGTAGTCTGGTTCGCAATCGTTGAAACGAATAAGAAAGAGGCAATTTCTCAACGCAACGACGCCTTGAGACCGCTCACTTAACAAGGAGGTTTATGTATGAAAGCTTTAAATGGAGCAGATATGGCATTTGTCATTTTCTCTGCTGCTCTTGTCATGCTCATGGTGCCAGGATTGGCATTATTTTATGGTGGTATGGTAAAGAGTAAAAATGTATTAAGTACAACACTACATAGTTATGCTGCATTAGTAATTATCTCTGTGCAGTGGATTTTCTTCGGCTATTCTTTAGCCTTTGGACCTGGAAATGGTTTTATTGGTAATTTGGACTGGTCCTTCATGAAAAACGTTGGTATGGATGCCAACGCTGCTTATTCTTCATCCATTCCTCATTTATTATTTGCAATATTTCAAATGATGTTTGCTGTTATTACAGCTGCTGTTATATCGGGTGCTTTTGCAGAACGTATGCGCTTTCCGGCCTTCATTCTGTTCATTCTTCTATGGACCACTTTTGTATATGATCCGATTGCGCATTGGGTATGGTCAGACAACGGCTGGTTAAAGAATATGGGTGTTCTTGACTTTGCCGGCGGTAATGTTGTTGAAATCAACTCCGGTGTATCCGGCCTTGTCGCAGCTATTATATTGGGCAAGAGAAAGAAAACAAATCCCGATCCACATCACCTCCCTATGGCTATTCTCGGTGGTGGTATCCTTTGGTTTGGTTGGTTCGGATTTAATGCTGGTAGTGCGCTTGCAATAAACGGTGTGGCGATCAATGCATTTTTAACTACGAATACATCAGCTGCTGCAGGCGCAATCGCTTTTGTAGCATGCGAATGGTTAATAAATAAGAAACCGACTACCCTCGGAACAATATCCGGAGCAATCGCCGGACTTGTTGCCATCACACAGGGTGCCGGTTTTGTAACCCCTACTTCTGCATTTATTATCGGTTTAGGTGGTGGTACAGTAAGCTTTATCGCAATTGCGATCATGAAAGTGAAGCTCGGTTATGATGATGCTCTGGATGCATTCGGTTGCCATGGTGTTGCCGGTATCTGGGGTTCTATCGCAACCGCAATCTTTGCAACAACTAGTGTAAATGCTAATGGAGCAAATGGTTTATTACACGGTAATGTCAAACTTCTGACAGCTCATCTTATTGCAATTGTAGCCTGTGCTGCATATGCAGCTGCAGCTACCTTCGTTATCTTAAAACTCATCAGTCTAGTTGCAAAACTTAGAACGGAGAAGGACGCTGAATCTCTTGGATTAGATATCGCCTTACATGGGGAAGCTGCCTATAACATCTACAACAGATAACGATCGTACGAGTGATAACATGGGTATACTTGGCTATATTAATTGCTATTATTCCCATATAATGATACAATGTACCTAACAGACAAGGAGGGATACTTATGAATGAAGTAATGACTAAAGTGGATATAATAACTTCTCCCAACAAGCTTGACGATTTGATTGATGCATTGAATAAAATCGGCATCACCGGAATGACTGTATCAAATGTATTAGGATGCGGTGTTCAAAAAGGCCACAGAGAATATTACCGTGGTATGCCGGTAGATATTAAGCTTTTATCAAAAATCAAGATTGAAATTGTAATCTGTGAGGTCCCAGTTGATTTGCTGGTTGAAACCGCTAAGAAGGTTCTCCATACCGGTAATATCGGCGATGGAAAGATTTTTGTTTATGATGTTCAAAATGTAATCCGTGTCAGCAACGGCGCTGAGGGAAGAGAAGCTCTAAAATAATCGAATCAATTATTGAATCGACAGAAGAAGGGAGTATCGCGAAACTATCTTACAGTAGTTCGCGGTACTCCCTTTTTCTTATTAAACTCAAATAACATAGAGTATATACATATACAATTTCGTAATAGTAACATGCCGTTATTCTACATATTTTCTCTGAATCCCTTTTTGAATCGCAGCAATAGCTGCTCCCACTAAGATTACGCCCATAACGGCAGGGGCATAATGTCCCAGTGATATGTATAATACTCCACCAAGAATTGGTCCTATAATACGTGTCAGTGCTTGAATGGATTGACTTCCCCCTTGAATTCTACCCTGCTCCTCCGGTCTGACTGAATTGGAAGCGATTCCGTTAACAGCCGGGCCAAATATGGCATCTCCAAATCCAAATATTACAATTCCCACAATAAAGAATGGAACGCTTAAGAATAAGCCGGAAAGGGCAATTAGTCCATAAGCTATCATTTCACAGATCATACCGAGGACTGCAATCTGTATTACTTTGAGTCTCTTTAAGAGCATGGGCATAATAAGACTTTGCGTAATAATGTCCATTCCACCGATTATTGAAAATACTATTCCTATGATAACAGGTTCCCAGTGGAATGAATCTTTCGCAAACTGTGAAAAGAAGGTTTGCAACGAACCGGAAGGTACTCCTAGTAAAAATATTGCAATAAAAATCCATTTTAAATTCCTCACTGAAAATATACTTGAAAACTGGGTAAATGGATTAAGCCTTACAACGGATATTTTTTTTAATCTATGCTCCTTACTCAGACTTTCCGGCATGAAAATTGCTCCATACCCAACATTTAATAAAGTTATCATCACACCAAAATACATAGGGGTTGAATATCCAAACTTAGCAAGCAAACCACCTAAGGAAGGTCCGATGATAAAACCGATTCCGGAAGCAGCTCCTGCCCACCCGAAATATTTGGTACGCTGCTCATCAGGAGTTATATCTGCAAAATATGCTAATATGGTACTGATATTCCCCCCTGTTATCCCGTCTATGATACGTCCTAAAAACAGAACCCATAATGCTCCCCCAATACCAAAGATCAGATATCCTATGGCTGATCCTAAAAGACAGATAATAAGAACCGGGCGCCGACCATACCGATCGCTCAAAGCCCCAAGGGCCGGCGCTGCCAAAAATACGCAAACCGCATAGATGAAGGTTAATAGAGCAATAACAATAGCTTGATTTTGCGGACTATTTACATATGGTTGCACTAAAAATGGAACAACCGGTGTAGTCAGTCCAAATCCAATTCCATAGAGGAGCACGGATATCAAGCCGAATATTAAAGCATTCTTATCCACACTTTGTTCTATGGATTTTGTATTCATTGATTTTAATTTGTACATGTTAATTCACACCTCTCATAATTATGTTTCCCAGGAAACATAATTATGATATCATCATATTGTTTCCTTGTCAACAAAAAAGAACCGAATAAAACGCATATGTTGCAGCATTTCAATCAGCTCTATAAAAATGAATTAAATGGTTCAATTATTCAATATCATTTTGTTCCGTAATATCTAACCCTTGATTCTTTATTTCTTCATCCAAATGATTACCATATTTCTCTATAAAATCAAGCATGACTTTATATTGTTCTTCGCTTACCTGATCAAATACCGCCTTATCCCTATCTTGAAACTCCCTATGCAAGCTCTCGTGGATTTTATAAACTTCATTTCCCTTCGAGGTCAAGCGAAAATAGATTTCCTTCTTATTATCAGCTTTTTGATAGCTCTCAATGATGTCTTTATTAATAAGCTTCTTTGTAACTTTACTCATAGCCCCCCTGGTCATGAAAAAGTACTCTGCAAGTTTTGTTACATTAGCGTCAATATTTTCCCCTATATACTCAATACAATGTACTTCAGAGGGTTTATAATCCTTCAGTCTCTCTTCCATTTTAATCTTATTTAGAAAAACCATCTTATTATATAAATCTCTAAAACCCCTTATTACCTGTACTCCTTTATTCATGGATGCTCCTCCCACGTATTGTATTATTGATATTATATTTAATTTTTGTTTCTTTTTCAACAATATCATAATAATTTGGTAAAATTGAGTCTATTATAGAGGTATGTTTTGTCAATACAAAAAAAATCATAATTTTTCATTCAAAGTTGAAGACATTTGAATTATACTATCGTTATAAATTACATGAAGCGACTTACATATATAACAGAGGGGAGGCGGAAACGATCAGTAATGAGCAATATTATGAGTATCTAATCGATACATATCAAAATTTAATCTACTCCATTTGCTATAAAATTGTAAGAGATTACTTTGAAGCGGAGGATTTGGCTCAGGAAACATTTCTTTCTGTCTATAAGCATCTTCCCACCTTCGACCGTCAATATGAGAAAGCCTGGATTTGTCGTATCGCGACAAACAAATGTCTGGATTTTATCAAACGATCGGATAGGCAGAGTCTCCCCACAGAAGAAGAATACTTTTTAGCACAACCGGTCAAGGATCCCTTGCCGGAGGAAAATGTACTGGAGAAGGAAATTAAGCAACAGCTCTCTGATCGGTGTAATCAATTAAAACCGCCTTACAGAGAAATTGCACTGGATTATTTTTATCACGAGCTATCTGCTGCAGAGATAGCGACAAGCACAGGAAAAAACATCAAAACAGTCCAGACTCAGATTTACCGAGCCCGCACGCTGCTCCAAAAAACATATCGAAAGGAGGCAATCATCCATGAGTGATAAACATCATATCGAAGAACACGATTATATATTATTTCAACATGACCTTATGAATCCTGCCGACAGAATTGAGTTCCTAGAGCATATCTCCGGCTGTGATTATTGTGCTGATCATTTTGCCTCCTTAATGTCTGAAGAAGTTATAACTGCACCACGTGATCTGAAAGCCAATATTATGAGAGCAGTTAATCGCCCCGATATCAGGCTTTCTAAAAAAACAAAGGAAAGTTCAAAGAGGTTACAATTAATATGGTATAGCCTAAAGGTGGGCATGGCTACTGTATGTGCATTAGCACTCCTAATTATTACGATGAATCTGTCCCATATCGTTAACACCTCTCAGGCCCCACCAACTGTGGTATTCGTGGGAATTAAGGAACCCAGCAATGAGGAACCAATTACAGCATCGATAAAAGATAACATGGATCAAATCAGTAATTCAATATTAAATTTTTCGAATAAAATAATGAAAACGGAGGGATCTAATCATGATCAACAAACGAAGTAATTTCTTAACTTTTTGTTTTGCATTCTTACCCGGAGCAGGACAAATGTATATGGGCTTTATGAAGCGCGGAACCAGCTTTATGTCAGCTTTTTTCCTTTTAATATTTGCCTCAACCTGGCTTAATCTTAGCCCACTCTTATTTGCTTTGCCGGTTATATGGTTCTTTGCATTTTTTGATACCTTTAATCTACGTTCCTTACCGGATGAGAAGTTTTACGTAGTTGAGGATAAATACATCATATATCCGGATCTGTTTGCAAATAAGACCAACATCCTTCAAGGAAAGCCCCGCCTCATCTTCGCAATTGTATTAATCTTAGTGGGCTTTTCCATCCTGTGGAATAATCTTTACTCGATGATTAACTGGGTTCTTCCGGATGTTATCCGACAGATACTTTATTCCTTCGGACGTTACTTCCCTCAGTTCTTTGTAGGTTGTGGAATTATTGCCCTCGGCATATACCTGATTGCTGGTAAGAAGAAAGATCTTGATAAGGAAAACAAAGATAATCAAATTGAAAATCAGGGAGGGTTTTAAGATGAATCATTCTCATCGTGTCGGTACCTTAACCTTAGGTGGTATGTTAATTGTATTTGGAGTTTTATTCTTACTTCGTATGTTTGTGCCACACTTAAATTATGAATACGTATTTCGCTTATGGCCAATTGTATTAATATTTTTGGGATTTGAAATCCTGATTGCCAATTTTACACGTAAGCAGGAGAAGCTTCTATACGATAAAACTGCTGTGGCCTTAATAATTGTGCTCTCCTTCTTTACAATGGGCATGGCAGTAGTACAATTGTGTTTGGAATATGCCACCAATCATCTGACACTAAGCTTCTAGAGGAATCTATATAATTTGCTTACAATCAATCTATTATATAAAACCGAAAACTGACGTTTACAGAAAAGAGTCCTATGATTTTACATAGGGCTCTTTTCTGATATAAAAAACTTGATACCTCATCATTCAATCTGAATATACTTATAATCTTTGAAAACAAATGAATTTTGTATGATTAATATAAACTCTGCAAACAATAATACATATATTTTCGGTAATTCTAAATCATGCATTTAGCCAGTCGTCTTAACTGGTAGATTGGAGGTTCAATGGGTGTTTCTCATAAAGGTGCAATCTCACTTGGTCTTCTATATATTCCGGTGGGCTTATATACCACTACCAGAGATAATGATATCAAGTTCAATCAGCTATGTAAGGATACCAAAGAGCGGGTTAAATATAAAAAATATTGCCCCAGCTGTAATAAGGAAGTAAAACCGGATGAAATCATAAAGGGTTATGAATATGAAAACGAAAAATATGTTATGATGACGGAGGAGGAATTAGAAAAAATAAAAACTAAGAAGGATAAAACAATACACATCATTCAGTTTGTTAATCTCTCTGAAATTGATTCAATGTATTATGAGCGTAATTATTATGCAATCCCGGAAACCGGGGCAGAAAAAGCCTTTGAGCTGTTACGCAGTGCCATGCTATCCGAACAGAAGGTAGCCCTTGCTAAAACGGTAATCGGCACCAAAGAAAATCTTATCGTGTTATATCCAACAGAGGGTGGAATAATCGCTAAAACACTCTTCTACCAGGATGAGATTATTGCCGTACCCAAGCAGGTTGCTCCTGTAGAACTAAACGAGGCTGAAGTTACCATGGCAAAGACATTAATAAATTCTATGACTCAAGCATTCGATGCTTCCAAGTATAAGGATGAATATCAACAAAGGCTACGGGATGCTATCATGCAAAAAATCCATGGAGAGGATATCGTCGCAGTGGATACCTCTGCTCCGAATAATGTCATAGACTTGATGGAGGCTTTACAACGTACGCTTGAGATGTCAAAGGATCAGAAGTTGAGTGGTACCGCCTGATGGATTTATTTGAAGAAAAGAATATTAAACCCATGCTAATCTCTGATATGACGCAGCCTTTTAATGACCCTGATTGGATCTATGAACTAAAGCTCGATGGAATTCGCTGTGTTGCATATCTGGATAAAGAGACTGAGCTTCGTAATAAGAGAAATGACAGACTTCTGCAGAAGGTTCCGGAGTTATCCGATATCTTTAGGCAAGTATCCACTCGCTGCATACTTGATGGGGAATTAGTTATATTAAAAAATGGGGTTCCTGACTTCTTCGAGCTGCAAAAAAGAGCTCTAACTTCAAATCGCTTTAAGATAGAACTCTCCTCCGGCAGTTTTCCTGCCTGCTTTGTTGCATATGACATTCTATATCGCACCGATACCCAGTTGACTGATCTTCCGTTAATTGAACGTAAAGCCATACTCAGTGAAGTGGTGAGTGATAGCCCGAAGCTGGCTGTCAGCAGGTACATTCCTGAGAAAGGAATCGAACTGTTTGATGCTGCGAAGAGTCAACAGCTGGAGGGCGTGGTTGCAAAAAAGAGAAATAGTAGATATTACTTTGATAAACGTACAAAGGACTGGATCAAATTCAAATTCCTTGCCGACCAAGACTTTGTGGTATGTGGATATATCCAAAAGGAAAAAGGAGTCACCAGTATTGTACTCGGACAATACGATGGTGACACTTTAATCTATAAGGGGCATGTTACATTCGGCGTAAAATATGGAGATTTAAGAAAGCTAGATACGATGGAATCCTCACCCTTTCGTGAATTACCTGCAGGTAATGAGAATGCGGTCTGGCTGGTGCCGGAACTGGTTTGTGTCGTTCAGTATATGCCAAACGAAAAGGGCATGCTTAGACAACCCGTATTCAAGGGGTTTCGCGATGATAAAGATCCAATGGAATGCCAGATCAAGAAATAGTAGCAATGCCTTGGAGATTATGAAGTTTATAATAATATGAACGAAAAATAGCATACAATTATTATCCATCAGAGACACGTTCCCACTCGTTGACGCACGTAGCGGCACATAAGGCTCTGTCAGATCAAAGACATCTGCCACAGCCTAAATGCCGACGGCGTCAAACGGTCTCTTTATGGATTAATAAATGTATGCTATTTTTCAGCCAAGTTATGTGATAAACTTCATAATCTCCAAGGCTCCGTTACACAATTTTTAGTTTTAATATACCATAATTTACTCTTTTATTAGCGCATGCATTATTTTCCGACGAAGACATGTTTCCGCTCAATTATCGCATGTAGCGGCACTGCCGACAGCGATTAACGGTCTCCTTATGGATTAATAATACATGTGCTATTTTTGAAGGTATCGTGTAATAAATATTCAAAACATGAACGGCGCCAACATAGTTATTGAGGGTTGCATTGCAACGATGGTTTGATGCCGGAATAAAATATCTTGTTAAGTGGTTAATCGCCAAAGGCATAATTTTCAATAATTATCTGTATGAATAATCTATGCACGTCAAAAGCCAGAATATTTCTTACAATCGTTAATATGCATATCAATATGTTTCGCAATTTAATTTGTTACATTTATTTGTACATATTAACGATATCATTTTCGATAGCGGCTTAACTCATATTTCAATTATTTAACACCTCGCAGGTAATTAATATATCTACTTGGTAAAATACGTTTCTAAAACTAAATACGAACTCCTTAATTTGATATCTATATGACGACGCCTATGCAAAAGTTTCTATATTCACTTATAGAGTTGGAATATGGTTCAGAGTCAACAAATAGCATGTTTGACGAGCGTAGCGAGGAGTTTTCGCGTAGGCAAAGTGAGCAGTTATAAGCTAGCTTGTAAAATGCGAACGCACCCGCGATCAGGTGGAACACGTTTGTGTTTCACCTGATGCTTTTTTGGGCTCTGTTTTACCATATGACAAATCTATTAGTGAATTGTAACGTTGCATTGAAGTCGGAATAAAGATATTAAATTAAGGAGTTCATCTTTAACTATATAACGTATTTTAGCAAGGATAATAATATAAATCGCCTGCGAGGTTCATGTTAATTATTTAAAATATGCCACTCCGGATTCGAAGATATACTGGTTCTGGTCACCTGCTATATTTATCGCAACGGAAGAACCTCTACGCTCGGAATGAGCCATCTTACCGAGAACACGGCCATCCGGGCTGGTGATACCCTCAATGGCATAGTAGGAACCATTTGGATTGAAATCCTCATTCATCGTCGGATTGCCGTCAACATCTACATATTGAGTAGCAACCTGGCCGTTCTCTACCAACTTCTTAATCCACTCCTCATTAGCAACAAAGCGTCCTTCGCCATGGGATGCAGGGATGGAATATACTCCGCCAAGCTCAGCCTTCATTAACCAAGGAGATTTATTGGTAACTACTTTGGTATAAACTGACTTGGACACATGGCGACCAATATTATTCATAGCAAGTGTCGGAGAATCTTCCTTTTGAGGTGTAATTTCGCCATAAGGTACAAGGCCTAGCTTAATTAACGCCTGGAAACCATTACAAATACCAAGTGCAAGTCCGTCCCTGTTCTTAAGAAGATCATTTACTGCTTCTGTAATTCTTTCATTACGGAAAGCGGTTGCAATGAACTTACCGGAACCGTCCGGTTCATCACCTGCTGAAAAACCACCGGGGAACATGAGAATCTGTGCCCCCTTAATTCCCTCTGCAAAGGCCCCCACAGATTCTCGTATATTGCTCTCCGTCAAATTCTTGAAAACAACAGTTTCGATTTCTGCACCGGCATTCTGAAATGCTTTTAATGAATCATATTCACAATTCGTTCCCGGGAATACCGGAATGAAAACCTTCGGTTTTGCTACTTTATTTTTTGCAACATAGATTGTTTTGCTATCATAAAGCTTCGTTTCAATCTTGGAATCGGAAGCCTCGATCTCCTCAGCCACTTTAGAACGAGTAGGATATACCTTCTCCAATGTTCCTGTCCATGCAGTTAATGCTTCCTCCATCGTGATGATAACATCTTTGTATACGAATTCACTCTTTTCTGTTACTGTACCGATTACACTATATTCCTCTGCTGCAAATCCTGCCTGAGATAACTCCGCAGCAGCTTCCTTAGTCATCTCTATCACTAAGGAACCGTATGCTGGTAAGAAAAGATCATTATCGCTTAACTTACTATCTAGGGTGACACCAAGTTTATTACCAAATGCCATCTTGCTCACTGCTTCTGCAACACCACCAAACCCTAATGCAAAGGAGGATACAGTCTTGCCAGATCTCATAAATGAGGTAATCTTTGAATAAAGGTCTATTGTTTGTATATAATCCGGAAGATCATATTCATCCTTCTTGATATCAAAGCGTACCAAGACATTTCCGGCATTCTTAAGTTCTGTTGTAATGACATCACCGCTCTTTGCGATATCCACTGCAAAGGATACTAAGGTCGGAGGTACATCAATATCATTAAAGGTTCCTGACATACTATCCTTTCCACCAATGGATGGAAGACCAAGCTTAATCTGAGCATCATAAGCGCCGAGAAGTGCTACTAACGGCTCACCCCAACGTTTTGGATCATTTCCAAGTCTTCTGAAGAATTCCTGGAAGGTAAAACGAATCTTCGTATGGTCACCACCTGCTGCCACAATCTTAGCAACAGAAGAAATCACTGCATATACCGAACCGTGGAATGGAGACCAGGTAGAAAGGTAAGGATCAAAGCCATAACTCATCATAGTTACCGTATCACAAGCGCCTTCAAGTACCGGAAGCTTCGCTGTCATTGTCTGAATCGGTGATAACTGATATTTACCACCATAAGGCATCGTCACTGTGGCTGCACCTATGGAGCTATCAAAGATTTCAACAAGGCCTTTCTTGGAGCATACATTTAATGCTGCTAAGCTCTTTAACCATGTTTCCTTTGTGTCTTTTCCCTCTACATCAAATCCTTTATTCAGATAATTATCTTCTTTGGATGGAAGTGTTACATAAGCACTTGCCTCCTGATGCGCACCGTTTGTATCAAGAAATGCTCTAGAGATATTAACGATTTCATTACCTCTCCACTTCATAACCAATCTTGGTAATTCAGTAACCTCAGCTACCACAACAGCCTCAAGGTTTTCTTCCTCCGCAAATGCAAGCATTGTGTCTACATCCTTAGGGTCAACCACGATTGCCATTCTCTCCTGGGATTCTGAGATTGCAAGTTCCGTACCATCAAGGCCAGCATATTTCTTTGGAACTTTATCTAAGTCAATTTGAAGACCTGCTGCAAGCTCACCAATCGCTACGGATACACCGCCTGCACCGAAGTCATTACATTTCTTAATTAATTTACTAACTTCTTCTCTGCGGAATAAGCGTTGAAGTTTACGCTCGGTTGGAGCATTTCCCTTTTGAACCTCTGCGCCGCAGGTATGAATTGATTCTGTTGTATGGCTTTTTGAGGAGCCCGTTGCTCCGCCACAGCCGTCACGTCCGGTTCTACCACCCATTAAGATAATAATATCACCTGGGTCGGAGTTCTCACGGATTACGTTCTTTCTCGGAGCGGCGCCCATCACGGCACCGATTTCCATTCTCTTAGCCACATAGTTCGGATGATAGATTTCATCCACCAACCCGGTTGCAAGACCAATCTGATTACCGTAGGAGCTGTAGCCTGCTGCTGCACCGGTACAAATCTTTCTCTGCGCTAATTTACCTTCTAAGGTATCCTTAACAGGAATCGTCGGATCACCTGCTCCAGTTACACGCATCGCCTGGTATACATAACCTCTTCCCGATAGTGGATCGCGAATTGCTCCGCCAAGACAGGTTGCTGCACCACCAAACGGTTCAATCTCGGTTGGATGGTTGTGTGTTTCATTCTTGAAGAATACAAGCCACTCCTCGCTCTTGCCGTCGATTTCAACAGGCACTATGATGGAGCAGGCATTGATCTCATCAGATACTTCCATATCCTCAAGTTTACCGTCTGCTTTTAATTTCTTCATTGCAAGTAAAGCGATATCCATCAAAGAGATATATTTGTCATCTCTGCCCTTATATAATTTCTCACGTTCATTGATATAGCTGCTGTAAGCAGCCTTAATCGGAGCTGTATAATATCCTTCTTCAAACTGGATGTCTTTTAGCTCTGTCAGGAATGTAGTGTGACGACAATGATCAGACCAGTATGTATCGAGCACACGGATTTCTGTCATGGAAGGGTCACGTTGTTCCTCTGTTTGATAATAATTTTGAATGAACTGAAAATCCTTCAAAGTCATTGCAAGATTCAAGGAAGCATATAGCTGTGATAAGTTATCCTGCTCCATTGTTTGAAAACCTTCAAATATAATAACATCTTCGGGATCATTGAACTGTGTTACCAAGGTCTCGGGCTTTACTTCATCTGTCTCTCTGGAATCCACAGGATTAATACAGTATGCCTTAATTTTATCAAATTCCTCATCTGTAATGTCACCGGTAAGGACATACGTAGTAGCGGAATGAATTACCGGCTCTTCCTTTTCATTCAAAAGCTTCACACATTGCACCGCAGAATCTGCTCTCTGATCAAATTGTCCGGGAAGGTATTCCACTGCAAAGGTTCTGTCCTTCTTGTCAGTCTCAAAGGACTCCTCGAAAAGCACATCAATCGGCGGTTCAGAAAATACTGTACCAAGGGATTTTTTATATGTCTCTTCACTAACATTCTCTATATCATATCGGATTAAAACACGAACTGCTTTTATGCCCTTTATATCCAGGTAGCTACGGAGCTCAGATTTTAATTCCTTCGCTCTTACTGCATACGGTGCTTTCTTCTCTACATAAATTCGTTTTACGTTGCCCATGTGATAAGCTCCTTTTAAATATTATAGTCTAAATAATTTTCGGTTTCGTATGTTATTTGTATGAAAGAAGTTTAACCCTTTTTCACGCTCTCTATCATTTACTTGCATTATAGCATAACATGTCTTATAATCATAATTAATATATGTTAATCTTTTTATTAGATTTGCTTATAGATATTGGAAAATAAATTGACGTATTTGATTATAACGGAGGTTTGTATGGATATCAATTATGAATTGTACAAGGTATTTTATCAAGTTGCCAAAAGCCTTAGCTTCTCAGATGCTGCAGATACATTATTTATCAGCCAGTCAGCAGTCAGCCAGTCCATTAAGACGCTCGAAAGACGACTGAATCAAACCCTATTTATTCGTAGTACAAAGAGGGTCGCCCTCACCAAAGAAGGGGAACTCTTATTAAAGCATGTTGAACCTGCCATTAACCTCATAAGCCGTGGTGAAAATCAGCTTTGCGCTGATCCTAAGAGTGGCGTTCAATTAAGAATCGGTGCAAGTGATACCATTTGCCGTTATTACCTTGTTCCATTCTTAAATATGTTTCATAAAAAATATCCAACGATACACATTAAGGTTACCAATGCTACCTCCCTCCAATGTGCGAAGCTTTTAGAACGAAACGAGGTCGATATCATAGTAACGAACTCACCGAATTCCGGATTGAACAATATGATGCAAATCGTTCCTGTGAAGGAGTTCAGGGATATTTTTATAGCTAATAAGGAAGCCTTTCCATTAGAAGGACGCCCAATCACGCTACAAGAACTTCAGCAAAATCCAATTCTGATGTTGGACAAGCGTTCCACAACCAGCATCTTCCTGCATAACTTATTCCTTGAGAACTCTCTGGATCTGGTTCCTGCGATTGAGTTAAGCAGTAATGACTTGTTGATTGATCTCGCAAAGATTGGTTTAGGAATTGCTTTTATCCCGGATTTCTGCGTAAAGGAACTGGATGATTTATCCGTCATTACAACCACTCAAGAGATTCCATCGCGACTATTAGTTGCTTCCTACAATAATGACATTCCTCTTTCGGATGCTGCAAAATTCTTTATTGATAGCTTAATTGAAGCAAATAATCAGGAATAACATTAAATCATATTGTAAGAAAAGAGTAAACGCCTATATTCCTTGATGATTCAATAAATACAGTTATAAAAATAGCATGAGCCTCTGGTTATATGATTAAGATACACACAAAATCATATAACCAGAGGCTCATGCTTTGATTAATTAATTATTTAAACTCTTCTAATCTGCCCTGAATTATCTTGTTATAATTCATCACTCTTCTTTCATAATCCTCATTCATAAACTTTGAAGTAATTAAGAAGTCCGCTGTTGCACGGTTATTTGCAACCGGAATATCATACACGGCACTGATACGAAGAAGTGCCTTAACATCAGGATCATGTGGCTGAGACGCAAGCGGATCCCAGAAGAATATAACAAAGTCAATGTTACCCTCAACGATTCTGGAGCCGATCTGCTGATCACCACCCAAAGGGCCACTGTTATATGCCTTTACCGGTAATCCTGTCTTATCAACGATTAAACGCGCTGTTGTACCTGTACCACTTAAAAAATGGTTTTTTAGTATATCTTTATTCTTATTTACCCATTCCACTAACTCATGCTTCTTTGTATCATGCGCAATTAATGCGATGTGCTTTTGTTTCGCAATTGTAAAACCTATATAGTCATCATTAATCATCGTACTACTACCTCACTTATTCATCAATATTTGGCTAAGATACTTCTATATTTCACCATCATCTGCTCATAATATGTAACTATCTATATCATATAGGAAAACAAACATGATTTCAAGTTTCTTTATGTAAGGATGATGGAAATTTCTATAAAAAAGAAATTGAAATCAATCCTATCCATTATTCACTTTCGGTTTCTTTTTAGCAAATACCAATCCATCTACTTTATGAAGAGCCTTCTCAAATAATAATGCCAAAACTATAGTACTCAAAACTGCTATAATGAAATACGCGTATGGATGTGATGCAATATGACCTTTACGGCTCATAAAACCCATAGGAATGCGTTGAAGTATATATAAACTAAACACATGATTACCAAAAAATTTCAGAAAATTATTATCGAAACTGATTTTCATCGTAATTAGCACAACTAAAACCGTAAAACAAACTGCCCATCCTTCATAATACCATACATGTAAGCCTCTTCTGGTATAAAAAACATAATAGGTCATCAAAAACACAAGTACAGAACCAAAATACCATAGATCATTTTTCATGACCCATTTTTCGATCTTTTGTCGATACAATGAAAACCAAATTCCTAACGGATAGCAAAGAATTGTGTTATACCAGTAACTGCCTTTCCAAGGCATTAAAATATACATAAATGCTATACATAATAAAGTAGTGAGAATTGCACCTAATATATGATTTTTTTTGCATGCTTTGAATGCAACATAAGTAAATAAATAAGTGACTATAATAGCCATAATATACCAGTTGCTGTTACCGATACTTTCCCAACAAACAAAGGATAATAATACTTGTTTAACGGACACTTGGACTCCCAGAATAAAATCAAGCAATAAATATAATATTACAGCAACATCAAAATGCATTAGCGTTTTCAAAGCTTTTTGGGTTGGAATAGAATTCGCATAAGAAGTTCCTTTTGACTTAATTGCTTCTAGTATTCCATAACCGGAGTAAAATAAAAACATTGCTACAATTAATTGCCCTGTACTTCCATCTATCCATTTAGCAAAACCATCAAATGGCCCATTTAACTTAACATACTGTAAAAAATGGCGAAGAAAAACAAGCAGTACAAAGATACCTTTCACAGCATTGGTTTTTGACATTTCCATATAATCTCTGCAAAAATCATTTTCTTTTGCAAAGGCAAGATTTTTGCAGCTAAATACAAATAACACAAGCAGAATTATCGACATAATAATCTCCCTCCCTTTAATTCTATTATATTATAGGGTATACAAACACTATTTGCAATTACTAACCTTCTATTTTTTACAATCGTGCTATATTGTTTTTATAATAAAAGAAAGATCATAACATATCATAACGATTTATCACTTAGCTAACATACGAAAAAGAAACAAATTTTCACAAACCATTATGAAAACCTGTTTCTTGTTCATTTATAAATCTAATAGTTATTATCAATTAAAATAATCATATTTATTCTTAGTACTATGCTTATATTATCTCCTGCTTAAGTGCATCAATAATATTTTCTTTTCTTACCTTACTGCTTGAATAGAGCATTGCCATGCCTACGATGAGAAATACAGATACAATAACAATAGCAATATTTCTTATAGGTAATGTAAACACAAAATCAAACTTTGCCATCAACACATCATAGATCAGATACATTACAAAAATACTAATTGGTATACCATATAACAAAGCTTTAATTCCATAAAAGATACTTTCATAATTCAACATTTTATTAAAGCCCTTGGGTGTAATACCAATGGATTTTAACATAGCAAACTCTCGCTTACGGAGCGCAATACTTGTGGATATCGTATTGAAGATATTCGCAATGCAAATCGCTGTTATCAATATGATAAATGCATAGGTAAACACGGATAGCAATAAGACGGATTGCTGCTCATTCTGCTTATAAAAATATACATTATCAATGGTTATGCTTCCCATACCGACTTCATTTTGAATCGCTTCTAATTTATTCTGAAGTTCCATCGGTTTATCACTGTTCAAATAGATATAAGTATCTATTATAGGGTTACTTTTACTGCCCATTCCCTTTAGCAATTGATGAAGAGTCTCTTTTGAAATAATCATATAAAAATATGATGCGTTACCGCTTGATAATATCCCCATCGGCATCTCTTTTGTTAATGCAGCCACCTTAACCTGTGGTAATACTTTATCAACACTTGTATCATCATTCCTGGTAGTAAGATTAAAAAATTCACCTACATTGGCCTTTATACACTTCGTTTCAATATACTTATCACTAACTCTGTCTTTGTAAGTCACTGTATCAATTACAATTGCGGATGGCTGATTTTTATCTTCCAACTTCTTTTTATCAACACCAACCTTCTTAGCATACTCCTCCAAATTCTTATCATCTAACACAGTAAGTACAACCTCATATGGGTATTTTCCGTCTTGTAGCATTTGACTACTGTCCGCTTTTAGAAAATCACCAATTTTCTTTGGATCAACCATAGTAGAAACATTCAAGGTCATAGCTGTGCTTATTTTTGTAATGTTATCTAGGGATTTGATCTTCTTTATAATATCATCTTTCGCATCACCTACTTTTGGATCTATTCTTACCTGAACGTCGTAATTAACGCCAACTTGTGACATTGTCATTGATTTTTTTAAATTATCCGTAAAGGCAGAAACCACTAAAAATAGGACCATACTGATAATTAGTGAGAAAACAGTTGCTTTATATCTCGCCTTATAACGCTTTAGGTTTTTTAGTCCAAGTTCCCCTTCCATTCCGAATATCATTCTAGTAAGTCGAGAAGTTTTCACCTGTTTTCTACTGATTTTCACATCACTTACTTGACGTATCGCATCAATTGCTGAGACATTGGAGGCCCTCCGTGCCGGAATGTAGGTAGAAATCAGTATCGTTACTGCAGATACCAGAAAAGCAGTAATCACAGAGGAAGGATATACAATCAATCGGAATCCTCCCTTATGGTTCAGCATACCTTCAAGCATCGGATTAATGAATAAATAAGTGATACCAAGACCAATATATCCAGCCAGAATTCCAATCGGAATACTGATGGCACCAATTACTGCCCCTTCGAAGAAAACCGAATTACGCTTTTGCTTTTTGGTCGCCCCAACACTGGATAACATACCAAGATATCGCGATCGCTCCGAAACCGATATTGCAAATGCATTGTAAATTAATGATACCGACCCTATCACAATAATCACCATGATAATAGCTGACAGTGTTGCTAACATCATTTTCACGGAATCGTCCTTGATAATTCCATAGAATCGAAGTAAGCTATTATTGTACTCATACACTTTAATATTGTTATCCTTTGCGATTTTATCACCCCAAGAAAAGAGCTTATTATTAATATTTTTAAATAATACGGATACATCAAAAGTATCGGAAGTTTTTACTGTATTCTGATCAAGATAAGAGATTGATGTATAGCCCGGCGACCATGTCAACTCCCACTCCGGACGCTCGAAAAATCCAACTACAGTATAAGTCTTCCCACCTTCTGTCGTAAGCTTTTCAGCAACTTTATCACTCTCCCATTGTAGGCTACTATTTTGCTCTAGGGGTTTACTGTTATCCGTATCTTTCCGGGTTGAAAATCTCTTACCTACGGATAGCTTAATTTGATCTCCTACTTTATAAGTTACGCCTGCATTTTCTGCAACCGCTTCGGACAGCAGTATCTCACTTGGCTTTTGGGGAAGCCTTCCCTCGGTTACCTTGACCGGCATATGCTGAAACATAGATTGACTGAATTCTAAAATATATAGATAAGGTTTATTGGTATTCTTGCTGCCTTTTAGATAAGCATATCCACTCTCCCTGTTCATCATCGCCGTTTTCACATGCTTGTTCTTCTCAATTTCTTTCAGCTGTTGTTCATTAATATTTTTATAGGTAGCATGCCACTCACCATTTTGCGTAATGACCTGTCTTTGTAAAACATCCATAAAGGAAAGTCCAAGGGTAGCCACTGCTGTGATCATCGCCGCAGATATGATAGTCCCGATTATGGTCACCAGTGTTCGTTTTTTATTTAACATCAACTGACGAATCGTTAACTTATTGATTATATTCATGGTCGGATCACCTCATCCTTAGCGATTTTTCCATCCTCAATAGCAATGATACGATCAGCCTGTAGAGCTATTCTTTCATCGTGAGTGATGATAAGAAGTGTTTGTTTAAAGTTTTTATTAAACATTTTGAGAAGCTCAATAATCTCATGACTATTCTTACTGTCCAGATTTCCGGTTGGTTCATCCGCTAACATAATAGCAGGGTTGTTGATTAATGCTCTACCAATGGAAACTCTCTGCTGCTGTCCACCTGACAATTGATTCGGCAAATGATTCAATCTTTTTTCTAAATCCAAGGATTTTACAATATCATTTAATTGATTTTTATCAACTTTTTGTTGATCTAAAAGTAAGGGCAATGTTATGTTTTCTTCCACGCTCAGTACAGGAATCAAATTATAGAACTGATAGATCAGTCCAATCTGTCTACGTCTAAAGATAGCAAGCTGTGTTTCATTCAATTGATAAATATCTGTGTTATCTACATATACCTTTCCTGCTGTTGGGCGATCTACCCCTCCTAGCATATGAAGTAATGTGGATTTACCGGAACCGGAAGGGCCGATTATCGCCACAAATTCTCCCTTTTCTATAGAGAATGAGACGTCATCCAACGCATTCACCGCTGTTTCTCCGTTTCCATATTTCTTTGACAGATGCTCTACTCTTAATATTTCCATTTTATAACTCCTTTTCTATGGCGGCTTTCGCCCTCCATCCAATAATCATTATTACCTTATAAGCAAAGTTTAACTGTCATAGATGACGGCACGATGACTGAAATATTACAATTTAGTCACATAACTTGTTTTACCAGATTATTCTATACCAGAATCTTATTATACAACATGAATATGTTAAAATTAATGAATACAATGAAATTTTTAATAAGAAAACCAAGTAAAATGCAAAAAGTTATATGATAATCGTTTGCTCGAAGTAACGGGGAAAGTGGAAAGTGTAGGTACTGATATACTAAACCACACTTATGTTTGCCTTGGTAGTGAAGAACAATTTACCTTTGTTGGAATCCAATGTTATGCAAAAACTGAAAGTGAAGTTAACAAAATAGCAGATTTAAAAAAGGGAGATCTTATAACAGTACGCGGAAAAGGCGATTGTAGTTCCCTTACTTTCAGCCTAAAAAAAATAGAAATAGTAAATCCACATAAATAAATAATAATTATACCCCCTCACAATACGAATATTGTAAGGGGGTATTAATCTCTATTTCCATTTTCTTTTATTGGATAGACATATTTTAATTCATAACACAGCTAAACGATATTTCTTTTCCCACTCTCAAGGGCCATAACTACATGACTTCCTTCTTTCAGATATAAACTACCCGTTTTAGCCAGCTCATCTGATGCAATGTGCTTTATATCAGTATATGCCTTAAACTTACCTGTTTTTAGCAGCTCTCTCCGAAGTGATAATGTCGTATTATTCGCAGGAATATTTAATCCTGCCAATTTATAGCATGCAGATACAAGTGATGAACAATCGAATTCACCTTTTGCGCCCACTACATGTTTACTGTTTCTCAATATAGCATTATAACCGGTCAACCGCTGTAATTGGTCATACCCATAGCCTTTGTTATCACAGATTTGTTTCATAATTGAGACAGCTCTATTCGCTAACTTGCTATCAGTACATTCCAGATATACATTCCAGGGTCGATTATACCAAGAACCGATCCGAATTTCTCTACCGGTTTGATCTCCTATCTTCCCTCCAGCTAGTTTTCCGTTCTCGTCTATACTTGCGTAACCTATCCTAATACTCATTTGTTCCACCCCCAGTCATTTTCTTCTCATACTATTTTAGTACAATCCTAATGAAAATGTACATTGTCCTTGTCGAATATTCGCATTATTTGTCGTATGAGTTCTGACTGATAAATCGGGTGATGATTATACGATATGTTTATAAAATTTTATATTAAATTCAACGCCCTTCTTCTTATTTGTCACAAAGATATCTCCGTTCTGATTCATGATAATACTCTTTGCCATAGCTAGACCAATGCCAACGCTATCCTCATTTGCGTTTTTCCCTCTGTAAAATCTTTTAAAGATAAACATAAGATCTTCTTTTGGTATACCAACTCCGCTATCTGATACTGTAATGTCTGTACTAATCGGATTTTCACTATAACTAATTGAAATCTCCCCACCTTCACCGGTATGCTCAATGCAATTCTTTACAATATTAATGAGAGCTTCCGCGGTCCACTTGAGATCTCCCTGAAAGGTAAGTAAAGGATCTCCCTTGACGGTAAACTGCTGATTTTTTAACTCCATCGCAATCAGCAGCGGCTCTACCGATTGATTAATTAGTTCTATTAATGGAACCTCTTCCGTTTTAAATTTTATTGTACCTGCATCAATCTTAGATAATTTTAGAAGCGAAGTTAGTAGCCATTCCATACGTTCCAGCTGAACCTCAATATTTCTTGTAAACTCCTGTCTTCTATTTATCTCAAGATTTTCATTTTTCAATAAGTCCGTCATAACAAGCATAGATGTCAGAGGAGTTTTTAATTGATGAGAGATATCGGATAATGCGTCTGCTAACTGCTCTTTTTCCTCTTTTAATTGTTCCGCCTGCTTCGATAATATAAGAGTCACCTTATATATCTCATTTTTAAGTATGCTTAGCTCCCCTTCTTTATTATCACGAATGTCAAGAGAATAATCTCCATTATAAACTCTTCTTAAATATCCAGAAAGTTTTTCAATATCCCGATATCGACTATTTGAAAATTGAATATATATTCCAATTAAAAATAAATCAGAGAATATTAGAACCAAACCTGCTGCCAGGTTAATTACACATGCAATGATACTAAATATCATCAGTCCCAATGCCATGAAGAACAACATTACCCGATATTCTTTATTACGAAGCATCTCAATCACCCACCTTATATCCCAATCCTCTGATTGTTTTAATAATAAGAGGGTTTTGAGGATCATCCTCCAACTTATCTCTTAGCCTCTTTATATATACGGTCAAAGTATTATCATTAACAAAATCCCCTGCTACATCCCATATCCCTTCCAGCAACTGATTACGGGATAATACTTGTCCTTCATTATTCGCAAAAGTCAATAAAAGTCGGTATTCCAAAGCCGTTAATACGATTTCTGATCCGTTTTTATATATTTTGGCATCCAGCGTATTAATACGGATAGGACCCAATTCTATAATATTCTTTGCTTCACTACCTGATTGATAGCGGCGAAGAACCGATTTAATGCGAGCTGTAAGCTCACGTATTCGAAATGGTTTGGTAATATAATCATCAGCACCTAATTCCAGTCCCATAACCACATTCACTTCCTCATCGCATGCAGTGAGTATGATGACCGGAGTATTCCATTTCTCTCTTGCCAACTTACACAACTCATAACCGCTCCCATCCGGAAGAGTGAGGTCAAAGATGCATAGATTAAATCCATGTTCATAAAAAGCACTTTTCCCTGAGGATACATCATGGCATACAACAACGGTATATCCCTCTTGTTGTAACGAATACTCTAATCCCATTGCAATTGTTTTATCATCTTCTACGATCAGTAGTTTCATACTTCACCCCATTTGTTTCGCTGATATCATCATAAACCATATTATATCATAATCTTAATCTGCTTTAAATTGCTTTAACCTTAGAATACAGATTTTCTCATATACTCCATTCAATTCAGGTTTTTTGACAAAATGTAAAATATATTGCTATAAGCCACTTCTTATTCTACAAAATAATAAATATTTCCATTAATTTCAAATTACCCATTTACATATATTACTAAATATGTTATAACCAGATTAGGTAGATACAATATTTACCAACATTTAATACCATTGTTATGGTTTATTCCCCAATATCCTACATAGACAAGACCTTCCGGTTATAATCAATTTGATATACCGGAAGGTCTTTCTAATTTAAATCAAGTATTCATGAAGTTTACTTACTAAAATGCTCTAATCTTTCTGAAACCTGCTTCATCATATCTGTATATTTCTCTAACTTCGCTCTTTCTTCAGCCAATTTGCTTTCCGGTGCTTTACTAACAAAGTTCTGATTATTGAGCATACCAGTAACACGCTTTAATTCACCTTCAAGACGTTCTTTTTCTTTTTTCAGTCTTTCAATCTCTTTTTCAACATCCACTAGATCTGCGAAAGGAATATAGATAACTGCTCCCTGAATAACTGTTGAAACTGCATCCTCCGGAATTCCTGCCTTATCCGCTTGAACAACTACCTCATTGGAATAACTGAGAGTAGCAAAGAATACTTTACTATCATCAAAGATATCACGAATCTTTTCATTCTCAGATACTACTGTAACGGTAGCCTTTCTACTAGGTGGAACATTCATCTCTGCGCGAACATTACGGATGCCTTTAACTGCTTCCTTGATGAGTTCCACTGCTTCTGCTTCACTATGAAATGCATATTCATTCTTGTATTCAGGCCATTTTGCAATCATAATCGACTCTGCTTCCTGTTGACCCAACATCTCCTGAAGAGTACAGAAAATCTCTTCTGTGACAAATGGCATATATGGATGAAGTAATTTTAACGATGTAGTTAATACATACTTTAAGGTCCAAAGTGCTGCTGCCTTGGTTTCATCGGTTTCACTATATAATCTAGGCTTCACCATTTCAATATACCAATCGCAGAATTCTTCCCATACGAAGTCATTAATTTTTTGAACTGCAATACCAAGCTCGAAGCCTTCCATATTCTCGGTTGCTTCCTTCACTACAGTATTTACTCTGGAGAGAATCCACTTATCAGCGATGGTTAAAAGCTTCTCATCAATGGTCTCACTGATGGTTGCTTTCTCAAGATTCATCATGATGAATCTTGATGCATTCCATACCTTATTCGCAAAATTACGGCTCGCCTCTACTCTCTCCCAGTAAAATCTCATATCATTACCCGGAGCATTACCCTGAATCAAGCTAAAGCGAAGTGCATCAGCACCGTATTTATCAATTACCTCAAGTGGATCGATACCGTTTCCAAGTGACTTACTCATCTTACGACCCTGTGAGTCACGCACTAAACCGTGTATCAACACCTTACTGAACGGCTTTTGACCCATCTGTGCATATCCGGAGAATACCATTCTAAGAACCCAGAAGAATATGATATCATAACCGGTTACAAGTACATCAGTAGGGTAGAAATAGTCAAGTTCCTCTGTTTTCTCCGGCCATCCGAGTGTTGAGAAAGGCCAAAGTGCTGAACTGAACCAGGTATCCAATGTATCCTGATCCTGTCTAAGGTGATCATGTCCACACTTAGGGCAGGTGGTTGGAGTTGATTTAGATACAACTATTTCGCCACATTTATCACAATAATATGCTGGTATTCTATGTCCCCACCAAAGCTGTCTGGAGATACACCAGTCTCTAATGTTCTCAGCCCAGTTAAAGTAGATTTTATCAAAACGCTCTGGCACGAATTGAACATCCCCGGTCTTAACCCCTTGGATTGCTGGTTTGATCAACTCATCCATTTTCACAAACCACTGCTGTTTAACTAGTGGCTCAACGGTTGTTTTGCAACGATCATGTGTACCTACATTGTGCACGTGATCTTCTACTTTTACCAAATAGCCTAATTCCTGTAGCTCCTTAACAATAAGCTTACGTGCTTCATAACGATCAAGGCCAACGTACTTTCCACCCTTCTCATTGATGGTAGCATCATCATTCATGACGTTGATTTCCGGAAGATTATGTCTCTTGCCAACTTCAAAGTCATTCGGGTCATGTGCAGGTGTAATCTTAACCACACCGGTACCAAATTCCTTATCCACATAAGAATCAGCAACAACCGGAATCTCTTTGTTCACGATTGGCAGTAAAACCATCTTACCAATCAGGTGCTGATATCTTTCATCCTCCGGATGAACCGCAACCGCTGTATCACCAAGCATCGTCTCCGGTCTCGTAGTAGCAATCTCAACAAAGCCTTCTTCTCCGACGATCGGATATTTGATATGCCAGAAATGTCCGGCCTGCTCCTCATGCTCAACCTCAGCATCAGAGATGGTCGTATGACAAACCGGACACCAGTTAATAATCTTAGATCCTTTGTAGATCTTACCTTCATTATATAATTTTATAAATACTTCATTTACGGCATTGTTACAGCCCTCATCCATCGTAAAACGTTCTCTTTCCCAATCACAGGAGGAACCTAGTTTTTTAAGCTGAGAGATAATTCTACCGCCGTATTCTTCCTTCCATTCCCATGCCTTAACTAAGAATTCTTCTCTTGTTAGGTCTTCCTTGTTAATGCCCTGTTTCTTTAACATCTCAAGGATTTTAACCTCTGTCGCAATACTTGCGTGATCGGTTCCGGGCTGCCAAAGTGCATTATAACCCTGCATTCTCTTAAAACGAATCAAGATATCCTGCATTGTATTATCGAGTGCATGACCCATATGCAGCTGACCGGTGATATTCGGGGGCGGGATCACTATCGTGAAGGGTTTCTTACTACGATCCACTTCTGCGTGGAAATATTTTTTGTCGACCCATTTTTGATACTGTCTCTCTTCAATATTTTGGGGGTCATAGGTTTTTGCCAGTTCTTTTTCCATGATTTCTTTCCTTTCGTGTTCTGGGGTAGGTTATGACAAAGGTCTAGGTAGCGTGTTCTAGGGTAGCCATCGTGTTCTAGATACGGTACTTTGCTTACCAATTTTCATTTGTGCGACGGTATAAGTTCCTAGTAACTACTACACTTCTCTTAGCTCGCTTGTTTCGGTCCGTCGGATTTGTAGCGGCTTCCTTGCCGCACAATCCTCTAACGCCCATCCATGGGCGTTAGCCGGATTCAATTCTTACTATAGTAGAGCGTCAAAAGCACTGAGCGATAATTATAGCAGTTAATATGCACCACACAATATACTGCTTAGGAAATATGTTTTACAGTTCTTATCGATTCATATATTTGTGCATATTGACGTGACTACTTAGCAACAGAGCTTTTGACTCTCAAATTCTAGCACAATAAAAAAGGCCCTACGTCTCAAAGGACGAAGAACCGCGGTACCACCTTTATTCTTGGCCTGCACCTATAGTGGGTACAAGTCAACTCTTTGTCTGTAACGGGACTTCCCGGCATTTCCTACACACCCTAAGGATTCAGAAATGCTGTTCCGGAGCTACCTTCAATAAGCTTGCCTTGGATCACCTTTCAGCCGGTGAGCGATCCTCTCTGATAAGCTACCCTTATCTAATCCTCTCCATCACTACATTTACCATATGATATTTAATATTATTCAATGTTTCATGATATGTCAAGTAGTATTTCGAATGTAACCTATATCATTGGTATGAAGAAATTGTAAATATTCCGACCAAAATCTTGCAGCTTATATAGCTGATATCAATTGTTAATTCAAAAATCCTGTGAATATCAGCTATGTTATCCACATTGCTACGGTTTTATTCCCAATTCTTCCACACTTCCGGCTGATAACCCACCGTTGCCTGCTTACCGTTACGCACAATTGGGGATTTAAACAGCTTTGGATTCTCTAATAGTTTCTCTTCCATATCTTCTGGGGATATATATTTTATCAACGCTAACAAATTTTTATCCTTCGCTTTGTCATCAATCAGATGCTCTACTCCTCCAACCGCTTGCTTCACGTTGTTGAATTCGCCCTTACTCATACCGAATTTTCCTAAGTCGATGGATTGAAATTTGACTCCACGTTCCTTAAAATATCTCTCCGCTTTTTTTGTATCAAAGCATTTTGACTGACCAAATATCTGTATATTCATGCTTATTGCTCCTGTCCTTTTAGCTAAAGATTACCTTCTTCTGCATTAAGATCAATTCGGTAATTCCTAAGTAACTTGTCCGTCTCATCCTCACATTCCGGATATTCATATCTAATTTTTCGAATCTCCTGTATTGCATTCTCAGCTTGCTTAATAT
Organism: Variimorphobacter sp. HTMS_6; assembly: GCF_059717775.1. Taxonomy (NCBI): domain Bacteria; kingdom Bacillati; phylum Bacillota; class Clostridia; order Lachnospirales; family Lachnospiraceae; genus Variimorphobacter; species Variimorphobacter sp. HTMS_6. Next base: position 2,896,135 of record NZ_AP046094.1, read on the forward strand.
TTAGGTCAATTCGTTCTCTGAGTTTTTGTCTACGTATATTGAGGCGATGACGGATATCTGTCATTTCCTTCATATCAAGAATTGCTGACGCCTGCAATATCCAGATTTCACAATCAGAGATTCCGAACTTTCGAAGTTCCATGATCAATTCTTTATTAAAATATTCTAATTCATCTGTGTTTCGTTGATACTTGCTCGCTTCCTCTTTAATTCTTCTATATTCATTCCATAAGGACTTGAACTGTTCAAAGCTTTCAACACTATATTTATTATAAGTGTAATCCAGATAATTCAAATTGTTAACTGATTTGATAGTCACTTTATTAAGTAATGTCACCAAACGCTTCTGCTTTTGATGTACAATATTTACTTCTGATTCATTCTTTCTTGCCTCTCTGACAATATAGAATGTTGCTACAATCCCCATCAATACCGTCATGGAAAAAGGAAGGACATAATCGCCTCCGGTATATTGTTTCAGCATTATGAAAAGTGTGAATAAGAATACAACCATCATACTTATAATAATTGCAATTCCTCGAAGAAATGACTGTTTACTACTGATATCCTCTTGCTCATCCTCTAGATCTAATCTTTCATCCTCAAGATGATTCATATCCTGTTCAATTGCCTCTCTCAATAGCTCATTTTCCTTTAACTTCGGCAACTCCTTCGGAATCTGCAGCTCATATTGTTCAAATATATGAAATTGTTGTTCGGATATCGGACTATCTTTTCGGTTTTGAAATTTTTCCCGCTCCCTAGTTAATGAGATAATATTTTTCGCCGCTTCATATAGCTTACCTCTTTGTTCTAGCGGAATCATTTCGATTTTCTGCATATCGGTAAGATACGAAGTAACTGCCTGATACTCTTTCTTGGATTCCTCCGTCTGTCTCTTACTTTCCTGAACTGTTTCGCAATTATCCTTGACATAATCCATCATGTCACTCATTGATTTAAATCGCTTTGACCTCTTTTTATCCTTGGCCAAATCAAGTGAGAAGGTAGCTTGCCCTTTTTCCTCTATATTATGTTTCGGTTTACCCTTAAATAGATCAAATAATCCCATTCCTTCAACCTTTCTTCTGTCCGGTTAACTCAAACGAACCTTTTCCTTCCACGTTTCTATGATTTCATTTATCCCGTGATAAAATTCATTCATCTTACCTTGTATTTTTTTATCCTGAAGTTTATAAATCGCCTGAAGCGTGGTTGTTTCCTCCGCTTCCTTCTCAAGCTCCAATAAAAATCCCTTAATTAACTCCCTCTCTTCTTCATCCACCTGGTTAATCTCAATTACATTCTGGTACTGCTCCTCATTCTTCATTATATAAAGAGTATAAAGGTGTTGCTTAAAGCTCTCTTTCTTATGATTACGCTCATATGCCTTTTCAAATAATTTGGAGGCTTCCTTAAGCCCTGTAATATGGACTTTCGCAACTGCCAAATTATGATATACATCTCCGTATTCTTCCGGTGTTAATTCTACCGCATCCGGTGAGAGAATAATCCGCTCGTATTCTGCTGCTGCCTGTTCATATTGTTGCTCTCTTAAAAAGCAACCTGCTTTTATGATATTTCGCTTGATCATCGGCATCCCTGCCACATCATCTAATAATCTAAGAAGATTTTTTATCTCCTGTTCGGTATAATAATCGGTACTGCATAGGATGAATGTTACTAGCGTTTTCAGATCGGCATTCTGTTTTCTCAGCGTACGCAGCTTATCCGCACGCTCTGTAAGTTTTAACTCCAGATCGATAAAATCAAACAGCTCCTCCGTTAACATCGTCTCATCAATCACATGAACATGCTGATATAAATAATAGCACAGTTCCTCCATTGAATAAATACGAATTCCGTTACGGGTAAAAGTATAAGGCTTTGTTGTTCGTGATCCGCTACATAATATTAGTTTACCCATGGATACCTCCAAACATTAGATTTCTATCGTAATTTGCGTTATCTGTCCTGTAGCAGGGAATATGTCTCCAAATCCCAGATCATTAACCGTCAGATGCGCTGTTAATTTATCGGTACAGTTCAGGGTAATTAAAAGTCTTGTCATTCGGTTTGGTCTTTTCGGAAGATCTTGTAGCGAATACGTGATGTGCTCTACTTCATGCGTCATAATATTTTTTTTCAATAGCTCGAGATTTGTCTCCCCATCCATTATTACTTCTAAAGTACGATTAATCTCAAACCAATTCTCTCCCGGTGACATAATCGAATATTCCTTGAAAGCCGTATCACAATATACTTTAACCGATAAATAATTGGTTACCATATCATCGCTAAGTAAGATAAAATCCTCTAATTGACCGTCACCCGATAATTCCTTAGCTGCAAAACAGGCTCCCATAGTATATAGATTCTGTCCGAAAAACACTCTTCGCCCGGTACATAGTGATTTTATAACTTCTTCTGCCCAACCACCGTCAAATCCACAACCAGTAAAATATAGTGTAGTGATCAATTGCTTATACAATACTGTATTAGCCAGATTTTCAAGAATATAAGCCGGATCTGCTTTTCCCATTTTCCTCAGTTTCAGGATTTCATAATTCATCTCTTTCGTAAAGTCCAGCTTATCGATTTCTGCAACCATTGGCTTTGATCTTCGATTCATTTTAATCTGATAAAAGTTTAATCCCTCTTTATCAAAATCGAACAACCCCACATCATTCATCCATAGTGACTTATCCTGGCTGAGCGCATAATACAGATAAGCACCGTCGTGATTCATGATTACCACTCTGTCTTTCTCTAGCCCAAGCCTTGTCAGCGCCTCGTATAACTTTGAAACCAGCGAAGGGTCAGTATTTTTAACTGTAATTACCATCTTTGTAATCGGTTCTGAAGGAAAATAATTTTTAACCAAGGATAATGTCCTTCGTAGAAATATTTCCAATAAGGATATTGTACTGACTGTCTGTCCCAGAATCTCGATATCCTCACCTATCGTCGCCTTCTCCAAGAGACGTTCCACCAGGATACCGGCTCCTTCCTCACCACATACCCTCGCTTCATCCCCAAATAACCATTGCTTTGTGCTTGTTTTCAGACACAATAAGGTCGGTATGGAGTATAGCTCTTCTCCATCCCGCATACTTATTAGAATCGGTTCCATCGACTTATAGCTGAAGCAGCTGATTTGAGTCGCTTCTTCACATAAATCATAGCCAACAATTAATTTTCTCGGTGAATCCATGAAACCAAACCTCCGACTCGCCTAAAGCGTTTACTTCAAATCTTTAATTAATCTTCTATCTGATGAAAACATGACTCTATCATATATTCCCTCTTCGCATAATTACCCATAAGGTCAACCAGTGTCGCATCCTCTTTCATCTCTAAAGCCATCAGCATTAAATTAATATGATTATAACTGGAATGATCATCCTCCGGATTATCACATTCATATTGGAGAATCACGCTCTCCATAATCTCTGTATCGTCGTCTGATTCCACCGTAATATAATACTGTAGTGTCTCATGATAGAATAATAAAAAGCTCTTTGTACGAATTCCCATAAAGGAATCCTTCATCAGTTCGGTTATATACTGCTGCCCTTTGTCTTTATCCATACGATAATGGATAAAAACGCGCTTTCTAGGATCTGCGTGAAAGGAAACGATATGTTGATCCAGAATTTGATCCGGTAGATTAATACTCTCTTTATAGCCCAAAAAGAATGGAAGAACAATTCCCTTTTGAACCATCATCAATATATTATATTCTGCGAAGGTTCTATCCTGCTCATTCAATTCCTTATTATCAGCATGATACTTTAACCAAGCTAGCAAGCAAACATCATTTTGTTCATAAAAGAGCTCCCTCTTCATAACCTGGAATAATTCTACATCAATTATCTGATCATGTAACAGATATTGATATGCATAGTAAGAAAGAAATGCACGAACTAACAGGCTGTTTGAAGCTCCGCTATAATAACTTCGAAATATCACATAACTGTCGCCTACGTAGCTTTCGGTATATAGAATCTGCACCAATAATCTTTTCTCCAAACTATGACATGCTAGCTCAAAGCTCTTAGAAGCCTGCCACAACTGGTACATTGATATTGTCGATCCGGTATAAAATACGGTTAGATATTGAAGGATTACCTCATCATACTTCCCTTCACAGAACGCATAATGACATAGTTTCACCATAAAGTCCTGTTTTTCCTCCACTCCGAACGCTTTCAAGTACCCTGAACACAGCTTAACCAAACGGGTGATTGCAATTCCTTCAAGTCCAAATACCTCAAGATTTAAAATAGCCTTATCATATAATCCTCTGACAATCATTAATTCAATGTATTTTGCTCTTTCATTTTGACGAATATACTGTAGATCTATTTGACAAAGATAATAATCCAGCCATTCATCATTATAATGCTCAAAATAATATTCAATCAGCATCTGATAACATGCTGTTTTATACTCATTTTGAAGACCTTCTAGTAATAGCACCTTCTTAAACAGTTCGATAGCATCTTTTCGAAAGATTCTGTTCTTTTGATAACGATCAAACAGATGCAACAGTAAATTAGAATGATCACTGCAATTTAAACAAGTATCTAAGTACTGTGAATAATCAAGGAACTGTGTTAACCGGTAAGGAACGGTATCTGCATAACGATTGCCGAAGGAATCCACAAAAATCAGCTGTGTATTCTCTGAGACTATATCAAACTGTGCTTTTTGGTTAACTAGATTATATGTTTCTGTAGAATTAATTTCATCCTGTATCACTAATAGACTACCAATACCCGCATCCATGCATTCTAATTCCTGACGGAACATTACATAGGGAAGATGCTTCCATACCTGTGCACCATGAATGTTTTTATTCAGAAACTCTTGATATAGCACCGCCAAATCTCTGTTTATGTAATGTCCCTCTAGCATTGTCAGGGTAAAGATCTCCATCTTTTTATAATAAGAACGGTAAATCGGTTCATTACTCTCTTTATTCTTTACTACATTGGCATATAAGAAAGCTTTTTTGCTATCACTTAAATTATTATTATAGATGAAATAAAGCAATACGGGTTGGGCAATAACACCTTGAACGGAACTGTTAATTGAATGCATATAGTATTCATAGAGCTCGGTTATGCGAAGCTGTTCCTCAACACCCAAACGATACCACTCAAAATATTTTTCAGTTCTTTTCAACCCTTTAATCAATAGGCTACAGATTGCCGTCAGGATATCTTTGCCTCCATACTCATCATAAAGCTTAACCAACCCGTTGAAAACAAGTGGACTAAAGCTCTTCATCTTCGTTGACAGATAAGTATACTGCTTTGCAGCCTCTTTTGACAATATCCAATTCTTTATCCCAAAATTAAGAGTTTGGATTTCAAATTCAGATAATTCCCGAAGCAGGTAGGGTTCTTCATTCAAGATGCACACTGCCTCATAATACATAATTGGGCTGCGGCAACCCTCCTTATATTGTTCCTTAATATAAGAAAGCTTCCCGTTTTTATTATGATCAAAGCTCTTATCCGTATATAATAAAAACCACAGAATCCTCCAGTTAAAATGTCCACTAACATAAAATTTACGAATTGTGTCAGCAGCTTTCTTAATCTTTGCGTCCTCTTTATAATATAGGGCGTCAAGATAAAGATATGCACAATACTCTATAACAGATTTCCTTCTAACAATCACTTCATCCTTCGCAAAATCTGACAATAATTCTTCCGCAAGCTTTGTTCTTCCGGTTATAATAGCAATATGAGTTCTCATAAGTTCCTTCATATAGCTGACCTCTGGCCCAGGTAATCTGGCAATCATCATCTCCGTGTCATCCAGATATTCCTCCAGACCTATTTTATTAAGTCGGAAACTTAAATAAGTGTCCAGAAGTCCTGCGTCGATTTTCTGTCTGAAACGCTCAGAAGAAATTTTATGTTCCACCTTTTGATAATTGCATACTATGGTAACGGTGATATTCTGGTGTGCCGTTCGTATATAGATATGACCATAATTTTCTCCGGTCTTTAACTTTGATTGAATGATTGTATATGAAATTTGATGAGAATTACCGATAAAATGATCAGCCCAAACAAATTTTTGATCCAACTGAATGAATGGAACATCCGTACTAACTCTGATCTCAGCATATCCCCAATGATTTTTCGATAATATTAATTTGTCAGATATATTATCCTGGGTAACCGTATATTCGCAACTTACTCGGTCAATTTCTAGTATAATTTCAGATTTTTTATGTATCGTAACTAAAAACTCCTCCAGCGCCTGGCTGGTAGAAATGCTTTTTACCAGATTTCTATAGAGTATTTTATAGCGATCCTCGTTAGCAAGGAGAATGCGTTCAAACTCCTCAGAACGGAACAACTTTTTTGCATCCGACCAATCCATAATTGCCAAATTGGTGAACTGGAATAAATCCTTGATTTTTCCCATAGTGGACGAACAGTAAGCAGCTTCTACCTGAATCGTATAAGGAATCGATATTTCACCTATATCGCTAATGATAAAGAATTCTCCCTTTACCTCTTCCCCTGCTTGTAAGGAGATGGCATTAAAATGATATCGGATTGTATTCACAATATCACGAAAGCTCTCATTTTCGATTTCCATCAAACGATTAGAAGTATAAACCGAACCCTGCATCTCACACTCTCGGCTGTTACTTATGGTAAAACCGCCCTCACGAATTTTACCTGCTTCCACCGTTACTATAATCTCATCATCGGATAAGACGATGAATGGTAGCTGATATTCAAAATACCCTTTTGAAAAACGCTTGATTTTTTCTCTCAATTCATCACCCCAAGATATCATTGACCCTTCGTTTACTGATTCAATTCCACATAAATTCCTTATCTGCCCTATTTCATATGACAATACCATATTTGGGGCATCCCCTAAATGATAAGTGATTGCAATTTAAGGAAAATCAGCTATAATATGTATCATATTATAATTCAAACAATAGAAAAAATCTAGTATTTCACATAAATCGCCAGTTAAACTTTATTTCAGACAAGAAACTGCTTTAATTTTAGATAAATCGATTAAAAATATCAATTACCACTAATACTTTAGTCCTATAGGAGGGAAATAATATGATTAAACATACGGATCATTTTCATGGAAGTGACCTTGAGATGATAGAAAAAGTATACGGGATTAAGAAAGAAGATATCATCAGTTATTCAGCGAATGTAAATCCTCTTGGAATATCCCCAAAATTGAAAGCTACACTATCAAGTCAAATCGATGCGATAATGAGCTATCCGGACAGAGAATATACACAGCTGCGAAGCAAAATAGCAGAATATGTACAGACCGATTTAGAAAATATTATCGTCGGAAACGGTTCTACCGAATTAATCTCATTATTTATACAGATCAAGCATCCACAAAAGGCTCTCATTATAGGACCTACCTACTCTGAATATGAGCGTGAGGTATCCTTAGGGGGAGGAACCACAAGGTATTACCGCTTAGATGAGGACAACGACTTCGAGCTGGATCTGCAGCATTTAGAAGAGGAGCTCACCTCCGATATCGACCTGTTGGTAATCTGTAACCCAAACAACCCAACATCTACTGCTATTACGCGTAATGATATGCGAAAAATACTCGATATCTGTAAGCAGAAGGGTATCTTTGTGATGGTAGATGAAACCTATGTTGAATTTGCAGAAAACACAGATTACATCACCTCAGCGCCACTGACCGGTTACTATAATAATATTATCATTCTACGTGGAATATCCAAGTTTTTTGCAGCTCCAGGCCTAAGACTTGGTTATGCAATCTGTGGAAATGTCGATCTGCTCAAGGAGATTAATCAAAGAAAGAACCCTTGGACAATCAATAGTCTCGCTGCTATCGCGGGCGAAATCATGTTCTCGGATTCTGAATATATTGAGAACACACGAACGCTAATCAGCACAGAAAGATCTAGAATTTGTAACATTCTAAGTAATTGTGCTAATGTAAAATATTTTACGCCTACAGCTAATTTTATACTAATAAAGATATTAAAAAAAGATGTAACCTCTATGGATCTGTTTGAAGCAGCCATCAGAAAAGGTCTAATGATAAGGGATTGTTCTACCTTCCCTTTCCTAGATAATAAATTCATTCGATTTTGCTTTATGGATCCGAAAGCAAATGACACGCTTTTAGAAATCCTTTTAGAAAAATTGAAATAATAATCTATGTTTAAAATATTCTCTTTTAAATACCGATATACGCACTTTAAACTCCGGAATATGTTATTGCTGTTTCAATAAATCATAGAAACAGTAGATAATTATAATGAAACATAAGAAAGGATAGATACAATGGGATGCCTGATATGTGAACGTATTGATATGATTAAGAATAATCAAAATCCATATTTTGTAAAAGAATTAGAAACCGGTTATGTTGTAATCGGGGATCATCAACATTTTAAGGGTTATACCTTATTCCTATGTAAGGAGCATGTAACCGAACTTCACTTTCTGCCGGAGGAATTCAGAATAAAATACTTAGCGGAAATGTCTGTTGTTGCAGAAGCCGTGTATAATGCTTTTCAACCGGATAAGCTTAATTATGAGCTCCTAGGCAATGGCGACTCGCACATTCATTGGCATCTGTTTCCGAGAAATGAGGGTGATACCCCAAGAAGAGGTCCTGTTTGGTGGTTGCCCTACGAAGAAATGTATGATGATTCAAAGCGACCTACTAATGACGAGTTATGTCGCTTGAAGAATGTGCTAAAAGAAGAACTAGATAAATTATTACTAAAAAAAGCAAACACTTACTAAACTGAGAATTTGATAGAAGCAGAATGATCATCACCAAAACAAACCAGTACTTAATAATATCAACCGATGAAAGGATAGGATTATTATGGAAAATATCTTAACCGAACACCTGATTATTAGAAGGTTTCACCCAAAGGATTGGTCGGATCTGTACGAATATTTATCGGATGAGGAAGTAGTCAAATTTGAACCCTATCATACCTATTTACCGGATGAGGTGAAGGAAGAAGCGATACGAAGATCCACCGATAAATCATTTTATGGTGTTTGCCTAAAGGATAATCAAAAATTAATTGGCAACCTCTATTTAGGAAAAGGTGAATTTGATACCTGGGAATTAGGTTACGTATTTAACCGTAGCTATCAAGGTAGGGGCTATGCCTTTGAAAGTAGTAAAGCTATAATTGATTATGCTTTTTCACAATTAGGCGCAAGGCGTATCGTTGGAATGTGTAGTCCGAAGAATATTGGTTCGTGGAAGCTATTGGAGCGCTTAGGTTTTCGTCGTGAGGGATTCCTTCGTCAAAATATATATTTTAAAGAAGATAATAATGGGAATCCTATATGGCTGGATACTTATGAATACGCTATGTTAAAAAATGAATGCAACATCCTTTTCTTTTTGTGTTATTAATGTATGAATTATTTACTTTTGGTTAGATTTAAATAGATATCGTAGAAATCTTAACGAAATTTTAATGTTCCTGATGATTGACTTGAATATAATGTGTGATATAATACAATTTACTTAGGTCCCTAACTAATTTGACCATAGAAGGAGGGATGTGAAAACATAATGAAATCAGAAGTAAAAGCACTGATGGGAAACCTAGCAGAAATAATGAAATACATCCATCTTCGTTCTTATCATAAAATGAATGATAAGAATGTGTATCCTGGCCAACCAAAGCTTCTCTCTTGTATCAAATCTAATGAAGGAATCACGCAAAAGGAATTGTCTGAAAAGAGCTTTGTCACACCGGCAACTATTACGGAGATGCTTCGTAAACTTGAGAAGAACAGCTATATTTATCGTGTGGCCGATGAAGCTGACAAACGTGTCATGCGTGTATACTTAACACCGGAAGGGCGTAAATTCGCGGAATATTCCGAAGAATTTATTAACTCCATCGTTGATCAGCTATTTTCCGGATTAGAAGAATCAGAATTACAGCAATTGTTAGCTCTCACCGAAAAGGTGAAAACCAATACTCAGAATATTGATAAATAAATGAACGGCTTAACTTATCACTAACAGAAAGGAACATTTATGTTAAAACTAATTAAATTTTTGAAGAGCTCAGCTTTGACCATTGTATTTGTAATACTGCTGCTCATCTTACAGGCAAATTGCGACTTGGCTCTTCCAACCTATACTTCTGATATCGTTAATACCGGCATCATGAAGCATGGTATTAAGGATTCCATACCGAATGTTATTCGTAAAACTGAGCTTGATAAAATCTCTCAACTCATGACCGAGAAGGAGAAAAACACTGCACTTAAGCATTTTAAGCTCATGAAAAAAGAGGACTATACCGAAAAAGAATGGTCCGATTATCTAAAGAAGTATCCCGAATTAACGAATAAGTCAATATACAAATGGGATGGAGAAGACGAGGATACTGTGGCTGAGGCTATGGGAAAACCAGTATTATTAGTCCTTGGTTTGGAAGGTGATAGTAAGGATTCCAAAGACAAGAAAGAACAGATTTTATCCATGCTACCAAAGCAAATTACGGATAAAACAAAGGATATCTTTACTATACTTACACTACTTCCGGCTGAACAATCCGCTCAGCTTGTAAAAGGAATGCGTGATAAAGTGGATGCTATGCCTGAGATAATGATTACTCAGTCTGCTGTGGCCTATGTTAATAAAGAATACACTGCTATCGGTATCGACGTGGATAAAATGCAGGTAAATTATGTGTTGATTGCCGGTGCTAAGATGCTCGCTCTCGCCTTTATCGGAATGTTAGCCGCCATCCTAGTTGTATTCCTAAGTGCACGTATCGCTGCAAAGATGGGTCTTGAATTACGAAGTAAAGTATTCAAAAGAGTATTGTCCTTCTCAAATAAAGAAATGGATCAATTCTCGACTGCATCCCTCATTACCCGAAGCACAAATGATATTCAACAAGTACAGCTCATGATGGTTATGTTGATAAGAATTGTATTCTATGCACCGATTCTGGCGATTGGAGGTATTATTAAAGTATTGCATACCAACTCTTCTATGTCATGGATTTTGATTGTTGGTGTAGGAGCAATCTTTATATTAATCGGTGCACTCTTAATTGTTGCAATGCCTAAATTCAAAAAAATGCAGACCTTAATTGATCGCATCAATCTTGTTACCAGAGAAATTCTTACCGGACTACCTGTTATTCGTGCCTTCAGTACAGTGAAACAGGAGGAAAAAAGATTTGATGAAGCAAATGTCAACTTAACAAGAAACACATTATTCGTAAATCGTGCGATGACTTTTATGCTTCCTTGCCTCATGTTAATCATGAACCTTGTCTCCATTCTTATTGTATGGGTAGGTGCTGATAAAATTGATGCCGGAACTATGCAGGTCGGAGATATGATTGCATTTATTCAATATACCATGCAGATAATCATGTCCTTCCTGTTCCTAACAATGCTTTCCATTATGCTCCCCAGAGCAATTGTGGCAGCTGGTCGTATTGATGAAATCCTTAATACAAAAACTTCAATTAAGGATCCTTCCAAAGAAGTGTCACTTGATGACAATTTAAAGGGAGTATTAGAATTCCGTGATGTTGCTTTCCGTTACCCTAACGCGGAGGAAGATGTATTATCAGGCATTAATTTTATCGCGAAACCTGGTGAGACAACAGCTATTATCGGTAGTACCGGTAGCGGTAAATCCACTTTAATCAATCTAATTCCAAGATTTTATGATGTAACCGGCGGTTCTATCCTGATTAACGGTACCAATATCAGAGAGATCAAGCAGGATACTCTTCGAAAGAAACTTGGTTTTGTTCCACAAAAGGGTATACTATTTAGCGGAACAATCGAATCCAATATTAACTTTGGTGTTCATGATACTACGGAAGTGGGTATGAAGCGTGCTGCAAGAATTGCTCAGGCAGAAGAATTCATTAACAGCAAACCGGAAGGCTATGCAGAACATATCTCACAGGGTGGTACTAACGTATCCGGTGGTCAGAAACAACGTCTTTCCATTGCTAGAGCAATTGCTAAGGATCCGGATATCTACGTATTTGATGACAGCTTTTCCGCTTTGGATTATAAAACCGACTCTGCTCTTCGTAAAACCTTAAAGGATGAAATCGCAGACAGCACCGTGATTATCGTTGCACAGAGAATCAGCACCATTATGAACGCAGATCAAATCCTTGTACTGGATGACGGTCAAATTGTTGGTAAGGGTACTCATAGAGAATTATTAAAGAATTGCGAAGTATATCAGCAGATTGCTTCTTCCCAATTGTCAAAGGAGGAGTTAGCGAATGAGTAATGAAGAAATGCAACAATCCAAAGCTACCCCCCGCAGAAGACGTGGCGGCGGTGGTATGGGCATGGGACCCGGCGGACCAGGTATGATGCCCGGAGAGAAGGCAAAAGATTTCAAGGGAACCATGAAAAAATTAATCTCTGCTCTCTCCATTTATAAGATAGGTTTTTTGTTCGTTTTAATTTTTGCAATTGGTAGTACTATTTTTAGTGTTATTGGTCCTACTACTCTCGGTAATGCTACCACCGTTATTACTGATGGTATCATAAGTAAAGTTGGTGGTGGTGACGGCATTAACTTCACTAAATTAGAAAATATCTTAATAAAATTAATCCTTATGTATGTAGCAAGTGCCATTTTCTCCTTCCTTATGAGTCTTATTCTCACCGGCATTACTCAGAGAGTAACCTATAAGTTCCGTAAAGAGATATCAGAGAAGATTCATCGCATGCCGATGAACTACTTTGACACTACCTCCCATGGAGAGATTTTATCAAGAGTAACCAATGATATAGATACCTTAGGACAGAGTTTAAATCAGAGCTTAGCTCAATTAATCACTTCCGTTATTATGATTATCGGCGTACTAATCATGATGATTCGTATCAGTGTGCCTATGACATTATTAGCATTGGTTATGCTTCCAGTCTCCGGTATTGTAATTAGTAAAGTAGTGAAGAAATCTCAAAAGTACTTTAAGCAACAACAGGAATATCTTGGCCATGTTAATGGTCAGGTTGAAGAAGTATACGGTGGACATAGCATCGTTAAAGTCTTTAATAAAGAAGATGATGCTATCAACGAATTCGATGAAAAGAATACCAAGTTATATGAATCTGCATGGAAATCACAATTCTTATCAGGAATCATGATGCCAATCATGCAATTCATCGGTAATCTTGGATATGTAGGTGTTGCAATCCTTGGTGGATACTTAGCAATTAAGGGTGATATCAAGATCGGACAGATTCAGTCCTTCTTCCAGTATATCCGTAACTTTACCCAGCCGATTGCACAGCTGACCCAGGTAGCGAACATGTTCCAATCTACTGCTGCTGCTTCTGAACGAGTATTTGAATTCCTTGCGTCCGAAGAAGAGGTTCAGACGGTAGAGAATGCCAAATCCATCGATGGTATTGAAGGCATGGTAGAATTCAAAGATGTACACTTTGGTTACAATCCTGATAAAATTATCATTAATGATTTTAGTGCCAAGATTTATAAAGGGCAGAAAATTGCAATCGTTGGTCCTACCGGTGCAGGTAAAACCACTATGGTTAAATTGTTAATGCGCTTCTATGATATTAATAGTGGTGAGATCTTAATTGATGGCAATAATATTCAAGACTTTAACCGTAGCGATCTTCGTAAATTATTCGGGATGGTTCTTCAAGATACCTGGTTATTCAACGGCTCCATTATGGATAACATCCGTTACAGTAAATCGGATGCCACAGATGAAGAAGTAATTAAAGCTGCTAAGGCTGCTCATGTTCATCACTTCATCTCCACCCTGCCAGATGGTTATAATATGGTACTGAACGAAGAAGCCAGCAATGTATCCCAGGGTCAAAAGCAGTTATTAACAATTGCTCGTGCAATCCTTGCAGATCCTAAGATTTTAATTCTTGACGAAGCTACCAGCTCCGTTGATACCAGAACAGAGATACTGATTCAGAGAGCAATGGATTCACTGATGAAGGGAAGAACCAGCTTCATCATTGCACATCGATTATCTACGATTCGTGATGCTGATTTAATCCTTGTTATGAATGAGGGTGATATCGTAGAAATGGGTAATCATGAGGATCTTCTTGCACAAGGTGGCTTCTATGCGAAGCTATATAACTCTCAATTCGAGAGATCAGCATAGTCAATTATATTCCCCATAATTTGATTATTTTCTTCTTTATTATCGGGAGCTGATGATTTGATATAATACCAAATCATCAGCTCCCTTTTTCATATTATAAGAAAGGGATTGTCATAAAAATCATTTATTACCTATCTTACCATGTATCTTACTGATTAATCCGTTACACTTCCATCAAAATCAATTAATCTGCAGATTATCTAAATATGCATCCCATTGACCATTATCGGCTGTTACAACAAGCTGAACCTCTTGGTTCCCGGTTCCATGGCTGATATTATTCAGGGTGTAAACTGCAGGACTACTTCCACCGAAATAGAAGGTTCCTTTTGTTTGTCCACCTATTTTCAAATCAACTCTTGCCATGTTGGAATTATTGGAACATCCACGTAATGAAAAGTTATTGGTGGAAGTAGTAAAATTCTTCGTAAATTTCACCAAATCATTATTGCCATATAAAGCCACACCGTTAAAAGGAGAGCTGATATTACCGGTATACTGTCCACCTTTTGTCATACTCTCACATTCTGTCGTGTTACCTGAACCACCGGGTACCGGAGTTGGAGTTACTGTTGTGCCAGGAGTGGGGGTTGGTGTTGGGTTAGTACCACCGCTACCTACGGTAATATTTGAACTACCACTGCTTTGATAACCTTCCGTCTCCATAATCTGATAATCCCAAGTAGATCCCATATTCATACCTTTATTTGCCCAGGCACTAATATGGTTACCGAATGAAATCGTACCGCTAGATCTCTTTGCAGTGCGAACACTCCAATACTGATCAAATGTCGCGGTTCCAATTATGGACGGCTGATTAACACGCTGTAATTTATAGATATTATACGTTCCACCATCGGAACTTAATGTACCTAAAGAAGATCCTCCCGGAGGTGTCCAGGAACCGTAGTTTTCTACTACATAGTATTCGATCAGTGCATTCTTTGTCCAACCGTAAAGAGCTAAATATCCATTGTTACCACCGTTAAAGCTACCGGAATAGCTTACATTTCTGGCAGAACCAGTGCTCCAACCTTTACCGCAGGTAAAATTATTGCAATTGCTCCAGTTAACACTGTAATTACCACCGCTGCCTAAAGTCATGGTTACTGAGCCACCTCCGGCATTCCAAAATGAATAAAAATATCCATCATGAGTGCCTGTTTGATTCGAAGTAACCGTTGTATCGGCCAAAGCATTTACTCCCGGAATTGCCAACATAAAGCTTATTAAAACTGCTATAAATAACCTCAACTTCTTTTTCATTAACGTACCTCCTTTCAGATTTGTATAGCCATCTTACAACTCGAGTTGCTGTCTCCCTATGTTAAGGTTGAATAAACGAATGCATTAGAAAAAGTATAGTATATAAACTAATTTCTTATCAAAGCAACCCCTCGAAGCCTTGGCACTCAGCTTACCTCTAACATGGTTGGTAAATATTTACAGCTTCATAGTATCACCATTTCAAATATTGTGCAAGATTTTTCATGAATCATTTTATGATTGGATTCTTTCTTATATTTTATATAATGCTCTTCACTAATCCACGGAATATTTTGGTTAATTTTACCATAATCCTTTTTATCAAAAGATTCTGCTTAAACCACCGTAATACGCCGTTATTTGTCCTGCTAGCCCGATTCGTTTTTTACAGATTGTCCTTATTAGTATTCATATTTTATCGATAACGATAATATATTCAATTTTTTACAATATTGCTTCAAAATGATTCATATTCTGATTTTATTAAATCTTTACGCAAATTGTCATATAAAAGAATCTCAATCATATAATATACTGATGTATTAGATTGGACAGGCTCGGGAAAGGAGAAAAAGCTATGAGAAAAATACTAAGTTTATTTTTGGTTCTTGGAATGGTTTTTGTCAGTGCTTGTTCACAGGACAAGCCTGGTCAACTGGTTTTGATCAAAGGAGGGACATTTAAGAATACTAATTCTAATTTCTATGGGGAAAACAGTACTAGTATTTCAGATTTTTATATTGGCAAATATGAGGTGACACAGAAAGAATGGGATGCTGTTATGGAAAGCAATCCATCACAATTTAAAGGAGATAACTTACCGGTTGAAATGGTGACCTGGTATGATTGCGTGGATTACTGCAATAAGAAAAGCGAAAAAGAGGGCTTGCAACCATATTATAATATAGACAGGAATAAAAAGGATCCGGAGAATAAGAGCCAAAATGATTCGATAAAATGGATCGTAACCTTTAATAAGGACGCGAATGGCTACCGATTACCGACCGAAGCGGAATGGGAATATGCTGCTGATGGGGGGCAAAAGAGCAAGAACTATACCTATAGCGGATCAAATAATGTGAATAAAGTGGCCTGGTATTGGAAAAATTCAGGTAATAAAACATTAAATGGAGCGTGGAATTGGCCAGCTATCCAGGCAAATAAAAATCAGACTAAAAACGTTGGGAAGAAGAAACGTAATGAATTAGGCATTTATGATATGTCAGGAAATGTAAGGGAATGGTGTTCGGATTGGTACATAGACTCTAATGGAAAAAACACCTCCATGCGTGTGTGGAAAGGCGGAGGCTGGATTGGTGATGAGAGTGGCTGTGACATCACCTACAGAGGCCAGCTGGATGCAAATGGGGTAGGCCCCGATCAAGGCTTTCGAATCTGCCGTAGCAAATAAAATCTAAGGCTTACCATATTATTTTATACCTAAAAAGGCTGTTTAAACAAATATATAGTAGGAATGATGTTGTATTGCCATAACGCACTGTTTGGAATACCATGTTTATAATTATATATTTCGAAGGCGTACTGTTATGTACAACTACGAAACACATAATATGAACATTGTCCTCAAACCTATGTATGAGGCAATACAACATTATTCCAAATTCATTATTTGTTCAAACAGCCTCTTATTTATTTAAGTTCAATTATATTACCGCCGTAAATCTGCGATGAAGTACTGATGACACCGATTTCAACTTTTGAAGATAAATCTAAAATACGACCAGAATCCGTCACAGCCAATATTTTATACACACCATCCTTATTCATATGGAATGTTATACTTTGATCCGGATGATAGCTGTCGATTAATATCACTTCTTTACTCTTCATATTTACTGCTTCAATTTCAGCGTTTTCTCCATTTACATCAAGTCTCAACTCAGGGATATGAATTTCAGAATCAGTGGTAAATTTTACTGCAGTACCATAGTCATGAAACACCAAGTCATTTTGTTTATCGTCAAAGTCTGTTTTATTCGATACTTTTCGTTGATCTCCAGTCGTATTATTATCCTGAAGAGCTAATTCACCTTTCCGACATCCGGTTAATGTCAGGACTGATAGAAGAACGACAAATATGATAAGCTTCTTCATCCCTTCACCCTTTCTGCTCTGATTTTGTTATCCAGTATCTTTCTACCTAATTATTCTAACTCATATCTTCTTCCTAGTCTACCAATAATTCCCTAACAAGTATCTATTTATATATTTTAAAAATTTATTTGTTTTTCATTTTAAATCATGTTAAGTTGATTACAGACCGGTCGAGTACAATAAGAAAGGATAAAAAATATGAATTTTCATACTGAAACCATGCCCTCATATAAGATTTTATATATGAGAAATGTCGGTCCTTATGGAACGGACAATGTACAGACCATGGAGAAATTAAAGAGTTGGGCAAATTGCAATGAACTTTTAGACGAGAATTCAATCATCTTGGGAATCGCAATGGATAATCCGGAGATAACTCCTCCGGAATCCTGCCGCTATGATGCATGTCTGGTTCTTGATCAGGACTACAAGCTAAAGGATACTCCCCTTCAAACGGGTGTATTACCCGGGGGAAACTATGCTATTTGTGTCATCAATCATACAACTACCGAATTACAAAATGCTTGGAACCAGTTATTTCCCGAACTACAAAAGCATAATTTAACCATTGATCTGTCACGCCCTATCATAGAACGTTATGCCGTAAAGATGGTACAAAATCATCTCTGTGAATTATGTGTTCCGGTTAATCTTTGATAAACTTGTTGAGAAATAAAAAATAAGGATAAATTATCTTTACTCATAAAAGATAATTTATCCTTATAATAGAAATTAAATTAATGACCGATTATAAAGTATGCTTGTAATAGAAATTCATTAATTACTGTTTGAATATATAGTGATATATCCACACTCTTACTAGTTCTTTGAGGCTTCAATCTGCTCTGCAAGATCATTGAGATACACCCAACGATCCATCTTCTCTTCTAAATTCTTCTCAAGTTCTTCTTTTTTTGTCATCAATTCATTGAGCTGAGCGTAATTCGTTGCGGATTTCCCTATCTCCTCCTCTGTTTCAGCGATCTGCTTCTCCAAGGAGGCAATATCCTCATCAATTGTGTCAAATTCTTTTTGCTCCTGATATGTGAACTTTATCTTACTGCTTTTCTGCTTCCAGGTTGTAATACTGGCTGATTTCTGATCCCCTCCGGAATTGCCCGAATTTGAACTGGAGGAGGAAGTCATCTGCCCTTCGTCTCTTATGGTTCTCGCCTCCTTATAATCCGTAAAGTTCCCCTCGTATTGACGAATGTTGCCATTCTCGAAAGAAAAGATTCTTGTTGCTATCTTATCAAGGAAATAACGATCATGTGATACCGTTACGACGATTCCTGGGAATGTCTCCAGGTAATCCTCAAGTATGGTCAGGGTTTGAATATCCAAATCATTCGTTGGTTCATCCAGTATCAGAATATTCGGAGCTTCCATTAAAACCTTGAGCAAATAAAGTCTTCTCTTCTCACCACCGGATAACTTTGCTATTACGGAATACTGCATTGCTCCCGTGAATAAGAATTTTTCACACATCTGAGAAGCGGTAATCGTCCCTTCTGAGGTTTGAATAAATTCCGCAGTTTCTCGTATATAATCAATCACCTTAAGGCTTTCATCCATATATTCATTTTCTTGTGAGAAATACCCAAGCTTAATTGTAGTTCCAATCTCTAATGCACCAAAGTCAGGCTCTAATTTACCGGTAATAATGTTCAACAAGGTAGACTTGCCACAACCATTTGCTCCAACGATACCAATACGGTCTCCGGGAAGAAGGATATAGGTAAAGTTCTGAATTAACGTTCTGTCTCCGAAAGCTTTCGAGATATTGTTTAATTCAATTGTCTTTCTTCCCATGCGGGAGGAAAGAGCATTGATTTCTACCTTTCCATCTACTTCTACTCCCTTTCGATCTCTTAACTCTTCAAAACGCTGGATATGTGCTTTCTGCTTTGTGGATCGAGCTCTTGCTCCTCTTTGCATCCATTCCAGCTCCATTCGAAATAAGCTTTTTGCTTTTCTCTCTGTTGCCAGAACCATATCTTCTCGTTCAGCTTTAAGCTCCAGGAATTTTGAGTAATTAGCATTATAGGTATAAATATTTCCCTTATCCAATTCAATAATTTTATTCGTAACCTTATCCAAAAAATATCTGTCATGGGTGATCATTATAAATGAACCACGATACTTATTTAAGTACTCTTCAAGCCATTCTGCCATTTCACTATCCAGATGGTTCGTAGGCTCATCCAGCACCAGAATTTCCGCCGGTGTTAATAACGTACGAACCAACGCAACGCGTTTTTTCTGACCACCGGATAGTTTTCCCGGATATGTATTCACATCCGCAATTCCTAGCTTAACTAACATTGCGGCTGCTTCTCCCTCCAGATTACGGTATTCCTCTTCTGCTTTCTGGTTTAGCACGACATTCTGTAATATAGTGAGCTCATTATCAAATTCCGGTGATTGCGCCAGATATCCGATACGAACCTTCTTACCCCTTGTTACCGTTCCGCTGTCCGGCTCCTCAATTCCCGTAATAATCTTTAATAAAGTGGATTTACCGGTACCATTGATCCCAATTACACCGATTTTTTCCCCTTCGTTAATGCCAAAGCTAACATGGTCAAAAAGCATTCTTTCCGTATAACTTTTCGACATATTTTCTATTGTTAATAAATTCATCTTAAACCTCACATATGCTATTTCAGCCAAATTATTTAGAACAATTTCCTACTCGATCAGTTTCAGTAGATAATGCAGAAGTCCTGCATGATAAATCATACAATCAAATGGTTATTCGTTCTTATAGTTACTGCCAAATTATCGTACCATATGGATATAGAAAAGTCTAGAAACATAATTCCATTGTTTGCGTCAAGCACTTATTGGCTAAGAAAACTCCGTGTTAATTTACAGAAAAGTACATGTATTTCTAAAAGTAATGCAGCAAGTGCCAGAAAACACGCAATGTTTTAGTATTGTGGGTTTTTCTTATATCTCTGTCTCTCATCAATAATAATTTATAGATCTTGTATTAGTTATTCATATAGTTACATTCGTTCCGTGATTTTTCTTAAGAACGAAGTGACTAGAATATGAGGCTTTTCCTTGGTGGCGCTTAATTGTGGTTGGTATAACGTGATTACATAGAAATCCTTCCCATCATGTACCAGAGCGCGTATCTCGCCCTGCTCGTCCTTTGCAGCTATTTTCCAATCCTTCTGCAATAATGCTTTTTCAAACTCCTGATTCAAACCGAAACTGCAATTATAACGCTCAATTACCGTAGATTCCTGATAAATATCAGATAGTAGGGAATTATCTTGGATGAGTATTGTCCGACTTTGACCAACAAGGGAACAGGACAGTTCGGACAAAAAGATGTTAGTGGAATATATATCAAAATTCTCATCTTCTATCTCATTATTATGAAGAATGTTTTTTGCATATTCAAGAATTGCATGCTGAAAACCACCACAGGTCCCTAGAAAAGGAACATCATTCTCCCTAGCATATTGAACCCCATTCAACGCTCCAAGCATACTTTTATAAGGACTACCGGGTGCACACCATAAACCCTGATATTCTTTTAACTGTGATGTATCTCTTAATAATGACTCCGTTGGTACCCAAGTCACACTTATTGCTATACCAAGTGCCTCACTACTATGAAAAAGTGCCTCTGAAGTTGCAACATGTGATGGTCTTCCATCATAATCTCCGATAATTCCAACTTTAATCGTTTTACCATTCTTCATATAAAAAATCACGCCCCTTCCTTATTTTCTGTATACTTTTTAACTACCCCTCATATCCTGTATACTTTAAAACAGTCCTCACTCTATTATTACCACTTTTATAATAAGTTTCTATTATATGTTAAATATCCCCTTAGGGCAAGTATATATTTCAATTACTTCATGAATTAAATGCAAACCTTAATTAATAGTATTTGGACAATGAATCGTCAACAGTAAATTAGACAACTTTTTTAAGGTTATCCAGCTTGTACTGATATGGTGTTTTGTAATCAAGTGATGAATGAATCCTGTGATTATTAAACCAGTTCACATAATCAGCTAGTTTGTAATTAAGCTCTTCTAAAGTATTAAAAGTCTCTCCGTTTACAAACTCAGTTTTTATAATTTTGAAGGTGGCTTCAGCCACAGCATTATCATAAGGGCAGCCCTTCATGCTAAGAGAACGGGCTATGCTGAAAGTGCTCAAGGTATCATCAATCAATTGATTTTTAAACTCATTTCCTCTATCAGTATGGAAAATTTGGATCTGTTTTAAATTGGTTTTTACATTTGCAAATGCCCTATGCACCAAGATGGCATCTTTCCTACGACCAGCACTATATCCTATGATTTCTCGGTTGAACAGGTCAATTAGTACACAGATATAGTTCCAGCTCATGCCTACACGGACATAAGTCAAGTCACTTACTACTATATTATATATTGGCTGATTGCTGAATTTACGGTCAACTAAGTTAGCCACCTTAGATTCATTACATTTATCATGGTGTGGCTTAAACTGCACTACAGTATATTTAGATACCAAGCCTTCCTGTTTCATAATCCTACCGATACGTCGTCTTGAAATTTGGTAGCCTCGTTTCTTTAGCTCAACCTTGATTTTTCGAGTCCCATAGTTATTCCGGCTACCTTTAAATATATCAACTATTTCAGAGGTTAGTGTACTCTCATCGGCTTTTTGCTTTGATTCATAATAGTAAGTGCTTTTAGCTATTTGCAGGACTTTGCACAGTGCTGATACCGAATATTTGTGAAGATTATTCTTAATCACATTTATTTTCGTCCCATGATCAGCGCTGCTTGTTTTAAAATATCGTTCTCCATTTCTAATTGTGCAACGCGTTTACGGAGAGCTATGAGTTCATTTTCCTCAGGTGACCGGTTGTCTATCTCCTTAAAGGAGCAAGATGTCTCAGATTGATGTATCCATTTGTCTAGCAGAGATGCCGCAAGGTCATATTCTTTGAGGATATCACATTTTCTTTTGCCGCTGTGATATAACTGAACCATTTGAGTTTTAAACTCAGGGGTAAATGTGCGGCGAGATCTAGGTTCTTTGTTATTGGACATAAGGGCACTTCCTTTCATTATTAAGTAAATCATACATGCCCTTAAAAAAACTGTCCAGTTTATTGTAGCCTATTCACAAATATCCTTATTAGAGTGAATCTGCTTGTCATTTATATCACGTAAATGTATCAAATTGATTAAGCCATCTTAAAGAGCAATATTATATCCAACTTTGTAAGCACTGATTACACTTTATTGAATAACTAAATTGCACTTCATATTTATCTTGATAAGGAAATAAAATAAGCATAGTACAACATATTATGCTTACTGAGCTATTAAACTCTACCATACATAATATGTAAACTATGCTTAAACTAATTTTAACTAATCCCCTAACTATAATTGATACTATAATGAACTGGAAGAAAGTATATCATGTTCTTGCAAGTTCTCTATATACTAATCCGCTGCAGTAGTGCAAAATTTTTTATATATATTAAAAAAAGGTATCTTAACATCAGGCTCATCAATGATGCCAAAGTCCAACTTTTTATATGTCCAAACTGCTGAACCAATTCCATGTCTTTTAAATACTCTACAGATATCCTTATACCATAAACTTGCACTTTTCGCATCAGCTTGATCAATAACTCCATATTCTCCACAATACAAACTAACACCTTTTTTTTCAGCAACTTTGATTGCTTCTTCAAATAATTCTTCAAAAAATCTATGATCTATCAATTTCTCAGGTGTCGGATCATATTCCATTGGGTTTTCTCTACTTGGAATAATATCAAAGTACTCTTTTCTTTTTAACGGATACGTTATGCTGAAATCCTTTGGCATATCCTCAACCCAATATGCATTCTGGTGAGTAAATACTAGCGGTTCATAGCAATGGAAATTATAGATTAGGTTTTTATCCTCAGGTAAATCTAATAATTTAATTGCATTTACGCTATTGTAGCAAACGCCGCCGACTATTATTTTTATATTTGGACATATAGAACGTATTTCATTAATTGTTTCTGTCGCGATATTATTCCACTGTGAAACCACCTTCGAATCAACAACTTCATTCAACAATTCAAAAGCTAGTATATCTTCCTCTTTACCAAATCTCTTTGAAAACTCTTTCCATATATCAATAAACTTTAACTGTAATTTTCTATTATAAAAAAAGTCATTTGAATTTTCGTAATCATCAAAAACATACCCTTCCGTTTTATGAAGGTCTAATATCATATTCAAACCATATTTTCTGCACCATAAAATGCAGTTCTTAATATAGGAATAACCTTTTTCTATATAGTGACCATTCCCATCACTAATCAATTCAAAATCAATCGGTAAACGGATATGATCCGCTCCCCATTCTGATATTCTTTTTACATCATCTTCCACTATAAATGAGTCGTAATGATCATAATCCTTTGGACATTGTGATAACCAACCGCCCAAATTAATCCCGTGCATATATCCGTCTAACTTTTTCATGTTCTTTATCCTTTTCTTATCTGTTCAATTTATCATAAATATTATCGTTCAAAACGAATAATCTTTTATCTTCTGAGTTGTTAACACACTGGTGTTAGTATATAACAGTGGACACGAAAAGTTTAACACATTACAATAGTTCCAAGAAAGGTGTGTGTTATTCAATGTCCAAGAACGGTGTCCGTTATTCGGAAGAATTCAAACAACAGATAATCGATCTGTATCAATCAGGTAGTTCAGTTAGCTATCTTAGTAGTGAGTATGGTGTGGCAAATGTAACGATTTATAAATGGATTAAAGAATCATCTCCAATTAAAGTATCTGAGAAGGAAGAAATCACTTCAAAGGAATACGAAAAAATGAAAAGACGTATTGCTGAACTTGAAATGGAGAATGAAATCTTAAAAAAAGCTACCGCCATATTCGCCAGAAAACGATAGAAGAAATCGTTACCTTCATCGAAAAATACAAATCAAAGTATACCGTTAAACTTATATGCAAAGCCTTGAAGTTCCCTAGGAGCACCTATTATAAGGCTCTAGTTCATGTGCCCTCAAACCGACAGATTAAAGCTGAAAAGTTGAAGGCAGAAATCCATAAGATTTATTCAGAAAGCAAATGCCGCTATGGAGCTCCCAAAATTCATAAGATACTGATAATGAGAGGTAAAAATATTAGTCTTAAAAGAGTTCAACGTTATATGTCTTCCATGGGGCTCCGCTCTATCGTAGTTAAAAAGTTCCACCCACATTCCTCTAAATCAAATGTGGTAGAAAGAGAGAACATTTTAAATAGAGATTTTAAAGCAACCAATATAAATCAAAAATGGTGTACTGACATAACTTATATTCATACGTTAAAGGATGGTTGGACTTATCTTGCGTCTGTAATGGATCTCTACAGCAAAAAGATTTTAGGCTATGCATATGGAACTTCAATGACTACAGAGCTTGTAATTAAATCTTTAGAAAACGCCTGCCTAAATGTAAAAAGTACAAAGGGAATTATTCTCCATAGCGATCTGGGAACACAATATACCAGTCAGAAATTTAACGAGTTAATAACCCAAAAGGAAATGGTGCATTCCTTTAGCAGGAAAGGCAATCCTTATGATAATGCATGTATTGAATCCTTTCACTCCTTACTAAAAAAAGAAGAGGTCAATCATAAAAAATACTATGATTTCAATGATGCCAGTAAGGCAATCTTTGAATATATCGAATCCTGGTATAATCGAAAAAGGATTCACGGTGCAATTAACAATATGACTCCTCATGCAGTGCATGACGCTGCTGCATAGGAAGTTAAACTTTTTGTGTCTACGTTATTGACACAAGTCCAACACTATAACAGGCCTAGCTGCTGTATAGTCAAATTAGGGAACAAACCATTTTTAAGAATTCACAAAAATGGCTTGTTCCCCATTGTATCTTATTCCACTATAAATTTAATTATTTAGTTTTTACTATACTAATCTCACTAATTTCTATTGTAGAAGCAGGTGTATCTATATCCTTAATCTTACCCATTGATATAGCAAATTCAATTGCTGAACTTGTATCTTTTGCTACAGTTATATCTTCTTCAAAAGTTAGTTCTTCGCCTGCAGTGAGAGCGATATCTTCTCCCTCATACCAATCGTAACTTTTGGAAGGACAAAGTAATGCATATTTTATAGTTCTTGCTTGCGTTGATTTAACTTTAAATTTAACATGGTAAGTAGATCCGTTCTCTAGTAATAACCCATCCTGCTTAAGCTGAACGTGCCAATCCTCTGAACCCGTGTTAGTAATATCATAGATAGCCTTGCCTTGCGTTAAATCTGCCGTTGCAGCTCCCGGTGCAGTAACTGCATTGATCCAGCTTTCTTCTGCCTTTGAAAAATCTCCGTTCTTGATTAAATCAGTTCCAACTGGTACGGTATCAATTTGAGGAGCCTCTACTTCAACTAATTTAATGTTATCAATATATACCTGATGTGGCTGTTCAATTCGATTTCCATCTACAGCACCCATGGATATACTGAATATCGTTTTCGGATCAGTAGTACCACTCATCTGGAATACCTTTGAAAAATTCTGATAATCTCCTGTAATACTGATTTTATTTGATCCAGAGTATGGTGTCCAATCATTATCTGAGCTTCCATCTCTTTGTAATGCATACATAATAGAACGATCCATCGATGCTTTCGCATCAAAGCTTATCTTATACCATTTACCTTGCTCAAGCTTAATATTATTCTGTTTCAGCTGAATCTTCCATTCTGCGTCACCTGTATCATTGATATCAAAGAGCGCCGCATTATCTTCTTTCTGGGAATCTACTGTGTAAGTCACCTTACTGGAAACACTAGCATCAGCAAATGCTTCAAAACCGGTTAATCCGTTTGAGAAGTCGCCGTTAATCAATAATGCATCCTCTTGGATACGAACATTATCGATATAGGCTGTACCTTCTACTCCTAAAAGGAATTTAAGCTCACTACCGGATAGTCCGTCTTCGGTTGTAAAGGTATATTTGTAAGATTTCTTTGTATCGGTTAAGGTTGTATCAAAAACTTTACCTGCAACCGTAGTTTGAATGGTTTGAGCATTATCTCCATATGCATCAAAAGATAATATATAAGTTTTTCCACCTGTTATTGCTATAGAATCTTGTTTTAGAACAACCTGTGACATGTCTGTTACACTATTTGGAACAACTGCCTTTAATTCACGAATATTATTAACATTCGTAACAGAAACTTCTGCTCCATTACACTGATTATCAATATTCCAATAAGCTAAACGGTTTATGCCTTCCTGGAATGCTCCATTATAAACATAATTTCCATCTGGAAGTACACTCTTCGTCTCTGGTGGTGTAACCGCTTCACCGATCATCTCTAATCTTACATTACTGATTTTTACTTGTGCAGTGGATCCCTGATTACCAAGATTAAATTCTAATCTTCCATTTGGATCACTGTTATTTAACATATCAAAATCGTATGTATATGATTTCTTTTCAGTAGTTAAATTCGTAATGGTATTTGGCATGTAACGAATATAACCATTATCCGGTGCTGACACATCTGTTATCATAGTACGATTGTCTGCCGCGGAAGCATCAAAAGTGAGACGATAACGATAGCCTTTTTTCATCGGTAAATCAGGTTGTACAACTTGAACGCTGTAATCTAAACTTCCTGCATTAGTTGTGTTAATTACTAATTCATTATTTGTGATATCTGCTGTTGCTTCGCCGCCTGCAAGTAAGAATCCCCAGTTTTTATTATCACTAAGACTCTCATTTACTGAAAAATCACCGTTATTAATATAGTTGCCTGTTGAATCAGGATCACGTAAGGTTACATCAGTGGTAGGTTTCTCTACATTTTCATTATAACTATCTTTCTGATATACTTTTACATAATCAACTTTCAATTCTGCATTCTCGCCAAATTGTGTAGTTTCATCCGGATTACCAGGCCAACTACCGCCAACTGCGAGATTGAGAATCATGTAGAATGGTTGATCAAATGGAGCAGGATAGGTCACTTCACCAAAACCTGGCTTCTTTGAAAACCAATCATTTACCGTATTGTATAATATACCATCTACATAAAAACGAATTTCACTTGGTTCCCATTCACAGGAATATACGTGATATTCACTTGCAAAGTCACCATTTGCCAATGTATAACTTCCTTGCTTTTGAGTATGTGGTTCTCCAAAATGAAGTGTTCCATACGCCTTATTAGCCTTGTCACCAAGAACCTCCATAATATCAACTTCACCACATTTTGGCCACTGACCATATAGGTTTTCATCCGTTGGCATCATCCAAAATGCTGGAAGGAAGCCCTTTCCGCTAGGTGATTTAATTCTTGCTTCAAAGCGACCATATTTATAGTCTTGCTTTTTCATAGTATTTACTCTACCCGAGGTATAGGAAACTTTTCCATTTGCATCGACTTCTTTTATAGCTTTAATTACGAGTGAGCCATCTTTAACAAAGACATTATCCTCTGAAGCTGTATACTTTTGTAATTCATTATTAACCCAACCTGGATCATGTAATTCATAATTCCAATCGTCTGAATTCAATGTTGTTCCGTTAAAATTATCCGCCCATTTTAAGGTATATCCCACATATGGATCATTAATGTTAATTGTGCAAGTTTCTTTTACACCACTTCCATCTGTAGCTGCAACATTTATTGTTACGGTTCCAGCTTTTAGCAAGGATACCATACCGTTACTGTCAACAGTTGCCAAAGTTGTGTCCGTGCTGGTGTATAAAAGCTTTTTAGTTGTTGCATCGCTTGGTAGAATAGTTGTAACTATCTGATAACTAGTCCCAAGATCTTGTGTAACACTTGATTCAGCTAATGTAATTGTTTTAACTGGTGTTACAATCGTAATTGTTACAGTTGCTTTCAGTCCACTTCCATCTGTAGTAGCAACATTTATTGTTACGGTTCCAGCTTTTAGCAAGGAAACTTTTCCGCTTCCGTCTACGGTTGCCAAAGATGTGTTAGAGCTTGTGTATGTAAGCTTCTTATTTGTTGCATCACTTGGAAGTACACTAGCTACTATTTGATAACTGCTGCCAACATTCTTTGTTACATTTGTTTCTGCTAATGTTATTGTTTTAACCGGAGTAACAATAGTAATTGTTACGATTGCTTTCACTCCGCTTCCATCTGTTGAAGCAGCTGTAATTTTTACAGTTCCTGCTTTCAGCAAGGAAACTTTTCCGCTAACGTCTACTGTTGCCAATGATGTGTTGGAGCTTGTGTATGTAAGCTTCTTATTTGTTGCATCAGTTGGAAGAACACTTGCCACTACCTGGTAAGTACTGCCAACATTTTTTGTTACATTCGTTTCAGCTAATGTTATTGTTTTAACCGGAGTAACAATAGTAATTGTTACGATTGCTTTCACTCCGCTTCCATCTGTTGAAGCAGCTGTAATTTTTACAACTCCTGCTTTCAGTAAGGATACTTTTCCATTCGCGTCTACCTTTGCTATGGATGTGTTGGAGCTTGTATATGTAAGCTTCTTATTTGATGCGTTACTTGGCATAATAATTGGAGTCAACTGATAAGTGGTTCCAACATTCCTTGTAACACTTGTTTCGGTTAATGAAATTGATTTAACCGGTGTTATGATATTAATTGATAAACTTGCTTTTTTACCACTTCCATCAGTAGCGTATACTGATATTGTAACTGTACCACTCTTTTTAAGCGCTACATTGCCATATTTATCTACTGTTGCAAGCGCTGAATTTGAACTGGAATATCTTATCGCTTTTATGGATGCATTGGATGGGGTAATCACCGCGTTCACCTTATAATTAGTTCCCACTACCTTAGTTATTGAAGTAGGATTAATGCTAATTCCTGTTACCGGATATCCTACCACAACATTAACGGTATCCAGTTTTCCGCTTCCATCTTTTGCTTTTACAGTTATTACAGCATTTCCATTATTTTTTCCTGTTACTTTTCCGTTACTATCCACTGTTGCAACTTTAGTGTTAGAGCTGCTATAGCTTAACCCTTTATTATTTGCATCTGCGGGTGATACGGATGCTTTAACCGTATAAGTCTTCCCTTTTGTTAATACGATACTATCATCTGTTGGATTTACAATTGTTACTTTATTTACCGGTATAACCGTATTTACAGTTAAAACCGCTTTTTTACCACTCCCGTCCCTTGCTGTTACAGTAATTTTTGCCGTTCCTTTGCTTTTAGCTGTTAGCTTCCCCGAATCGCTAACAACGACAATTTTACTGTTTGAGCTCATGTAACTCACATTTTTGTTTGTTGCACTAGATGGTGCAACCTTCACCTTTAACTGATAAGTACTACCCACCTTTAAAGTGAGTGATTTTTGGGTTGGTTGAGTGATCGTAACCGAACTAACTTTTACCTTAGTTTTGGCTTCTGTCAATTTCATTCCAAAAATCGGTAGTAAAACCATGACCATTATCATAGTAATAGCCAAAATTATTCTTTTACTAGTCTTTTTCATAAATTACCCCTTTCCATATTATAATTTCTACTACAAGACAAACTGTATCACTTAGTATTTCTAAAAAATATCACAAAATTCTGTTTTATATCTAATTTTTCTGATATAATAAAATAAATTACATAACAAGTACTTATGTCCCAGGAGGTTAGTTATGGTAGAAAACATTACAGATTCTCAGCTTATTCATTCCCTATTTTTGCAAAGAGAAGATCATCATAATCATCTTCCGTATGAAAAAGAACTGCGTTTTTATGAAGCAGTGAAAAACGGAGATCTCGATACATTAAAAGAAATTATGATTCCCCTGGACAATCAGCAACTTGGTGTTCTTTCTACTACGCCAATTCGTAATATGCAATATCACCTTACGATAGCAATTGCATTTATCACACGCTTTTGTATCGAAGGCGGAATGGATGTAGAAACAGCATATACGTTAAGTGATGTTAATATTCGCAAGCTTGACCGTTGTACCTCTACCAAAGATTTGACTAGGCTACATCACGATATTGTTTACGATTATGCGATCAGAATGAAAAAACTACACACCAAACGCAGTAATTCAATCCCGGTTACTCAATGTATTGACTACATATACAACAATTTGCATGATGTGATCACAATAGAAGCGTTATCGCATTATACCGGTAAAAATGCTACTTACTTGTGTGGGCTTTTTAAAAAAGAAATGAATTCAACAATCGGGAATTTTATATTAAGTAAAAGAATAGAAGCTGCTGAAAATATGCTAAAGTTTTCTGATTACTCAGCGACCGATATCTGTAATTACCTCGCATTTAATTCACACAGCCATTTTATCAATGTTTTCAAAAAATATACCGGATTAACACCGAAGGAATATCGCAAGCGTTATTACCGCAGTAACTGGAGATAGAAAATTGCATAACTAACAAAGAGTGCGATGCCACTTTAGTGAACGAAGTTTATCACATAACTTAAAAGCATGTAATTATTATCCACCAGAGACACGTTTCCACTCGATTGACGCACGTAACGGTATTTGGGGTTTTGAAATTTATCACCATTTATTTATTGAAAACCGCATCCAACAATTTTTCTTTTCATTTCGATTGTATAATCTATTTTTTCATTAAAGAAAGGAAAAAAAACGAGCTGCACACCAGCAATTTTTCTTTTCATTGCGAATGTACAGCCCATTTTTTATTATTTATTAATTCTTATTTACGAATTATCTCTTCTCTACCTGGTCCGTTTGATACTAAGGTAATCGGAACCTCAAGCTCTTTTTCGATAAACTCGATATATTTCTTACAATTCTCAGGAAGTTCATCATAGTTTTTTATTCCTCTGATATCCTGATTCCAACCCGGAAGATTTTCATAAACCGGTTTTGCTTTTGCAAGCTTTACTGTAGTAGGGAAGTCTCTGGTTACTACACCGTCTATCTCATAACCGATGCAAACCGGTAGTGTATCGAGATAACCTAATACGTCAAGAACGGTAAGTGCTACTTCTGTTGCACCCTGCATTCTGCAGCCGTAACGGGAAGCTACTGCATCAAACCAGCCCATACGTCTTGGTCTGCCGGTTGTTGCACCGTACTCACCGCCGTCACCACCACGACGTCTTAGCTCATCCGCTTCTTCACCGAAGATTTCACTAACGAACTCACCTGCACCGACAGCACTGGAATATGCCTTAACTACAGTTACAACATTCTTGATTTCACAAGCCGGAATACCCGCACCGATTGCACCGTAAGCTGCTAAAGTGGAGGAGGATGTTACCATCGGATAGATACCGAAATCCGGATCCTTTAATGCGCCAAGCTGTCCCTCTAATAAGATGTTCTTTCCTTCCTTAATTGCTTCATGAAGAAAAGCAGATACATCACATACATAGGGAGCAACCATATCTCTATATTCTACCAATGTCTGGAATATCTCTTCTTCAACTAACGCAGGTTTGTGATATAAATGCTCTAGAATAACATTCTTAACTTCACAAATTCTTGCGATTTTATCCTTTAATAACTCATCATCAAATAATTCCGATACCTGAAAACCGATTTTTGCATATTTATCAGAATAGAAAGGAGCGATCCCTGATTTGGTGGAGCCAAAGGATTTACCGCCAAGTCTTTCTTCTTCATATTGATCAAACAAAATATGATATGGCATCATAATTTGTGCTCTATCTGAAACTAAAATCTTAGGAGCCGGAACACCACGATCCACGATGGATTTTATCTCTTTTACTAAGTATGGAATATTAAGTGCCACACCGTTTCCGATAATACTTGTAGTATGATTATAAAATACGCCGGACGGAAGTAGATGAAGAGCAAATTTACCATATTCGTTGATAATTGTGTGACCTGCATTACTGCCACCCTGATATCTTACGATGATGTCTGCCTCTTGACCTAGCATATCTGTTATTTTGCCTTTTCCTTCGTCGCCCCAATTGGCGCCAACTATTGCTTTAACCATAGTGAATTCCTCCTTGGATGTACGATTATGCTATTAAACATATCGCAGTAGATTATTATACCCAATTACTTACCAAGTATAATGCATTTCTACTCATAAGTAAAATCAATATTCATTATGCTTGCCATAACTTTTACTTATGTCAAATGTTAATCATACTCAACTGAAAGCATCATATATGGAATTTTCACTATGACTTATAATTCTAATTCGTGCAGTTAATCACGATTCGTGCCAATTTTAACTAAAACATTTTCGGAAAGCTAATATCATCCGTTAATCTGGAAACGATATCATCTGCTGCCATATGTACGAATTGAACCATGCTATCATAGGTAATCACTCGTGGTTGTAGATCTTCATTTTTAATATAATAGTGCTGAAACAACAGCCAGTCCTTGCTCACCTGCATTTCTCTTTCCGTAACATAATTTTCTACCGGATGAACCTCTGCTTTCTCAAGTACCGTTTTAATCTCATCACTACCTTCATATTGTTTCACCAGTTGTATATCATTCCGGTTCATATCCGCCACAATATATTCAAAGAATAGCGGATCGCTTTGTAATATCCCCTGCTTTTCCATCTCCATACAGAATTCCTTACGTCTGGTCAACACAAATAATTCATCCGTTAGGATATGGCAGATATATCCCCTGTATAAATCAACCTGATTCTCATGATCCCTGAATTCCAAGATAAAATCTCTTACCCGAGAATGAAATATATTACGATTTATCTCACTCTCAAAGTCCTTATCCGGAATATCATCCCGTAAATGAGTGTGCTTTTTGTACTCTCTGATATATCCTTCTCTGGCATGAATGGCGTCGGGAGCAAGATTTCCGAGATAAAAGGATCCCATATTTTGAATTGTTCCCTTGGGTAAACGTTTGCTAATCTCCCTAGCTACTACCATGTGTGTGATAACTCCGGCCATAGATTCCTCCATTTCCTTTTCACGATATTTCATATTACATTATTCCACTAATAAGATTTTCGTATCCTAATCTATCATCAGATGTGCGTTACAACTATTGTTTGCCCGTACTTCCATGTCCACCACGATCTGTGTTACCCAAAGTGGTTGCTTCAATGAATTCAATCTGCGGTTGATGTTCCATGATTCGGAACTGGCATATACGATCATTGATATGGATTACAGTATCCCTCATCGCAAGAGCCGGGAAAAACCATTGATCATTATCACCACAATAGGTCTCATCAATCACTCCCATTGAATTGGTCTGAATAACTCCGTAATTCTTAAAGGTACTACTTCTAGGTACCACATGTGCTTCATAACCGGATGGAAGCTCCATTGCAATGCCAAGCGGGATCAACTTAAATTCTCCTGCTTTTAAGGTAACCTCCTCCGAAGCTCTTAAATCAATCCAATCTGATTTATTCTCGATGTATTGCAGCTTTTCAATTTTGTCACTAATATATTTTATTTTAATATTTTTCATATTTTCCTCCATTCCTGCGCACGTTTTATGCGCATAGTGAAAGATTTTTCTTTCACTCTTTCTTCCAAGTGTTTATCATATTATCATTATTTTTGTTCTGTATAAATCTTACCATACACTATTTTTCAATCCCATTCTCCATCATGTTCAGTAATTCTTTTGCCGCGGTAGAGATTGGATTTGAGTTACCTGTTATGATACAAAAGTTACGTTTTGGAATATTAGAATCAAACTTTAACTCAAAAAGTTCTCCACTCGCTAACGCCTCGTCAGCAAAATCCCTTACCACACATCCGATGCCCAGATTACGTGTTGCAAATCGAACAATGATATCACTCATGGCTAGTTCAAATTCAGGCTTTAGTGTAACCTCATTCTTTTGAAGAAATTCATCAATAAATTTTCTGGAGCTTGTATTACTTTCAAGGCAAATAATCGGAAGCTCTTCCAAGGAACGATATGATAGTGTTTCTCCCTTCAGATATTCGAATAACTTTCCTCCGACGAAGACATCCTGAATCTCTCTTACCTTCCTAACCTCCACCTCCTGCTTCCCTTCAAAAGGCTCACTGACAATACCAAAATCGATCTTCCCTTCATACAGGTATTCTAGTGTGTCCGGTGTCGGAGCATTTGTCACAGTTACCTTAATCTTTGGATGTCTACTATGGAATTTCTCCAGATACGGCAGAAGATAGAATTGTAGGGTCATGTCACTAGCTCCAATACGAATTTCACCATTCTCCAGATCGAGCATCTTTTTAAACTTTTCTTCACCCAATAAAATGTACTCATAACCTCTTTGAACATAGCTAAAAAGCACTTCTCCCTCAGGCGTAAGCTTAACCCCCTTAGGAATACGAATAAAAAGCTTACTACCCAGATGTGTCTCAAGTAATTTGATTGCCTGACTGACTGCCGGCTGTGAGATACACAAAGACTCCCCGGCCTGGGTAAAGCTACCTATCTTCGCTACATAATAGAAGATCCGATAATATTCCAAATCAATATTCATATAATTACTCCTTATGGATACCGCATTGATTATATGTATATATTATACCATCTTATTTATTCCAAAGTAAACAACGAATCAAATATCACACTTACCTCCAACAAATTTCCTTTCATCCTTGCCTTCGTATATCCACCCAGCTGCTCAGTAAGAAGCTTTACGATGGACAGCCCCAGTCCGGTTGAATGATTCCTGGAACGATCCGCGGTGTAGAAGCGGTCGAATAATTTCGTTACATCGATCTCCGATGGGTTTTTTACCTGATTGCAAAATGAAAGACATGCATTTTTATCCTGAGAAATCGTAACCATTATATCACCCTGTGAATGCTGAATGCAGTTACGGATGAGATTCTGAACGATACGGGTAACCATCTCCCTGTCCGCCATAAGATAAATGGGTGGTGTATTATCATTAAACTCTACCCTCAGATGTTTCTCCTCCAAGGTAGTGATAGAATCAACCAAACACTCGGTCACAAGATTTGTCAGATTAATTCTTTCTTTGTTTTGTTCCTGCTCACTATTTAATAAATAAGAATATTCAAAGAAGTGCTCAATCAATTGACCAAGCTCATTCGCCCGGTTCTCTGCTATGGTAATTTTATTTCTTTGATCCGGAGTCAAATCCTCACCGCTCAGTAATTGTTGATACCCCTTAATCGCAGTAAGTGGTGTCCTCAAATCATGGGAGATGTTCGCTATCATTTCCCGAAAACGCTTCTCCTCCCGAATTGCGTTAAGACGGAGGGTTTCCTCCGCCTTAAAACATTGATTCATATTGTTTGCCAGTCTATTCAGCTCCGAATTAATAAGTTCCAGTGTAATAGGTTGACGTGAGTGTTCTACAATCCTTTTTTCCAACTGTTTGTTCATATTCCGTATCTGTAGTAAAATGCTTATCAGATATAGGATTAAAAACAGAATGATAACCACCATTATCCCGATGATGTACAACATCTCATGCCCTCCATCTTATTTAAAAATATAACACTAATTGTTCTCCCTTTGTATCTCTTCTTTACTTGTATCTCTTCTTTGCTTGTATCTCTTCTTTACTTCTATCTTGCGTCATTTACTATTGCTCTGGATATCCTATATGTCACTTAATCTCTGCTTTTCTAAACATCTGATAAGTAAGTTCCCCGATTATTATAAGAAATACCACACTGCTGATGGATGCTTTGATTAAAAGTTCTGCTTTGCTTTGCAAATTAATCAACATGAAATCCGATGAATAAGGAGTCAGTTTTACGACAGTCGTTATAACCGGAATATCCTTCAGTAACCGAATAAATAAATCAACCAATCCGTTAAATACAAATCCAAAGGCTAAGATTGCTACCGATTTCCTTACCTTAAAGGCCAATAATAAACAAATACTTAATCTTGCAGCGTACACCAATATAGTCACCAAAGAGATACATATTATTTTTGAGATCATATCAAAGGTAACCTTCGATCCGGAGATATCATATAGGATTCGAATAAACATCGAAGGGACAAATGGTTTCGTAAATTCTGCACCCGTACAAACTGCTATTATTGTCGCAACCGCGTAAGGCAGCAACAATAACGCCAACACGATAACATATATAACAACCTTACTGATTACTACCATTCTTCTACCATTTCCATTCGCAATGGAGCTATGGATCGTCTTTGTATCAAAGTCACTGGAAACTAAAATTCCTGCCATAAGAGAACCGAGTAAGGATATAATACAGACCTCCGTTAAGCCGGAGGCATTCCCGCTTATACTCTCACTAAGTGTTCCAACTGCTATAAAATGCGATATCACAATAAGGGATACTCCACTGATCATACTTAACAGAAAGCATACTCGAAATGCAGTTGATTTGCTCAATTTATATATTTCCGCATAAATCAAATTAAGCATTCTGACCACCTCCGATCATGGATATAAAATAGTTCTCCAAGGTATCACCTTCAATTGAAAACCCTGTTATAATAATACCATTCTCATAGAGAACTTTCGCCACTTGGCTCTTCTGTTCCAGATAATCGTAGAGTTTTATGCTTTGATCAGGCATTACTTTATAATTAGTCGTATCTAGCTTTGATTCGAGGACATATATCAGCTTTTCACATTCTTCACATTCAATTCTGATGTGCTTTTTGCAGTTTTCCTCCAGCTCCTCCAGGGTCAATGTCTTTTTGATCCTTCCCTGATCAATGATGATATAGTCTGTGGCTGTCTGATATAATTCAGGAAGATTATGACTGGAGATCAATATTGTCATATTTCGTTCTTCACACATCTTTTTAATTAGATTACGTACTTCTACCACACCCAGTGGGTCAAGTCCATTTACCGGTTCATCAAGGATCAATAATTCCGGGTCACCAAGTAATGCAATTGCGATTCCCAGACGCTGCTTCATGCCTAGGGAGAAGTCTTTGACCTTCTTTCTACCGGTTCCACTTAGTCCTACTAAGTTAAGTAATTCTTCATCTATTGTCTCATTGGGAATTCCCTTAATAATTCTATGAAGTTTCAAATTCTCCTTCGCTGTCATATTCCCATTCATACTTGGGTTCTCAATCAGCGTACCAATTCTCTTTAACTCGGTTTGCAATTCCTTAGGCTCGGAATGTCCGAACAATTCAACGTTTCCACTTGTCGGAAAGCTCAATCCGCTGATTAACCTCATTAATGTGGTCTTACCCGCACCATTTTGTCCAATTAACCCATATATTTTACACTGGTCTAATGATATCGTAACATCCCTAAGGGCGTGAAAGTTGCGATAGCTTTTTGTTAAGTTATATGTTTTTAATACACACTCTTTCATGATTCCTCTCCTTACCAAAACTATTCTAT
The DNA here is from genome assembly GCF_059717775.1 of Variimorphobacter sp. HTMS_6. NCBI lineage: Bacteria > Bacillati > Bacillota > Clostridia > Lachnospirales > Lachnospiraceae > Variimorphobacter > Variimorphobacter sp. HTMS_6. The sequence continues at coordinate 2,934,062 of NZ_AP046094.1, forward strand.
GAGCCATAGTATACGGACTTACTGTTTAGAAAAGGATAAGAAAAAAACAAAAAGGGTAAAGAAAAGGATAAATTATTCTGCCAACTTACAAAGACGGTATCCAATCCCCCAAACCGTCTCTATATACTCATCGTCAGGATTTACCTTTTTTAGCTTACTACGCAAATTACTCATATGGGTTTTTACCGCATTATCATCGCCTAAATATTCCTCTCCCCATATTGTCTCGTAGATATTCGCCTTCGAAAAGACCTTCCCCTGATTCGTCAGGAAAAGCTCAAGAATAAAATACTCTTTTGCAGTTAGCACCAATTCTTCAGAATTAATCGTAACTCGTTTTATTCTTTGATCAATAATCAAATCTCTATAGGTCAGGACAGAATTTTCTTTTTTATGTACTCTTCGAAGATGGGATGAAACTCTCGCTGATACCTCACCCAAATCAAATGGCTTTGTTATATAATCATCCGCTCCCCACCTTAATAAATCAATTTTGGTTGATACCATATCCTTAGCTGATATGATAATTACAGGCATCTCACTATAGGTACGAAGCTCCTTTAATATCTCATCTCCACTTACATAGGGCAGCATGATATCCAAAAGCAACAAATCAAACTCTTTGGATTTCAATAGTTTCCCTCCACTTATTCCATCAAATGCTGATTCCACCTCGTACCCATCCTTAACCAAACTCTCTTTTAAGAGCAGATTTACATCCTTATTATCCTCAATAATCAGAATTCTGTCCATAATCCTCCTCCAGATGAAGCATCCATAAATTATGAATTATCATTTGTAAAACATGTTTATTATACTGCAAGAAAGGTAAGCTATCTATAAAATTTTAAAATTCTTTTACACAGTCTTAGATTAAAAACTCTGCCATTCGCCCGACACAGGTACCTAGATTTTGAAAATTATAAATTCCAAATTTTTATTAGTAAATTAATACAACTTATCCTATAAAACCTCCATTATAGTTATGATAAAAACGATTACAAATCCAAAAACTATCAAGGATAATAAATCATGTAATTTTCGATACAAGAAAGGATGATAAATATGAACAATATTCATTATAATGTGAGCGGATTAACCAGCAATCTCGTGAAAACTCAGATAAAAAATTCTTTAGAAAAAATAGATGGTATTCAGATGGTTAATATTGATCTTCATCGTGGAACCGTTGAAGTGGGCTTTAATGAACCCGCCGCGGAAGGAGAAATCAAGAACACAATTGAACATACCGGTTGTAAGGTTCAGTAAAGACGAAGGGGATGTTGCAAAATAAATAATTCTATTTAGGAACAATGTTATTTGCCTCACACACAGGTTGGAAGGACAGCATTCATATTTTGTATTTCGCTGTCGTACATAAAAGTACGCCTTCGAAAATACAAAATTATGAATACAATCTTCCAAACAGTACATTATGACAATATAATATTACTCCAACAAATTCTTTGTTTTGCAACATCCCCGATTTAATATTTATTTGGTGGCTACTACGCAGATAATGTTACCTTCATTACTATACTCTGCTCCTGTCACATCCCCATAGAAATCTATATATTTAAACCCTGCTTTCTCAAAGTCCAAGATGATTTCTTCCCTAGTAAAAGTGTGTTCCCAAATATTATAACAATTGACTTCTTTCTCAGTTATGATAATACTCTGTCTGAGCATGGTGTTTGTATCATCATATCGATATAACGAGTTGAGACACATATGTGGAACAGGCGACCAGAAGTCTCCATCATTATAATCCCAACTATTTGATTCCGGCCTGTTATCATATTCTCTGGATGTAAATACATCCACTATAAATTTTCCACCTGACTTCAATCCGCGATAAATCTTCTGAAGAATCATCGCCCTATCCTCATCCGATAACACACCAAAATCACAATAAATCAAAGTAATAATATCAAACTCTTCCTCATAAGACATGTCTAAATAATTCATGTTGCTATATACAATATCTGAACTATTCTTCATTGCAGTTTGCACCGCATAATCTATTGAACGCTTTGAAAGATCTATTCCGGTAACTTGATATCCCTTCTGATAAAACTTCTCCGCATAAATACCAGGACCACATCCCATATCGAGTAATTTACCAAATTGATCCGGTGGTGAAACCTTTGTAACCCAATCTACGGAAGCATTTACGAAGGTTAAGTTTCTGGTTGCTCCGTCCACATTTGGATTTAGATGTGCCTCTAGCATACCTTTAGAGATATGTTCATCATCCCAGAATCTTGCAGAACTTTTCTCATAGAGTTTTGGTTTATTTAGATATTTAAATATATCTTTATTCATTGATAGCCCCCCATTATTATTCGCTATTTTTTATCAATTCCTACCCAAATTGATACTTGTATCTTTTTCTCTCATGAATTCAGAATAACCATTTTTCGCCATTATAGTTGTTCCCATATTATTTGTCAATACTATGAATAGCAAAAGCCATGAAGGAAACTTATTCTTTTCCGACATGGCTTTTTTGCTGTGCAACCAGGTTGATGATTGCATTATATTAAGATTACTGTATTACAAGATTATCACACTTTAATATCCGCTTTTAAACCCAGCGCATCCTTATTCTCATCAAGAATAGGCTGGATTACATCACGGATGAATTCTTCTGTCTGTTCCTTTGCTCGTCCTGTGTACTTTGCAGGATCCATTGTACTCTTTAACTCTTCTAAAGTCATGTTAAAGGAAGGGTCTGCTGCAATCAGTTCAAGAAGATTATTTTCAAGACCTTTTTCTTTTACATTTCTACCAGCTTCCATGGATAAGGTACGAATTTTTTCATGAAGCTCCTGTCTGTCTCCTCCGGCCTTTACCGCATCCATCATAATATTCTCGGTAGCCATGAATGGAAGCTCCTGCATAAGGCGTCTCTCAATAACTTTCGGATAAACCACAAGACCATCCACGACATTCATATATAGATCTAATATTCCGTCAATTGCTAAGAATGCTTCCGGTACACTGATACGCTTATTCGCGGAATCATCTAACGTTCTTTCAAACCACTGAGTAGAGGTCGTGAGTGCAGGATTTAAAGCATCCACCATAACATAGTTTGCGAGGGAAGCAATACGCTCACTTCTCATCGGATTTCTCTTATATGCCATCGCAGAGGAACCAATCTGATTTTTCTCAAACGGCTCTTCAATTTCCTTTAAGTGCTGTAATAAACGAATATCATTTGAGAACTTATGTGCACTTGCCGCAATTCCTGCAAGAATATTTAACACTCTGTAATCAACTTTTCTGGAGTAGGTCTGTCCGGATACCGGATAGCAACCGGAGAAGCCTATCTTATCAGCGATTATTTGATCCAGCTTCTTTATGCGGTCATGATCACCATCAAATAATTCAAGGAAGCTTGCCTGTGTACCTGTAGTACCCTTTGAACCAAGTAATTGCATGCTATCAATAATATAACAAATATCATCATAATCAAGCTTTAATTCCATTAACCATAATGCAGCTCTTTTACCAACGGTAGTCGGCTGAGCAGGCTGAAAATGAGTAAACGCAAGTGTCGGAAGGGAACGATATTCTATCGCAAACTTCGAAAGCTCAGCCATAACATTGATCAGCTTTTTCTTCACAAGCTTTAACGCTTCAGTCATAACAATAATATCGGTGTTGTCACCAACGTAACAGGAGGTTGCACCAAGATGGATAATTCCCTTTGCCTTAGGGCACTGCTCACCATATGCATAAACATGGGACATAACATCATGACGAACTAATGCTTCTCGCTCCCTTGCCACCTCATAATTAATATTATCCTGTGACGCTTTCAGCTCATCGATTTGTTCCTGTGTAATATTTAAACCAAGTTCCTTTTCGGCTTCTGCCAAAGCAACCCAAAGCTTTCTCCAGGTTTTAAATTTCATATCCGGCGAAAAGATATACTGCATTTCCTTACCGGCATAACGCTCGGATAACGGAGACATGTATTTATCGTTACTCATCTTTCCTACCCCTTTCTTCTCTCAGTAATTATTTTTCAACTTTACTTTATTGTTATTCATACTAAATTGAATATGCTTGACTTATCACGAATGTTTCAAATGACAAACTTATGAGTGTAAATTATACTATTTATATACCACTCTATTCTTACCAGTTCATAATTTCTCGTAACCTTTCCTCAAGCTTATGAGCCATCTTATTATGCGTAATCTTACTAGGATGCCAGTCTATACCGATGTCGTCCTCTTCCAGCTGAACATCAAATTCCATATAGTGAATATGCTGCTCCCCTTCTGATATAAACCTTGTTACCTGTGCTTCAATCTCACCGCACAATTCCTGACCCATTGCACCTAAGGTACATACAATCTCAGTGGTCGGATTATTGGAACGAATATATTTTAAAAATCGATAATATTCTTTTCCGAATGCATTAATTCTATCCGATAGGTTCTTTGTATAGCTTGCATCATTGGTTCCGAGATTAATCACGATACAGTCCGGTACAAAGGGATCGTACTCCCAAGCCTTTGGCATATCATTACCAAGTGCAAGGTCGGTTGCCTTGTCCGTATACGGATACATTGCAGGCATCAGCCATTCATCGTTCGCTGAATCCTCCTCTGTATAATTTGATATCACTCCAATTCCACTCCATGAAATCAAATGATAATCCGCATTAAGAGCCCGTGCCGTTATCGCAGCATACCCTTCCCATGGATTTTCTGTTGAAGTATCAAACTCGTCCTGATTCCATACGCCTTCATTTCCATACCCACAAGTTATAGAATCTCCGATATATTCAATTCGCCGCTCTCTTTTTAATGTGGGTCTTGGAGGTTGTTCTCCATCAATTATAATTGACTTAATCCCAATCTTTCCAAAGGCCACTTCAGAGTATTTTACCAAGGTAAGTTTTCTTTCTTTGGGAGACGTATTTGTAGCTGCCTTCTCTTCAAAGAGAAGATACGTTCCTTCCTGATCCACAGCAATTCGCTTCACAGGCTCTTGTCCATCATCGACAAACACCCCTATCCAGGCTTTACAACTACTCTCTAACAAGGATGAATTGGTCCAAAGCTCCGCTTCCACCCGATTGCCTGTAAATAAAAATTCTATTGAGGAACAGGAATAATTCATGTATCGAACACCATCGTAAAACAGTGTTCTTCCTGTTACATTCACATAGTTATTATCTGCAGCAAATCTCATAAAAACAACCTTGTCCTTCCTCATAACTTAATATACATACTGTTAACACACATACTCTTTGTGTTAGTTTATGCCGATAATTCCGCAGTCACAAACGTTGAGATGTAAAAAATGCATTTCGATAATTCATCCACCTTAATACACAAACTTGTTAATGTGAATTATGCTTTTCAATAATTCACATTAACAGCAAGATTAGTATATTATAACATATCTTTTTAATTTACGCCTCATAATCTCCGCGAATGTCTTCCTTCGGTGGTTCAATTGGATAATTACCGGTAAAGCAAGCATCACAATATCCTATATCTCCACCAATCATCTCACTCAGTCGCTCAACATCCAGATAACCGAGGGAATCAGCACCAATCATATCCCTGATCTGATCAACTGTATTGTTATGAGCGATTAATTGATCACCGGTTGGAACGTCGGTTCCAAAATAACATGGATGTAAGAATGGAGGTGAGCTGATTCTTACATGCACTTCGGTAGCTCCAGCTTTCTTTAACATTCTGACAATCTTCTCACTGGTAGTACCACGAACAATGGAATCGTCTATCATAACAACCCTCTTACCCCTTACTACCTCAGCCAGAACATTCAGTTTAATTCGAACACTGGAGGTACGCATGGACTGTTTTGGCTTAATGAAAGTTCTTCCCACATAACTGTTCTTTACAAATGCCATTCCAAACGGAATTGCAGATTCTAGAGCATAACCCATAGCAGCTGCATTACCGGAATCCGGAACACCGACTACAACATCCGCTTCTACCGGATAAGTCTGTGCAAGAATTCTACCGGCCATAATTCTGGAATTGTATACGCTTACTCCATCAAAGGTAGTATCCGGTCTGGAAAAATAGATATATTCAAAAATACATTTTGCAGCCTTCTGACCACATTGAGAGGTATCGGAATGAATTCCATTCTCATCGATCATCACTACTTCACCCGGTAATACATCACGTATAAATTCCGCATCAGCAGCATGTAATGCAGCTGTTTCAGAAGCTAAAATGTATGCATTCTTTCTCTTTCCAATTACTAACGGGTGAAAACCAAATGGATCTCTGGCTCCCATCAGCTTTCTTGGGCTCATTATTACTAAAGAATATGCGCCGCTTATTTTCTTCATCGCTCTTGCTACTGCTTCTTCCGCAGTTGCAGAGTTTAAACGCTCTCTTGCAATGTGGTATGCGATGACCTCTGAATCAATCGTGGTCTGGAATATCGCTCCCGTATATTCTAACTCTTTTCTCAATGCAGGTGTGTTCACTAAATTACCGTTATGAGCAAGTGCTAATGTTCCTTTTACATAATTTAAAACTAAGGGCTGAGTATTTGCAATATTACTTTCACCTGCTGTAGAATAGCGAACATGTCCAACACCGATATTTCCGCCTGTTATTTTATCCAAATGCTCCGGCGTGAAGACTTCGCTGACCAGACCCATTCCCTTCCAAGCCTTAACCGTTCCTTTTGGGCCCTCGGTATCACTTACTGCAATACCGCAGCTTTCCTGCCCTCTATGTTGAAGTGCAAACAAACCATAATAAATTGTGGAGGCTACATCATTGCCATCCAGATCATATACTCCAAAAACGCCACATTCTTCATGTATTTCATCAGGATTATAACTGTTATATTCAAAATTCATGAGCACGAACCTTCCTCTCAATCAATAGTAATGACCAATCATCATTCCCTATTATGCCATGTAGTTCTTAAGCAATAGTCTCATTCAATGTTTCCAAAGTTAGGATGAGGCTGCCCAAATCCTCGAACAGCCTCATAAGTATCTATCTGTGACAAGCTTCGCTGCTTATCCTATTCTTATCTATTATATTCCTAAACGCTTGAATACTTCAACATAAGCCTCTTCAACATCGCCCATATCTCTACGGAAACGATCTTTATCAAGCTTAGCATGTGTATTTACATCCCAAAGTCTACAGGTGTCCGGAGAGATTTCATCCGCAAGGATAATCTGCCCGTCAGTGGTCTTGCCGAATTCAATCTTAAAGTCGATTAATTCGATGCCCTTTTCTTCTAAGTATTTGCAAAGGAAATCATTTACCTTAAATGTCAATTCTGTAATACGTTCAATCTCTTCTCTTGTAGCGATGCCGATTGCAATTGCATAGTAGTCATTGATCATTGGATCACCCAAAGCATCATCCTTATAAGAGAACTCTAAAGTAGGAGCCTTTAAACGAATACCTTCTTCCATGCCCAACTTCTTTGCAAAGCTACCTGCAGATACGTTTCTTACAATAACTTCAAGAGGAACGATAGTAACCTTTTTAACTGCGGTTTCACGGTCGCTTAACTCTTCTACAAAGTGAGTCGGTACGCCTTCCTTCTCAAGGAGACTCATAAGGTGATTGGACATTCTATTATTTACAACGCCTTTACCTACAATAGTTCCCTTCTTTAGCCCGTTAAATGCAGTGGCGTCATCTTTATAATCAACGATATAAACGTCTTCCACATCTGTTTTATAAACCTTTTTTGCTTTTCCTTCATAGAGCATGTCTAATTTTTCCATTGCAACTGCCACCTATCCTTTACTATATTTTCGATATAATACTTTAGAAGCCATCCGTTACACTTACATATTATAATAAACCGTCACGGCTTCGCAACAGGATTTTGATGTTTTAAAGTTGAAATGAATAAATTTGTATATATGCACAAAACACAGGTCGTTTTTTCACCCTTTTATATCACATTATTCGATACAAAAAACGTCCCAAAATCCCATTAATTAAGCACGTTTATGTTATTTATAACCCTCATTAATAAATGATTTTTTGATGATTGTTTTTACATTTTTTATGAGATAAAATTCATCGATTAGCTGATCCATTGACTACTTTTTTTAATATTCCATGTTTCTCCGTTCCACTTCGCCTTTGCATTATCACTTCCGACCGCTCCATCCCCTGATCTCCATTTACTAATCGAATAGGAGATCTCGCCATTATCTTTACTTAATTTCACATGAGATATGGTAATTAGAATACCATCTTTAAATATAAGGTTTTGCTTGTCAATTATCCCCTGTGCTGACAATTCATCCATTGTCCCTTCTTTAATCTCTACGTTATATTTTAAATTCATTCGCCCAAGCACAATCTTCTTCTCATTCTCCTCTAAACCGATCCACCCTGAAGTGTCCACAACAATTATTTTGATATTACCATTCAAACCGTTATCCTCTTGATAAATATCATCAATCATTGCTAAGTATCCATCTGTAATTTTATTATGTCCAATTACTTTTACCGAAAATGCACCAATTTGCGCCGGATAAGAATCCAACATTCTACCGTTATAGGTTATCTCGATGATATCCCCTGGTTTTCAAATCCTCTGCTTTCATCTTTTTCCCTTGCTTATTCGTAATTACCGCATCAACAAGACTTACCGACATTTTGTCAGAGGATTTATACTCATCACTTGCATAATGAGGTGCGATCAATAACCCATTCTTATTATCGATTATTTCCCCAGTAAACCGAACCTTACCACCCTTTTTTAAAGTACCCTGATTACTTTGTAATGAGTCACTTGTAGGTTTATTAGTCACATGATCCAATCCTTGGCTTATGGGCTTAATCGATCCACACCCTGCTATTATTAACACCATCAATATAATCGGTAATATTCTCATTGCCTTCTTCAAATAAAACACATTCCCTTCCATTGAGACCACTAAAATCCATATTATATTATATTCGTAACCTCAACATCCTTAACGATAATCTTTATCAGGGATTACTTATCTATTTATAAGTCATTTTAATTAGACTCTTTACTCTCTGAAATGATTCCATATATAAATATAGCCATATAACTCGCATTGACTAAATCCTCCTAAGATGAAAAATGATATGATCCTATGAAGTAGATTCTGGTTATTTACCATGTCTACTTCATAGGATCATATCATAAACGTCCTGAGAGGTTCTCTAAATGCTTCTTAGATGTCCTGCATTATAGCAGATGTCTCTACATTACCTAAAAGTTTGTATTTCTTGCTTTATATCATCTAGTGACATAGGTTCTTCCTTAGCAATATAATTTTCTCCTATTTTTTCAATGTTTGAACTTGCTTCCACACTTGGTATATATCTAGAATATAGATTTGTACTTTTATTCAATATATATTTACCCCTAAAATTACCGATCGGAACATAGCCACCTGCAACTCTTCCAGATGTCTTTTTTTTGCCTAAAAACACAATATAATTATCCCCTTCCAAAGATAATGGTGCATTTGCTAGTGATACTAATAATACACCATTTTCAATTTTATCCTTGGATATTTTTTCAAAATGATCATCACCATATTCATTTATAAATGTTTTCATTCTCACGTACCCATTTGACTCACCAATACTAATCAAACTACCTGCCTTTATATCACCTTTAAGTGTTTCAGAAATCTTAAACTTATAAATTGTTCTTGGTATAGCATCATCATCTGTATATTCAACCGTCTCAACCTTTCCAACAACTACGTTATTTGCTTTATCATAAATTGTATTCAAATCAGGAAAGGATTCAACAAAATCTGCTGTACCCTTTGATTCTTGTAAAACTTTTTTACCATTAAGACTAAATGCATTTTTTAATGATATAGTGTTATCAACAATCTTGTTGTCTGTGGTAACAGAAACATTAGCTTGAACTTCTTTAGCCCTATTTGTCATAATGCTTGTGTTTGGTCGCATTGCCTCTTCCTTTTTACTACCACATGCAGTTACAAATAATGCACCAACAATAAACATAACATTTAAGAAAATAAACATAACTTTCTTCATAGCTTCCTCCTAAAATATTTTCCCTGTATGATTCTTTGATCGTTAACCATTGAGTATAACAACTTAAATTAATATAAACTCTCATTAAAAACTAGAAACAATATAAGAATAAAGTTCACTCTTAAAAATATTTACATCTTATTTCATTATATGTAGTGCAAAAAGTGACATTTTACTTATTATACCTTTATTAATATAGAAAGTTTATACCATTCAACTCATCTTTTGTACAATGATCAGTCGTAACGGTGTCACCATATGGATACATCAAACAAGAAGAACTTTTAACGTGACACAAACCCATTGCATGTCCTATTTCATGAGCCGCAACACCCTTTTGCCTATTTATACCATTTACAGTTCTAGAAATATATGTATAGTTTGGTTTGTTTAAAATTATCTGAGTCCATCCCCAATTTGAATTCGGGAAATAACCTATGTCCGCAAGCATATTCTGGTTTTTCCAAAACAAAGTAACGCCGTACACGCCCTCTTCTTCTTCATACTGACCTTTATAGTAAAAGTCAAATACACTGTCAGACTTTACAGTAGTTTTCTTTACTGATATCGGTGTGGTTATTCCCATAGATGATGTAGTATGTATCCATTCACTCCATGCTGAGCCAATATCCGTAGACATAGTTTTTGAACAGCTGCTGTCAACAAAGTAATACCTATTTGTATTACCATAGTTTCCAACTCCACCATTTAATACATGACCTGTGGTTTCATAAGCATAAGCAGTTTGTGTTCCTATTCCAATTGACATAATTACCATTCCAACTAAAATGGATTTTAATAGTTTTAATATCTTATTATTCTTTTTCATAATGTAGATTTTACTCTCCTTTCTTTTTTTAAATTTTACTATATAAGTAATTATATGTCAACCTAAGGCATATTTTGTAATTTTATACAATATATAAGACTGAAGGACTCTAGTATCAAATTTACTTAAATAATATATTATCAACCAAACTACGCCAATTTAATCAGAATAATGCAAACGTACATACCTCAATTATGAATTAACTTTGAAAGCAAATTCAATTTTATTATGTGCCTCCTAACTTCCCTATTGAATCCCCATTTTCCCCCTATTAATTCCGGGTTATTTTAGATTACTACACTTTCTTTTAGTTACAACTCATGTGTCTATTTTACTTTATAAAAATTTAAGACTTCTACCTCATGCTGTTACTGATGAATTGAATGGATATTCTTAGCTTTGTGTTCATTACGAAATTTTTACCCCCTAAATCTACGATATTTAATATCCAAATACCTAAAGTATAGATAATATTTTATTAATACTATTCTATAGATTTCCAATATCTATCAATCAACTGTTTTATTCCATTCTCAAATTCACTTGCTTTAAGTAATCGATATGAGTACATATCCGGTTTCTCCCCAGTAACAATCTTGTTGCTCTTTGATGCAATTGTATTCCATTCAGTACTAACCAAGTAATAACCGTCTTCTGTAACCTCAATTTGATTATGATATGGATAAATAATCCTAATATCAGAGTCATATCGGCTGTCACCACCTGCAATTTTTTTACCAAAATGTGTTATTTCAAAGGAAGACTTGTAAAGTGGAAACATATACGTGTGACCTACTTTAAGTAATACTACATTGTCAATTCCAATCGCATTTTCACATTCTATTTTTATAGTTTCGTTAGGGATTAGATTCCCGTACCAAGACCTCTTCACTTTTACATTGTAAATCACATGGGTTTCCTTCATTTTAAACTTACCGTTTTCCCCAAATTTGTCATCATAAATTTCATACTTATAACTTCTCAAATAAGCACCAATAATAGTACCCTCAATGATACTATCGCTTTTCCTCAACATATTTTCATCAAATATCGAAATGCTCATCGTTCCCATATTAACCTTATCAATTCCTACAATCTCCACATTGCTTTTGGGTATTTTCAAAGAACTATATCCAACTGAGCCCTGAGGTATTTCATTTTGTGAAGCATCAGGATTCTCAGTTATCTTACTGCGATTTAATGAATCTGTTAGCTTTTGTCCACTGGAATCGAATAAATTAAAATGACTCATTTGCGGCAAAGTATAAACCGTCAAACCAAAAGATACAGTAATCAGAACTGCTGCAGCCACTGCATATTTTATAAGTAGCGTTCTTCGTTTCGGTTTATATTCCTTAGCTTCATTAACATACTTTTCATCAATTTTGCTCAGATTTTCAAACATTTTCTCGTTATTCAAACAACAACACCCCTCTCTTCTAAATAATCTCTAAGTTTTTTTCGTAAGCGAAATAAAGTCGATGTCAACTTACTTTCTGACATATTCCATTCAAATGCAAGGTCTTTAATCGACTCACCATACCAATATCTCCTCACGAATAGAACACGATTATCAACAGATAATCGTTCCAAAAAAAAATTCAGTTCCTTTGTAATCTCCTTACTTTCAATTTCTCTATCAATTGAACTAATATGAGGAATTGTCTCATCAAGTTCTGAGAGAAGCTCTTCCATACAACTGTTACGCTTTTTTCTGTGTTTTTTTCGATACAAATCAAATGCAGTATTTCGCGTAATTTTACTTAAGAATGCAAAGAGACACCTTGGTGAATTTGGTGGAATACTCTCCCACGCCTTGAGCCAGGTATCATTAACGCATTCCGAAGCATCTTCTGAATTATGTAAAACATTCATCGCAATTTTGGATAAATATATTCCATATTTATTTATAGATTCTTCTATAGCTAGCTCAGAACGTGCCCAAAAAAGTGAAATTATTTGATCATCATCCATATTCATCCTCCATGTTTCATAAGTCCTTATATCTAGTAAGACGACATTTTTATTTGTATATTGCACTGCCAATAAAAATATATTATATATATATATATATATTCGCCATTTCATCCCAAAAGGTACTGATTTTGGGCTATATACACAAACAGATATCACTCCAATAATGGATTAATTCTTGTGGTAGAGAAAACCTTGGTGATAAATTTCCTTACGATATGTTTGCTTTTCTATCTATTTTTGATAAGGGATTGGACCATGATGTATGATAAGAAATTAATTATCTATCAAATGAATCTTGAAACTCATCACGAAATGGATGATGTTTCCCAACGACACTAGAGAAACGTAATAATCTTCGCCTATTGATCTGTAAAAGACATGATATCGACTCCAATATTTGGTATATTCGAATTCTGATGAGATACCGCTCAACTGCCCCTTTTACCCTTATTTAATTTCAATTTTACACCTTTTAATTAAAAAAATCATCCAAATATTTACACTAGTATATCAGTAGTTAATATTTTCATAAACAGCTAGACATTTACTATGGCAAACCAGAACTTACATAGTCAATTTACTTATAGTAGTACAATTACTATTGGCATTACAGTAAGAAACGATCCGGCTCCATGCTAATATAATCCTGCTTAAATCCGGGTCGTTTCTATGATTTATTTACTCTTTTTATTACTGATCATTCAATCGCAACATCAACTGCTTTTATTATTGCTCTCCAATACAAAGTGAATTATTTAACTCTACCAGTGCAGCTCTTGGATAGACTACTCCTGCAATTTCTTTACGGTCTTTGTCTCTTCCGTATAGTGTCAGTAACACATCATTATTTGGTATTTGAATTACTGCTATTGTGTGCTCATGATTTTCAGTCTGAAGTGTTAAAAAGGAATATTCACCCGGTTTTAAATCTACCGAGGTTGTACCTAATAGGATCGGGTGGGGATACAATCCATACAGTCCATATACTGAAAAACCAACCAGTACACTCGTACCAGAATTATTTAACGCCTCCAAATGCCAATCATATAATTCTCCTAGAACAAAATCTTTATTCACTGGTCCTGACGTAAGAAGCATGCAATTACCTCCATAATATTTTTTATCCGACATGCCAAGCGTTGTTTTTATAAGAACTTCCCATACCAAACCCTCCGCATCATACCTCTTGCCAGACAATAATTAATTGTATGATAACCACTTGGCATTATATCATATGTCGAATTATGGAACATTGTGACGAATATATTAAAGGTATTTCATTGTTTTTGAACAAAAAACTGTTTCAACCCATGCTCCTCCTTCCCAAAACAAAGAATTAAACGTTTTAAGAACTTACATGAATTGAAACAGTTTTTATATTTATTATATTATTTAAAATTCAGCTTTCCATAAACCGTGAATGTTACAGTACTCATAAACAGTACCTTCCTCATCAACAGCGAAGGAAGCTTCCGGCTCTACACCAGGCTCTAAGTATTTAAACTGAACTGTATTACCGGATACACAGGCAATCCATTCAATATAATGCTCTTCCAACATAGGGTGTGTTATGGAACCAATGCGAACAAAGATGGATCCATCTTCTTTTGTTATATCAGGGACATGTTTTTCCTGAACAGCATCCGTTGAATTTGCCTTTAACTCTCCCATCGGCTCTCCACAACAAATAACAGGAACTCCTGCATCCTTAACAAATGTAATGATATTACCGCAATGTTTACATCTAAAAAATGAAATTTCTTTTTTCATTATATCACCATACCTTTCTACTGCCTGCAAATCTCAGAATGCAGACTTATAATTTATAAGAAACAAATCTTTTTCTTCTTTAGTAATTATTCTTCTTAATTTCAAAATATGCCTTTGGATGGTCACAAACAGGACAAACCTCAGGAGCTTTTTTACCTACATGTACATAACCACAATTATTGCAGATCCAAACAGTATCACCATCTTTGGAGAATACAAGACCATTCTCAAGATTTCCGATTAATTTACGATATCTTTCCTCATGATCCTTTTCAATCTTTGCAACTGCATCAAAGAGATAGGCAATTTTATTGAAGCCTTCTTCCTTTGCTTCCTTTGCAAAAGTGGCATACATATCGGTCCACTCATAGTGTTCACCAGCTGCTGCATCTTCTAGATTAGTCGGTGTATCACCAATTCCATCATGAAGAAGCTTGAACCAAATCTTAGCATGCTCTTTTTCATTATTAGCGGTCTCTTGAAATAAATCTGCTATCTGCTGATAACCTTCTTTTTTCGCTTTTGATGCATAATAAGTATACTTGTTGCGAGCCATTGATTCTCCCGCAAAAGCAGCCATAAGATTGGCTTCCGTTTTTGTTCCTTTTAATTCACTCATCTTGTCATCCCTTTCTTTAAAAGTAGTGTTAATTAGTAACTAATATAAATTTTACCATTTTATACAAGCTCTTTCAATATATCTTTCCTTAACTTTTTGAAAAGTATTCATAAAAATCAGGTAGATAAGTTACAAATAAGCTATTACAAAATGCACTGGTTCATGGAATGAAAATCCATAGAGAAGCATTTGTAATAGCTTATTAAATGTATATATAATTAATTCTTGGTTTTACTTATAACCTACATTACTAACAAGATTTCATTTACGTCCTTTAATGCGCTTTCTGCTAAGTAGTTTTTCTCCAGTTTTTCACCATTCAGGAAAAATTCCTTGTATCCGCTTTCCTCACCGTTCGGATTTTGAACCTTGATGTTCAACTTTCTACCACGGAATACCTTCTCGATGGAGAATTCCTTCCAATCGCTTGGCACACTTGGAGCAACTGTTAAACCGTTCAGATCCGGTCTCATACCAAGAATACCTTCTACGCAGCCAACCATAACTGTGGATGCAGTACCGGTCAACCAGTGAACATGAGATCTACCCTGATGAGGGCTATCGGTAGCTTCTGTGAACTGGCCATGTACATATGGCTCAAGAACTCGAACTTCTGCCTGATCATTTAATGTTGCAGGACTGGATTCTGTAAAGTATTCAAAAGCGCGATTACCATGTCCCATTAAAGCTTCTGCAAGGATAATCCATCCCTGAGGCTGGGAGAAGATACCGCCGTTCTCTTTGGTGGATGGATTAAAGAGAATTGCCAATGCGCCATCAAATGCATGATCCACATAGGAGGGAGCCATTAATCGGACACCGTAAGGTGTATTTAATTCTCTATGAACACTTTCCAATGCTTTCTCTGCCTGATCCTTGGTTGCAAGACCACTGATTATAGACCAGGGCTGTGGTTCCAACCACATATTTGCTTCCGGATCGTGCTTAGAGCCGATGACTTGACCATCCTCTTTGAAACCACGGATAAAGCGATCATCCTCCCAGCAATTATCATTAATGGTATCCTTCAATTCCTTCTGAACCTTATCAAGATATGTGATATATTCTGTATCATTTCTATCAACAGCGATGTCACGGATAACTGACATTGCATAATATAACTGTAATGCTACGAAAGTAGATTCGCCCTTTTTACCAAGTCTTAAACAGTCATTCCAATCAGCGTGAAGACCTGCAGGCATCTTATGCGTACTAAGGCGTTCCATCGAGAAGTTTATTGCTCTCTTTAAATGGTCATATACATCCCCTTGATCCTTATTTGCATAAGGAATCACTTTATCTAAGAACTCCTTATCACCTGTTTCCGCCATGTATTTATATACAGTCGGGAATAACCATAACGCATCATCCGCACGATATGCAGGATGACCGGTAGATTGAGCATAAGAAGCATCATCCGGAGTATCCTCATGTCCTGCATTATGAGAGAATTTAACCAGTGGAAGACCACCTCCGTTATCCACCTGTGCGGATAACATAAATTCAATCTTTTCCTTAGCCATAGCAGGATCCAGATGAATGATACCCTGAATATCCTGAACAGTATCACGATAGCCATAACCATTTCTTAATCCTGCATAGATAAAGGAAGCTGCTCTAGACCAGATAAAGGTAATAAAGCACTGATATGCATTCCAGGTATTTAACATCGCATTAAAGTTCTCATTCGGAGTTTTTACCTGTAGTGCAGAAAGCTTACCATGCCAGTAAGATTTTAATTCACATAATTCCATATTTACTGTCTGAATATCCTCATAAGTAGCGATAATCTTCGCGGATTCCTTATCGTCCTTCTTACCCAGTACAAACACGAATTCTTTGCTTTCACCTGGTTGCAAGGTCATCTTTGTCTGTAATGCACCGCAGCAGTTAGAGTTATAGTTCAATGCATTATCACACTCACCGTTCTCAACTGCAATCGGGTTACTATAGCTTCTATAATTACCGATAAAATGAGATTTATCACCGTTATAGGAATCCACCTGAGCTCCAGCAAGGCCGAAGAAACGCTCATTTCCATTAGATCCGTCCTCATTCTTCCCACAATTCTCATTGATTACCTGTTGAATTTTATTCCCTTTAAAATAGGTTTTGGTTATAAAAAGTGTGTACTGTAAATTCACCTGATCATTTTCATAATTACCTTCATTCGTAAATTCAACAAAGCCAAATGCAGATAAATTACGTATCTTATCCCCTGTATTTTTAACGGTTACTTTCCATACCTCATGGGTCTTGTTAAGCGGTACATAATAGAGCACCTCTGATTCTATCTCTGAATACTGCGCTCTCAGCGTGGTATATGCAGTACCATGATGGCACTCACTCTTATATTCATCTAGGGGTTTGCCAACAGGCTGCCAAGAAGCAGACCAATAATCCTTAGAATCATCATCACGAAGATATACATATCTTCCGGGTTTATCCTCCTGATTAAATATGTATCTTGTGATTCTACCGCTTGCACCACTCTTTACAAAGCTGTATCCTCCTGCATTATTAGATACAATTGCACCATATTCGGGTGATCCAAGATAGTTTGCCCAAGGTGCCGGTGTATCGGGTCTGGTAATGATATACTCTTTGTTTTTCTCATCAAAATAACCGTAATTCATTGTATCAATTCTCCTTATACATTATTTATTTTTCTTATAACTTTCCCCATTTATATCAATTTATTTTATAATGTATTTTATTTATGGACAATGGTATTACTTATCCTCTTTTTGTAATATCCCATTATCTGCTACGTGTAATAATATCCTTGAGATCCTCCACACTGAAATGATATTGTGTATTACAAAAATGGCAATTCACTTCAATCGGTTCATTATCATCGATCATCTCCTGGATGTCTTTACTACCGATGGATACAATTGCTTTCTCAACTCTGTTCTTACTGCAATTACATTCAAATGCGGTTGGAATCTTATCCATAATCTCTAGTCCAAACTCACCGAGGATATCTTCCAATATCATCTCCGGAGTCATATCTTTATCCAGTAGCTTTGTAATACTGTCTATTTGGCTGATTTTCTCCTCCAGCTTAGATATTATGCTTTCATCTGCAAATGGTAGTAGCTGAATAATAAAGCCTCCTGCTCTTCTGACCGTGTTATCTTTATTCATCAATACTCCAAGTGCAACTACAGACGGCACCTGTTCACTTGCCGCAAAGTAATAGGTTAAGTCCTCTGCGATTTCTCCGGATACCAGATGAGTCTGTCCAACATATGGCTCCTTAAGACCCATATCCTTAATAACACTTAACATTCCTGCTCCAAGAGCACCCGCTACATCGAGCTTTCCCTTATCATTTGCATGGATTAAAACTTCAGGATTATAGACATAACCTTTTACCGTTCCCTTTGAATCTGCTGTAACTGTAATTCCTTCAATCGGACCGTCTCCTTTCATCTGAAGCGTAAGGATATCTTTGTCGCCTTTCATCATGGTTCCCATGATAGCACCACCTGTCAGCAATCTACCTAAAGCTGCAGTCGCAACCGGGCTTGTTCCATGAATATCTCTTGCATGCTCTACTAATTCTCTAGTTGTTGCTGCGAAAGCACGAATTTGATTATCTGCTGCGCTCGCACGTACGATATAATCTGTCATATAAATTACCATTCCTTTCATCGTGTTCAGCTGATTTAATTAACGAATAATACGTTCAGTTATATTTAGCCTATCTGCTTTGTTTTCTTACAATATCAGCTGATGTTTTTACTAATTTCTTATCTGTGATTTTCTGTAGTCTAACTTGCCTTTCCTGTAGACTATATTATGATTATTCATTTATCTATTTAGAGTCTAATCTGATACTATATATCTTTTACTTTTATTTTTTACTTATTATCTTATATTTTTTATCTTAAATCTTTTACTCTTTATCTTATACTTTACATCTAACTATCAATTTAATGTCTGAATTCTATAAACTCAACTGAATACAAGCATCGTTCATACTTGATTTCTCTGATTTCTTAATAATAATTTAAATGATAAAAATACTCGTAAGTATTCTGCTCCTTGTATATTCTAAATATACAATTTATCTTGTTGGCGCTTCTCACGAGCGATGATATATACTCTTTCACAATCCTTTTTCGGCTTCTTCTCCGTTAAAGCATCATAAACTGCCACCCACTCCATACCGGCTTCCTCAATGAGCTCCTTAATTCGGTCAATGGAATATGCTTTTCGGTAATGTGTCTCCTCATATTTATGATACAAAGCATTAGAATTGTTTTCTTCATTCTCACTTATCTCCGGGATAAATAAGGTGAGACCCACCTCATTCATGGTTTCCTCTTCATAATACGTATTCTCCCAGATAAAGCTTCCTTCCTCACGGTTCTCTGCAATCGTGTTATCACCAAGCACTTCACAATAAGCATATTCTGTATCTAAATCAAAGATAAACAGCCCATTTGGATCCAGATAATTATTAACTAGCTTAAATACCTGAAGCAAATCCTCCTCGGATAGGATGTAGTTCATGCTGTCACAAACACTAATCACAGCATTTACTGTGCCATAGAGTTCGAACTCTCTCATGTCCTGGCACAAATACAAGGTACCTTCTACATCACCATTTTTCTCTCTTGCTATACCAAGCATCTCCTCAGAGTTGTCTATCCCAATCATATCAAATCCTTTATTTGCCATACGTCTGGTCATACTACCTGTTCCGCATCCAAGCTCTAATAATAAGCCTTCCTCAATTCCATATTTCTTTAATAACAGTTGTACATAATCTGCCCAATCATCATATGGAACATTATCCATAAAGAGATCGTATACGGCAGCAAATCCTGTATATGGCTGCATGTACGCAGCTCCTTTCTCTATAAATTATCATGAGAACTTAATTCATCCCATAACTGTATTAATCAAAAGCACAACCAGTTATGAGAATCATAATCTGATCGTGCTATAATTTCCGTTCATTATTTTACCATACTATAAAGTGTGAATCAAATCAATACCTATCTCCTGCTTACTTCTTTACGACCGGAACCCATATTTCGCAAAAAACCGTTCCATCACTTTCAGCCGGATAGAATTCAATATCAGTTTCATCTACAATATCATAACCGGATGCGGGTAAGAATTCCTTAAAAATCCTGTCCCAAGTCTCACCTATGCAATCGCCATTTTCTCCAACGCATGGGAATATTGCCCATAAAGTAGGCTTGACTGCAAGTAGATGGTATCCTTGTGGTACTGTACTTCCATCATAAAGCATCCCGATTCCATAGTCAAAATATCCGCTATCTTTTGATATCGGAGAACAAACGCCATAAATGTCTTGTCCTACCGAATGTTTTCTCAGTACATCAAATACACCACAAGCAGCTGATTCCTTCCAAAAATCAGGTATTTCTGTATTTCCTTCCTCAGATATAATTTCATTACGAAACTGTTTCCCCTTTACTATAAGCTGAAATGCTTCCTTGTGAATAACTTTGTAATCCATTATCATACCACCTTCTACAATTATTTTTATGTTTAGGCGATTGTATAATTTGAGCTGTTTACCCATTCTTCTTGCAACGCTCGGCGAAACACCGTGAAATCTGGTAAAAGACTTCGTGTAGCTTTCCGGAGAATCATATCCATATTTATATGCGATATCAATGACTTTAACATCGGACAATAATAGTTCCTGAGCAGATAGTGACATTCTCCGATTCCGCATATATTCATTAGCGGTAAGACCAGTTAACATACGAAACGTTCTGTGAAAATGATAGTTTGACATATAAACTTCTTTTGCCACATCCTCATAATTGATATTTTCAAGAATATGTTCTTCCATATAGTCGATTGCTTTTTGAACACTTGTAATACAGTCCATATTTATTATCACCTCACGATAATTGTATTAGAATATAACTTATTTTTCCTGACTTAACTTGCTTATATTTGGCAGTAAAAATACTATGGGAATAATGTCTTTGCTATAAGTATTCTTACTAAGGTAATAGAAAGCCGGAACAAGAAAAAATGAACATTTTCAAATCAAATTGTTTGAATTGAAGATGCCATATTTTCTTGTTCCGGCCTAATTATATCACAAATCGATAATCAAATTAGAATAATTCTTATTATACCATCTTATCATACATATCTTTTAATGTAGGATAAAGCTGTTTGAATACATCGTATTTCTTATTGTAAAGCTCAACTTCAGCTGCGTCCTGATCAGTAGTCTCAACTACTTTGATTAATTTTGCTGTTGCTTCTTCTACGGATGCATACTTACCACAACCAACTGCCGCAAGGATTGCTGCACCGAATGCAGGACCTTCTGCGGAATTAATCTTATCTACTTTAACATTTAATACATCAGCGATAATCTTACACCATAATGGGCTCTTAGCACCGCCGCCATTGATACGAATTCTTTCGATTGTTACACCAAGGGATTTTGTAATTTCAAAGGAATCACGAAGTGCAAATGCTACACCTTCAAGTACTGCCTGGGTCATATCTTCACGGGTTGTATCCATTGTCATACCAATGAATGTACCTCTTGCATTAGGATTATTGTGAGGAGTTCTCTCACCCATCAAGTAAGGAAGGAAGAAAACATTGTTTTCGCCAAGTTTTTTGATGCCCTTCTGCTCGCTAGGATAATCTTTTGTTCTGATAATCTCATCCATCCACCACTTGTTAGAAGCTGCTGCACTTAACATAACGCCCATAAAGTGATATTTTCCATCTGCATGTGCAAATGCATGAAGTGCATTATTTTCATCTACTGCAAATTCTTTCGCGGAGATAAATACAACACCTGAAGTACCAAGTGATACACTGCACATACCTTCGCCTACGCAACCACCACCAACTGCTGCAACTGCCTGGTCACCGCCACCTGCGATAATCTTAACATTTGTAGTGAAGCCAAGAGCATCTGCTGCTTCTTTTGTGATGTTTCCAACAACTTCATAAGACTCATGGATTTTCGCCATTTGCTCTTCTTTTAAACCACAAATTTCAAGCATTTCTTTCGACCAAGTCTTGTTTTTAACATCTAATAATAACATACCGGAAGCATCGGATACGTCTGTACAATGTACACCGGATAATTTATATGCAATATAATCCTTAGGAAGCATAACTTTCTTAATTTTTGCAAAGTTCTCTGGCTCATGTTTTCTAACCCATAATAACTTCGGAGCAGTAAAGCCTGTTAATGCCATATTAGCTGTATAACTGGAGATCTTCTCTCTACCGATTTCATTATTTAAATAATCACATTCTGCCTGGGTACGACCATCGTTCCACAGAATTGCAGGACGGATAACATTATCATTCTCATCAAGAATAACCATACCGTGCATCTGTCCACTGAAGCTTACACCTTCGATCTGGGACTTATCACAATCTTTTGTTAACTCCTTAACACCATCAATCAGAGCGGAATACCAATCCTCTGGATTTTGCTCAGACCAGCCTGGCTTTGGAAAATACAACGGATACTCTCTGGTTACAATACTCTTAATATCTCCCGCCTCATCCATTAATAAAAGCTTTACGGAAGACGTTCCTAAATCCACACCAACGTATAACATGTTTTAAAACTCCTTTCGGTTTCTATGAAAGGAGTTATTACGCTCCTTTCGGATTTTAAAAAGAATATTACTTCTTTCCTTATGCTGCATGTTCCGATTAAAATCATATCAATATTCTTTGTATTGAAAATCAGTTTCATGCTAGAATCGCATTTATTTGGTCAATAAACTATATGTAAATACTATAACAAGTAGTGTTATTTATGTCAAGCACGAATGCATATTACTTCATTCCCCAAATTTAGGCTTTCCAAAAAAATCAATTTATGTTAACATATTATATTATCAATCCTAACGAATGAAAGGTGACTGTGATGGTAACAGGCAGTAAAGAGCTCATAAGAGACATCAATACCAAATTGGTATTAGAAACAATAATTAATAATACCGCAATATCAAGAGCTGCAATTGCTAAGTACCTCGGCTTAACAAAAGCAACGATATCTGCTATTGTACAAGAATTAATCAACAAAAAACTAGTAATAGAGATAGGTAGCGATGATACCAGTTTGGGACGCAAGCCTATTCTATTAAGTTTGAACAGAAAAGCAGGTTATGTGATTTGTATCGATATCGGAGTTGACACAATATCTGCATTACGAGCGGATTTAATTGGAGAAGATTGCAGTCTTAAACAAATTAAAACGCCGAAGAATCCTACAAATATTATCAATGTTTTGATTGAATTAATAGAATCAATGAGACTCCCTAAAAATACTCCTTATGATTTAGTCGGAATCACCCTTGGTATTCACGGTTTAGTGGCAAATAACCAGGTATCTTTCGCTCCTTATTACAATTTATCCGGTATCAATTTGGGAGAGAATCTGGAACGACATTTTAGCTCTCCGGTATATTTGGAGAATGAAGCAAATTTATCCGTAATTGGTGAAAACACGTTCCAGTATGATTATACGAATATTGCAAATATCAGTGTGCACTCCGGTATCGGTCTTGGAATTATTATTGACCACCAACTCTATACCGGTTATAACGGAAGAGCAGGCGAATTCGGACATACCATTATCGAGATAGATGGAAGACAGTGCCCCTGTGGCAACCAAGGCTGTCTAGAGCAATATGTATCCGAACGTACGCTAATTAATGAATTTGCGAAGTTGAAGGGACTGGAAGAAGCTACCTTCGAACATTTCCGCATTGCTTATGAAACAAATGATTCAGATGCTCATAAGATTATGCAGGATTTCATCAAATACATGTCGGTTGGCGTAAACAATGTATTGAATGCTTACAATCCTGATATTGTAGTAATCAATAGTTCCTTCACTATCTTCTTCCCGCATATAACTGAGAAGATTGAAGCTGCCCTTAAAAGCAAAATGAATAGCTATATCCGAATTGTACCCTCCGTACTTCAGGATACATCTATACTGCTTGGCGGAATCTGCGTTGGAATTAAAGGCTTCTTAGGTGTAGACGTATTAAAACTTAACCATATCGATATTCGTAAATAAAATGCAACCGCCACAAGAATAACAGAATATAATACAGCTTTATAAAAACCTAAAAATCACAAAACGGGCTACCCTGAAATCGAATGAAATGATTACGAAACATTTCATTCCTATCAGGATAGCCCGATTTTTGTTACGATATCAAGGTACCGCTATTCATTGCAAGCATACATTTTTCTATCACTCAAAGTTGAATCATCTATTCCTACTGTTCTTCTTTCATCTCTTTTCGCTTTTTTTCTTCTCGTTTTCTCTTCGTCATTAGTCCACCGATTCGACCAGATTCCTTTGCCGTGAGTGATTTCCATCCCGAATCAATCACCTTATCCAGGTACCCCAACTCACTTGCTATTTCATACTTGGTGGCTTCCTCCGGCTTAATATCATTTAAATCAATTTTCTTCTCTTTCTTACCCATATTGGCACACCCTTCTAATCCAAATTCAATCTTGTATTTTAGCTAAAGATCATATTTAATATCTAGAGTGTACCCAACTTCTATTCTTCTATACGAATCTCTTTTCCCAAATAAAGCGAGTAGATGATCATCTCCTTGACCCTCTTATGCAACATTTGTTCTAACGCCCTCTTGTAATATTCAAGCTGCACTTTATAACGAGTAATCAGTTGTTGCTCCTCTGATACAATATCTGATTTGTAGTCTAGTAAAACCAGTTCACCATCCTCTTCAAAGTACACATCAATAATACCCTGGATTAATATCAACTCATCACTGTCCTGGTTTTTGATTACCTCAGAAGCTTTAATTCCGATTACAAACTGCTTCTCCTTGTAAAGCTTGTTCGAATATTCCGCCATCCTCATTCGATTCGCGACCTCACTGTCAACAAATCTCCTGATATAATCTGCCTTAAGCATCTTCATATCCGATTGCTTAACAAGATTTTTACCGACCATGCACTGAAGTTCCCCTTTGACACCCTCACCACTCATTACTCTGGTTAGGTCAAGAAGCTCAAGTACCTTGTGATAAAGGGTTCCTCGGTCGGTTCCACTTACAGCCACTTCCTTTTCACTGATAAAGTTTGGTACAGTGGCAGGAACAACGATATACTCAAGTTCATTTTGATTCTTGTCAAACTCAGTTATTATGTCCGGATTTATTTTTGTTATTATTTCCCCTTCTAATTCTGTTTTGAATTTAGGTGTCAGCCCTATTTCCGCCTTTTGATACAAATTTACACTTTGATCCTCATCCTGGAACTGACCAAGCTTTTTCAATTCGGATACCGTCATTTTCACTTTGATATGTGCATCCTTCTGATATGGATACACATATTGAAATCTTGACTCTAGCTCCTCCTTTAAATCCTGATTATATGTTGTTGCCGGATCAATATTTAACAGATCTTCTTCATCTTTTCTCGTAAATATCTGCTTTGTGATTTCTTCCTTAACCAAAGAATTCTTATGAACTAAGGTAATGGACATATCGTCTTTACTACATACCAATTCATTATTAATCACTTCCGGTTCCCATCCAATCCGGTTTACTGTAGCCGGTAACACCCAGTCCAGATAACTCTTTGCAGAAAGTAATTCAAAGAACGAGAAATCCTTGCACAGGATTTCATCAACAGCTTTTAAATATCCTGTTAAAATTAATTTTTCCTTTGGTCTTGTCAATGCAACATATAATACTCTTAGCTCTTCACCAAGATTTTCAATTTGTACCTTCTTTTGAATTACTTTTTTGATTAAGGTCGGAATTTTTGTTCTCAACTTACTGTCGATACACTCCGGCCCAACACCCATATCACTATGAAGGACAATACTGCTGCGCAAATCCTGTGTGTTGAACTGTTTGCTCATCCCTGCCACAAAGACAATCGGAAATTCCAATCCCTTACTTTTATGAATACTCATGATACGAACCGTATTATCTTGTTCTCCTGAAGTGGAGGCTTCTCCGAAATCAATTTCGTATTTATGAAGCTTCTCAATGTAACGAATAAAATGAAACAGCCCGGTATAACTGCCCTTTTCAAATCTCACTGCTTGTGAGATAAGCATATCAACATTCCCTTTTCTTCGGTCACCGCCAGGCATTGCACTAACATAGTAATAATACCCTGTTTGATCCAATACAATTTGTATCAGCTCATGAATGGGCTTATGATTTACCATAGAGCGGAAGGAGCTTAACAATTCCATAAATGCGTTTACCTTATCTTTAAGCGCTTCCTGCTTTCCTTCCTTCCTATAATTAACGAGAGCCGTGTACATTGAAACATTACGGGTGGTGGAACGAATCAAAGCAAGCTCCGTCGTCGTCAATCCGACAATTGGAGAATATAATACACCGGTCAGCGGAATATCCTGTCGGGGATTATCAATCACACGAAGCATATTAATTACAGTCATGATTTCTAAGGTTTGAAAATATCCTGTGCCGGTATCCGCATAAGCTGATATACCTTCCTGCATCAAAGTATTAACAAAAACTTCCGACCATCCGGTCACACTTCTAAGAAGGATAACGATATCCCGATTGGTGGCAGGCCTATGTCCACCTGCTTTTCTGTCAAACACTAGCATGCCATTAACAGGATCCGTCAGTTCCTTGATTTTACGTGCAATCATCTTAGCTTCCAGTTCTCGTTTGGTATAGGCTTCCTCCTCCGGATCAGTTTCTATACTCTCCGTAGCTTTCGTATTATCATCTGATAAACTGCTGTCAAACTCTTCTTCCGTCACCAATAACAAATCCACACGGGAGGGAATCCTATCAAATATCTCGTTCGGTAGAAATTCGGTACTATGATTGTTATATTCTTGTTCCTTAAGTTCCTTCTCCTTAGATTCCTTTTCCTTTCGTTCTTGTTCCTTTGACTCTTGTTCCTCTGGTACGTATTTATTTTGTTCATGATCAATATCTATTTTTAAGGTTTCTTCAAATAATTCACCATATTTTAAAGAAGCAGACTCATCATATATAATTCCGCCAACCTGTTCATGCATAATCTGTTCAAATATTTTATTTACATAATCCAGAACGATCTTCCTGCTTCGAAAATTCTTGTCCAGATCAATGCGCTGATATAGATTCTTACTGCCATCTTCACAACATTCCTCACTGGAATAGGTATTGTACTTCTGCATGAATATCTCCGGCATCGCCAGGCGGAACTTATAAATACTCTGCTTCACATCGCCAACCATGAAGCGGTTCGGGAACCCCATATCCTCTCTGGAAATGCTTTTAAGGATTGTCTCCTGAACCATATTACTATCCTGATACTCATCTATTAGAATCTCTTCAAATTGCTCACTTAGCTCTAGAGCAGCCTGGGTCGGCTGTACCTCTGCTGCATCCTTTTTCTCAACTAGTATTTTCAGTGCAAAGTGTTCCAAATCATTAAAGTCAATTAGATTCTTTTCTTCTTTCTTCTTCGCAAATTCCTGCATGAATTCCAGCGTAAGATCAAAAAGGACCTGCATGAGTTTTCCAACTTCTTGAATATCCTTAAGCATCTCCTCAGGAGATTGAAAGAAGAACCCGGCTGTGATATCCTTAATTCCTTTTTTCATTTCTTCTCGAAGCGCTTTAATTCTATCCTTCTTCTCCGGAAGTACCCCTTCCTCTTTCTTGTTCGATAACCTGGCAAATGAGATTGATGAAAAGGCATTCATGTACTCTTCATATGAAGATGCTGATGCAACATTCTCAAGTATCTCACGGTCAGAGAGCAACGCTGCTTCATAAGCCGTTGGCCCTCCGGGCTCACAACATATCTCGAGTGCTGTTTTGTTTTTGGAAATCAGATCACCAAGTACATCCTTTACATAACTTAACAATTCCTGCATCCAAGAGCACTGTCCCATCTCATCCACGGAAGCAATCTCAAATAATCTTCTTTTATCCTCAATCCACTGTTTTGGCCAAGGATCACTCATAGAGAAATTAAATAGTTGAACAATCAAATCTTCAATCGGAGCATCCGATTTCGAATAAGAGTAACTTTCAACGAAAGCATGAAACTCCTCTCGTCCTACTTCGTACCATCGTTCCAGCAAATCAGCAATCACATCGGATTTCATCAGTGTAATCTCTGATTCCTCCGCAATCTTAAAGGATGGATCCAAATCAATCCGGTGAAAATAATTTCGGATTACATTCAAACAAAAACTATGTATTGTTGTAATCTGAGCACTCTGTAACAGAGAAATCTGCTTCTGCAAATGGCGGTTATCCGGCTGCTTAACCAGCTTCTCTTCAATCGCCTTACCGATACGCCCTCTCATCTCAGCCGCCGCTGCATTCGTAAATGTAACTACCAGCAAATGATCGATATCGATTGGATTCTCCCCCTCAGATATCATCGTAATAATACGCTCAACTAATACAGCAGTCTTTCCCGAGCCTGCTGCTGCCGAAACTAATACATTCCTTTCCCTCGTATCAATAACCTTTTGTTGTGCCTCTGTCCACGCCATACAAACTCCTTTATCTAAAAACGTAATAATCACAACGCAACCTTCATATTCCATCGTAAACTTGGTAGCTTGATTATGTTAATAACATATGAGTTAATGCTTTCTTTGAAACAATGATAAGATAAATCTTTACATACTAAATCTTTTATTTTATCAAGACTCATCTCTCCCACGGAATATCTCAGCCTTCATCTCATCGATTGATTTTTTAGCCAGATTCCGGTATGCATGACCGGGAACACGAACATCAAAACCGCAGGCACTGCGGTAGCTGCAATAATCACATGCGGTTTCATTTGCAGAGCGATAAGGATTCACCCTGGTATCTCCGCTTAAAATCAACTTACTGTCCTCCGCTAATTTGCGGTTCACATAATCCACCATCGCATTAATATTTTTTTCCTTCTCCGCTACGGAACGTTTGGTAAGCTCCCCTTCCTTGTTGGTCTCTACCGGTATGATGTCGGATTTCACCGATGAAGATAACGTTCCGTCGGATCCCGCCAAGCGTTGATCCATCAATGCTAATACCTTCTTATCTTCATTAACCAATCCGTTCATTCTAAGACTCTTTAATATCTCTTCCTCCGTATGCTCAGATTTTGCTACAATTGGATCATCAATGTGATAATAGAATATGCCGGAAGGAACAATCTCTTTCCCCGGATGTCTCTTCTTTAGATAACCCATCGCAGCACTCAGATAGATGGACAACTGTTGCTGCAAGCCATAATATACCTTGCCGATATCGAATACGGTATTACCCGTCTTATAATCAATTACTCGAACATAGACCTTATCGTCTTCCTCATACAGATCCAGTCGATCGATGCGTCCCTGTAATGATAAGGTTCCGTCCGGAACATGATGAAATGCCATCTCATAACCCGAAGGTTCAAAAGAACCCTGTTTAATCTGATTGCACAAAGCCCACAATGTACGCACCGTTATTCGTTCCATACGTTTAATCAGGTACTCGTTTCGCTTCGTGCTCTTTAGGATGGAACTCTCATACTCCTCCACCGCCTGAGCCACACTCTCAAGTGCCCAGCTTTCACGTACCTCATCCGGTATGTTATGCCAGGTATATTCTCCGGTATCCAATCGCTTGGAGAAACGATCGATCGCATTATGAAAGATATTACCGATATCCGGAACCGCCAGCTTATACTCCTGCCTCTCCTCTAGGGTCAATCCATATGATAGAAAATGTGCAAATGCACATCCTGCATAGCGCTCCAACCTGGTCACACTACCATTTAGCTCTGCCCCGTATAATAATCTCGCAGCCTCCTTAGAGATACCTCGTTCTGTATTGATATAAAAGGCTCCCTTCACAAGCTTGTCAAGAATTTGGTTCTTCTCTCCATCACTGCGATAATACAAATATAGCTCCTTCCACAGTTCGGAAGTTTCTTTATGATGATATCCTCTTAATCCTTCGGCCAGATAAGTCAACCCTTCATCACGAAGAATATAATCCAGCTCCTCACAGTTTTCATCCTCTTCTATGATCTTAACCGTAGGGATTAGTTGCTTTACTTTCCCGATTAGAAAGGATTGATTAACTGCCTTCCCTTCACCATTCAACTTATGATAGGTAATATAAAGCTTTTCGTTAGGTTTTGTCATATTCAAATAGATATAGAATTGCTCCTGGAAGGCCTGCTGCCTCTTTGTCGGTGCCAGTTCAATATCATGATTTATCAACAATTCTCTCTCAATATCGGATAGAATTCCACCACTTGAGATTGCTTTGGGGATAATACCTTCATTAACCCCCAGGAAGAATAACGCTTTAATGTCTTTTAGCCTTGTTCTCTCCGTATCACCAACCACAACCTCATCAACGCCCGGAGGGATTAGTCCCACCTTAATCTCCACTAATCCTGTATCCAGAATTTCACCAAATTCCTTCAGGGTACAGTGCTCCTCCCCTAAGAGTAGAACCATCTGATCATAGAGTTCCATTATAATTGGATAAACCTGTTCATATTCCTTCGCTATCAACGGTTGATTTATCTCTGCAAAATAAGCTCGATACCCCTCCAGCTTTTCCTCTATTCGTAGTTGAACCCCCAACTCATAAAGAGCTTTCGTATACTCCTTCAACGTTCTTTCTTTATCTTTTAACACCTCATAAAGTGGTGTAATTTCTTCTATGAATCGTGCGCGGATCTCATTAATCTGCTCCAGCTTTACGCCTTCCTTGGTGCGGTATTTTCGTATAAACGGTTCACTCCATCTTTTATATCCTCTGATACCGGTAGCTATGATGTAATTCTCAATAATATCAATTTCTTCTTCGGCAAAATCAGTAAGTCCTGTTCTGAGATAACGAAAAACTCCCTCATAACTAAAATCCTCACTAATGACTACGAGGACAGAACGAAGAAGCGCCGCAAACGGATTACCCAGGATATCCTTCTTATAATCAATAAAGCACGGAATTCCGGAGATAACGAAACCTCTCTTTGCAATTCTTGCATACTCCTCCATATTGCCGGATACTACTGCGATATCCTCATATCGATATCCTTCCTCACGAACCAGTCTTTTGATTTCTCTGGCTACAAATGCAACCTCTTCCTCTGCATCCTTCGCAGCATGAATGGAGATATCCGTCTGCTCCTCCTCATAGGTTTCATAGGGATAACGGAATAAATTACGCTCCAAAGATGCTAATCCCGGAGCAGAACTAAATCGGTACGGAGTTTGTCCCTGATAGCAATCCTGAACCAGTACAGGCTTCTCTATCTTAGTTCCAACTTCTTCCCCAATTTTAGTGAGTTTTTGTATCGTTTTGGTACTAAGCCCGAACAGAAGATGATCTGAGTTCTTATTATCTATCTTCTCCCTGCGGTCAATTGTCACCGTAACCATAACCTTCTTAGCATTCTTTAGCATTTTACCAAGTAGTTGATACTGGCAGGGGGTAAACCCGGTAAATCCATCCAGACATATAACGGAGTTTTTCAACCACTGGGAGCGGTCGATCACTTCATTTAACACCACTAGAATTTCTTCCGCTGTGATGTATCGCTCTTTCATAAAATTGTGAAAACCCTCATATACGGTCAGCAAGTCAGTAAGCTTTGCTTTTAAAACAGGCTTATTCTGTGATACTTCCTGCATCTTTTTGATATCTTCAGGTTGGATATTATATTGATAAAACTCTGACATCAGAGATTTTAATTCATTCACAAATCCCGGCTTCTTTACGTTAGAGCCAAACAGGATTAAATCCTTGCGCTTTTCTGACACCACCTTACGAAGTACCATACTCTTTCCGGTATCCTCTAAAATTGGCAGATCACCACCACCTACTTCATCAAAGATACGGTATGCAAAGCGTAAAAAACTAAGAATATCGACATTTGTTACACCATGATCCGGGTGCATCGTAACGATATCCTTCTGAGTTTGTAGGGTGAATTGTTCTGGAACGATAACCAGATAATCCGTATCCGGATTCTGCCTAGATTGGCTGATTATCTCTTGGTAGAGCTGATACGATTTGCCTGCACCTGCACTTCCTAAGTAAAATTGTAAGGACATAATTATAACCGCACCTTTCCTTTATATTAGTCTGTTCCGAGTATTATACAAGCACAAACTTCTAGGTGTGAATTATGCTCTTAAATAATTCACACTAAACACATCATTCCTACCCTTTATGTTAGTTTGTGCCGAGGATTTCGCAGGCACAAACTTCTAGGTGTGAATTATGCTCTTAAATAATTCACACTAAACACATCTATCATTTCATTTTATCTGCATAATTTATTATTTCTCATAATAAGATATAGTAAGAATCAAGACATGAAGCGAATCATGCTCCGGAGGATAGATATGGCAAAAACAAAAATAGTAGTTATCCAATTAAAAGAAATCATATATACAGTGATTTTTGCGGCATTAGGAATTCTACTAATACTACTTCTCATATTTATGTTCAGAGGTGGTAAGGATGATGGGGTAGCGAAGAACGGAACTGAGTTATATAAATCAGGAAAATACACTTCTACCATATCCTTAAATGATACGGATTTTAATTTAGAGGTAGTGGTCGATAATAATCATATCAATCACGTTGATATTCAGAACATCAATGATTCCATTGCCGCAATGTTTCCGCTTGTCAAACCATCCTTAGAGGATATCTCATTACAGTTAAGCAATGATGTTCCTCTTGATAAGATTGAGATTGACCAAGAAAAGCAATATACTGAGCAGATGCTGATCGATGCAATTAAGGCCGCCTTGGAACCGGCTAAGTTGAACAGCAAAAAATAAATTACATAGTATCAACATAAGTCTCATCACTTATAAGTACTCTTTATAACCATAGAAATGATAATCTATGTTATTCCGGGATGCAGTTATGTATTAATTTAACTGCATCCTCTTTATTATTTTATTTTAAATATTTCTTAAAAGGGGAAACCTCATCTAGAAAAATAATTCCAATGATTCCTGGACCGGTGTGAGCTCCAATTGCGCAACCAACATAGTTATTCATAAAGTGCTTACAGCCATACGTCGAAGTCAGCTGCTCCTTAACAAATTCCATCGTAGTAGAATCATCACCATGCACTAAGCCAATGTACTGATTATCCAGTTCTACACCTCGTTCTCCTACCATCTCAATTAATCGTTTCAGAGATTTTTGTCTTCCTCGCACCTTTTCAACCGCCTCGAGCGAACCGTTATCATTCACATGAAGAATCGGCTTAATATCAAGTAAACCACCGGCTATCGCGGACGTTCTGCTCAGTCGCCCGCCTTTAAAGAGATATTCTAACGTATTTACGGTAAAAACATGTTCCATGTGATTACAGTGCCATTCGATAGCATCAATAATCTCTTGCTTGGAAGCGCCATTTTTTTGCATTAATAAAGCATAGTAGGTCGCCAATCCAAAGCCAAGGGAAGCACATTTGGAATCAATAATCGTTAAATCAAATTCAGGATACTTCTCCAAAAGTTCAGTTTTTGCAAGGTTTGCAGCATTATATGTACCTGCAATTCCTGTAGAAAAGCAGATATAGATAACCTCGTCCCCATTCTGTGCATAGGATAGAAAATGTTCATAGAACATATGGGAATTGATATGATAAGTCTTTACGTCCTTGCCAGACCCTAGAACTTGATAAAAATTCTCCGGTAATATTGTTTCACCGTCAAAATAATCAATTTCATCAATTACAACAGGTGTCGGTATAACATGCAGGGCAAATTCTTGCTTTACCCAATTGGGTGTATCGGAGGCTGAGTCAGTAATAATTTTGAGTGCCATAGTAAGTTCTCCCTTCGTAACCAAGCATGTAAATACCACATGCACAATATCGTTATTAAATAATTATAACAATTCTAATTCTTTCATCCATAAGGTAGCGGACGCATCACTTGGCATTCTTAGATCACCTCTCGGTGATACAGATACACTACCCACCTTTGGACCATCTGGTAGGCAGGAGCGTTTGAATTGCTGGGTGAAAAATCTGCGATAGAATATCTTAAGCCATTTTAAAATCTCTACGTGTTCGTATTTCCCTTCAAACGCTATCTTTGCTAAATGATACACTTTAGTCGGAGTAAACCCAAACCGTAATATATAGTAAAGATAAAAATCGTGTAATTCATAAGGTCCCACGATATCCTCTGTTTTTTGTGATATTTCCCCATCACTTGGCGGTAATAACTCCGGGCTTACCGGAGTGTCCAGGATATCCTCAAGAACTTCTCTAAGCTTCCCATCCTCTGCAGTATCAGCAAAGTAAGAGACCAGATAGCGAACAAGCGTCTTCGGTACGGAAGAATTTACTCCGTACATGGACATATGATCCCCATTATAGGTTGCCCATCCAAGTGCCAGTTCAGACATATCTCCGGTTCCT
Organism: Variimorphobacter sp. HTMS_6; assembly: GCF_059717775.1. Lineage (NCBI taxonomy): Bacteria > Bacillati > Bacillota > Clostridia > Lachnospirales > Lachnospiraceae > Variimorphobacter > Variimorphobacter sp. HTMS_6. Next base: position 2,968,743 of record NZ_AP046094.1, read on the forward strand.
ACAACAAATCCGTTATATTTGCTGGCGATATCCATTAACACCTGAGTACGCTCTCTGGCCTGGCTATTCTCATAAGTCAAATCATGAACATTCTTATCATGACCGATATCATTAAAATGTTGCTCCACCGCCGCACGAATCGGAATTTCTAGCAGAGTTACACCCAATCGATTTGAAAGCTCTACTGCATTATTATAGGTTCTGTCAGTGGTACCAAAGCAAGGCATCGTTACTGCGACAATTCCCTTTTTATCAATACCTAGAAGCTCGAATGCTCTGTAAGCTACTAACAGTGCTAACGTTGAATCAAGTCCACCTGAGATACCAAGAACCACACATTTGCCACCTATGTGAGAAAGTCTGGTCTTAAGCCCCATCGCCTGAATGTCGATGATATCCTTACAACGCTTATCACGCTCTGCTTTATTAGACGGAACGAATGGAGCAGGATCAATAAATCTTGTTAATTCGATCTCAGGAATCTCTTCTTGACCCATACATAATTCAAAACGAACGACCTGATACGGTAAGCTATGCTGATTAAAATAAGTAAGCATTCTTCTTCGTTCGCTCTTTAATTTACCCAAATCAATCTCACTGGATATGATTCCATTCTCAAATGCCTTTGATTCAGCTAAAACCGCTCCGTATTCTACTATTAGATTGTGTCCGGCAAAAACAACATCCGTAGTGGATTCTCCCTCGCCTGCATCACAATAAAGATATGCACATACCAACTTACCTGACTGACTCTTTACTAGATCTCTTCGGTACACATCCTTGCCTGTCAGCTCATCACTCGCGGACAGATTTGCAATTACCGTAGCACCGGCTATACAGTGTTCTGTACTTGGTGATCTAGGCACCCACAAATCCTCGCAGATCTCTACTCCGAGAACAAAACCGTGTATATTCGAACATTCGAACAGAATTCGTGAACCAAAGTATATATCCTCGCCTTCAAAATTAATAGTAATCGGATCAAGAATACCGGTTGTAAAATGTCTGCCTTCATAAAACTCCGTATAGTTCGGAATATTCATCTTAGGTACAAGACCGAGAACTTTTCCTCCCTGAATTACGGCTGCAGTATTATATAGCTTGCCCCTTACGGCATATGGAAACCCTACAACGGCAACAATATCTTTGCCAATTGTATAGTTAGCAATTCTTTTAATATTTTTAATTGCTCCATGCAATAATGTATCCTGTAAAAACAAGTCACCGCAGGTGTAACCGGTTATACAAAGCTCAGGGAATACAACTAATTTATTACCCTGACTCTCTGCCTCCCCAATTAACTCCATGATTTTCTCCGCATTATAATCACAATCCGCGACCTTTATCACCGGAGTCGCAGCCGCAACTCGTAAAAATCCATGTTTCATCGGAAGCCTCCTCGTTAGCTATTTATAATCCAAGTATTTATATTATCATTATCCTATTTTAATTTATTATAGATATCTCCATGCAAAAACACAAGGAAAATGTTGATTTATCAAATGCTAACCAAAGTAAATGAATGTACTATCAATAATACTACTATTGTTTTTCTGTACAAAAAAAGCGGCATAAGCCGCTTTTATCATTCGTGTTAACCCAAAATGCCGTTTCCTGTATTTTGACTCCTAGCTAAGCTAGGTGGGTAACCGCACATAAGCTTCTGCCTTCCACTGCAAACGGTGGCTTGACATCCACTTCCGAATATAGGAATCCCGTATTAAATCATGTAGGTTCAAAATAGCAGGAGTGTCGAACACTTCAGGAAATCTAATATTATTGTAACCAATTTTCTGATTTTTTTCAAGGTTTTTATCTCTTTTTTACTTGGTAATTTCAAACTGGGCTACCATGGAAATTATCTTCCATTTTTTTGAAACAGCGTTAATTCTTCTTCCATAATTTCAAATTTGTATCCGACTCCCCATATGGTCTTGATATTCCAAGTAGGATGCTCCACCGTATCCAGCTTGGAACGAAGACGCTTTATATGAGAATCCACAGTCCGGCTATCACCAAAGTAATCAAATCCCCACAAGCTATCAAGTAAATTATCCCTGGTGAATACCTTGTTCGGATTAGTAGCTAATGTCCACATCGTATCAATTTCCTTCTTGGTTAACGATATCTTCTTCTCTCCAATATGAAGCATATATTCGTCCAGATTAATCTCCAAATCACTTATTTTATATATCTTTTCAACAACCGGTTCAACCGGTACATTAACAACTCTTCTTTTAATCGCCCTTATTCTAGCCATAACCTCCCTGGGGCTAAACGGTTTCAAGATATAATCATCTGCACCAATATCAAGTCCTAGTATTCGATCAAATTCATCACTTCTAGCTGTAATAAAGATGATTGGCACATTCGATACACTTCGTATTCTTCTGCATATTTCATATCCGTCCTCCGTAGGCAGCATGACCTCCATCATTACTACTTCCGGATTATATTCAGCAAACAGTCTGAAAGCCTCTTCCCCATCGTCTGTAACCAATGGTTCATAGCCTTCCATTCTGGAATATGTAGATAACATATCAGTAATATCACGATTATCATCAGCAATTAATATATGCTGCATAATGAAAATCTCCCTTCATAATTCTACTGTTTTCTATCTCACGTATTTTATTATACATGAAAGTTCAACCCAAGCACAATAGTAAAAGAAGTCTAAATGTAGGTGCTAAAGCAGGCATATTACTTATATATAGTATATTGATATCCAATTATTGTCAACCTTCTTAGACTTTTTCATCCATTTTTAAGAATACCAACTTACCAATGAAATTAGTTTGTACTATTATATATATAGCAAAAATAGAACCACACAAACCTTTAGGCTTGTATAGTTCTATTTTTCAAATTAACTTCTCTTTATTTAACGTTATAATAATTTCCGTAATAATCACTTATGCTACTGACATATCTTACTCCATCGTAAGTAAACTCAAAGGATAGCGTTGTATATGGATCATACCAGGTCGTAGAACCTTTTACTTTAAATGTTACATAGGAAGAACTATGGGGTGGAATTTCAATCCAACTTAAATTTTTACCCGATTTATCTACAAGCTGTAAGGATCTATTGTAACTCGAGTAATCATCATCAACCATTTTCGCATTCGTATTATATATCCTAAAAGGACGACTTCCAGTATTCTCCACATAAATCATAACACTCTTGCAATTAGATGAGGTTACTGACGGGCTCAGCACAGTGACAGAAGGTGGAGACGGCGGTAATGTTGTACCTTTCACAATACTTGAGTATTTACTATACACTTTGCCAGAAGCTTGATAAGCTCTGATCTTATAGTAATACGATTTTTTTACTCCAAGTCCTTTATGCGTGTATGAAGTACCGGTGACTGTTGCTAAAAGTTTATACTTTCCTGTTTTAGAACTTGAGTACCACACTTGGTACTTATTTGCACTTGAAACTGCATCCCATTGAATCGTTACTTTTCTACTTCCGCCTATCGCTCGTACGTCACTTGGAGCTATAGCTTTAAATGTTGTCCACTTTGCATACACGGTCATATTTGCTCTTATTGTAATTGGGAATGTTACTTTGGTTCCGCCGTTAGTAGAAGTATACCAGCCGGCAAATACATACCCTTTTTTCGTTGGATTTTTTGGTGCTTTAACCCTATTCCCAGAATATGTCGTGCTACTTTTTACCCCTGTTCCTCCAACTGTATTATAAGTAATTGTGTAGTTAGGGAGTGCTTTCCATTTCGCTGTAAGGGTTAAATTACCCTTCAACGGTGTTTTAAAATTATATAACACGGTGCCATTATACCAACCGTCGAAAGAATACCCAGCTTTCGTTGGCGAAATTGGGATGGAAACTAGTTTGGTCAATTCTACTGACTGGCTTTTTACTAAGCTTCCTCCATTAGAATTAAAGGTCACTTTACGCATACTTGCGTAGTATATTTTAATTACATCATTAAATGTGTTCTTTCCCACTACAACCGAGGAACTAGGTAATATTATGGAACTCAGGTCTCCACTGTCATAAAACGCATAATCTCCTATGTATTTCACATTCTTAGACATTGTAACTTTACTAATATTATAACATCCATAAAAAGCTCCTTTTCCAATCGATGTTATCGTATCAGGTATTATAACCGTTTTCAATAAAGTGTTATCTTCAAAAGCATATTGGCTTATTGATGTTACTTTTACTCCGTTAATGGATATTGGTATTGATAAAGTTGAATTAGAACCGTTATATCCCATAATTGTTCCTGTATGTATATCAAATACAAAGGAAGTAGCAGTATCAATGTACGGAGCAGTTGTAATTGACGCTATGTTTGTCGGTTGGCTCGAGGTTTTTAATCCGATTGATTTACTATTCGTTGTAGTGACTACACAGTAGTAATATTTTGTCCCAACACCACCTAAGACAGGAGTATAACTCGTACCTTTTGCTCCAGTTATCGCAATACCACCCGATGTTGATTTAGTGTTATTAACATACCACTGATAAGTAAGGGTTCCTACTCCCCTAACTGCTGCAGATATCTTTAAAGCTTGCACTGTTTTACCTTGTCTATAGGTTGCATCTGCTGGGTTTGCTTTAATATATGGTCTATATGTTTGGTCTGCATAGAATACCGCAGTATCCGTATCAAATGCATTTTTTCCAAGAATCACTGAGGAATTAGGTAGAAGAACAGCATTTATATAATTCGAATAGAATGCTTCTTCTCCTATGTTCTTAATATTTTTTGACATTTTTATTGAGCTTAAATTACAACGGTAAAATGCCCTGTTCCCTATTGTTTTAACACTATCAGGTATCATTACACTTTTCAAAGTATATTTCCAAGAAAATGCCTCTCCTTTGATAGCGGTTACAGACACACCATTTATCGTTGAGGGTATTACCAAATTATTATCATCCCCTGTATAATCAACAATGGTACCCGTGATAAGATCAAACGCGATAGAAGTAGCAGAATCGATATAGGGATTTGTAGTAATTGCTGCAGCCTGAGAGACTTTGTTTGCTGTTTTAGATGATATTGATTGATTATTTGTTACAGTTACTACGCAATAATAATATTTTGTACCGACGCCTCTTAAAACCGGGGTATAGCTTGAATGAGTTGCACCCGCAATTAATACACCACCAGTTGTCAAATTCGTTGTATTAGAATACCACTGGTAAGAAAGAGTTCCCGCTCCTGCAACACGTGCACTAATATTCAAAGGTTTCACAGTTTTACCTTGTGTATAGGTTGCACTTGATGGATTTGTACTTATGATTGGCTTATATGTTAAATCCGCATAATAAATAGTTATGTAAGAATCGAAAGCGTTAGTTCCTAGGCTGATCGATGATTTAGGCAATACAACACTATCAATGTCATTTCCGTAAAATGCATTATCCCCAATACTTTTAATATTTTTTGACATCGTTAATGAACTAATACTACAACGAGAAAATGCACTATCCCCTATCGTAGTAACACTGTCTGGTATTGTGACATTCTTCAATTTATAATTAAAATAAAATGCCTCATCAACGATTGTAGTTACTGACACCCCATTTATCGTTGAGGGAATTACCAAAATCTCATCATCCCCTGTATATCCGGTAATTGTACCTGAAGTTAGATCAAAATCAATAGAAGTTGCCGAATCTCGGTAAGGATTTGTTGTAATAGAAGCAACTAGAGAGGTTTGTTTTGCAGATTTCGTTACGGTAGCGTTATTATTGGTTGTAGTTACCACACAATAATAATACTTTGTGCCTACCCCACCTAAAACCGGAGTATAGGTTGCACTGGTTGCACCCGCTATCGAAACACCACCGCTTGGTAAATTCTTAGTATTGGAATACCATTGATAAGAAAGAGTTCCCACTCCTGCCACGCTCGCGCGAACATTCAACGGAACTACTGATTTACCTTGTGTATAGGTTGCACTTTGTGGGTTCGTATTTATGATTGGCTTATATGTTTGATCAGCGTAATAAACCGGTGTTAAATCATCAAATGAGGAATTTCCCAAAATAACCGTTGATTTTTGAAAAAGTACATAATCTATGTTATTAAAATAAAATGCATGATCCCCTATCGCACTGATATTTTTTGACATAGTTAACGAATTGATACTACAGAAAGAAAATGCATAACTCCCAATTGTAGTAACACTGTCCGGAATCGTTACACTTACTAATGTATCCTTATTCTTGAATGCATCATCCCCGATGGCTGTTACCGCCACTCCATTAATAGTTGAGGGTATTACCAAATCACTATCATTACCCATATACCATGTAATCGTGCCGGTATTGGTATCAAAAACGATACCGGTAGATGGGTCTGTCACCGTAGCCGCTTCTGCTTTTGATGTGCTTTGTAATAAAAGGACTAAAAAAACAGCAAACATTGCGAATAGTTTAATCCATATTCTTTTCATAATCATACTCCTCTTTCGTATTCTAATGATTTTATATTTACATTTATATCCTTGTTTATCAGTAAGAATATGGTACCATAAAATGCTATAAAATGGAATATAATTAAATTATTATTTATTGATGCTCCATGAATTAAAACATTTAATAACTAAAGACTAATTTTAAAGGATTAATTTCTATAACATAGTATCCTCTTTATTTCTCAAACCTTTATATCAAAGTTTCCAATCATCTTTATTATTGAGAATATACTGATTTTTCTTCCCTTATAAACTACTTTTATGTTAACATATGGATTAGAATCAGTTCAAGTTAATGCTTATATCTATTGGAAACAGAAAGAGAGGAATTATCATGGCATTTAAATTTCTGCATAATAATTTTAATGTAAAAGACTTAGAGAAATCACTTCAATTTTATGATGAAGCGTTAAGATTAAAAGAGGTAAAACGTATTGTTCCGGATTCCGGTGAATTTATCATTGTTTTCTTAAGTGACGGGTCTACCACCCACCAGCTAGAATTAACCTGGCTGAGGGATTTTGACAGAGCATATAATCTTGGAGATAATGAATTTCATTTAGCTCTGAAAGCTGAGAATTATGAGCAAGCTCACAAGAATCATCAAGAGATGGGATGTATCTGTTATGAAAACCAAGCGATGGGAATTTATTTTATCAGTGACCCAGACGGATATTGGATTGAAATTATTCCAGCAAAGTAAATGATTTAACGTGATGACGACTAAGATATATTCTTTAAGTTATTGTTGATTATACTATAAAACGGAACAATGTTAATTTCTGAAACATTAGTTGAGCGATACCTCCAAGCAATGCATTACAGGAATTTAACTTCGTTCCGTTTCTCTTTTAGAGCATGAAGTATAAGTTTCTAGTACATCATATTTAATATAGAAGTTTATTATCTGTTTTTTTATCTACTTTTATAAACCAGATGATAAACCTCTAATTAATTAAAGTTAGATGATGTCATAGTTTCATCTGCTTCTTATTCCCGTTGAATACTTTCTCTACAATAAGTATTTCTTCTTTTCCGACACATTCCAAACCCTCAAAATCCAATCGAATCATATATGGCATATAATCAATAATACGAAGAAAGCTGTCACAATTAAAATTTGAATTATAATAATTTAGAATGGAGCTTAATGCTGTACCATGAGTTCCAACTATAATAGATTCTCCTTGGTGCGTATGTAAGATTTCTTTCATTACTTCTATATTCCTTCGTTGAACCATTCCGATGGATTCGCCGTCTTCTTCATGAAACTCTAGGTCTTCCCACCTTTTATGAAACATATTCATATTATTGGCATTAAGTCCTGCCTTACGTTCTCGAAGCCTTTCATCGGTATGCAGGGTCACACTCTTACTTTCAACACATTTTCGAATCGTCTCCATGCTGCGGTAATATGGGCTTGAAATCGCAAAATCTAAGGTAATGTTTTTCAATGCCTCTACAACTTTCTTACTATCATGAATGCCTTCTTCCGTCAACGGTCTGCTTCTGTCATCCTCCCAGCCATGCTCCGGTTGTGCATGCCTTACAAAATAGATATGTGTCAATGTATTTACCTCCTGTAACAATCAATTCTTTCAAACTAATTAATAATATTATAACTGACTTCCACCTATCTTTCAAATGTATCTGGATAATTTATATTCTTCCCACCAAAATACAAATAGCGTGTGAACTATAATCCATTATGAGACTTAATTGCCGCCATAAGCGGAAACCTATCAACATCGTCTCTTCAATTGAATTATACATTCACACGCTATCTGTTTATAACTTTATAATCATCTGTAACATACTATCAGATCTTTGCTACATCCACTAAAGTGATATCGCTGTTGTCACTTTCCATACTCGCTATTAACGCTGCTGCCGTATCGATTGCGGTGAAACAGGTTACACCGGTCTCGATAGATAGACGACGAATGATGAAGCCATCTCTGGTCTTATCACGTCCCTGTGTAGGCGTATTGATAACCATATCAATCTTGTGGCTTAAGATTAAGTCAATGATGTTCGGACTTTCTGCATCTATCTTCTCCACAAGCGTTGCAGCCACCCCACCATCTCTTAATGCTTCCAGTGTTCCCTCTGTTGCATAAATCTCATATCCAAGAGCAACCAATCTTCTACCAAGGTCAACAGCTTCTTCTCTATCCGCTTTATTCACCGTCATAATCATCTTCTTATGCTTTGGAAGATTTACACCGGAACCTAAGAAGGCTTTATATAATGCTTCATGGTAGGTCTTTGCAATACCAAGGCATTCACCGGTGGATTTCATCTCCGGTCCTAAGCTGGTTTCTGCACCGCGTAATTTCTCAAAGGAGAATACCGGCATCTTAATTGCGATATATTGTGACTCCGGCCATAATCCTGGTGTATATCCAAGGGATTTTATTTTCTCACCTAAGATAACTTTAGTTGCAATATCCACGATCGGTAATGCGGTTACCTTACTGATATATGGTACGGTACGGCTGGAACGAGGATTTACTTCGATTACATAAACCTCTTCATTATATACAATAAACTGAATGTTAATTAAGCCAACTACATGGAGGGAATTCGCAAGTTTCTTCGTGTAATCAACGATATCCGCTTTCACCTTTTCACTCACATTCTGAGTGGGGTATACGGAGATACTGTCACCGGAGTGGATACCAGCTCGCTCGATATGCTCCATGATACCGGGAATTAAGATATCTTCTCCGTCGCATACCGCATCTACTTCTACTTCCATACCCATCAGATATTTATCAACCAGAATAGGATGTTCCTGCAATGTCATATTGATAATTCTCATGAATTCAACGATATCGCTATCGCTCACCGCAATCTGCATGCCCTGACCGCCAAGTACGTAGGATGGACGTACCAGAACCGGATATCCAAGCTCATTTGCCGCAGCAAGTGCTTCTTCGGTGGTGTATATGGTTTTTCCTGCCGGTCTTGGAATACCACATTGTTCAAGAATCTGATCAAATAGCTCTCTATCCTCTGCTGCGTCCACGTCCGCTGCTGAGGTTCCGAGTATCGGAACACCCATCTTTAATAATGCTTCCGTCAGTTTAATTGCAGTTTGTCCACCAAACTGTACTACTGCACCATCCGGTTGCTCGATGTCTACGATATTCTCTACATCCTCAGGAGTTAATGGTTCGAAGTAAAGCTTATCTGCAATATCAAAGTCGGTACTTACTGTCTCAGGATTATTATTTACGATAATGGTTTCGCATCCGCTCTTTGATAATGCCCATACACTGTGTACGGAGCAGTAGTCAAATTCGATACCCTGTCCTATACGGATTGGGCCAGAACCGAGAACCATGATTTTCTTTCTGCCACTCGTCTTCTCCACTTCATTGAAGCTGCCAAATGAGGAGTAGTAATATGGTGTTGCTGCATCAAACTCTGCTGCACAGGTATCAACCATCTTATAGCCAGCCACGATACCGTTTTCCTTACGTATAGCCTTTATCTCTGCTGCAGGCTTACCTGTAAGCTCAGAGATAACACGATCCGGGTATCCAATACGTTTAGCCTGCGCCAATAATTCAACAGTAAGGGGAGCCGATTGAAGTTCTTGTTCCATCTCCACAAGAATTGCAATTTTATCGATAAACCAGAGATCAATCTTTGTTATTTCATGAATTTCATCATAAGTAATTCCTCTACGAATTGCTTCTGCGATAACAAAGAGACGTCTGTCATCTACTAGATGTAATTCGGAGCGAATCTCCTCCAAAGTTTTCTCTTCATAATTTCCGTATTTTAAGCTGTAGATATTCTGTTCTAAGGAACGAAGTGCCTTCATAAGCGCTGCTTCGAAGTTGTTGCTGATGGACATAACCTCTCCCGTTGCCTTCATCTGAGTGGTTAATAATCTCTTCGCAGTAATGAACTTATCAAATGGCCACTTTGGAATCTTCACTACACAGTAGTCAAGGGTCGGCTCAAAGCTTGCATATGTCTTCTGTGTAACTGCATTCTGGATTTCATCCAGATTAAAGCCTAGTGCGATTTTAGCAGCAACCTTAGCAATCGGATAACCGGTAGCTTTCGATGCAAGTGCAGAAGAACGACTAACACGTGGATTTACTTCGATTACTGCATATTCAAAGGTATCCGGGTGAAGTGCATATTGAACGTTACATCCACCGGTAATCCCCAACTCTGTAATGATGTTCAATGCAGAAGTACGTAACATCTGATATTCTTTATCACCAAGCGTCTGAGAAGGAGCCACTACAATACTGTCACCGGTATGTACACCAACCGGGTCGAGGTTCTCCATATTACATACAGTAATACAGTTACCTGCACTGTCACGCATTACTTCATATTCGATTTCTTTCCAACCTGCGATACAACGCTCAATCAGACACTGACCAACACGGCTCAAACGAAGTCCATTTGTACAGATATCTTCAAGCTCCTCCTGGGATGCTGCGATACCGCCACCGCTACCACCCATCGTATATGCCGGGCGAACAACAACCGGATAACCGATTGAGTCTGCAAATATAACCGCTTCACCAACCGTAGTTACTACCGTACTTGCGGTACAAGGCTCACCAATCTTCTCCATGGTGGTCTTAAATTCAAGACGATCCTCTGCCTTTTTAATGGTTAAGGAGGTTGTACCGATTAATCGAACATTCTGTTCATCTAGAAAGCCTGATTCTTCGAGCTCCATTGCAATATTCAAAGCTGCTTGGCCACCGAGTGTAGGCAATACGCTATCCGGTCTTTCCTTCAATATAATTCTTTTTACAAAATCAGGTGTTAAAGGCTCGATATATACGATATCCGCAATCTCTTTGTCCGTCATGATTGTTGCAGGATTGGAGTTAACAAGAACAACTTCGATACCTTCTTCCTTTAAGGAACGGCAAGCCTGTGTACCTGCGTAGTCAAATTCTGCCGCCGAACCGATAATGATCGGACCGGAGCCGATAACCAATACTTTTTTAATACTCTCTATTCTCGGCATTATCCCTGTACCTCCATCATATTAATAAACTCGTCGAAAAGGAACTCACTGTCCATCGGACCTGCACAAGCTTCCGGATGGAACTGAACAGAAAATACATTCTTACCAAGGTAGTGCATACCTTCTACTGTCTTATCATTAACATTAACAAAGCTTACTTCTGCCACTTCCGCGCTCAAGCTGTCGCCCTTAACCATATATCCGTGATTTTGAGTGGATATGTAAACTCTGCCGGTATTTAAATCTTTCACCGGATGGTTTGCTCCACGATGACCATATTTCATTTTCTCTGTATCTCCACCGTTTGCAAGCGCCAATAACTGATGGCCAAGGCAGATTGCAAAAATCGGTACATTACTATCAAACATATTCTTAACTTCTGCGATAATCTCTGTACATTCCTTCGGATCTCCAGGTCCATTGGATAACATAATACCATCCGGATTGTTCTTTATTACTTCCTCCGCTTTTGTAAAAGCAGGATATATCGTAACCTCACACCCTCTTTTCGCTAAGCATCTAGGAATATTATTCTTTAAACCGTAATCCATAAGCGCAACCTTATATTTTGTTTCGCCTATTGCAGGGATTACTTTCACATCCTTTGTTGTGGTTTTCATAACAACCTTTTCAACCTTATACTGTTGAATACGTTCCTGTACTTCTTCTAAATTATAATTTTCGTTCGTTGTAATCATACCGTTCATAGTACCTTTATTTCTGAGCAGCTTAACCAGTGCTCTGGTATCAATTCCGGCGATTCCGGGGATATCATTTCTCTCTAAAAAGCTTTGAATGCTCTCTTCATTTCGGAAATTACTAGGCATTCTTGATAATTCTCTTACTATGAAACCATCAAGCCATGGCTGATGTGATTCCATATCCTCGTAACATATACCATAATTACCAATCAAAGGATATGTCATAACTACACTTTGACCTGCATAAGAAGGGTCTGTCAATACTTCGAGATAACCTGTCATACCGGTGTTAAAAACAATCTCACTGATAATCTCCCGTTTAGCTCCAATACTCTCTCCCGCAAAGACATTACCATCCTCAAGAATTAAGAACGCTTTCATTATATCCTCCATTCCGCCGATTTCTCGGCATATATTTAAGCATGAAAATTATTAATTTTCTTGCATATTTATCAATTAGTTACCGAATTTGTGCAAAAAAAAAGAATACTAGCCCATACTGGAGACATTCATCCCCAAATATCTATTCTTAATTTTTATAAATTTTACATGTATAAATATTCATTTCTCTAAGCATTTTTATGATTGTAGCATATCTATTTTGAAATAGCAAGAGGTTTTAAAAAATTTATTAATTATATATATTAATGATATATATTATCAAATATGCAAGTAGTTATTCTTATCCTAATTCACATTTTTAAACAAACAACATAAGTTGGTAATAAAATGAGCGAATTGAGGTCAAAATCATGAATTCCTTTCATAATCCTCAAAACCAGTACAAAGCAATTCCAAATTTAAAAGTATATCCAACCCAGATGGAGACACAATCACTCGGACGATATCGTGTACGTTGTACTACTGCCGGAGAGATTCCGATAGCGAATGCAACCGTTACTATCACCGCACAAAACGAACCAAATAACGTTCTGGAACGTTTAGTTACAAATGACGATGGACTTACTGGGGAGGTGGAGCTCGCCACTCCCCCATTAGACTACAGTCAGGAGCCAAATCAACCTAGACCTTTTGCTAATTACGATGTCCGGGTTGAAGCACCGAACTATGAGGTGCTTTTGTATAATGGCGTTGAAGTATTTCCTGATGTAACCGCCGAGCAGGAATCGATCATGACCCCAATCGAGCAAACACCTGGAGAACGCATCTATAACATTGATGCCAACACTCTATATGGTGTATATCCACCCAAAATCCCCGAGAGCGAAATCAAACCCACAGGCGAATCCGGAGAAATCGTATTAAACCGTGTTGTTGTTCCGGAATATGTTATTGTACATGATGGTGTACCTTCTTCCAGCGCTCAGGATTACTATGTCAGGTTTCGAGATTATATTAAAAATGTAGCCTCCAGTGAAATCTACTCCACCTGGCCGGAAAGTACTATTTATGCAAATGTCTTGGCAATCCTATCCTTTACTCTAAATCGTGTCTATACGGAATGGTATCGCAATCAAGGTTATAACTATACAATCACTTCCTCAACCGCATATGATCACAAATGGACACGAGGAAGAAACATATTTGCAAACATAAGCTTTATTGTAGACTCAGTATTTGTCAATTATATCTCAAGGCCGGGTGTAAGGCAGCCTTTATTAACGCAGTACTGTGACGGGCAAAGAGTACAGTGCCCAAGATGGATGACGCAATGGGGCTCTAAAAGTTTAGGTGATCAAGGCTATACCGCGATACAGATTCTACGAAACTTCTATGGTAATGATGTATTTATAAATACCGCAGCTGAAGTATCCGGTGTCCCTAGTTCCTGGCCGGGTGCCAACTTATCAACCGGGTCAAATGGAGAAAATGTAAGAATCATTCAACAACAGCTTAATCGTATTGCACAGGTTTACACTGCTATCCCCACTATAGTTGTTGACGGTCAATACGGTCCAAGAACAACTGCTGCTGTTAGAGCATTCCAAAACATTTTCAGTTTACCCGCAACAGGCGTGGTTGATCGCGCCACCTGGTACAAAATCTCACAAATCTTTGTTGCTATAACAAGAATAGCAGAACTCTAATCACACCTTCCTATTTAAATCATATTTTATAATAAGCGATAAACGAGGTGACGAAATGAATCCTTACTACTACAATAAGAACAAGTATAAAGCCATAAAGGTATATCCGACACAAATGAGCACCCAATCACTCGGGAGGATACGGGCACGTGTTATGGGCGCCGGGATGGTTCCGATTGAAAATGCTACAGTTACAATATCAACCACAGGAACACCAGAGCAACAAATCGCAGAGGTTAGAACCAACTCCTCGGGCCTAACCGAGATTATTGAGGTTCCTGCACCTCCCCTGGAATTTAGCCAACAACCCTCGGATCAACAACCATACGCTAATTACCGAATTAATATGTCCGCATCCGGTTTTGAACCAGTAGTAGTGCAAAATGCTGAGGTAATGCCAAATGTAACCGCGTTACAGGATGCAACTCTGCGACCCGAAGAACCGCAAGCACAGCCCGATCTCTATGTAGTTCCACCTCATACCTTATTCGGTGATTACCCACCCAAAATAGCGGAGGCTGAGATAAAACCAACCGGAGAATCAGGTGAAATTGTCCTTAACAGAGTAGTAGTCCCCGAATTCGTTATTGTACACGATGGTCCTCCAACCGACCGATCCGCTAGAGATCATTATGTTCGCTTTAGAGATTATATTAAAAATGTAGCCTCCAGCGAAATCTATTCCACCTGGCCGGAATCCACCATAACCGCCAATGTCCTTGCTATCTTATCCTTTACACTCAATCGTGTATTTACAGAATGGTACCGAAATCAGGGATTTAATTTTACTATCACCTCTTCCACCGCATTTGATCATAAATGGATTCCCGGTAGAAACATCTACGATAACATAGGATTAATCGTAGACAGTATATTTAATAATTATTTATCCAGACCCAATGTTAAGCAACCCATTTTGACACAGTACTGTGATGGAAACAGAGTGCAATGCCCGAACTGGATGACACAGTGGGGATCCAAGCAATTGGGCGATCAGGGGCAATCTGCAATTGAAATTCTGCGACATTTTTATGGAAACTCCATTTATATCAATACGGCCACCGAAGTGTCAGGGGTTCCCTCCTCCTGGCCGGGTTCAAACCTAACCATAGGTTCCTCTGGTGCTAATGTGAGAACCATCCAGGAACAACTTAATAAAATTTCAGAAAAGTATCCTGCAATACCTACAGTTGCAGTAAACGGTCAATTCAATAACCAAACCGCTGAATCCGTTAAAGCCTTTCAACAAATCTTTGATTTGCCTGCCAACGGAATCGTAGACTTCCCCACCTGGTACAAATTATCCGGCATCTATGTTGCAGTTACCCGAATGGCTGAACTGTGATTTTCATGTATGTATACCGTATATGATGTATACCGTACGGAAAGGAGAACCCTTACGGTGACAGAACTATAATGACCCATAACATATTTCATTCAAAAAGGACCAACACAAAATCCCTTGAAAGCGATTTAATGTTGGTCTTTTATTAAAATAATGTAATTTGTGTCTGAGTTGCCATTCCTTTTACCTGAATAAATGCCTGTCGAACAGGTGGAATCAATAATATTATTATCGTTGCGATTGCTTCCGGTACGATATAAGTTGCATTATATCCTAAGGAATAGATAATTGGATTCATACCCTTTGGAGTGTACATACTAAAGAACACAAATCCGGAGATTACATGGCTGATATATCTACCGAATACGCCTAGTACATATCCTTTAATTAATCCATTCTTTGATTTTGAAAATACTCCACTCAAACCTAAGCAACCGAATGCGATCGGGTAGTCTAATAACATTTGTACCGGATGCAGAATGGTAGGACCTAAAATCAGATTAATAAAACCATAAGCGATACCGGTAAGTACTCCGGCCTTGGTACCATATAGATAGCCAATCAAAGCAATAAACAGCATACTGAATAATGTGATAGATCCACCAAATGGCAGTTTCGCAAAGGTGATGAACGAAGTAACCACGGCTAATGTTACCGCCATTGCAGAAAATGCTAGCTGCTGAACTCTAATTTTTGACTTACTGTTTGAAAACGCAGCCATCGCGATAAATAAGATAGCCACAACAACAAAGAGTGCTATATTACCCGCTAGTGTAGGTGTGTAATAGGTTTCTGCGCCGGAACCTTCTTTCGTTGTTAAAAAATTCAAAATATCTTGAAACATAAAAAAACCTCCTTATGATTGCTTCGGAGGGGGCCACTTGAAATGCTTCCTTCCGCCGGTATTATCCGGATCAAGTAGTAAGGGTCAGTATGTAGTACAACATACCTCTCAGCCTGGGCTCCCCTAGCAAAATATATCATTTTATTTTGTCTCAGCTATCATAACGGATAAACCAAAGGATGTCAATAGGAGTATCCGAAGAAAATGAGAGGGCAGACAAAAATCATTTGCCTACCCTCTTAATTAATTGATTTAAAATAATGATTTTATTACATCATACCCATTCCAGGTGCGCCTGCAGGCATTGCCGGCTCATCCTTCTTGATATTTGCAACAACGGATTCTGTTGTTAATAAAGTGGATGCAACACTAGTTGCGTTCTGAAGCGCGCTTCTTGTAACCTTAGTAGGATCCAGAATACCTGCTTCTACCATATCAACATATTTCTCAGTTAAAGCATTGAAGCCAACGCCCTGTTTGCTAGCCTTTACCTTACTGATTACTACAGAACCTTCTAAGCCTGCATTGTATACGATGCTGTATAAAGGAGCATCAAGTGCTTTAAGAATAATATTTGCACCAGTTTTCTCGTCACCGTCTAATTTTGCAGCTAATTTAGAAACTTCCTTAGATGCGTGGATATATGCGGAACCACCGCCTGCAACGATACCTTCTTCCACTGCCGCTCTGGTAGCTGCAAGAGCATCTTCCATACGAAGCTTGTTTTCTTTCATTTCAGTTTCTGTTGCAGCACCAACTCTGATTACTGCTACACCACCAGCAAGCTTAGCAAGTCTCTCCTGTAATTTCTCTTTATCAAATTCAGAGGTAGTTTCTTCAATCTGAGCTTTGATCTGGCCAATTCTTGTAGTGATATCAGCTTTATCACCTTCACCATCAACAATAATGGTGTTTTCCTTCTGAACCTTAACTGATTTTGCACGACCAAGCTGCTCTATAGTAGCTTCTTTTAAGTCAAGACCTAATTCATCAGAAATAACTGTACCGCCAGTTAAGATAGCGATATCCTGAAGCATCGCTTTTCTTCTGTCACCATAGCCAGGAGCTTTTACTGCAACAGCAACGAATGTACCTCTTAATTTATTAAGAACTAAAGTTGTAAGAGCTTCACCCTCGACATCTTCAGCGATTATTAATAATCTTGAACCAGTCTGAACAATCTGCTCTAGTACAGGAAGGATTTCCTGAATGTTTGAGATCTTCTTATCCGTGATTAAGATATATGGATTCTCAAGGGTTGCTTCCATTTTATCCATATCGGTACACATATAAGCGGAAAGATATCCACGATCAAACTGCATACCTTCCACAAGATCAAGCTCAGTCTTCATGGTTTTAGATTCTTCGATTGTGATAACACCATCATTTGATACTTTTTCCATCGCATCAGCAACTAACTGACCAACTTCATCATCACCTGCAGAGATTGCTGCAACTCTTGCAATCTGCTCCTTACCCTTTAAGGAAGAGCTCATTGTTAAAATTGCTTCTACAGCAACATCAGTTGCTTTCTTCATACCCTTTCTAAGGATAATAGGGTTAGCGCCTGCTGCTAAGTTCTTCATACCCTCGGTAATCATAGCCTGTGCAAGAACAGTTGCTGTAGTTGTACCATCACCTGCTACATCATTTGTCTTGGTAGCAACTTCTTTCACTAACTGAGCACCCATATTCTCAAAAGGATCATCCAACTCAATTTCCTTTGCAATTGTAACACCATCATTCGTAATCAAAGGTGCACCGAAAGATTTATCAAGAACTACATTTCTTCCCTTAGGTCCAAGGGTTACTTTAACGGTATTTGCTAATTTATTCGCGCCGATTTCAAGCGCTGCTCTGGCTTCTGCGCCATATTTAATTTCTTTAGCCATGTTGTGTTTCCTCCATTCTATTCTTCTACAACTGCAACGATATCATTCTGCTTAACGACGATGAACTCTTCATCCTCCAATTTCACTTCAGTTCCCGCATATTTGGAGTAAATAACCTTGTCGCCAACTTTAACCTGCATCACAACTTCTTTTCCATCAACGATTCCGCCAGGACCAACAGCGATAACTTCTGCCTGCTGAGGTTTTTCTTTTGCTTGGCCGGGTAACACAATGCCTGACTTTGTTGTCTCTTCAGCAACTAATTGCTTCAATACTACCTTATCTCCTAAAGGTACAAGTTTCATGTTAAAATTCCTCCTTAATTAATTATTACTAAATTTTTCAAGGGAACCACAAACTCGGATAGTAATCCGTATTTGTTACGTGATAGAATTCCACGGTGTGCATTAATCGTGAATCTCACATTACCCTTAGCTTAAGAATTATTAGCACTCCATGTGGTCGAGTGCTAACTTTGATTATTATATTAGTAAATTTGCTTTTATAATGCAACTTCATTTCCATTAAAATATCATAGCAAATTTAGTAATTTCTCTCTCATACTCTTAATATCTCGCGATATCTCATTTTTTCTCATTTTTATGTTGATTTCACTGCTATCTTCTGTTCACACCCCATGAAATCTGTTATTCCATATGACTGATCCATTCGTTTAATGTAATGTTGCATCGAAGTCAAAATAGATTAATTTCACATATATAAAAGGCGCAAGAAAAAGTTATCACCTAACGGCAATAACTTTTTCAATTTCATACATACTAATTAAGTATATTCTTTATCAGTCATAATATACCATGTTTGACAAAGTTTAATAAATTTAAGCAATTACGTGAGCTTTTTAACTTCATTGTTAAGGGTTTATAGTATACTATTTGTCTTTTGCATGGATCTGGGTAATGCATCCTTGGCATTCTTCCAGGGTTCGTCTGCATAACGATAGTCAAATTTATTGATGAACCATTCTAAATCATCCCTTACTCTTTTCATATTGTCCAAGTAAAGAGTATTTAACTCCGTGATAAAACTTGATAATTCGTCACCTTTTAGATTGGTAGGAGCTTCTTTATAGAGCATTTTATAATGCTCAGAACAAAAGCCCTTTGATCCCTTGAATTTTTCCCGAAAGTCATGATCTGTATGATAAAGATGAAAGATTGTAGCAAGGTAACGTTGAAATGTTGTTTCTATCTTATCACAAACAAAGCAACTGTGTTCTATTGTATCTAAAAAATCAACTACGGGAGATTCCTCTGCCTTCTTACGAAACAGTGAGGTGGCAGAAATCTTGGTTCCTGAATGTTTTTCAACCATCTGGATCGTATTATCCATGTGTGATTTTAACATCAATGCCAATCCCAATCGATTTTGATTCTGATATAGCTGATTAAGGTGCTTCTCACAAAATCCCATACGCGAAGTCGCCCCCCTTATATCATCTTCCATATAACTAGGACCCATAGTATATTCTACCGCATCCGTCTCCAACTTTTTTTTCATTGCACACAGAGGACATTCGCATTCCGATTCAAAAGCTTCATTCACCGGGATAGTATATAATTTTTCTTTCAAAGTAGATACCCGCCTTTATCTTAGCAATTAATTCTTTTGATCCTTTATCAAATCCTTAATTTCTCTTGCCTTTTGCTTGATGCGCTCATTGGCATCTTTGGAAATCAATACTCTGGATATCCATCTGCCGGCTTCATCAAACTTTCCAATTTTTCTAGCTAATTCCGCCATTAATAACGTAATGGTAGTTTCATCCATTCCACACATCGGAAAATCTTCTTTACTGAAGGCTTCTCCAAAGCCTGCATAGGCTTTTGATAAGAAATCCTCTTCTTCTACTCTTAATTCTTCGATTGCTTGTTGATAATTCGGGAAATCCTGTGGTAAATTTTCTGATTTTCCTCTGATGACCCAGGCTGTTTTTAAGCAGGTATATGCTCGTTCCGAAATCTTTGATTTCTTTACAATTGCATTTACTAATGCCAACTTATGTCTGGATATTGCATCATCATAGGTAAATATATTACCGGTTTCCTTCAATCCTCTGAAGTTTGCCGAAATATTCGTTTTGATTAAATTAGACTGCGCTGAGGATACATATTTAAAAAAGCGATTTAATGCGGCAAATCCACAGGTAGGACAAACAATCGCATCATATTTTAACGGATCCATATTCTCATACAACGGTCTTAAATCGGTATCCAAAGATAGAAGCTTTACTTTACCGGACTTCACTGTCTTAGATTTAAACTCGTTATCACATACAGGACAGGTGTAGGTCTTGTCAAAGATGTTATCTTCTTCAGAAAATGCCGGTTTTTCATTCTCACCGGATTTCTTACCGTTTTCGCTATCCTTGGTTTCATAGATATCCATATTAGATAAACCACCGAGACCAAATTCCTCTAATCCAGAAAATATATTAGCCACTGCTAATCCTCCATTCTATAATGTACTTTACTGTTTATTCGGGTTGTAAGAGCTTTTCAATGACACAATTCGATTGAAAACCGGTTTTTCCGGGGTAGAATCTTTGGAATCCAAACAGAAGAATCCCTGTCTTAAAAATTGGAAGCTATCCGGTGCCTGCGCTTCATCTATACTTGGCTCTACGTAGCAATCCTTTAATATTGTTATTGAGTTAGGGTTTAAATTCAAGCTTCCGTCTTCATTATAAACACCCTTTGATTCATCTACAATATTCTCATACAAACGCACTTCCGCTTTCTTTGCTGATTGCGCTGCTACCCAGTGAATCGTACCTTTTACTTTTCTTGCATTAAAGCCGGATCCGCTCTTTGTCTCCGGATCATAGGTACAATGAACTTCAGTTACATTACCATTCTCATCCGTAATATAATCCGTGCAAGTTACAAAGTAAGCATTCATAAGACGAACCTCATTTCCGGGGAATAAACGGAAATATTTCTTCGGAGGCTCTATCATAAAGTCATCACGTTCTATATATAATTCTCTTGCAAACGGAACCTGTCTGGTGCCCATTGCTTCATTTTCCTGATTAGCCGGGGCTTCCAGATACTCAACCTCACCCTCTGGATAATTCGTAATCACTAATTTAATCGGGTCAAGAACAGCCATGATTCTAGGTCTCTTTAACTTCAAATCCTCACGGATACAATATTCTAACATTGCATAATCTACAGAACTTTGGCTCTTTGATACACCACAAAGCTCCATAAACAGTTTTAAAGATTCAGGGGTAAATCCTCTTCTTCTAAGAGCACTGATGGAAACCAATCTAGGATCATCCCATCCGTCAACAATACCTTCCTCCACTAATCTCTTAATATATCTCTTACCGGTAATTACATTTGTAAGATACATTTTAGCAAACTCAATCTGCTTCGGTGGAATCTCATATTCAAGTTCCCTTACCACCCAATCATAAAGTGGACGATGATCCTCAAACTCCAAAGTACAGATGGAATGAGTTACCTCTTCAATCGCATCTTCGATTGGATGAGCAAAATCATACATTGGATAGATACACCATTTATCTCCTGTATTGTGATGAGATACTGTCGCTACTCGATAAATAACCGGATCTCTCATATTCATATTCGGGGATGACATATCAATCTTTGCACGAAGAACCTTGGAACCATCGGCAAATTTACCAGCTTTCATATCTTCGAACAGCTGTAAGTTCTCTTCAATGCTTCGATCACGGTAAGGACTGTTCTTACCGGCTTCCGTCAGCGTTCCACGATACTCTCTAATCTCTTCCGCTGTAAGATCACAAACAAAGGCTTTTCCTTTTTTTATTAACTTAACCGCAGCCTCGTACATCTGCTCAAAATAATCGGAAGCAAAAAATAAGTGATCCTCAAAATCTCCGCCTACCCATTTTACATCCTTGATAATAGAGTCTACAAATTCTGTTTTTTCCTTTGTCGGATTCGTATCATCAAAACGAAGGTTGAACTGACCGCCGTATTTTTGTGCTAAGCCATAATTTAATAATATTGATTTTGCATGACCTATATGAAGATAACCGTTTGGTTCAGGTGGAAATCTGGTAACAATCTTCTTTACCTTACCCTCTTCCAAATCTTTATCAATAATCATCTCAATAAAATTTTTCGAAACCGTAGCCTTTTCCTCCGGCTCCAAATGATTGTCTTCCTTCATATTATTATTCTCCATGAAGAACCTCCCGATTGATAATTTATTTGAATTGAATCAATCAACTCATTTGTCTGTATTATTTATCATTAAAATACTCTTTAAATATAGGAATTTCAAGTAGTATCTTCCATAAAAATATTATTTTTATATAATAACACAGTTTAACTTAACTTAAAAGCACGAAATTGCAAAATTAGTTTACGCTAGTTCTAAGTGACTACAAGTAAATCTATCCCATTTTCGGTTCTTGGCTAAAGAAAGTATCTGCTTGATTGCACCCCACTAGTCATTGCAATGAAAAATTAATTAATAAAAAGCTATATTACTATGCATCACGCAACGGTAATATAGCTTTCTCTTGATCAGTGAAACGTACTTAACACTCTTTCCTGTTGAATTTCAGCCTTATATTATTTCGATTGTCCCTCATGCTCTTTTTTGTATTTCGCCAATAAAAGATCCAGCATTCTGTCATAGCTTCGTACTCCGTCCGATTGATTATTCGCCTTCAAATAAGTATCATTTATTTTATTGGATACCGTACTTATGGTTTTATTCTCGAACTTCGCCCAGTAATTGGAATTATCATCAAAATCCTTTTTTACACCTTCACTATATAACTCAGCCACCTCAAAATACAAATCCTGATTTGCTTCATATAAGGCATTGCCGGCAGTTACGAGAGCCAGCATTGTACCACTATATTGAAACTCGATATCCCCTGATTTCATTCCTGCAAGATAAGCCAAGTAATTTGCCTCGTCTTCTCTCATAAACCCATGCAAATGTGCCAGCTCATGAAGCATTGTAGAAGGGATACTATAATCCGGTATGTCCACATTCACATTTGCTTCCATCGTAAATGGAATAAAAACACCGGTAATCTCCGTTTGAGCCATTGCTTTCGACAGTAGTATTGGCTTTGGTGGTCCGTAATGCCCCTTGAGTATCGGATAATCTTTTGATAATGCTTCATACGCTTTGTTTGCCCGCTTCGCCAGTTCGTAATTATTCTCAGACAATTTGAATACTCCATTATCATCGGTGTCCTTAATCTTCTCTCTTAGGTCATTTGCTTCCAATGCCAAACTTTTAGTCAATGAATACAACTCCTGTACCGAGGATTTCTCTATTGTTAGGTTAGAATAATCCGCAAAGGAATATCGATAATAGTTAAGTCCTCCACACATCAGGAAGACGAACCATATTACACTTACTATACATAATAAATTAATCAAACCTTTTATAAATCGTTCTTTCCGATTCTTCTTATTAATAAACATTAATATTATAAATCGTACCAATAATGCGAGTAATATCGCCGGAAGTGTAACGATAAGAATTTCCGCGATTGAGAATGGAAATAATCCTGTTATCCATCCGTATACTTGTGAAATCCATTTATAAATATGCTTCGCATAGATTTGTTCCGCAAAAAAACTATTACTCCTTGCTAACAGAGTCAATAGTATTGATATAGGAAGTAGACTTAACAGATAAATGCGTTTATATTTTAAGATATGTTTCATACGAAATCCTCATTGAATATGTATCAGTGTCATAGTGCTAGTTATTGTTTATGTTATCGTAACACGAAAACCTTGCGGGTGCAATCACCTCCCCCTACTTCTTGAGGTGAAATGAATGGGAATAGAGTGATTCCTTGACAGGTAATTGAAAAGCGAGAGGATGCTTCTTCCATCCTCTCGCTTTAATTTAGAACTTAGGTACTACAGCACCCTTATATTTGTCATTAATAAACTTCTTAACTTCCTCACTTTGTAATGCTTTGATTAAAACTTTGATATCTTCTCTATTTTCATTTCCCTTTTTTACAGCGATAATATTACCATAGGTTTCTGCAGCTAAAGAATCTTTGCTTTCCACAGCGATCGCATCTTTTTCTACGCTTAAGCCCGCTTGAATTGCGTAGTTACCATTTACTACGCCTAAATCTACATCTTTTAAGGAACGAGCAATCTGAGCTGCTTCGATCTCAACAATCTTAACATTTTTTGAATTTTCTGCTATATCATTCTTTGTAGCATTAATGTCCGCACCATCCTTTAATTTGATGATACCATTTTCTTCAAGTAATAAAAGTGCTCTTGCTTCATTGGATGCATCATTCGGAACCGCAATCTGAGCACCATCTTTTAGTGCATCGATTGTTTTTGTCTTGCCAGGATAAAGACCAAATGGCTCATAGTGGATGATTCCCGCAGAAACCAATTCTGCTTTATGCTCTTTATTAAAAGAATCCATATAAGGTACATGCTGGAAGTAGTTCGCATCCAAATCACCGCTGTTAAGTGCTACATTAGGTTGCACATAATCGTTATATACTTTGATTTCTAATTTATAGCCTTCTTTTTCTACTAAAGGTTTTGCTACCTCTAAGATCTCAGCATGAGGTACTGCACTTGCACCTACCACGATGGTTTTATCAAATCCGGCTTTCTTACCGCAGCCTGCTAAGGATGCCACGATTAAGGTTAATACTAATAATGTACTTATCAGTTTCTTCATAATTTATTTCCTCCTAAGTTAGTTTATATTTAAAATTCAATTTCTGTTATCAGTATGTTACGAAAACAGATTTCCTATTATAATCTTCGATCAGACTTCTTCGTAATTGCTGATCCTATTTCCTGAATAACCTGTAAAATGATAATTAATAATATTACCGTGACTAACATAACATCTTTTTGATAGCGGTAATATCCATAGCGAATTGCGATATCACCTAATCCCCCACCTCCGACAAAGCCTGCCATAACCGTATAACTTAATATAGTAGAAACTGCTATTGCACTACCAATAATCAGGGATGGTTTTGCTTCTGGAATCAACACTTTATAAATAATCTGAAATGGGCTTGCGCCCATACTTTGTGCCGCCTCAATAACACCCTTATCAACCTCTTTCAAGGATGATTCAACAATTCTGGCTATGTAAGGCGCAGAAGATACAATCAACGGAATAACAACAGCAGATGCACCAATGGTTGTACCGATAATTGCTCTGGTTACCGGCATAATTGTAATCAATAATATAATGAACGGAACAGAGCGAACAATATTTACAATGACACCAATGATTTTATTCAAAATAGAGTTCGGAGTAATACCGTCCTTATCGGTGATAACAAGCAGGATTCCTATCGGCAACCCTATGATATATGCGATAAAGGATGAGAACAATGTCATATATAGGGTTTCAAGAATGCCCATCCCTATCGTTCCTAATATGGTTTCACTAAACATTATTCTTTACCTCCTCGTATGGAATTTGGTTCGACACAAGATAATTCAGTATTCTTTTTCTTCCGATATCATCATTTGGTAATTGAATAATCATTTGTCCGAATGCTTTCCCGTCAATGTCCTTGGTATCTGCAAATAATATGTTAACCGGTGTTTTACTTTCTAATACCATATTTGCAATAACCGGTTCGAAAGAGGTTCTGCCGTCAAATATTATCCTGCACTTATACTCTCCTTCAAAGCTCTCAATGTGTGTATCACCAGAGAATACTAATTGCTTTGCGATGGAAGACTGTGGTCTTACAAATACATCTTCTACCTCACCAAGTTCTGCGATACGGCTCTTATCAATGATTGCAACACGATGGCAGATTTCCTCAATCACGCTCATCTCATGTGTAATGACGATAACTGTGATTCCTAGTTTCTGATTTATTTCTTTTAATAGGTTTAATATAGATCGAGTCGTCGTAGGATCGAGTGCACTGGTGGCTTCATCACAAAGCAATACTTTAGGGTTTGTTGCTAATGCTCTTGCAATTGCAACCCTCTGCTTTTGTCCACCGGACAGTTGAGAAGGATAAGCCTTTGCTTTATCGGATAATCCAACCACCTCTAACAGTTCCAATGCTCTTGCTTTTGCCTGGCTTTTTGGTATACCTGCAATTTCCATCGGAAAGCAGATGTTCTGCAATGTATTTCGTTGCATCAGTAGATTAAACTGTTGAAAAATCATCCCCATGGACTGTCTGGCTTTTAAGAGCTCTCTCTCAGGTAAGGAACCCAAATCCGCTCCGTCAAAAACAACTGCTCCGGAAGTTGGGCGTTCCAGCAAATTGATACATCGTACCAAGGTACTCTTTCCGGCACCACTGAGTCCGATAATTCCAAAGATTTCTCCCTCGTTGATGGATAAGTTAATATCCTCCAAAGCCTTTACTTCATTGTCCTTGTTCTGAAACACTTTCCCCAGACCTACCAATTCTACGATTGGCTTCTCATTCATATTATCAAACCTCCACTTTCTCCAATTCATAATTTCATAATTTTATCATTCTACTAATTTCTCTTCCAGTATTCCCATTCGTTCCATGGTCTACTCGAAGCGCGCGCTTGAGAAACGTAGTATAATAAAGTATCTTCCAGCTGACACTTTGCGCCTGAGCAGTTGCGAAGCAAAACTTCATTGCCGCGAAGTACGCATCCTGCCTGGAAGGCTTTTTGTATAATGGGATAATGAGAATGTCCTATTACACAAAAAAACAGGAGTGCCTTGATAAGCCTCCTGTTTATGAAATCATTCTTCCGAAACACAAGCTTTATACTTATGTTAGCGGCATGACAACATCACATTCACTTATCAAGTAAACATGTTTCACCGGCATGTTACACATACCGCACATATTAACGCACATAGTGACAAATGATGTTCTCATCGCTTTCTCCTTCCGAATGTATACTATTTATATATGAATTGATGCGCTAAGTATACATTACCGCATTAACGTTTGTCAATACTAAATTATTGAAATTGGATTTAATTAATACCAATTATTGGAACAATTGGTATGTAATGGTACTGTATTCGCACCCAAAATATATTCTAATATTGTGGGAGGCCTAATATAAAGCGATATACCTTTATGATAAACCGATAATTCTATCGGTCACGAATCACCTCATCCGGCATCACCTTTCCAATTAGAAAGTCAGAATCCGGGTTATGCTTTAGAATGTTTTTATGGATCGAGGCATCACTGTGATTCGCATAACAATAGATACACCCATTTATACAGGTGTTGTAAACACCAATATCTACGCTTTGGATGCACCGGCATCCCGGTCGTTGACTCTTATCCTTCTTCTCATTGATTGGATGGCCACAGATTCTTTCTATAAGATCACGATCAATACATGCTACCGAAGTCACTTCAATACCGGATGTCTCCACGATCTCACAACAGGTTTGAAGATTAATCCCATATCTATGTGCTATCTTTGATAAATGCATTGTTAATTCACTCATCTGTTCCTGACTAATCGCGGTAATAATGCTCTCTTTAACCTGTTTACTCAACTTACGATAACTATCAACGAAACTAATCATGCAAACATTCGTATATCCACAAAGAGCTTTACAAAGCTTCTCAAATTCCACACAATGATAGATAATATCCATGCTCTGGTTGATAATGATTGGATCATAACGCCAGATCATTCTTTCTTTACCGATTTGATCCGATAACTGCTGAAAGGTGCGAATTATTTCTTCCTTGGGTCGCAAATTCCGTTCAATATCCTTATGATAAGGTGTTAATGTAAACTGGAAATAATAGTTGTAATGTAGTAAATCAATCATATGCAACTTATCCAACATCGGTGCCGGATCCTTTGTCCAAAATACGATGCAATCAATCGTATCCGGCGATAACTTAATCCTGCTGATTTGAGAATGATTAAGCGGATTTTTGGTCAGTACATACCCTTCCTTTATACGATTTAAAAACCAATCGGAGTAATAGCATGGTATATCCGTTCTTCGGGAAGCGGAAAGAATCATATTTGTTCCTCCTTAGAATAAAAAGCACGATTGAATAATCAACCGTGCTTAATCGTTTATCAAATATGCTTATTGAACAAGCTCACATCAAAATCCTATAAAATAATCGAGGCGACAAGATTTGAACTTGCGACCTCTGCGTCCCTAACGCAGCGCTCTAGCCAAGCTGAGCCACGCCTCGAATTAACTATCTAAGCCTACGGAATTAACCTACCGCCAAAGACAGCAAAGTTATTATATTACGTGAGCCAAACATTTGTCAATAAAAACATGAAGTAATTTTTATAACTATAAATGGTAATTAAAGGGCGCTACCTACCACTAAATGATGTTCATTTGACTCTCGATCAAACGTAAATCACTTCATGCTTAACAAAAAATGCCGCCAAAAAATGGCGGCATTCTCTATCTTAATTAATATACTTTTTCAATTTGTGCTGTATCAGAAGATGTCGGAGAATTCGATGCATATGTAGCACCTGTAGGATACATTATACTAGTAAATGATACACCTTGAGGTGGAGTGGGATGACATAAGCCTAGGCAATGTCCAATTTCATGACAAGCAACACGTTTTGCTGTCGTTGGTGTCAACGTAGTACTGAGGTATACGATACAATTATTCCAACTACTGGTTGGTGGGTTAACTTGATTTGTTACAAGAGTGCTCCCAGAATAAAGCTCTGTATAACCGTTAACTCCCGAAGCCCATGATGGAAAAGTTCCCTTTGCTTTAAACACGATAGTAGCGCCTGAAGCAGAATAAACTCGTGTTAATTTAACTTTTGCTTTCGTTGAATTCTGTGCAGTTGCAGTCACCCACTGCTCCGCTGCATCGTCAATTGCCCCTGCAAATAATGCTTGGCTAGCAGTAGTATCAATATAGTATGTAAGATTTGCTACACTACCACTTTGCAATTTGTAACTGTAGACATAATCAAGTGAACTAGCATCTGCTTTGATACTAAAAATCGAGGATACAAGTACAAAAACCATTAAAAACGATATAACTCTTTGCAATTTCATTTTACCAAGATGTTTCATTTTTAACCACCTATCCTTTCTTATATAAATATGTCATATTTTAACATATTTAGTTTATCACCAAATATAAAGCTTGTCAATATATACTTAGCAAATAATGTAAACAAATGGCGTATTCTGTTGGAAACGCTCATTGAATAAGGCATTAAAAAAGGCACTCTTTCGAGTGCTTTTGTTTTCCTCTTATTCGCTTACAATCCCTGACTTTCTAGGATTTCTCGTAAGCTGCCAACGGGAATCGAACCCGTGACCTCCACCTTACCAAGGTGACGCTCTACCGACTGAGCCATGGCAGCAAATGACTTAAATCTCCCTGAGTACCTGATTTAATTTTGTCTTGATTCTTGTTAATGCATTGTCTATGGTCTTCGGCTCTTTTCCTAATACCTCCGCAATCTGAACATACTTTAAATCCTTCATATACAAGCTAAGAACACGCTTTTCAAGGTCGCTCAGACGCCTTACAAGTTCATATTCTATCATACTGGTATTCTCTTTGTCAATAACTAATTCTTCTGGATTTGAAATATATTTTTGATTTATTATGTCAACCAGAGGATCTTTTTCTTCCGTATCATTTCCCTCTCTGTAAGCAGGGGAATCCAGTGATATATACGTATTTAGCGGGATGTTTTTCTTACGGTTTGAGGCCTTGATTGCACTGTATATCTGACGTGAGATGCAAAGATCGGCAAAGGAGTAGAAGGTGCTGTCCTTATTGGTTTGGAAGTCACGAATTGCCTTATAAAGGCCGATCATCCCTTCCTGAATTAAATCATCTTTATCCCCACCAATTAGATAGAGCGCCTTCGCCTTGCTTCGCACCAAATACTTGTATTTTTCAAGCAAATAATCGATTGCAGGCTGATCGTCGTTTTGAATTCTGCATAAAATCTCTTCATCGGTTAACGTATCATATTTTACTGCAGTATTCAAAGCACCAATCCTCCTTTCATCTCTTTACTCTTAGTTTAATCTCTGTCTTACTATTTCATATGCCATGATTCCCATTGCAACGGATGCATTCAGAGAATCCACCTTACCAAACATCGGTATCTTAGCTGTAAAATCACATTTTTCCTTAATCAGACGACCGACGCCTTCTCCTTCACTGCCAATAACCAGACCGATGGGCCCCTTTAAGTTTAATTGATACATCATCTCGCCACTCATATCGGCACAGACAAACCATAATCCTTTTTCTTTTAATTCCTCAATTGTTGTTGATAGGTTCGTAACCTTTGCAACCGGCAGATAGTTAATCGCGCCCGCGGATACCTTTGCAACCGTAGCAGTTAACCCAACCGCACGTCTCTTCGGTATAATGATTCCATGTGCGCCTGCTTGATGCGCTGTACGAATGATCGCACCCAAATTATGCGGATCTTCAATACTGTCAAGTATTACCACAAATGGCGGTTCACCCTTCTCCTCAGCCGCTTTAAAGATATCCTCAACCTCAGCATATTCATAGGCAGCAGCATATGCCATTACTCCTTGATGCTTACCTGTTTCAGACATTTGCTCCAGACGTTCTTTTTTCACATAAGTAACGATGCAATCCGTCTTTTTTGCTTCTCTGACGATGGATTTCACCGGACCATCCTGACAACCGTCTAAAACAAATAAACGATCAATTGTCTTGCCGGAACGAAACGCCTCCATCACTGCGTTACGTCCCTCTATTGTAAACTCCTCATATCTCATGTTTATACCTAACCTTTCAAATTATCTATCGAAGTATCATTATCTTATCTACAGTTCATCATTATGTCAATCTATTCTTTTCACAGACCACTGATATTCTCATAGTTGCTTCTAGTATAATCATTTCAAAGCCAAAATTCAATATAAATTAAGCCTTGTCCACTTATACGCCATAAAAGGATTGGGCATCGTATCTCACGAAGAACCCAATCCAATCTACTCTCACTTTATCACTGCTTACCTACTAACTAATCATTCCGCCTAGCATACCACTGAGACTGCATAGGATGAAGGATGTGAACAGGCTTCCAACGGGAAGTGGGGAAGCACGGTGCATCGCCACGCATACCACCAACACGATTGCAAAATATATGACTCCCATTAAAAGTCCCCATATAAACTTCTTTTGTTCCAGCTTTTTACCTACAAAAAACCCACCAATAAAATTAGATAAAATATATGCAAATATTACCCCTCCGCCTATGACAGCGCCGGATAAATCCATCTTCAACATCAGGAAGGACAATAACAGTAGGACAAATGCTGTTACAATATAAGAAAACAACACCCCCCTAAGCAGAGCAAGAACTTTTGCATTTTGGTGTAAAACCTTATCCATAGGATACCTCCCGGATTATCTATACTAGATATATATTATTCACTCCCTTAATATATTCGTACAAATTTCAGACAGGTCTTATTTTTTGAGTAAACCATCCTGTGAATAGCTGCATCCTGAGTTCCACAGCATCCATTCACCATATCCTGCATCATAAACTCCTTTAATCTGTGCTCTAACCTCATCACCTGTGTACGGAATATGATGAGTTATCCAAGAGGCGGTAAAGTCCTGCAGCCATGGTCGAACAATTGCTCTATGGTTTTCCTTCGGTAATTCCTTTAGTTTTTCTTCCGACTTCATCAGTACTTTATAGATCAAGTCATAGGGCTTCATATCGGGGTATTTTATTCCATAATTACCTTCACCAAAATGCGACGGATAAATCATTGGACAAATATAGTCCAGATATTTCGCCATGCTCTTATAGTCCTGACCAACAATCCTGGAATCTATCTCACTATTGATAATCGTGCCATACACATCCGCAGATACAGCCACCCCCAGCGGGCGAAGTGTTTCACATGCGTATTTTGTAAATTCCGTGATAACCTCCTGCTTTGTTTTATTCATGGCAGCAGCACCAAAGTCGGCATTCTTGATTGCCTCTCCGGTAGAAAAGCGAATATAATCAAATTGAATCTCGTCAAAACCATCCTTTGCAGCCTGCGCTGCAACACCTACAACATAATTCCAGACCTTCTTATTATAAGGATTAACCCAGCAGTCATTATTATTATCCTTATATAAGGTACCATTTTTATTCTTAATTGCAAGATCATGACGTTTACTCGCCAAATAGGGATCCTTAAATGCAACAATACGTGCAATCAGATAGATGTTTTTACTTTTTAACTTTCTTGTTAGTGCCTTGATATCTGATATCGTACCTGTATTTGCTCCAATCTGTTTAGCCATAGTATTATCCATCTTGTAAGAGATTTTTCCGTTGTCTCCCTTTACATCAATAACAAAGGCATTGAGTTCAGTCGAGGCTGCAAGAGTAATTAAATCATCTATTTTATTAGAACCCGCTGTTGAGGCCGGAATATAAATTCCTTTTACAATAGGAGGAGTGTTCGTTGTCCCTACATCAACCACTCCTGAACCATCCTTATTATCTAGTGAATGGGCTGAAGGGGTCATGCTTGGTACTTTAGTGAGATTTAAGGATTGAATTTGTGTGGGAGATAATTGCTCATTATTTGTACCATTCACAACCGGACTTGGTGATACATTTTGTACAAAATCAGTGTTATTGTTATAACCTCGTTCTTTACTAAGTGAATCAACCCGCATAATTGAATAGGTACAGATTGATAATCCTATGAGAAATGCAATAACAACCAGATACATCCACGGTTTATTGTCATTATTATTATTTGAATTCTTATCGTTCATCTTCAAATCATTCTCATTTCCCATCTCGGATACCCCTTACTCATTTATATTTATATATTAGATTATCTTCAAATTCTCACTTATTATACGAAGAGTATTGCTATTCCTGAAATTCTTTGTTCCGTGAATCGGAGTAGAATCCCAAACTTTATAACCTTAATAATTTGCTTTATTCAAGATTAGCCGCAATTATTTTCGGAATTATTACAAATTTCGCACTATAACAATACAAATTATGTAATTAATATTGACATGGCTATTTTTATCGTCCTATAATTGTTCTGAATATACAAGTAATACTGATATAGGGCACAGAAAAGAGAGGATAAAACATGCGATTTTGTTTACGATTAAAACAACTCAGACTAAAAAATAAGCTAACACAAAGTGAATTAGCTGATATTCTGGGGGTAAAGCCAACTGCTATATCAAATTATGAATCAGAACGTAATGAACCTTCATTCGATAAGCTTATTGCTTTATCTAAATATTTCGATGTTTCCTGTGATTACCTTCTAGGAGTTTCTGATACGTACCTTCCGGTAGGGGGAGAGGTACTGGATAAAAACATAGTTGAATTCTTTGACTTATATAAGAGATTAAACCAAGAAAATGTCGCTGAGCTTAAGAAATTTACCAAGTATTTATTATTTAATCAAGTAATTTAGTGATTACATAAGGAAAAAGAGGATGCCACACCTCCTAAGTTCCCTAGATATATATCGAAAAGGGAGCTTTCGTTTTGTAACATCCTCTTGCAACTGTATTATGCGTTTACGCCACAGCATTTCTTATATTTTTTACCGCTACCACATGGACATGGATCATTTCTTCCTATCTTCTTATCCTTAACGATAGTGCCGGAGCTCTTCTGCTCACGATATAATTCTTTTCTACGATCAGGTGTAAGAATGGTATCCCACTCTTCTAATTCATAGAGCCAATCTGCTTTCGCTTCTATCATATTATAGTATAATTTTTCTTTATCAATCTGAATCTTTACGGTAGTATCCTTATCCATTTCTTCAATAGGATTTGGTGCCTGTAAGCTGTCATTGACACCATCAAGGAAACCGATGAACCAGCTTAAATCTGTATTAAATTCTTTTGCAAGAGAAGCCACGCTTCCCTCCCAAACTTTATCGGGATTAGCAAGAATCACCTTATAAATCTCTCTCTCGATGTTGAAATAGTTAGCCCAAAACAGTTCTGCGGTACGCTCATCCATCTCGCTGCTGTATGCAAGCTCTCTCCACTCTTGTAATAAACTCATGGTTTTCATCCTTTCATGTACTATTCGTACTTTACATAATTAACGGCTCGAACTAGGCGTCTATGTATTATACACATTCACAAACGCTATGTTCTATTTCCGCTTGGACAGAGAATTGAAAAGAGCCCTTACCAAAATTTTTAGGGCGCTTTTCAATTTTCTGTCCATTATTTATCGCGAAACATAGTATAACATGAAAATTTTTAAATTTCTACGTGTAAAATATTTTTCTTTGATGAATAAACAAAAAATATGTGTTCATACTAGTAATATCCAAATGTGGAACAAAGGCGTTCCGTTATATGGATGTAAATGCGTATGCTCTTTCATAATTGGACTCCCCCTCCAATTATGAGCACCAAAGAGAAGTTAAATACTTATCCTCCCCTTTTTAGCATCAACCCACTGCAAAGATGTAGTGGGTTGTTTGCTGTTTATAAGTGAGTTGTTTAACCATGACAATGGTATCCCTGGGGTTTTGCATGCTTATTTCTTTACTCGATAAACATAGATACGCCATATACTGTCTTCGCTGTCAAACGATTTAAGAAACGTTAATCCTTTCTGATTTGGTGAATCAATCTCAACTCCTGAAAAGATAAAGTCACAGCCCATATTTTTTAATTGACTGGTATTCAGATCTAAATCGGTTAATTTGGTCGTATCCTTCTTTGTATATATATAAGAAGTACCCAACTGTGCTGTAAATAGATAACACCGGTTTCCCCAATCATCAAAATAAGATTGAATCGTTTTGCTTTTATCCAATTCCTTTTCTATAATTTTTCGAAATTCATTCTTATATGCTAAACTGTAATTATTCGAATAACCATCAATACAGTAAAATCCATTATATAGAGGAATGGAAGAATAAAGCGCCAAGCTTGCAACTTTATAAGAAGATTGATCCCTCCCGATATAATCTTTAATCTGAGAAAATATATCCTCAGCAAAAAACTGCTTCCAACTGACATAATTATTCACAATTACGTTTGTTTTGTTTTTTAGATTTGATACATTACTCTTTACGCTGCTTTGTGTGTACACGTGTAAGCCGATACTACATATAAGAAAAGCACATATAATAAATCGTATCGATTTTATAAATAATTTTTTGGGTTTTGGGCTGATATGAAACCTCCCCCAATTCGACATCGCATTAGAAAACCTTGAGGATTCTATATCTTTGAATATGACATTTACAAAATATAATATTAACCCGAATATAAAAAACCATATAGCCGGATTAAGCCAATAAAAACGATCAAACTGAAAATAAACAAAAATACCACCTAATTGATTGCGGACATTAATCGCATAACGACTATGCCAAAGGCCATAAAATGCTGCAATCGCTGCTGCGGATGCCAAGAGTGTAAGAAAGAAATAGTATAATCTTTTACTCTCTGATTTTAGTCTTCGATAATAAAGGGTAAAAACCAACAAACCAGCAAAACTGTATTCTTGAATTCTTGCATGCAAGGATGGTGCATGGTAATGCCCTAGCTTCCACATATTCTTTACATCCTGGCGGAAATTTTCAGGAATAAGTTTGTAGGCTGTTCTTTGTGATATAAAGTCACTTGGTAAAATGAGCGATAGAATTAAATTGATATTAAACAAAAGATAAAGCATAATTAATGTTATGGTTCCAATATAAATCCATCGATTATTGTTGTGCTTCTTCCGACGAATGAATTGTACAAAGCAATAAATAATGCACAAAATAACATCAACATATCCGACTAGAGACAAGGAAGAAAATCCTACGAAAACAGCTATAATAATTAATGATTGTACTTTATTTTTCTGCTTTGCCAAGCATATCATTGCATATAACAATAACGGTTGACCCATAATTGAAAGGCCATAAATTGAGAAAAAAGGTAATAAAACAAAAATAAGTGCTGTAAAAAGAGAAATATAACAACTTTTCGTCAATTCTTTTAAGCTGAGATACATTCCGGTAAATGATAGGAGTAAGACGAAATAATAATTAAGGATAAAAGCAGTAATTGGAGAAAAAAAGCAATAAAATAATGTGGTAAGTGGAGAAGATGGATTTATTGCTGATGATGAAATTCCTCCTAATATCTCGGGTATAGTGCCTTCAAACAAGTGCTTCGCTTTCAGAATATATAAAAGAACCTCACTATCTAGCTGTTCAGGTATATAAATAAGTGAATTTGCACGCAAAACAAAGTAAGGTATAGCAAGAATTGTTGTAGCAAACAATCCAATCAAGAAAACAATATCGATAGATTTAAATTTTTTTCTGGGTAAATCCATTAAATTATACCTCCCACTCTAGTAGCGAAATACAGCTAATAAATAATAATTTGATTATTTATTTTATCAACATATCGTGTATATTTTTCATATGATTCCCCTGAATCATCTGAATCAGCAGCATCCTTATTATTTCTGATACCTATCTTTCTATTAATTATCCGGCTGCCACAAATAATATTTATCCGTTTGTTTGATAAGTGTGTGATGTTTTAATGCTTGATTAAATTCTTTAGAACTGACTTTGTTTAATATATCATAGGAACCCATATCCATAATCATATAGTTCTTCGATTTCGAGATATAATCTATTACTTTTTGTATATCACTTCTAGTAAACCAATCAATCGTCGCCGGTACATTTGCAATTTTAGTATCACTTTTTTGGCAATAAATCACTGCCGCATGATACGATATAATATCGACTTCTTCGTTTATTAATTTACCGGATGTTACTTCAGTCAATATTGGTGATATAATTTCTTCCTGCTTCTCTGTACTTGTTGGCTTATGCATATAGCTTGGATAATCTTTTATAAATGCAGTTGATATAAAGCCAATTACACTTATTATGAATACCATTCTGATTAAGTAATATATTTTATCAAATGTAAAAAATCTGTTTTTAATTCGCTTAAAATAATCAAGTATATATTCTTCTGCCAGTAATATCAGAATTAGTATTCCGGGCCATAACACAAAGGCAAACACATTCAAATGGCTTCTTCCTTGATAATACATAAATGTTCCTAATCCTATAATCGCCAGAAGAAAATACATTACATTATTTGATTCATCCTTATCTGCACTGAATTTTTTAACAAACTTCAAGCAATTCAATGATTTAGCTAAAGCGATGATATAGATGATGATTAATAATATCCATGGATGTACGAAAGGCATTCTGATCATGCCAAACCCCAATCCATAAAAAATAGTCTGACCATATATAATATCACGTGGATTTATAATTTCTCCAGATCTACCAAAGGTGATAAGCATTAATATGACATAACTACCTATAACTGATGTTATAGTAAAAGCAAATCTTTTTAATGCTCCTAACCAGAATTCTTTCATCTTAATATCATATTCCAAAGCAAGTAAATAGATATGGAATGCCATATAAGCAATAACAACAACAATACCGGTATCAATATTCCATATTAAAGATAAAGTACATATTATATAACCCAATACATCAACACATAGATATAATTTTTTATTCTTTATTCTATAAAGCAATGCACCTATTAGTAAAATAAGCGTTGGAAAAATAATTCTATGCGGAAATCCTTGTAGGTAGTATTTTCCCTGATACAATGTTGGTAGAATAACAACGATAAAATCCGTAGCTAAGATACCAATAAATGCAAGCATTTTATTCTTTACTAACAAAAATATAGTAATTGCGATTGATAATAATGATATAAAGACTAATGCTGCCATTACCATGCTAAATCTATGCATATTAATCGCACCGGTTAGTTTAAAAATCGGAGCCAACAGGTACGGATAAAAACCATAAATATTATTGAAATCAATCAAAGGCGTATATCCGGCATACACCTTATATACCGGATAAAAGTATGCATCAAAATGATTAGAGACAAAAACATCATTATAATAATAGGTATAAGTGACAAATGATCTTGCTAATTCTAATATTATTAAAATCGTCAAAGAAAATAATAAGGCACCACATATATGTGTATAACGTTTTAATAATTCATATATATAAATCGCTGTTATAATAACAAAACACTCTATCAAAATAATAATCATACTGATGATTGGATTATTGAAATCCCAAATAAACGACAAGTAGAATGGCTGAAAATAGTTTATATATAAGATTAAAAATATCACAATCATAAATCCGGTAATCAATAATACTCTATATAAACGCTCCGCATTCTTATAATGCTTTTTTTTCGATATCAATCTGGAATATATGATGTATCCGATAAAAAACGTTATTGTTCCTAACATATATTGTAGTTTTTCAGATAATTCCGGAGAGAATAATGATATATCCGCAATTAAATTTTTGGAGATATAATCACTATCCAGTTTATTAGGAACAAAATTCAATAAAAGTATTACCATAATCGTTGTAAAGATAGTTAGCAGCAATGCCACATATTGATTGATTCTCTGAATAGTCTTATTTGTGTCCATTAAAATATCTCCTTCTATATAATTAAGTTAATCATCAGAATCCTTCTCAATTGGTTTTTCCGCCACAAAATTAATTCTTTTATCTTCAACAACCAATGGTCTGTTTATTACCCTTGTATTTATACTCAAGATATATTCTCCTAACAGTCCAATAAAAACCAGCTGTAAAGAACCCAGTAGAAATATACCGATTAGTGCTGGTGCTGTACCCATAGGAAAACGATCCCAATATATAATTTTCAAAACCAAATATCCCACAGAAATCAGTAAACAAACTCCTGAGAATATAAACCCAAGAATCGTTGCTAATCTTAGTCCGATCTTTGTGTAGGATGTAAAACTGAGCATCGCCGCATCATATAGTCTATAAAAGTTATTGCTTGTTTTCCCTGCGCGTCTCTTTTCCTGAACATAAGGAAGCTCTTTTCGATCCGTTCCTAATTCTGCAACAATCCCTCTAAGAAATGGGCTAGGTTCTTTTAGACTTCTGAGCGTTTCTATAAAACTTCTATCATACAGTCCAAAACCCGTGAAATGCTCGATTTGTTCAATGTCGGATAATTTTTTAAGTAATTTATAAAAACACGAACGCAAGAAATACATCAACTTATTTTCCTTACTGGTTGATTTTATACCGATCACAATTCGATAACCATTTTCCCATTCTTTTATAAAATCCACGATCATATGAAGCGGATCTTGAAAATCCGCACACATTAATATTGTACATTCTCCTGTTGTCTGAAGTAATCCATAATAGGGAGAATTGAATTGTCCAAAATTCTTAGCATTAAAAATCGCTTTAATATTTTTATTCCCTTCACATAATTCCGTTATTTTTTCCCTTGTACTATCTTTTGAATGATTATCTATAAAAATAATTTCATAATTGTAATTTCTTAATTCGTCATGAAATAATCTAGTTATTTCCTCGCTCAATGGTATTACATTATCTTCTTCATTATAAGTAGGTATTACAATACTTATTTTTTTCATATCTACCTTCATATCTGAAAACATCAATTTGCATATTATATTAAGTCAAGAATCCCATCCTTAAAGCTCACCAGACAGGTCCATTTAAGATAACTTTTCAATTTATCCACGGAAGGATTTATATTTATCATACCCTCCGAACCATATGACAGAGCACCAAATTCCAGCTTACTTTCCGAATGTATGATTTGTTTCATCTCCACGATAAACTCCTTCAGCTGTTTGCTGTTTCCGCTTGCTATATTATAAATACCTTCACAGTTATTCGATGTACCTAACTGATATAATGCCCTAGCGGCATCTTTGACATGAATAAAATCCCAGAGTTGTTTACACTCTGTCAATTGTATGTCTTCATTCCTAATTAATTTTTTTAATGTTGACGTGATTAAGCTTGTTTCACTGTCATATCTTCCATATACACTGAACAGTCTTGCCCATATAAATTTAATGCCCTGTTCAACTGCTAATGTTTCTAATTTATGATATGCTTTTAATTTAAATTTTCCATACTCTGAAATCGGATTCGGTGAAATTTCTTCTGATATCTTCCCTTCACAGTTCCCATATTCCGCCTGTGACCCCACACCTATGAATATTCTACATTTGAGTGCAATAGCGGCTTCCATTGCTTTTACTGCATTATGATAATTTTTCATTTGCAATGCTTTATCATCACGATGCGTTGCTCTTATTCCTTCCCATGCCAAATGAAAGAACGACTCAAATTGTCTTTCACATAACAATTCAGAAAGCTTAGTAATTTCACTAGAATCCAGTTCAATTACTGTTACTCTTTTATCATATGGGATACGGTCAATGTGATTGGAGCCTGGTCTTACAACAGCTACCACTTGATAATCTTGAATTAATAATTCTTTGATAAGATGCACTCCAATAAAACCGGACGCACCAGTAATAATTACTTTTTTCATAACATACTCCGACTGTATTAAATTTTCATCAAGTATTCATATAGTTCTCTGTCGATTAATGGATCTTGATCTTGGCAGGGTCTGCCCATAGATAATTTCGGATATACATGGGTCTCATAATCTAAAACAATTTCTATGATAGCGGGCTTAGGATCATCAAATATATTAGCGGTTAATTGATCCATATCCCATATTTTTTGATAGGGAATATCGAATGCATAGGCAATCTTCTCAAAATCAGGTACAGAGTAACCATTGTTTTTCACTGTCTGAAAGTAATTCGAGTCAAAATATATTTCTTGAAAATGTCTAATCATACCAAGCGAATAATTATTCAATATAATTATCTTAATAGGCAGTCTCTCTCTTTTTATAAACTCCAACTCTTGAAGATTCATTTGAATTCCGCCATCACCGGTAAAACAATAAACAGTATTGTTCGTGGCATAATACGCACCTATCACTGCTGGTAAGGAATATCCCATAGCGCCGTGACCCCCTGAATACAATACTCTCTGTTTTTCTTTAAATTCAAATGCTTGCGAAATCCAGACCTGATTTTGACCCACATCGGTAGTTATAACAACATCATCTGGAATACATCTGCTAATCTCTTTTATGATATCTTTGGTTTTGTTCTGATCCAAATCTTTCAATTTTGAATTAATCAGATCACACACTGAGTTCCAGAGTGTGTAATTTTTATTTAAATCGGTATTTAGTTTGTGTATTAATAAATCAAGTTTGTTAGTGGTAAGCCGATCAATTATTTGAATTTCATCTTCCTTGATTCGATTAGTTAATTCATTTTTGTCTACATCAACTCGTATCAATTTTGCATTCGGTGCAAATAGTTCTTTATTTACTCCGGTTTGGCGACAATCCAATCTGCTTCCCATAGATATGAGTAAATCACACTTTGCTACGATAAAATTAGCAGCCCTGTGACCGTACGCACCGATAAACCCATAATAATTAGACATATCCGCGCTCATAATGTCTGCAGCTATCATGCTGCTAACAACCGGGATTCCCATACTCTTTGCAAGTCTTCTAAACTCGTTCACTAATCCGCTACTCTTAATTCCGGCACCTACCAGCATACAGGGACGCTCAGACTTCTGCAGCTCTTTGATTATGGTGTCGTAGTTATCATTCACTGTTTCTTTATCATAACAATCCTCTATCACCGCAGCTCTATTGTTATATGACCCCTGATAACTTCTTAAATTATTACCTTCTATTTCTTCTCTCTGGATATTCATTGGAATGTCCAGCAATACCGGCCCCTGCCTTCCATCCATACTAATACAATATGCTTTTTCTAATTCATATCGGATCTCATTCACATTCGTAATCTGTACCGCATATAAAGTTAATGGTTTAACGATAGTAACAATGTCTGTTTCTTGAAATCCTCTTTGTCTAACTAACAGCTTCCCCTTTGCTTCATATGTATTAACCTGACCGGTAATAAATATGCTGGGAATAGAATCAAAATAAGCGTTTGCAATTCCTGTTATCAGGTTCGTTGCCCCCGGACCACTCGTAGCATAGGCAATTCCGGGCTTATGTGTAACCTGTGCATAGCCACATGCTGCAAATGCAGCTCCCTGCTCATTATAATTTACATGTGCCGAAATCTTGTCTTTATACTTTTCAAAGGAATCCACTAAGTAGGTAACCATACCTCCCGGATATCCAAAAACATCCGTGATTCCTTTACTAATCAAAAACTCAACAATATAATCACTAACCCTCATCCTTCAGCCAAATCCTTTCTTAGTGTTCTATATTGCGTTTACTTTAAAGCCCAATGTTTAATAAACCAGAAGTTTAATGGTATTGTTATTAGCAAATTGATTAATGGGGCTATTATTTCGGAGATTCCAATCAAATCAACCCAGCAAAAGAGCAGTCCTATACTTAATATCAATGTCGACCCATACACGACAAAAGTGCGTAGTAATGGTTTTAGATTGCCTTTTACTTTTTTCTGAAAAACATATTTGTTATTCCAATAGTATGCATTTAGAATACTTATGACAAAGCCAACCGTATTTCCCATAATATAAAATTCTTTGTTTATCCATATAAATATATAATATATCGTTAAGGATATTGCTGTATTTGATACACCAACAATCCCAAATTTGATGAACTGAAGTATAAGTTTTAATAAGTTGTTGCACCTTTTCATTCTTTTATCGCCTCAAGAATAGTGCTTACCATATAATCAATCATCTCATCTGTCATTCCTGGATAAACACCGACCCAGAAAGTATCCTTCATAATTCTATCCGTACATTTTAAATCACCAACAACACGGTACGCATCCGATTTTTTTCTTATTTCATCAAAACATGGCTGTTTAATAATATTACCGGCAAACAGTACTCTTGTCTGAACACCATGGTCTTCAACATACCGTACCACTTTGTTTCTATCAATGGGACTTTCACAAGTGATCGGAAATCCAAACCAGCTTGGATCCGAATTATCACAGGCTTCCGGTAAGATAAGTTTATCTTGCGCTTCCTTTAATCCGGCTTTTAATCTATTAAAATTCTGCTTCCTTCGTTCCACAAAAGCAGGTAATTTTTTTAGCTGTGCACATCCAAGTGCCGCTTGCATTTCTGTAGCATTAAAATTATATCCAAAATGTGAATAGACATATTTATGATCATAACCCAACGGTAGTTCTCCGTATTGCTTATCAAACCTATGACCGCATAGATTATCTTTTCCTGATGGGCAGATGCAGTCTCTTCCCCAGTCTCTTAGTGATCGTATAATTTTATTTAGTAATGGATTATTCGTATAGATTGCTCCACCTTCTCCCATCGTCATATGATGTGGTGGGTAGAAGCTTGATGTTCCGATATCGCCAATTGTACCAGTCATTTTCTTAATGCAATCTATCTCATAGGTAGAACCTAGTGCATCACAATTATCTTCTATTAACCATAAATTATTACTATCGCAGAATGGTTTCACTATTCCCAGATTAAAAGGATTACCTAATGTGTGTGCAATCATAACTGCTTTTGTTTTGACAGTAACAGCTTCTTCAAGTTTTGTAACATCAATATTATATTGTGGAATGGTTACATCAACAAACACCGGAACCGCTCCATATTGGATCATAGGTGCGACCGTAGTTGGAAAACCAGCAGCAACCGTAATCACTTCATCACCACGTTTTATGGCTCTATCCCCTAACATAGGAGAGGTTAATGCCATAAACGCCAATAGATTCGCCGATGAGCCAGAATTT
The DNA here is from genome assembly GCF_059717775.1 of Variimorphobacter sp. HTMS_6. NCBI lineage: Bacteria > Bacillati > Bacillota > Clostridia > Lachnospirales > Lachnospiraceae > Variimorphobacter > Variimorphobacter sp. HTMS_6. The sequence goes on from NZ_AP046094.1 coordinate 3,012,782, forward strand.
ACGATATTGCAATACTTAGTATTAAGATATTTTGCAAACTCCCGTTCAAATTCATCACAATATCTTCCCGAAGTAAGCCAGAATTCCAAACAACTTTCTACCACATTCACCATTTCTTCGTGATTGTATATTCTTGCTGCATATGGAATTCTATCTCCTTCTTTATACTCCATCGTTGTATGATATTTGTCACAATACTCTTCCACCAAACTAAGTATTTTACTTTTTGCCTGCTGTTCTGTTAAATCTTCAAACATAATTTTTTTCCTTCTATAATGGATATTCTTGAGCTCTTACATATGAGTGCCAAAATCCTTCTACCTAACAACTCCGCTTCGTCATGTTGCAGAATGCGCATTAACATTGAAAAAATTCTTTAATTTGTCCATCCATACATTCTCTGACATTATCATGATTCAGATAGCACTTTGTCCATTCCACCGTTTTTTCAATTGCAGTCCCAATATTCCAGTGAGGGCTCCATTGAAAGGTACCCTTCAGCTTTGAGCAGTCCAACTTCAGATAATTTGCTTCCTGTGGACCATCTACAGCTTGATATTCCCAAGTCTGACCTTCTCCCCATTCTTTACAAAACAGCTCAACTAAAGCACCTGTTTGAATACAGTCATTTTCATTCGGCCCTACATTATAATGCCCTTCGTATTGTTTATCTTCATACTGCTTCCTATTAATCATCAAATAAGCATATAAAGCTTCCAAAACATGTTGATAGGGTCTGATTGCCTGTGGATTCCGTACAATAATTTGTTTCTTTTCTACGGCTGCCCTGATACAATCCGGTATAATCCTATCCTTCGCGAAATCTCCTCCACCGATTACATTACCGGCTCTTGCCGTCGATACCTTTACCGGTTTATTAGCAAAAAATGAATCCTTATAGCAATGAGTTACCAGTTCTGAACATGATTTGCTATTAGAATATGGATCTTTTCCATCCAGTGGCTCATTTTCACGATAGCCCCATTCCCATTCATTATTCTTGTATACTTTATCAGTTGTAACATTTAATACTGCTTTTACACATTCATTCAATCTTACACACTCAAGCAAATGAACGGTTCCCATTACGTTCGTTTCATAAGTATATACCGGCATCCTATAGCTATCCCGAACGATAGGCTGTGCTGCAAGATGAAATATGATCTCCGGTTGTACCTTTATAAAAACTTTGGATAAGTCGTCATAACTTCTTATATCCCCAGTAAATGAGTTTATATCATTTCCAACATTAGCGATTTGATATAGACTAGGATTAGTTGGAGGATCTAATGAATACCCGGTTACCTCTGCCCCTGCAAAAGACAATATTCTGCACAACCATGCTCCCTTAAATCCGGTATGACCGGTTACCAGAACCCGTTTACCTTTATAAAAGTTTAGATCCATTACCATTTCCTCCATGGAGCCTTACCACTACTACAAAGTTCTTCTAACTGCTGTTTATCTCTTTGCGTATCCAGACATCTCCAGAAGCCGGAGTGTTTATAAGCCTTTAATTCTCCCAGCTCCGCTAAAGTCTCAAGCGGTTCCTTTTCCAGTACTGTATGATCCCCTTCGATAAAATCAAAAATATTTGGTTCCAATACCATAAATCCTGCATTAATCAAGTTTTCATCATTCACACTTTTTTCCCGAAAGGATATAACTGAATTATCTTCTTCAATATCTAGAACGCCAAATCTCTGCCCTGCATTGACCGCCGTTATGGTCGCAATCTTGCCATGTGCTTTGTGGAATTCCACAAGTTTCGATATATCAATATCACTTACCCCGTCTCCATAAGTAAGCATAAATGTTTCGTTCCCAATATATTTCTGGATCTGCTTTATACGTCCACCGGTCATTGTATTTAGTCCGGTGTCAACTAGTGTTACTCTCCACGGTTCTGCATAATTATCATGCTTTATCATGGTATTGTTATCACTAAAGTCAAAGGTAACATCACTTTGATGCAAATAATAATTCGCAAAATAATCTTTTATAACATACGCTTTATATCCACAGCAGATTACAAAATCATTGTAGCCATAGTATGAATAAATCTTCATAATGTGCCACAATATGGGCATGTCGCAAAGTTCAATCATAGGTTTTGGCTTAAGGTGTGATTCTTCACTTATTCTAGTTCCAAAACCACCTGCAAGTATTACGACTTTCATCATATCCAGACCCCTTTCAACTGTAAGTCGTCGCAAAATCAGTAATTACCGAAGTTACCTCGATGTATTAATCTGTTTCAAAAATCGAGTCGGAATTTGACCGTTCGGGTTTATCCTCTGAATTATGGTGTCAGTAATAGTTAATTTTAAATGTAAGAAAATGATACATATATTAAATATCATATGCCAATATGTAAATATTTGTTATTCTATGTAAGCGATGTAGTTTACCCTATAACGAATTGAAGTTCTTCTTAAATAACTTATCTACCATCATCCATCATCCTAAACATGCAATTTATTTTAATTAGTTTTAAAGCATTGAATAAACGATATTTTTGTGCACTTTTATTAAAATTTTATGTTTTATGTTATTCAACATTTTTCCACATTAAATACTAAACAAAAAACATATTATAAGCATAGAGAATTTTTACTATTTTACACAAATATATCTAGTATTTTCCACATAGTATATAGTATAATTAGCTTGTTCCATTTTCTGGTAATGCTGTAACAGCAACCAAATATAACGAGGAGGAATAATATGAGCAAAAGAAGTAAAAGAGTAGTAGCAATTTTAACAATCATGGTATTGCTATTTACCATGATCCCCACTGACGGACTAAAAGTCGTACAAGCAGCAACGGGGGACCAATCAGTAACACTTTATGACTTAAGTAAAGATTCCAGTCTGAAAGTCGGGGAATCAATGTCCAGCACTGCACTAGTAAAGGCAGGTGGACCAACAATCGATGTGGTGCAGGGAACCGATAGCCCATCCCTACATTTAACAAACGTAGTAAATAGTTGGGACGGTGTGGATCTAAAAACCTCATCACTAAAGCAGAATGACTCCTATCTACCAGGTACCTACACTTTTACAGTGAAAGGGCATGTTGATCCGGGCGTTGCCGCAGCTTATGTCGATAAAGATGATAAATCTGCTGCCCTTCAGATGGTTTTATGCATGTCAGAATCTCCAAATAGTTGGTTTAATAACCAAACCATAGCTACAGATGGTGATGGTGCCTTCACACTCACCTATACCGCCAATTATTCAAGTGCTTCAGATCTTGAAAATTTGGGATATAATTTCCGAATTCAAAAGAACGGGGAAGGACTTGCGGCCAAACCGACTTCCTTCTATATTGATGGAATTACCGTCAAGGTAGCACCTAAGGTTGCAGAACCGATTACACTTTATGACCTCAATGCAGATTCCGGCCTGGCTGGGGGAACCATGGCTAGTACTGCATTAGTGAAAGCAGGTGGACCAACAATCGATGTAGTACAGGGAATCGATGGTCCCTCCCTTCATTTAACAAATGTTGTCAATAGTTGGGATGGTGTTGATCTAAAAACCTCATCACTAAAGCAAAATGGCTCCTATCTACCGGGTGCTTACACATTTACTGTAAAAGGACATGTCGATCCAGGTGTTGCAGCAGCTTATGTCGATAAAGATGGTAACCCTGCTGCCCTTCAGATGGTTTTATGCATGTCAGAATCTCCAAATAGTTGGTTCAATAACCAAACCATAGCTACTGATGGTGATGGTACCTTTACACTCACTTATACCACCACTTATGCCACAGCTTCTGATCTTGAAAATTTGGGATATAATTTCCGAATTCAAAAGAACGGAGATGGACTTGCGGCCAAACCGACTTCCTTCTATATTGATGGAATTACGGTCAAGGTAGCACCTAGCACAAGCCAGGAGCCTGAGGTTCCTGATACCACATTACCTGTGGGAACTACCAAAGATCTCTATGAGCTTGATAAAGATACTAATCTGACTCCAGACGGCAACTTGACATCTAGTCCAGCTCTTTTGAAGTCAGGTGAACCAAATATCAGTATCAAGGATGCTGGAGAAGATGGCATATCCCTGTTTGTTGATAACCGTACAAGTAATTATTTTGGTGTAGATTTAGTACGCTCTACACTACAACAAAATGATGCTTATTATGCTGGTGATTATAAGTTCACCGTAAAAGGACATGTGGATCCGAAAGATATTACCGCCGGACTAAAATTTGTTTTAGGTATGTCAGAAAGTCCGTGGAGCGAATTAGCTAGTTCTGAAGTAGCCGTTGGAGGTAATGGCAGCTTTACCATTACATACACCAAGAACTATACATCAGCTGGTATCAAAGATCTTGGTTATAATTATCGTATTCAGTCAGGTTATAACGCACCATTAGTACCATTTTATATTGATAATATTACTGTTTCTGTAACAGGTTCTGCACCAAAGCTTTTTGGTATTTATTCCTTACCATTTAGCGACAAAACAGCACAGGGCTCTTACTTCTCCTCAACATCCAGCTCTGCGGGGCTCGAATGGGTTAATGGAAGCGGCATAGGTCATAGTGATGATGCAGCTTTAAAAGTTACTCATACTGGTGATGATTATAATGCATCAAATAATGCAGTTCGATTAACATTACCAAAGGCTCTACCTGTTGGCGCTACATATAATATATCTGCTTGGGTATATGTACCTACCGTAGGTAATGAAGGGAAAGGTGAATTAACCGGACCCGGTATAGTAATTAACGGAAATTATGATGGTGAAACAGGCGTAAGTAAATTCCCTTCCAGCCCTGGAACAATTACTGCCGGAGAATGGAAAGAGTTAAACGTTACTCTACCGAAAAGCACTTCACCTATCACTACAATTGACTTTAACTTTGTAACGAATGATGCAGCATCCCATCCTGATGTATGGATGTTTGATAATATTGTAATTTCACAAGTGGGTGATCGTACCCTTAACCCTAAATGGGACTTAAGCCTCCCTTCTTTGGCTGATGCTTATAAAGGAGCTTTCCTTATTGGTAATATTATGGAGCCAGGTCAGACTACGGATTCGGAACTTACCGCAATGTATAAAAGCCAGTACAATGTGGTTACAGCTGAAAATGCTATGAAGCCGGAAAAACTGTCTACTGTAAAAGACCAGTATAATTACACAGATGCCGATAAGCTCGTAAAATGGGCACAGGATAATAATATTAAAGTGCATGCGCACACACTTGTATGGCATTCTCAGTCAGCAGACTGGTTGAATAAAAACACTGATGGTACACCACTAACTCGTGGCGAAGCCCAGGCTAATATGAAGAAATATATCGATAATGTAGTAAAGCACTTTGCAAAGTCAGGTCAGATTATCTCTTGGGACGTAGTCAATGAAGCATTTTCGAATGACGTATATGATGCTCCTGCCAACTGGAAAGATGCATTGCGTGGAGCTCCTGGTATTCCGGATACCAACCCATGGTATGCAGCCTACGCGAAGGGTGCAGATGTTAGTAAGGGTGAAAGCGGAGCTGATTTTATTTACGATGGCTTTGTGTTTACTCGTCTTGCTGATTCAAAAGCAAAATTATTTTACAATGACTACAATGAAACTGAGCTTGGGAAATATGAAGCAATTGGTATGATGATTGAAGATCTCAATGCTAAATGGAAAACCGATCCTCGAAACACTGATCCTAAACGTCCTCTCATTGAAGGTGTTGGCATGCAGGCACATTACTGGACACTTGATGCAGATTTAGCAAAGAATGCTGAAGCAGCCATCAAACGTTTTATCAAAGCGGGAGCCGACATAAGTGTTTCTGAATTGGATATTCCTGTTGGCAGCTATCTAACTTATAAGCAAAATACAATATTAACATACGAGAATGAAAAGCTACAGGCAGATTTATACAACCAGTTATTTAAGGTTTATGATAGATATACAAGCCATATCGATCGTGTCACCTTCTGGGGAAAGGCTGATTCACAAAGCTGGAGATCCGAAGGATATCCTAATCTCTTTGATGGATCCTTTGCTCCAAAGTTATCATATTATTCGGTAATGAGTGCTGCTGCAGACATTACACCGGAATATGCTGTAACATTTAACAGCCAGAGTGGAAGTACCGTTGATCCTAAGTTAGCAAACGACGGTAATACAATCACAGCACCTGAAGATCCTATCAAGACCGGTTATACTTTCGGAGGCTGGTATAAAGATGCAGCGTGTACTGATATCAATAAATGGGATTTTGCAAAGAATACGGTTACGGCTAAAGTAACTCTGTATGCTAAGTGGACGATTAACAAATATACCGTAACATTTAAAAATCAGGATGGAAGTACGCTTTTCACCAAGGATTATAATTATAATGATACAATCCCAGTATCAACGTCTCCAACCAAGACCGGTTATACGTTCGGAGGCTGGTATAAAGATGCAGCATGTACTGATATCAATAAATGGGATTTTACAAAGAATACGGTTACAGCTAAAGTAACTCTGTATGCTAAGTGGACGATTAACAAATATACCGTAACATTTAAAAATCAAGATGGAAGCACACTTTTCACCAAGGATTATAATTATAATGATACAATCCCAGTATCAACATCTCCAATCAAGACCGGTTATACGTTCGGAGGCTGGTATAAAGATGCAGCATGTACTGATATTAATAAATGGGATTTTGCAAAGAATACGGTTACGGCTAAAGTAACACTGTATGCTAAGTGGACGATTAATACATATAAAGTAACATTTAAAAATCAGTATAGTAGTTCAGATTCTATTCAATATGTAAGTTACAATGGTAAAATCAAAAAGCTTACAGATCCTACCAAAACCGGTTATACTTTTGGAGGCTGGTATAAAGATTCAGCATATAAGACTCCATGGGATTTTGCAAAGAATACGGTTACAGCTAATGTAACTTTGTATGCTAAGTGGACGATAAATAATTATGCTGTAGCATTTAAAAATCAGGACGGAAGCACACTTTTCACTAAGAATATTAATTATAATAATACAATCCCAGAACCAAAAGATCCTACCAAGACCGGCTATACATTTGGTGGCTGGTACAAAGATACATCGTATAAGAGTGCATGGGACTTTACATCAGATAAAGTTACAAAAACTACAAATTTATACGCTAAGTGGACGATAAATAAATATACGGTATCTTATAATAGTGTTGGTGGAAGTAAAGTAACTAGCAAAACTACGAACTACAATACATCAATAGCAGCTCCTACCGCACCAACAAAACCAGGATATACGTTCCTTGGTTGGTACAAAGATACTGCATATAAAGCAATCTGGACCTTTGGTAAGGATAAAGTAACAAAGAACACTACTTTATATGCTAAGTGGGCAAAAAATCCTTCCGCACCAGGAAAAATATCTGTATCTAAGGTAAAATCAACGAGTGCAAAGATTAGTTGGAGTAAAGTAAGTGGTGCAAAAGGTTATGAATTATACCGCGCTACTTCGAAATCCGGTAAATATACCTTATCAACTTCAACTACTGGAAGTAGTTATACGAATAAATCACTTTCAAAAGGAAAGACCTACTATTACAAAGTAAGATCTTATAAGATAGTCGATAATCGTAAAGTGTATAGTGGATATACCAAAGTAGTATCCATTAAGTTTTAGGTTATTCTAAAACACGATCAATATTTATGGGGCGGGATTCATAGAATCCTGCCCCATTATTTTATAAAGCTATTCGTTAACAATTTCCATTTTAATGTAATATCATTTACCAAACAACTATTTGGTAAATTATTTGAGTATGATGGAGAGACAATGGGACAGGGATCAATAACGAAAGAACAAATCTTTCAAACAGCCTTAAAAATCTTTGCTCAGCAAGGTTATGAAGGTGCTCGTATTGATAAGATTGCATCTAAGGTCGGTATTAATAAAGTTTCTTTATATTTTCATTTTAAAAGTAAGTAAGAAATTTTCGGGAGTTGTTTCAGTATATAATCAAGAAATACCGAGCAAAGATGAAAGAGATTGTATCAAATTAATATTAATCCTTAATCGAATTATTATTTTGTAACATCCTCTTTTGGCTATTTTTAAGGAATGTATTTATAAAATATTCGTTCCACATAAACATAAACCTGCATTTCATCAATATACATATGATGAAATGCTTTTTTACAAAACGCAGGAAAGGTTTCAAAGCATGAATGAAATTAAAATAATGATGCTTAGCAAAAGAAAAATCAAGCAAGGATTTATTATTACAGTTGCTTCTATCATATCAATATATATCCTAATTTCTTTCTATTTTATAAATCATTTTTATTATGCGACAGAGATTAACGGCGTAAATGTATCTCTAAAATCCCATGATAAAGGAAGTGACCTGTTCCAAACTTTCGTGCAGGATTATAAGCTTCAACTTCAAGAGCGAAACGGTGAGACCGAGTTTATTACAGGTCAAGATGTTAGCATGTACTATAATCAGCGTTTTGATCTATCTCAGTTGCACTCTCTGCAAAATCCGTTTTTATGGATTAGTGCACTATTTAAAAAACACTCCTATTATTTTGACCATATGTATGGTTTTGATCAAGGTTTACTTATGGATAAGATCAATAATCTACATTGTTTGAACAAAGAAATTACTGAGCCTCATAATCCAACCTTTCTCTATTCTGAAGGCTCTTACACGGTCGCAAAAGAAATATATGGAGATCGAATCAATATTGTTCAGCTAGGGAATGCTGTTGTGCAATCCATTCTACACGGCAAAGCAAAGCTAAATTTAAATAAGAAGGATTGTTATGTAAATCCTCTTTATACGATACATTCCCCAAAAACCTCCTTGACCAGGAATCTACTAAATAGCTATGTATCGGCAAGAATCACCTATCACTTCGGTAATACTTCGGAGAAAGTGGACAGTACCTTAATTCATCAGTGGTTAAGTATTGATAGCAACCTAGATGTTATAATACATAAAGATCAGATTGCGAACTACGTCCGTGTATTAAGTAAGAAATATGATACGGTCGGTATACCAAGAGAATTCCGAACCTCCACCGGTAAAAAAATTGTGGTAAACGGCGGGCTCTATGGTTGGAAAATCAATCGTGAACTAGAGGCGGATGCCTTATATCAACATATTATGCGTGGAGATGTGATTGATAAAGAACCGGAATATATTCAGAAGGCCTTATCTAGAGAAGGCAATGAGATTGGGGATACCTATATTGAAATCAATATCACTAGACAGCATGTGTGGTTTTATAAAAATGGCACATTATTGGTACAGGGGGCTGTGGTAACCGGTAACCCGAGTAGAGGAAATGCCACTGTCCTGGGCGTTTACATGATTAATTATAAGCAACGAAATGCTACCTTGGTGGGTGAAAATTATGCATCTAAGGTCACCTATTGGATGCCCTTCTTCGGTAATATGGGACTTCATGACGCTCCCTGGCGATCCAGCTTCGGAGGGAACATCTATTTATCCAGAGGTTCCCATGGATGTGTGAATGCACCATTATACTTAGCAAAGACGGTATTTGAAAACTCTGCTCCGGGGACACCGATTATTGTATATGAAGAGGAATAAAAGCGTTTGGTGGTATAGTTATCAACATATTTTAAATATATCTTACTTCAAATGGATTTAAGGTAATTTTCACATAGCTCAACTTTTTAACTTCGTTTTATTTTGTTATGATATGTTTAAAAGGTGTAGTAATAATATTAAATAATACTAATTTCCTATATCAATCATTAGGATACCCTAATATTGACATTGAATTAATTTCAAAGAAAGTGTTATAATGCAGAATACTTAAAATAGATAAAATCGATCAGGAGGAATACACGTTGAAGAAATTAAAACTAAAGATGCTTGTTGTTTTGATTCCAATTATTCTATTAGCTTTATGTGCAATATCCGGAATCAGTTATTATTTTGCTATGCAAGTAATACAAAACAATACAAATGAAATATTATCTGAGAATGCAACATCCAGTGCAAATAAAATTGAAGGTTGGGTCAATACACAATCTCAATCCATAATTGGTAGTAAAGCCACTCTGGAAAATCTGAATTTATCATCCAAAGATGAATTATCCTATTTATCTACAACTTTAAAAAGTAATTCAAACTTTTTTGATCTATATATCGGTACAAAGGAAGGGCTTATGATTGACGGATCCGGTTGGGAACCCCCAACTGATTATGACCCGAGAACAAGGGAATGGTATACATTAGGTAATAATTCGGAAAAAGTTGTAATAACAGAACCCTATCTTGATATGAATACTAAGAAAATGGTTTTATCAGCCAGCGTAAAGCTAAATGATGCCGAAGGAAAACAACGTGGTGTTCTCGCCGGTGATATTAGTCTAGAGAAAATTACAGAGTTTATTAAAGAATTCAAATACGGAAAGACCGGATATGCGTTCCTTGTAGACAAAACAAAAGGAACAATTCTGGCTCATAATAATGAAAAAATTATCACTAAAAAGCTAGCGGAAGTGAATAGTAAGGATCTAAAGGAATTACAGAACCAAATATCAACCAAGCAGTCTGATAGTGCGACTTTTAACATGGATGGTAAGAAAATGCTGGCACATTTCGTTACTATTCCGGGCACAAACTGGACTGTGGTGATAGCTGTTACTCGGGCAGAAGTTGTGAAGGATCTCAATGAATTATTCAAGAATATCCTAATAACTTTAATTGTATCTTTGCTTCTGATTGGCCTTGCGATTGAACGTGCCAGCCATCAGATCATCAAGCCGATTCGTTCTCTTGACTCATCCATTCGTAATATCACACAGGGTGATTTTACTCAAGAAATCTCTCAGAAGAATCTGAGCAGAAGGGATGAAATCGGTGTTATTTCACAAGGAATACAACATATGCAGGATTCCCTTCGCAGTCTAATTCATCAGGTTAAAGAGGAGTCTGAATATATTAAAGCGGATGTAAACCAAGTCATAAATAATGTAGAAGATCTTTATGACAACATCGGAGATGTATCCGCAACTACGGAAGAATTATCTGCAAGCATGGAAGAAACAGCAGCTTCTTCGGAAGAAATGTCCGCAACCTCTCAAGAGATTGAATATACCGTACAACAGATTGAAAAGCGTACACTGGAAGGTGCAATTGAGGCAGAAGCTATCACTCAAAGAGCAGATCAAACCAAGGCAAATGTTACTGCATCCGACCAAAAAGCGAAGGAAGCATTATCCCTTACTCAGCAAAATTTAAAGGATGCTCTTGAAGCTGCTAAGGTTATCGAGGAGATTGAAATTCTTTCTTCCTCTATTATGCAGATTACCGCACAAACAAATCTTCTTGCTTTAAATGCTTCTATTGAGGCGGCAAGAGCAGGAGAAGCCGGCAAAGGTTTCTCCGTAGTGGCAGAAGAAATTCGTAATCTTGCGGATCAATCGAAACATGCCGTTCTTAAAATTCAGGAAACTACCTCAAAGGTAACGAACTCTGTGGAACGCCTGTCAGACTGTGCTCAAGACGTGCTATCCTTTATCTCAACCGATGTTGTGAATGACTATGCTACATTATTAGGGGTTGCTGATCAGTATAGTAAGGATGCGAAATTTGTTGATGATTTACTGACAGAATTCCATGATAATTCCAAAAACCTTCTCTCCTCTATTCAAAATATCATCTCTGCGATTGATGGCGTTGCTATCGCGGCAAATGAAGGAGCTAAGGGTACCACAGATATCGCAAACCGAGTATCCGATACAATGCAAAAAGCCAGCTTTGTTCAGGATGTTGTCGCTAAGACTGAAAAGAGCACTCTTCGATTATTAGATGAAATCTCGAAATTCCGTGTATAGTTATAAACTACGTTAATTCTTTTTCTAATATATGCCAATAGGGTATCAAATGACCTGTTCGAAAGAACTTTATCATCAATATGCATTAAACATAATGCATTTATACATTGACGATAGAATCTTGAAATCGGTCATTTGATACCCTATTCATATTCTTATTATAAACCGAGCTAATCAAGCTTTAAATCACCCACTGTAATCATGCTTCTTATAGCCGAGTATAACTCTATACCCCATTATTCTTATGATTCAAATAAGGCTTGTGATGCTTTAATTGCTTCTGTTCGGGTCTTCTGTCCATTATATCTCATCCACAATATAATATTACCTTTTCTAACAACGAGGCCAAAATAATTCTTATCGTTCATCGAAGACGGAATATAGTAAACTTCATCCAATCCTGGGCAATTCACTTTTTTTACTTTCTCTTTACTGTTTTGAATATCAATAAAATAATCTTTTGCCTCTTGTAGCACATCCTTAAGCGCCGGTTTTACCATAAAGGGTAGATCTATTCTATAGTATTTTGTTCTTAAGGACGGAGAATAATCCTTCCCTTGCCATGTCATGTCTTTTTGTAAAAACTCTTCGTTTATTTCTTTTTCTTTTATAAATATATTATTGGTAACCTCTACATTACTTCTGTAATGTTTACTATATTTCAAAATATCATTTCGCATAACGGGGTTATTAAGCTTCTCTATATCATTTAACCGTACGGCCTGAAGTTTTGTGTTAAACGTTAGTTCCGTGGTTGACTTTCCTGTAAGTTCCCCTGTTATGTTGATTATATTACTGATGATGGACGCAAACATTAATATCACCAGCCCAGCTGATATCCCATATATAACAAAATGGCTAATTGAACGCTTTCTCCATACTTCATGATGATTAATCGAGTAGCCCTTACGGAGCCTATGCCTCGTTCGGATGAGCATTATTGATTGTATACCAATTTGATAAACAACCAGCATCATTGCAAATAGGTTTACAAGTAAGTTAAAGTTGTCTTCTAATAGGTTTAATACCGGCGTGTCTCTTATCCTAGTTATATAATATGTCACCCCTGCCATCATTAATAAAAAGAACACCTCAACACATATCAGAGCTATAAGCTTCCGGCATGTTTTCTTTAATGTAAAGCTCTGTTCCTGTGGATCGGTATGAATCTCCACCAGGTTGTCTGAAGCCTGTGCTTGAAAAATATGAACTCCCCGATAGGAACAGGTATAACTCCATCCTGACAATTTATATAATTCAAGCATCTCTTCCTTCAGTGTCGTGCCATCTAGTTCAATGCGATATTCCATATCAGCCGGCTGTTTTTTCACAAAGATATTATGGCTTAGGCTCATACCCTTTAAGAATAGCCCTTCGCTCGCCATGTCCGACAAATAGCTCTCCATCTTACCAATCTCATATAAATTAATCGTACGATACTTCTTTACTCTCATGATAAATCCCCCTCTAAAAATCCACCGTCAATAACCATTAATTTAAGGCGGAGGTATTCCGCATTCAGAGCATTTTTCCCCTGTATCGTTAACTCATATGTTTTACGTCTACCATCATCTTCCTTTAACTTCACCATGTTTTCTTTCAACAATCTGGTAAGCACACCATATAAGGTACCCGGCCCCATATGAATACGTCCTCCGGACAATTCCTTAATATCCAACATCAGCTGGTAACCATGTGCCGGCTTACTAAGTGCTAAAAGAACATAATACATCGCTTCCGTCATCGGTCCCTCTTGATGCGGCATATCAAATCCTCCTATCGGTATAACATATATTACGCGTTACGATATATCGTTACACATAATATATGACTAATAAGAGGTTTTGTCAATAAATATTTTCCTTTTTTTACCTAAGCTTTTTTATCGATCGCTGAATAATCATAGTGATTTTCAAATCGGAAATATTTTTGTTCCATTTCACATTTCTCAGATTTACTTGTACTATGATTCGGTATTTTCAATTTGTCGTCCTTGTCCTCCACGTCTTTTCTCTTTTCCGGCAGACTTTTATATTGATCAGTTTTCTTAAATTCAGTGGTTACATTATCATAGGCTGCCATCAGAGGTTGCTTAGCCGGATCCTTCTTGCTTATATTGGAGACATAAAAATTATAAGTATCCTCTACCTCTTCTTTTGATTTACAATTCTTTAATTTGTCCTCTAAAGCTTGACGTTGCAATTGCACTCTGGCAATCATCGCATATAAATATGGACTCTTTATACGAATGTACTGCATTTCCGTCTCAGTCAGCTTCTCCCCGTTTTTAATCTTCTCGTTGATCCGCTTCTCATAATCAGCCTTTTCTTCATCCGACATTTTGCTCGTCGGATCAAGGGATTCATCAAGCTTTTCCTTCAGTATGCTTCTAATCTCGCTATAAATCTGTTGTTTAGTCTTATTCGTGTCCGGTACTGTTTTATCTGACGTTGTAGTTTCTTTCTTGTCATTCTTGTTGTTCATCTTATTTATCGACTCTCGAAAGATAAGAGCTATACCGTTTATACCCATGTAACCACCTCCCACTTTTTATATGTATCGGATTAATTTGGAATTATATTTACATGCTTTTGCAATGTAAAAAGAGCTTTGGCAAAATACATCCATACGTAAGGACATACGTCCTTGGGATATCATTTTACAAAAGCTCTTAACAGTGTAATTCCAATCTGTAAATATCCTTCTTTCGGAAAGGTACCTTCTGTTCCATTATTAATGCAAGGAATCGATAATTTTCTTCAACTCCTGTATATCTACTGTGCCCTCTAACGTATATCTTATGTTATTGTCAATAAAATACGCAACATATGCACCTATGGAACCCGGATTACTACTACCGCTTAAAATCTCAACCTTAAATCCCTGCGCACTTTTATAGGTTTCAATATAGGATAAATTCGAGTTTTCAGTACTAAATCCAGCAAATTGCTTTTTGGTTCCTTTAATAAAAAACTCAATCCTATAACTAATCGGAGTTGCATATTTATAATCGCCATATGGATTCGAGTAGATTACTGAATTACCTGGTTGCCACTTCAAATCTTTGATATCTCCAATGATATAATTTGAAGCCTCTATATTAACCCAATTTCCATACTTTGGATAGTATAAGGTTACTGCATCCGGATGAATTTCCTTCCATGCCATATCGCTGGTCAATAGATGAATTCCTAGATCATCCGCGCATTCTTTCACGGAAGAATAATGCTTCCCTTCAGCATACGTTCCGTATACCTCTAGCTTATCTCTTGATTTTACCTCAATAGGCCTAATTTTTTCTTCTAATAAAGTTCCGTTATATGTCCACGTTGTATATTTGGCAAATAGATTTGACGCCATGCTATAGATAACTTTGGAATTAGCAACAACGAATAATGCTATGCAAGCTGCCATTCCTAGATATGCTATTCTTTTTCTTAAGGATGACTTCTTATCTGCTGCAACTTTTTCATAAAATCGTCCTAATATATTGTTGGTGGATAGATTCATTTCCTCTTCCAGTATGATAATATTCTCCTGTTTATCCAATAAAGATTGTTCAGATAGCTTAGTATTCATAATAATATCCCCTTTCAGTGAGCTGCTTTTTCAACTTCTTCCTACTCCGAACCAGTTTTGCTTTGACTGTATTGGGATTCATGTGCATCTCAGAAGCGATTTGATTAATACTGTGTCCATCCATATGATATTTTGTAAAGATATAAGAATCCTGTGAATTAAGAGTATTCACTTCACCCATTAGTACCTCCATGGATTCCTTATTCAACACCTCATCCTCCGGTGAAGCTTCTACTTTAGTTATCATATCATCTTCCAGAATTACAGTATCACATCGTTCCCTCAGCTTATTAATTGCTTTATTTCTTGCTATCATTCCGAGATAATTCTTAATGGATCCCACTTTGGGATTCAGCTTACCCCTCTGCTTCCATAAAGCAAAGAAGACATCAGCTACTACTTCCTCCACATCCTCAGGCTCCATTGAATAAGATAATCTACTCTTAACAATAGCACCAACATAATTTTTATATGTGGTAACAATCTCTTCAAAGACACTCATATCTCGTTTTTTTAGCCTCTTTATCATATTTTCATCCTGCAATAGCTTTTCCTCCCACTCATGTAGATCCATAAAAGCATTTATGTAAGCTTACATCAATATAATCACACTAAAGTGTATTTTGGTTGCAAGAAATCTTCAAAAATCTTTAAAAAAAAGTAAAAAAATATAAGTTCAAAAATCAATAAACAAAGCACTTTATAGACTTTAAAGTAGCACAGATATTCTACCACCTAAATGAAACAAATTTATTTAAAAAAACATAACATTAATACATAAAGAACAGCTTATAGCTACAATATATCTTAATGATAAAATAACCGCAATCCGGTAAATGCCATTACGATGTTGTGCTTATCACAGGCTGCAATTACGTTATCATCTCGAATGGAGCCACCCGCCTGCGCAATATAGGATACTCCGCTCTTAGCCGCTCGCTCTATATTATCACCGAACGGGAAAAAGGCATCCGAACCTAAGGATACGCAGCTTAAACCTTTCAGCCATTCCTTACGCTCTTCCTTACCAAAGGGTTCGGGTTTCTCTGTAAAGATCGTTTCCCATACTCCCTCTGCTAATACCTCACTAGCATCCTCAGATATGTATAAATCAATTGCATTATCCCTCTCTGCTCTTTTTATCTCTTGATTAAACGGAAGAGAAAGCACCTTGGGGTTCTGGCGTAAATACCAATTATCAGCCTTATTCCCTGCCAATCTCGTACAATGAATTCTCGACTGCTGACCGGCACCGATTCCAATGGCCTGACCATCCTTTACATAGCATACGGAATTGGACTGGGTATATTTTAAGGTAATCAAAGATATTAACAAATCTCTTCTCGCACTATCTGTCAGCTCTTTGTACTGCGTAGGAATATTAGCAAAAAGTTCCTTCGTGAGTATTATATCATTGCGTCTTTGTTCAAAGGTGATTCCGTATAATTCCTTCCTCTCTGTCTCCCTCGGTAGATAGGATTGATCCATTTGTATAATCAAGTAGTTTCCTTTTTTCTTCTTTTTTAAGATATCAAGTGCTTCCTCACGGTAAGATGGCGCAATGATACCATCAGAAAATTCTTTGGATAAGTAATTAGCTGTTGATACGTCACATTCCTCCGATAGAGCAACAAAATCGCCATAGGAAGACATCCGATCCGCACCTCTGGCTCTAATATAAGCCGTCGCGATATCACTTAACTTTCCCTCCGGAACAAAGTAAGCCTTTTTTATCACATCCGTGAGCGGAACTGCAACTGCTGCCCCCGCCGGGCTAACATGCTTAAAGGATGCAGCTGCGGCTAAACCGGTACACTCCTTCAGTTCCCGAACCAGCTGCCAACCGTTCAATGCATCCAGCAAATTAATATAACTGGGATTACCGTTCAGAATCCGAAAAGGAAGCTCCTGGTTCTCACTGTATACTCGGGCTGGGTTTTGGTGTGGGTTACATCCATACTTCAGTACTAAATCTCTCATTGTAATACTCCTTTCTGCTACCAGTTACAATAGAACTAATGTGTATCTATGTTGCTATCGTAAATATGCACAAGCCTTTGCATACATTATGAATATTGAAACATGTAGTCCTAAGAAATATGTTTTTTATTCTAATCAAAACATAAATTTGTGCATAAAAAGAGCCGACTATCCAGGCTCTCACCCAGACGGTCGGCTTATATTCATTATACTTCATGTGGTTGATTCCACTTCCGTCAGTTGTATAAATGATAACTAAAATTTACCATCTAAGTATACTACTGTCAAGTAATTATTCTGCTCACTCTAGATTTCATTTATTGTAATTGATCCATAACCTTATGCAGCAATCGATATAATTCTTTTGCTTCACCTGAATTTAGGTTAATGCATTTTCCCATTTCGGAAGGAACGGTAAGAGCTTTATCTCTTAGTTTTTCCCCAGCTTCAGTGATGGAAACACGCAGATTCCTCTCATCCTCCTTATATCGCTGCCTGGTCAGATATCCCTTTGCTTCAAGCTTCTTTAACACCGGAGTGAGCGTACCTGAATCGAGATATAAGCTCTCTCCCAGATTTTTTACGTTCATCTCTTGCTTTTCCCACATTACCATCATCGTGATATATTGTGTATAAGTCAAATCCAGTTTATCAAGAAATGGTTTATACTTTCTTACAATTTCTTTCGAACAGGCATAAAGTGGAAAACATAATTGATTTTCTAATTTTAATGAATCATACTGATTCGTATTATTCTCCATGGATCATTCTCCCTTTCCATTGTATACAATTATATTTACCACGATTTCAGCCTATTTTCAACTAGAATATTACAAAAGCTCCTTTACTTTTTGCTCTACCAGATAAACATCCGTTGTTGGCTCAAAGCGTTCCACTACATTTCCTTCTTTATCGATTAAGAATTTCGTAAAGTTCCACTTGATATCCGGAGATTCCGCAAAATTTGGATCCTCTTTTTCTAACATGCTATTGAGAATCCCTGTAAGAGGATGTTCGTTGTCAAAACCCTGAAAGCTTTTTTGAGATTTTAAAAATTTAAACAAAGGATGTGCATTCTCACCATTCACATCTATCTTTTCAAAGATAGGGAAGGTAACACCATATCTTGATTGGCAGAAGGTCGCAATCTCTTCATTGCTTCCGGGTGCCTGTTTACCGAATTGATTGCAAGGAAAATCAAGTATTACAAAATCCTGATTGGAATACTTTTCATATAAATCCTGGAGATTATCATATTGTGGGGTAAATCCGCATTCCGTTGCTGAATTAATAATAAGAACCACTTTTTTCTTGAATTCGGATAAGGATATTTCCTCTCCATTATTTTTTGTTGCCTGATAATTATAAATCTTCATATTTTACCTCCATTCCTGCGCACGTTTTATGCGCATAGTGAAAGATTTATCTTTCACTCTTCATCTTCCTATAATAATTTTTTGATTTTCGCTTCGATTTTATCCGGTGTTGTGGTTGGTGCAAATCGCTCCACTACTTTACCGTTTCTATCTACTAAGAATTTTGTGAAATTCCACTTGATTTTATTACTAACAATTCCTCTTTGTTGAGATTTTAAATATTTAAACAAGGGCTCCTCGTTGTTTCCATTTACATCAACCTTACCGAATAAGGGGAATGTTGTATTATATTTTAATTGACAAAAGCTCTGAATCTCATCCACGGTTCCCGGAGCCTGGTTCCCGAATTGGTTGCAAGGAAAGTCAAGTACCTCCAAGCCTTCCGTTTGATAATTGTCGTATAATTTTTGTAATCCTTCATACTGAGGTGTGAATCCACATCCTGTCGCTGTGTTAACAATCAATAATACTTTTCCCTTATAATTACTTAATCCAACCTGATTACCCTTTGCATCTTTTACTTGAAAATCGTATATACTCATATCAAATCTCCTTCAACCAAATTGATTACATTGCTTATAATTAGATTGCGTACAATGTTTATGAATAGATTGTATACAATTTGATTTTATTTGTCAACCCCTTTTCTATGATATTTTTAAGCTGCTTGTTTCTTAATAAAACTTAATAGTATGTCTCATGAATTGACAAATGCCAATAAGTGTATTATAAATTGAATCATACAACGCTCTCATGGAGGTAAACACACATTATGAAATCAATCAAGATTTTTTTCTTATTATTCATCTTAGTTTTTATAAATGGATGTAGTAATACCAAAGGAGGAAATTCAACACCCTCCATATCACCCAAACCTTCTGGTGGTACTACTCCTACTACAACACAAGCACCAACAAATTCCCCAACGAGCACTCCGATATCTACACCTACAATTGCTATAACACCGACATCTACAGTTCCTCCCGTCACTGCAACCGTTACACCAAAACCCTATCTTAATAAAAGTGCCTCCGAGATTCTTGATTCTATGAGCCTGGAGGAAAAGGTAGGTCAAATGTTCTTTGTCCGTTGCAACAATGAGACAGCGCTTAAGGATATTGAAGAATATCAACTTGGTGGTTTCATCCTGTTTGCAAATGACTTTGCCGGCCAAACCAAAACCACCATAAAAACCACTGTCGCAGGTTATCAATCTGCTTCCGCAATACCGATGTTGATTGGTGTGGATGAAGAAGGTGGCATGGTAAACCGTATTACAAAATACCCTGCATTTCGAGCTGTTCCTTTCAAATCGCCACAGGATTTGTATCGTATGGGTGGCTTTAATCTGATTGCCTCCGATACGATAGAAAAAGCTAGACTACTTAAAAGAATGGGAATCAATGTGAATCTGGCTCCTGTTTGTGATGTTTCCACTAATTCTAATGACTTTATTTATAACCGTTCCTTCGGCAAAAATGCAGAGGAAACCTCTGATTATGTTAAAACAGTAGTTAGTACTATGAATGCCCAGAAAATAGGCTCTACATTAAAGCATTTCCCCGGATACGGGAATAATATCGACACCCATACCGGCGTCGCAATTGATAACCGGAGTAGCGATCAATTCTACTCTACTGATTTTTTACCTTTTAAAGCAGGTATTAAAGCCGGAGCCGGAAGTATCTTAGTATGTCATAATATTGTTAAGTCCTTTGACCCTGATTACCCTGCTTCCTTATCCCCTGTGGTTCATTCCATCTTACGTCATGATCTAAAATTTAACGGCGTTATTATGACGGATGACTTAAGTATGGATGCCATTAAGGAATATACCAATAATCAAGAAGCGGCTGTATTGGCTGTACAGGCGGGCAATGATCTTTTGATTGCTACAGACTACAGCACCCAGATTCCTGCTGTGATTGATGCGGTTAACAGCCATAAGATTTCAATGAAGAGCATTAATGATTCTGTCCTCCGAATTCTAAAATGGAAGATATCGTTGGGAATTATGAATCAGTAGTAATAATATATTGAATGGTTACGATTTGATGATTGTATATTGATCAATTTTATGTCCTGAAGTTACATTAATCGTTTTAATGGATAGGGATCCTCCTGTTATATGAATTACATTGTAGGAAGGCTCCCTATTCTGATATCTTGTTGCAATATAATCCTGCTTTGGATGGATCAAATCATTGAATTTACTACCGGTTGAGGAGTTCGCATCCATATATAATACTCCCTTCGGATTTTTCACTACATGTTCATCCATATTCTTCTTCTCTGTAACAATCTTATAACATTTATTCTGCTTTAAAAATTCAGTACGAATTGCCGGATCACTTAGATTAACATTAGTATCATATGCCGTATGCTTTTTCCCATCACCGGTTAACTGGTAGCTTCTCGAGAAGGTATGGTCATGTCCTTGTAATACCACATCGATATCGTATTTATCCATAAGTGGTGTCAGTTGCGTTCTTAATATGATACCATCTAACGCAGAGTGTTTCACTCCTGACCCATATATATCCTGATGGAATGTAACAATCCTCCACTTTACCTTAGGGTTTTCAGAGGTTGCTTTCTGTAACACCTTTTCATGTTCCCTACAGTTCAAATTATTCGTATCTAGGAATACAAAAAGTGCCTTGCCATACGTAAAGTAATAATCTGTGCCTGCAGAGGTAGAAGTAACAGAGGGTGCTTGTGCGTTTGGATTATTAAAGTGATTTTTATAATTTGCAGTAGTTGAATCGTGGTTCCCTATCGTTGTCGCTACGGGTAGAGAAGCCATAAACCTTGGAGAAAGAAACCCTGCATATTGCATTTCCTGTATGGTATCCTGTTCCTGTGTTCTATTCTTCTCTGTCTCATTAACCTGATCCCCTGCTGATAAAATAAAGCTAAGTCTGGGGTAAGCTTTATTCGCATGTTCTAACGTCTTGTTCCAATTGAACGAGTCTCTTTCACAGGCCTGCTCGGCCGTTAGAGTCACTCCGGTGTCTGCGGCAATCCGTCCGACCGACGCACCAATTTGAGGGTCTCCTACATAGAGTAAAGTGAAGTCATCCGGATTTTGTGTTGTATATTGTTTCGTTTTCGACCATTTTCCATCCACATAATACTGATAGTAATATACTGTGCCCTGACGCAATGATGAAGCTGTAACCTTATTAGAGTAGTAACTGACTCCGTTCAACTTCTTATATCGAATTGATTTACCTTTAAAAACCGTCGGATGTGAAAGATTTTTTTGCTTAGATAATCGTACCTTCGCTTGACCTTCATTTCTAGAATACCAACCAAAGTTCAATTGTTTTTCATTCTTTCCGGGAGTAAGTGCTATCTGTTCAAAGTCGTTTTTTTCTGCAGCCCATGATGCCTTCCAATTAGTCCTGTCAGTAACTTTATACTGCGAATCGGCAAAACCGGGTAAAATGAGTAACACCGCAAATACTGCTATCAATAAAATCATTGCTACTTTATTTTTTACTTTCATTGCTTCCTCCTAACAGGGTGATCTTTATCACCGAGCAAATTATTCACTATACAAATCCTTCTATTAATAATAAAATAGTATTAGGTCAATTTCAATATTAATCCTTAATGGCAGGTGATTGTTTATGAAATATATTGTTCCAGAATACTATAACCAATTTCAATGTAAATGTGGAAAGTGTCGGTGGTCCTGCTGCGATGGATGGCCAATCAGAATATCGAGAAAAGAATATTATCATTTACTTGGAATTCGTTGCTCCGAAAAACTACGCACAAGGCTGGATCTTGCATTAAAAACTACTACGGAACCGGGCTCAGCTTCATCTGCCCTAATAGCAACAGACTGGCGTGGTAACTGTAAGCTTCATCGAGAGGACGGGCTATGTATCCTCCATACTGAACTTGGGGAAACCGCTCTACCACAAGTTTGCAAATTATTCCCACGAAGAATAAAAACCAGTGAATCAATTAATCTGTGTTGTTGTTCCAATAGTTGTGAAGCGGTAGTAGAATTGTTATTTAAGATAATCGCTCCTCTTCAGTTTGAAGAAATAGAGTTATCAACCAAAGCCGAGCTCCAATTTAATTTATCAACAAGTCAATATGATATTTGTAGTAACTCTATATCCATTATGCAAAACCGAAGCCAATCCTTGGAGGAAAGATTTATATTCTTAGGTAATTATCTCAATGTTGAAGATTTTTATACCACAAGTCACAACAACCCGATTCATTCATTCGAAATCTTAAATCAACTCAGTGAATATTTTAAGGACAGTTTCAGTATATCCCATTACAATAAGATAACACAGAATTATTTTGGATTTGATGTAGCTGAATTAAATTCTGATTCAGATCTATCTTTATTATCAAATAGATATCATTTAGCCTCTGACCATATCGATAAAATATTACCCTCCTGGCAGATACTCTTTGAACAGCTTATGATAAACCATATGTTTTATCATAGCTTCCCGTTCACAGATGATTTTGGAGGAAGTGATGAATCATTTTACTCCCTGATTTCTGTATATTCTTTTCTACGGTATAATCTATTGGGATTTTTCGCTGAACGTAATAATACGGACGGTTTGATTGATTTTTTCTCCTCTATGTTTCGTGTCATTGAACACTCTAATTTTAGAAATATCGCAGTAACTCTACTTAGAAATGGCAGTACAGACACTACTAAGAAGCTTATCGATCTTATTTACTTATAGATTTATCGCATTGGATACTTAAAACGAACAAATTAGGGCTGTTGTTTTACAACAGCCCTCTCTTTAGGTTATACTCACTCCTCCAGATATTATTTTATTTCAAATACAACGGTTACATCTGCCTTTACTTCTGCTTTTCCTCCACTAATGGAAGTTCCTGCGATATCATTTGCAGCCATTTTTGCATTTTCTGCTCCGTAATAAATTGTATCAGACTTAACGCTTTGCTCCTTCACATTGATCAAGTGAATGGAGACATTTCCTATGCTGTCCGCAATTGTTTTAGCCTTGCTTTTCGCATCACTAATCGCTGACTTCAGAGCTTCATTGTAGGCTTTACTTTTATTATCAATTGCAAAGGTGATTCCATTGATAATATTGGCATCCTTGTTCATAACAGCATCGATAATCTTACCACATTGGGATATATCCCTAACTGTAATACTTACTGTATTTGACACAACATATCCATTAATCTTGCCATTGTCAGAATAGGATGGATACACCGAATAATCCTCGGTTTTAATATCATCTTTATCCACTCCCTGCTTTTTAATCTCCTCCACTACGTTATTGAACTTTTTTGTATTTTCCTTCTGAGCAGTTTCTACCTTCGAGTACTTTGTCTGTACACCAATGGATATATATGCAATATCCGGAGCTTGCTTAATAATTCCCTCACCCTGAACCGTAATTGTATTGCTAGTATCCATTTCTTGTGTCGCCACGCTTGATGCCTGAGTTATACTGTCCTTATTCGCCAATAGGAACCCACTCACTATAATGCCTAAAGCAAACATCATCGAGATTAATGCAATTGTCATTCTTGCTTTCATCTAATATCTCCTTTCAATGATTATGAAATTTATAAATATTAGACGTTAGGTTTGGTTAACAAGTTCCATTGATTTACATGTCAATTTTTGGTATTTCTTCATCATCTTCCGATTTATCTTCTTTTACTTTCCGCTTTATTACTTGATAAGGTCTCATCATCTCATTATCCTCATGATCAAGGATATGGCAATGCCATACATAACCCGGTAGGACGCAGGGATCAAACGGATATAAATTATCACCAGGTCTTACCCAACACTGATTCACCCTCTGAGGAGCAAAGCGAATTACAATTCTGGTAACCTGCCCCGGATTCATACGTATGGTATCCTTCCATCCCCTTTCATTTTCATCAGGAAGAATCGGATCACCAATTAGATAATTCTCCAGAGGAATTTCTTTCGGAGGATGATCAAGTGGCGGAATTCCATTACATTGTTCCCATGCCTCCTGATATGAGGCGGCATCGATATCTTGCCGATTTAAAAGCTGAAATTGAACCAAATGCAGATGGATCGGATGAGTGTCCATAGTAAGATTAACAATCTCCCAAAGCTCAGTGGAGCCAACAACCGGTTTCTCCGTCACCGGATACATCCACTTTAATCCATCTTGTAATACCTCTATCGGCCCATTGGGTCCCGGTACTTCATAAAGTGTTTTAATTCTTGTTCGATCAGGATATAATGCCGGCATACAGTTTAGTCGATCCGGTAATTCAGACGGACAAACCAGTAAAGATGAGCAATTGGATATTGTGAATTGCATAATCTGACCGAGCGTATCCGGATTCGGGCTATCACCATCCGGATAGGGTGCATTCGCATTATTAAGCAGTATAATTCGCTCCCCAGGATTAAACTCTGAAAAGTCAATTAATATATCCGCTCTTTCCCCTGGTGCAATTAACAAAGATGTAAGCTTCACAGGTTTCGGAAGAAATCCACCGTCACTTCCAATCTGTGTAAACTCCATTCCATTTGAAAGATATAAATTATAAAATCTAGCATTGGAACCATTCAAAACTCGAAATCGATATTGACGTCTTTCCACATTAAGATTTGGCCAAACCTTGCCATTTACCATGATAGTGTCTCCGAATAATTCCGGTACCCAATACGGATGAATGCCTGGATTTACTCCCACCTCTTCATAAAACAGAGAACCATCTGTCATAAATATTCTATCCTGAATTACAAGCGGAATCTCATAATCTCCTCGCGGTAAAATCAGCTCTTCCCGGTTACAGCACTTATCATAGCCTCTATTTTTTCGCAATAAATAAAAACCTGCCAGTCCGGCGTATACATTCAATCTTGTGATGCCCAAAGCGTGGTCATGATACCATAATGTTGTCGGTTCCTGCTCATTAAGATACGTATAGAGTGAGGATTGATAAGCAGGTCCGTATTGTTTGTTATATGTGAACCATGCCTCCGGAAAGCCATCGGATGGCGGTGCTACTTCTCCTCCATGAAGATGTGTTACAATTGGAACCGGGTATTGAGCTTCGCGGAATCCCGGCGGAAATGGCGGCCATGGTTTTTCCGGGTTCATCGGCATGTCATTCGGATTAGCCCAGTGTAATGTGGGGTCAACTGCAAATGGATGCTTTCCCTTTAACTGATTATACCATTTTACCTTAACCGGAACTCCTTTCATTGCTTCAAAGGTAGGACCCGGCGAGCTCCTGATATAACGAACACGGCCTGTGATCTGGTCTCTCGCGGTTCCTCCGTAGCCCCAAACGGTTGTTTTTGGATATCCCTTCGGAAGAACTTGCTGTTTAAATTCACTGATATCTATTTGATAAAGATGCTCTATATTACAACCTCCATCCTTTTTTATAACCCTGATAATCTCTGGTTCAAAAACAGGAGGCTTTACTAGTTGGTTTTTATACTTCTTAATTTTTGTCGGATCCAGCCTAGTGACCGGATAATCCTGTTTATCTGATGTTTCTTTATTTATTGTAGCGATGTGGATATTTTCTTTTACGTGAAAGAACTTGCTTACCATCTCTATTAATTTCATGTCATTACCTCCTAAATTGTATCTATATTATTATATGCAATTTCGACGTAATCCGACATAAATTCGACAAAAAAATGGTTGTTGACCATGCCTCCATTCAGGAGTTGCACATTCAACAACCATTTATTAATTATATTTCTACATCCTGTGTATAATCTACATTATCAAAGCGGAAACCAAACATATGATAAAAATCTTCCCAATATCCTGTTAAATCCGCAAACTCATTTACATTTTCATTATTAATTTGATCCCAGCTTTCCATCACCTTCGCTTGTATATCCTCCTGCATCTCATAGTCATCAAGACGAATTCGGTTTTCTTCATCTACTACGATACCGGATGGAGCGAGCTTTTCATGGAAAAGACGTCCCAGCTGTTCTATACAACCCTCGTGGTTACCCTTCTCTTTCATTACCTTATACAAGATAGCAAAGTAAAGTGGTACAATCGGAATTGCAGAGCTTGCCTGCGTTACAAGTGCTTTATTAATACTGATATACGCCTTTACACCCTTTGCAGCAAATTCCTTGGTTATCTCAACCGAGGTATCATATAGATGTTTTTTGGCAAGGCCAATGGTACCATTATAATAAACCGGATATGTTAATTCCGGCCCGATGTAGGAATATGCAATCGTTAATGCATTATCCGCTAATACATCCGCCTCGTTAAGAGCAGTAATCCAATCCTTCCAATCTTCACCGCCCATAACCTTAATCGTAGATTGTACTTCTTCCTCTGTAGCTGGCCCAATCGTAGCTTCCGTAATTATATTCTTGTTTAAATCTAAAGATTTATTAGTAAAGTTTCCACCGACTGTCTTCAATGTGGAATTGTAAATTGTACCGTCTGCCATCGCCCTTCTTGGTGCCGCAAGACTATAAATCACCATATCAACTTTACCAAGATCCTGCTTAATCAATTCAATTGTTTGATCCTTGATTTCTCTAGAGAATGCATCACCATTAATTGATTTTGCATAATATCCATCCTTAGCAGCAACATCTTCAAATGCAACTGTATTATACCACCCCGGAGTAGCAGTTCTACGCTCACTTGCAGCCTTTTCAAACATTACTCCGATCGTTGATGCATCACTACCATAGGTTGCAGCAATTCTTGTTGCTAATCCGTAACCGGTCGAAGCTCCAATTACCAGAACCTTTTTCGGACCATCTGTTTTACCTAACTGTTTGATATATGATATTTGCCTTAAAACATTCTCTTTACAACCCACCGGATGTGCGGTCATACAGATAAATCCTCTCACCTTCGGTTCGATAATCATAAAAAACCCCTTTTCCATGTCATTATTCATTATTACTTTGATAATCAAAGTATATTTTAACATAGTCCCCATCATAAAGTCAATTTGAAACTTACGACGGGTTGTAAATAGGGCTGTTGAAAAATAATAATTCGGAGGAACAATGCTATATTACCATAATGCACTGTTTAGAAGACCATGTTTATAATTATGTATTTCGATGGCGAACTGTTATGTACGGCTACGAAATACATAATTGTGAACTTGTCTTCTAACCTATGTGTGAGGTAATATAACTTTCTTCCTTAATAGAATTATTATTTAACAACAGCCCTTACTATATTGTTAAAAGTTATTTCCATTCCAACCCCAGGTTGATACCTCTTCATACTTCACATAGATGCAATCCGGGTCTATATTAAGCTCCTCATGGATAATATCTGTAATTGCTTTGGTTAAATTTTTGTATGCATCGGAAGTTGACGCTCCGAAGATTTTCACTTCTATAAATGCTAATGGTCTGTCATTACTTCCTTTAAAATACATTAAAGCGTTCTCGTCAAAGCTAAGCATCAGCCAGTTCTCGCTTTTGCCTGGAATTAACTCTATCGCTTTACCCAGTTTTGTTTTAATTAAGTCTCTTTTTTCCTGGCTGATTGAAGCTGTGGTTTTGGTACTGATATAAGGCATTCTTATTTTCCTCTCATTTCTAACATATTTGGGTTATTCCATGAAGTTGTACTAACTTTAACTATATTCACAATAAGTTCTCTTTTACTATTAATAATTACTATTCTCTATATCTATCATCTTATACTTTTTCATCTACCGCAAGGCCCTTTAAATCCTCTTCGGTAACTTTTTTATTATCAAGTAAAGATTGTGGATCCTGAAGGATGTTTTGGCTTGGATCAATATCCAGATTTTCATTTACCTTATTCTTAAGCTCATCAATAATTGCTTTTTGAATCTCCTCATCAACCTTATCTAATATCTTCTCACTTGCTTCCTTAGCATCCACCATTGGAGCATCTTTTAAAAGACCTAATTTGATACCATCGACACTCATCGCTTCATTAACCGAATTCTGACGTGCACTCTCTGCTCTGTTTTGAAATTCCTTTTGCATCTTAGAATATTCAAGAGAGGCCTGCTGATACTCCGTTAATGGTCCCATGGAGGCGATTCGATCACTCTCCTCTTTAGTAAGACTCTTCCCATTTGCTTTCTTTACCAAGAGATCTAAATCTTTCTGCTCAATGCTATCATCATCTATTTCGTAAGTTTTCTTTAGTTCCTGTTTAAAATTTTCAAGCCTATTTACCTCATTCTGATTAATATCTGCTTGATTCAGATATTCTTCTTGTTTATTCAGATGTCCCTCAATTGTTGCATCAACGCCTAAATCTTTTTTGAATTGATCTATCTGAACCTTTAATGCATTCTTCTGTCCTAATAGAGCTTTTAAATTGTTGCTTTGATCACCCGCGATCATAAGAGAGGAAGAATCTACACTCAAGCCTGATCTTGTTTGAGTTACATTTGATTGTTCTCCTTTATTATCCGAACTCCTTTTATTTGTAGAGTCCACATTTTTACTATCCTGAATCCTCACATAACTTGAATTTGATACTTCCATTATTCCACCCCTTTTAATCGTTTGACCATATGTTCCAATATCGTTCATAATGCACTCTCATAATTTGTATTATATAGAAAATATCGGAAGTTTTGTAATAATACTTTAGGGATATATTTGATTATATGAACTTTCTTACATTTTATATATTTTTTAGGCTCTATATAGTCTAGCTGTTCCTAATAGCTAAATTTTGATGCTCCAACTTTATTAATCTTTCCTGTGATAAAGTCACTGTCACTCTCCGCCAAATAAATTATTATTGATATGAAAATATAGTTCACAGTCACTACATGACCTAGGTGAACAGGACATCGTTTGGAGAATGAACATGAAGAAATTATTCGTTTTATGGAAGCAATATTCTTTTTTACTACTGTTGGCTTTTCTTTTTCTTAGCCTGTTGGACTTACGTTTTGCCTTACCAGCTATTATATGTATGGCTGCACCTCCGCTTCTCGCAATATTCCGAGGAAGATATTGGTGTGGTAACCTATGCCCCAGAGGAAGCTTCTATGATAATCTGATAAGTAAGATCAGCAAGAAAAACAGAATTCCTAAGTTTTTTAAATCCAAGATATTAAGAGGTGTAATGGTAATCTTCTTACTATCCATGTTCTTTACCGGAGTGATTCAAAACTGGGGGAATCCCTATGGTATCGGTATGGTATTCTATCGAATTATACTGATTACAACTGTCATCGGAGTAATATTATCTCTCCTATTCAACCACAGAACCTGGTGCCAAATCTGCCCTATGGGAACCCTTTCTGCCTTAATATCAAAGCATCGAAAGAATAAAAAGACGCTACAGGTGTCTTCCGCCTGTATCTCCTGTAAATTATGTTCTAAAAAATGTCCCTTAGGTATTGTACCTCATGATTTTAAGGGTGAACATCTTAGTCATCCGGATTGTATTCAGTGTGGAAAATGTGTTGAAGTGTGCCCCAAGAATATGATAGGCTATAATAAAATAAACGAATAGATATTATTTCTACTTAGTACAATAGAATTAGGAGGATATTAAGATGGATGGATCAGTTACTACTCATGTTAATTTCATACTTGTTTTTCTAGAAGGCATCTTTTCCTTCTTTTCTCCCTGTGTCATACCACTTTTGCCGGTATATATGGGATATCTGGCTGGGAATACAACGAATAATAATGAAGATGCGTCGGTTCCATACAACCGTAAAAAGGTTCTCCTTCATACTCTATTCTTTGTATTGGGAATCTCCTTCGCATTTTTTGCGCTAGGGCTAACATTTACTTCATTGGGTGAGATTCTTGCTAAGAATAAGTTATTCATAACCAGGGTTAGCGGAATTCTAATTATCATATTGGGCTTAATTCAGCTGGGAATCTTTGATTTTTCTTTCTTTCAAAAAGAGAGAAGATTTCATCTTAAGTTGGAGAATAAGAAGGTAAATCCACTAATTGCTTTCTTGCTGGGCTTCACTTTCAGCTTTGCCTGGACGCCCTGTATAGGTCCAGCACTATCTTCCGTATTATTAATGGCCTCTGGTGCAAAAACATCTCTAACCGGATATCTACTGGTGCTTGTTTATACTGCCGGATTTGTTATTCCTTTTCTGCTGCTCGGTTTCTTTACCACCGAAGCACTTGATTTTTTAAAACGGAAAAAGAAACTACTCCGCTATACGATTAAAATTGCAGGTGTAGTATTAATCCTGATCGGGTTCATGACCTTTACCGGATTTATGAATGGCGTATCCAGTTACTTAAATTCCTATGCACCGAAAACTTCTGGGGAAAATGGAAATAGCGATGGAGAGAAAGAAACTTCCTCCTATCCCGGTATCGACTTTAACTTATATGACCAATACGGTAAGAAGCATACATTATCAGAATATAAGGGGAAAGTGGTCTTTCTTAACTTTTGGGCCACCTGGTGTCCGCCCTGTAACAAAGAGCTTCCTGATATTGAAGAATTATATAAAGAATACAACTCAAATAAAGGTGATGTTATCTTCCTAGGTGTCACTAATCCTAGCAGTGAAGAGTATCCCAACAATCAGGATATCGGTCAGACGGAAATCAAATCCTTCCTTCACGAAAAAGGATATACCTTCCCGACTCTGTTTGATGAAACAGGCGATTTATTAAATAGTTACCGCATTAGTGCCTTTCCAACTACTTTTATCATAAATAAAAACGGAGACATCATCAGCTATGTCCCCGGAATGATGACAAAGAATATCATAAAAAATGCGATTGCACAGGCTGTTGAATCAACCAAATAGAGACTAACTTTATCACTTTAAAATTACAATAAAAAGTCTTTCCTCGTAGAACAAAAACAAAGCCCGTAAATTAACTTTTACGGGCTTTTGCTATAATTACTATTCCTAATATGCTTACTACGCATACTATACCTGCGATGAGTAGCAGGATGTTATATCCGGTGGTCTGCTTCTTTACTGCTGTAACGGCTTCATTCACCGACTGTTTAATCCCATCAATATTTTTATCATAATAAAAAATTGTATAATTTGATTTTGCCAAAGAATAGTTACCTTGTTCTCCGGAATCAATCACATAATTCCCCTTAGAATTTACTCCAAGTATTTGAACAATATTATGAAACTTACTGGTTGAGACCAGAGCATCCGCTGGAATTTTAGTTACTACTTTCCCTTTCTTAACCTTAGCAACATACTTGTGAGAGCCATTCACTAATAATCTGATTGAAGTAATGTTCGGATCCGATATCTTAGCAGTAATTTCTACATAGTTATTCACTGCATTTTTATCTACCTTGGTAATCTTTAAGTCCTGGCTTGGTGCGTAATAATGTAGCGAAGCTATCATAGAATCCAAGCTGGCCATCTGTTGATCCATCCATTCAACACGGGCTGTAATAAAATCCTTCATATTTTGAACGGATTCATCAAATCCAACACCCTCATAGCTTTGATAGGTATGCCCCCATTTTAAATCATTTGCTGTTGCTGCGGCTTGATAACGCTCTGTATACATGTCAATCTTTCCGCCATCTTTAATCATATTTTCAATAGCGGACTTACGAACCTTTTTATACTTTTCATAAACCTTTACTAAAAAATATGGATCTCTTAGTAATGAGCGGTTCCATTGCACGCTTTGATAATACTGTTCCATTGAGAAATAACTGCTTGTTGTATACCACTGGTCCGGAAACCAGGTATTTTGATCTTTTCTATTAATATTTCCCCAGGCATTTTCAAAATCCCAAACAGGACCCATATAGAATAGTCCGTCAACGTCCTTATACAGGAACTCATTACTCTTTAAACTATCCCAATTCATTGAGAATTCTTTTACCAAAAAATTTTCTATCAGAGAATCCATTTCAAACAATTCACTGTAATGCTTACCGTCATACACAGGAGCACTAAAATCACTGAGCTCATAGCCCGAATTCTTATTACCACCGTTACGATTGAGGGCTCTGTATTTATCCCCTTGCTCATGGTAAGAGAAATCCGCGCTATGCAGCGCATGTTCAAAGCTTTGAATATAATCTTGGATACCAGTATATAATTCACTATTCGTTTTTGCGTATTGCGGAATTTTAAAAATTAGAGGTTGGGAGTAGTCCGTAACCATAGAGGAAGGGTTATTCTTATTAAAACCGTTTACGCCCATCTCAAGCAGTACTCCGCCTGTTGGTGCCGGTAACTTAACATAATCACCAATTATATATGTCTCCGGTGTACCATCCCCATCTACATCATAGCGAAAAGCATAAGGACTAGTCATCCAACTTAAATTCTGGCACATCGCCATTTTCACATTCTTCTTTAGTAATTCAATTTCTTCTTGATTGATAACATTTGATTGGTTGATATTCGTATTGTTATTAATATTATTATTAACGGAATTGCCTATATTTGTATTGTTGTTATCAGTTGTATTACTGTTAGTATTATTGATATCATTGGTATTCGTTGTCCGATTATTGATATCTTTCGAATTAAGAACCTGATCAACTATCGCATCCGATGCTTCTTTCGCGATATTATCCCAATCAAATAAATCAACACGCTCAGTACCAATGTTAATCGGCTCACAAAGTTGGTAAACCCCATAATATTTATTATTAAAGATCAATACAACATTCTCTGATTTAGAATAAATGTTCATTCCAATATCTTTTGAAAACTCATACAAGAGTTTATTTCGCATCAGAGTATGATCCGTATCACTCACTAGCAATGACCAATTCTGATTCTTGCCCATACCGAGTAAGTCTGTTTTCTCGCTCAGTTCAATGTCAAACGGTTTTTTTGCCATCGCTTTAGTTGTATCAGCGTTTACCTTAAGCTTAATATCTCCTTTGTAAAGCTGTTTCCCATTGGAATACAATTTACATCCCTGAGTATTCATAGCCGCATCTGAAAAAACATCACCGACACCATTATAACCTTCCTCGTTATTGATATAAACTACCGGAAGTAAACTGAAGTATATGGAGGCCGATAGATTTGCATCCCCCTCCAACGAAACTGTTATTAATTTTTCCTGATCTTCTTCTATGGGGGTATAAGAATTTTCCTGTGTTGTAAAGGTCTGTTTTATACCGTCAGCAGAGGTAATAACCCAATTGAAAGTAGCTCCTTTGGGTGCATTCTTTACCTTCAGAGGAACTCCCGCTTCCACCCACTTCTGATCAAAATATATTCCCACTTCCTTATCAGCAATATCCTTTGTAACTACCGAATTTCCCGGTTGCTTTGTCGGCTGTTGTGTAGCCAATGCATTCACATCCTTCATCAAAAAGAATGCTATTAACATTGCTAAAATAAACGTTTCACTTATGATTAAAATGAACTTGTATTTATTCCCTACGTATCGCATCTTAACCTCACTCCAATAATCTTAATTTAGACTCATTTCTTGCTTTTTTCTTAATGCTTCTATATAATGAACTTTATATTAATCAGTAATCATGAAAGGACTTATCCTATGAATAAATCAAAACGTGTAACTGCCATTATCGGCATCGTTCTCCTAGTAGCTATCTATTTACTAACGCTTATATCAGCTATATTTGGAAGCAAGTACACAAATGGCTTATTTTTCTCAAGCCTGTTCGCATCCTTCTTTATTCCCGTCACAGTTTATGCCATTATGCTAATATACCGATTGGTGCATAAGACAAAGGATGTCTTCAGCCCGGATTTAACGAGTGAAAATGAAGATGATCCCACAGAAGGCAAATAATTGCCTTATTATTTTTTAATAAATTTAAAATATTCTTGAATCTGTTTCTCATAACCATTATTGGAAGGAACGTAGAATACTCTGTCCTTAATTTCATCCGGAAGGTATTGTTGCTTCACATAATGGTTTTCATAATCATGGGCATATTTATACCCCAATCCATGCCCTAACTTAGAAGCACCTTTATAATGTGCATCCATCAAATAAGCCGGAATTGTGGCTGTTTTTTCATTCTCAACAATTCGATAAGCTTCATCAATCGCACATATGGCAGAATTGCTCTTTGGCGCACAAGCTACATAAGCAACTGCCTGAGCCAATACAATCCTAGCTTCCGGCATAC
This sequence comes from Variimorphobacter sp. HTMS_6, assembly GCF_059717775.1. NCBI lineage: Bacteria > Bacillati > Bacillota > Clostridia > Lachnospirales > Lachnospiraceae > Variimorphobacter > Variimorphobacter sp. HTMS_6. Next base: position 3,047,646 of record NZ_AP046094.1, read on the forward strand.
CGAGTCTCTCTACCGCCAGTGCAGCATTAGTCGCTACAACAAGAGCATTCGGATCTGCATTGGATACATCCTCCGCAGCACATATCATAATTCTTCTTGCAATAAATGTAACCTCTTCTCCTGCATACAACATTCTGGCAAGATAGTATATGGCGGCGTCCGGATCAGAGCCTCTCATGCTTTTGATAAAAGCTGATATGGTATCGTAATGATTGTCTCCGTTTTTATCATACTTTAGCACTCTCTTTTGAATACATTGAGACGCTACCCCAAGTGTAATATGAATGAAACCATCTTCCGCGCGTTCCGTCGTCAAAACTCCAAGCTCAATCGCGTTAAGAGCCGCGCGTGCATCACCGTTGGATATATCACCGAGAAACTCCAAAGCATCCTCATCAATGACAGCACGGTATACACCCATTCCTTTTTCTTCATCCTGAACCGCCCGTAGAAGTAACTTCTTGATATCTTCCTTATCGAGTGGCTTCAATTCAAATATGATAGAACGGGACAATAGCGCCGAATTTACTTCAAAGTATGGGTTTTCTGTAGTTGCGCCGATTAACACTATGGTTCCATCCTCAACAAATGGCAGAAGATAATCCTGTTGTCCTTTGTTAAAACGGTGTATCTCATCGATAAAAAGAATGGTTTTCTTCCCATACATACCCAGATTATTCTTTGCTTCCAAAATTACCGCTTCCATGTCCTTTTTACCCGATGAAGTAGCATTAATCTGGGTAAAGATAGAACTGGTCGTACCCGCAATCACCTTAGCCAACGTAGTTTTCCCCGTTCCCGGTGGACCATAAAAAAGGATTGAGCTAATTTTATCAGCCTTAATAGCGCGATATAATAATTTATCTTTTCCAATGATGTGACTCTGACCAACTACCTCCTCCAATGTAGACGGACGGAGTCTGGAGGCCAGCGGAGCTTCCTTTTTCATTGTATCCACTCTCATATAATCAAATAAATCCATTCTCTCCTCCATTCTGCCAACCGGCTAATCAAAGTATAATTTGTCTTGTTTCAGTATTGAAAATTATCCTAATATGTGCATAATAAAATAAGAATTATATGTAACAACGAAAGGAGCTACCCATGAGTTTGCCACAGGATCCTAATATTCTATTAAGCTATATCAACACAAAGTTGCGTGATAATTACCCTTCGTTAGACGAGCTATGTGAGGATTTAGATTGCAATAAAAATCAAATCATATCCTCTCTTGAAGCTATTGATTATATTTACAATTTGGAACAAAACCGCTTTTCACCTAATTAGTAACCTTTTTTCTCTTTCGGATAATGTGTTTTGTTATCCCATATAGAATTAGCGTAAATAGAACTGATCCAGTTAATGCACCGCTTGTATCCAGCATTACATCTTTCAACATTCCGGCTCTTTCTGCCACAAAGGTCTGATGGAATTCATCACCGGATGCATATAGAAAGGATAATATTACAGGTAATATAAAAATCCATCTTCGTCTCATACCAATCACAGATAAATGCATTGCGAATGCAACACTTAAAACTGCATATTCTGAGAAATGAGCAGCTTTACGAACGATATGATTTATAATGCCCATGATTTGTTCTTTTTCTTCTCCAACATGGTGCGTTTGCGTTATATTCTCATATATTGTATATATTTTATCTGCAATCTTTAGGCTGCTTTCATTTGATTCATCTGCTGGCTTTGATGAAAATATAAAGATAATTATCATAATGATTGCAGCAGGAATCCATGAAATGTACTTCAGTTTCATAGCATCCTCCATAGTTTTAATGTGTTTTTCATTCTTGTACTGAATATCGAACATTTTTATGATATCACAAAACATAACACAATGGCAACATCAGTAAAAAGTTAATCTATACTTCATAACTTCAAAATGAAAGGAGTATTCATGATGACAGAAGCATTTCATACCATTATGGAAGGTGGAACTGGGGAGATTGTAGTAAAAAAATCCAGATTTATTGCAACCGTATCCTCTGTAAATTCAGAAGAAGAAGCCATTAATATCATTGAAACACTAAAGAAGAAGTACTGGGATGCTTCCCATAACTGCTTCGCCTATATTATAGGATCAGAGAATCAGGTCTTAAGATGCTCCGACGACGGTGAACCCAGTAAGACAGCCGGTAGACCTATGTTAGATGTTTTAATAAATCATGAACTTACCAATCTTGTTGTGGTAGTAACCCGCTACTTTGGTGGGACTCTGCTTGGTACGGGTGGTTTAGTAAAAGCCTATCAAAGTGCTGTGTTGGAAGGTCTGAATCAAAGTATTATCATAAAAAAGGAATTGGGGAATAAGATAGAGATTACAACAGACTATAATTGGATTGGTAAAATACAATATTATATTAATCAAGAGAAAATTACGTTACTTTCCAGTGAATATACGGATATTGTCATAATTACCGTACTGGTTCCTCCCTCTAATAACCAAAATTTTCACAAAAAAATAGCCGAACATACAAACGGTTCAGCTACTTTAATGATGAAAGGTCAAATTTACTACACTGTTGTAAATGGTGAAGTAATTCTTTTTTAATTATGCTACACCGGTAACCACGAGCTCGTTCACAAGCTCGTCCACAATCTCTACCATAGAAATCGGGGTTACTTGGAATTGACATAATTTTTTCAAAATTAAGACCACATCCTCTTTACAGGATGAAATCCCGGAGATTTCATCCATTTCCGTATTGCTGTCCAGATACTTCGTAATCTGAATTCCATAATAAGAAAATTTCGGATCACTTTCCATTATTCCCTCTGTTAGAGAATAATCCAGTTTCATTACCTTTTCGCCTTCCAATGTCACTTCATTGGTAAATAATAACTGTTTCATCTTACAACATCCCCCTAAACAATATAAAATACCTTAAAATAACTGACAAATTACATTATACACAGATAATATATAGAAATAAAGTACATTTCAACGCACAAATTTCTTACTTTCGTTTATTTTCGACATACCTTCACGATTTGTGAAGTTCGTTTGACATTTATCAGCAATTATATTGATTTTACTAAATAATTCACACGATTTTTGCAAACTTTTTATAGATTCGAGACAATGATTTAATACTTTCTTTAACCGAAATGGTTTACATTCCATATTTTGGTTAAAAATATATCCAACACAATATTTAACTTTATTTCCAAAGAAAAATGTGATAAAATCAAAGGTACGCATGAGTAAAGTGTTACCGATATATGACTCTATTCAACTACGACCGCATTCCTACTTCGCAGTCACTCAGGCGCACATTTGTCAGTAGGCTGACACTTTATTCTACAAATGGATAATAAGTCTATATAAATATGAATTCCATCAGATTGGAGGTTATCATGGATTATAGTAAAAAAGGAATAGAATATAAACAGAATAGCTTGAAATCTAATTCAAAGCGATTCGTATCGAAAGCTCGTATCACACTATTCCGACTTTGCATCGTTGCCTTCCTATTTATTGTTATTGTTGGTACCTATGCAAGTTATGGATTTGTGAAAGGTACACTCGACAGTGCACCTAAGATATCACAAATCAATGTAACTCCTACCAGCTTTACCACCACAATATATGATAAAGAAGGAAACGTGATAGAGAATTTGGCCGGGCCGCAATCAAATCGTATCTTTGTTTCGATTAATGATCTCCCACATTATGTAAAGAATAGTTTTGTCAGTATTGAGGATGAACGTTTCTATCAACATAACGGTATTGATATTCGAGGTATTATTCGCGCCGGCATTCGCGGCTTAACTTCAAATAGCTTTGATCAGGGTGCAAGTACGATTACCCAACAGCTTTTAAAGAACCAGGTATTCAATGGTGGTCAGGAGAAAACATTTGTCAAGCGAATAGAACGTAAGATTCAGGAACAATATCTTGCAATTCAGCTTGAACATAAATTGGACAAAGACTCCATCCTTGAAAACTATGTGAATACAATTAATCTTGGAGCCGGATCTTACGGTATACAAACCGCTTCACTAAGATATTTTAATAAGGATGCGAAGGACTTAACCTTATCCGAAGCAGCAACCATAGCTGCAATCGCTCAAAGTCCCGTTTATCGTAATCCGATTACAAATCCGAAAAACAACAAAGAGCGTCGGGATGAAGTCCTTAAGAAAATGCTGGAGTTACGTTATTGTACTCAAGAAGAATATGACAAGGCAATTAACGATGATGTATACAGCAGAATTCAGACTGTAAATAATGTAGAGTCTTCAACGAATTCCTACTATAGCTATTTTGTTGATGAATTAATCGAGCAGGTTATGAAGGATCTGCAGAATAAACTTGGCTATACACAGGCTGAAGCATCAAGTCTGATTTATAGCGGTGGCTTAAGCATCTATACTACTCAAGATCCCGATATTCAAAAAATATGTGATAATGTATACTCGGACAAATCGAATTTCCCTGCAATGGGCGACTCTCATTACGAACTCACCTATGCTTTATCCATAAAGAAATCAGATGGAACAACCATACATTATCATACAAATGATTTAGAAAACTATTACAAGAAAAAAAATAAAAGCTTTTCAGTTTTGTTCCTTGATAAGAAGGAAATGCAAAAGAAGATAGATGCATTCAAAAAAGCGATGGTAAAAGTCGGTGATGAGATCCTCGCAGAAAATACTACGATGACCGTTCAGCCACAATCCTCATTTGTCGTTATGGATCAATCGGACGGGCAGGTACAGGCAATCATCGGCGGTCGAGGTCAAAAAATTGGTAACCGTACATTAAATCGTGCTACTAACACACTTCGTCAACCGGGTTCCACTTTTAAAATTCTATCTACTTACTTGCCTGCACTCGATACCGCTAATTTAACTTTAGCAAGTGTACAAGATGATGCCGGTCCGTATTACTATCCCGGTACCAAAACAGAAGTAAACAACTGGTACGAGAAAGCTGGTTCTAAGAATTATAAAGGTCTATCAACTTTGCGACAAGGTATTACCAATTCACTAAACGTTGTCACTGTTAAGACGTTTGCTGAGGTTACCCCTCAAGTAGGATTTGATTATTTACAGCGACTAGGATTTTCTTCCCTTGTTGAATCACGTAAGGAGTCAAACGGAAAAATTGTATCTGATATCAATTTCCCTATGGCACTTGGTGGATTAACTGATGGTGTAAGTAATCTGGAGTTAACAGCAGCATATGCCTCAGTCGCAAATGACGGTGTTTATATACCACCGACCTTTTATACTAAAATACTTGATCATGATGGGAAAGTGCTACTGAATATCAAGCCGAAAAAGGAACAAGTTATGAAGGAATCAACTGCATTTCTTTTAACTAGTGCCATGGAGGATGTTGTTAAAGTCGGAACCGGTACCGCTGCAAGATTTAACTCAATCAGTATGCCAGAAGCCGGCAAGACCGGTACAACTACCGGCAATAGAGATTTATGGTTCTGTGGATTTACTCCATATTATACCGCGTCAGTTTGGTCAGGTTATGATCATAACCAGTCCCAGGATAATACAATCTATCATAAAAAATTGTGGAGAAAAATTATGGAGCAAATCCATATTAAAAAAGACTTAAAGAGAAAATCCTTTGATCGACCTTCTTCCATAACTTCGGCTAGAATTTGTACCAAGTCAGGCAAACTGGCAGTTCCAGGATTATGTGATAAATACGAGGGTGGTGATGCTACCCGAGTTGAATACTTTGCAAGAGGTTCTGAACCTACAGAAAAATGCAATGTTCATATTAAAGCATCCATCTGTCCGGTTTCAAATGTTCTTGCAACTGACAAGTGCCCAGTAAAAGAAGAGAGAGTCTTCTTGGATAAAAAGGAGACCTGTGTAACTGCAGATTCACCGTTTATATTACCTACTGAAACCTGCAAAGTTCATACGGGACAAATAACTCCAACCAATTCACCACTTAGTCCGACTATTACACAGACTCCCCTAGATGATCTGATTCATAATATCTTGAACTAATCGGATTCAAATTATAAAGAAGGATGTTACAAATCAATCCCATATCATAGTGGGCATGATTTGTAACATCCTTCTTTAATTTTTCATCTTTGCATTAAAACACCATGAAGCTATATAACTTAATATTAAAGCAGCTGATATTCCGACTGAGGAGGAGGTAAATCCACCTTTAAATATTCCAATAAAGCCTTCCTTATCAACCGCTTCTTTTACTCCCTTATAAAGTATATTTCCAAATCCGGTCAATGGCACTCCTGCCCCGGCTCCAGCCCATTTTGCAAATGGTTCATAAATACCTATCGCTCCCAACACTGCTCCGGTACACACTAAGATAACCATAACCCTTCCAGGTAATAACTTTGTTTTATCCAACAATATCTGAACAATGGCACAGATCAAACCACCTACAATAAACGCTTTTACATAATCCATATAGTTTACCAAACCTTTCGTATTGCATGGACCTTCGTATATTCTCTGTTGTATAATTGAAGAATATTTATCCAACCGACTCTACAATAATTGCATGTGCAATTCCAGGAACTGACTTTCCTTCGTTAAAGCTTACTTGTGACAGCAATGCTCCAGTAGGAATGAATAAAACACGCTTCCATTCTCTCGATATAAGCTTCCTGAGAACGAAGCTGGCGAAGATGATGGCAGAACATCCACAGCCACTTCCTCCTGCATGGGTATCCTGATTTTCTTGATCAAATATTTCTATGCCGCAATCCATATGATTCGAGCTGATATCATAATTTTTCTCTTTCAAAAGATCCTTGAGTATATTTGACCCCACATAACCAAGATCTCCCGTAATGATCTTGTCATAATAATTAGGTTGAATACCAAAGTCCTCCATATTCTGTTTTATCGTTTCAAATGCAGCCGGTGCCATACATGCACCCATATTCATGGAATCTTTTAAACCATAATCAACTATTTTTCCGGTGGTAATTCCTTTGATCACAACAGAAGCTTTCACGGTGTCAGCTTTATAATCCTGGTCGGATATAATGACACAACCGCTTCCTGTAACTGTCCAAGATGCGGAGTAAGGTCTTTGATTGCCATAATCTAGAGGGAACCGAAATTGCTTCTCTGCTCCTGCGAAATGACTGGAGGTAATCGCAAGTACTTTTCCTGCATAGCCACCGTCGACCAGCATGGATCCGACCATCATCGCCTCGCCCATCGTGGAACAGGCTCCATAGATTCCAATTAAAGGTATCTCAAGACTTGCTATACCAAAGGAGGTCGCAATCAATTGCCCAAGAAGATCTCCTCCCACCAGATATCGAATATCTGTATTCTTTAGCCTCGCCTTTTCCAAAGCTTTATTTGCTGATAATTTCATCAACTCACTCTCGGCTTCTTCCCAGCTATTTTTACCAAGAAGCGGATCTTCTTGAATCACATCAAAAAGCCCACCCATAGGACCCTCGCCTTCCTTTTTTCCGGCGATCGAGGCACTTGAAATAATAAATGGTGGGATATTAAAAGCAATGCTTTGTTTTCCTACCATCTTTGATTGACTTACTGCTTTTTCAGACATAACACTTGCTCCTTTTCTCAAACAACTTTCATCAATTTTAAAATGTAATAAATTAATCCCAATATCCATGTTGAGAAAATTCCGTAAAGAATAACAGGGCCTGCTATCGTAAATATCTTACACCCGATACCAAATACTTGTCCTTCCTTCTTATATTCGATAGCCGGAGCAGCTACAGAATTAGCAAAGCCTGTAATCGGTACCAAGGTACCGGCTCCTCCAAACTTAGCTATCTTTTGATATACGCCTATACCGGTTAATAGGACAGCCAAAAACACTAGAGTAAGAGTATTATAGGATTTCGCTAATTCAAGGCTGGCACCTCTGCTTTGATAAAAATTGATAAATCCCTGACCGATTGTACAGATGATACCTCCAACAAGAAAGGCTTTCACCATGTTTTTGACAAGACTATACTTGGGAGTCATTTGTTTCACATACTCTTTATAATTTTCCTCTCTTGTTTGTTTATCCTGCTGCCCTACCACAGAGGAGGCTGATACTTTTTTCTTATCTTCCATAAATCCACCATGCCTTTCACAACCTGCAATATTACAGATTAAGCTTAATATTATTAATATTAATTCAATATTAAGCTACTGTCGGGAACTCGTCATACACTTTTACTAAAGTCCCATCAAACTCTGATGAATTATCCGATGTAAAATATCCTACACATAAAACCAAACCTACCGCAGCAAGAATAATTAGCGCAGCGATTAATAATATTTTTCTTTTTACTGTCATTATAATTCGCACCTTTCTAGTATTCATCAAATTCAAGATTAGCCCACTTATCGATATTATATGAATTAACTAATTTACTATACTGGTAATAAATTCATCAAAATCTCTTAGCATTCAGATTACATATCTACTAAAAAATACAAGTAATATTCCGCATAAAAAAGCAGGATCTCTTCAAAATAATATTACTTAATCAAGTTTAAATCCTTCAACCTGATACGTAACTTTTGCTTTGAAAATACCCTGCTTATTATTAATGATTTAAATAAATGAACTATGCACCCATACGTTCTCGCATAATTTTTAATATCCTTTTTTCCATTCTTGATACTTGAACCTGCGAGATTCCCAATTCCTTTGCTATGTCTGTTTGTGTTCTATCTTTAAAGTATCGAAGCCTGATGATTTCTTGTTCCTTTTCATCTAAGGATGCAATTATTTCTCTTAATGCAAGCCTGTCCACTAAATTTTCACTCTCATCCTTTGTTTCTGTCAACTTGTCTATTAAGAAGATCGGGCTTCCGTCTCCCTGATAAATTGTTTTATATAGCGATTCCACTTCTGCTCCTGTTTCCAGAGCCATTACTACTTCGTCCTTCGCAATATTTAATTCCTCTTCAATCTCATCTATGGTAGGTTCTCTTCCATACTGATTACCGAATCTTTCCCTAACCACACGTATCTTCGTCGCAGTCTCCTTTAAGGATCTGCTTACCTTTATCATTCCATCATCTCTTAAGAATCGCTTAATTTCTCCTGTTATCATCGGTACCGCATATGTTGAGAATTTTACTTCATAAGTGGCGTCAAACTTGTCGATCGCTTTTATAAGACCGATACACCCAATCTGGAATAAGTCTTCCATTTCATGACCTCTATTCGCAAATCTTCTCACAATGCTCCATACTAGACCTACATTCTCGGTGACAACCCGGTCTCTTGCATCCTTGTCACCTTCCTTTGATAATCTGATTAATTCAAGCGTATCCACATTAAACTGTCACTTCCCTTCCATCTGCATGGGCATTCTATTTTCCGACTTTTTTCTTCATCTTAACAGTAGTACCCACACCCACATTCGATTCTACCACCAGTTCATCCATAAATGCTTCCATAAAAGAAAATCCCATACCGGATCGTTCTAGTTCCGGCCTGGTAGTGTACAAGGGTTCCAATGCTTTCTCAATGTCGTCTATCCCTGTGCCTTCATCAATGATTTCGACCATTATCTCGCTATTACAGATAATGCAGTGCATCTTGATGATTCCCTTAGTATCGGCATACCCATGAATTATGGAATTAGTCACTGCTTCAGACACTGCGGTTTTTATATCTGCCAATTCTTCAATGGTTGGATCCAACTGTGCAGCAAATGCAGCAACTACTGTTCTTGCAAAGCTTTCATTCTGAGATTTGCTTTCGAATTCTAATAACATTTCATTTTGATCATTCATTTAAATTTTATCCCCTTTCCTCTTTGTAACCATAATGCTATGCTCTATAAACTTAAGCTTTTTGCAGCTTATTTAAGGCAGCTTCTACCGAATCATATTTTTCAATTATTTTATATAGACCGGACAGCTTAAATATTCTGTCCACTGCTGAATTGACATTCGCAACCGCTGCTTTTCCCCCAATAAATATAACTTTTTTATATCTGCCCATGACGACACCGATTCCTGCACTGTCCATAAATACCGCACCACTAAAATCAAATATAATATGCTTTATATTATTACGGTCAATCAATTTGTCAGCTTTCTCTCTAACCTGTATCGCATTATGATGATCTAACTCCTCTTGCAATTTAATAATTAAGCAACGATTACAGATTTCATACGTTGTACCCTTTTCACCTCCTTTTTTTGACGACGTTACATTTTTTTTCGCATCCTGCATGCAATATTCCCTCCTAACTACCTAATTCATCGATCAAGCGTTTCCTTTCGCAGAATAAACAAAATACAAACTTACGATTGATTGCCATACTACAAATTAAAAAAAGACCTTTTATGGAACGAAATAATCGCTCTACATGAAATGTCTTTTTTTAGTCTTTTATCTTCGGTTTTTCTATTTCAATTTATCGTTGTTACTGGACACTTTTAATGAGTTGTTTTGCACTGGAAGCTCTGCTGGTATCCGGAAAATCTGTAATTAATTGATTGTAATACTTTGCTGCATTTGTATTATCATTCATTTTATCATAAGAACGAGCTACAAAATATACTGCATTCTCATCCTTCGGATCAAATTTCATTGCCTTTAATAATAAAGCAATTGCATCTTCAAATTTACCACCATTGTATTTGACATACCCATTGTGATAATAATCCTTTGCAACATCCGGGTATACAGCATCACGTAAGGTTTTTACTAGATTTTTCGCTGCGTCACCCTCTAATTTAGTATCATCTATCGAAGCCAGAGTATCTGCGGTAGCATTAAAATCCTGCTTGCTTTTTGACTTCCCTGACTCAGTCATATATTGACCGGTTGCTTTAATCAAAGAATCATAGGTGCTCTTTACACCAGTGTTTGCTGTTGAATCTTCTAATTGTGACTGCAGTTGTGTTATTTGATCCTTCAAGTCGTTATTCTTATCATTTAAATCTTTGATTTCATTATCTTTTTGCTGAATTATAGTCTGTGTCGTAGAACTGCCACTATTCGTATCAGAATTCTTATCATGATTACGTAATGACGGTAACCCTAATACAGCCATAAAAGCTAGTCCAATCAAAACACCTATAACAAGATTTACAAATGCCATGATATTCGGCTTGTCCTCTTTGTACGAAGAAACAGGCACAATCGCATTCGTATAGCTTTGCTCCGCCTCCGGATTTGATTCCATATCCTTCGCCAAAGGCTTTTCTAATTCACCCATATATTTCAGGGTAATGGTATTTGATACATCTATCTTTCCGGCTTTCGTCAGATATTTCTTTGCTTTTTCATTCTCACCCAATTTCATATGCAACAATGCCAATAACTGATAAGCACGAACAAAATTCGGATTTAATGTTACTACTTTCTTTAACTGAATAATTGCTAAATCTTCACTTCTCTGCTTTGAATAATTCAGCGCTGAATTATATCTCTTTATCGCTTGATTTAAGGTATCAAGTCTAGTCGGATTCGATTGAACTCTGTGAATATAGTCATCGGCATCATTGTTATTCGGCTGAAAATGTTTGCTGATTACCCATTCGCTGAGAGCTGAAACTGTTTCACCCATAGCGAAGTAGGTTAATCCTAATAAATTTCTTGCACTTGTATGAAGTTTATTTAACTCAAGACATTTACGAAGGGCAATCACTGCTCCTGATAAATCATGGACCTTCGCTCGAGCCAAACCATTATTATAATAAAAATTTGAAGTTCTAATTATCTTCTTATACATTGTTAAATCTATTCCACATCTCTCGCATTGTGTCCTCTTATCCGACACATTACTTCCACAATTCGGGCAAACCATATCATCCCCACCTGTCCATTGTAATCTATTTTTCTTATTTATCTTTGTTTTCTTTTAGCAATTCCTTTAAAATATCTGTTACATCTGTAAGGCCATTATTGGTTATTACATCTTCAGCTTGTTCAATCTCTAAGCTTGGCTGAAACTTTTCAATCTCTTCATCAAAATTGATCATATAATACTCCTTTTCCCCTAGAGGATAAATCCTCCATATATTCTATATCTTAATAATTTAATATCCCAATATTTATCATACTATAAACACAAGAAAAATCAATACTTTATCCACTATAATGATAAAATAACAAATAAATTATATACTAAACTGCTTATTTTATCAATGAATTGTTATTTTAATCATTCGACTTAAGTTTACAAAATATTTAAAATTGATATTATATTTTATCAATGGCTTTTCAAATGTAAAATAATTTTATAGATATTGCATTTATTATAAATCGAGTTATAATAAGTCACATATGGGATATTTTCCTATTTTAGTTTAAATAATATAATGATTTATGACGATTGAATTTAGAAACGTATAGTATAAAGCTAAGCCACTCATAATATAATATTATTATTATGCTCATTGAAAGCCTCTTTTTTGTCTTCGAGAAATGAAAATGTGCTTTTTATAATCTGAATTCAAGTTTAGGCGTTATGGAGGTAATAAACATGATAAAATCAACAGTTCGTCTTATCAGTCTATTTGGAAAAAAAATAAAAGAAGACCATGTAGAAGCTTATTCCGCTCAGGCTTCCTTTTTTATCATCATCTCATTTTTTCCTTTTATCATGCTACTTTTAAGTATTGTGCAGTATTTTAAGATTGGTGAAAGCACTACCTTACGTATTTTTACTCAGATCTTTCCTACAGCAATCAATTCCATGTTCATATCTGTATTTAACGAAATCTACCATACGGATGCTACACGTACTCTGATTTCAGTTACTGCAATTTCTACCCTATGGTCAGCCGGTAAAGGGTTTTTGGCTATTATGAAAGGTTTGAACTCCGTAAGTTCTATTGCAGAAACTAGACGTTACTTCTTATTACGAGCTATCTCTGCCATATATACTCTGATCTTTGCCATTATGTTAATTGCTACAATGATTTTATTTGTATTTGGTAATCGTCTGTATTTTTGGATAGAGCAGAAAATACCTATGTTACGTGATACCGCATTTATCATTATCAGCCTTCGTACGATTCTTGGTCTAGTTGTTTTAATTATATTTTTCTTGATGATTTATTCCTTCGTACCAAACCGCACAAGCAGATTTATGAACGAACTTCCCGGCGCCATGTTAAGTGCCGTTGGTTGGATGGGCTTTTCCTATGCATTCTCCTATTACATTGATAACTTTTCAAACTATTCCTCCATGTATGGCAGCCTGACAGCTGTGGTATTATTCATGTTGTGGATGTATTTTTGTATGTATATCCTATTTATCGGAGCGGAGTTTAATCTCTTGTTTGAGAATAAGGAGTTTGTTCAAAAGATTAGGCAACTCTATCATATTCCTGCAAAGGGATAAAACAAAAGATTATTGATCCTTCCTCCTATATTTATAGCCGTTATAACCAGGAGGAATAATAATAATAATAATAAGGCTGTTACAATACTCTTTTTGTGATTTCACTAATCTCACAGAGCAAGTATTGTAACAGCCTTTCTCTTAACTTCAGCTATAGATATTACCAATAATGGTTCCTTTATAAAAATATGATACGATATCTTTGTAATTCTTACCCTCTTCGAGTAGTGCCTTAACTGCATTCTGGCTCATTCCGACCCCGTGGCCGAAACCTCCTCCGGTCAGGGTAAGGGTATTGAGTTTCCCGCCTTTTTTCTTATCATTTATCATAAAGAACGCGCTTGGTAACAAGCTCATACTCTCTACCTTCGTATCGTCCTGGCGCACAATACTATCATATATTGGGGCGAGTAATGCTCGGATATTATATTCCGTACGTACCTTGATTGTATTTTTCGTTCCTTTAATCAACAGCTCGGTGATTATTCCACTTCTATCCCTTTTTGTTACACTGATATCCACAAGATCACCTACGGTATCCACCGGTTCACTCTTATATTTTGAGTCATCGGTGTCCTTGGTCAATATCAGATTCGGATTTGCATTATATTTTGTAGACAAGTTATTATTAATCACTTTTTCAATATCGGAAGCTGACATTGTTACCTTCCAACGATACCAGCTGAACTCACTATCGTAAGTGGTAAAATCCTTTGCAGTAATGAATTTTTTAAATCGCTTCTCTGTTGATAGATCCTGATATAATTTTTCTGCATCATCCTGATCATCCGACTTATCCCCCTCACCATTCGTCAGCATTAACTGACCATCCAAATAAGGAATATTTGAGTTAGTGGCCCAAACACTGGAAGGACTGGCTGTATGACCGCAGGAGGTGGAAAAATAATATGCGATGATAACGTTATCATTATATTTTAAGACCTGTCCGTAGGTATCCTTAACTGCAAGTATAGAGTTTTCATTCTCCGAGGTGTTGTTATAGACCTGATATGCCTGACTGTCATCAACATGTGCTCCGTACTGGCTCAGACTGTTTGCCATCAGATGACGATATGCATAACTTCTGGCACACACTGCCTGTACCTTTAATGCCTCTACCCCGTAACTTGTTGGCATTTCACTTGGTATAACTGCATAAAGGTATTCTTCCATTGGCAGCTCGTTTACAACCAGTAATTTATTATCATCCTTCGCAATCTCTATCGAACCTCTGTATTTTGGATTACCGCAGGCACGCTTAACGGATAGTAACTGAATTTTCCCGGAGCCGGTGGCAGACTTTACTGTAATTCTACCGTCCGAAAACAATTTATTATCCGTATTGATTGTCACCTTCTCCCCTGCCTTATAGGTTTTTTTTGATTTCTTTGTGCTTACAACAAAATCAGTCTTCGAAGTTACTTCAACACTGTTATGGTAAATATCCTTATAGCCGTTGCTCTTAATTAAAACTCTAATGTTTTGCGCCTTGATACTCCCTGTAATTAATGCCGCACTGATCTTTCCATTTGATACTACAAATTCCGTATTATCATATCCTACCAGAATACTTCCTGAAGGCTCAATCTCTATATCACCATAAACCTTATAGATCTTATAATCCTCCTCTAACGGAACCTTCCCATAACCTGCTATTTCAATATAATCTTTACCTATGCTCTGCACTTTCCCATGTATCTTGTCCGGTTTCACATTAATCTTAACAATCTTTTCATTTTCTACCGTAATATCACTGATAACTTTTTGAATGGGTGATTTTATCTCTGAGATTGCTTGGAAGCTTTTGCTTATCCCATTGATATAGGCATCCACCTGTGTTTCTTTTCCTTCTTTTATATAAACATTATGTACAACTATCTTTTCAGTAGTTACAGAGGATATATAAACTAATTCCTGATCACAGACTAATACGTTGATCCCTTTATTCATAAAAATATCTGTCATATTCTTAGCTTGATCTTGGTTTGAATTATCTTGCCCTGATATATCCTCGCTTGATTTCGGTGTAGGTTTAGATGTTGAACTCTTAGATTTATTTAAGTATTTATCATAGCTCTTAGCGTTCAAATAGTAGTATTTACCTTTATCCGTAACCATACGGTCTTTGCCATCTTCACTGACATCCCTACCTAATACAAGTAAGGTGTCCTCCTGTACTTTGCGTTGTTCCTTTGACTGACTGTCCAGAAGCCCTTGATATAATTCTAGAAAATCCGTTACCTGCATGTCCTTCTTTGCGCTAGTAAAATCAAAGGTAATTTTTTTATATGAGGCTTGATACGAAGGATCCGTCATAATCAGTTTATCAATCATATCCTTACATTCTCCATAAGTAAGAGCAGCAGCAGGATTTTTCTTGACCTTATTACCGATTAACCCCATCTTCCATACTGCATTTACATAGGTATCATACCAGCCTGACATCTTATTACTACTATAATCAATACCTATTGGTATTGCTTCTCTTTCTGTCTGATTATAATCCAGATAGCTTAACAATCGATACGCTTCCGCACGTGTAATTATATTCTCAGGAACGGATTTTACTCCGACTCCTTCTTTATTATCTATCTGAATTCCTCGCATAATATTAACCGTTAGAACGACCAATACAATTCCAATACATATTCCCATTAAAACAAGTTTTCTCTTTATACTCATCGTTGCTCCTATTCCAGGCCTACCCCTATTTACATAGTTTGTCTTGCTTCTATGCTAATATATTATGTAAATGAATATAATATTCGTACAAGTTATATTTTTCATATTACATTATAAGTGTTAAATACGATGATGTATATGAAAAGATAAAGAAATATTTCCTATAATTAGCTTCCTTCATCTTTTTTTGCTTCATCAATCCAGATGGGGTTGGTAAAAAAAGGCTACCTCAGAACAGTTTCTTCGTTGCAAAGCAATATCTATGCTTGGCAGAGAATTTAACTGTTCTGAAGCAGCCTTCATAATGATTAGATCCGTTTCTTATAGCAATTATGATAGGATACGAAATCATTCAATAATTATTTTGTGGGCTTAAAGTCCTTAATCTTATCTGCAATTAATTGAATCTTTCTCTTATCAGCTAGGAAATATACTCCGGTTCCCTTATCTACAATATCAAAGCTATCGTTGTATGGGTATAATGTTGCTGCTACCGGTGTATCATTATCCGTTAGGTGGAACGAAATAGAGAAAACCGGTTTTAACTTTGATACATCTACCTTCTTATCTAAAACTGCATCATACATAATGGAATCCAATGAGCGATATAGTTCGGAAAAGGCTTCGGCACCAACATCAGCTCCATTGAATTTGAATGTTTGAGTTGAAACCTCTTTCCCATCCTTATCCTTTGATTTAGTCGTCTTTATATCCATAATATAGCTCTGCCCGTCAAAATCCGCAGTAATCTTATCTACTCTTAATACACTTGGAATCGCTGCATATTTGTTAATCAGCGTGAAAGCATCTACACCTAGCATACCATCTACCGTATTTGCACTCAGTAAATATACTGATTTCAACCCATCTACTCTTACGTAATAATTGTCATCCTCTGTCTTATTACCAATATAGATTGTATATCTCTTACTAATCTTTGGTGTCACTATCGCTGGACCTGTTTTTGCAGGCGTCGGTGTTGGAGAGGATGGATTCTGATAATATCCAACAGTTACAGTTGCAGCAGGCTTATCCAAGCCGTATTTACTCAATTTATCACCCTTATAGTCTACACATCCGTTATACGTAAATGTAGCATAATTTTGTATAATCTTCTGAATTTCATTCGTGTCTGCTGTATATCCATCACCATAAGGCTTAATATACTGCCAGTTGAAATTACCGAAACCGCTATTATCCTTCGCAGTTGTCTCGCTTAACATTAATTCAATCTTCTGTCCACCACGTTTATCTATTTTCAGATAGTTGATCTTATCGGGGGCTATATCGGGGGCTTTCTTTATCTCCGATATTGATAGATTTGTAATTGTTAGTGCTGAGCTGTAACTTCTGTCAACAAGATATACTTTACTATCCTTGTTCACCATCGCATAAAAGCCATCTCCTGTCGGTGCTTCCAAGCCAAGCTTTAGAATTACGGTGGATCCATCTTCCATCGTTATCTCAACAGATGGCTTTGGAGTATCCAAACCAAAGTTAGCGAGGTCATCCGTTGATTCTGCAATAACTTTTGTAGCTGTAATATCCTGAATGTTATTTATCATACCCGATATACTATCCTGATTAATCGGTCTATCCGGCTCCTCTTTGGACTTCCATACGCCATCCTTTTGAACAAAATCCATATTAAGATCGGTACCAATATAATGGATTTGTGTAACCTTTGAAGGATCAACCTTCGCTAAGGATATCGTTTTTGTATCCTCTGGAGTATCTTTTTTTGTCTCCCTATTGCCATACCAAACATAAACTCCTATTAGAGCAACTAATAACACAAGAAGGGAAACTATGGTAATGGCATTTTTTTTCTTTCTTTTAGCCATTATTTTCTCCTCCTTCTATAGAAGACCACTCCACCAATAACCAATATCACAATCGGAATAATCAATACAACTGTGGCACCGATTACAATAACCTGGTTTTGTGATAACTGTACGTATGGACTTGATAAACTCTTAGTCGGAATAGATAACATGTTCTTATCCCCTACACAATAGCCAATTGATCCACTTAACAATGATAAATTTGAATAATCCTTTGCGTCGTCGCTAAAAGTAAATGCACTACCGAATACTACAATTCCTGAGGTAATTCCATTAAATTTATCGGTTGAAACCAAGCCCACATTAAACGGACCATCAATATCACCATTTTCCTTGTTCATACTATTGCTAGACATATCTACTCTAGAAAATGAACTTTCTGAGGTTTGTAATAACGTTTCAATTGTTAAGGTATTTCTTTTTTGAGCAGCTATCTTTAAACCGGAGGATATCGGCATAAGTACAGGAACATCTTTATTCTTTACATTAGTAGTAATATCGTTTGATTTCACATCCGGTAATAATGAATTAATATATTGATTTACATGCATGTTAGCATCGCTTTCAAGAACGATACCGTTCACTATTTCCACACCGTAATACTCCAGAATAGAATCAAAATTCTTTAAGGAATAAGCATTATAATCTACGGTAATAAGAGCTTTACCACCCTTTATCAGATAATCTTTAACAAGCTTTGTCTCTGCATCTGTAAAATCAGTAGTTGGAGCATTAATGAAGAGAACACCACAATCTTTTGGTATACTGCTTTCAGAAACGGTCTTTAAGGAGTCGGTTGTCACATTCATCTTCTTTAATAATTCATCAAAGGTAGTCCCTGTTTCTGTCTCCCCATGTCCCTCAACAATATACATCTTTGTAGGTTTCGTGGTCGTAATATTTTGAATCGCAGAAGTAATCTCACCCTCCACATCAATTGCAGTCGTTCTTTGTTCGCCTGACTGTTGATCTGTCTCTGTTACTAATAGATCATTATAATCTACATATTTAGCCTTCTTAGTCCTATCATTCACGATAAGGAAGCTGTTATTCTGAACCTTATCCTCTACACCGAGCTGTTGGGCAAACTTCGGATATAACACAGGATCCTTGTATACAACCTTAATCTTATTAGAAGATGCCTCATATTGTTTAATAATATTTGTGAACGTTTTTTGCTCCGTTCCACTCTGTACCAAATAGTATATTGTTACATCATCCTTTAAATCCTTCACCAACTTCTTTGAATCATTGGTTATAGAAAACATATTCTGTGTACTTAAATCAACCTGAAGGTTCATCTTTGTTATAAGCATATTAACAACAAGGATAATTACGATAACCACAAAGGACATCGCGGTTACGTACGCACCGCTACGTAATTTTCTTCCGGAAAAGGACGCTTTCATCCCCGCTAAAAAGCTTTTCTTATTATTATCTTTCACGATGATATTCTCCTTTCCTAGCTCCATCTCTTTTTCCTAATTACCTGCGTCGTTAAGAACGTAAATAAGAAGGTGATACTTACATAGTAGATAATACCGGACATATCAAATATTCCGTAGCTGAATTGAGTATAACGATCAGCCATGGATAACCATCCTGTAATCTTTGAAACAGAGCCGTCCAATAAGGTTGGCTGTAACCTATAGATAAGGAGGAGTGCAATTTCTAAAATAATTGCGGCACTTAATGCAATCGTCATGTTATTCATCATACGATAAAGAATGATACAGACCAGTATAATGATAACTGTGAATACGATAAAAGCGGTTCTGTTATCAGAAGGAATCGTATTCGCTATGTTCTCCATTAAAAATGTAAATAAGAAGATTACAAAAGATACGACTGCTGCTACCACCTGGCTTTCAGTTAAGGATGAAATATATAAACCGATTGATAGATATGCCGCGCCCATAGCAACAAATCCAAGAATTCCGGAATATGCGGACAGTAACGGGATTTCGCCGTATTTAGATAATACCAAAGGATATGCACAAGTAATTAGCATTGCTGATAAAAATACCGTGAATACCGCAAGGAACTTACCTACTGCAATCGCAGATGCGGAAAGTGGTGAAGTTAATAATAACTGATCTGTTTTTTGTTTGTTCTCTTCCGCCATTAATCTCATTGTCAATACCGGTGTGAGTAACACAAAAAGAAAGCTAATTGATTGCAATGTATATTCAAAGTTACCATAGGTCTGGATTAAGTTCTGGAACAAAAATCCGATACCGATAATAACAAGGAAAAATGCAATAAACACATATCCGATCATCGATGTAAAATAGGAACGTAATTCTTTCTTATAAATCGCCAGCATTTGTTGTATCCTCCTCTTCACTCTTACTCTCTTCCAGCTGAGCTACTTCAGGTTTTTCCTCTTGATCACCAACAGTGCTGTTTTGATCTGTAACCTTTAAGAAGATATCCTCTAAGCTCATTTTTACCGTCTGCATCTCAAGAATCGGGGTCTTTGCATCACACATAGCATAGAACACCTCTTCACGAACATCATCATTCTCACCATAATAAAGAGTGAATTCACCGATTCCGTCTTTTGAATCCGGCTGCTCTTCGATATTTGTAATCTTTTCGATCTTTTTTAATGCGGTAATAACCGTTTCATGATCTCCTTTTACTGTGATTTTCATCAAACCGGTCACACCCAGACGAGCACTGAGATTCTCTGGCTTATCACTTAATACTAATTGTCCTTTATCGATAATCATAACGGTATCGCATACTGCACTTACTTCCTGCATGATATGGGAGCTAAGAATAACTGTATGCTTTTTACTAAGTTCACGAATTAAATCTCTGATTTCAATAATTTGCTTCGGGTCTAAGCCAACGGTTGGCTCGTCCAATATGATCAATTCCGGATATCCCATGATAGCCTGGGCAAGTCCGACTCTTTGTTTATATCCTTTTGATAAATGCTTAATAAGACGCTCTGACATATGTGTGATTTTGGTAGCTTCCATAACATCGCCAATCATCTTATGCTTCGCACTCTTTTTTACTTTTTTAATGTCCGCGATAAAATCCAAATACTCTCGAACTGTCATATCCGGATAAAGCGGAGGCTGCTCCGGAAGATATCCTATCATTTTCTTTACTCTTTCCGGCTCATCATAAACATCTACATCATTTATAGTCACTGTTCCCTCTGTAGCTGACATATAACCGGTGATGATATTCATGGTAGTTGACTTACCGGCACCATTCGGTCCTAGAAAGCCTAAAACCTGTCCCCTATCAACGGTAAAAGATAGATCATTTACTGCAGTATGATTACCGTAACGTTTAACCAAATTTTTTACTTCAATCAAACCTATTTCCTCCTTAATCTTTCGATATTCCCTGGTAAGTACATGGAAATATCCTATTATTTTGATTTTAACCGTAAATACTACATTTTACAAGTATTTCGATTCTTAATCGCACTAACATATTTCATAGAAAATGTTTGTGCTTCCTCCCTCTGGAAAACCACATGCGTTTATCATACAATAATATTACGAAAATTTTGTGAACAAACCTGATTAATTTTAAAAGAATGTGTTCTACAAGGCAGATTAATACCATGACAGAACAAAGTGTCAGTAACTGATACTTCGCGCCTGATTGGTTGTGAAGCAAAACTTCATTACCAAGAAATGCACATCCTGCCTGAAAGGCTTTTATATAACTAGAAATTCGGAATTTCCTATTATATAAAAAATCCCCATGCTATGAACGAATTATTATCACTAATTATCGTGTCACATATTTGCATGGGGAATTTGATTAATCCATTACATCACTCATATTATACTTACCGGCAGGATTGCCAGGAAGGAACTTAGCAGCCTGTACTGCACCCTTAGCAAAGATAGCCTTGGAGTAAGCAGTATGTTTTATTTCAATCACTTCATCGGTTCCTGCAAAGATGATTTCATGTTCACCTACAATTGTACCTCCGCGTACCGCAGAGATACCGATTTCTTTCTTATTTCTCATCACTCTGTCACCGGATCTGTCGTATTTATAATCATATTCATTATTTAATGCTTCATTCATCACATCTGCAAGTGCTAACGCTGTACCTGACGGAGCATCAACTTTTCGATTATGATGCTTCTCCACTATTTCAATATCAAACCCTGCATCTGCTAACATTGCAGTTGCTTGTTTAAGAAGCTTAGAGATAAGGTTAATCCCCATTGACATATTCGCAGATTGAAAAATCGGAACTCGTTTTGAAGTCTCCTCTACTGCGATTAGCTGTTCTTTTGATAATCCGGTGGTGCAAAGCACAATCCCGATACCCTTCTTCACCGCAAATTCAAGCATTTCTTCTATGTTGATTGGCGAAGAAAAATCTATGATAACATCTGCCTTTACATTACATTTTGTAAAGCTTTGATATACCGGGTATTTATTCACCCTGTTTTGAAAAATGTCAACTCCCGCAACAATTACTGCATTCTCATCCGCCTCAACAATGTCTGTAATTACTTGCCCCATTTTACCATTACAACCACGTAAAATGATATTTGTCATATGCTTCCTCCATTCAAAAGAACTTTTGTATTCATAAATATCATACCAGTTCCTCGTAATAAGTAAAGTAATTCCTATATTAGGATATTATTTTTATTATTTAAATCGTATAACTCCTGCTGCATTCATCTCTTTTAATAAGAGTTCTGCATTCGCCGGCTCTATCTCGGTTAATGGCATTCTTAGGGTTCCCACTTCAAAACCCATCAGATTCACAGCCTTTTTCACTGGGATTGGATTTACTTCACAGAACAATGCATTAATTAACGGTAATAATCTAATTTGAATATTACGGCTGCCTACCACATCACCCTCAAGGAATTTCTCAACCATATCATGTGTTTCCTTAGGAGCCACATTAGAAAGTACAGAGATTACACCGATACCACCTAAGGATAGTACAGGTACCACCATCTCATCACATCCGGAATATAAATCAATCTCACCGTTCGTTAAAAGCATTACTTCCGCAACCTGAGCGATATTTCCACTTGCTTCTTTAATTCCAACGATGTTATCCACATCTTTCACCAATGTAGCAACCGTATGTGGAAGAATGTTGCATCCAGTTCTGCTCGGCACATTATAAAGAATAATCGGAATGTTCACTGAATTTGCAACTGCAGTAAAATGACCGATTAACCCTTTCTGAGTTGCCTTATTATAGTAAGGAGTTACCACTAAAAGTGCGTCGGCACCGTATTTTTCAGCTTCCTGAGAGAGGTAGATAGCTGTTTCAGTGGAATTAGATCCGGTACCTGCGATAACCGGTACTCTTTTTGCCACCTTCTCTACTGTGTATCGGATACACTCCAAATGCTCCTCATGTGATAATGTGGATGCTTCACCGGTTGTTCCGCAGATTACTATGCTGTCAGTTCCTTCGGCGATTTGATATTCAATCAGCTCTCCGAGTTTTTCATAGTTCACCTCGTTATTCTCTGTAAATGGTGTTACGATTGCAACACCTGCGCCCTTAAATACTGCCATAGTTCTAACCTCCATCTTTTCAATCTAAAACTACTTGTTCCATTCGAATTTGTTGTACCAATGCTTACACGGATTAAATAAAAAAAGTCGACCTCAAGAGTCGACAACTAAAGAATAACCGAGGTTGCATGATAGACTATTTCTTCATGAACCATCTAGATTAAATATTCTTTAGGCAGCTCTCCATCAATTTTGATGACAGTCAAATGATTATTCACCATTTGCCCAGCAGTAATAACTCAGGATTATCACCACTTCGGCACCGTTTCCTTTCGCTGCTTTCCTCTATTCCTGACATATCCAGCAGTTTACTCTTAAACAATGCACCTCTACCATAAGCAATATGCAATTTACAATATTCGTAGCTTCATATTAACACCGGACTTTATTGATGTCAATGAATTTTTCCATTAATTTTCATTCTAGGGACGGTTACTGACATAGTTACATGATAAGGAGCAGTTTTGAGATGCAGTTGAAGTTTACTAGCAATTCTAAGGTGCCTTCTTTCGCTCTTTCGGACACCTAAGCATTGCACGTAAACTTCAAAATTTTTCAAGTAATGAACTGTATTCTACGCCAAAAGCCTAGTAATGATTCTGTTTATTTTTTTTGAATAAGAAACACAGTGAAGGAAAACATTATTACATCTATATGATGGCTGGTGCCAATAAATTTCTTCGCATTTACTATGCAAGAGTCAATAAATATTTAAACACGCTATAAGATTTATCCGTAACATTAATTTTTAGGCCAGCAGTGATGGTGGTTATTTCTTCACAGTCATTCAATTATCTCAAATCTGTTGCTGGCTTGCCGATGACGTTATTCACCACTGTTTCCTTGCTGTCTTCCTTTTTAGGCCATTTGCGCCATACAATTAATAAAAGTATAAGAGAGGATGTAATCAGAATTGCCAGCAACCGAATCTCAAAAGTAAAAGTCGGTCCTCCAAACAACAGTCCAAAGTTGATTTGAGTATTAGGGTACATAGGAGTAAAATAGCTGATCACTTTAAATAAATCAGGCATGATTTGTAGTGGCATGGTACCACCTCCGGCTATTGTCTGCGCAAGCATCAATGGTATATTAATAAAGATACCGTTTTGCCCAAACAAAACCGAGAATATAAAAGCAAACTGGAAAGCTGTTATTTGCATAAAAATCTGTTGCAGATAAACGATTACCAGCTTCTGCAAACTGATTGAAATTAAGATTCTCGCCATAAATACTCCAAACAAGGGTGCAAGAATGGCAATAACACATCCTGTAATTTCGACATATCGAAAAGCCTTCCATTTTCCGATAATAGGGATAAAAGCGAGAAAAATATTCATCAGTACAATCGCTACAACCATAGAAGAAGCGTATGTCGCTATAGTTAAAAATGATGGTGCCATTACATAATCCATACTGCTGGGTGCTTTGTTGATATAAACATTATTTTGAACTACTGAATTATTCAACTGTTCCGTAATCTTTTCCTGCTGCGTGACATTGACATTGAGAGAATTCAGTATGTTAGTTAGTTTTCCCTGATTAATAGCTTGGTTAAAATTGTCAGTTATAGATTTGGCAACTGCCCCCATAGTATTTATAACCGTAGTTGTATTTGATTCATCAATATAAAAATCAATCGTTGATTTTCCTGACGTTAAGTCATCCACAAAATTTTCAGGGATGACAATAATCATTTGTATCTGCCGATTATCAAGTTCATCTTTACTCTCTTCCAAACCCTTGTCAGTAATCACTTTGCTAAATGATTTGGACAAAGTTGGAACAAGTTCTTCTTCGATTGCTGTTCCTTTATCGCCATCCTGATTTACCACATTGATTACAAGTAGATTAACCCCATTTGGTAGGACGTGATACCCGTAAATATAAAGTCCCACCATCGCGATCTGATAAAATACTGCCAAAATTATGGCATAGATAACGCCCTTACTTAGCAAAAACTTTGTAAGTTTCATAACTATTTCTCCTTTAACAAGTGTTTATGATTATAAAATCTGCTTTTTATGTTCAGTCATGTTCGTTCTGAATCTTTATCTGAATTCCGTTCGTAAGAAGATAAATGTTAAGTGCCTTTTTTAACAAGTTTTCTATAGGTTCACTTATATTTTTTGTTTCTTCAGGCCAGTTACCAATATCTCTTCCAGCCGAAATAAGCCTTCCCAACATATCAATGTCACCTGTTGTAAAATCATTTACCATGTTCCACCAGCGCTCCGCAAGCTCCTGTCCCTCTTTTCCGGCAGGATCAGCACCTTGTTGATACAAGTTTTCCAGTTGCTCAAAAACTTCTTCTACCAAAATTTCATTTTTTTCAAACGAGGTTAATAATCTGTTTTCAATACTTTTGAGCTGCTCTTCATTAAGATACCTGACGACAAACGAGTACGGGTTGCCTTGCTTCATTAACTCCATAATGGTAATCAATCTATCCACGCTAATCTCCTGCCCGCCCGCTGTCTCTGATATCACCTGATCTAAAGTAACAGCGATTTTATTTAAGTTTGCGATTTGATGTAGCAGTATTTCACGCTGTTGGGTAAAGACTTTATTTAAATCAACGGAATTTTTTGATTTCAGGATTTTGTTATTTATCTCTTGAAGAGGAAAGCCTAATGATTTCAAAAAAAGAATTTGTTGAAGTTTTAGTATATCGTCACGGGTATATACTCTTTTATGGCTCTCAGTATAAGTAGAATTTAGCAGGTTTGCCTGATCGTAATACTGCAATGTTCTTACGGATACTCCTACAAGTTTCGCCAATTCCCCAATTGTAAACAGATGTTCTTCATCGTTCCCCATACTATTCCTCCTTGCTATACTTGTTAGATCTCTTGGGTTCAAATCAAGTGATCTGTTTTTCATAATATTTTTTATTTTTTTAATCTGTTTGGCCCCTGTATTGAATAATTTTTAGAGTCTCACTGATTAAATGAGCCAACTCATCAGGTACAAAATAACTATCATCATAAATTTTCATCTGTTCGACCTTTTTATATATTCTCCCTGAACATTATCTCGTTTATATGAATCTGCTCATGACAATAGGGACATTCTCCCGGCTTGTTTTGCTGCTGATCAGTAACTGCTGCTTTATTTTTCTGGCCGATTGTTATTCCATACTCTACTGCTAATTCTCTACCTGAAAATGTAACCACATTGTTATTGATATCCATCTTTTTGAAGACTACCGAAGACAAAGGAATCTCTCTATGGCAGTGTGGACATATCCCTGGTTGATCATGATGGGTTCCAGTAACTTCCACTTCTCCTTGCTGTGTTCTTATGATGATGTTTCTTGTCGATGCGCCAGTCGAGCTTTTCTCCATGTTATTATTCATATAAATCACCTTTCTTCCTTTTTATATTTACATACTATCACGCGACGTTACGTCGTTAGCAAGTTTTTTTAATATTTTTTAATGTAAATTATTTCAAATAATTTTACCGATAAAGAAATACACAAATAAAGGTCATCATTTACTTCTCTAGCTACAAGTTTATGTGATCATTTACAGTATGCTTCTCGTCCATATGGCGAAATAGTAGCCGTTCCGTTTGAAGTAAACCACTCAGAAATTGAACTCAAACAATTAGCTCATCGAATCAAAAAGTTATCAGGTGAGTCTCTCGTTATTATGGAATTTACGGGTAAATATTTCCATTGTGAACCATCTGCACCATGAAGGAATTTTTGTATCTGTAATCAATGCTATCTTAATTCACGACTATAGTAATTCAAGTATCAGAAGAGTAAAAACTGATAAAAAGGATGCGCTTAAAATAGCTAATTACGGACTCGATCGGTGGATTGATCTACCTGAATACATACCAGAAGACGAACTTCGGCTGCTTCTAAAAACTTACAATCGCCAGTTTCACAATACACAAAACTAAAAGTTGTACTGTCTAATAGCTTACTAACAAATCTTGATCAAACATTTCCTAATATAAATACGCTGTTTGGTAATACTCCATGGCAGGATGGTCATCAGTAATGGATAGATTTTTCAATGACGTTTTGGCATTGCAATTGTGTTTCATCACAGTCTAAAATAAGTTTCGTTAATAAATATGAAAAATGGTACCATAAAGCTGGTTACCATTATCAACCGCAAAAGCTAATGAGATTTATGAATCTGCATCTAAATCCATTAATACGCTGCCTAAGAGCACAAACACCCAGTTTCTAATACAAGTAAGTATTCAGGAGCTGAACTCTCTCATCAATTCACTTGAAAGGTTACGTAAAGAAATGAATCGTGTTGCCTCTTTACTTCCAGATTTCAAAAAGAACAAAGTGTCAGCCAGCTGACACTTTGTTCCTGAGCGGTTGCAAAGCAAAATTTCATTGCCGCGAAGTACTCATCCTAGCTAGAAGGCTTAATATACAAGTAAATTCGAAATTTCCTTGTATATTAAAAACAGATCCGACATATCTCTTACACCATATATCGAATCTGCATATTATTTTTATATTTATAGCACCCATCTCTAAATCACTTTCTTCTATTGTAAAAACTATAATGCAAAAAATAAATAAATAAATAAAGTGAATGCTTCTTTTAATATTCCTCTAGGTATTCCAACTTGCTTACTGAAACCTCATAGGCTACACGCTTCTCAAAATCTGTTTCGTTCAACTTCTTCTGATACTCTCTACTCTGGATTCTGCCCCATATTTGCACGTGTCCCCCGACCGCAAAGCTTTCGGCGAATCTTGCATTTCTTCCCCAGCAGATGCATGGGATATAATCCGATTTCCCATAGGGACGATTTACTGCCAGAAGTACATCGGCAATTTCTCTTCCGAGTGGAGTCTTGCGATAGATCGGAGGTTTGCATACAAAACCATCCAAGAAGATGTGATTCGGTTTCGCATTCTCGGATAATTCATCCACCATTTTTATTTCCCTTGCAAATACGGATAAGACTAACTTATTTTTACTCTCCTCATGACGATTATAGGAACGGAATTGCCCTAATATCTCAACAAATTTGCCCTTATAATCTTGTTTCACATCAATGAGACGTTCGGATACCATAACCGGAATCATGTCGTAGGAATTACTTAGTCGACTGACTACTACCTCCAATACATAAAATCCTTCGCCAAATACATCATGGCTGAACGTGAAATCACTGATTACCTCTCCTGCAATACTTACTTGATTGTTATCAAATACTTTATCTGTCATACCGTGCCTCTCCCTTCTCTCTCGGCGTTCCTTTTTTACGCCAATCTACTCTAAAATGTGGGGTAAATTTTATCTGTTCAGTCAAAAACAGTTTGATTCACCTATGATTAAATATATGCGTGATTTAAAATTTTAGAATAAAAAAATCATAGACATTTGAATTTTTTCCAATTTCTGTTACTTTATACAAATATAATCACTATTTTTTATAAATTTTCTCCAATCATACGTTGATTTTTATTTCTACCCTATGCTACAATGTAGAAATGCTTTTAAATAAGTAAAGAGAATCATGTAATATTTTTGCATTCACTGATTTTTTGTGTTCATAATCGGATCATCAAGGCTGGGTATGTCAGATTATGTGAATGATTCCTTACATTATTCACACTATATATATGCGAAGTTTTTGCGCGTAAGAAAGAAGGTAATTATTAATGAAACGAGAGGATATTCGAAATATAGCGATTATTGCTCATGTCGATCATGGTAAAACAACATTGGTTGATGAATTATTGAAGCAAAGTGGTACATTTCGTGCTAATCAAGCAGTAGCGGAGAGAGTCATGGATTCTAATGCACTGGAAAGAGAACGAGGCATCACAATTTTGTCTAAAAACACTGCAGTTCAATATGAATCAGTGAAGATCAATATTATAGACACTCCAGGACATGCGGACTTCGGTGGAGAAGTTGAGCGTGTTTTAAAAATGGTTAATGGTGTAGTTCTTGTAGTAGACGCTTTCGAAGGACCGATGCCACAAACAAAGTTCGTTCTAAAAAAGGCATTGGAGTTATCCCTGCCTGTTATCGTATGTGTTAACAAAATTGATCGTCCGGAGGCACGACCTACTGAAGTAGTGGATGAGGTTCTGGAATTATTCCTTGAACTCGATGCAAACGATGAGCAGTTAGACTGTCCATTCGTATTTGCTTCTGCAAAGGCCGGTATCGCTTCTATGTCCATTGATGAGGAAGCAGTTGACATGGTTCCTTTGTTCGAAACAATTATTAACTACATTCCTGCTCCCGAAGGTGATCCAGAAAAAGGCACTCAGATATTAATCAGTACAATCGATTATAATGAGTATGTTGGTCGTATCGGTATCGGCAAAGTGGATAACGGAATAATTAAAATAAATCAGGATTGTGTTATGTTGAATGCTCACGAACCGGATAAGAATGTTAGAGTTAAGATTAGTAAACTTTATGAATTTGATGGTTTAAAACGAGTTGAAGTAAATGAAGCTACGATTGGTGCCATCGTTGCAATCAGCGGTATTGCAGATATTCATATCGGTGATACCATCTGCTCTCCTGAAACACCGGAAGCAATCCCGTTCCAGAAGATCTCCGAGCCTACAATTGCGATGTATTTTAATGTAAATGACAGCCCTCTTGCAGGTCAGGAAGGTAAATTTATTACTTCCCGTCACCTTAGAGAACGTTTAATGAGAGAGTTAAACACTGACGTAAGTCTTCGAGTGGAAGAAACAGAG
Organism: Variimorphobacter sp. HTMS_6; assembly: GCF_059717775.1. Classification (NCBI taxonomy): domain Bacteria; kingdom Bacillati; phylum Bacillota; class Clostridia; order Lachnospirales; family Lachnospiraceae; genus Variimorphobacter; species Variimorphobacter sp. HTMS_6. The sequence continues at coordinate 3,077,753 of NZ_AP046094.1, forward strand.
ACCACTGAAAGCTTTAAAGTGTCCGGTAGAGGCGAGTTACATCTGTCCGTATTAATTGAGACCATGCGTCGTGAAGGCTACGAATTCTCTGTAAGTAAAGCAGAGGTATTATACAAAACCGATGAAAACGGAAAGCGTTTAGAGCCTATGGAACATGCCGTAATTGACGTTCCTGATGAATATGCAGGTACAATCATTGAAAAAATGGGTCAACGTAAGGGCGAAATGGTTAATATGCATAATGCAGGCAATGGTCATACCCGAGTGGAATTCTCTGTTCCCGCACGTGGATTAATCGGTTACCGCGGTGACTTCCTTACCGATACTAAGGGAAATGGTATTATGAATACCTTATTCGATGGATACGGTCCATACAAGGGCGATATTCAGTACCGTAAAACAGGAAGCTTAATCGCATATGAGACCGGTGAAAGTATAACCTACGGCTTATATAATGCACAAGAAAGAGGTATCCTATTTATCGGCGCAGGCGTAAAAGTATATGCTGGTATGGTTGTCGGACAAAATCCGAAAACCGAAGATATTGAGGTAAATATCTGTAAACGTAAACAGCTATCCAATACCCGTTCTTCCGGTGCGGATGATGCACTTCGTCTAGTACCTCCGAAGGTTCTTAGCTTGGAACAGGCTCTTGACTTCATCGAGACAGATGAATTACTTGAGGTAACCCCTCAAAACCTACGTATCCGTAAAAAGATCCTTGATTCTACCCTTCGAATGAGAGACCGTAGAAACAGACAAAGTAATTAATAGACAGGAACCCTTTCGTGGTTACCTATCCTGAACATGATAATTAAAATGAAGCGCCAAGAATTACAGTTCACTTTTTGTAGCACTCCTTGATTGTATGTATATCCAAACATCTGGAGCCAGCTACAAGAAGATTGTAAATCTCAGGCGCTTCTTCTACGTATTAGCTTCATATCATTTTCTGTCCAATTACTATGTTATTTAATTAATTAGGTATCCTGCTACTAAATTAGTATGTTAACCCATTAGCAAAGCATAATATTTCGTGATTTATTTAACATATATATTTAAAAAAAATCATCTGCTCAAATCTTTAATTTCGTTCACTCTTTGCTCCGGATACTTATAAATCTCATTGATGGAATTGATGTCATACTTTTCTAGGATATCAGTAAAATAAGTTTTTAAGCTATCCTTCGAAAAGATTTTATTGTTGTATTTGTCCCTAGATGGTTTCATAGATGCTTTCTCATAAGCTATAAGAGCCTTCAGTGCTTTGGGTCCAAACCACATAAAACAATCCAGCACCCCGTTAATCAATTCTATATCATCCTGATTAAGATACTCATCCACACCTTCCAACTTATGAACACCACACTGTTTCATGCTTTCATACAGTTTTAAATATGGCATCTGTTCCGCATTGATACCACATTCCTCCTGAAAAAGTTCTTTGTTGTTTAAAGCTAAGGAGAAAGCCTGCGTATAATATAACAAATGCTGTATATAACCCGGACAGATATCAGCATTACATTTATTCACAATATAATAGGCGGCTGCATAAACTCTTGAAGCCATTATCTTGCTCATAACTGCTTTTTTACTTTTACGATAAGCTACACTCGTCAAAAAATCTTTTTTCTGACATAACAAATCATAATAATATTCCGGATCATTCAATATTCTTCTCAACTTGCTCGAATATTCATTCGTTGGTATGTCCCCTTCCATATAACGAATTATGGTTGTTTCCCCCCAACCAAGTAACTTCGCCAAAGGTTTCTTACCAATCCGATAACGATCTAATATCAGCTTAATCTCGTCCGATGATATAATTTCCTCCATACTCATTTCTATTTTGTTACCCATCATTTTAGCACTCCTCAGCTTTAATGTATTAACTTGTCAAATTTTTTATTATTTTACCACTGATTTGCTAATTTGTATAGGTATCTTTTTATTAAATTTAAAATTTTCTAAACTCGTTCAGATCATGAACTATTATTTTAAATCCTTTGATTAATCTTTCGAACAATCCGACGCGGTATAGATTCACCAAAACCATTCCTATCGGAATGCCTAAAATCATACCTGCCACACCATAAAGCTTAAATCCTACAAAGAGGATAATTAATGTTGCCAATGGATGTAGTCCGATGCTATCACCCACCATTTTAGGTTGAAGAAACTGCTTCACAATCTGGCATACCAAATAAATTACTACCAAACCGATTGCTCTAAAATAATTACCAGAGAGCATATCGAGGATTGCCCATGGCCAGAGTATCGCACCGGTACCAAATACCGGAAGGAAGTCAAGAAGTGCTATGCCAATAGCAAACAAAAAGGAATATGGAACCTGTAATAATTCAAAGCCAAGGAACATAATTCCTATCAGAATAATCATAATTTTAAATTGTGCCTTGAAATATCCACCAAAAGCTGCTTTAAAATTATCCACTACTAATCTCCAATAGTTTATGATTGTAGCCGGTAAATGTTTTTTGCAAAAGCCGGACATCTCATCCTTACAGGCAGTAAAGAAATAAGCAGATAGAATTGTTATAATAATAGCAAGTAAACCTTCTGCCATATTCCTTGCATAAGAACTGACACGATTAGCAGACAGCAACTCCCTATTGCTAACCATCTTCTTTACTTCATCTCCCGCTCCGTTTATAAATTCAAGGACTGATTTTTGCATCTTTGGAGGAAGTGCTTCTGATTTTTGGCGGATTACCTCAGTAAAGTTATTTAACTTCTCGCCTGCTGTGTTCACTAAGGTAGGCAAGTCATCTGTCAACTCCTTTGCCTCTCTATAGATCAAGATACTAACAGCCGTCATAACACCTACAATTAATAAAATCACGGTTACCATAATAATAACCGTGCTGTGTTTTCTAAGCAGCTTTACTCTCTTTTCGAGAAAGCGAACAAGAGGATTCGCCATCAATGATACAATCCATCCGACTACAAAGGGCATAAAGAATCCAATCAGATGTGGTAATACAAATATCAAGAATAGCGCAAACGCGATTACCAGTAAAAAATTCACCATTATTTTTAAATAAATCATAAGCTTCGTTTCTTTCATGCCTTCCTCCTGCAAGTTGCGATCATTTATATATAAGGTATCAATTACTAAAGTTTATCATTTATTTTATTATAATATAGTGCTTACTCTGTATCAAATCATTTTTTACTAAATACTGTAATATTATAGGCGTTTTTTCCCCGAAGAATTAAGAAACAAGGTAATAAAAAATAGAATTGCTGAAATTATGACAATTGTAGGTCCTGCTGCCGTCCCCAAATAATACGATACAATCAGACCTACCACTCCCGAATATAAGGATATCAAAACAGAAAACAGATGATATTCTCTCACATTCGAAGACATGTTCCTGCCAGCAGCCGCCGGTAAGATCAAAAGCGCATTGATAATCAGTATACCGACCCATTTTACTGAGGACATAACAATGACTGCGATTAATACACTGAATAAATCCTCCATCAAATTACTGTTTATGTTCTTACTTTTTGCCAAAGTTTCATTTACGCTAATTGCAAGGAGTCTATTAAATCCCCACAACCAGAATAGGATGGTTAGTATTAAGATAAATAGCAGCAATTTGATTTCATTCGACTTGATGCTTAAAATGTCACCCACTAATAGAGCTGAATATTTTGCGAAATTCCCTCCACGAGATAAAATCATTAGACCGATTGCAACGCTTAAGGAAGCAAAAACTGATATAACTGTATCTGTGGACACCGTTTTCTTCCTTTTAATCTGATTTAGAAATATCGCAAAGATTACTGCAAAGATTAGCATGGAGAGATTGGTATTCACAATTCCGAATACTGTTCCGATTGCAACGCCCGTCAGTGCAGAATGACCAAGTGCATCCGAAAAAAAAGCCATGCGATTATTCACGATCATTGTTCCTAAGATTCCAAACAATGGTGCAATCAATAATATGGCAAGTAGCGCATTTTTCATGAAGTCATACTTCACCCAAGAAAATGGTAAAATCACTTCCATGATATGATAAATAGTCTGCATAATTACTTCGTTCCTCTCTTGTTAATCAAATACCTCATGAAACTCTACGCTGTCTAGAACCTCACTCGGGCTTCCTTCCTTAATGATGGTTTTATCCAGTAATATTACATGATCCGCGTATTTTCGTACGAATTCAAAATCATGGGATACAATGATCATAGCCAAATCAAAGTTCGTTTTTAACTTCTCAACATTATGGTAAAACAATTCCATTCCGTTCTTATCTATTCCTGATACCGGTTCATCCAATAATAATAAATTAGGCACCGGAGTTATGGCAATGGATAATAACACACGCTGTAGCTCTCCACCGGATAAGTCACACGCTCTCTTATCGATGAGATCCTGCGCTTCAAAAACTTCCAACTGTTTCTTAATCTTCTTATAGAGTGAAGCACTTCTTCGAAAGAATATTGGGTAATTACTAATTAAGCTACCAAATAAATCATAAACGCTCATTGGAGTGTTCCGCTCTATATTCAAATGTTGCGGTACATAGCCGATGGATAACCGGTTCACCATTTCATTTTTTAAATCGATAAGTTCAATACTTCCCTGATGCTTAATCTCTCCAAGAATTGCTTTCATTAAGGTTGATTTTCCCGCTCCGTTTTTTCCGATTACTGCAGTTATCTTCCCACAATGGATATGAAGATTAATATCTTCTATAATTGTACGCTCTCCATCCCGCACTGTAATTCCCTTTATTTGAATACAGTGCAAACCGCATGCAGGCTCCTGCATACGAGAAGAATTAATTCTTTTTCGTGATATACTTACTGCCACGCCTGATCCTCCCTCCAATTAACCGGATTGCTCCTATTAAATTACTCGTTCATGCTCTCTATAACCTTAAGATTGTTCTCCATAGAGTTTAGATAAGAATTTATATCTCCTTGTCCGGTAACCGCTGAGTCAATGATGGTTACCTTCGTTCCGGTTTCCTCCGCAATCTGCTTCGCGATTGAATCACTAAACTGCTTCTCTGTAAATAAATTCTTGATCCCATCTTTTTTTACTTCATCTATAATCTCTGCAATCACACCTGCACTTAACGAAGTATCCGCATCCAGATCCACCGCAAAAGCCACTTTCATATTCAATCGATTTGCCAGATACGCAAAGGAGTCATGAAAAATAACTACCTGGCTCTGTGATTTACTGCCCGTGCTACCTTTATCCAGACTTTTTCTGCATCTTTCAAGCCGTTGATCCAGTTTTTTCACCTTTTGAATATACGAATCTGCGTTTTTATTAATCGTAGACTCAAGATTGTCCGGGAAGGATTTTTCAGAATGTTGTTTAATATAATCTATCAATCCGTTTCTAACATTATCAATCTGTTGATTATAAAGCTTTGGATCCAGCCATACATGAGCATTATACTCTCCGTGACCATGCTCCTCTTCTTTCTCTTTCTCTGTTCCGTTCGTAGTTTCCGCTCCTAAATCCGTTTCGTTCTCATGCTCTTCCTCGTGACTTTTTAGCATATTTATACCCTGACTGGCGTCAATAATCTTTAAATTCGGATAATTTGCCTTTACATCAGAGAGGAACGCCTCCATTCCTCCACCGTTTATCACTAAGATATCCGCGGTGGAAATCAGTTTCATATCCTTTGTCGTTAACTGATAATCATGAAGACAACCTGTATTCATCTTAATCAAACTTGTAACTTCCATGGAATCTACCTGGTCCGCTATATTTAGTCCAATCATATATACCGGATATATCGTTGTGACAATCTTTAATCTATTCTCATTCTTGGAGTTTTCTTCCGCACTTACATCATTCTTTAGCTTTGGGCTAACCGCATGTATCGCCACTGCTATTATAATTGTCAGCAGTAACATGATGGAAAGTAGTTGTATCAGTTTTTTTATCATAGGCATACCCCTTCTAATTGCAATTCATTTGCATTTAACAATTATATTATAAGTATTACCCGCTGTCAAATTATTAGACGTCATGATTGTTACTTCTGTACGAATAAGTACGTACATTTATAGGGGCATGTAGACAGTAGCATAAAGCAAGGAAGCATTTTTTCGGTGTATCTGTTCGCATCATATCAAGCATTGACATAGGATGATCATTGTTTTTGTATCTATTACAACTTTATGAAATAGGTTATTGTAATCTGATATATTCTATGGTATCATTTCACATAATAATTTTACTAAATATCACATATATGAAATATATATTATATACTAGGTATAAATCAGTGAAATTGGATTGACTATTTAGGATTTAGTGTGAATATGTAATACGTTCTTCACACCTAAAACGAAGAAGGGAATGGTTATTTTTATGAAACAAAATAATATTACAAAATTAGTCACTGCAGCTTTATTAGCGGCTTTGACCTGTATAGCAACTATGTTTATGCAAATACCGATCACCGGTAGTGGTTATATTCATCCTGGTGACGCGTTTGTATTGCTCTCAGGTATTTTGCTAGGACCAATTTATGGTGGTTTGGCTGGCGGTATCGGATCCATGCTTGCTGATCTCCTATCCGGTTACGGAGTTTATGCACCGGCCACGCTGATTATCAAGTTCCTTGCTGCTATGATAGCCGCTCAATCTTTCCGTCATATTCGTAAGAATTCTGTAATTCTCGCCGGAATATTCAGTGGTATCATCGTAACCAGCGGCTACTTTTTATTTGAATGCTTCTTATCAGGAAAGTGGGTAGGGGCTTTCGCTGCAGTTCCATTTAATCTTTTACAGAACTTAGCGGCAATCATTATCACACTAATTCTCCTCCCACTGTTGAAACAGGTTCCTCAGATCAGAGGATTAATGGAAAAGACTCCTGTTAAACTAAAATATTAATCCCAAGTATATTCTCATATATGATATTTTCTAATAGATATCATAAGATAAACTTAAAAGAGTGTTGTTGACATCAATGAATCTGCATCATATAATAAAAATATATCGGAACTGGCGGATATGTGGGTAACCACGAGGGACCGATATCAACGCTTTCTTTATAGGAAGCCGGACTAGAATGTCGACCGCCTGGGCAAACGCTCAGGCGGTTTTTTTTGTACTCATTTTATCAAGTTAACATGATAAATCAAGATTTAGAAAAATCGAATTAATACATGATTACAGTAACTGCTTGACATCAGTAAAACCGAAACTTTAATCACTCACAGTAGCCGCATAGTAAGCAGTCTTTATCCGCTTACTCAGGATTCAGAACGGAGGAAAACTATGAATGCATGGTATGACTTTAAACCGGGAAAATGGCAGGATGCAATTGATGTCAGAGATTTTATTTTAAACAACTATACAAAATATGACGGGGACGAAAATTTTCTTGAGAAAGCAACTGATCGTACCTCAAAGCTTAATGCGATGTACTTGGAACTAGCTAAAACAGAACATGAAAAAGGTGTTCTATCCATCAATACTGATAAAGTAAGTTCCCTACTCACCTATGAGCCAGCCTACCTTGATAAGGAGAACGAAATCATCTTCGGTTTTCAAACCGATGCACCATTAAAAAGAGGGGTCAATCCCTTCGGTGGCATACGTATGGCTAAGCAAGCCTGCGAAGCCTATGGCTATGAACTCTCTAATGCGGTGGAAGAACATTTTCGTTACCGAACCACCCATAATGACGGTGTATTTCGTGTATATTCTCCCGAGATGCGAAAAGCAAGAAAGAGTGGTGTAATTACCGGGTTGCCGGACGCCTACGGAAGAGGTAGAATTATTGGTGATTATCGCAGGGTTGCCCTATATGGGGTGAATCGTTTAATCAAGCAAAAGGAAGCGGATAAACTCTCCCTTAGTCATAAAATGATGTCAGAGGAAAATATTAAAACCCTTGAGGAATTATATAGACAAATTGACTTTTTAAATCAATTAAAGCAGATGGCTCTCGGATATGGAATTGATATCTCCAATCCGGCAACAAATGCAAAAGAGGCTGTACAATGGCTCTACTTTGCTTACCTAGGCGCAATCAAGGAACAAAACGGTGCGGCGATGTCACTGGGACGAACCTCCACCTTCCTAGATATCTACTTTGAGCGCGACTTAAAGAATGGAGTAATAACAGAACTTCAGGCCCAGGAGATCATCGATCAATTTGTGCTCAAACTTCGTATGGCCAGACAGCTTCGTACACCGGATTATAACGAGCTCTACGCTGGAGATCCGACCTGGGTTACTGAATCCATCGGTGGAATAACTGAGAGCGGCCAAAGCATGGTGACCAAGAACAGCTTCCGCTTTCTGCACACCTTAACAAACCTGACTCCCGCTCCTGAGCCAAATCTAACGGTTCTATGGTCAGAAGAATTACCGAGGGCTTTTAAAGAATACTGTGCTAAGTTGTCCATCGAAACCGATTCGATCCAGTATGAAAATGATGAGTTGATGAGAGCTGATTACGGTGATGATTACGGAATCGCCTGTTGCGTGTCCGCAATGAAGATTGGCAAGCAAATGCAGTTCTTCGGAGCACGCTGCAATTTAGCTAAGGTACTATTAATGAGCTTAAACGGTGGCAAGGATGAAAAAAGCGGGGAACAAATTGGTCCTGTGACCAAGGTATTTGAAGAAGAAAAGGTACTGAATTATGATGATGTAATGGAACAATTCCTTCCGATGATGGATTGGCTTTGTGGACTCTATGTCAATACAATGAATGTTATTCATTATATGCATGATAAATATGCTTACGAAAAGCTTCAGATGGCGCTGCATGATACTGAGGTCGATAGACTTATGGCTTTCGGGTTAGCCGGCCTATCCGTTGTAGCAGACTCCCTGAGTGCGATCAAATATGCCAAGGTAGTACCACTAAAGGATGAACGAGGAATTATCACTGATTTTAAGATAGAAGGAGAATATCCAGCCTTCGGCAACAATGATGACAGAGTGGATCAAATTGCTACCCTACTTGTGAAGGAGTTTATGACAAGACTTCGCAAATACCCCACTTATCGTAATGCAAAACATACATTATCCATCCTGACAATCACAAGCAATGTAGTATATGGTTCCAAAACAGGTTCCACTCCGGACGGAAGAAAGAATGGTACCCCCTTTGCTCCCGGAGCGAACCCGATGCATGGTAGGGATAAGAACGGCGCACTGGCTTCCTTGCAATCCGTATCCAAGCTAAATTATGATGATTGTAAGGATGGCATCTCATATACGTTCTCTGTCACACCTGATACCCTTGGAAAATCCATGGATGTCCGCAAACAAAATCTCGCTGCTCTTTTGGATGGATACTTTAAACAAATGGGTCATCACATCAATGTAAATGTACTTGACCGTTCCCTCCTCCTTGATGCAAAGGCTCACCCCGAAAAATACCCGAACCTTACCATCCGTGTATCCGGCTACGCCGTTCGCTTCAACTCGCTTAGTCCCAAACAACAGGACGAAGTCATCGCACGAACGTTCCATTGTTCTTTGTAAGTTGATACGCTGAGTTATTGAAACAGAAATGAGGTGTAACATAACCCCTCACTCACAGGTTGAAGTACACCTCCGTGATTTTGTATGCCCCAATCGTACAATGAAATTGTTCGCTTGGGGCATACAGATATTCACGGAGTCGTTCTTCAAACAGTGAATTATGGGGATATTGTTACACCTCATTTCTGTTGCCATACACATTGGAATCAATTTATTTTAAAAGCACTCTGAGATACGTTCTTCCGCTTGGGGAAAGGAAGAGTGAAGAAACCTTAATACAATACGAGCGATAATCGAGTGGAAACGTGCCTCTGCTGAATAGTATATCACTCTCTTTTTCGTAACCTAGGCTATGCTAAAGATTCCGCAACTAAAAATAGCGCCTTCATATACTTGACTGCTTATCACTTAATACCTTCAAAAATAGCGCATGCTTTATTAATCCATAAGGAGACCGTTTATCGCCGTCGGCAGTGCCGTTACGTGCGATAATCGAGTGGAAACGTGTCTCTGTTGGATAATAATGCATACGCTTTTTCTTTACCTATATGTGATAAGCCTCATTAACTATAAGGCGCGCTCATCTTTATTTACCAATCTTTAGAATGCCTTCAACCACTGCTTGCATCTCAGCGGTTTCACAAACTGTATTATGAAGAACCGGAGCGGTACGAATCTCTTCTACTGCATTTGGAATCTCAGTACCGGATACTTTCTTTAACACAAGAGCCTGATCGTAATCCTCACTAGGGATCTCATCAACATTAAGCGCTGAGAGAACACTGTTTGCAAATTTATATGGACTTGCCGTGGATACAATTACAGACTTTGTTGCATCCTTTGTATTATTTACATATCCACTATATACACTTGCTGCAACCGCAGTATGAGTATCAATTACATAGTTGTTATCCTGATATTCCTTATCGATTGCTGCTCTTGTTTCAGTTTCGGATGCCCAACCACCTACAAAACCATGAAGTTTTTCCTTCATGTTGTCAGTGATTTCATAAACGCCCTGATTATTTAAAGCCTTCATGAATTGCGCTGTCTTTTCAGAATCATTACCAGCGATATGATAAATCAAACGTTCCAGATTACTGGATACCAGAATATCCATGGATGGTGATTCTGTTAAGATAAATTCTCTATTTCTATCATAACAACCTGTTTCAAAAAAATCAAAAAGAACCTTGTTATCGTTAGAGGCACAGATTAATTTGTTGATCGGAACACCGATGCTTTTTGCATAATAAGCAGCAAGGATATTACCAAAGTTACCGGTTGGAACAACAAAATTGATTGTTTCTCCTGCTTCTATCTGTTTCTCTCTGTATAAAGATACATAGGAGTGAACGTAATAAACGATCTGAGGTACTAATCTACCAATATTAATGGAGTTAGCAGAGGAGAATAAATATCCGGAATCCTTAAGACTCTTTGCAAGATCGGTATTATTAAACATCAGTTTTACACCGGTCTGAGCATCATCAAAATTACCCTGGATACCGATAACATACGTATTATCACCCTTCTGAGTAACCATCTGCTTCTCTTGAACACTACTTACGCCATCTTTCGGATAGAACACGATGATTTTTGTACCCTCTACATCTGCAAAGCCTGCTAATGCAGCTTTACCAGTATCGCCTGAGGTTGCAGTAAGTATTACGATATCCTCTTTTACTTCATTCTTCTTCGCAGCCTTCGTCAGAAGATGAGGAAGAATGGATAATGCCATATCTTTAAATGCAATGGTTGCACCATGGAATAATTCTAAATAATATGCTTGACCAACTTTCTTCAGTGGAGCAATTTCAGGAGTATCAAACTTTTGATCATATGCTTTATTGATACAATCCTTTAATTCTTCTTCCGAATAGTCGGTAAGAAAAAGTTTCATTACTTCGTAAGCGATCTCACGATAATCCATCTTAGAAAGTTCTTCAAATGATTTTGACAATACCGGCATCTCCTCCGGTACAAATAAGCCGCCATCCGAAGACAAGCCCTGCAGCACAGCTTGAGAAGCTGTAACTCTGTTATTGGAGTCTCTTGTGCTTCTGTACATTAGGTTCATATCACTTCATTCCCCTTTTCCATTTATTCAACGTCTGTTTTCTCCCTAACGAATTTTGCTTTTCTAAAAACAAAATCTGTATTACATTTATAAGAATTTTACATCAGGTGAGTTTCATGTATTATAACACGCTTATTCTTCGGATACAATAGCTCTAATATATTTTTGTATACTTATGCACAACTATCTACGTTTATAAAAATCGTGTCCGCCGTGTTTAAAAAGCCAATTCAAACGAGTGTCAAACCATCTTGTTTTTGCGGAGCTTAATCTACTCTTTGATACAAAATATAATGCACCCTTGGAGTAGTCTACTCCATCCAAGGCTTTTTCCACTGCTGCTTTGGTACTCGCAGAAACTTTAACCCTCCAGAGCTTTCCACTCTTCGCAGGGGAGAACTGATACCTGTTACCCGAGTGTTGAAGAATTACCCCTTTAATTGATTTTGGGAATGTTCCGCTTTTTACTCGGTTTATAACAACATTCGCAACAAGAATTTTACCGACTGTATCTTCTCCACCGGCTTCTGCTTGTACAATTCTTTGAAGCAAGGTCACATCATTGCTCGAAATATTACCATATGCTGAACGGTATGTGAGCTCCGGGGAGCTTGTCCTTACTTTTTTCTTAGGAGCTTTTTTGGTTTTCGGCATAATGCCCGTCTGCTGCATTAAGCTGTCAAAAGTCTCTCCATTCATCTCGGTACCGAATAACCATACCGTATCACCACTCGTCGTTGAATCCTCGTCCTCTTCACTTAGATCATACGACTGATCTGACTCCGTAGTATTTGAATTTGTATCACTTGTTGTTCCATCGTCTGTAGTTACATCACTTAATGCTGCTACATACAACGGTTCTTGCGTTCCTTCTTCAATGTCAGTATTGATATCTGCTGCCTTTGAGCTAATATTGTAAAACGTATCTGAACCCAAAGCTAACAAAAACGCTGACAGTAGATATGCAACGAATACCATCTTAAAACCATGGTTATTCTCATGCATTTTTCTCTTTTGAAGAAACGAATATATTTTAGACATACTCTTTCCTCTTTCTTTCAAATTTATAAAGCGTAAAGCTTTTCCACATTTTGGTTGCTATCCGACAACTATTCTGCATTATAGGTAACGAAGTTTTTTATGTCAATAACACAGTGTGATTTTCGTTATAACGTATAACTAATATTTTCCTTGGATTATGTTTACAATGTAAATACATACAAATAGTTTGCAATTTTCATTGATTTATTATGCAAATTGCACAGGCATATTTTAACAAATTATTAACGATATATTAAATATTTTATGCAAATCCTTTCCATTTTATGACTATTCTACTCCACTAGTATGTAAATTCCTTATTTTGAAGGGTATTCTACACAGAATGTATTTAACAATTTAGTAACATAACAGGCTTTTCTTGCGTTTTATTTTTGTTTCTGATATATTCAAAATATACCAAAATCCCAGTAATCAAAGGGATATATGAGGATAAAACAGGGGGTGATATCGATCTTACCAGGTGTACATCAAGCGATTAAAGCGAACGGAGAAACTTATTATCGATCCTCGATTACTTATGGAGGAAAGCATATCAGTTTAGGGAGCTATTCCGAGGAAGAAAAAGCAAGTCAATCATACCAACTGGCATCGGAAGTTTTATCTGAAACAGCCAAATATACCATAGAAGATTATCCCTCTGACTGTATTCTGACTTTTCATAAATGGGTCGTGTTAATTAATTTTAGGGATAACCGAATTTATTTTAAAAATCCCATCTATCTTAAACAGAGATACTTCCTATATTATATAGATGAAACAGATCCTCTCAAATTTAGTGCAGAAGATTTATTCTATTATGCTCGTCATAAAATCATGAGACGAGGAGGGTATCATTTTGTTTCAGATTATGGGATGCAGATTGGTATTCTATCCCGATACGGAATTAAAAATTATGCCGTGGCTGGAAGAGATTATCTATTTGTCAATGGTGATAACACAGATTTTAGATACCAGAACATTGAAGTAATCAATCCATATCATGGAGTATCAAAGGTATACTTTAAAAACAAACCGGCTTATATGACTAAAATTCATATCAACGGTGATTATCTGGTAGGTAAGTATGAATCAGCTGCGGAGGCTGCTATTGCTTATAACAAGGCTGCTTTATTACTTAACAATTGTGGTTTGGATAAAAACTTTCCTCAGAACTTTATTGAGGGAATTGATGAGATTGCTTATGCCTCTATTTTTCAAAAGGTCAGTTTATCAAAAAAATTCAGAGTATATGCAGAGAGTTTTAAAAAATAACACATTTTATTATTTTTAATGGATAAAATAGAATTACATTATTATATAGAAGAAATATGAAGCCCAACAATTCTCATTTACAATTGCTTTATGTCATGGTAGAATACAACCTGTGAGTAGTACAGATGGTCGCGCCTATTATAGGTGAGGAAAGTCCGGGCTTCACAGGGCAGGGTGCCGGATAACGTCCGGTGGAGGTGACTCCAAGGCTAGTGCAACAGAAATATACCGCCAGAGTTTACTCTGGTAAGGATGGAAAGGTGGCTTAAGAGACCACCGCCTTGTTGGTAACAACAGGGGCAGATGTAAACCCCACCCGAAGCAAGACCGAACATAAAGCAATACGGCTGCCCGCCGTGCTTTAGGGTAGGTCGCGTAGTATCTGCGTAAGCGGTACTGGAGCCACATGGTAACATGTGGTCAAGATAGATGACCATTCAAGACATAACCCGGCTTATCGTGCTGCTCATATCAGAAGAAAATTAAGGCTGTCGTGCTTAAAGTACGACAGCCTTTTATATAAGTTAGGTTGTTAGGTTTATTATCACAATAAAGATTAAGATGTTAAAGCATCTTATTAACCTACGGCTCACTCATTTTGTGTGAAAATGTTACAAGTATTATCATGAATCAAAATACATTTTCACTTCATCACACCTTAAAACAGCTTCCTCCCACAAATTCTTTCAAAATCGAATTTTGTGGTACGGTTTCGCTCGGCGTGCTTATAAAATAATCCAGGAATTTAAGTAATCTTTTTGCTTCCACATATTCTTCACTGTTGCGATCTATGCCAAATAGGATTGGTTCCGCGTATTGCTTTAATACAGCCAGTTCATATATCAATGCAGAGTTGAACATTACATCTGCGTCTTCCTGAAACGGGAAGATATTCTCATCCTCTCCCCTTCGTACGGAAGGCCACATCGAGATGGTTCTCTGCGCAGAGGCTCCTCTTGTTCTAGCATCTCGAACCATGCGACGGATCAATCGTCCATCCGTAGTCGGAATCCGATTATGTTCATCAATATTAAGCTGTGTGAGAGCACTAATATATATCTTGAATTTACTCTCTCTCGGCAAGGAATAGGATAGCGCATCGTTTAAGCAGTGAATTCCTTCAATTACAAGAATATCGTCAGCGCCAAGTGTTAGAAAATTATTTTTATACTCCCTTTTTCCGGTCACAAAATTAAAATTTGGAATATCAACGGTCTTTCCGTTTAGTAAATCAGTCATATCTTTATTGAATTGCTCTAAATCAATCGCTTTTAATGTCTCAAAATTATATTCACCATTCTCATCCTTCGGAGTCATATCACGATCTACGAAGTAATTATCCACCGCGATAGGATGTGGTTTCAGACCATGTGCCTTAAGCTGAATACTAAGCCGATGAGAGAATGTAGTCTTACCGGAGGACGATGGCCCTGCTATCATAATGAACTTTTTATTTCCAGCTTTTTTTATGCTCTCTGCAATATCACTGATTTTTTTCTCCTGCAAAGCTTCCTGCACCAGTATCAAATCATTCATTTTGCCCTGCGCTATGATATCATTTAACGCACCAACATTCGGAATACTCAACATTTTAGCCCAATGATTTGACTCCTTAAGCGTCTCATATAATTTCACTTGGGGAACAAATTCTTCAACCAATGTGGTGTTCTTCTTATTAGGCTGTAAAAGCATGAATCCATCATCATATTCAATTAAATCAAAATATTTTACAAAGCCCGAGCTTGGTGGCATATAACCGTAAAAATAATCTTCAAACCCATCCAAACTATAAATATTAGCTTTGGATACGCGACGATAGCGGAATAATCTCTCTTTATCATACATACGATATTGACGAAACAGCTCGATGGCATCATCGGTTCCAATGCTTCGTTTTACGAAGGGAATATCCCGTTTTATAATCTCCTCCATGCGTTTTTTCACCGATTGGATACGCTCTTTTGTCAAGGCAACCTTACCGTCATAATCACAGAAAAGTCCATTTCCTACAGTATATTCCACAGAGACCTTTTCTACATTCTTTTCTCCAAACTCTGCATAAAACGCCTTTAGCATCACTAGAATCAATCCACGTGAGTAAGTTTTTCCGCCCGCATCATTCCCGGTAGTGACAAAACGGATGGTACAGTCATGCTTGACCGGCTTAAACAGTTCTCTTAAACGGTTGTTTACAAATGCCAATATAATCTGGTCTTTAAAGTCTTTTTGAAAATCCTTACTGATCTCTAAAAGCGAGGTATTCTTCGGATACTCATATTCCTGATTACAAATCAACACTTTAATATTTGAATTCATACTACGTACTCTCCTCTTTTTAAACACACATTTTAAAATACTCTAGACCATGATTAATTAATTCTATTCTATCTTTTAATTCCTTTTCTCGCTGCTGTGCCTGTTCGGATCTGTTATGCTCCAATGCCTTATAAATCTCATTACATATTTCCAAATCCCACAAGAGGAATTCCCGAAGCACCGGGTTCCTACTCTCCAATAATAGCTTACCGTAATGAAAATGTTCCTCGCTCGATAACAAATAATTTTTATCATTATCAACATTTTTTTTTGGTACAGCTTTTATCATCGCATAATATTTACCATCCTCTTTTAACATATTCTCTTCAAGAATGATAAATTCCTGTTCTGATAGCAAATGTCGAACCTTATATATCTCTGATTGTGGCTGCAAAATCAGCTCACGAACGGATTTCATAACATCTTGGCGATCAGTTAATATCTGTACCATCAAAGCTCCACCCATGCCGGCAATTACCACTGAATCAACTTCTCCAACACTTAACGCCATTAAGCCATTTGATTTTCTTGTCTCTATTTTCTCTACGCAGCCATATCTTGTAATATTTTCTTTTGCTCTATCAATTGGCCCTTGGTTAATATCCATAGCAATAATATGCTCCGCTATTTGATTCTTAGCAAGATAAATAGAGGTGTAGGCATGATCACAACCCACATCAGCCACTCTATTCCCCTTTGTCACCATATTCGCCACTGCTTGTAATCTTCTTGAAAGCTGCATGTTGTCCTCCACTGTATGCAAAGCATATATACTATTTTATTGATTGTATACTCCCTATTCTACCATGATTTGTCATATATTATCAACCGTAATGCAGTGTAGACGGATTATTTCTGGACTTCATACTAGGGACGGTTGCTGACAGAAATTCTGGGAGATAGGATGGAAGCTTATAGAGCTGTTACAGTTTACTAGCGCTTCTATGGTATCCTCCCTCACTCGGATGCCTAAGAATTGCACGTAAACTGCAAATGCTCCATAAGTTTCCATCCCATCTCCTGATTTTCTGCCAGCAACCTGTCTTTGTATTGTTCTACTAGAAAATTAATCCTTATATTTGTACCCATTGCATCTAATATCGGTATATATCGATAACGCAAGTCGATATTTGAATCCAAAATAATTGTGCTGAAAGTCTATCCTATTTATGGACGAACCCTACCCTGGCTTTTAACAATGAGCCAAGAAAATGGGCTGTTTCAAAATATACCCCTCCAAAATGCTCCCTGCGATATACTTCACGTTAATGTATACCGATTATATAGCAGGTTCCTTAGGATTATTATTTTGAAACAGCCCATTCTAAGTACTACAGTTTATCAAACAAATAAGTTATGAATCTGGAAAAGATATTTAAATATATTTTACTCTAAATAATCCTTCAGTTTACGGCTACGGCTAGGATGTCTAAGCTTACGTAGAGCCTTTGCTTCAATCTGACGAATACGCTCTCTGGTTACATTGAACTCCTTACCAACTTCCTCTAGGGTACGAGCTCGTCCATCATCTAGACCGAAACGAAGGCGTAAAACCTTCTGCTCTCTCTCTGTTAAGGTTCCAAGTACTTCCACCAACTGTTCTTTTAATAAGGTAAATGCTGCTGCATCCGCAGGAACGGGTACATTATCATCCTGAATGAAATCTCCAAGATGGCTATCTTCCTCTTCACCAATCGGAGTCTCTAAAGATACTGGTTCCTGTGATATCTTCTGAATCTCACGAACTCTTTCAACCGGCATATTCATCACTTCAGAGATTTCCTCCGGAGAAGGCTCTCTACCCAACTCCTGTAATAACTGACGCTGAACTCTAGTTAACTTATTAATTGTCTCTACCATATGCACGGGAATACGAATCGTTCTTGCCTGGTCTGCAATCGCTCTTGTGATAGCTTGTCTAATCCACCAGGTCGCATACGTACTGAATTTATATCCCTTACGATAATCAAACTTCTCAACAGCTTTTATCAAACCAAGGTTACCCTCCTGAATTAAATCAAGGAATAACATACCACGTCCCACATAACGCTTCGCGATACTTACAACCAGACGTAGGTTTGCTTCAGCCAGACGTTTTTTCGCATATTCATCACCCAGCTCCATCTTTCGTGCCAGTTCAATTTCCTCATCTGCATTCAAAAGCTGAACCTTACCAATTTCCTTCAAATACATACGAACCGGGTCTTCGATATTAATACCCTCAGGAATTGATAAATCTATGGTTTCTATTTCCTCTTCATCTTCAAGAATGATATCCTCTTCATCTTCTTCGGAGATCCTAAGAACATCGACATTGTGCTTTTCGAGGTAATCATATATTTTTTCAATGCGCTGGGGATCCAACTCCATATCCGCAAAAAAATCGTTAACCTCCTGAAATTCCAGTACATTTTTCTTTTTCTCGGCAAAAGCCAGTAGTTCTTTCAGTCGCTCCGTAAATTTAACTATATTGTCGTCCATAGATAATCCTTCCTTTTCTAACTCTTATTATATTTTAACCATCATTTTATGAAGTATGCAATCCGGGCTACTTGGGGATTTTAACTCCGGCCGCTTCATTTCGGTTAATTTACAAATGCATCTGCTTTTTCTTAAGTTCCATCTTCTCCTGAATAATTTTCATAAGCAGGGCTGTATCATTCTTTTGAGTTGCTTGTTGACTTTGGTAATCTAGGCTATGTTCCTTCAATTTCATTAAAGTATCGTTTAGCGCTTTTCTTTTACCGGCCTCATCCATCTCGCCTCTGATCTCTGCGGAAAATAGGCTTGCAACTTCCGATTGTTCCTCTTTATTCTGAAAGCAGTTAATTATTTTTGCAGGAATTACTGCCTGCTCTTTCTCATATTGGTCAAAGACCAATGCTGCAACCTCTTTATATATTCCTTCCGTAAAATCCTCCGGACCTAAAAATCCTTTAATTTTATCAAAGAGGGAATGATCTTCTATTAACCAAGTAAGCATAAGCTTTTGAGATTTTGAAATTCCGTCCTCCGGAGCCTTCTTGCCTCTAGATGATTCCAAACGGTACTCCTTTGGTTCATTTAATCCCACCACAATCTGTGACCCCAGTCTGTTCACTAACTTACGAAGCTGCTCCACATCAATCTGATATTCCTTGGCAATCGCATCAATATAAAAGTTTCTTTCTAATTCCTCTCCAAACCCAATCAATTTTTTGGCTGTTTCGTGAAAGAACTTTGTCTTTTGCTCCGGATCGGCCATATTGAAGCCGGTCTGTAATACATCAATTTCAAAGAAAAAGCTATTCTTCGCTTCATCCAGCCTCTTTTGATATTCCACTGCGCCCAGTGCTTTAATAAATTCATCCGGGTCCTTATACGGTTTCATATTAACCACTTTAATGGATAATCCTACATCTTTTAGAATTGGTATCGCTCGGAGTGCCGCCTGCGTTCCAGCCGAGTCACTATCAAATGTAAGTAATACTTCATTCGTATACCGTTTTAACAGATTTGCATGAAACATCGTAAATGCTGTTCCAAGAGCTGCTACCGCATTCGTAAATCCAGCCTGATGAAGAGCAATCACATCCATATACCCTTCACAGATCAATAGCTGTGTTTTCCTTGATGATCTTGCATAATTTAAACCGTAAAGATTTCTGCTTTTATCAAAGAGCATAGTTTCGGGCGAATTCAGATATTTAGGTCCTCCTTCTCCCATTACACGTCCACCAAATCCGATTACTTTATGATTTACGTCCATGATTGGAAACATAACTCGATTCCAGAATTTGTCCGTTCCGCCTCTTTGTTCATCAATCGTTACCAATCCTGAATGTTTTAGAAAACCGTCATCATATCCAAGACCTTTTAGATATTTGTATAAATCATCACTAAACTTATTCGAGTAACCAAGGCCGAATTGCTTGATTGTCTCTTCTGAGAGTCCTCTTTCAACCAAATACTCATGAGCAGCTTGTCCTCTCTTAGAAGCCAGCTGGTAATAAAAATACTTCGCTGCCTGCTTATTTACTTCAAGTAATCTGCCCTTTAAATCGGACTGTTTCTTAGCCTCTTCCGAGTACTCTTGTTCCGGAAGCGCAACTCCTGCACGCTCTGCCAGGTGTCTCAGTGCTTCGATAAATGTATAATTTTCATACTCCATAATAAAGGTGAATACATTGCCTCCGACTCCGCACCCGAAGCAATGATACATCTGCTTTGAGGCGCTCACGGAAAAGGAAGGGGTCTTCTCATTATGGAAGGGGCATAGCCCCATATGATTGCTGCCTTTTTTCTGCAATCTTATGTAGGTACCTATTACACTAACAATATCATTTTTACTTCTGATTTCTTCTACCAGTTCGTCTGAATAAAACATAGTGTACTACTCCTTCCATCTAAATTCATCACGAAACCAGTATCGGCATATTCTGCTTTTCCTTATGAGCTTCGTATATGATTCTTCCCGGTCTTTCAATATTCCTTCATCAGAACGGGGTCAATACACACTCCAGGAAGACGGAATCATTAATTCTTTGAACTTCGTAATTGCATAATTATCTGTCATTCCTGCAATGTAATCGCATACAACAAGGTAGAGAGGCTCATTCAGTTGTTCCATACGGTGAATATATTCCGCCGGTAAATAACTTGGATGCTCTATATAATAAATAAATAATTGCTCAAGTAAACGTTCCGCTTGTTCTTCCTGACTTTTTGCCTTCTTATTTAAATAGACACTTTCAAACATATATTTTCGTAAATTACGCATTGCTGTCTCTATCTCAGGTGTCATAATGATATCATTCTTATTTTCACTATTGGTTACTATATCATGTATCAACGTATTCAAGCGTTCTCCCAAACTATGACCGAGCACATCCGTATATTCCCGTGGGATATCCTCTTCCTTCATCAATTGGGCTCTGATTGCATCGTCAATATCATGATTAATGTATGCAATTTTATCACATAACCGAACAATCTTCCCTTCCAAAGTGGAAGGTTTTCCTGCTGTTTGATGGTTCATAATTCCATCTCTTACTTCCTTCGATAAATTCAATCCTTGTCCATGTTTTTCTAATACTTCCACAACACGGATGCTTTGCATATGGTGTTCAAAACCCTTCGGGCAGATACGATCAAGTGCTCGTTCTCCTGCATGACCAAAAGGTGTATGTCCCAGATCATGCCCTAATGCAATCGCCTCCGTTAAATCTTCATTCAACAAGAGTGCCTTTGCGATGGTTCTGGATATCTGAGATACCTCCAGGGTGTGAGTCAGTCTGGTTCTGTAATGATCCCCTTCCGGTGATAGAAACACCTGTGTTTTATGCTTTAGCCTACGAAATGCCTTACAATGGTAGATACGATCTCTATCCCTCTGATAGATGGGACGAATATCGCATGGTTCTTCATACACGTCTCTTCCAAGCGATTCATCAGAAAACGCCGCAAAGGGACTTAAAATCTCATGTTCTCTCTGTTCCTGTTTCTGTCTGATATTCAACCTATGCTCCATATCTTCACCTCAGTTCCACTTCACAAAGCGGTCATATAATCGTGTGAATGAGTTCTATCCTGCCATAGTTATAAAACATTATTCCAAATTCCTAATATGTATATTCATAAGACGAATTCGTGCCTATACTACTAATATTCTACAAAGACTGCCTATTTCCTTTTTTTATTTTTAAAAAGTTGAATCTTTATTACATAACGTTAATTGCCAAAGTAAATTCCAGTCCGCATCTTTCAAAAGCTGATTTTACTTTGGCAATCTATGTCCATACCGTTTACCTTACAGTTTATCTGTCAAACTCATTTATGTTATAGTTATGTTGCTATGTCCCGGTAAATAAGGAGGTACCAACATGGCCAATAATAAACATTTAACGCTAGAAGATCGCTCAACTATCCAATCCATGCTAAAGGACAAAACATGCTTCAAGGAAATTGGGCGGGTTCTTTTCAAGGATCCTACGACGATTTCAAAAGAGATACGTTCCCATCTAGTCTTTCGACGTATCGGAGGTATGCACACTCGTTACAATGCATGTCAGCATCGCTTTTCCTGTTCAAAAACTCACCTCTGTAGTCCCTGCAATGCCGATCGCAGATTCAAGCTTTGTAAACACTGCTCCATGTGCAACTCTTTTTGTAAGGACTTTCAAAAAACTCTATGCTTTCTTTTGGAAAAACCACCGTATGTCTGCAATGGATGCTCAAAAAGATTTCAATGCAGCCTCGAAAAACGCTATTACTATGCAGAAGAAGCTCATAAGGAATATCGCTTGATTCTTTCAGAGACTAGATCTGGCATCTCTCTTTCCGAAGAAGAGGTTCTGTATCTTGATGATCTTATCTCTCCTCTTATCAAGCAACAACAGTCTCCTCATCATATTTATGTAACAAATCGTGACTCCATCATGATCAGTGAGCGCACGATTTATCGATTAGTAGATGCTCGTGTTCTTTCTGCAATGAACCTTGATCTTCCTAGGAAAGTTCGCTACCATTCTCGCAAAAAAACAATTCAGCTAAAAGTGGACAAATCATGTCGCATTGGACGCAATTATGAATGCTTTCAAGCCTTCCTAACCAATCATCCGGATGTCCCCATTACTCAACTCGACTCTGTTGAGGGCAAAAAAAGCGGAAAAGTTCTGCTTACAATTCACTTTGTGAATACTGAAATGATGCTTGCTTTCCTCCGTGATCATAACGATTCTAAGTCAGTCATAGCGATTTTTAATGCACTATACCGAAACCTAGGATCGAAATATTTCACACGGATTTTCCGAGTATGTCTCGCTGACAATGGAAGTGAGTTCTCCAACCCAAAGGCAATTGAGTTTGATGTGTTGGGGAACCAAAGAACACATATCTTTTATTGCAATCCCAACGCACCTTATCAGAAAGGATCGGCTGAGCGCAATCATGAATTTATAAGATGTTTTTTGCCCAAAGGCACTGATTTAGAGCCATATACTCAGAAAGATATCAATCGAATGATGGATCACATTAATTCGTATAGCAGAGAAAGTATTGGTGACAAATCTCCTTACGATATGTTTGCCTTCCTCTATGGCAAAGACATTCTAGATTTACTTGAGTGCCACCGTATTCCTCCCCAGGATGTGACACTCAATAAATCTATTTTTGATAAGGAGGTCGAATTATGATGTACGATAAAAAATCCATTAGTTATCAAATCAACCTTGAAGCGCTTCACGAAATGGAGGAATGTGTCCCAATGACGCTAGATGAACGCAAAAATCTACGTGAATGGGTCCGTAAAGGCCATGACATCGATTCCAATCCATGGGATTACTTAGATTCTGACGATATGCCACTCAACTTCCTACAAGCATATCGGTTAGAGATTGGATATTCCAGTGGCCCATGGGACTACTGGAAAGGCCCCGAACATCAAACATACTGGAATGATGACTTAAAATGTTTCTTATCAAAAGATGAAATCTAACCACCAATAAACCAAACCGGGACACAGCATCACATAACTCCATTGACGGGTGGAATTTACTCTGGCAAAAAAATGACTAAATCTCACTCGCGCTGAATTGCGCCCTTTTTTCCTTACCTAAGTCCAATTTTACACCTATAATCACCAAAATGCATTAGTTTTAAGAGAACATAGCAATTCATTCTTGATCTCCACTACTTTACTGTCATGGGACTAGAGGTTTACTATGGCAAACTAGAACTTACCCTGTCAATTGACCCTTTATTACATAACTAAATTGCCAAAGTAACTTCCAGTCTCCATTACTAGGAGGCAGTCCATACTTTGGCAAATAGTAACTTACATAATCAATTGATCTCTTTAAAATGGTGAGTACCATTATTTCTTGTCACAATTCTCTTTTATGGAGCAATTTGAACAGGAGGAGCACCCTCCGCAACAAGTTTTGCCCGCCTTTAAATCCTTCACTTTCTTATATATCACAAATCCGGTATAGGAAAAGATTGCCATTCCTAGTAACACTTCAATTAATATTTCAGTCATAAAGCTATCACTCCTTTACAGCTGATACAGGATTCTTCTGGAATTCTGTATCAGAAACATTAATGTATAAATAAGCTTCCTATCTGATATACCAAAGTTGATATCAATAACGCAACTCCTAATTGAAATACGATGGAGAATATAGTCCAGCGTAAAGATCTCATTTCTCTTTGAATAACACCAATGGTTGCAGCACACGGAATATATAAGAGACTGAAAACCATTAGAGAATATGCATTGAGGGCACCAAAGCCGTACTGCGCCAGTGCATCGGTCAAGCTTGCCATTCCTTGCGGTGATGTCACATTTCCAATCTGAAAGAGTACGCTAAAACTGGATACCACAACCTCTTTCGCTGCAACACCGGATATCAAAGCTAACACAACCTGCCACGTTCCGAGGCCTGCCGGTGCTAACACAGGTGCTACTGCTTTTCCGATGATTGCTCCAAAGCTTTTCGACATATCTTCAACCATTCCCGACGGGCCAAAGTTTAGAATAAACCATATAATAACGGATGCTGCAAATATCGTTGTACCTGCTTTTGATAGATATTCCTTTACTTTATCCCATACATAGATAAATATCGTACGTTGATTCGGTGTTTTATACTCAGGAAGTTCAATTAATAAAGAGTTGCTGATTCCACCATTTCCTTTCCCTTTCATGACAAATGCTACGGTGATCGCCACTACAATTCCGATTAGATACATGGAGTAAGCGGCAAGCATAGCCATCTTTCCAAAGAACATCTGTGAAAAGAGTACATAAATTGGAAGTCTGGCACTACAGGACATAAATGGTGTAATTAGTATTGTCTTTCGACGATCATTGATATTTTCAAGACCTCTGGATGCCATAATGGCAGGTACTGTACATCCAAAGCCCAGTAGCATCGGAATAAATGCTCTTCCAGTCAGACCAAGCTTGCTCATAATACCATCCATTATGTATGCCACACGTGACATATATCCGCTATCTTCCAGATATGCCAGTGCTAAGAACAAGATAAATATGTTCGGAAGGAAGGTAAGGATGCCGCCGACTCCCGCTATAATACCGTCTACAATAAGTGAAGTTATAAATTCACCCGCATGAATAGTCTGCAAAAATCGCAATGTTCCTTCTGAAAATGCACCGATGAAAATCTCAAAGCCACCTTTGATAAAATCACCCACCTGAAAGGTAAAAAAGAATACCAATGCCATAATTCCAAGGAAAATCGGCAGTCCGAAGTATCGATGAGTAAGGATTTTATCAACTTTGTCTGTAACTACTGTTTTGTTATTTTTATTTACGAGAACCTCTTCTACAATTTCTTCTATGAAATCATATTTTTGATATATGATATCCCCTTCATAGCTACGATCATAGATGCCCTTTGTATCAACCGGATATTTCTTTAATATAGCATCATCCATTTCAAGGGTCTTTATTGCATACCATCTGGTATTTCTCAAGTCCGGATATTTCATCTGCAATAATTCACAAATATCATCTATTTTATCCTCAATCTCATCGCTATACACCACCGGATAGTCCATATGATGCTCATGCTTATGAGTACGGCACTGCTGCTTTTGCTTATTATGATGATGCTCGAGGTTTTTATCAATATATTTGTCCTGATGATGTGCTACCGTATGCATTAATATATCAAGACCAGTTCTCTTTCTTGCAGACACCGGAATGACTGGAATACCAAGCATCTCCGGAAGTCGGTGAAGATCAATCTCCATACCGCGCTCTTCCACGATATCCATCATGTTTAATGCCAGGATAACTGGTTTTCCAAGCTCGAGCAACTGCAATGTCAGATAAAGATTTCTCTCAAGACTTGAAGCATCTACTATATTAATAATTACATCCACATTGGATTCTAAGATATATTCTCTGGTTAGTCTTTCTTCCATCGTATAAGATGTGAGGCTATAGATTCCCGGCAAATCCACCAGCTTAAAGCGTGCATCATGATACTTAAATGCCCCTTCCTTTTTCTCGACCGTAACTCCCGGCCAATTAGCCACCTTAAGATTTGCTCCGGTATATGCATTAAATAATGTTGTTTTACCACAGTTAGGGTTACCGATAAAGCCTACCTGAATT
Organism: Variimorphobacter sp. HTMS_6; assembly: GCF_059717775.1. Lineage (NCBI taxonomy): Bacteria > Bacillati > Bacillota > Clostridia > Lachnospirales > Lachnospiraceae > Variimorphobacter > Variimorphobacter sp. HTMS_6. The sequence continues at coordinate 3,104,096 of NZ_AP046094.1, forward strand.
TCCTTTTTCATTACTCTACCTCCTTCATATCAATGGACTGTGAGATTGCTTTTCCCAGTGCCAATCTGCTACCCCGTACCATTAATATGACAGATCCCTCACGATTACGATTCAGTATTTTTATATCTGTACCACCGGTAAGACCTAAAGCCTCCAGTCTTCCCATAATTGCACGGTCAAGCTGAAGAGAGTTTATTGTATAAGTTGCTCCGATTTTCCCATTATTCAGTGTCATAAAATCATCCCCTCACCAACATCATCGATATCCAAATAATGTAATTGATATTGATTATCATTTTCCGATTTAATTATAGCACTTGAGTCTTCTATGTCAATCTCATTTATTCACAGAATTCAGATGTATTTTTACTATTTTTTATATATTTCTTCCTAAGTTATATTGTAGTATTGAAAAAGCCAAAAGACAGCTAAAATGCAGACATCTTTTGGCTTTTATATATATTCTATTGATCCTGTGATCGATCACGGAAGGAATAGACACATCCACAGTAATCCTGTCGATACAGATTATATTCTTTCGATAGTTCGATGGATCGTTTATATCCGTTCTTCTTTTTAAAATCGGATGGTAGATATTCTACCCCGTATTCCTTCGACAGGCTGTTACCGATCTCATTCAGCTTCTGAGCATTCTTATGTGGGCTAATCGATAAAGTTGTTGTAAAATAATCAAACCCAAGCTTACCAGCCAAAACTGCTGCCTCCCTTAGTCTTAATTCATAGCAGATAAAGCAACGATCCCCGCCTTCCGGCTCCTGTTCCATCCCACTTACAGCCTCATAAAAAGTATTCGGGTGAAACTCACCTTGCATAAAATGCACCTTTGATGCGAGATTCATCTCTTCAATGAGCCTCTGTTGTTCCTCTACTCTTCTAATATATTCCTGCTCCGGATAGATATTCGGATTAAAGTAATAGATCGTAATCTCAAAATAATGAGATAGATATTCCATCACATAACTACTGCAAGGTGCGCAACAGCTGTGAATCAGCAGCTTCGGTCTTCGGTCACTCATCTCACTAATCAGTTGATCCAATTCTTTTTGGTAATTCATTCATTACCCCCTAATAACTCCATCTTTTTTAAAGCACTCTCAAATTTCACTCGATCGATTGGCTTACCAGCATACGCATTACAACCCAATTGAAATGCCTTTGCCACCTTTCTACCTTCGTGAATCGCCGTAGTCATAATGATTTTGGCCGCATTTTCCTCCGGTATGTTATATTCCTTTTCAATATCCCTAATATGTTTCAGTGCCTCAAAGCCATCCACATTCGGCATAACAATGTCCAAGCATATAAGGTCATATCGATCATCAGATTCCAACGCAACGCGAAAAGCTTCCACAGCCTCATATCCATTCACTGTCACATCACATTCACCGTACTTCGACATAATCTTAAGCATATATGTTCTACTGAAGAAATCATCTTCAACAATTAGAATTCTCATAATTACCTCCCAATAATATAGCAACAAAACAAAACCATATTATTTGGTGTGATTTGTTATAAACTGTTTTAAAAATGTAATTAGTTTTTCCATCTCATCCTGTGTTCCAATGGTAATTCTAAGATGATTATTAATACGCGGAAGGTTAAAATATCTGACATAAATATTATTAGCCCTTAATTCATCAAATATTTCTTTCGCAGGGATGCTTTCATGTGTTACAAACAAAAAGTTAGCGCTGGAGGGCAGGCAGGTAAAACCAAGCTTTGTTAGTTCCTGTTCTGATTTCTCTCTGGTAGTTATAATATTTGTGATTTTCTCCTCAAAATACGCACGATCTTTTACCGCCTCAACTCCCGCTTCAATAGAGGTATGGTTCATGGTGTAAGAATTGAAAGAATACTTTACATCGTTTAATGCTTTGATTAATTTTGAATTGCCCATTGCATACCCAATTCTCATACCAGCCATAGATCTGGATTTGGAAAAGGTCTGAACCACCAATAAATTCTCGTATTTTGATATCAACTCTACTGCGGAACGTCCACCAAAATCAATATAAGCTTCATCTACAATTACGATTACATCCTGATTATGAACAACAATATCCTCAATCAATGACAAATCCTCGTATATAGAAGTTGGGGCATTCGGATTAGCGAGAATAACACCACCGTTTTCTCTATAATAATCTTCTTTCACAATTCTAAAGTCTGAATTCAAAGACGGCGTAATAGAAGGAATCTTATAAAGATCACTCCATACCGGATAAAATGAATAAGTAATATCCGGGAATAAAATCGGTTTATCCGAGTTAAAGAAAGTCAAAAATGCCATAGCGAGAACGTCATCCGACCCAACTCCTACAAATACCTGATCGGTATTAACTTGATAAAAGTGGGCTAATTCATCCACTAATTGCTTAATTGTTGAATCCGGGTACAATCTTAATTTATCCCCATCAAATCCATGAAGTACCTTTTCTACTCCCGGCGCCGGTGGATATGGATTCTCATTAGTATTTAATTTTACCATACCCTCTTTGTTTGGTTGTTCGCCCGGTACATAGGGTACCACCTTACGAATATTTTTCTCCCACGGTTTCATGTTTTAACCTTGCATCATATCAATAAATGTTTGATACATTTTCCTTTCTAAATAACCATCTACACTAATACATTTTATATAAAATGTGATAAAATTACAAATTTAATTTTATAGTACTAATTACTTATATTGCTCTGCTAAAAGTTTGAATTTAGGAAGTGCTCTTTCAATCATAGAGTAATCAACACAGTAAGCAATTCTGCAATATCCCGGGCAACCAAACGAAGAACCGGGAACAATGAGAAGATTCTGCTCCTTTGCCTTAGCTGCAAATGCTTTATCATCCTCTTCCAGCGCCTTCACAAACAGATAAAATGCTCCTTGAGGTTTTACACACTCGTAGCCATAGTTAGTCAGATTATTATAAAGCAACTCACGGTTTCGATTATAAATCTCAACTTCAACCTTTGCATCCAGACATTTTGCTACTGCTCTTTGTATTAGTGATGGAGCATTCACATAGCCCAGGATACGATTGGCAACATTCGCAGCCTGAATCACATCCTCATAATCATCCACCTCATTCGGTATTACCAAATATCCGATACGTTCACCGGGAAGAGATAATGATTTACTGAAGGAATAGCCGACAATCGTGTTATTATAATATTTTGTAAGGTACGGAACCTCCACTCCGTCATAAGCTAACTCTCTATAAGGCTCATCCGCAATCAAATAAATTGAGTTTTGAAACTCTAATTGTTTTTTATATAAAATATCTGCCAGATCTTTAATGGTTTGTTCGGAATATACAACACCGGTAGGATTATTCGGTGTATTCACGATAACCGCCTTGGTTTTGCTCGTAATCTTTTGTTCAAACTCAGAGAGATTTGGTTGAAAATCTGTTGTATTCGGTGACACCACAACCAACTCTCCCTCAAAGTTAGATGCATAATTACGATACTCACCAAAAAACGGAGCAAATACGATTACTTCCTCCGAAGGATTTAAAAGTGATTTCAAGATGACATTCAGTCCACCGGCCGCACCGACCGTCATTACGATATTATCCTGATGAAAGGAGGTACCAAAATTGGAATTGATGGAATCAGCAATTGTTTTTCTTACATCTTCATAACCGGAGTTATTCATATATCCATGTACAAGATTTGGACTTTCCTCCGTAATGACCTGAAGAAGTGCCTCTTTGATTTGAGCAGGTGGCTCAACACTTGGATTACCAAGACTAAAATCATATACGTTTTCAGCTCCATAAATACCAGCAAGTCTTTTTCCCTCTTCAAACATCGCTCTTATAATGGAGCTATTCTGTACTAACCCTCTCATCTTCTCTGAAATCATGATATCCCTCTTTCTCATATATGTTCTTATAAATTTTGGTGTAAAGTATAACATACTATCGATTCCATATCAATACTTTTATGGAAGCGGATGGGGGAATAAACCGATTAATCAACAAAGGTATAGGCATAGGAGTTAACTAAGGGGTAGACATAGGAGTTAACTAAGGCACGGTTTGTGGTGATGCCTCTGATTGTGGTAAAAACGTTGAACCGTAGCGGCTATACTAACCCTCTACCTCAACTTGAAGCAGTAATAACGCGCAAAAACTCCGAAAGGAGAAGGGGTAAAATCTACTCAGTAGCTTTCACCCCTTCTCCTTTCGTCAAACAGTTTGCGCTCGTGCGATTTATCGCACGTATTACTTGATCGTTTCAGTAGAGCCTAAGTATAGCTCGCTACTTATCAAATGTTTTTACCACGTATCAGTTGCATCACCACAAACCTGATTTTGTATAATTTATTGTTAATACCCTATGATATGTCTTATTATATTGTTCTTTTTAATCGGTATATCATTTGTAATTTTTATACTAATTGCTTTATGTTGTTATATTTTGTATAATATTACCATGATTAGAGGTACAATATTGGTATGTCATTATATAAAGTCAATTATAACTTAATGCTTTGTGTTTTTAGGATTCCATCTATCTTTGTAAATAATATTTTAGGAGGGACATATGAACGCAGTAAAGAATAATTTAAAAGCTTTGGCTATTCACATTATTATTAGTATTATCGGTATAATCGTATGGTTTGTTTTTGACGGAGCCTCTCAAAAATGGGCCTCGGAGAAAGCTGCACAAAATCATCAGAATTTAATTATGCTGATAGGGGCAGTTGTAGTTATTATCGCCATTTTATTCTATTTCTTTAGTGCTAGAATTCTTCTTGCTAATCAGGGAAGTTTAGTGAAGAATCTTCTCGCAGCCAGTTTGCCTTTTATCATTGGAACTCTTATCTGGGTCAGCGCAGTTATTCTTCGCTTTCATGGTACAAACGGAGAGCTACTAGGTTCTGATATTTGGGGCTTCTATTGTGTCTATAACGGGTATTCTTTTCTCTTTTTGAATGCTTTCAATATTAATAATGTTTTCCTATTTTTCATCCCAACCCTACTTCCATCGATTGCAATGGCACTTGGCATGCAGTCACGGGGGAGATAACAATATACTCCCGTGATTGTTATAGCTGTAATAAATAAATAAGGAAGAGGGGTATTGCAAATTCTTGCAATACCCCTCTTCCTTATTTATTATTTATGCCTTAAGTATATTAACTCTATTTTGTAAACCAAAGGGTTACGAATCAAATCGGATATCCAGATACGATTTTACAATATCTACGCATTTTTGGAAGCCAAGATGACCGCTGTTTAAGCATAAATCATAATGCTTCGCATCGTCCCAATCTCTTCCCGTATAATACTTGTAATAGTCGGATCTATGCTTATCGATTTTTTCAATTAGCTTTTCACTATCTCTGTCGTTCTTACTGGTCACATCCATTACATTCTTGATGCAATCTTCATGAGGAGCATGAACGAATAATTTTACTACATTAGCTTTATCCTTTAATATAAAATCTGCACAGCGTCCTATGATGATACAGGATTCTGTATCTGCAAGCTCTTTAATGATTTTTGCTTGATAATTAAATAAATTATCATTTGATACAAAATCATCGCTATCCGGGGGAATAATTTCACCCTTATAGACATTACTTGCGATTCGATATAAAAGACTTTTTTTAATCTTTTCATCTGCCTTAGCAAATAGTTCTTCATTAATACCACTATCATCGGAAGCCAATCTTAGGAGATCCCTGTCATAATACGGAATTCCCAGTTGCTCAGACAACATTTTACCGATTGTCCTACCACCACTACCATAGCCTCTTGCAATTGTAATAACATATTTACTCATATGAAACACCTCCTGCTATTTAATGGCTTACTAATATTTATTAATAACGGATATGTAAGATCCATCATTATCTTATTGTGTAAAACTATTCACCCAAATACGCCTTTTTAACAGATTCATCATTCATTAAGTCCTTTGCATTACCACTTAGAACAATCTTACCTGTCTCTAAGACATAGGCACGATCAGAGATTGCTAAGGCTTTTTTTGCATTCTGCTCAACCAAAAGTACCGTTGTACCGCTCTTGCTGATGCTTGTAATAATATTAAAGATTTCTTCCACAAGAATTGGAGAAAGTCCCATGGATGGCTCATCCATCAACACGATCTTAGGATGGGACATCAATGCACGACCCATTGCTAACATCTGCTGCTCACCACCACTTAAGGTACCGGACAACTGATTCTTACGCTCAAATAATCTTGGGAATCTTTTATATACATTCTCAAGGGACTCTTCGATTTCTGATTTATCACTACGAGTAAATGCACCCATTAACAAGTTATCATATACTGAAAGCTGGGAAAACACACGTCTACCTTCCGGTACATGTGCAATTCCTTGTGATACGATTTTATGAGCAGGGATTTTCAGTAGATTGGTGCCCTCATATAATACTTCACCGTTTTTTGCAGGAATCAATCCGGTAATCGTCTGAAGAATGGTAGTCTTACCTGCGCCATTCGCTCCGATTAATGCGATAACCTCTCCTTCGTTAACTTCAAAGGAAACATCCTTAATCGCCTGAATAACTCCGTAATAAACCTGTAAATCTTTTATTTCTAACATTGCCATAATGTATCCTATCCTTCCTACATCCGGTTATTCGCCCAGATATGCCTTTATTACATCAGGATTGTTCAGTACGTCAGTCGGTAAGCCATTCGCTAGCTCCGTACCAAAATTTAATACATAAATCTTTTCACAGATACCTGCAACCAGCTTCATATCATGCTCAATCAATAATACTGTTACATCATATTTTTCACGGACAAGTGTAATGGTTTCCATTAACTCATCTGTTTCAGCCGGATTCATACCTGCTGCTGGCTCATCCAAAAGCAGAAGCTTTGGATTCGTTGCGAGAGCTCTTGCGATCTCAAGCTTTCTTTGCTTACCATAAGGGAGATTTGAAGCGAGTCTATTCGCCTCCTGATCCAAATCGAACACTTTCAAGATATCCATTGCCTTCTCATTCATCAGCTTCTCTGTCTTATAGAAAGATGGTAAACGAAGAATTCCGGCGAAAGTGGAATATTTATAATTATTGTGAAGACCAACTTTAACATTATCAATAACGGATAAATTCTTAAACAAACGAATATTCTGGAAGGTTCTTGCGATACCTGCTTTATTGATATCAATTGTGCTAAGCCCTGTTATGTCTACTCCATCGAGCACAACACGTCCGGTATCCGGTTTATAAACACCGGTAAGTAGGTTGAACGCGGTTGTTTTACCGGCTCCATTCGGACCAATCAAACCGTAAAGCTCACCTTTTTCAATCTCGATAGAAAAGGAGTCAACTGCTCGTAATCCACCAAAGGAGATACCCAAATTACTAACTGATAGCATTGCCATAATTAAGCCTCCTTCTTCTTAAAGTTGAATATTTCTTTTAACGGGTGTCTTTTACGCCATGCAATACAGGTCGGATTCCAGTTGAAGATCATCATTACAATCAATACAATTGCATAAATCAACATACGATAATCCTGTAAGAAACGTAAGTATTCCGGTAGGAGTGTTAACAATACCGCCGCAATAATGGAACCTCTAATATTACCGATCCCACCAAGTACAACAAATACTAAGATCATAATGGATTGGTTATATCCGAAGTTTGCCGGTGAAGGCATTAGGGTCGGAATCTTATGTGCGTATAATACACCGGCTAAGCCTGCCATCGATGCCGATAATGCAAATGCAATCAGCTTGAATTTGGTAATATCAATACCGACAGATTCAGCAGCAATTCGATTATCACGAATCGCCATAATCGCACGTCCGGATCTTGAATGAATCAGGTTTGAAGTAATCATATATACTATAATTAACAGAATAATCGAAACCAAAAATGTTGAGTTACTAGGGGTTCCGGAGATACCTTGTGCACCCTTTAAGATTAACTTCCCATTCTCCTGAATATTTAAAGAGGTTGCATCGTTGATAGCAACATGAAGCCCTTTACTATCAATTCCAATGTATAAAACATTTATAATATTCTTAATAATTTCACCGAATGCAAGTGTTACAATCGCCAAATAATCACCGCGTAAACGTAATACCGCAACTCCGATTAATGCACCGAACAATGCTGCACAAATCGCACCAATTATTAGAGCTAGGGTAAAACGAATAAAGGTGTTTGGAATTGTGTCTACTGTTGCCTGCGTAAAGAACGCTCCTGTAAAGGCGCCAACACACATAAAGCCCGCATGACCAAGACTTAGTTCACCTAAAATTCCTACTGTCAGATTTAACGAAACAGCAAGAATTGAGTAATAACAAAGGTTTACTAACAGATCTTGTAATAAATTTGACATAGTACCTGTCGCAATCATAATTTGACAGATCACATAAAATATTACGATAATTCCAACTGTAATCAAGTTGTTTAAAACATTCTTATTAATATGCTTCATTCCTGTATTTTTCATATTCGCCACCTACACTTTCTCATGGAACTTCTTACCAAGAATTCCGGTTGGCTTAACAAGAAGTACAAGAATTAATATTATGAATAAGATCGCATCTGCAAGCTGGGAGGAGATATATGCACGACCTAAGATCTCGATGATACCAAGCAAGATACCACCTAACATCGCTCCAGGAATGGAACCAATTCCGCCTAATACCGCTGCAACAAATGCTTTAATTCCGGGCATCGCTCCGGAAGAAGAAGAAAGACTTGGATAAGCAGAAAACATCAATGCACTTGCAACTGCTGCAAGAGAAGAACCGATTGCAAAAGTAATTGCTATGGTTCTATTCACATTTACACCCATTAATACCGCTGCATCCTTATCCTCAGATACGGCAAGCATTGCACGTCCTGTTTTTGTATATTTAATAAAGAGTGTTAATCCAATCATGATCACGATACAAAGTGATATTGTTAGCACGGATACCCCTTTAATTGCAAGCTTTCCGCCTGCAAGATTTAGTGTCGGTAATGTAATAACTGATGTAAATGACTTCGTATCTGCACCAAAGATTAAAAGTGCAATATTCTGTAATAAATAACTTACACCAATTGCTGTGATAAGAACAGCCAAAGAGGACGCCTTTCTAAGTGGCTTGTACGCAACCTTTTCGATTGTAACACCGAGAACAGTACAAATAATTACTGCAGCCAGCACTGCAACTAACGGATTCAAACCCATGGAGCTCATGGCAATAAATATTACATAGCCACCGATCATAATGACATCACCATGCGCAAAATTCAGCATCTTAGCGATACCATAAACCATGGTATAACCGAGCGCAATCAGAGCATAAATCGAACCCTGATTTAGACCATTAATCAAATAAGTAAGAAAACTCATATTTACCCCCATCTGCATTTTCCAAGCAGAATTCTCAAAATTATTATAAAACACTCTGTGAACATAACAGGTACCATATACCGTCAACTTATTATGAATCGATATGATATCTGTTATGTTCATAATAAGGTTTTTATTAATTAAATTATATCATAGCCATAACACTGATACAATGTTAAAAGTATCAATTATCTATATTATGGAAACTACTTATGAACACTAATAGAGGGACGCTAAATAGCACCCCTCTGATTAATTATCTCATAATATCATTACTTACGCATATAAGTTTGCAATGCCTAAATTATTTGGACAATACATAAGCACCGTCTTTGATCACGATTGCTCTAGGTGCTTTGTTAACTTCACCTGTCTTTGACCAAGTCATACCTGCGCCTGTTAAACCATCAACACTAATCTGTGGCATAGCTCCCTTAAGTGCATCACCAATTTCTTTTACGCTCATATTCGGTTTTGCACCGGATTTTTCAATTGCTGCTTTGATAATATAGATCGCATCATAAGCATCTGCTGCGAACTGATTTGGTGTATCAGTATAAGCCTTCTTATAGCTTTCTACGAATTTCTTTGTCTTATCATCTGTAGCATCTGCTGCGAACGGTGTTAATAACATTACGCCTTCTGCTAAAGATTTATCAAAGTTCTTAACTGTTAATATACCATCAAGGCCGTCGCAACCGAAGAAGATTGGTTTAAATCCAGCGTCTTTGGACTGTTTCAGAATTAAAGAAGCCTCATTGTAGTAAATTGGAAGGAATACAAGCTCTGCGCCTTTATCCTTTGCTTTCTGAATCTGTACGGAGAAATCCGATTTACTTTCGGAAGTAAATGCTTCTGCTGCTACAACTTCAAGATTTTGTTTCTTTGCTTCCTCAGCAAATTTTGTATAGATACCGGACGAATAAATATCGGAACTATCATAAATTACTGCTACTTTTTTAGCAACATTATTTGATGCAATATAATCTGCGGATGCAATACCCTGGTTCGGATCGGTAAAGCATACCTGGAAGAAGTTATCATATTTTAATAAGTCTGCTGATGAACCAGATGGTGTGAGCTGGAACATATTATCAGCATGTGTCTTCTCGATAACTGCCTGGCATGCGCCGGAAGTTACAGTACCCATAAGGATCTGCATTCCTTGATCTTTTAACGTATTGTAAGCGTTAACTGACTTTTCAGGGTTTGCTTCGTCATCCTGGAATACGAATTTAATCTTTGCTCCATTGATTCCGCCAGCTGCGTTAATCTCATCTTTTGCAAGTTCTGCACCGTTTTTAACACTTTGTCCATAAACTGCAGCATCTTTGGTTACTGGTCCGATACCACCGATTACGAAAGTATCTCCTTTTGTTGTTGCTTTATCGTCTGATTTTGCAGTATCTTTTGTACCACAAGCATTAAAGCTGGCAATCACCAAACTCAATGACAAAGCAAGTGCGATTGACTTTTTAAACTTTCTCATACTAATTCTCCTCCTGATTTCTATAAAATATGCATAAAAAGACAAGTTCACCAAAATTCAGATTATTTGCAGTTAACCCAAATATCAGTGTCTTGTTATAAATAAGGCGTTCTTCGCATTTGACAATATGATGTCACTATCGGAACGCCTTTATTCTGCATATATAATAACCTCGGGAAATTGTTTTGTCAATATAATATTTCAGCGCGTTAAAGTTATCCTTTGATATATCAGTAAATTTTATTGGATTTATACATAATTCGATATTAATTTCTAAATATTACTATTTACAGAGATTAATAGTATTCTTAATTACTTATTGTATTAATTCTCCACCACATTTGTCACAGAACTCTAGCCCTTCTAAAGTGACTCCTCCACAGTCGGAACAGATTATTTTGGCAGGATAAATATCCCGCTCCAAAACCTCATATACCTCTTCTTCATCCTCTTCTGAATCCTCCACACCCGTATCGGAAAGTACTTCCTCTTCAGCAGGATCTGCATCCTCCTCATCCGGGAGCTCTTCTAGGAAATCGCCTTCCAGCATTTCTACTTCCAGCATTTCTACTTCCTTCACTCCATAGAGTTGTTCTTTCGGTTGAAAGGATGTATCCTGTCCTTTCCTATTAAATATACGACCAATCAAAGACATATTCTGATTCCTTTCGTGTTCGTGATGGAATTAACTTTCACTACTTAATAGTTTTTGTCCGGTAGATCCACGCATCTCAATCACCGGCACACCTTTTCCTTCAATATAATCCCTCGTAATAATAACTCTTCCGATATTATCATCCTTTGGAATTTCATACATAATATCAAGCATCAGATCTTCAAGTATGGCTCTAAGTGCTCTTGCACCGGTCTTCTTCACCAGCGCTTTTTCTGCAATCGCTTCCAAAGCTTCCGGATCAAACTGAAGATCAACCTCATCCAAGGCTAAAAGCTTTTGATACTGTTTTAATATTGCATTCTTTGGCTCCTTTAAGACAGTAACCAACATATCTTTTGTCAAACCTTCCAGTGTATAAAGAATAGGGAGTCTGCCTAGGAATTCCGGAATCATACCGTATTCACGAAGATCGTCCAAGGTCACCTGCTGAAGAATATTTGGATCCTCATCATATTTATCTTTTAAATCAGCTTTAAAACCGATCGAAGATTGTTTATTCAATCTTGTTTTAATAATCTTATCCAAATCAGGGAATGCTCCACCACAGATAAAAAGAATATTCTGTGTATTTACGGTAGTTAAAGGAACCATCGCATTCTTTGAACTCGCACCAACCGGTACCTCTACATCGCTTCCTTCTAAAAGTTTAAGCAATCCTTGCTGTACTGATTCACCACTTACATCCCTGCTATTCGTGTTACGTTTTTTCGCTATCTTGTCAATCTCATCAATAAAGACAATCCCTCGCTCCGCCTTCTTTACATCATTATCGGCTGCCTGTAGCAGTTTGGAGATTACACTTTCTACATCGTCACCGATATATCCTGCTTCTGTAAGTGATGTGGCATCAGTTATGGCTAACGGCACATTTAAAAGCTTAGCCAACGTTTTTACCAAATAGGTTTTACCACTTCCGGTCGGTCCTATCATTAGCATATTCGATTTTTCAATCTCAATCTCCGGTTCCGTTGTACTACCAATTCTCTTATAGTGATTGTATACACCTACCGATATAACCTTTTTTGCGCGTTCCTGACCGATAATGAATTCGTCAAGACTTGCTTTTATTATATGTGGTGACGGGATCTTCTTGCGGTCGAACGCTTCCGACTGCTGTGCCTCCTCCTCTGGCTTACTCTTTTTTAATTTCTGAGACTTTGGAATATCATTTTGAAGTTGTGATAAATTCATCATGTTCGGTGTTACTCCCATCATATGAAGATATGGATTATCTCCTTTATTAATGGTGTCAAACGTTTTCTGCATACAATCCGCACAAATACTGATCTGGTTCGGAATATGTATCATCTTCCCCACCTTGCTCTCAGGCCTTCTGCAAAGATAGCAGATCTCCTCGAATTCTTCATGATCTTTATGATTATCTATATTGTTATCATCAATATTACTCATTCATTACCTCCTAGTTGTAATAATTTAACTAATATCATTGGTTTAGGTTTTATTTATATGACGATTATATCCTATAACCCTATTCGGTTCAATAGCTGAATATTTTACATATTCTCTATTTAAAATATGTTGAATTCCATAATTTGGTCAATACTTTTAAATAGAAGAAATGCCGGATACTACTCAAATTACAGAGCAGACATCCAGCACTTCCATCTATCTTTTTGCACTATTTACACTTTGTTATTGGTTAGGAGAATCGGACAATTGAGGGTTTTTACTCAGAATAGCTTTTATCTTCGCTTCCTTATACTGTCCATCCGTGTTACGCATATAAGTTATCTCTACTTCAGTACCGACCTTCAGGCTGTTAACCTTGTCTTTTAGCTGAGTGATAGAGGTGATTTTTAAATCATTCAACTTCGTGATGATATCCTCTGGTTTGATACCTGCTTTTCCCGCTGCACCGCCAGGGGCTACCTCATTAACATAAACGCCAATTGGAATCTTGTAGGCTTTTGCATCACTATCGGTAACATCATATCCTGTGATACCGAGGAAACCTTTTTCCTGTTCCGAAAGTATTTCTCGTTTCATTAACTCATTGATAATCGGAGTTGCTTTGGAGATAGGAATAGCATAACCCATTCCTTCAACTTCATCGGATGCATATTTTACGGTATTAATACCAATTACTTCGCCCGCATCATTTAACAAAGCGCCGCCGCTGTTTCCGGGATTAATTGCTGCATCGGTTTGCAACAAGGTCATCTTTTTTGAGGCGGTATAACCGTCTGAAACTTCAACTACACGGTCTTTGGCACTGATATATCCAACGGTAACTGATTGGCCATACCCTAATGCATTGCCGATAGCAATTGCAATTTCACCAACTTTTACATTGTCAGAATTACCGAGTTTCGCTACTTTTATCGCTTTTAATGTAGTGTCTTTTAAAGAAGAAATATTAATACTAATTACTGCCAGATCAGCTATGGCATCCGTTCCTTTTACCTCTGCCAATGCCTGTGTTCCGTCAATGAATACTACCGATATCTTTGTTGCACCTTCCACCACATGGTTATTGGTTGCAATCAATAATTCTTTATCATTTTCACCAACGATAATTCCGGAACCGCTTCCCTGCACTACCTGATCATTTTGCTGACCAAAGAATGAATTGGGTTGTGTTTCAGTAGAATTGATGGACACAATAGCAGGTAGAGTTTCAGCAGATACATTTGAAATTGATGATCTATCCTTCGTATTAACATTACCCTGCTTTGTATATCCAACTTGATAGGAATCCTTTTCTCCTATCTTTCCAATCGTGGATAACGCCGCATCGGTAGGAGAATTCGGATTAATGTTATGATATAATTCCTGACACCCGATAAAGGTTAAAGCAGCAATCAATCCAAAGCTGATTGCTTTTATAGTAAGCATAAACCCCTTAAAGTTTTTTCCTTTTTCTTGCTGAGGAGGCTGACTCGCCGCAGCATTGGAATTATTACTTTGCCAAGTGTCCGTTCCCTGGTTATAATAAGTATATGTGCTGTTTGGCATTTGTTCAGCCCAAAAGCTGTAGTTTGGCAATTTATTTAATTCATTGTCATTATTATTTTCACTGTTATCCCTACTGTTTTCATAAAAATTGTTGTTATTATTTTGCTCAGACATTGAAATTCTCCTTTCAGCAATTAAAACTAAGTAATTCATAATTCATTCTTAGGATAGTTTATCAACAGATTGTGTTTAGATTGTGAAAAAGAAAAAGAAAAATAAAAAAACATGTATCAATTCCTTACATTGACAAGTAATTTCCAGTTGAATCAAAAAATTATGTTGTTGAAATTGACATAATCATGTATTATATTAGAGAAGTTGCTCTGAACTTTTATATCAAAAAGCTAACATAATCAAAATATTAATATATACGCATTACTTAGTTGCTTAGCGGCAACGCGGAGGTTAACATGATTAAAGACAATCAAAAAACATTTAATAGAGTACACGTCCTTTTGGATGCATGTGTTGTTATAATATCCTACCTTGCATCCTACTATATCCGATTCAAAGGTCCTTTTCAGAGTTGGGAGCTATTTCAGGCAGAGCCGGGAACCTTTTACGATATTCAGGGTTACGCATGGAGAGTGATATTCGTCGTTCCTCTATACTTAACCATATATTACTACACTCATCTGTACACGCCAAAACGTGGAAGAAGAAGGTTATCCGAGGTTATTAATATTATAGGAGCTAATGTATTAGGGCTGGTATTCTTCTCCTCATTCTTATATATAACGAAGGAAAGTAATATATCACGTGCGTATCTAGGACTGTTCTTCACAATGAACATTACATTAAGTGTCATTGCACGAATGATTGTGTCCAATATTCTTCGACTTGCACGACGTAAGGGATATAATCTCAAGCATGTTCTTTTGGTTGGTTACGGAAGCGGTGCACAAGCTTTTATCGATCGTGTATTTTTGAATCCTCAATGGGGCTATTATATCCATGGAATATTGGATGACAACATAGAAATCGGTACGATGTATAAGAAAGTGCCGGTGATCGGAACGATAACTCATCTAGAAGCGTTCTTAAGAAAAATGACGCTGGACGAGATCGCGATTACAATTAGTGTTAATGAGTATCACAAACTGGAGAAGATTGTTCAAATCTGTGAGAAATCCGGAGTTCATACAAAGTTTATTCCTGACTATTACAGCTTTATACCAACCACGCCTTATACCGAAGATTTATACGGACTACCGGTTATCAATATCCGTAATGTTCCGTTGACCAATTCCTATAATAGCATTAGAAAGCGAATTGTTGATATCTTTGGTGCCTCCGTGGCATTGATTTTATTTTCGATTCCGATGTTACTGGTTGCGATGATTATTAAGATAACTTCACCAGGACCTGTTATATTCTCTCAGATTCGTGTCGGAAAACATAACAAGAATTTTAAAATGTATAAGTTCCGATCAATGGAGATACAACCGGAAAAAGAGGAACAGAAGGCATGGACGACCAAGCGAGATCCCCGTGTGACCGGCATTGGTAAGTTCATAAGAAAAACCAGTATCGATGAATTACCTCAGCTAATCAATATACTAAAGGGTGATATGAGCCTAGTAGGCCCCAGACCCGAGCGTCCCTTTTACGTTGAAAAGTTCCAGGAAGAGATACCGCGTTATATGATTAAACACCAGGTTTCTCCTGGTCTGACCGGTTGGGCACAGATTAATGGCTACCGAGGTGACACTTCAATAAAGAAACGAATCGATCATGACTTATATTACATTGAAAATTGGACTTTAACACTGGACTTTAAGATTATATTTTTAACATTCTTTAAAGGGTTCATAAATAAAAACGCTTATTAATATTTCCAATAGATTAATATTAATATCAAATAACCATACTAAATCACAAATGAATAATAAGGAAGAAGGGAACAAATCATGGAAAACGAAAAGATGAAAACCACTAACTTAAATAAGAAACCGCAAAAAGCCAAGAAAAAAATGAGCAAAAGAAAAAAGCTTATAATATTATTTATTGTAGAACTTTTTATATTGATAATTGCAGTAGGTCTCATATATGGAATAAGTAAAGTAGGTAAAATTCAGCATGATAGCTCCGATGATAAGAATATTATCAAGAATGAAAATGTTAAGATTACTGGATACCGTAACATCGTATTATTTGGAGTAGATTCCAGATCTAACGCATTAAAGAAAAGCACTCACAGCGATACCATCATCATTGCAAGCATTAATAATAAGACCAAAGATGTTAAATTGGCTTCCGTATACCGTGATACCTATGTAAACATCCCTGACAAAAACAAATTTGATAAAATTAACTCAGCATACTATAGAGGTGGTTATTCACTCGCACTTAGTACCATTAATACTAATTTTGATCTTGATGCGAAGGAATTTGTAACTGTGAATTTTGACGCAGTTGTAAAAGCCATCGACTTGGTTGGCGGTGTTGAAATCGATGTTCAGGAAAATGAATTAAAACATATGAACAAATATATCAGAGAGTTGAATAGAATCAACAAAACCGACGTATCTGAAGTAAAATCCGCCGGCAAACAATTATTAAACGGTACTCAAGCAACCGGATGGTCTCGTATCCGTTACACCGCAGGCGGAGATTTCAAACGTACTGAACGCCAACGTGTTGTAGTAGAAAAAGTATTTTCTAAGGTGAAGAAGTCCAATATTGGTACTATTAATAAATTTATTGATATTATGTTCCCTAAGATCTACACTAATCTATCCAATGTGGATATGTTAATGTTAGCAAAGGATGTATTCTCCTATAGCATTGTGGATCAAACAGGCTTCCCATATGAAAAAGATGCCCATACGTATAACAAAGTATCCTATGTATTCCCGATTGATTTATCCGCAAATGTATCTAAACTGCACCAATACTTATTTAACAAAGAAGGATACGTGCCAAGTGATACGGTGCAAAAGTTCTCCAACGAAATAGAATCGATACGCAAATAGAACGCATCTTCTTTCACACCGAAAAGCCCCCATACAGAACAGTATGGGGGCTTTCGATTGCTATAAATATTTATCTTTATTTCTTTAGTTTCGCTTCGTATATTTCACAAATCTCATTTACGTCACCCTTCGCGATCATGGTGCCCCTTTCCAATAAAATTGCTTTATTACAGATGGATTTTACTTGTTCTATGCTGTGAGATACAAATAACACAGTTACACCCTGTTTAAACATGGATTTAATCTTCTTCTCACTCTTATTACGGAATTTCGCATCACCAACCGCAAAGACTTCATCGAGTATGAGTATCTCAGGATCTACTACAGTTGCAATAGAGAAGCCCAAACGAGTTTTCATACCGGAGGAATAGTTTTTAACCGGTACATTAATAAAATCACCCAGCTCCGAAAACTCTACAATCTCATCATATTTTGATCTGATGAATTCTCTGGAATACCCTAGAACGGCTCCATATAAGAAGATATTTTCTGCACCGGTATATTGTAAATCGAAACCAGCTCCAAGCTCAAGTAACGGAACAATACGACCCTTAGAAGTAACACCACCCTCTGACGCCTTTAATACTCCTGCAATAACTTTTAACAATGTACTTTTACCTGCACCATTTAAGCCCAGTATACCGACACGATCCCCTTTTTCTACCTGGAAATCGATATCCTTTAACGCCCAAAAATCTTTATAATTAATATTGCCTTTAACTTTTCTGATTAAAAATTCTTTTAAGTTGTCCACTTTCTCGGAGCCCATACGAAATTTGACACCTACGTGATCAACTTTGATAACATTATTACCCATGAATCCTCCATTCCGTCAATATAACCACTATATATTCAATATAAACTTGTCCTGATTTTTATAGAACATCCATATGCCTAGAACTAACGTTACTACACTGAATATTCCGGAATAGGCCAGTGCCTGTGGATCAAGAAACTTTGCATCTATAATAGCTTCTCTAAAATTCTGTATTACTGAATATAAAGGATTAAGTTTTAGTATCCAACTATGTCCTGTTTTCAAAAGCTTATCAGGATAATAGAAGATTGCGGAGCAATACATAATAATCATGAGTAGTACACCCCATAGGTACTCCATATCTCGGAAAAATACCGCCATGGTTGCTAAAATCATACCAACACCAATTACCATGATGAACAATACAAATAAAGGAATAATTGCTTGAAACGTATATAATGTCGGTCTCACATGTGTATATATTTGAACACCAATTAACACGATTAATGAAATTAAAAATGTTACATATTGAGCAATAATTGCTGATAACGGATAGATATATTTTGGCACATAGACTTTCTTAATCATTTGTCCATTAACACGAATTGAGTTCATTGCCCCCTTAGTCGCATTAGCAAAGAAGGTGTACAAAAGACGTCCTGTAACGATATAAAGCGGAAATTGCACATTTTTATTCCCATACAATCCACCAAATACCAGTGTTAATACTATCGTGGTCAATAACGGCTCTAGTAATGTCCATAGAATACCCAAATAGGATCTTCTATACTTCAACTTAATATCTTTAATGATAAGTTCGGAAAGTAAGAATCTATACTTCTTAAAATTTTTAATTACCTGTTTCATTCTTGTCACCATTTTTCAAAAATGTATTCATATCATCATAACTCCTTAGAAAGTATTGACTAAGCAATCAGTAGGTATACACATATATCCCCTCGTATGTGCTCCATATAACACTTCTGAATTAATTTTCCTTCATCACTTTATTATTTGTTTGCTCTTCCCTATAAATTTAGTACAAAAGCGATTATAGCATTCTCACTACTACAAGTCAATAATGCTTTCTTTACTTTATCTCAGAACAAGAAAATGCTGCTGAATAACAATAATTCTATTCAGCAGCAATAATCCGTCTAAAGATTAAAAGTTTAATCGATTTAATGCACTAAAAATCGCTCGAATGGAGGCTCTGGTAATGTTAGAACTTATTCCGACACCGAAGGTCGTTTTACCATTTTCCAAATTTAACATCTGAATATATGCAGCAGCCTGTGCATTCTCTCCCCCACCTAATGCATGCTCTGTATAGTCAAGAATTTTGACCTGAATACCTAATTCCTTTTGTAAACCTTTTAATGCAGCATCAAGAGGTCCATTTCCAACTGCTTCAAATGACTTGTTTACACCGTTATTCGTGTAAACAACCGTTGCATTCGTGCTTGCCGCATCATTTTCAGCAACATCTTCTATTTTACATTTTATAAAATGTAACGGTGTTTTTTTGTCCAAGTAATTCGCTTTGAACTCATTCATAATCTGATCAGGAGAAACTTCTCCTTGTTTTTCAGATAATAGCTGAATTACCTCTGCAAATTCCTTGTGCATTCCTTTCGGCAGCTTGAATCCATAGTAGTTCTCCATAATGAAAGCAACACCGCCCTTACCGGACTGGCTATTAATACGTACGATTGGTTCATATTGTCTGCCAATGTCGGATGGATCAATCGGAAGATACGGTACAGCCCAATACACACTGTTACGATCCTTCATCGCCTTGACCCCTTTATTTATCGCATCCTGATGAGATCCTGAGAAAGCTGTAAATACAAGCTTCCCGGCATAAGGATGACGTTCATGTACCCTCATCTTACAAGTGCGTTCATAAACCTCTATAATTTCATTAATACTGTCTATCTCTAATTCTGGATTAATTCCTTGGGAAAACATGTTGTATGCTAATGTTAATATGTCGACATTACCGGTTCTTTCACCATTACCGAATAACGTTCCTTCCACTCTATCCGCTCCTGCTAAGATTGCAAGCTCGGCGATTGCAATGCCGGTACCTCGATCGTTATGTGGATGAATACTTAAGATAATAGAATCTCTATTCTTAAAATTACGGCTCATCCATTCAATCTGGTCTGCATACACATTTGGAGTGTTCATTTCAACGGTAGCAGGAAGATTAAATATTACTTTATTGTCAGGAGTGGCTTCCCATATCTCTTGCACTGCTGTACATACCTCAAGAGCATATTCTACTTCAGTACCGGTAAAGCTTTCAGGGGAGTATTCTAAAAAAATCTTGCCGGGAAAGGTCTTTGCATATTCCTTTACAAGCTTCGTTCCTTCCATGGCTATCTGTTTAATCTCTTCCTTGGACATATGAAACACTACATCTCTTTGTAAAGTAGAGGTAGAGTTATAGATATGTACAATCGCTTGTTTTACACCCTCTAACGCTTCAAAAGTCCTCTTTAATAAATGCTCTCTGCACTGTACCAATACCTGAATGGTTACATCATCAGGAATTAACTTTCTGTCCACCAACTGTCTTAAAAAGTCAAATTCGATTTGAGAAGCGGATGGAAAACCGACTTCAATTTCTTTAAAGCCAAGCTTTACTAACATCTCAAAGAACTCTATCTTTTCTTCCACTATCATTGGCTCGATCAAAGCCTGATTACCGTCTCTTAAATCAACGCTACACCAGATCGGTGCTTTTACAATCTGCTTATTTGGCCATTGTCTATCAGGTAAATTTACAACCGGGTTTCTTTGATATCTCTTATAATTCAACATATGAATTACCTCCTAAATTAATATGTTTTCAGCGTTCTGCCACAGGCAGATAAAAACGATACGCATATATGCGTTTGCGCTGATAGCGCATCCTGCACGGGGTGCATCTTTTACTCATACTAACTACGGAGTCGATATATCACACTGTACAATTTGACAATAAATAAATTCGTGTTG
Organism: Variimorphobacter sp. HTMS_6; assembly: GCF_059717775.1. NCBI lineage: Bacteria > Bacillati > Bacillota > Clostridia > Lachnospirales > Lachnospiraceae > Variimorphobacter > Variimorphobacter sp. HTMS_6. The sequence goes on from NZ_AP046094.1 coordinate 3,125,344, forward strand.
TCTACTCGAGTCCCAAAAAAATCAAATCCCTTCTTTTTTATTTTATAATATTCACCTGTAACTTTTATACTGCAATTCGCAAAAGCGACAGGTAAAAAAATATAACCTTCACATCGTTGTGTAAGTACAAAAAATATACCTTAGTACATTTTCACACTGTATGGGTTCTGCAACATTGTGAATAATGTTCTAAATTATATCATCATCACCTAATTTTGGCAACTATTTTTTTATAAATTCATCCCCTAATCCATTTTCAATCATATTGCTTAAAACTTCAGCAGCTTCTTCCTCATCGGAACCATCGCATATTAATTCAATCTCATCACCGTACTTAATGCATGCGGACAGAACACCTAATACGCTCTTAGCATTAACTGTTTTATCTCCTAATCGTATTGAAATTGTTGACTTAAAATCAATTGAACGGTTGCACAAAACACTGATAGGGCGTAAATGCAATCCGATCGGATTTTGTATGACCAGTTTTTTGCTTACCATAAGATACCTCCTGCCATTGTTCAAAATGATTATTTCATTAAGCGTATGTTCACTTCAGGATCATTTTCTAAAACCAAATATTCGGGTAAATCTGCTCCAAGCTTAACAGCGTAGGTACCCCCCGTGTAATTGGTAAGGTCAATATAAGGTTTTACTATCTCTTTTGTAAGGTTGTTAATCTTCAAACGTTTAAACGGTCCGTTTACCTGAACTGTGATTGGACTCATAGTCAGATAATCCAGGTTGTACCCCAGAGGTTTGTTCTTTATATCAATATCCTCCGGCAAAAATGTAATCTCCTTTGTCTCAGCCTGATCAACGGTTACATTTATTACCGCTGATTGGTTTTCACCAACTAAAATCACACCCTTCGGTAATTGATCCTGAAGATTAATCTCCTTTTCAATCGCTGCATTGGCTGCTGTGACATCCTCCTCCACTGTTAAATCATTTATTGTTTGAAGTAAATCGTCAGGTGCAGCTATCACTATTGTTTTCGGTTCATATTCAATCTTAGAAATCATATATCCGTCGGCTGGTTTCCCCTTGGGCAAGACATTCAAGTTAATTGTTTTCGTTTTATACATGTCTATCGCTACTACTACGCCGTTTTCGCTATATTGCAGATGTGAGGAATCAATCTCATTCCCATTCGCATCCAAAGCCTTTGGTCTTTCTTTAATGTGAAATGATTCATGTTCATCCGATACATTCACTTCTACTACGATCTGAGCGATGCTGTCAATCTTGCTCTTAGGACCTGAGACACGTAACAATGTATTCGCTGTTTTTTGATAGACATAATATCCATCAGCAGGTTCTCCCTTTTGTACAACATTCACCTTAAACGGTTTCTCCACAACATCTTCCAGTGTAATTTTCATTACCTCATTGTTGCCGTTTACAACAGTCACCTCGTTGCCGTATCTTGGACAAGTGATATTAATACTTACTGTATTAAGTTCAGATAACTTCGAGAAATCTGCAGTTACTTTAAAATCCGCAGATGTTAATTCTTCTGTAATCTTTCTACGTGCAGATACTGTAAAATTGATAGTTTCCCCGGACTTAATATCATAAATCTTACCTAATTTCTTAATTTCACTTTCATTCAATATTTGCACCGGAACATTATAAAAGGGCTTCTTGCTGATCGGATTCTCAAGATTCGTAATAACAAGCCATAAGAGTGCCGCAAGAATAATTGATAGAATTTTCAAACCAATATTTCTAGTCAACTTCTCTTTCATTCTTGAATCTTCCCTTCCATAACTTCAATTTTTTTGCTTCTACTGATTTTTTCTGTGCTTCTTCCAGTTTTGAGCGAAGGTAATCACCATCTACATTCCGAATCAACTTACCACCCTTCGCAATAGAAACTTTACCTGTTTCTTCAGATACGATAATCGTTAAGCTGTCACACACCTCACTAATTCCAATTCCTGCACGGTGTCTGGTTCCCAGATCCTTGCTCAACTGCATGTTATCCGATAAGGGCAGATAGCATGTCGCTGCGGCTATTCTGTTGCCACGAAGTATAACAGCTCCATCATGAAGTGGTGTATTATGTTCAAAGATATTAATTAAAAGCTCACTACTAATCAAACTATCAATATAGATACCAGTGCTTTCATAATCCTTCAACGATATCTCATCCTCAAGAACAATTAAAGCACCAGTCTTAGCTCTGGCAAGTTCAAATGTTGCTCGAACAATCTGGTTTAGCGTATAATCTGAGAATTTCTCATTTTTATCTTTTCCATCATCAAAAACCATAATCGATTTAACCAGGTTCTTCTGTCCTAACTGTTCTAACGCTTTCCGAAACTCTGGTTGAAATATAATAACAATGGCTATAATGCCCACATTAATTGTGTTTTTTATAATCCAAAGCAGAACATTTAAATTAAACAGCACAGCAACAAACCAAAAAACCATAATAACCACTAGCCCTTTAACCAGTGACCATGCTCTCGTGTTCTTTATCCATTTCACTACATTGTAGATCAAGTATGCAAGAATGCATATCTCCACAAAATCAGTTGCATAAACCTTAGGCGGGTAGAATTTCAGCAAGTAATCATGTAAAAAATTATTAATCAATGACCCCATCTGCATTCACCCCTTACCTAGTATTTATTGATTTGTATCAGAATTCTCAACTTTATCTGTCATTTCAGGTTTAATCTCTTCTTCGATATGTGTCTCTTCCTGGATTACATCCGACTTAATGTCTTCACTTTTTGATAATCCATGAACTGAATTTTTCACATTTATATGTTTGATTTTCATCTGTGGAGTAGTAACGGTTACTTTTGGTACTGCCTTAACATAGTAATAATATACATCATCTTCAAATTGCACATATTCTGCACCGGAGTAATCCAGTGTAAGTTTAAAGAAATGAATAATAAATACAATTCCTGCAGAAACAATGGTTCCTAGTATCATAGACAATATTTGCCCTGTTTGATCCAAAACATAATCAGAGATTAAAAAGGCAAGAATACCAACTAGTGCTCCGGCAGCAATTGAAAATTCGAAAGCATAATCAAATTTCATCCTTCTGACATAATAAACAACCAGGATAACTAACGCAAATATCGCAATCGAAATTATCATCTGTTTATTACCGATTAATTCATCAATAACATAAATATATGTTTTAAGGATATCGCCGACCGATGTTGTTTGCTGCATGGATACCGCTGTTTTAATCACCTGAAGCAGATAATATATGAATATACCACAGGCAGTCGGTACAACTGCGATCGGTGTTGCGATTACTCCAAGTAATATAGGTACCATATAAGGTATCTTAATATAGTACAAAATCGGGATAGCAAAAAGAACATATCCTAGTTTTGGTGTAAATCTTGCAAAAAGAAGATATACAATTAGAAGTAACAATATCACAATCACCGATAAGAACGGTGATACGCAGTACACATGAATCACTACCATAATAGCGGCTAAGAGAATCATGACTGCAGATGGTGTGAATGCACTTAACAAAGATAAAGCTAATACGATTGGAATAGATCTTAATCTCGGATCATAGCCAATCTCTTTGTTTATTACTAAAAATGAAGTTAATGCAAAAATAAATTTAATAACCGGGATTAAATAAGTATCATATTTTTGATAAAAATTCTTCACCCGTTCTCGAAATACCAACAATGGCATCATATAGTAGTTCCTCCCAAATTTAAACTTCCGATGTTTCCTCATTATAAAGATTATTCAGACGTTTTAATAGTTTGTAGTAACGTCCCAGCTTCTTACGGGATCGATTGAACCTGTAAGTATACAATAGTGCTGTCCCCGCTCCGTATACAATTAATAGTATAATATAATAAGCTAATGCTGTCGTTCCAATTGTCTTATAATTCAAAACCAATGCATCCTTAATGATTTCCTCTGAGCGATAGAATATGATAAATCCTAAAATCAAAAGGTAGCCAATTGTAGCAAAGATTATTGATTTGATTACCTCATACCTTACATAATCCCCTTTAAAATATTTGCTCAAACGGATATCGTCTTTTCCCTTTTTTTCTTCATACAGGGCTAGCTTTGTCATAAGTCTAATCTTATCATTATTCACCATGATAAATACCATGCCTTTCATCAAAACCTGCAAGCTTTGAACCGCAGGCACTTTCTCTAAATACTTCACCATATTTTCTTCAAATATTCACAGTCTAAATCCATGTGGTCAAACTATGCAAAAATTCGGTTTATAGCTATTATAGCATAATCGATTTTGAATTTCGAGAATTTTTTTATCATTTGGAAATATTGACTATTTTTTCATAATAATAGGGTGTTTAAGGTGTAAAAAAGAATGCCAGACTCCTTCACCTACCAGTAACAGTCAAGAAATCTAGCATTATATTGTTTTTTACATGTATTACAACTAGGATAAAAATATTTATCACTTCATAGCACGACTTTATTCTATCTCCCTCAATCTTTCAACCAGTGATCTTCTGCTGAAGATATCAACTATAATAAAGGAAAGCAATACCGGTATCGCAATTACAAAAGTTCCATATCCCAGAAAATAAAGTAACGGAAAACGATATTCCAGATAGGTAATCCCGCTCCAAATCATTAATCTGACAAATCCATAACCTACTAATGTGCCGGGCAAAGCTGCAACAATAAGATTAACAAATGCAAAATACAACCCGTCGCGTATTATCATTGCTCTGATTTGTCTGTTCGTTGCACCAATTGCACATAGACACGCAAATTCTCTCCTCCTTGCCATAACACTAGAAATCAAAGTATTTAACAGGTTAATTACACTGAATGCAATCACGAAGAAAGCTCCTCCCATAAAGGTGGTATAAATCATGTTATACTGCTCCTTCGATTTCACCTTTTCTTCCTTATGAGTAGACAAACTTAATAGCGCATTGTTACCGGCAATCTCCCTTACATCATGTTCAACTCCTGCCTTTTGATCATTCGATGCGACAATGAGTCTTGAGTTTAAATTAAACTGAGGTATCATCATTTTCATTAATAAATCATTTGGCAACAGGAACCAACCGGAGCTGTATGCTAATTTGAACATATCTTCATCTCGATATAACATACTGCTATTATCAAGAATTCCTCCTATGGTAAAGGTATCCTCCATTTCTTTCTCACCATTGAACCATTTTAATGTAACACTGTCTCCAAGCTGAAAGGACCAACCGAATACTTCTTTTGCAATGTCATTATGAGCAATAAGAATTTCTTTGTTTTGAACCATTCTGTTATAGTCAATGTTTCCTTTTTTAATATATCTTCCAATCAAGGAGATATCTTCGTTCGTAAAAGGTACCACACTATCCTTCTCCGTTACCCCACGGTAAGTATAGTCAACGGATAAATCTTCAATAGGGATTACTTCCTTAACCCCGTTAATCTTAATTAATCGATTAATCAGATCCTTATTCAACGGATTGTTCATCTTTATTCCCGTTTCTCCATGTCCATTCGTCTGAGCCGCTTCTGTTGACAGTTCAATAACATAGTCACCAAAGTGAAACCAGGATTGTCTTGAAAATGCATCTTCATTAATCGAAGTTAAAAAGGAACTTGAACATAGGAATACAATACCTGCCAAACAAAGTGAAATCATTGTCATCGTGGATTTCTTGTGGTCGTCACCACCCCTGCTTGCCTCAATTGGGGATATATTTGCCGCCAGCTTTGCCGGTTTTCTAATTGAAAACTGTACGGTTATATAATTAGCAAATAAAATCGCAACGCTATATATTATAAATACAACCGGATTAAACCCCTGGGGTTTCAATAGATAAGCAAAACAAGCACCAATCCCGATTCCAATTATTCCACCAATGAAAGCTAACGCTGTACCTTCTTTTCTAACCATTCTTTTTACTTGCTTCTTGGTCATGCCAATTGTTCTAAGTTGTCCGAACTGACGTATTCTTTCCGATACAGAGATATAGAATATACTGTGAATTACAAACACGCTTACAAAGAGCACAACGATTCCGATTAGGATAATCGAGATTATATCTCTGATGTCAAAGGATAGATTGCCTCCATTCATATTACGCTCTATCTCCAGAATCGCTCCGGAATAGAATGCCAACCCTGCAATCAACCCCACGGATAGAGTAATGGTTATTAACGTAAATAAATTACGCAGCTTATATTCTTTCAAACTACCTTTTACTAGTTTACAAATCGTTTTTTTATTATTTACTTTAAGCATAGGAACCACCCACAATTCTACCATCTTCGATCCGGATGATTCTGTCTGCAAGCTGTGCAATTTCTTCATCATGTGTTATTACAACCATGGTCTGCTTAAATTTCTCACTGGTTACCCTTAACAATCCGAGTACGTCCTGACTGGTCTTACTGTCCAGATTACCGGTCGGCTCATCGGCTAATAAGATAGCAGGCTTCGAAGTCAGTGCTCTTGCAATTGCAACCCTCTGCTGCTGTCCTCCCGATAACGTATTGGGTTTGTTTTGTAGTTTGCTTTCTATCCCCAGTGCGGTTATTATTTTATTGATATAGGTTTTATCCGGTTCTTTGCCGTCAAGCGCGATTGGCAACAATATATTATCGTATACATTCAGTGTTGGAACCAAATTATAATTTTGAAATACAAATCCAATCTTACGTCTACGAAATATGGTGAGTGCTTCCTCTTTTAACTTATATATTTCATTACCATCTACAAAGACCGTTCCTGACGTAGGGTGATCAAGCCCACCGAGCATATGCAAAAGTGTAGATTTTCCGCTTCCGGATGTTCCTATTATCGAAACAAATTCCCCATTTTCCACCTTAAGATTTATTCCCGCCAAAGCATGAACGGCACTTTCATTTTTACCATATATCTTTGTTAAATCCTTCGTTTCAAGAATCGTCATATTAAAACCCTCCGTATCATTCTATAAAGATTTTAACGGAATAATCTTTCAAGAATCTTTCCGGTACTCAAATAATTCTTACACTTTTGAAAGATTTCACCCTTCCATCGGTAAAAAAACCGAAAAAGTCGACCCCTGATTCAACTTAGAACTCACTTTGATATATCCACCTTGGTTTGATAGTATCTCTCTGGATAGATAAAGGCCGATCCCTACCCCTTCTACATCACTGACCTCGGGCGAACGATAAAAACGTCTAAAGATCTTGGAATAGTTCTCTTCCCTTATCCCAATCCCTGTGTCACATATCTCAATACAGCAAAAAAGTTGATAAGCTTTCACTGATATCTGCACATTTCCGCCATTCGGGGTGTACTTTATCGCATTATCAACGATATTGTATAATGCTTCACCCGTCCATTTCGCATCAAAGATGGCCTCCTGATCGCTTACCTCTACATTCAAAGTTATCTGCTTTGCTTCAGCCTTGGGATATGCCTGAATAATCACGTCATCGACCAACTCCCGTACACGATTCTTCTTTGGGGATACCGTAATAATGCCCGCCTCCAATCTGGAGGCTTTAATCATGGAGGCGATCAGAAAGCTCAGTTTTTGTGACTGTTCCATCAACGCAGTTACATATCCCTGGTCCGTCTCTGACAGATCACTCTCTGCGAGTAATTGTGTATATAATAAAATATTAGCAAGAGGGGTTTTCGTCTGATGAGATATATCCGATATGAGTTCATTCACTTTCGCCTTCTCCTCTGAAAGCTGGGTTTTGGTCTTGTTACTCATCATCAAATACTGAGAAAGCTTGGTTTCCAGAGCAGACACTTTCGATTCATCAAAACCGTTTTCGATCGGTCTGCCTTCCATGGCATTCTCTACCATCTGATTTAAACGCTCAATTGTATGATTCACTTTAAATATATCCATCTATTTCACCACCCATGTGTAACCGATTCCGTAAATGGTCTTAATATACTTTGGTTTGTTCGGAGCCTCCTCTAACTTATCCCGGAGTCTCTTAACTGTGACAGAAAGTGCATTCTCATCCACATATTCTGCTCCATCCGTCCAGATACGATCCACAAGGGTCGCTCGCTCTATGGTAATTCCCTTGTTTTCAACCAATATTCTTAGTAGCTTTTGTTCCGTCTTGCTTAACTCAATCGGTTTATTATCATTGAGGTACTCCATACGATCAAAGTCAAAAGAAAATCCATCCTGTATATAACAGTTTGTCTTTCCTCCCTGCTGCTTCCTAAGCTGCGTATTGACCCTAGCGCGAAGAACTGCCAGACTAAATGGTTTCGTTATGTAATCATCCGCTCCCATCTCCAACCCGGTTACAATATCAGTCTCCATATCATTTGCCGTTAATAGAATGACAGGAGTGCTACTTCGACTCTTCACTTCCTTCATTAGGTTCAGTCCATTTCCATCCGGAAGGTTGATATCCAGAAGCATCACATCAAAGAGGGCTTGCTCCATTAAGGTTTTTGCAGAAGAGATGGTATGGCATTGAACCATATCCACCTCCTGATTTCTTAAAGCGAGGCAGATTCCTTCCGACAGAGCCTTATCATCTTCTACAAGCAGAATACGCTTCAATAATTTACCCTCCTTCATTGATCACTTTGTATATCTGAAATCATCATTAATGTTAATATCTTACTACTCATTATAATTAATGATGATGTGAAGTCAATTGAAAGGTTTATAATCTAAAATATTGGATTGTGCTTTAGTACACAAAAAAGGTGACGAACGAATTCGCCACCTCTTACATTATTTATACTGTTCTTTCACCTCAACTAAAACTCCAAGTACTTTTGATGTGTCAAAATATTCATACGCCTCATAGCCTTTTTCTTGTTTAAAAAGTGAATCAAATCCCGCATTTTTCATAGTTTCTTCGTCATTTTCTAAAGGTCCGTCTGATAACAAGCATATTGAGCAAATTGACGTGCCATGTTCTTTTAACCAAGCTGCCCATGGGTCATTATTTCCTAGCGGCTGGATAATTTCAAACCAGAAATTATCGCTGAAAATGCTCTCTACCTTCATTGGGGTATCCGTGATATCGGCACCTTTATACTTCGTAAAAGGTGTTCTTACCTCTTTATGCTCTGTATTCTGCTCTTTAGGCGCTTTCCCTGTGCCTAGTAAAGTTTTATATGCAGAAACTGTTTTTTCTAAATCGTCTGTTACGACAATAACCTTAATTATATTCGTTGATGATAATGCCATTTTTTTCTCCTTTATCTTATCTAGTAATCTCTATTTGTTTATTTATTAGTGAAACCCCCGTCAGCAATAATCTCAGCACCTGTCACATAAGAAGACTCATCGGAAGCTAAGAATAATGCAACCGCTGCAATCTCGCTAGGCTTGCCGATATGCCCGATGGGTAGTTGTGAGACAATATTGTTTCGAAGTTCGTCATCACCGTGCACAAAATCTGTGAATGCCTGTGTTTCCGTTGGACCAGGGCTTATCGCATTTGCTCTGATTCCTATTTCTGCAAGCTCTCCTGTGAACGAACGCGCCATAGACCTAACCGCTGCTTTCGCCGCATTATAGACAATGGCATTTTTTCCCCCTTGAAAACCTGCAATTGATGATATTAGAACAATTGAAGATTTTTCAGACATATACGGAATTAATTTCTGTACCGTGAAAAAAGCAGAAAAAACATTAAGATCCATTGTCAAATGAAACTCCTCCGGTGTGATTTCGGAAATTGGGTTTTGAGGTCCGTTTCCAACAATCGGTAACACCGATTTTACTTTACGACCTGTTTTTTTAACCGCTTCTGCTATTTTTTCTAAATCTTTTACATTTGTTGCATCGACTTTTATAATGTCAACAACCTGGCTGTTTCCTTCATATACTTTTTTCGCAGTTTCCACATCAAAATCAGCTACTATTAAATCAGCACCTTCACTTATGAGACGTTCTGCGATTGCTCTGCCAATTCCATTCGCCGCACCTGTGACAACGCATAATTCTTTATCTAATACTTTACTCATAAAATTCCACCTAAACCTTTCATCGCTACACCCAAAAATCGTGTGAAACTAACCATTTAAACCTATAACCATCTAACATGCCTTCTCCTCAAATTGCTTGTTCATAAGTTATTGTCCCACTTTATGCGGGACAATGACCTCTGCCATAAACGAAGAAGGGTGAATTGTGCTCTAATTCACACTAAACGATATACTCAAAATACTCAAAGGTAGCTGTTGAATCGTAGCCGGAATAATCAACTGCAGCCAAGCCCACAAATGCTCCCGTGAAAAAGCCACCATAATGTAAATTCACGTAATCATCTGACAAAATTATTGCATCAAGTTTAACAGGTATTCTTCTCCAATTTTTCCCGTCAAAGGAATAATCATAAAAATAATCCAAATGATCTACAACTGTCTTGAACCAAACCCACTCCGTTCCTTCAGGAATCCTTACCGCATTTCCTTTTAAAACAGAGGTGTATTTGCCACTGTTGCATTCTGCAACTTCTATCACATTATTACATTCGTCGTCTTTTGTGATAAAAATCCATGACCAGTGCTCGCTGTTATAATAATTTACAAGACCTGCCATTGCCTGATAGCTATATGGGCTAAATTTCACCTTTGTCACTGCTGAAAACTCAAAATCTTTCCATCTTCTAGCAATAAATGATGGGTTGAAATTATTTGAAAGTGAACCACGTCCTATCAGTTCAAGTTTTCCATCTCCAACCTTTCCCATGCTTTTAGAAAAAGGAACCCTTAAGGTATTCCACTCACCACCTAGCTGATCCAATGAAAAATCATCAAAAACAGCATTGGTTTCAGGCGCCTTAGTTAGTATGGCATCTAATGGAGCATCAACCTCTTTCAAGCCGCCATGCCCACCTACAACTCTTGGCCAAAGTTCATCATCCCAGTATACCTTCTGAATACTTGTTTCACGTCCAAGTGTACACCACCCTCTTGGGTCATAAATACTCTCGGTGGAATGGTGAAGAGGCCTAGCACATAGTGAGGCATAATACCACTCACCAGAAGGGGTTTCGACAAGCGAACCATGCCCTTGTTTTTGAAGATAGTGGTCTGGTGTGTCAAAGTTGGTGATAAAAGGTCCGTTCGGCTCCGTTTCATAAGGTCCAGCCAGATTTTTTGAACGGGCAACAATTTCTTGGTGTGACCACATTGTGCCGCCTTGTGCTGCAAATATATAATAGTATCCATTCCGTTTATATATATGCGGTCCTTCCACTGTCTTCACGTTGGTACCATTGTAGACAGTTTTTGCGGTCTCCGGTTTCAACCTCTTATTATCTACATCGTATTCTGTTAAAGTAAGCCCATTGAATGCGTTGTTATACTCACGATGATCCCAAGTTTGTTGAATGAGATATTTTTTCCCATCATCTTCATGAAATAGAGACGCATCAAAACCAACACCATTTAGCTTGATCGGTTTGCACCAAGGACCTTTTATATCCTCTGCTATGGTCAAATAGTTATACATATCTTTGAACGCACCGTCTATCACTTTTACATCAGTATAAACGAGCCAAAACTTTCCGTCAGCATAGGATAAATCAGGCGCCCAAATACCCCCCGAGCTAGGATTGCCTTTCATATCAAGCAACTCCACGCTGTCAAGAATAGATGTGGTCAAATTCCAATGCACAAGGTCTTTCGATTCATGCACCCTGACGCCAGGAAACCACTCAAACGTAGAAGACGCAATATAATAAGTGTCGTCTACTCTAATCATTGACGGATCGCCATGAAAACCTGTAAGAACCGGATTTATGATTTTCATAATGTTTCTCCCTCATATTTAAAATCAAGTTGTCGTCTGATTTCATCCATGATTTTCATCACGGATAATGTGTCTTCCCAAGGCATAACAGAAGATTCCACCTTACCTTCTAAAAGACACCTTTGCACCTCAGCAGCTTCAAAGTGCATACCAAAAAGCCCGTCACGACCACCTTCATGATTTTCATGTGTTTTTGAGATGTACTCAAATGTTGAACCGTCATTATAGTAAACAGTAAAATCCGACGGTCTGTAAAATTGCCTATGTATTTCTATTCTCCCTTTTGTTCCGCAGATTGCAGCGGTGACAGGAGATGATGCAAGTGAACTAAAAGCTAACATGGCAAGTGCACCTTTACCATTTTCATATTCAAAAATGGCAGCATCATTTGAATCTACACCTGTTGGCGTTGCAGAGCCAGCCGCGATTATTCTTGTTGGGTTTCCAAGCAAAAACTGCGCGAACGATATTGGATATACGCCCAAGTCTAAAAGAGCTCCGCCTGCAAGCTCAGGTGCATATAAGCGATGTTTCGGATCAAAAGGAAAAGATACCCCATGGTCCGCAATTATCTGTACAATGTCCCCAATTTCGCCACGATCAATCAACTCTTTTACCTTGATGATATGTGGCAAAAATCGAGTCCAATACGCCTCCATAACAAATAGATTTTTCTCTTTTGCTAAATCTAGAATTTCTTTCGCCTGCTTATAATTTTGTGTAAATGCCTTCTCAACTAATATAGGCTTATTGTGTTGCAAGCACTTCATCGCCCACTCATGGTGCTGCGCATGTGGAGTTGCAATATAAATTACATCAATGTCCGGATCTTTCATAAGCTCTTCGTAAGAACCATACGCTTTTTTTATTGATGGAAACTCACATTGGAATGCCTGTGCTTTTTTCAAATCACGGGAACCAACAGCAGCGATGTTTCCACCGGCTTTGATTACCTGTGCAGAAAAACAGCTCGCAATCCAACCGGCACCAAGGATCCCCCATCGATGCGTATTAGGCATCTTTTCATCTAGCTGTTCAGGATAAGACCTACTCAGTAAAAATTCTTTTTTTATATTTTCCATCGTTTTAAAACCTCATAATATGTCATCTGTCCTACAAAACCTGGCACAGGACTTCTTGTTTTCAGCAAACAAACAGATCGTTATGTGCCTTATAACATTTACCTATTTCATTTACTTATTTTATTCAAACTTCTCTTTCGCCAAGCGACCAATTTTCAGCGCTGTTTTCAACAACGCAAACTAATATATCATCGCGCCTGATTCCAATGTCTACAAGCCTCTTTGTCAGCTCTTTGTATGTTCTTTTCTTTTGCTCAAGTGAAAACATATTAACCATTGTGATTCTAATGATGATTAAATCTTGTCTGTCACGATTGTCATACGTTGGTGAAAAAATAATTTCTCCATCGTCATGTGGTCGAAATACTTGGAATAGATCGGTTGTATCCATACCCAGACCTGCAACCAGCGAATTATGAATTGTATTTGATATTTCTTTTCCTTTATCCTCAAACACAGACCTTTTTAAGTCAACTTGAATTAACGGCATATTTATCTCCTTTTTTCACTACCCATCTGCTCTTGTTTTATTATTTTAGAGCGCCAGCACTCATTCCTTTTTCAAAATTCTTTTGCATGAGCAAATAAACAATAATCTCAGGAATTGCAATTAACACAGCTGCTGCTAATATCTTCGTCTGATCATTGGTAAACTCACCCTGGAAGTATTGTGGAAGCAGTGTTACTGTCTGCTTGTCCGGGCTTTGCAAGAACAAAAGTGGCAGGAGATATGTATTCCATGAATTGATGAGTGTTAAAACAATAATAGAAGATGCAATTGGCTTTGTAAGCGGAAGGATTACATAGTAAAATGTCGAAAAAACACCTGCACCGTCAAGGCTTGCAGCCTCCATTAACTCATTCGGAATTCCACTGTCAAAATTTCTAGCAAGTAGAATTGTAAATGGCAGTTGCAATGCTGCGACAGGTAAAATTACAGCAAAAAAAGTGTTAAATAAATGCAACTGCTGGAATGTTACAAACAATGGAGATAGCAAAATCACTTCGGGTAATGTCAATGCAACTAAAATCAACCAAAAGAACACTTCTTTTCCGAATATATGTAGTTTTGCAAACCCAAAGCCAGCTGTCATACTAAATATATAAACCAACAAAATTACACCAACTGATATGATGAGTGAATTTCTAAAATAAATCGGAACAACACCTGTGTCCCATACCGCCTTATAATTTAAAAACCCTTTTCCACCGATAGAGCCAAGAAACATTTGAACAAGTGGAATCGCATAAGGTATCGTTAGTATCAGTAGAACGATTTGCAAAATGACTTTACTTTTTAAACTTCTAATTTCAAACATTTTATTTCTCGTCTCCTTTATTAATCGTATTTATAAGTATTGCACCACCGATTGCGAGTATTAGGAGCATTACTGATATTGCAGCTGCGTAGCCAAGATGGGATTGCCTTATTCCCTGTCTATAAATATATGTACCTAAAAATTCTGTTGCATGATTTGGCCCACCAGTTGTAATCAGATAAGGAATATCAAATGTTTTCAAAGCACCTATGATTCCAAGCATTGCAAGAGAAACCGTCGTGCCTTTGCAGTTTGGCAATACCATGTTCCATAAAGTTCTTAAGTTTCCTGCTCCATCTAAGCGAGATGCCTCAAGCATTTCTTTATCTATTTGACTCATTGCCGCATAATATAGAATGAAACTCATTCCTGTGAACTCCCAAATTGCAACTATCATGAGAATGAAAAGTGCTGAATTTGGTTTTGACAACCAATCAACCGTTATACCTATATGAAGTGTATCAAATATATCTTGCAGCATTCCCTGTGGAGAGAACAGCAATCGAAACACTGGTGCCATGGTCGCTGGTGCTAAAATTGTAGGTATAAAAATCAAGCACTTATGCACTGTAGCAAGCTTTACTTCTGTATGCAAAATTGCGGCAAGTATAAAGCCCAAAAAGTTTTGAATTACAAATGTAATTACAAAAAAAACAATTGTATTTCTTATCGCTTTCCAAAAAATCCAGTCAGAAAGTGCCTTAGTAAAATTGCTCATTCCTACTCTTGTCTGAACTGGATCAAGCCCATTCCAATCTAAAGTAGACAGATTAAATGTATAAAATATTGAATAATATATAATCCCTACAACAAAAATAAATGCAGGAAGGATCCACGGAAGTCCGTTTATTTTAGTGGCTTTCAATGTTTTATTCTTCTTTTTCATGTTTAAAAGTCTCCTCAACTCTAAATGATAGGGATCCTAGAAAAATAGACCCCTATCAAAATATTTTCCCTTACTTACTATCAGCTTGAGTCGTTGCAAGTTGAGCTGCACCATCTTTAGGAGTGATTGTTCCTCCTGCCACGCCAGCCAATACATCCATCATCGCTTGGTTCATATCTGCATTTATTCCTGCAAAACGAGCATTATCAACACTATTCATTGCATTTTCAAGATATTTTTTAACTGCTTCGTTTTGTTTCTCAGGATTTACAAGTTTTACATTGTCCCAATCCGGAGTTGCAGATTTTAGAGAAGGAACAACGTTTAAGGAATCTGCAATTATCTGTTGACCACTCTGGGAGGTTCCAAGCCAAACAGCAAAGGTAGTTGCAGCCTTCAAATTCTTTGATGTTGCGGACACTGCTGTTGAATAGTCTAAATCACCAAACATAGATCCTGTCTTTCCTGTTCCTGCAATATCAGGGAAATTAATCGGAATCAATGTGAACGGCTTTTCTGATGAAGATGCAGACTCAATAGCAGCCTTCATCGTATCAGGCAAAGTGTTTGATGTATACCAAGATCCCATCATAACCATAGCAGCCTTTTGAGACATAAATAAATTGTTTGCATCTGGATATTGTTGAAGACCAAGAGCACCCTTTTGCATGATTCCATCATCAAACAGGCCTTTCCATAGTTCTAATGCTTTGACAATTGAGTCGTCAGTCCATTTTACTTCACCTCTTGTTGCTTTTGTGAACGTACCAGGACTTACATTATCAGCAATTGCATGGAACGTGTCCATGTTAAATGCACCTTGACCTGCTCCCTGCACAAAACCGTCAATACCATGTTCTTTAAAAGTTTTACAAGCAGTTTTCCACTCCTCATAATTAGTAGGAACTTTTACATTATATTTATCAAAAAGATCTTGGTTAATCCAAAGATTTCCTGAATATACTGTTCCCACACCGAGTGCTTTCAACTGACCATTGACAGTCATTGTAGTGATTGATGACTCGTTGAGCTTATCTTTATAATCATCACCTAAAGCCTTTTTTACAGCGTCAGTTAAGTCAACTGCTTGACCTCCAAAAACTTTAACGCCACCATTTCCTGAACCCGCTGAAACCTCAAAAGCATCAACACCCTCGCCATTTGCTAAAGCTGGTTTAATCGCAGCGTCATAATCATCAATTGATGTTTGTTTCCACGTAACTTTGATGTTTGGATATTCTTTGTTAAATGCTTCAATATATTTTTCATTCGTTGGGGAACCTGGCGTCCACCCCCACCAAACTACTTCGCCTGATGTTTCAGATGAAGTATCTACTATCTTTTTACTGCCACTACATCCAGCCAGCACAGATGACATCATAACCATTAAAGCAACTAAACCCACTACTACAACTTTTCTTTTTTTCATTTTTTCTTCTCCTTTTCCTTCTTATTACTTGCTATAAATAAACGCTTAGAGCGTCATTAAAGCCTTTATGTAGTTGACACTGTTTAAATATTCCTCATCTGTATTAAGATGCTCAATGATAAACGGCATATCTTCATCAAAGGATAAACCATTTTTGATTAGGTGTTTGATATTTACTCCACCGTTTCCAACACTGGTTTCCTTAAAAAACAACGTATAATCGTCCTTCATCTTGACATCTTTCAGATGGCAACTTTTTATATGCTCACCTAGTTTCTCAAAGCATTCGCATATGAATTCTTCATTAAAGAAATACCTTCTTGGTGTAGTTATCCAGTTAAAAATGTCCATATGAACCCCAAATCTATCTCTGTCTACAGACTCAAGCAACTGCAGATACTCATCCGGCCCGGTCGGGAACATCCATGGCATTGACTCGATTGTAAAATACGTATTTCTAGGGTTTACCGCATCTATAATCTCCTGGATTGTCTTTACACCCAGTTCCCACGTTTCCTTTGTAAAATTATCTTTATAAGCACCATCCCAACGAGAGCCTCTTGCACCTAATATATTCACATAACAGCGAGAACCGATTCGATCAGCAAGTTCAAGCTGCCCCATGGCATACTTAATTGCCTTTTTACGTGCATCTTCATTTAAATCCAATGTATTGCGCCAAACCCCAACCTCTGCTATCACAAGGTTGTTTTCTTTTGCTTCTTTCACATACTCGTCAATCAGTGCATCATCATTTTCGAAAGTGAGTGGGAAATTTACAGTTCCAAGCCCTAAAGCTTTATGTTTCATAGCCCATTCCTTTGGACTGCTGTGTTTTAATGGTGAAGATGTCCCAAGTCTCATATTTAAATCATGCCTTTCTTTTTATAGGTAGTGTGAATTACTTATTGTAACTCTCGAGAAGCTCAACGATACATTTTAGATCCGGAGCATCAAGATAATTATATTCACCGCTGCCATCACCATAAACGCCTCTTTGAACCAGCTTTAAACCTGCAGCTTCCGCATTTGCAACAGCAGTCTTTGAATCGTTCACTTGAAACGCAACGTGGTGAATGCCTTCACCCTTTTCGTCAAGAAAGCTTCTCCATGTTGAAGGCTCCTCGTTCGGCTGAATTAATTCAAGTTGAAGTCCTGGGCCTACATCAAAGAAAGCCATCCAACAATATGCATTTGGAGCTGCTTCTCCTTGGTACTTTGTTCCTGTTATCGCATAGTCACCAATCGGTTGTGTCTCAGGGACATCAACACCTAAAAACTCAGCCCACTTTTTCTTTGTTGCCTCAACATCTTTAACGATAAATCCCACCTGTGCTACTAAATTTGTTCCTACTACTCCTGACATATTATGTCTCCTTTCAGTCTTTGCGTTATTAATTATTAAACTTCATCCATATATCCACCTGGTTTTAAAGGCTCTGGCCTCTCACAGGTAGTTTTCATTTTGTAAAACTCGCCATTTTCAGATGAAATCATCATTCCTTCTATGGCTTCGGTAATGTGCATTATCAAACTGCCATTTGCTCTATTATTCTTGTTTGCTTCTATCGCTTTCGCAAGATCAAGCACGCCTAATCCCCTTGAATAATCTTTCACTCTAGGATATAGTTCAGGCAGCTCATAGAACCTCTCTTTTCGTGCCATCGCTTCCTCTGTTTTTTGATAAACCGTGTCCGTGTACTGTTCTTTCCGGTACACGCTAGGAGTGCCGCCCCCAAAGTTCGGATCCGGATAGGTGAGCGTGCCACCATCTCCATAAATTTCAAACATCGGAAGATTTGACTTATAAATATCAAAACTTACATTAAAGTTCACAACAACGCCACTTCTCAATCTCAATATAGAAGAGTAATGAGTAGGGATCTTTACTTCAATATCAGTTCCTGCCTCTCGTCCCACATAGATATGTCTCTTATCGCTACCCTTTGCATCAAGAGCAGCAATGCTCTCTATTGGTCCTAATAGAGTTACAATCGCTGAGAGATAATATGGTCCCATATCAAATAAAGGGCCACTGTTTTTCATATAAAAAGGGGAAGGGTTAGGGTGCCAAGTTTCAACTCCGAAGGTCGTCATGTTTGCCGTAACAAAGAAAGGCTTTCCTATGAGATTAGCATCAAGATAATATCTCAAACTCTGAAGTCCTGACGCTAAAAAGGTGTCCGGTGCACAACCAACTTTAACACCCTTTGCTTCTGCTAAATCCAGCACTTCCTTTGCATCTTTTAAATTGGGTGCAAACGGTTTCTCGCTAAAAAGATGTTTACCGGCTGTTATTATCTGCTTAGCCAACTCAACATGAAACTGTGGCGGCGTGAGGTTTATTACAATCTCAACTTCATCATCCTTTAACAATTCCTCGGGCGTATATGCCTTTTTTATACCAAATTCCGATGCTAATTTTTGCGATAGCTCTACATCTATATCTGCACAAGCGATTACTTCGAGATTTTTGTAAAATGCTTTTATATCGGCAAGATATGTTCTGCTTATCACTCCAGCTCCAAGTATACCTATTTTAAATATTCGCAATGTACTGTTCCTTTCTGATTAAATTTGTGATATATACAAACCATTTTTCAATGTGTTTCTCTGTTTCTATGTTATCAATTTTACTTACATCCTTCTCTTTAAAATTTGTGTATTACCTATGCAGATATTACTATAATTATTTTTTTTGCGTATATTTTGCACATAAAAAACCCTTGAAATTCAAGGGTTTTGTCAATTCTGTATGCATATCTTCCCGTTAGACATATCAAATATTGCTATTTGCCATCATAAATGATAGACTAAACATGTACAAAACTTCACCTATATAACCAGTAAAGGAGATTTTCAATTATGCATACGAATAACTATTTTGAGATGTTGAATTTTAATAGTGGTCAGAAAATAAATGTTTCAAACAAAATCGATATGAATTTTTCTGATACGATGCATTGGCATCCTTATATTGAGATACTGGTAAGTCTTTATGATAATAATGAAGTAACGATTAATTTCACTAAACATGTTCTGAAAGCGAACGACTTTGTCATAATTTATCCTGGTGACTTGCATTCGCTTCGTCCTGTAGATGAAAATGCATTTATTCTTGTTCAGTTCCCTCTAGACTTACTGATGATTATGAGCGAATTTAACAGCAATTTTTCTGTGTTTAATCAGTATCATTGCATAAAATATGACCCATCAAATATTGATTCTGATCGAATGATTTTATTAATTAAAGAATTGCCTGCGCTTTATTATTCCCAATCACTTTTTAATGAAGTGCGTATATACTCACTTCTTCTAGAGTTTTTTGTAAAGGTTGGACGATACTGCGTCAATGCTAAGAAAGAAGAATTCTCTGGTGAAGCAAACACAGAATACAAATCCACTAAGTTAATGACAGAAGCTTGCCTTTACATATCACAAAATTGTACGAAACCCATTACACTTGATGATGTTTCTCATCACATAGGGGTAAGCAAATCTCACTTCTCGCACTTATTTAAAAAATATACGAATATGACATTTATTGATTTCCTTACTACCGAGCGTATCAAGAGGACAGAATTCTTGATATCAAATCCCAAAGCGCATATCATTGATATTGCCTTTGATTCAGGGTTTTCAAGCGTATCTTCTTTTAACCGAGCTTTTAAAAAAATTAAAGGAATTTCCCCTAGTGAATTTAGGGAGACGATGATTAATAATGACTTGCAGAGTGATTCTTTATCTCAATAACGCAACGGCTTACTGCCTCGTAAACTCGGTACATCGAGATTAATCATATCAGCAAATTGAACATCGATTACTCACAAAAGATATTCATCAACGCATATTCAATAGTTCTAAGGCTTCCTTTCTATTTTCTTTTATATTTATGCGAAAGAAGATAGAAAGGATGGCTGCTTCTGATATTACTAATACTCATATTGAAACTACCTATCAGATGTATAATAATCACAACAAGCAGATCTGACCTTAAAATGATAGACATAAAGAACAGACAAGAACTGATTGGAAATTCTACTTAGCCCTTGTCTATATGATTAATTAGTTTGTAATTATTTATCTCTGAATTCTAATTACCAGATTTTCTTTTGTAATAATTTGTCCATTGCAAATGCTCTGGGGGTTATTCATGCTCCGCGGCGATCTCCCAGATAATATGGTATTACACCTTCAAAATACCAGACAATACACCTATCGGAGCAAAGTAAACAAATACTTCGATAGGGGCTGCTGTAATTTTCTGTTGACATCATCCTTAACCATGATCAATTATACAAGTAACTATAATAAGCCCAGATATTTTTAATTGATTCAAGGGATTTACACAATGCGTACTGTTACAGTTGTTCAATTAAATACATTTTTCATCTTGTGAAATCATCTCAGACACATTTTTCATTCTTATTTATTCTATACTTTAATCACCATAATGAATTCTGTATTTTTGATATACAAAAATACTCCTTCGTTCGATAATTCTACGATTAAACGGGTTTGTTTGTATTAGGTAGTCATGGATACTTGTTAAAGATAACTCTTGTTTTTGATTTAAATATAATATGGTTTGAAGTAGTTGATACCATTGAACCCATGCGCACTTCGATGTCGGCTTACTAATTCCTGAATAATTTCCATGATGCCTACCTAAAACAAAAAGTAAAAAATTATCTTTCTTTATATATTTCTTCTTTATACCCATCTTGCTTGCTAATTCGGCTTCGCTAGAATTTTTTATCCATGTTTCAACTACATTAATCCATTTTTGTGTTTGCTCATTGTAATTATTTTTTTTACTTTTTAGGGCAAAGGATGAGTAACTGGTTGGATCTTGCCACTTAAGCTGGAACAGAGCAATTTCACCCGTTACTTTATCAACGACTGCTGCGTCTATATCTGTACTTATTTTACCTTTGCTTTCTAGTAAAATTGCGTACGGTACACAAAAAAAGCGTTTGTTATCAAACAGCAGGTATAATTGCTCTTTGAATGTCTTCTCTCTTGTATTAACATTTCTATCCCAGTCTTTTGGGTATGAATTATGTAGTCTATAGAGTGCAAAATCAAACGCTCCATCTAAAAATCCTCTAATAGATCTTATATACTGATGTTTGGACACCTTAATTAACGGAGCACTTGAAGCACTTGTATTATTATAATAGCTTTCATTCTCCGTAGTTAAGGAAAGTGTGTCTAATATTGTTTTAGCGTTTTTTATATCAGTCTTCTGGTTGCTTACAATAAGATTCACCAAATCTTCTTCAGTAAAAATACAAGTAAATAAATTTTCGTTTATCAATTTAGGATACAATGTTTTCAATACATTCACACAATATATATGCTTAATTGAATACCCAGAAAAGTCTGTAATTGCCTGCACGATATCTCCATAACGGATATTTTCAAATAGACATTCAGGAGAAAACATATCCCAATCAACAGTTTGCTTAGCATCTAAATATGCATGTTCATTAAAATATACTTCGGTTTCTATATCGTTGGCATAGCCTATAAAATGATCCCGCCAGACAAATACAGATCGTGATATCTTATCAAGGATCTCTGGCAACTTGGCATTTAACCTATCATACTCATTTTGCTGAAGCTGAGCTATTGTTTCTGAGTACCAGGTTAAATATTCTTTCTCAAGATATTCATTCCAATGATATTTTTCTTTGAATTTAATACGTACATGATTAAATAATGAGGTGTATGACAAATATCCCGCTTTCACATCATCAATCATACTTTGCATCCATCCGATAATACCACAAGAATAAATAAGTTTATTATATAATATCTTTAGCTGACCATCTATCGGTTTAAGCACAACACCGGGTAATTTTTCAAACTCTTGGTCATAAAATGTTCGAATAAATACTGGATAACTATATCGAATTATCCTGTCATAATAAGGCTTGATAAGCTTTTTCGCATCTGGACTGATGGAATCAACAAATAACTTATCATAAATTCCTATTGCACTTATGAAAAAACGTTGCTTGTCATAAATATTCCAAAAACTGCACAACTTGTTAAGGTTTTTCTCAGCATTAGTCATTATTGACTTGAAAATTTTACACTCATTTTTCATAAATAATCACCCCTATATTATTACCATAGCATATCCTTGGACGTCTTCCCATTATCACTATAATAGGTAGTTCACAATCAAAGCATTTTCATGATTTTCATTAGAACAAAGATTAGCGAATAATCTACATTCCTCATTAAGTCATCTTGCCAATTAGGCTCTTAAAAATTCATATAGTTATAATATACTTTCAAGAAGCGTAAAAAGATATAAAAACGTAGCATGTCCAAATTCAGCTTCCCTCAATTGTTTACATTCATAAAATAAATATCCATAGCACCTAGACTTAAGCAAAATGCCATCAATTATCAATTTCCTATTACGCGACATTATCACTCCCTACCCCATAAATATCACATCATTATGGTATTCAAGAAATTCTATTGACGGTAAAAACTTATCAGGTAAATTTATTTTTTTATGTTCATACGAACAAAGCCATTCCTTCGTTTCCTGATCCATCTCTGCCTTTTTGAGTTTATCCGAAATAACTATCTCATAATCAGGTCTAACTGTAATAAAGCCCTGATCAAATGCTTTGTCATGAAATGAATTTAAGCACAATCCGTTTCTAGGGTTTGTCCTCTCCGCTTTCTTGTTACTCACCTTCCATGGTTTAATATGACTAGCAATTAAAAGTCTAGGTTCAGAGATCCCAGTTATACAACACTGTCTATGATATGCAGTTAAAACGGAAGTTCTGAAGAAATACTGCCCAATTCTAGCTGTTGTTGCCATTTCTCTATCTTGTCCATATGGAAAAATATCCAACTCAAAATTTTCTATCTCTGTGTTAATAACCATATCGACAGAGATATTTTTAATATCAGCTATCGCCTTTTTTGAATCACAGATAAATTTGTATGTATCTTCTTCAAATGCTTTCCACACTAGTTTATCGTATTTATTTGAATGAGATAGTGCAACTACACCTCGTTCAATTTGCTTAGGATCATGAGCCGCAATGTTAAACATCTTTTTTGCAACAGCTCCAGGCTTTCTTTTCAAAAGCTCAGCCAACTCAATTACTTCAGTATTTCTTGCTGATATTTTAGAATAATCCGTTCTTGAATATAAGTCAAAAGCCAAGATGGTTTCTTCCCACGTCCATACCTTTCCACCATTTTCCAAACCCATGACACTTTATCACCTCATCAGATTGTTTGTGTTATTTCTTAAATCTCATATATATATCTTTCAGTGTTTCATATTCCGTATCTTGAATCCCAAGCAATCTCAATACTTGTTCTGCAACCGCTCTACCAAGTAAAGGTGGTACCGCATTTCCAATTTGCTGATATACTGAATCTTTTGTCCCATAAAAAACATAATCATCCGGGAATGCTTGTAACCTTGCAGCTTCTCTCGCGCTTATAGCCCTGTTAAATTCCGGATGAATCCACATCGACTTTCTTACATTTACCACTGTATCTGATGGTTTCTCATTCATCAACCTTTTATAAACGGTATTTTGTGTTCTACTTGGATCTTCGTATGAACTTTTTAATTCCTCTGGTAATGAATGAAAATTATCTCCAGGTGCAATTGCCTTAAATTTTTCTTTTGCCTCCTGACTACTTTCAGTGCAAACATGATTAAATATTTTATTGCTATCTTGTTTCATTATAATATACCTATAAAAAGAATTTATTGCTGGTATATATTTTTTTGTCAAAACTTCATCCATAGAACGTGTGGTGGGCTCAAATTTTTTCAAGTCATATATAGCATCTTTTACTTTAACAAACTCTTCAACATCGGTAATAAGCGCTTCAGGTGTATGTACTTCCCTGTCATTCAAATATTCTGGTTGAACTCCGATTAATAAATAGCGCTCTCTTGTTTGTGGCACTCCAAAATTTGCTGCATTTAGTACATTCCCTTCTATTTTATAGCCAAGTTTATGAAATGCTTTCTTAATAAACTCAATAACGATGTATGTTTTTAATGATATTGATATTTGCCTAGCTGAATAGGATATATCATATACAACATCCTTTTTTTGTAATTCAAGAATTCCATGAAAATAACGTTGTATATCCCAGAATTTTCGAATAACGTCATCTTCCTTCTCAGATAATACAGTAGCATTTACCAATAAATTTTCTAATACCTTATTTACTTCCAAGCAACTCTCTCTCAACCATTGAGGTTGATTCTCTGAGCAATTTAGTTTTTCTATTATCGATTCAACTTTCTTCCTATTGTCTTTTTTCGAAAGATATTTTGCAAGACTCTTCTTTTTCTTATGAAGATTATAAAGTACATATAACTCTTCTTCAGAAATAAGTGACATCCTATACTCTTGTACTTCAGCAAGGCTATCCCTCATCCCAATAACATAATCGCCATCGTATAAAGTAATAGAAGTCTCTGAAATTTTTACTTGTAGCTCGTTTTGTACATAGTCAGCATCTTCATGTGTCAAACAAAAGTGGTGCTTATCCGAAGCAATTGTCTTTACATTTTCCATAACAAATGCCTTTGGTTCTAATTCCTTTATCGCTTCGACGTATTTCTTGACTAACTCGTTACTACCGTTAATTAATTGTCTTCTCTGACGATTAGCATTAGAAAAACCCTGACAAGGCGGACCACCAATAATCACATCAACCCCACCTTTAAGTTCTTCCTTCATCTTTTTGAAATTTAGACTCATAATATCTTCATAATTCTTAATTCCTTCGTGGTTCTTTAAAAATGTTCTGGCTGCATACTTGTTATTCTCAACTATTGCCACTGTTTTGAATTGACCAGTCATTTCAAAGCCAATACTAAGCCCTCCGGCACCAGCAAATAAATCTAGTGTTCTATACATTGGTTACCTCTACAATTCATTATTTTCAAATCTTTTTTGTATTAAATCCCAGCATTCATCTTTTTTGCACCATTGACCAATGTTTACACCTTCTATTGTTGGCTTTTGAAAATGATTCCATACTTTGTAAATAACATCTTCTATTACGAGCCCTAAATCTGCAGTAATATCTTGATGATTCCATATATACAAAAAATCAATCATATTTGAATGATATTTTCCTAGTAGTGCCATCGTGTAATAAACCTGCTGTGCTTTAAAACCTCCAAATCTATGATTAGCAATAATAGAATCACACTTGTTAAACAGAATAACCTGTGCAATCATTCTTTTGAAATTTTCTTCAGTTGCCTCAGGAATTTCTCCTTCACTCATCAATTGTGTAAAATACACAAAATTCGTTTCCAATCCTTTACTAACAACGCTTGGGTATCCCATCCAACACATCATGCATTTTGCAGCAACAGCCTTAGAAATACATCTTTTTTTAGGGTTGTGTTCTTTAAAATCTCTTTTTAAAGCAGGTGTTAGCTGTCGATTCACCTCTACAAAATATTGACCTCTTGCTCTTTCATAGAACCATCTATCCAATGACTTACCTTTTTCCACTGGAATATACACTATTCGAGAGTATCTTTCCATATTAATATGATAATCATCATTCGCATTAAAATCAGACATCTTTATTGGATTTTGACTATTGGCATATCTTGATATATTTGCTATAACATCGTTTGTCTTATCTTGGCTCTTAATTACCGTAAGTTTCATTTGTACACTTACTTTTGATAAATCAATTTTATTTTTATATACATTGTAGATTGATGCTGTTGTCTGTCCACCATTGACAATTTGCCATCCAGTGATTGATTTAATAACCACAGAATAATCATTTGATATATTTTCATCAATTTCAATCTCGTCTGCAATTGTAGATATTCCATTATTATATGCCATAAACATCTCAGGTTCATGTAACAAAGAATCTCTAATACCCCTATTAATTTTTCCGGTAGCCTGAAGGAAAGATCTAACATTCTTTTCAATAAGTTTTTGTCCTTCATCGTTATAGATTTTCGCAAGTAGTTCTCCAGAGATGTAGCCGATGTAGCAGTCATAAACATCATTAGCAGTTTCTACTTTTATTAATGGTAAAACTGTATTGTATTTTTTATTTAGTTTTATGTCTATACTGTCAGCACTATTATTCATAAATATATGTTGAAATAATCTTTCAATATCCCAGACATCATACTTAATATTAGCTTTTCCTATCTTTGTATCCTCTGGCACATATAAAACAGCACGCTTATTTGTTATTAGAACAATTTCAATAGTTTCTACTTCGTCTTTACATGCCATTATATATTCAAATGCCTGAAACCCATCGCTAGATTCTTCTATATCATCAAAATAATTGGTAAAGCAATTCTTATAAAATCTCAATCCTTGCTTTACCGCTTTATCAATATCTGTTTTTCCCATTTTATCTACTGACGGGTTTTGTGAAAAGTCACTGATTAGTAAGGTGAGCGTATTAAAATATTGGCTAAACACATATCCATCTACTTTAACCTTATCAGCTGTTTTCTTAAAATCTATAATATGGCAATCCGCTATACTTGTTTCGCCAATTTCGTTAAGGTAGGATAGAAAAATAGTCTTGAAGGCTACGGATGTTGTTACCACATTATTATTACGATACTCCATTACTTCTTCAATTATTTCTTGATTGAATTCCTGTAATTTATCTGACATCTTCCGTATTTCCTTTCAACAATATTTTTTCTGCCTCTAGTTTTGTGATCTCATACATTCTGCATTCATCAACAAGCACATCATATACACAGTTAGAAACACCATTTGCCAAATCCTTGCCAATTATCCTTGGGAATCCATTCTCTACTTTAAAGAAGGCCGTTTCTCGATCTACATATCCATTGACATATTTCTCAGATACCGAATCAAAGTACCCATATTCCTCCAAGTTCGTTTCAAATGTCTCCAACGCATGTGGATTGCCCCTAAATGAATTTCTGATCCTATGAATAATAGTTGCAAGCCTTTCCCCATCGGATTCACTCTTTCGAAATGCATAAAACATCACAAATAAATCACCTGTTACATCTTTTTCATCTAATTGATACTCACTGCTGATATGTATTTTATATGGAGCTTTTTTGCTTGTTGTCTTTATCTCTACTCCATTTCCATTAACGTAAAAATCATGTGTTTCATATTTGCATCCTGACCAATATAAAACTGCTTTGGTTCCCATCCTTTCGACTAGTTCTTCCATAAATCGAAGTTCTCCATACAAACCTTGTTGCCGCTCTGGTGACATTACTATTTGCCTGTTTTTTGTAAAGAAATCTTGCCATCTTTTTAATGTTTGAGCAACTATTACGGTTATATCTGTTCCTTTACTATTTAATAGTCTTGCTCTAATATCTTCTATTATTGTCTCATAAATATATGATTCATTTCCTTTTACTTGGATCAAATTACAAAACAAAGCATTCACATCGTATTCCGGTAACCTAACTGCATTAAATTCGATACCATTACAGTTTGGTATTCTGTTAGTATCTTCTATGTCTGCTTTGAAATAAAAATGACGCACTTCATCTTCACAAGATACAGCAAAAATTATTTCTTTTTTGTTTGGTAGCTCATATCTCAGCGATATTTGCTTCTTAATTCTCTCATTTCTTACCTCTGAAAATAAATCTTCATATATTTTATGCGTCAAAGTCATAGCTCTTTTTCTCCACAGCAATATCATTTATTCGGTACGATTTGATAGTTCCCTGGTCTTGCCTATCCGGAAATACAATTGCAAAACCGAATGGGGTCTTATGCCCTTTAATAACATCAACTCTAGTTAACGGTTCAACATCCCCCAACGGATACAATATCAGTAAGCCATCTTTACGATTCCTAGTTCCTTTTCTAAGATCCGGATTATGCTTTCCTTGATTTTTTAATTCATCAAGTTTATTAAATTGAGTAGTTGTATAGTCCAAATATTCATGTCCTTCTGATGTCAGTACATGAACATCACATACGGAGCCTCCATCTGTACATTCAGCGCTGTCTCGATGCACTCCTGCTCCGATTGATAAACCGGCTATCTTTATGGGTGGCTTAGTGATAATTTTTACATTTATCATACAAACCGTCCAATTAGTAAGTCCCTGACATTCATTCTGATTTGCAATATAATCAGCCATATATATGCTATTTGCTCTACTTGCTGAAGCAGATGTTTTATATTCCCGAAGGAATTGTGAAACATCCTGTCCAAGTACATTCAACCAGTACACATGTTGACCAACTCGTTTGATATCTCTATTTGTTAATTCTTCCTCTGTAGCAGGAGCTCCAATCGAGTATAGTAAATTTTCAACAGCATTAAAGTTCTCATCATACTGTTCTGGATCTACATCAATCATCCTAGTCTGGCTCAGATGCGCACTAAAATCTCTCTTCATATCTTTTCCAGTACGCATTTTATCTCTACTGGTTATCAGCAAATCTGGATTAGATTCTACGCCAAGTCCAAACCCCGAAGGATTTTGCTTTACAACTTCACACATATAGTTAATTTGTTTAACCAAATCTTCAGTAGCCCTTGAAATGTCCACAAAGAATCCGTGTAACTCTTTTGTCGCAAACAGTCTGCACAAATCAATATAACCAGGTCTGTATCCAAACCAACGCCCCATCTGCATTAAGGTATCGTATGTATTTGAGCTTCTCGTAAAATAACTTACCATTAGTCCCTCTAAAGTAAGTCCTCTTGCCAGTTTATCTCCACCTATTACTATTACATTAAATGGTTCGTCTTTGTGACTATCATAAATCAACACATCATCACTATCACCATTTATGCTATAAATAGTAAATTCTTTTGCCTTAATATATCTGCGTATTTCAGTATACACATCACCCCAAAAGAAATCAGGAACGTTCATCATATATTTCCCAAAGTCTTTTCTCATTTCAACTGTTGTTGCATGAAAATCATTTTCCCAGATAATTCTTAAGTCTTCCTCTACCGCTGGATCACTATTGACAATATAATTATAAATTTCTTCGATAAAATATGCTTCCACTTTTCTCTTAATTGTATTTTGCTGACCTTTATACCTTACGATATGAATAAGCATTGAGTTCGGTTTACATCTTTGTCCTCGTAAATTTCTCACTGCAACTGAAACAACAAATGTTTTTATTGCTGTTTTCAAATCATCAGGAATTTCTCCGACTAAATCATCCTTCTTGGTTCCCTTTCCAAGATAATCTTTTCCTTTAACTATTTCTCTGAAAAGGGGCATGCTTTTAATTTGTTTTTCATCATCACTAAGACCAAAGAATTCTAATGCCCCAATATACATACTTGATCTAGGAATATTCACTATAAAGTCGCGCGGAAAAAGATCATCACCATATTTCAAATTAGTTGCCTTTGGTGGTATAAAAATATTTGCGAATGGTGTAGCCGTATAACCAATATATGCATTACACTCAAATAGTCCAAGCAACCTTCTTATACATCCGTTTATTTTTGTAGGATCAAAATCCTCTTTAAGTGTACCATCTGCGTTATAACAGTCTTTTGTATTTAGTGAAGCCTGATCCGCTTCATCATCAATGATTAATGCTGGATATTTCGTCGGGATAACTTTTTTACCTTCATTATTAGTCACACTGATAGGAATGTCCTTCAAGTATTTGATAAGTCTGTTTAATACAGATGCATTTTTCTTTGTTACAACAACTAGTGGTGGATTCATTGATGTTCCTGCTTTTATTTTATTAAAATCTCCTTTTTCGTCTCTTGATGTAAGAGCCTGAAGGTGATGAGATACATCACTCATTTTTCCCACACCAAGAACATTCTCTTCCGAGCCCAAAGTACCATTGACATCGTAACCAAGTACTTCTTCCTCAAGCCGAATTTGTGTCTGGCTTCGAAGATTATTATGTATTCCAGCTAAAATAATAATAATTTCATAACCAGCATCAACAGCTTTATTTATGACTCCTAAATAATGCGCTGTTTTACCGGATTGAACATAGCCAAACGCCAGTCCTCTTATATCCTGCTTTTTTTCGATAGAAGGATCTGCCAAAAAGTTTACAACTGCATCAGTTGATTCATCAATATCTGTAATAGCATCTAACGACCAAGATGATTTCTGATTAAGGTAGTCATAATATCTTCTCCAATACTCCATGAGATGACCTTTTTCCTTCTTATAATTGTAAAACCATTTTGAGTCTTTAACTGTCTTATCTACCATGATATGAACTGGATCAACCGGAATTTTTACCTCAGCTTTTAGAAATGCTCTGAGTTTTATCTCATCATTTACAACAGAACCCCACTTACTGGCAACTTCATCTATTATTTCATCCGCTGTAACCTTATTATTCTTTTCTTTTATAAGCTCACGGCATTTTTTAAATGCTGCTATGTATAAGCCGATTTCGCTTTCAGATAATCCTTCTGGATAGTTAATCATAGTTTTCTTCCTCGAATATTTTTTTCAACTCGTCTTCAATGTATCGGTAATTTGGCATTCCTAAGATAATTGTTTCGACTTCATCCTTTGAAAAATCATTTCTTAAAAACTTCCTAATATATCCTTTCGCCTCTTTTACGTCAGCTTGCTTTTCAGATTCCTCTGGGTCTCCTTTTTTTCTATCGCCTAAATATTCAGTGAGTCCCGACTGCATAAACGGCGCATAACTTTCTATTAATGCGATATACGCTTTTAGACTTTCACGACCATCTTCATCTAATTTTCTAATTACTTCCATTAGAATCGGGTGTTTCTTGTTTATGTAAAATGCATATGCCCCCAATCTATTCTTTCTTTGTTCCCACACATAGCCAAGCTGTTGAGATGTTGGATTCTTTGAATATGCTCCTCTCGAGTTATATACTTTAGAAGAGACGTTAGTACATACAACAATTGCTCTTTCAAGCATATCTCTTATATATAAAGGCGGAGTAGCAATGGATTTTTTGATATCAATCTTCCAGTCATAGTCTGACTCTGATGTAATGTCCAGTTTTATTCGAGCCAAATTAAATGCTGGTTCTTTCTTAATTATGTCGAACCAAGTACCAAACACTAATAATCTTCTATTTCTATAAACATAAACTCCTTGATGTGCGCTCCATCCCTTCGATCCCTGAGCTATTTCATATTCATCTGTTGATGTAAATTTTGTTTTATGTGGTAAAACGTATGGTTGTATAATTACTTTCTTATCAGCCTCCCAATATTGTTCCTCACTTAATTCTTGAGTTGCATTATTATCAATAATAAAAGGATTCCATGCCTGAATTATATCTTCTCCAAAATATATGTTTAAATCATCTTCTTCAATAAATCTATGAAAAATTATCCCAACATGTTTTTTAACTCGCTCTATCGTTTTATAGAAACTGGTTTTTGATTTGTTTAGATTTTCATAATCAACAAGGCGATCCAAAACTTCGATAACAAGTAGTGTCGAATTCTCAAATCGATTCAAATATGATTTTGTCCAATTTAATTTATCCTCATTACCTCGATTAACAATAAGGTTCCATTTTCTGTCTTTTTGTTTTTCAATATAACTCAGATCCCATGTTGCATTTGAAAATGTTTCTCTTTGTTTAGTAGCTACAAGTAACCTTTTTCCAAGCGAAAAAGCTGCTGTTTTCATTCCCATTCCAAAGCGGCCAAGATCTTCATTCGATCTCTTTTCCAACGGATCAGATGAACCAATTTTCATTGATGTAATCAATTCATCAAACGCCATTCCCTGACCATCATCCCATATGCAAATTTTCGAATCATTTGAGTCCCAGATAAAATCCACATGAATTTCTGTCGCACCTGCCGAAATAGAATTATCAATAATATCTGAGATGGCAGTTTCCGTTTTATATCCTACCGATCTAAGCGATGTTAATAATAAATTAGCATCTGGAATCAATTCAATTGTATATTCATTCATCTCGTAATTCCTCTCAGCTAGTGCTTAATATATTTGCCGCTTTTTACTCTTTTGTCCTTGGGTTTTTCAACATCATTCGGTATAGCCCAATATGACCCAATCTTCATTGCTCCGTGAATTCTGCTTTCTGTACAAAGAACCTGTATTCTCCTCGTAGAAATTCCCCACTTTACTGCTGCCTGACTGATAGATAAATATTCCATACTTAATTCTCCATATAACCATATTAGATTGAGCTTCATAATATCTTTATTATAATCTTAACCTCGAATAATATCAATCTAATATTTCCCATTTCAACTTTTTTCGCGTTACTTGGTCATTTTTTCGACCATATTCACTAACTGGCAAGTAGTTTGAACAGGAGAAGTGCTAGTGCCTCACTAGTTGTCGTGTGTCCCCAATTCACTCAGAAATCCATCACAGATGCCTGGCTACGCACTCACTAATGTAAGCGCTATAAGAATCTTCCGTTTCTCCAAGAAGTAAAAAGCGGGCCCCCACCAAACTGTTAATCTGATGATTTCTCCAAAGACTATCTCTGTGTGATTTTATCCTTCTTATCTTTATTTTCCTGCTACTGAGATTCATCCATCTGTAAAAACATATTAATATTATGCTTCGCTTTCATATATTCCTGCATCTCCGTTTTTGTCTTCCGGTACTCACTATAGGCTGATTTTTATTTCGTAAGAAGCTCAGGAAATACTTCATTCAGATCCATTACCCTTGTAATCTCCCTATCCAACTTATTGGGTACTTCCTTTACTACCTTATGAAGTGCCAGCTCCATACGATGCTCCTCCGATATGATTTCTCCTTGCTTGAAGGACTGATGAATATGATAAAGATGAAATCTCCCTTAGGTTTCCTACCATTGGTTCCGCTTGTTTTTATATCTCTGTTTGCTAACAAAAAAGAATCCCCTGTTTCCAAGAGATTCTTTCAAATATACTTTATTATTTCGTTGTAAGTTGGTCGTAAATCCTGACCTATATTTTCTCAAACCCGCACAAATACTGGATTTTTTATTCTTTGTTCTTCATCGTCGGGAACAACAACACATCCCTAATAGCCGCTGAATCGGTTAACAGCATAACAAAACGGTCAATACCAATTCCGATACCGCCTGTAGGAGGCATACCGTATTCGAGTGCAGTTAAGAAATCCTCATCTAATTCGTTGGCTTCATCATCACCGGCTGCACGAAGTGCTTCCTGTGCTTCAAAACGACCTCTTTGATCAAGGGGATCATTTAACTCGGAGAATGCATTTGCCATCTCACGCTTCGTGATAAAGAGCTCGAAACGCTCTGTATAATCAGGATCGGTAGGCTTTCTGCTTGCAAGTGGTGATATTTCAACCGGGTGATCCATAATAAAAGTAGGCTGTACCAAATGTTCCTCAACAAATTCTTCAAAGAACAGATTGATGATGTCGCCTCTCTTATGACGATCCTCGAATTCGATATGATGTTCTTTCGCAAGTGCTTTTGCAGCTGCTTCGTCAGCCACTTGGTCAAAATCGATATTAGCATACTTTTTAATCGCTTCAACCATAGTTAAACGCTCAAACGGTTTTGCTAAATCTATCTCAACTCCATCATAGCTGATGGCGGTGGTACCGAGCACCTTTGTAGCTACGGTTTTGAATAATTCTTCTACTAAATCCATCATACCATAATAATCTGTATATGCCTGATACAACTCTAAGAGTGTAAACTCAGGGTTATGTCTAACGGATAAGCCTTCATTACGAAATACTCTGCCGATTTCATAAACACGCTCTAAGCCACCAACAATCAGACGCTTTAAGTATAATTCCAAAGAAATTCTAAGGTGAATATCTTGATCCAAGGCGTTGTGATGTGTGAAGAATGGTCTTGCTGCAGCTCCGCCGGCATTAGGTACTAAAACCGGTGTTTCCACTTCAATGAATTCTTTACTATCCAGATAATTACGAATCTCACGAATAATCTGAGAACGTTTTACAAAGGTATCTCTTACCTCAGTATTCACTATTAAATCAATATAACGTTGTCTATATCTGGTGTCGGTATCCTTCAGTCCATGGAATTTCTCAGGTAAAATCTGAAGACTCTTTGTTAAGAGAACTACTTTTGACGCTTTGATTGAAATCTCACCAGAATGAGTTTTGAATACTTCACCCTCAATACCAACGATATCTCCGATGTCATATTTCTTAAACTCAGCGTAAGGCTCTTCTCCAACTTCATCTCTCTTAACATAAGCTTGGATATTACCGCTAATATCATTGATGTTACAGAAAGATGCTTTACCCATCACACGTTTGGACATAACACGTCCTGCGATGGATACATGTTTTCCTTCCATTTCTTCAAAGTTATTAACGATATCCTTCGTATGATATGTTACGTCATACTTCATTATCTGGAAAGGATCCTTTCCATTCTCCTGAAGATCAGCTAACTTCGCTCTTTTTACCTTTAATAATTCATTAATGTCCTGTTCAGCTTGAACTCTTTCATCAGCCATGTATCTCACCTCTAACGCAGTAAACTTTTCCTGCTTACCGATATTTTATTAATTCGATTTTTGAATCTGGAGAATCTTGTACTGCATGATACCTGAATGGGTCTCTACATCAACAACATCTCCGATCTTTTTACCGATCAGCTGACTTCCCAAAGGAGATTCATTGGAGATCTTGCCTTTTAAGCTGTTTGCCTCTGTAGATCCTACCAGCTTATATTCCAGTTCTTCATCATATTCCATATCCAAAATTCTAATTTTGCAACCAATATTTATTGCATTTACATCAACTTCATCTTCGACTACAACTTCTGCATTTTTAAGAATCTTTTCGATGTCTTCAATTCTTGCCTCTATATCTCTCTGTTCGTCTTTAGCGGCATCATATTCAGCGTTTTCAGAAAGATCCCCCTGCTCTCTGGCTTCTTTAATCTTCTGAGCTACTTCTTTTCTTTGATTCACTTTCAGATCATGAAGCTCTGCTTCGAGTTGTCGTAATCCCTCATAAGTCAATATGTTTTTCTTTTCTACCATAAAACACCCTTCCTCCATATTGCTTTTTATACTACATACAATACATTCAAAGTATTATATCGTATCAATTGTATCTTGTCAACATGATTAAAATTGTTTAAAATTACGCAATTAACCTGCTCGAAAGTTACATTATATCTTATCTATAAACCAGTCAAAATATTCTATTGAATTATGAATAATCTACAATTGATTTACATCGTTTTTACAATAATTTTACAATCAGAGTTACTGAGCATCTTTCAAAATGTCACTAAAATCAAATGTTGCAAAATAATCCTTTGGTGTTTCCGCTCTTCGAATCATCTCAACTGAACCATCTTCCTTTAATAAAATTTCTGCAGATTTTAGCTTGCCGTTATAATTATAACCCATCGCAAATCCGTGCGCACCGGTATCGTGAATAACGATTAGATCACCGATATCAATCTTTGGTAACATACGATCAATCGCAAATTTATCATTATTTTCACACAATGAACCGGTGATATCATATTTGTGATCACATGGGGCATTCTCTTTTCCCATAACCGTAATGTGATGGTATGCGCCGTACATGGCAGGTCTCATTAAGTTTACTGCGCAAGCATCCAATCCGATATATTCTTTATAAATGTGTTTTTCATGAATTGCAGTCGCAACCAAATGACCATATGGAGCAAGCATAAACCGTCCAAGCTCAGTAAAGATTGCAACATCTCCCATTCCTGCAGGAACAAGAACTCGTTCAAACTCTTTTCTTACACCCTCACCAACCTTCATGATATCATTTTTCTCAGAATCCGGTTTGTACGGAATGCCAACACCACCGGATAAGTTGATGAATTTGATCTCAACACCAGTTAGGTCTCGAACCTCAACAGCTAGCTCAAATAATATGCCTGCTAATGTAGGATAATATTCTTCCGTAGCTGTATTACTAGCTAAAAACGAGTGAATACCAAAGTATTTTGCACCCTTTGCTTTTAATCTTTTGAAACCATCGATCAACTGATCCTTGGTCAATCCATACTTTGCATCCCCGGGATTATCCATGATTCCGTTTGAAGTTTTAAATACTCCACCTGGATTATAGCGACAACTGATCGTCTCCGGAATTCCTGTTACCTTCTCAAGAAAATCAATATGAGTATAATCATCAAGATTAATATAAGCATTTAATTCCTTCGCCTTAATAAATTCCTCAGGAGGAGTCGCATTGGAAGAGAACATGATATCGTCACCAGAATATCCAAGCGCTTCTGACAACATAAGTTCCGTCAAAGAGGAGCAGTCCACACCGCAGCCCTCTTCTTTTAAGATATTAATGATATAAGGATTTGGTGTTGCTTTCACAGCAAAATATTCCTTAAATCCTTTATTCCAGGAAAATGCTTCATAAAGCTTTCTTGCATTCTCACGAATACCCTTTTCGTCATAGATATGAAATGGGGTCGGATATTTTTTTGTTATTTCAAGTAATTGTTCCTGCGTTACAAATGGTGTCTTCATATGAATCCTCCTTATATTTTAAGAATTTTATATCATGATAGATGTATATACGCTCTATCCCAGTTACATAAAGATGTATGAATGTTGCTTTTCGATTATATTACTCAAGACGATTATAAAAGTGATATCAATATACGCGAATCAAATCATAATTACCTGTTTTAATGCTATCTATAAAGTCGTGAATATTCTCAAGTCTGTGATCAAAGGTCAAACCGCTACGGCTAGTTTCTTCACCATGTGAATCAGTTCCCGCCGTCACCGGAAGCTTATGCTTTCTTGCATAAAGGAGCGCTTGACGGTCAAAACCAGCGTTCTTATTTCCTACATTGATAGCTTCCACCGCATCTACATACTCTGGAAACAAACGAATCTCTTTAATATATGGTCGGACACGGTATGGATGTGCATGCACTATAAAACCACCATCCTCATGTACTCTCTCATATTGCTCTTCAATCGACCAGTCTAGAATGTCTGAATGTTGCTTCAACCATTCCTTGTCCAGTCCATAGATCAAAAATTCTGTTCTGCGAAAGTTCGCTTCCCAGCCAAAAAATACATCAAGACCAATCTTATCTCCTTCAGCCTTGGCATTCTCATAGCCCTTGCAAAACAGGTCAACTCTTTCCTCCCAAGCCAAATCGGCCGGTACACTGGTATGTCCATTGAAAAAATGGTTGGTTACAACAATTCCCGTATAACCAAGTTCCTTATACTTTCTTACCTGCTGCACCGCATCAAAGATAGCACAGGCACTCGCTTCTGTAGTATGAAGATGTGTTTCATATTTATATATCATACCGAAACCTTAACCTTTCTTTCTTGTCCACCTTGTATAATTATACCTAATTAATTCATATGCTATATTTTACAAATTGCTTCAAAAAGCAAAACCGTAAAGAATTCCCCCTTTCGCTCAGCTTCGAGGGGGCAGTATTTTATAATAAATAATTGTTCCCATTATACATCATTCTACGTTTTTTTCAACGGTTTTTATAAAAAAGTGGACATGTTGTATACCGTAACTAATGAGTTGTTAAACTTATACTTTGATCTATGTTGTATTACAAGTCCAATAAATGATTTTCAAATCAGAGTATTTGTATTCGTCGGTACTTAGGTTCTGTATTTTAGAATCTTATGTACCGCTACGTAATACAACAAAGCGAGAGCGTCTCTGATTTTGGAAACATTTATTGGACTCATAATAGTATATTGCCAAAATCTAGACTGCAACTTATGAGTCGAACGTATGATTGTAATAGAGCTGGAAATCCTAAGTTCATTGTGTTATAATCCAAATTGAGTGTGTTTATGCTCATTTTGTCATATTTTAGAAAAAGGGGTTTATACCATGGAACAATATAATGGAAGTCAAATCGTCATATTAGAGGGTCTTGAGGCGGTCAGAAAACGTCCCGGTATGTATATCGGAAGCACAAGTTCAAGGGGTCTTCATCATTTAATTTGGGAGATACTTGATAACGGAATCGATGAGCACCTAGCAGGTTTTTGTTCGAAGATCGATATTACCTTATTAAAGGATGGCGGTATTGAAATCAGCGATAACGGCCGCGGTGTACCGGTAGATATTCATCCGACCAAGAAGATTCCTACCGTACGAGTTGTTTATACGATATTACACGCCGGAGGTAAGTTCGGTAATTCCGCTTACAAGGTATCGGGAGGTCTTCACGGTGTTGGTGCCTCCGTAGTTAATGCTTTATCAAAGAAAATGATTGTCGAAGTAAGGCGTGACGGCAAGATATACCGTGATGAATATGTTGATGGCGGTCATCCTACTGTAGGACTGGAAGATGGCCTTTTACCTGTGGTTGGAAAATGTAATAAATCCGATACCGGAACGAAGGTTACCTTCTATCCGGATGATACTATATTTGAAACAATTGAATTCAAGCCTGAGGTTATTCATAAAAAACTGAAAGAAATCGCTTTCTTAAACAAGAACATTATAATTAACTTCATTGATCAAAAACACGGAACTTCAAAAACATACCATGAAGAATTCGGTATCAAGAGTTTTGTATCCTATTTAACACGTGAAATGACACATCTTCATGAGGAGCCCATATATCTTGAGGGCAAAAGTGGTGATATTGAAGTGGAAATCGCATTTCAATATACCGACAGTTATTCCGAACAGATTAATGCTTATTGTAACCGTATCAATGTAGTAGATGGTGGTACACTGGTTACCGGCTTCAAAACTGCACTAACCCGTGTTATGAACCAATATGCCAGAGAGTTGAATGTATTAAAGGACAAGGATGAGAACTTTGACGGAAAGGATATCCGTAACGGACTTGTATCTATAATATCCATTAAACACCCGGATCCTCAGTTTGAGGGACAGACCAAAACTAAGCTTGGCAATACCGATGCTAAAAGCGCGGTGGATGAAATATTCTCCGCAGAAGTACAGCGTTGGTTCGATAAGCATGTTGAGGTATTAAAGAGTATCCTTGATAATTCAATGAAGTCATTCAATGCAAGACGTGCCAGCGACAAGGCCAGAACCGCAGTCCTTAAGCAGTTAAATGATGTTGATACCAAAAGCAAGCTTGCCTCCTGCTCGTCAAAAAAAGCAGAGGATTGTGAACTATATATCGTCGAGGGTGATTCTGCAGGTGGAACGGTAAAAACCGCAAGAAATCGTAGGACTCAGGCAGTTCTTCCTCTGCGTGGTAAGATATTGAATGTTGAAAAAGCTACCCTTGAGAAGATTCTGGTTAATAACGAAATCAAATCTATGATAGCAACCTTCGGTTGCGGAATCGGGGATGAATTCGACATTACAAAACTCCGCTACGATAAGATCATCATCCTAACTGATGCGGACGTAGATGGAGCTCATATCAGTACACTTTTATTGACTTTCTTCTACCGCTTTATGCCGGAGTTAATCTTAGAAGGCAAGGTATACAGAGGTATGCCTCCTCTGTATAAGGTAGAATACGATACAGCAGTCAAAGGGAAAAGAGCAAAGAAATCCGAATATTTATTCAATGATTTTGAACTGGATAAGTTCCGTAAAATCGAAGGCAATAAGATATTGAGCCTTCAGCGTTATAAAGGTTTGGGTGAAATGGACGCTCATCAGCTCTGGGAGACGACACTGGATCCGGATACCAGAATACTTGCACAAATCTCCATCAGCGATACCGTGGAAGCAGATGAAATTACCACCATGTTAATGAGCAGTAATGTTCCTCCGAGACGTGCCTTTATCATGGAAGAAGCAAAATACGCAAAGCTTGATGTATAGAACAATTGGAGGTAGTGTGAATTAAATAATTCACACTCGAAGTTTGTGCTTGCGAAATCCTCAGCACAAACTAACACATAGGATAGCATGTTAAGATTGGTGTGGAAAATAAATTTTCCACACATCAAATTTGCGCTGACGCCCAAATTCGAGGGTGTTGGCAGTATGGAGGATTAATTAGATGAAAAGTATATCTGATCAGATAATCCAGATGGATTTTTCCGAGGAGATGAAAAACAGTTATAGAGATTATGCGATGAGCGTTATCATCGCAAGAGCACTGCCCGATGTACGGGATGGTTTAAAACCGGTGCAACGAAGAATTCTTTATTCGATGATTGAGCTTGGTCTCGATCCTGCGAAGCCACATAGAAAAAGCGCCCGTATCGTCGGTGATACCATGGGTAAATACCACCCTCACGGCGATAGCTCCATCTATGAAGCACTCGTTCGTATGACAGAGGATTACTCCTTGATGGTTCCACTCGTAGACGGTCATGGTAACTTTGGTTCCATCGATGGTGACGGCGCTGCAGCGATGCGTTATACCGAAGCTAGACTATCTCTTGGCGCGATGGCTCTTCTAGATCATTTGGAAAAGGGATTAATTGAGTTTATCCCTAACTTTGATGACAGCGAAAAGGAGCCCACCGTACTTCCTGCCATGATTCCTAACCTATTGATTAACGGAACTACGGGTATTGCGGTTGGTATGGCAACAAACATCCCACCTCATAATCCGGATGAGGTTATCGATGGAGTTATGGCCTATATGGATAACCCCGACATCACCGTCAGAGAGCTGATGAACTATATTCCAGCACCTGACTTTCCGACCGGCGGTATTATTACAAATCAAGATGACCTTGTCAGTCTGTACGAAACCGGCGAGGGTAAGATTCGAGTTCGCTCCAAGGTTGAGATTGAGAATGGAGATAACGGTCGAAAGAATCTTGTCATTACTGAGATTCCTTATACTGTAGCCGGCAATAAGACTAAGCTGGTGGAAGGGCTTGCAACTTTAATGAAGGACAAGGTCTTTGATGAAATATTTGATATCAGAGACGAATCCTCCAAGGAAGGTATCCGTGTAGTGATTGAGGTCAAGAAGGATCGTGATCTGGATAACCTTTTGAACGGTCTGTATAAGAAGACCTCTATGGAAGATACCTATTCTGCCAATCTTCTGGCGGTAAAGGATCAACAGCCTATTGTCTTTAATTTGAAGAATATACTTGGCGAATTCGTTGATTTCCAGGTTGAATTATATACAAAAGAATATCAGTATATGCTTGATAAGGCGATCAAGCGTCTCGAAATTGTCGGTGGTTTAATTAAGGCTACGGATGTTATCGACCTAATTATCGAAATCCTTCGTGGAAGCTCCTCTGTTAAGCAGGCCAAAACATGCCTTACCGATGGCATCGTAGAAGGTATTAAATTTAAATCCGCACAGTCGGAGAAGGAAGCTAAAACACTGAATTTCACAGAACGTCAGGCAGATGCAATTCTTGCCATGCAGTTAAGCAAATTAATCGGACTTGAGATCCTAAAGCTTCATGATGAGAACAAATCCCTTCTGGATTCCATTGAAGAATATAGAAAAATATTAGGAAACAATAAGGAACTATATAAAGTAATCAAATCCCGTTTAAAAGAATATAAGAAGCTCTTCCATACCCCAAGAAAAACCGCTCTTATGAATTCAGCCAGCATGGATTATGTGGAAGAGATTAAAATCGAGGATATCTTTATATTGATTGATCGCTTCGGTTATACTAAGTCCATTGATACAACCAGCTATACCAGAGCTTCCGAGGACAATCTTAAAGAATATGTCCATATTGTACCGATGAAGAATAACGACAAGCTCTGTCTTTTCACCGCAGAGGGTAATATGTATCAGGTAAAGGCTGAGAATATCCCAAGATGCAAGATGAAGGATAAAGGTGTTCTAATTCACACCCTATGTAAATTGAATAAGGAGAATGTTATTATCTACACTTCCTTTGAACAGTTATTCGAATCACAGCTCCTATTCACAACCAAGGTTGGTTTTATCAAGCAGGTGTCCGGTGTTGAATTCGAGACCAACCGCTCTCAGATCGCTGCAACCAAGCTTGAAGAAGGTGATGAAGTTATATCCATCTGCCTGCTCTCCGCTTCCGAGGTGATGGCCGGCGACCAGAAAGTAATTATCCTGACGGAGAAGGGCTTATCCCTTGGCTTCCCTCTATCCGATGTTAGCGAATTGAAGAAGACCAGCCGAGGCGTAAAAGCAATCACATTGGAGAAAAATGATACCGTAAGCTTTGCCATCTCTCTTAACCCGAATATCGAAACCTTTACTTACAAGGAGAAAGAACTCAGTGTGAAGAAGGTTCGAAATCGCAAGCGTGGCGATAAGGGACAGAAGGCAAGCCTATAATTCGAAAGAAAGATGGAGAATGCTATGACTCATATATATTTTGTTCGCCATGCCCTACCCGAACACAAATGGGAGGTAGATCGAACAAGACCCTTAACCTCAGAAGGAAAATCAGACATTGCAAAAGTAACTGAGACCCTACGTGGTGTTCATCTGGATTATGCAATATCCAGTCCTTATATTCGAAGCATGGAGACAATTCAGGAATGTGTGAAAGAGCACGGTTTGATTATGGAGATTGATGAACGCTTTCGAGAAAGGGAACGCGGAATAAATAACAGTCTTGATATGCTAAACCGGCGTTGGGAAAACTTTGAATTCCACGAAGAACAGGGCGAGTCCCTTGGTGTAGTTCAACGTAGAAATATCGAGGCTCTCCAGGATATACTCCGTGAACATGAAGGAGAAAGTATTATCATAGGTACTCATGCAACCGCATTAAGCACAATCTTAAATTATTACGATTCGTCTTGTCATAAGGAAAGCTTTATAAGAATTATAAATTGTATGCCCTATATTATCAGACTTGATTTTGACGGTCAACGGTGTGTCTCCAAAGAAGAGCTCCTAGTAATTGATAAGGATGTCACAGAATATAATAAAGCTTATAAGAGCAAGTAAATCTATATAGGTAAATAATATCTGTATAGAAAACAAATCTATATAGAAAATAAAAGCTATATAGAAAACAAAGCTATATAGAAAACAAATCTATATAGAAAATAAAAGCTATATAGAAAATAAAAGCTATATAGAAAATAAAGCTATATAGAAAATAAAGCTATATAGAAAATAAAGCTATAAAAAACCCCATGCATATATGATTTTATCATACCTGCATGGGGTTTATGTTTATACTATATCTCGCTTATCTTCTCCGGAACGGATAATACGATCCAGTGATTTCTGATAATCAAACCTGCGCATGGAACTCTCTTCCACTAAAATGGCTGCCTTGTTTAAATCAATCTTCTTCAATACTGCTTCCAATCTATCCGAGAAATCCACCAACTCGTTCATGTAATTAACCAAACGATTATGGACGTCCGAAGCGTCTTCATTTAATAATGCGATTTCCAATTGATATGTCAATTCCGAAATCGAATTCGCACCTACATTATTAAGCAATTTTCTCAAGGTTTGAGTAATGGTTCTTAGACCTTCGTATTCATCCGTCATGCACATCATCTGAAGCAAAGGAAGCTTCGATTTTATGCTCTTTAAGATGGCAAAAAGTGCTTTTGTATAATTACTCAAATTACAAAGAAAATATTCATATCCTATTTGAAATTCAATCTCCGGAACCTCTTGAAAAAGTTCCGTTGTAATTGTTCCCTTCATCCCAATAAGCCCCCCGTGGCTATATGTAATAAAAAACATTACAAATATTGTAACACAAAGCAAATACTAACATATATATACTGTTTTGTAAATAGTCCAGACCCCTATTTACCTATTATTATATAGCAATATTCGGCATTTTTCATCAAATACAGTAACATTTAGGACCAAATTACCACAACAGTGACCAAAAGAATTCACTTAATC
Source organism: Variimorphobacter sp. HTMS_6 (assembly GCF_059717775.1). Classification (NCBI taxonomy): domain Bacteria; kingdom Bacillati; phylum Bacillota; class Clostridia; order Lachnospirales; family Lachnospiraceae; genus Variimorphobacter; species Variimorphobacter sp. HTMS_6. The sequence goes on from NZ_AP046094.1 coordinate 3,169,563, forward strand.
TAGATATGTTACCATATTTCGAATTAAGTTACTTTCTTCTCTTATAAAATTCTTATTCCGGCATTATATTTATTAGAATTACAGTTTAATAAGAAGGATATCATTAGAAAAGTATTCATTCTTTTGTATATTTTATATGAATTACGGGAATGTTTGCCTATGATTTAGGTATATCGCTAAATCTTTTATTTGGACTAGCATAATGACAAAAAATGTTGTATTATGAATCTACATTTTGAATAAGAGAACGAAAACCATTCAACGGATTTTTAGGAGGTTAACAAGTGGAAAAAGAATTAGTAATCGTACTTGACTTCGGCGGTCAATATAATCAATTAATTGCCCGAAGAGTCAGAGAATGTAATGTATATTGTGAAGTTCTTCCTTATAATACGAGCATTGAGCGTATTAAAGAAATAGCACCGAAGGGAATCATTTTTACCGGTGGTCCTGCAAGCGTATATGGAGAGGATGCTCCTCATTGCGATCCTGAAGTATTCAACTTAGGAATTCCGGTATTAGGTATCTGCTACGGCTGTCAGCTTATGACCTATCTTCTTGATGGCAAGGTAACCAAAGCTCCCCTCAGAGAATACGGAAGAACCGAAGTAAATGTTACTACTACTTCCAAACTATTTAAGGATATCTCCGAGAATACAATCTGTTGGATGAGTCATACCGATTATATCGAAACTCTGGCTTCTGGCTTCAAAGTAATCGCCCAATCTGATTCCTGCCCGGTTGCTGCAATTGAAAATACCGACAGAAATCTATACGGTGTTCAGTTCCATCCTGAAGTTGTTCATACCCCAGAAGGTACAAAGATGCTTCATAACTTCCTATATGAAGTATGTAACTGCTCCGGTGACTGGGTTATGTCTTCCTTCGCGGAAGAGATGGTTGCATCTTTAAAGGAAAAAATCGGTGACAAAAAGGTATTATGTGCGTTATCCGGTGGCGTTGACTCTTCTGTGGCTGCTGTTATGATCAGTAAAGCAGTTGGCAAGCAACTTACCTGTATCTTCGTAGACCACGGCTTACTTCGTAAGAACGAAGGTGACGAGGTTGAACAAATCTTTTCCAATCAATTCGACTTAAACTTTATTCGTGTAAATGCACAACAACGTTTTTATGATAAATTAGCAGGTGTGTCTGAACCGGAAGAAAAAAGAAAAATAATCGGTGAGGAATTCATTCGTGTTTTTGAAGAAGAAGCTAAGAAAATTGGTACAGTAGACTTCCTTGTACAAGGAACCATCTACCCCGACGTAATCGAAAGTGGCCTCGGTAAATCTGCTGTAATCAAAAGCCACCACAACGTTGGCGGTCTTCCTGATTACGTTGACTTTAAAGAAATCATTGAGCCCCTTCGTAACCTCTTCAAGGATGAAGTAAGAAAAGCCGGCTTAGAACTTGGTATCCCTGAAAAGTTAGTATTCCGTCAGCCTTTCCCAGGACCCGGTCTTGCAATCCGTATCATCGGTGACATCACCCCTGAAAAGGTAGCCATCCTACAAGATGCAGACTTCATCTACCGTGAAGAAATTGCAAAAGCAGGCCTTGACCGTTCCATCGGCCAGTACTTTGCAGTACTCACAAACCTTCGTTCCGTAGGTGTTATGGGTGATGAAAGAACCTATGATTACACTGTAGCACTTAGAGCTGTTACTACTACTGATTTTATGACAGCGGAGTTCTCCGAGCTTCCTTGGGATTTACTTGGTAAGATAAGTAATAGAATTGTAAATGAAGTGAAACATGTTAATCGAATCTGCTACGACATTACGGGCAAGCCACCGGCAACGATCGAGTGGGAATAATCGCGTAAAGCTACAAGCCATACTACGAAAGAAAAAGGAGCTCAGTACGAATTTATTCGTATCTGAGCTTCTTTTCTTGAGCTAGCGGGCGCCAGCCCGCGTGTTGATGAATACGTAGTATTCAGCAACTAGTATGGCGTAACTTAAATGTATTTTCTAGCGCATAAGTTTTCCGATATATATTTTCTAATGATTAATAGGTGACTATGTATGTTTTTCACATTGATTTGTGGACATTGTAGCCACCTATTATATTAATTTAGAGGAGGTCTTCCTAGTGGAAAACAATCAAAAAGAACTTCCTATTAAAAGACGAAAAAACTCACAGTCTATTAGCTTTTGTTATGGCATTAGGAACGAAAAATTTATGTATACCTCAACCTTTTTCTTCAACCAATTATTTTATATTCTATTAACTAATTGATTTTTACAAAATTATTTACTAGTGATATAATGGGATAAGCTGGTATATAAAATATATATCTACTGAATTTAGCTAATTTAATTTATATATTTATTAATAAATTAAAAACTGGAGGAGAGTTGCAGTGTATTTGCTAAAAAGTGATAAAATCAGATCCGATATATGGATAAATTGCATGGCTGTTGGTCTTTAATAACACTTCTTTTTTTATGAAAAACATTTATACAATGAACGGGATTAGACACTCCAAATTTATACATAGAACTTATCCTTCCTTTAATTGTATAATTGTTTCTATATTATATGGGGGTATACTATGGTTTTAAAAGCAAATATTATTATTAGATTGTTTTTTATGCCTTATTTATTTTGTTTTCTATATTATTTATAACTGTGATTTATTTTCTCATCACTGATTTTCAAACCGACATGCTATTAGGCTTAATTATATTTCCATGGATGATGCTGTTCCACTTTCGGTTTATAAACGGCTGTAAAATAGAATTAAAAGGTTCAGAAGTTATACTAAAATCATGGAAAAATGGCTTTTCGAATATAGATGAAAAAGTAGGAGACTTTTTGAGCCAGATAAAAATACCTAGTAGTAAAGTATCAATAATAAATATATATGAAATACAAACTTTAATGATAGGTTCTCTTACAGATATAAAGAAGTTCTGTCAGAATAATGGAGACATAATTTTAGAAAAGGAAATCATTAAATTTAAAAAAAATTTGAGTATTAATTCAAATACAATTACTTCAATATCAATTAGTTCTCGAACTTATATGTATTTTAAGTTAAATAGTAACACTTCAAAAATTGTTGATGTAAATATGATTACAAGAAAAAATTTAAAAAAGTTTATTGAAAAATTAAAAACATTAAACAAAGAAATTATTAGTTACCCATAATATGAGTATCTTTCCCCGTCCTTTTTGAAGGTATAAATTTATGACTGCGGAATTCTCAGAACTTCCTTGGGATTTACTTGGAAGAATCTCTAATAGAATTGTAAATGAAGTAAAACATGTGAATCGTATCTGCTACGCCATTTTGTTAACACTAATAGAATTGCTTCAAGCAAAGGGAATTAATCTAGTCAGTAATAAAGAAAATATTGATACTTCAACACCGACTGGTAAACTAATGCTTACCATGATAGGTGCAATTAATGAATTTGAACGTATGAACCTTTTAGAACGGCAAAGGGAAGGCATAGCATTAGCTAAGGCTGAAGGTAAATATAAGGGTAGAAAGGAAACAGGATATCCTTCTAACTGGAAAGATGTTTATAACCAATGGAAGACTAGAAAAATTACTGGTAATAATGCTATGGAGTTACTTGGACTTAAACGGAATACATTTTATAAATTGGTGAAGGACTATGAACTAACAATCAAGTCCTATTAATCAATGAAACTAAAGTATAAAAGGGGCATTTATATGGATAAGAATAAAATTGCAAAAGTTGCAATAGACGAAATAATAAATCCAACCTTTGAATTAACTAAGCAATATTTAGGAGTAAATATGCTAAAAATGGAGAATAATCTACCACTGATAGAAGATATCATCATTTCAGAAGATAAATTATCGGCAGAAGTTTACTTTCCAGTTGTGAGTGAACCTTTCTATTTTGTCATATATTTGGATTTGGTTCCTAAGCTGAAAGTTAGATTTATGAATATGTCTGCTGGTAACAGGGTAGAGTTATTTGTTTCTTCTGATAGTATTGAACTTGATGAGTTTATTACATTATTGCAGATTAGCACCAAAGAAAAATGGTCTAAAGGACAAATTAGGATTATTAATGGCATAAGAAATTGTCCGCCTCATAACGATAGTGGTTTTATTTATGCACCAATTGATAAAACTTCGGGTGAAGTTGAGGACAAATTAGACCATCTATTAAATGAATTAGTACCTTATAAAGATGTTCTTAGAGAACTTGAGAAATTAGCAAATGTTGAAATTCAGGTAACATATTATGGTTATAAGGATGAGATGTGGGGCATCAATTTCAAGCCATATACAATTCAAATGATATCAGAAATTGGTGTATCATTGGATATTGATTTATATGCTAGCGGAAAGGATTTGAAGTAGTTTTATTAATTTTGACTCATAGAAAATTATTTTTAGATGCTTTGATATAATAATAAAAATCAAGGATATGGAATGATGAATATAAAACTCGTAGAAGTACGGATAGTTCCTATTTAACTTATAATTGTAATATCGAGATTATATATTATGAAAAGGTGATCATATGAGTAAAAACCAAAACGACTTGCAAAAAATTAAAAACATATACTATATCTTAGCATTTATCGCAGTACCTATCTTTTTTTCTGCTATTACTTTACCGCTTTCTTGGATATGTAATCATGTACCCGATGGTATTGTTGGACTTGTATTAGTTTTGGGATATATTGTCGCTATTGCTACATCAATCTTTAGATATGAAAAAATTCTCTTAAGAAAATACAATAAAGTAATCGCTGCAATCAAGGCCAAAGCAAAAGACAATAATTAAATTCCCTCGTACGAAATCAGCATAACACATTACAAAGTTGCTTTGTAATCGTATACAAATATGAATTGAACAGTATTTATATAATAAACAGTATTATAATTTGAGATTAGGAGGGTATCCATTTTACCATATATCATTGGCAGTATCGCAATGTTAATTTATCTTGCATGTGCTGTATCGGCTATTTCTATTACATACAAAATAAAAAAGAGCAAAAAAGCTGAGAATAAAGAAGAATTTTGTTGAGAAAATTAATGTTTAAAGATCAATGGCGAGTAGCTTCTTTCTCGTAGCAGCGCTGGTTGTTATAATAATTTTTGTTGTATCGATGGGAATGGGAATTCTATTGCAAAAACGTTGGTCTAAATGTATGGGTTATATGTAAAGAAGGTGTTTATCTATTTTGGGAAAAAGACCGTATAATCAATTGGGATGATGTCAGTGATTTAAAATATAGAGAAATATGTATTATAACTAATTTTAATTTTAGGCTTACATTCAGGGCTCATGGTAGAAAACATCGAATTTTTGTATTGCCGAATGATTTGGAACTTGTTCAGAGTTTATGTCATCAACATTCTCAAAATATAATCTACATAAGTATCCCAATTTCCGGTATCATTAGTTACAGTAAGCTGAAACGCATAGCTACCCGACTTGTTTTAAAGATTAATATTAAAAAGGATAAATCAAATCATATATCCATAAATTGGTATTTAATGATTTACATTGTAGACTTTGCAATTTATAATATAGTTAAGAATAAAACTATAGACAAATTATTGAGCAAAATGAAAGTGACTGTGGCTAGAACGTTCATGAAATCAGTGAGTGATGGAAGGCCTACATACACCGCAATATCTAAAAACATAGTTAACACCTGTGAAAAGGGAAAGGAAAACTAAGAATATAAAGAAGGGGTTTTACAATGAAACATATACCAGCTTTTATTCTCGTAGGCCTGTTCATAATGTCCATGACATTAACAGGATGTGCCAAAGTAATCAAAAATCCAATTAGCTCAACCATTACCCCTAGTAACTCTAAAGATGAAGGTAGTAAAATCAGCCCAGTGGCTACTCGGGCGATCGATCCGGAAGATAAAATTATCAATATTTATAGTTTCACAGATGAAGTTTATAAATGTACTCATAAGTTCAAGGAACTTCATCCTGACTTCCCTTATGAATTCAAGAGCTTTTGCTGGGCTGGGACAGACGGCGATTATCAGACTGATCTTGATCAAGCTATTGCTGCCGGTGGTACAGATGCACCCGACATTTACTGCGCGGAAGCTGCTTTCGTAATGAAATACACCAAAGGTGATATGTATCAGCATGCAGCACCTTATAAAGATCTCGGTATTGACGTTGATAACCTCTTAAAAGAAGCAGATATTGCTCAGTATAGTGTTGATATGGGAACCAATCCAGATGGCCAAATTGTTGGTCTTGGTTATCAGTCAACCGGTGGCGCATTCATCTATCGACGCTCTATCGCGATGGATGTATGGAACACAGACGATCCTGCTACGATCAAAGATAAGATTGGTCCAGGCTGGGATAAATTCTTCGAAGCTGCAGATGAATTAAAGGCTAAGGGCTATGGTATTGTATCTGGTGAAGGTGATATCTGGCATGCAGTCGAGAATAGTGCAAAAGTTGGCTGGTTAGTTGATGGTAAAATTCATATTGATCCAGAACGAGAAAAATTCTTGGATTATGCTAAAAAGTTTAAAGATAAGGCTTATACCAATGATACACAAGACTGGGAAAATCCTTGGTATGCAGATATGCAAGGAAAAGGAAATAAGAAAATCTTCGGTTTCCTCGGTCCAGTGTGGTTAATTAACTATGTATTGACTGGACATTCTGGCGGAGAAAAAGTTGGCAAAGGCACATACGGCGATTGGGCAGTATGTGAACCGCCTGCTGGCTTCTCTTGGGGGGGAACATGGATTCTTGCAAACAAGGATACTAAGAAGAAATCGGCTGTAGGTGATATCATAAAGTGGATTACCCTTGACAGCTCTGATACCGGACTTCAGTACTACAGCGCGAATGGTACTTTGAATTCTGATGGAACAAAGGATTCCGTTGCATCCGCTACTGTTATGAAGAAATCTAACGGTAAACTTGATTTTCTTGGAGGACAGAACATGTTCGATGTATTCATTCCAGCAGGAAAGTTAGCGACCGGTTTAAATAAGACTGAGTTTGACGAAAAAATCAACAATATCTGGCGTGATCAGGTACGTGCGTATACATCAGGCAAGAAAACAAAAAAACAGGCTATCTCCGATTTTAAGCAAACGGTAAAAAAGAACCTTGATATTGATGCGGAATAAGTTTAGTAGGTTTTTTCCAACAACCCAAATAGCTTTTGTTAATCTGCTAAAGAAAGCAAGATTGAGTATAAAAATTTTAGTAACCGGAGAGATTTCGCTCTGGTTACTTTTTTAAATAGGAATTTTTATAAACCTTATCTTGAATGGAACTTTATTCAAAAAGACAAAAAATATTCAAAAAAGTATTTCATAACGTCAGATTAACTACAATTCTTACGAATGTATATAATAACCGGTTACATAAAGGAGAGGTTGATACTATGATCACAGATAAAGATTTATTGTTGCTCCTGCAAAATAATCCCGAACGGGGTCTTGATAAGTTGATTAGCATTTATTCCGGGCTAGTTTATACCATAGTTTACAGCAAACTTGCTGACAGTTCGTCGCAGGATATTGAAGAATGTGTTAGTGACATTATTTTTGAATTGTATAAAAATCGAAATTATATTGACTTGCAAAGGGGTTCAATAAAAGCTTATTTGTCGGTAATTGCAAAAAGAAAAGCCATTGATCATTTCCGAAAAATAAGTTCAACTGTTCAAAATCTATCAATCGATGATGTAAAACAAGTTGATTTACCTGCAAACAACAATATTGAAGCGGAAATCCTGAATAGAGAGGCCAGAAGCATCTTGATACAAGAGATCAATGCGTTAGGGCAACCGGATAGCGAGATATTTATAAGAAAATATTATTTGGGTCAAAGCACAAAATCAATTGCGAGATCACTACATCTTAGAGAAAATACCGTAGATAAAAGAGTGTCACGTGGCTTAATAAAACTAAGACAATCGCTAGGAGGTGTTCTTTAATGGAGGATAAAGTATTGGATATATTTGATAATCTTGAGATTGAAGAAGCCGAAAGATTATTAAACTGTGATGTTAATATTGATATTGATAAAAAAGCGAAAGATCGGATTCGTAAACTGGTTTATAAAAAAGCAGGCTTGCGATCAAAAAAACATTTTATATCAAAAAGTTTACTTGTATGCGCAGCTGCCGTCATTATTCTTATAACATCGTTATCCGTTATTGGGATAGACAGTGTAAAAGCTGCAATTAATCAAGTATTTAGCTTTATACCCGGTTATGGAATCGTTGAAAACAATGACACCATTCACTATATTTTAAGCGATACCGTATCCTCAGAAAATAAGAACGCTATCTTAACACTGAACAATGCCGTTGCCACAAAAGACAGTATAACGGTTACGTTCACTCTACAGCGGAAAAATTATTCTAAGGAACAATTAATAAAGGATAAGCAGAAAGAATGGGATCAGCTACAAAAAAGCGATAAGTTTACACATTCTAATGTTATCTTATATACGAATGGTAAGGAATATACGGATTATGTTGGCTCGACTGGGGGTGGTACTACAGACACTTCTAACTTTACCTATACGTTAAACCCTGATGAGATTAACAAGGATGCCACCTACAAACTAACTTACAAAGATTTCAATTTATCAGTGGAATTTAAACTTAAGGATTATCAAACTTACAATAATCTTGAACAAATTGGTTCCACGGGTTATCACAATAATATTTCACTAACCGCCGTGCCAACTTTTGTTGGAGATAAAATTGAGGTGAATTTATACTCGATTAATAAAAGCCAATATAGAATCAATTCATTTAACAAAATATATTACGGATATAAGGGGGATGATTTGAATCTGGTAACGAACAGTGGAACAAAATCATACTCATTACCTGATGGTTTTAATGGTGTTAACCAGAAATATATCTTCAAAGTAAAACCGACTGATACCAACTTCACTTTAAATATCCCCTATATCGTCGTTCAAAGTAATGAGCATAAGAATATATCACTACCTATTCCTAACGTTGACCAAGTGATTGATGTGAATAAGCAAGTGAAATTTAATGATAGTACGATGACCATTGTACGTGTTAAAAGAGTTCATAATAAGAGTGGTGGAAATGATAGCCTGATGCTATATATTCGTTATGATAATAAGAGGAGTAATCTCATCCTGTTTAGTTCTAAATTTAATAGAATCAACTTTTGGGGAACTACTCAAAGCGGAGGGTACTCTTCCACTATTGATACAAATGATATTGAATCCACGGTATATTATGATTTAGAGAAGGGTGATAAAGCAACTCTTAGATTAAAGATTTCAGAGCCTAACTATTTTCTGACCGATGCTTATCATTTGAAATTTGACAGAAAATAATCAAAGCAAAAAAGGGATGTTACAAAATAAATAGCAACATCCCTTTTTTCAAAACCTTATTTCCATTCATCTTTTAATTGCTTTAGGTAATCTGCCGCCTTTTTAGGATCTGCTTTTGAGGAATCAAGTACTAGATCAAATAATATATTGGTGCCCTTGTATTTTTTATTTACGCTGATTAATCCTGTTTTTTTATTATAATTAAAAGCATTTACATTATAGAATGGCGAATCTAGTACTGCCAAATACATAGTTTTATCCGCAAATACTTCAATGTTATCACACTCGATAATTCTGTAAAGAGTGCCCTTAATCACTTTCTCTGTATAACTTCCATTCATACTTACAATATTATAAGTCCAAGGCTCTAACCCCTTAATTAGTGGTGATATAAATAAATCTAGACTATCACCGTCGGACATCTTGTCCCCGTTTGCTTTATCTATAGCAACCGCAATGTAAATTCTGTCCGGATGCAGATCCCAGGCTGTTCCCGTTCTATCGCTAATCGATTTTCCTGTTACATGTCCTAAATATGTGACCTTATATAAACCATCGGTAACTGTTTTTTCTACTTCCTTACCATTCTTATCAAAAGCATTTGCCAGTTTCTTATCGTCCAGTTGTTCTGCTGTTTTACCCGGCGACAGGTAGTGATATGCAGCATAAGCTGTTACTGGAATAATAAGTATGCATAATATAATCGCTGCTACCATAACCCATTTTTTACTTTTCATTTTCATAATGCCACTCTCCTTCATTAAGACCGTGTTATTCAACTCATCTGAAGGGTTCTTTGTAGGAGATAAGGCAACTTTTAGAATTTTATCTATATCATTCATAGTCTAAATCCTCCAAATATAACTTTAATAAGTTTCTTCCCTTATGAAGTCTACTTTTCACTGTACCCATAGGAATATGTAATACCGTACCAATCTCTTCAACAGACATTTCAGCAGTATAATACATATATAGCACAGTTCGTATTTTTTCAGGAAGTTGCTTAACTCCGCTTTGCACAGCTTGAATAATTTCCTTCTTTATCATTACCTCTTCTGGCTGGCTATTCGGATCTTCCATATCATTCATAAGATTTTCACTATATTCACCAATTTGGACATACTTCTGCCTTACAGCAAATTTCTTTTTATGATTCTGCCATATCTTTACCGAGATTCCTATCAGATAACTTTTAGGGTTGCCACTGCTATCAAGTTTGTGGCGTAACTCGATAGCTTTCAGGATGGTGTCTTGATATAGATCATCTGCCTCAATTTTACTTCCAGTAAGGTTACAACAAAAGCTATAAATATGCTTACCATATTCGATTATAAGTTGCTTTAGCTCATCTGTTGTCATATATGAATCCCCTTCCAGTTTTTATCAACAGTAATTTAACCATCCTATATAGTATTGTAACGAAAATAGAAATGGTTCATTTAACCCTGACTTCTAGCTTTTTATTTAGTTATTATAAAAACCTAGAAAAATCAACTTTTCCTAATCAATATAACGATATAATAGTATTGTTAATGCTCTATATTTTTCCATATTATAGCATTTCAATCGCCTTTTTTCAACAAACTCTAAACCACATCAATAATGTTATTCAACGACGTACTGCTAACTATATCCACCCCCACCCAAATAACCCTTGCAAATACTTCCACCAAGTATTATGATGAAAGTAGTTGCAAAAACAACTATATTGAGAGGAGGATGCATGAAAACTTTTGATGAAGTTGTTCAAAGTATCTTTGAAATTGATAAGCATACTAAACTATTTCTGCGTAACAGGTTTAAGCCCTATGGGTTAAATCTAGCGGATGGATTAATTCTGATGTGTTATTACGGAAGGAATAAATATTGTAGATTGGGCAGTGACATATCTGATGATTCCCGTGCAAACAGTAAAACTCAGGACCAGATTGTTGGGCAGCTGCATTTTGATAAGAGCGTAACGGCGAGAGCAATGCAGAATTTAGAGCAAAACGGATATCTTATTAGAACAGATAATCCGGAGGATAAGCGCTCCTATCTCTTTACCCTTACTAAAAAAGGACAGGCTTTTGAGTTGACTTTAACTAACATTATAGAAGAATGGCATGAATCTCTCATACAGGGTATTGATAGTACTACACTTGAGCTAATCAGAAAAAGTTTACATACAATATCTGAAAATGCAATTGAGGGTAGTAAATCTTAATTATGATCAGAAAATTAATTGATTATTAGGGAGGAAAGAGTGAAAGATAAATCTTTCACTCACAAAGTTTGAGCCTGTGTAATCCTCGGCTCAAACTTTATATGCGCATAAAACGTGCGCAAGAATGGAGGAAAAATGAAGCTTTTATATTTTACGGCAACCGGCAACTGCCTCTATGCTGCCAAAAAATTTGGAGGAGAATTGATATCCATTCCCCAAGCCATCAAGGAGGAGAAATACGAATTTAGTGATGATAAAATCGGTCTTGTAATTCCTATCTACTGGTTAGGAATTCCGTTATATGTGGAAGACTTTTTAAGAAAAGTAAAGTTAAATAGTAACTATATTTTTGCAGTTTTGACCTATGGCAAATTTGCCGGAAGTGCTTCCGTTCAACTACATGAGATAGCGAAGGATTCCGGAATTCATTTTTCCTATATTAAGTCGCTTCAGATGGTTGATAATTTTTTGCCAAGCTTTGATATGACAAAACAAATAAAAGGTGAGTCTGAGAAGATGATCGATGAAAATCTTCAGAGTATCATCAATGATGTCAATTCTTCTAAAATTCTTCCACCTAAGTCTTCCCTCTTAGCAAAATTCATCTCAAAACGTATGAAAAGGAAAGCAATGATTGGTGACGGACTGGCAATGGACTTTCTAGTGGAGGATTCCTGCATCAAGTGTGGAAAGTGCGTAGTGCTATGTCCTTTGGATAATGTGAAAGCAGAAGGATTTAAACCTGAATTCGGTGCACGGTGCATGAGCTGTCTTGCCTGTACACAGAATTGTCCGACGAACTCAATCCGAATTCGAAAAGAAAAGAGCAATGCAAGATTCCGAAATCAACATATAACATTAAAAGAAATTGAAGATGCAAATAGATAATACCTTCTATTACATATAAAAATGCACCAGGAGCAGTTACAGCTCCTGGTGCATTTTTATGTCTTGTCTAAATAATGATTCAATATGTTGCAGAACGAGAAATCGTCATTGATTCTTTAACTAATTATTTTATCTTACTTCATACTCAATCTTTTGTTTTTACTCAATCTTTTGTTCTTACTCCATTTTTTGTTCTTACTCAATCTTTTTGTTCTTACTCAATCTTTTTGTTCTTGCTCAATCTTTTTGTTCTTGCTCAATCTTTTTGTTCTTGCTCAATCTTTTTGTTCTTGCTCAATCTTTTGTTCTTACTCTATAATTACTAACTGTTCTTTAAATCGTCCAGGTAACTACTACTCCAGTCACAGTATAACTTTTGTTGACGTATTCCTAGATCAAGCATCCGAAGAACATATTGATGATTATGCTCATTCTTGTAGGGATCCATTAAAGCCCGGTATGTCTCATACAGTTGTAAGTATTCGTTATTTTGTTTATAAAACCTCTCCAGATGATGGATGATGTCAAGCTTGTTATTGTCGTCTGCCAAAAAGAATTTAAGTAAGGCTTCACTCCTTACAGTATCCTTTTCATACTCCTGTGACATCCATTGATTGAATACTTCTGTTCCTTTTTCAGTAATTCTGTAGCGTATCTTGCCTCTATTGTCCGGCTCCTTCTCTTCGGTGCTTTTAATCAATCCTTCTTTATCCATCGCATTCAACTCAGGATAAATCTGTCCGTAACTTTCCTGCCAAAAATAAAACATTTTCAGTTCAATCTGGTTCTTTATTTGATAGCCCGATAGATCTTCATCTCTTAGCAGGCCTAAGATAACATATCTTGTCTTTTTTTTCATAACCTTAGTCTTTCTGTAGATATTGATTTATTTTATTAAGCTTATCTTGATTGTTATCTTGTAATTTAGCCGGATTTTTAAACTCAATCGTATCTAGGATGGTATTATCTTTTAGAAGTTCTTTCATTTTAGAGAAGCACTTTTCTGCCCCTCCTCCTGCATGTGTGGCAACCAATATGATTTTCTTGCCGCTAATCTTGTAATCATGAAGGAAAGTATTAATGGGCGGTGTAAATGTTCCAGCCCAAATCGGTGTACCAATAATTAATGTATCATATTGGTCGATATCAATCTTTTCATTAATTAATCTGGGTTTTTCCCCAAAAGTAGCACTTTTTCCACCCCATATAAATTTACTGATTTTTCCTGTCGGATATTCCTTACTCGGTATTAGCTTGATACTATCTATCGTATTTTTATCTGCAACCTTGTTCACGATGTATTCCACATTTCCTTCTAATGAGTAGTATATAAATGCTGTTTTCATGTTCTACCAACCTTTCTTCAATATATCTATTAGATATATATTATCTATCTTTTAGATATATTATATCTAATCCTTTATTTTGTCAATCATAATTTTACCAGAATCTTGTTCAGACCGATTAATCATTACTTTTCTATTGATAGAACAAAATTAAGAATGTCCTTGGCTCATTCTCGCACTGTGCGCGTTCCCCATAAGTAGATAATTATAATACACATATATGTTTTGTGATGATTGTGTTTCCTTCATGAGGTAATCTATATTCTAAAGATACACTGACTTTATCTACGTATATAACATGACCTTTCCTTACAATAAAAACGCTGCCGATTAGTATCTGTCGACAGCGTTTTTTCATAAATCATTTACTTATTATTCCTTGTATACTGATATGTTACCACTCGAAGTCTGCGTCTTAATCTGAAGGGATGGGTTCTCTCCTACCATTCCGTTCGCATGCTTTTTATGCTTATCCTTTGTCAACACATCATCAAAGTCAGTTTTGATATGTCCACTACTGGTATCCGCGCTAAATCCAAAGGTAGCATCAGTAGGAATCGAAAGCTTAATATCCCCACTACTCGCACTCATTGTAATTGAACTTGTGATCTTTTTCACATCAAATGATATTACACCCGAGGAGGTTTCAAATTCACCGCCTCCTTCCAAAGCAGATATCTTTAATGCCCCACTGGTTGAGGAGGCATCGATCTCTCCGACTGAATCCTCAACATGTATAGTCCCTGAGGATGTATTCAACTCCTTCTTACCGTTCGTTCCATCAATTCTTATATCCCCGCTCGAACTTTGGGCATGTAAGCTTCCTATAGATTTTTCGATATAGATTGCTCCTGACGAGGTTGATACCTCACTATCTCCCGTGCCGCCAAAAACCTTTATACTTCCGCTGGCGGAGGATACGCTTCGATTTCCCTCCGCTTTTTGCAGTCTGATATCGCCACTTGATGTACTCACGTTAAGATCCCCCGCAGTTACTTCGTTAAACCGAATGCTCCCGCTTGCACTGGACGCGTTAAAATCTTTCAATTTTAAAGCCAAGTCTGATTTAATCGTACCACTTGAGGTGGACACCGTCAGACTTTTCGAATACCATGACGGGAGATAAATTTCTACTTTACCATTACGATTTTTATTTAAGAATAGATGAACAATCGGTTTTTTACCGTGCACCAATAATCGACTGCCTTCTGTTGTTATGGTAGACAATTCATCCTTATTGGGCGTATTACGTTTATACTCTTTGACTACGAGTTCATTCGAATCACTTGTTAGAAATTCAACCTCATCCGAGTAAAATCGAATATCTAAATCATCAATGTTTTCCATCGTCACTTTTTGTGTATTGACTAATTTTAAATTCGTTACAAAATCATTATCAACCAGAGAGCCGCGATTGATAATCCATATCATAAATACTACTAACATAACCGCGATTAGGACAAATGCTCCCACTATGGCTACGACCGCTTTTTTCATTCCTTACTCCCCTTCAATTGAAATAATAACAATATGATAAACTGAACACAAATTGCAACCAAAAATAATACCCAAGTGATATACCAAGCCATTGTTAAAAAGCTAACAACAAAGTAAATCATTAAAATGAAGCTCCAAAGTATCAATGAAACTGATACTTTAATTGATTTTGATTTTGTATTCTTTACCTTCCATTCTTTAAACTCCTCCACCAACGTATCATTCCTTCTTACGTATTTGGGATATAAGCTATACATATATACGAGCATGCAGGTTGGTATGATATCAATAAGAAGCATAATAATGAATCCAAACCAAATATAATCAAATTGATTGGCACCCCAGTACCAACTAGATTGATACGTATTCATCATTCCAAAGAACAAAAATACGATAGCACTGAAGATGTATATTCCGATTGCTACTGTTTTATAGATTGCAGCTTTCTTTGCTTTTTCAAAGCTCATAAACCTATCTTCACTTTCTTCTTCCTCTAGTCCCCTGAACAATTCTGATACATTACCGATTGATATAATAACATTCTTTGTTGCATCTTCCGGTGAGATTCCGTCGCTTATTAAGTCCTGATATCTGTCTTCTGCATTGGATAATAGCTCTTCCTTTAATTCCAACGCTTTACGGGTTTTGGGTGCTTTTTCGAAAAGCCCGTTTAGTTGATTCCTTAATTTCTCATTCATAGAGATAGCCCTTCCTTTCATCAAAGCATGCAGACTATATATAAAGAATAAGTTGCATGTGAAATGTTTTATTACTTACTAATTATTTTAATAGTTTATCGATAATTGCCTTTGCACTTTCCCAATCCTTCTTGTACTCCTGATAAGCTTCTTTTCCCGTTTCTGTGATTGCATAATAACGGCGTCTCGCACCGACATCTTCATTTCCCCAATATGATATTATTAGGTTTGCCTGCTCCAACCTTCGAAAAGCCGAATACATAGTTGCTTCTTTCAATTCATAAAGATTATCAGTCTTCTCCATGATTTCTTTATTAATCTGATAACCATAACTATCCTTCTCATACAAATGTGCTAAGATAATCGGTTCTGTATGGCCTCTAATGACATCCGATGTAATTGACATGATAACTCCTCCTTACTTTATCACTATTATATTCCAACATACCTCGCCTGTCAAGGTATATATTTTAGTAATGTATATGTTACCATGAAGTAACTACAACTCAATTACAATTAATATCTGCAATCTACGAAGCTATCCATAGTACACTCAATCATGGTACCTTTCCTCTTTTATTCTATATTTATTTCTCCGTAAGCAAAAATGAGCCATAGCGCAAATTCTAACACCGAATAAAAAAGGATCAGGGTTCAAATCCCCAATCCTTAAATATCATTTCTTATATTATAATTCTAGTATAGCTAATACATTCCATTATCTATTTTAATTTAACTACATCAAAGTTAGCGTTTATAACCGTCCAAACCGGAGGATAATACAGCATAATATTCCAAACTCCCTTGCCTTGAAGTTGAAAATCCACTACTAATTTGCACATGGCCTCAATGGTTCGAACATCAATAAACCATATAATATGCTGATATGCATTATCAAAACTGAATTGATTATAATTAAAGTATGGCGTTAATGAATCATTATCAAATTGTATCTCTGCTGATAGCTCCTGCGCCAGCCCCAGTACAGAATAGACTGAAAGAGACGAAGCACTAGACTTTTCCGGAATATATGGTAGCCTCCAATCATATCCGATAATAGGTATCCCAACCATAACTTCTTCAGGAGACACCGAAGACACCACATACTCCAGTAAGGATTTCATATAATTTATATTAGTAACAGGAGCAGGTGGACCGTAATCTGACCCCCATTTAAATTCTATAAAAATAATTTCATCCGTGTATTTACTCATAGTCGCATAATCAATGTTATCAAATGTAAATATTTGATTTACTGTTTTCTGATTATAATTAATCGTTACAAAGAAAAGATACCCTTCCTGCTGTAGGCGTTTTGATATTTTTTGTACAAATGATTGATAAAAGGCTTCATTCTCTTTATTTAAATAATTGAAAACAATATTAATTCCTTCATAACCTTTTAGCTTCATTATATCTACAAATTCATTGATATTTTTCTCCTGGATATTTTCATCTCTTAGTACATTATTCGCTACTTCTAAATTAGGTGTCCCTTTTGGTGTAAGTGTTGTTAGCAGCATCAACGGAACTGTACCATATTTTTTAGCTGTTAATATAATTTCTCTATCATCCTGATATTCAATAATTTCCCCTTTTTCAATTGTAGTATAGTTTATAATCGATAGATACGTAAGTTCTGGCAAGGTTCTAAGTAGGCTTTTACGGTCAATAAACGGATACGCAAACCCCATTGTGTTGATTTTTCTCGACGTATTATAGCTGATAACAAGTGTTTCCCCCGGAAATATATTCTCTCTGTCTGTAAGGAATGGATTGTTTCTTAAAAGCTGCATAATCGAGACATCAAATGCTATCGCAATACTCTCAAGCGTATCCCCATTTTGAACAACATAAGTTTGTTTTGGATATGCAATTACTAATGCCTGCCCAATCAGTAGCCCATAGGGATATAGTAATCCATTATTCTCAATTAATCTATCCAGATCAACTCCGAATTTCTCGGCGATTGAATTTACGGTATCCCCAATTTGAACAATATAAATATCCATAAACAACCCTCACAATTCACACTTACTATCAGTATATGAACCTCATACATAAAATATATTGTAACTAAAAAACTTAGTGAGAATGTGGTTAACTTTTTGTCGCAGTATATTCATATTATTATCTCGCGAAGACATCTTCCTCCAACAGTTCATTGTCTTTGGGCAAGAAAAAACGCTTCACACCCATTTCTTGCAGCCTATTTTCTGAAAAATACTCTCTTATATCTTCTCTTGTTTCTATGCAATGATTGAATGTATCCAAATGTACGATTATAAATGTAAGCCTGGGATTAATACGAATGGTTCTCTCCAAATCCATGATATTCATAACGATTTGATTACTGTTTAAAAATTTTGGAGAGCCAGCGTTCATTAATAATATCTGCGGATTGAACTGTTCAATATTATGTTTGATGGAATCATTATAAATAGTATCCCCAGTAATATATAACGTTGGTTCCTCCTCTGACTGCAATATATATCCACTCGTGATACCCATTCTTTTCTCTACCAATCCGCAACCATGCTGCGCAGCAACACGAGTTATCTTTATCATTCCATAACGAATACTTTTCTGAATGGGGAATACATTGACAAATCCTTTCTCCCTGATTGTTTTTTCATCTTCTTCCTGACAAAGTACCGGTATCCCCTTATTCAGTACATCATAAGCCACAATATCAAAATGATCATTGTGAGTATGAGTATTCAGGATGAAATCCACATCAAAAATTGTATCCATTGGAGTGCTCAGGTCAACAAGTGGATTCTGTCTTCTGTTTGGAGTCAGCGGAATCGCATTGTAAGTATCTTTGGGTGCTAATACCGGATCAACCAGTATTTTCGCTCCTGCATAAGTTATAATTGATGTAGCATGCCTAACGTGTAATAATTTCATATCATCTCACCTTTTCTCTTAATTATTTAATCGTCTTCCTTGAAAGGAATTTGACATCCTAACTAAAATTATAATAAAATAACGATATGGAAACAATTTTCTAATCAACATAGATGGCTGTATTTACTTTCATTATGAAAATGTTTCACAGCTAATTCTTACATTGCAATAAGAGAAGCGGCATATAGTATGAATTATTAATAGAATAATTCACATCTCTAAATTTGTGCCTGCGAAATTCTCAGAATAATCTAACATAAAGGTAAGGTACAAATCTACATAAATATAAGGTACAAACCTACACAAAGGGCAGTCATAATATGTTAGAGGGAATTTTATGTTTATACTGTGAGGAAGGGTATGGTTGTATATATGAACATTGATTCGGTAGATTTTCAGATTATAAGCTTACTAAAAGAGAATTCAAGACTATCCTACAAGGAGATTGGAGATATGATTCATCTTACCGGTCAAGCGGTAGGCGCAAGAATCTCCGAACTTGTTGAGGAAGGCTTCATTGAGAAATTCACGATAGCGGTGAATAACGAAAAGCTTGGTTTACCCATTACCGCCCTTATAAAAATATATATGAAAACTCTGGACCATAATAAAATGAAACGTTTGATAAAGAATACGGAGAGCATTACGCAGGCATATCGAATCAGCGGCGATTGTTGCTACCTAATTCAGGTCGAAACTTCATCAAATGAGATTCTTAACAACATCCTTGATGATATTAATGAATTCGCTACGTATCAGCTCTCCTTATCCATTGGAAAGCTTAAATAATTTAAGAATAACGATAGAATGGTTTTGGATAGGGTGGTGCAAAGCATTCAATTACCTTGTTCTCCTGTGAACCATGGAAATCCACCAGCACTTCATCCAGTGCAGTATTCACTATCTCTTGTAATTTCTCTGAGGAGATATTAACCCTCATATTCATTAATAGTCTACCACTGTCAATTTGAGTCTTTAATTTCCGATCCATAATATTATCTCTGTATATACTCACACAGCTCAGCTTACATATTGAGACACTGGTCTCCATATAAATCTTCATATGTGCAATTTCACAGGATTCTGTTTTTAAGCTCTTCTTTACCTTGTCTGCTACACTACTAACAAAAAAGTTCCCGGATATTCTTTTTTGCATCGTTACACTGGTGCTAAGACTGAGCCATCCAAGCTGAGCCTCCGCCCTTGCATACACATCATAATTCAAATCCAAGCTATATCTTGCGTAATTCTTACTACTTATACTGAGGCGTTCACATTCTGCTAACCATATATCTACCCCTGAGTTTCTTCTTGAACTGATATAAAGGACTCGCTTATTCGTGTATTTAATTCGAAAGAAGCTCTCTATTCTCTGAATTTGAGATTGCGCAAGCATATCTGAACGGTTCACTACTATGATATCCGCTTCTTCCATTTGCTTAAGCATAAGGTACTCTGTTTCCTTTGTCAGATATCGATCTATGGAAATCACTTCATTAATCAAGCGGATCGGATCTACAATGACCGATAATGGCATTAATTTGCAATATCCAATTTTGCCGTATCGTATTGGTTTCATCATAGTTGCTACCAGATCCACGCAGCTTCCTACCGGCTCCACCAATATATAGTCATACATCCCTTTTTTGTTTAGCTCCAGAATTCTTTCATTGAATTGATTGAAATCAGATCCGAGTAACCCACCTGTTACCGTTACAATATCATACCCCTGATACCTTATATATTCCGTATCCACTATACTGCCACTGTGTCCATTCGTAATGATTGCGACTCTTTTTCCCTGTTCCACATAATACTTCGCAGCAGATGTAATAGCCGTTGTCTTTCCAGCACCAAGAAATCCACCAACTATCATAATATTCGTTTTCCTCAACCCAGCCACATCCCTTTCTATGCTTATCCTTAATGACATATCATCAATACATTGCAAACCACTCGTCATATCATCATATGAAATCGATCCGTGTTTGGGTAGTTGGGCTCAATCATAATTACTATTTTTTAACATTATTATTGACAAACAATAATTTTGTAGTTATAATTATCGTAAAACAATAATTACGGGGGTGTTTTATGAATAAAATCAAACTGGGTTTATTGATAGAAGGCGTTCTATCTGTCATTCTTGCTTTCACCTTATATTTTCTTGGTGAAGTAAAAGAATCTTTGTATCTTTTATCATTACCATTAATAAGATTGGGGGGTTGGCTTCGCGACTTATCACTAATATCTAACCTTGGTAATGTATTTGCGATTGTTATCTATGTTCTGATTTGCGTTATTCCTATATTGTATTTTCTTTTCAAAATCAAAAAAAGTTCATTACAAAAATCTGATTCTATCCTTATAGTTATCAGTTTATATTTATTTTTTATGCTCTATCAATTTATTAACCCTGAATTATTGATGAAACATATTCCCAATGATGTAGAAGGTATGGACTTTTTACCCATCATCAAATTAGCATACGCAATTATCTTTTATGTACTATGTTTCAGTTATTTTGTCTTCCATATGCTTGAAAGCCTTCATTATGGGAAAGCAAAAAACAGAAAAGCCTTTTTATGTAATGAATTACAGAAGCTTTTAGTCATTTCAGCCGCACTTTATATCTTTCTAATTGGTTTCTTTCGCACTTTTGAAATGTTAAAAGAGTTTCAGACTTTTCAGGCGCAGTCCTCCTCTCAGACACAAGATTTATTTCCACCAATGTTTCACTATAATGTAATACTGGGTAACTGTTTTATCCTACTCTCCTATTTACTTGATGCAATCCCAATACTATTCTCCATCGCTATATTAATTGGTGGGGTACATTTACTAAAATCAATGATTGATCATCACTTACAGAATGGTGAAATAGCTGCCGCAAAGCAACTTGGTAGAATAAGCAAAACAACGGTATTCATAACCGTAATATGCAATCTGTTATCAAACATATTGCAACTAATTTTTTCAAACCAACTTAGTAAAACAAACTATTCCTTACAAATATCCTTTACTCCTTTGATTATCGCATTCGCAGCCTATATCTTGGCCGGATATTTCAAAGAAAGCAAAGCCTTATATGATGAAAACAATATGATTATCTAGTAATGGAGTATGAAATAGAGATTGGAGGTTATTATGGCGATACAAATACATCTGGATGAAAAACTTCGCGACCGACATATGACTTCAAAGGAATTATGTAAATTGGTTAATATCACTGAGGCGAACCTATCCGTATTAAGGAGCGGTAAAGCGAAGGGTGTACGCTTTCAGACCCTGAATAAAATATGTCACTACCTTCATTGTGATGTGGGTGAGATCCTTACCTGTGATGGTAATTTAGAGAAAGAAGAGGAGAATGAAGATGAATAAGAAGATTTTATGTATGATTTTATGTATGGTGCTTATAATTACCATGTTATCCGGCTGTAAGTTAGCGCGTGAGGATTCAAAAGCAGTGGCTAATAACAAAAACCCCGATATAGTATGCGGAGTATTTGTATCCTTTGATCCCTCACCGACCGAAGAAGAGAATAATGAAGGAATAAAACGTCCGGATGGTACGATTGAATTTAACGGATTACATGGATACTATATGGGAGTCGAACATAAAAAAGACAAGAACGGATCCTATATCAGTAATATAGCCGATAAAGAATTTCAAGAAATTGACACCAGAATAAATGTTGTAGATAAAAAATCTCAAACAGCTACTTTTGATGGTAAACTGTATTTTGACCGTAGCTTCCAACAACCCATTTATCTTAATAAAGTATATCAACGACCTGATAAGTCTTATTATTGCGAAAGAGCAGGTGCTGGTGCAATGGTGGATACATTGGGTGAAGGTTCCCTCAACATAAAATCATCAATAGAGAAAAAGTCCAACGGAAAAACCATTACACAAACCGAAATATACAATATAAAATTTGATACAGCTAATATTAGTGATAAAGTATTAATCAAGGAGATGGATTCCAAGGATAAGGAAATCAAAACAACGGAATATCATCAAACCGACTCCGACAATTATGTGGTTAATAAGAATACCGCATATGTTATTGTGGAAGAGACTTATAAAAAAGCATCCGGTTCTGATCAGATAAAAAGAGCAATTTATAGTGTGGATCATACATTTGGTAAGGACGAAGATATCTATCATCGATTATTTTACCCAGGTAGGGAAGGGGCTCTTATTCCGAAGATGGTGCATTTTAAGAGGTAGCTCTTAGACCATTTGTCGCTGTAGACATTAAGGCTGTGCCAGCTTTTATCCTAGCTGGCACAGCCTTAAGTGCGGCTACGTGCTAACAACTTAACAAGAACGTGTCTCTGCTACACCTCATCTATTCCCCAAAGGCACTTACTCTACCTTCTTCTGTTAAACATCCTTTAAGAACTGTTGAAATGACGGATTGCAACAGGTTATCCAGACTATAATTCAGCGAAGCGATTATCTTTGCATCTACAATATGGTTTGCAGCACCCACCAGGATATGTGCCACTAATTTTGAGTCCATATCCTTCCGGAAGATCCCGCTAACCTTACCCTCTTCAAATAACCCAAGTAAGTTAACCATAATTACTCTACTACGAATCTCCGTTATCTTTCCAAAAGCTTCTGGAAAGCTACGTTCAATCTGTTCTAAAGCCAATGGATTGATCAAAGAAAATCGTTCTCCCATTAAGTGAAAAAATCGGTTTAGCTTATCAACAGGCAATAGACTCGTATCTGCCATAATTTCTTGTACAGACTTTTCTATTTTACCGGCAAAATGCTCTATTGTACTATAAAGCAGTTCCTCTTTGGACGGAAAATACTGATATAACGTACCTTTTCCAATTCCTATTCCCTTCGCTATCTCATCCATCGTTACATTATTCACACCGACACTTGTGAATTTTCGAAAGGAAAAATCTAATATTCTATTTCTCTTCATTTCATCCGATGCCATGTAATACGCTCCTCATATCGTTAATCCAGTTTGTCCCCATTATACTATATTCTTCTATACTTCTTCAATGCGACGATGTTTAGTCCAAAAAACAATAGAATAAATACTAACAACGCTAATATCTGAGGAATCACATCCCCAAGTCCTAATCCCTTATTTAGGACGGAGTTCAGTGCATCACAAGCATAGTAGATTGGCATTACTCTTGATAGATAACCCAAATGATATGGTAGAGTATCCAATGAGATCAAGCCTGAGAAAAAGATCTGTGGAATAATAATCAGCGGAATAAACTGCATAATCTGAAACTCGTTATTAGCATAAATGGAGCAAAATGCGCCAATACACACTGCGGACATAGATAGCAAGATCATGATAAGACCGGCTTCTATCACCGAACCAGCTATATTCATATTAAGAATCCATTTCACATAGCAGAGCAAGATTATACTTTGCAACGTAGCAAAGATTCCAAAACCAATGGTGTATCCCAGCACCACCTGCCATCTCTTAACTGGTGTTATCATTAACCGCTCCATCGTTTGTGCCGTTCGCTCTCTAACGAATGATATTCCGGCAATTATAAATATAAGGAAAAACGAAATCACTCCAAGGAATACATAGCCAAGATTATTAAACATACTAGAATCTTTGTCCCCGTATAGGAACTCCGTTCTTATTCCTCCCGCTGAAGACATATCCTTCAATGAACTCTGTAGTGCTTTTGAAATCAAACCGGTTTTCACCGCATCATTGCTCTCAAAGTAAAGCACAACATCCTTGCCGTCCATATAAAGAACAGCATCAATAACCTTATCCTTTACTTCCTTTTTCCCCTCCTCAAGGCTTATATCCTTAACCGTAATATCCTGTGCTTTTATCTTTTCCACCAGCATAGGAGGCATCTGATATTGGCCGATCGTAGCCTTGTAATTGGAATCACCAAGTAGAAAATAAATTAATGTAAAGATAAATAGTGGTGCTATCAATATTAGTGCAAGGGAACGTTTATCATTTACTGTTTGTTTTACGATACGCTTTATAATCGCTGCTGTTTTCATTATTTTTGCTCCCCTTTCACTAGGAATAGTTCCTCAATTGTATTGTTTTTTGTTCTTGCAAGTAAGGATTCTACGGTATCGCAATCGATAATCTCACCATTATAGATCAACCCTAATCGATCACATTTAATCGCTTCATCCATCACATGTGTAGTAACCACTATCGTCTTCCCCTGCTCTTTTAGCTGATAAAATTCGTTCCATATCTTCATACGTAAAATAGGATCGATTCCCACCGTTGGCTCATCCAATATCAAAACTTTCGGGCTGTGCAAAAGAGCTACCGCTAGGGATAATCTTTTTTTCATACCACCCGAATAATTAACCACCTTTTTCTTACTGTCCTTATCTAACTCAACTAGTTTTAGCACTTCTTCTGCTCTGCTTCTAAGCTCTTTCTGATTCATATGATACATACTTCCATAAAACATCAAATTATCCAGTCCGGATATATCATCATATAGCGCATCATATTGCGGCATATAACCGATCATATTCAATGCTTTTATACTTGGAACCTTATAATCTTCAATTTGAATTGAGCCCTGATCCGCATTGATTGCTCCCATGATTAAACGAATTAACGTACTTTTTCCTGCTCCTGATGGTCCAATCAGTCCGAATATTTCATTTTCTTTAATCGATAAATCAATTTTAGTCAGCACTTCTTGCTTTTTGAAGGCTTTAGCTACACCTCTTACCTCTATCAGCATATCTTCTCTCCCTTTCAATCAGTATCATTTTTTTGTCATTAATATAGTATTATATAATTTTCCATAAGATCTTTGAGTTTTACAGAACTATAATCGTTCTGATAGTTCTATCATATTCCTTAACGTTGATTTTGTCAATCAACATATTATGAACACTATAGCCAACTTAAGATAATATAATCTGCGAGATACAAGTTAGCAACTGTAGATTATTTGCATATCGAATTAAGCTTTCAGGTAATGCAAAGTGCTATATTAAACGGGGTAATGTGAATAATTCATTTGCTTTACTAGTACGTAGATATTATTGACAGTTTCAGAGAAATGATGGTAGCATAATCTTATCTATGCTATATTTAGAATAAATACTTGTTTGTTTATTTGTTTATTAGAAACAGAGCTGACCACCATTATTATCATCTCTGCTTAACCAGCAATAATTATACAAAGGAGATCAATTATATGAAAGATGGAAAAGCAATTATCATAAACTCAGCTCCCGGTGTAGGAAAATCCACTGTATTAAAGCATCTGCACTCTAAACTACCCGACGGTTTTGCCATCATCGATGGTGACGACGTCGGAAGAATCATACCCTATCAAAATAACTCAAATTGGATAAATGTTATTCAAGATAATATTGCTGATTGCTGCGTTAATTTTAAAAAATACGGACTTTATAATTGTGTAATAAGCTTTGTTTTCCCCGGAGAGGAACGCCTCAACCATATGAGTGAGTTGTTGGAAGCACGGGGATTTAAAGTAAGTCATATCTTATTAGAATGTGATGAACATGAGATAGAACGAAGAATCAAACTACGTGATACAAGTAAAACAATCAATATTCAGAATGCGAAAAAGCTCAACCAAGAAATGAAGGAGCTTGATGTTGATTTTACTGTTGATACAACTCGGGTTGGGGCTGATAAGGTTGCTGATATTATCGTTAGTTATTTAACGGATAATAGTTATTAGAATGTATAAAATTTAGATGCCAATATAATACTGCCAAAATAATATTTTAAAGCTCTGTTAGATAATAATATTGGTATATGGATATGACTGAAGGAGGGATGTAATTCCCTCCTTTTAAATTCACAATGCATGAATATTGTGTACTACACCAATATAATTGTATTTCATAAAGTTATTTACAAAAAGTACTCAAGTGCTTCATAGCATATAACAGACCTTAGTAACTGAATACGTTTAACTTCATCATCATCAAGACCAGCAACACCATTTTGTAGTAAAAAAGAATTATATCCCCTTTCAATAGCGCCATTGTAGGTAAATAGAACACATTGTTCCACGGAAAATCCACTAATAATAAGACAGTCTACACCTTCACGCTTTAGAAGAGTATCCAACTCTGTTTCCCAAAAAGCATTACTATAGGTTTTATTTACAAAAAAATCATTGTTTGATACTTCTAATTCGTCTACACACTTAAACCCATCAGTCTCTGGTCCTCCTGCTTCGACATCTTGTATGATTACTACAGGGTGTTTTTTCTTACGAAAATATTGACTAATTTCATTAATATATTCTACTGTTCTTTCAAATGACGCTTTACAAGTCGTGGCTTCTTTACAATTATTTTGCATGTCTATTACTAAAAGTGCTACTTTTGACATAACATCCTCCTATTTTTCGTTATATTGATTTTTTCCACTACGCAATAGTAAACTATTACGAACCATCAGCTTGGTAATATTATACATTACATATTTGCTTAACATCATTATCTTTGTTTAACAGAGTTTAATTTAAATATAAATAGCATTGCAAAACATTACTTATATTTATATATGTAAAAAACTTCAACAATAATAAGCACGATAGATAATGATAACTTTAGCCATGGTAGGACTTCTTTTCCTATGGTGCCGTATCTATCGCGCATATCGTATATAAAGTCTTTCTTCATTCCTACTTAATTAATTTTTCTATCTCTTTATCTGTTGCATTTGGGAATTTAAGCTTTATCCTACTTATAATTCTATCCTTGCATTCCTGTGCACCGATTTGATAAGCGGAACGAACGTAATCCGTCCCAAATAACTTCTCCGAAAGAGTATATACAGCTACCGCCCAGCCATATTCCTCATTCTTTTTATTGCGTCTTTTCTGAAAGCGTCTTACTGAGATATAGGTTTGCATTTGCAACTGACTTATCGCTCCTTCAAACCCCTTTTCTCCTGTCTTTCCAAAACCGGCTGCTGATTTTAGCTCATTCGAAAGAATCTCCCCTTTGATAGAGAGAACATCCATAAGCTTCTTAGTACGTATACTGGCTAATCCATCTTCATATCTGCTATCAAAATCATATCCGTCACGTCGATAGGATGCGAATATCGGATACCATTCTTTTGATACGAAGCCAGCCTTATTCGCGAACAATTTGCCGTAAGCAATATCACCCTCCTCGGCTATTACTCCTCGCCACTCCCATGGATCTTCTATCGGATTGGGTCCCCACCAGGCTTCTGACAACGAATACTCCTCCACGGAGAAACCTTCTATTGTATTCTTAAATAATGGTAGGAATCCAATCTCGTTGATTAATTCTGATATCTTATCATAACTTTTGATACATCTGGGATCCTCTCTATCAAGCCCCTCGGGTATCCATTTATCTTCCATTGTAATCATAAAAACCAGCACCCCTTTATATCTGAAAATTTTGTATTAACAAAATACTCTGATGTAGCAAGAAAAACTATTATCTCTTCCGAAGAAGACACAACTCTAAAATACTACTACTTCGAAAAACAATTATATGAGTAACTTTTATATCAACATAGTATTTAATACACAACAAAACACGCTCTCACAGTTGAAATTGTTTCAGTTTTACTATATTACAATTCCCCCATGAAAATATGTTTCCATAACCTTTTTGTCGTGCAAGAAAATTTCTTCATACCCGTTAAACCACTCGGTATCACCACTCACGTTACAATGATAAGTATAGTTCCCATTCCGATAAATCATTGGCCCACGAAATGGATATTCTGCCGGTACTCGGTATAGCGCTTCTTTTAAAAAGTCTCCTGAGAAACCTTCCCCTAGAACTCTTCCACTATAGTTCATAGACCACACGGGTTGATTGCCTTCCCATATAGCTTCCTCTCCTATGAACCTTTCTCCTCCGAGATATGTATCAATATACAGGTAATTTCCCTCTCGAAATTGTAAGTCATGTGAATTCGGTCTCGAAGCGGCAACCTCCGCTCCCTTTGCCGCATAGGTATTCCTCTTAGCCTTACATAAAAACTCTACAAGCTCTTTCTTCATAATGACCCCCTTCAACTTCAATAGTGTGATATAAATTACGTTTTTAATAATTCATATTACTAACCTTTGTTTAATTCATCCAAATTCTTATCGTATGCTGGCATAAATTCCTGCATAAAGATGTTCACTTCCTCAAGTTCCATAGATGTTAGTATGTCATGAATTGATTTTTCGGCGCTGTAAAATTCAGTATTACCCGCCTTCCTCTCCTCAATGCATTTAATAAGTGCAGATAATTTATCCGCCGCTTTTACTAACTTCCACAGATATGATTCCTCCTCCTGTGGATTAAAGATACTGATATAACTTTTTCGGATATCCTCCGGCAGCATCATAAGCAATCGATCAGCAGCTGCCTGTTCTACTGCTTTGAAGGCTCCCTGTATATTCTCATTAAAATATTTGATTGGAGTAGGCATATCACCGGTGATTATCTCGGTAGCATCATGATATATTCCGATTAATGCAGCCTTCTCCGCATTTAGATTCTTACCAAGTCGTTCATTACTAATCACAGCAAGTGCGTGTGCCAATATACTTACCTCGAGTGAATGCTCACAAATATTCTCTGATATTGCATTCCTCATAAGTGCCCATCTCTCTATTAGCTTCATTCTTGATATCATAGCATAAAAACCATAATCCATAATGCTCCTCCATTCTCCTGTTACATATGCATGTTACAAAATGTTGTTCATCCTGTTATTCCGCAAACAGTCTTTATCTGTGTCATTCTCCTTAAACCCAAGCAATATTCCATCCCTTGATAGATTTCTTTTATGATAGTAGATAAAAACGGAACTGTAACACTACGGTAAATTATGATATTACCTTTTTGCCACAGTTCCATTGTAGGTCATATAATTTCAAATAAATTCTTAGCCAGCACATCGTTGCATATATTGACAATGTGAATTATGAGAACGCTTTTGATACAATAATCACATTCATTACTTCTATTGATTATTGGTTTTCCAAATACTTTTTAACGTAATATCCGGTATAAGACTTCTCATTCTCAGCCACTTCCTCCGGAGTTCCCTGAGCAATCACTGTACCACCCTTATCTCCACCTTCCGGACCGATATCAATGATATAGTCTGCTGTCTTTATCACATCCAAATTATGTTCGATTACTACTACCGTATTACCAGTATCGGAGAATCGTTTTAAGATATCAATTAGTTTGTGAACGTCCGCAAAATGAAGACCGGTTGTAGGCTCATCCAGAATGTAGATCGTCTTACCTGTGCTTCTCTTACTTAATTCCGTCGCTAATTTTATTCTCTGTGCTTCACCACCGGATAGTGATGTAGATGGATGTCCTAATCTGAGATAGGACAATCCTACATCATGTAGGGTTTCAATCTTTCGCTTAATAGATGGTACATTTTCAAAGAAATGCACTGCCTCTTCAATCGTCATATCAAGCACTTCATATATATTCTTACCCTTATAACGTACCTCAAGGGTCTCTCTGTTATAACGCTTACCACCGCATACTTCACATGGCACATAGATGTCCGGAAGGAAATTCATCTCAATCTTGATAATACCATCACCACTGCAGGCTTCACAGCGTCCACCCTTAACATTAAAGCTGAAGCGACCTTTGCTATACCCTCTCATCTTGGCATCCTGGGTTGCGGCAAATAGATCTCTGATCTGATCGAATACGCCGGTATAGGTAGCTGGATTGGATCTTGGGGTACGACCAATCGGAGACTGATCAATATTAATGACCTTGTCCAATTGTTCAATTCCAACCATCTTCTCATGCTTGCCTGGGATGCATCTTGCTCTATTCAAATCTCTAGCAAGTCTCTTATATAATATCTCAGTTACCAGCGAACTCTTGCCGGAACCGGACACACCTGTGATGCAGGTCATAATACCAAGTGGAATATCCACATCAACATTCTTTAAATTATTCTCGGAAGCACCGATTATAGATAAAAAGCCAGTTGACTGTCGTCTCTGTGAGGGAACCGGAATCTTAATTCTTCCACTTAAATAAGCTCCGGTAGCAGACTTCTTCACCTTCATAATCTGCTTAGCAGTTCCGGCAGCAACTACTTCACCACCGTGTTCTCCTGCTCCTGGACCAATATCAATGATATAATCTGCCGCAAACATCGTATCCTCATCATGTTCTACAACAATCAGCGTATTACCAAGGCTTTTCAGATTATTCAAGGTCTTTAATAGCTTATCATTATCTCTCTGGTGTAATCCGATACTTGGTTCATCTAGGATATATGCAACACCCACCAGTCCTGAACCAATCTGAGTCGCCAGTCTAATTCTCTGGGATTCACCACCGGATAAGGTTCCGGTTGCACGGGAAAGGGTTAAATAATCAAGTCCAACATCTAGCAGAAAGTTTATTCTTGCACGAATCTCTTTTAATACCAGCTCGCCGATCTTCATCTGCATGGAGGTAAGTACAAGCCCTCCCATAAATGCAGCAAGTTCACGGATGGAATACTCAGTAACATCCGAGATATTCTTATCACCTACGGTTACTGCAAGTGCTTCCCTCTTTAGTCGTTTTCCATGACATTCTTTACAAGGAGTTGTTCTCATAAATGTCTCATATTCCTGCTTTACAGAGTCAGAACCTGTTTCACGATAACGTCTCTCTATATTACGGAGAAGTCCTTCAAAGGCAACGTCATACACACCATAACCACGCTGTCCCTGATAATGTACTTTAACGGATTTACCCTCTGTTCCGTAGATAAACATATGTCTGATATCATCCGGTAATTCCTCATATGGAGTTGCTAAATCAAACTTATATTCCTTCGCCAAAGCCTCCAATACGCTTCTGGTGTAGCTACCTTTATCTCCCGCTGATTGCCATCCAGGAGCTGCAACTGCTCCGTCCAATAAGCTTAAACTTTGATCCGGAATTAGCAGTTCTTCGTCAAATTCCATCTTAATGCCTAAGCCGTGGCATTCCGGGCAGGCTCCAAAGGGATTATTGAAGGAGAAGATTCTTGGTTCAATCTCATCAATACTAATACCACAGTCCGAACATGCAAAGTTCTGGCTATAGGTGAGTTGTTCGCCATCAATTACATCAACATAGAGAAGACCCTCTGCCAGTTTCAGGACATTCTCCACGGAATCAGATAATCTTTTTTCGATTCCATCTTTGATAACGAGACGATCCACAATTATCTCGATGTTATGCTTATTATTCTTCTCTAGCTTGATCTCCTCGGTCAATTCATAAAGGTTTCCATCCACCCTAACTCTAACATAGCCGCTTCTCTTTGCTTGTTCAAAAAGCTTGGTATGTTCACCCTTACGTCCTCTAACCACAGGCGCAAGAAGCTGAATCTTAGTACCCTGTGGTAAGTTCATGATCTCGTCCACCATCTGGTCAACCGTCTGCTTCTTGATCTCCTTACCACACTTCGGACAGTGGGGAATACCAATTCTTGCGTATAACAAACGGTAATAATCATAAATCTCAGTTACTGTTCCTACGGTAGAACGAGGATTACGATTTGTAGATTTCTGATCGATGGAGATTGCAGGGGGCAAGCCCTCGATACTTTCTACATTCGGCTTCTCCATCTGTCCAAGGAATTGTCTAGCATAGGAGGATAACGACTCCATATATCTTCTCTGACCTTCGGCATAAATCGTATCAAAAGCTAGGGAGGACTTACCGGATCCGCTCAGTCCTGTCAGTACGACGAACTGGTCTCTCGGTATATCAACACTGAGATTCTTTAAATTATTCTCCTTAGCTCCTCTAATCTTAATATAATTCTTCTTTTCAGCCATATTTTCACCCAATCTGTTTATCTTATCTTCTTTTTCTTATTTTACCAAATCCAAAAGCTGTTTTTTTATCTCAACCATCTTATCTCTCAGTTCTGCTGCCTTCTCGAAGTTTAACTCTGCTGCTGCTGTATGCATCTGCTGAGTAATCTTCTTCACCAATACCTCTAATTCCTGACGGGACATGGATTCCATATCCTTCTCAATCTCGTTGATATTCGTGTCAGCTTTCTTGGAGATACTGATTAGGTCACGTATCTTCTTCTTAATGGTAGTCGGAGTAATACCGTGTTTCTCGTTATAAGCCTGCTGGATCTGTCTTCTTCGGTTTGTCTCAGATATCGCTTTCTGCATCGAATCTGTCATCTTATCCGCATACATCACTACATGCCCATCGGCATTACGTGCGGCACGACCAATCGTCTGAATCAGAGAAGTCTCGGATCTTAGGAATCCTTCCTTATCCGCGTCAAGAATGGCCACTAAACCAACCTCCGGTATATCAAGTCCCTCTCGCAACAGATTAATTCCGACCAGAACATCGAATACATCCATACGCATATCACGTATGATCTCTGACCGTTCCAATGTATTAATATCGGAATGAAGGTATTTGATACGGATTCCTACCTCTCTCAGATACGAGGTAAGATCCTCTGCCATCTTCTTCGTCAGAGTAGTGACTAACACCTTATTCTTCTTATTCAGCTCCTTATGGATCTCACCTAGCAGATCGTCAATTTGTCCGGTAACCGGTCTTACCAATACCTCCGGATCTAATAATCCGGTTGGTCTGATTACCTGTTCAGTACGAAGAAGTTCATGTTCCTTCTCATAAACCGAAGGGGTAGCCGATACAAACATAATCTGGCTGATTTTACTCTCAAATTCTTCAAAATTCAATGGACGGTTATCCAGTGCAGAAGGCAATCGGAAACCAAAATCCACAAGTGTCTGTTTTCTTGAGCGGTCTCCGGCATACATTCCTCTTACCTGTGGTAGCGTTATATGGGATTCATCTACAATAATCATAAAATCATCCGGAAAATAATCCATTAAGGTGTGCGGAGCACTTCCCGGTGCAAGACCGGTTAGATGCCTAGAGTAGTTCTCTATACCGGAACAAAATCCGGTCTCTCGCATCATCTCTATATCAAAATTCGTTCGTTCCGATATTCTCTGTGCTTCTAAAAGCTTATCTTCACTCTTGAAGTAACGAACCTGCTCAATCATCTCATCTTCTATATTTTGAATTGCCTGTGCCAGCTTGTCCTGTGATACTACATAGTGGGAGGCTGGGAATATCACCAGATGCTCTAGCTTCGCTTTGATCTCACCGGTCAGAATATCGATCTCAAGGATTCTCTCTACCTCATCCCCAAAGAATTCAACTCGTACTGCCACTTCTGCAGAGGAGATCGGGAAGATCTCCACCACATCGCCCCTTACGCGAAAAGTTCCTCGCTTAAAATCCATATCGTTACGATCATACTGTATCTCTATTAATTTTTTCAAAACATCGTCTCGTTCTTTATTCATACCTGGTCTTAAGGAGAGCACCATATTCTGATAATCAATCGGGCTACCCAAACCATAGATACAAGAAACGCTGGCGACAATAATAACATCACTTCGTTCTGCTAATGCAGCGGTAGCAGAGTGCCTTAGTTTATCAATCTCATCATTAATCGAGGAATCCTTCTCAATATAAGTATCCGTGGAAGGAACATAAGCCTCCGGTTGATAATAATCATAATAACTTACAAAGTACTCAACCGCATTCTCCGGAAAGAATTCTTTGAACTCACCGTATAACTGAGCCGCAAGGGTCTTATTATGCGCAATGATCAAAGTTGGTTTTTGAATTTGTTGAATGACATTCGCCATCGTAAAGGTTTTACCGGAACCGGTTACACCAAGTAATGTCTGACACTGATTTCCACTGCGGAAACCATCGACCAACTCCTTGATTGCTTCCGGCTGATCCCCTGTAGGTTGGTATTCCGAAACCAATTTAAACTCCATATACAAAACCTCCCTGCTACTCGTATAGACTACAGTGTATCCATTTTTGGAAAAATAACGCACTACACTATTTGGAATGTCTATAATTCTATCATAGCAGGGATGTAAAATCAATACATTTTCGAATGTTTGTTCTGATTTAGTAAATTAGTAATTCTCGCAGTTCAGTTGATAATAACCCTGCGGGTAATCACATACCGGACACACCTCAGGCGCACATTCATCATAAACCAGGTTACCACAATTAAGGCATACCCATACCATCTTCTGCTTTTTACAGAAAACCTCATCATCCATGATATTTTCAGCCAGCTTGCGAAATCTTACATCATGATGATGTTCGATATTTGCAACTCCTTCAAAAAGATCAGCAATATCATGATATCCTTCCCTTTTTGCTTCCTTGGCATAATTCATATACATTTCTGTCCATTCATGACGCTCGCCGGAATATGCATTCTTAAGATTGTCTAAGGTACATGGAACCTCACCGCCGTTCAGGATTTTGTACCAGATTTCAGCATGTTCACGTTCATTTCCTGAGGTCTCCATAAAGATATTACCTATCTGCTCATATCCATCTTCCTTTGCCTTCATTCCAAAAATCGCATATTTACCGCTTGCGGACGTTTCTCCTGCAAACGCATCCTGTAAGTTTTTGTAGGTATTGCTTTTCTTAAAATAATCTTCATTGTTATCGTACATAGGTGCCTCCGATAATTATATTCCTTAATTATCTTATGACCCTATAATAGTTTCTGTTAATCTTAAGTATTTAAATACTTATCCTATTTATGATAATTCGCATACTTTCAAACTTTAATACTTATTCCACAACCTCAGCTTTTTTACCCCCGGTTATCCACACTATGATATAGTTGTGCATAAAATCCGTGCTTTGTTAAGAGCTCCTCATGGCTGCCCTGTTCGATAATCTGACCATTATTCATAACAAGAATACGATCTGCTTCCTGAATCGTTGATAATCTATGGGCAACAACAAAGCTGGTACGTCCCTCCATCAACGCCGCGAAGGCCTTCTGTATCTTAATCTCTGTACGGGTGTCAATATTGCTGGTTGCTTCATCGAGAATTAACATAGAGGGTTTCATCAGCATCACTCTAGCGATACATAGTAATTGTTTCTGACCCTGTGAGATATTTCCTCCATCCTCCGTCAGAAGGGTATCATACCCCTTCGGCAAACGTTTAATAAAGCTATGTGCATGTGCGGCTTTAGCGGCTGCAAGAATTTCTTCCTCTGTAGCATCCTCTTTCCCATAAGCAATATTTTCACGTACTGTACCCTGAAACAGCCACGTATCCTGAAGCACCATTCCGTATAAACTGCGAAGAGCCTTCCTCTTCATTGCCTTAATATTAGTCCCATTCACCTCAATCTCACCGGCATCACTGTCATAAAAACGCATTAGGAGATTTATAACCGTCGTCTTTCCACTGCCTGTTGGTCCGACAATTGCTATTCTTTGTCCCGGTTCAACATATAGGTTGAAGTTCTTAATTAATTCGTTCTCTTTTTTGTAAGAGAAATCCACATGTTCTATCCTGACTGTTCCATCTCCATAAGCCTCCTGAGCCAGACCTTCTTCGCTGCTTTCCTCCTCTTCATCTAGCACAGCGAACACTCTTTGTGCCGAAGCTAGCGCGGATTGTAATTCAGTTATGATACCGGATATCTCGTTAAATGGTTTGGTATATTGATTTGCATAAGCTAAAAAGCTGGACAACTGACCAATTGAAATCAATCCGTTTATCGCCGTAAATGCTCCGTATATTCCCACCGTTGCATACACGATACCATTAACAAACCTTGTGCACGGATTGGTAAGGGAAGAATAAAATTGTGCTGTAACGCCACATTCATGGAGTCTTTGGTTGATCTCCTCAAAACGATCCACAGCTCTGCCCTCATAGGATAATAGCTTGATTAGTTTTTGATTTGAAATCATTTCTTCAACCAGACCACCCATTTCGCCCTTAATCTTTGACTGCTCACTGAACTTGTGGTAGATACGCCGTGAGATAAAGGCTGCCACAAATAAAGATAACGGAGTTAACAATATAACAGCCAGAGCAATCCTTACATTAATCGTCAACATGAAGATAATTGTTCCTATGATCGTCACCACACCGGTGAACAAGCCGGCAAACCCCTGTAATAAGCCGTCCGATATGGCATCAATATCATTTACCATTCGATTGATGATATCTCCATGAGAATTCTGATCGATATAGGAAAGAGGAACCTGATTCAATTTTTGAAACACTTGATTTCTTAAATCCTTAATTGTTTTGAACGTAATATGATTTGTGAAAAAGGTCATTAACCATTGAAATAATGCACTTCCTGCGATAGCCAGTACCAGAAGCCCTAATATCGGGAGTATTTTTGTGAATTCTACCTGACCCTTTCCAATTATGTGATCAACTGCTTTACCAATTAGAATCGGTGTCATCAGGGATAGGGCCACACTTACCACTGCACAAATCAAAGCGATTATCATGCTGATACGATATGGGCGAGTATATTCTAATAATCTCTTAAATACGGAGGTGGTTTTTCTTTTACTCATGACTATGCCCCTCCTTACTATCTAATTGAGAGTGGCAAATCTCCTGATAAACTTCACAGGTATGAAGCAATTCCTCATGCTTCCCGCTACCGGCTATCTTGCCGTCATCAAGCACAATAATCTGATCGGCTCCGCGAATTGCACCCACTCTTTGTGATACCATAATTACCGTGGTATTCTTTAATTCATCACGAAGTGCTTTTTGAAGTTTTGCATCCGTAGCATAATCCAGTGCGCTGGAGCTATCATCTAGAATAAGGATGTCCGGACCGCTTACGATCGCCCTTGCAATTGCCAGTCTCTGTCTCTGCCCACCGGATAGATTTTTTCCACCCTGCATGATTAGGTAATCTGCCCCCTCCTGTAATTTGTCGACAAATTCCTTGGCCTGTGCGATTCGTAATGACTTCCCAATATCTTCATCCGTGGCGTCCTGACATGCCATTTTTATATTATCTTTAATCGTACCATAGAATAACACATTTTTCTGTGGCACCATGCTAATGTTTTTACGAAGTTCCTCAAAGGTATATTCCCGTATAGGGATTCCTCTAAGTAGAATCTCTCCTCCCGACACATCATAGAGTCTAGGCAGAAGATTAACAAGCGTGGATTTCCCTGATCCGGTTCCTCCGATAATTCCAATCACTTGCCCAGCTTTTATCTCTAGATTAATTCTCTCTAAAGCATATTCCTCTGAATCCGGATAAGAGAAGAAAACCTCCTTCAAAGATAATAGCGGTTTTATTCCTCCAAATGTTGTGGAATTTACCTCTCCTGAAACATCAGATTCTGCACTCAGATTACTCTCCTCACTACTTTGTCTACTGTAATCGCCCTCTACAAGAGAAGACTTCATATCAAACACCTGATTAATTCTGGCACCTGAGGCTGCTGCCTTAGTAAAAATAATCACCAAATTCACCACCACTACCAGTGCTAACGAAATCTGTGTCATATAATTAATTAATGCGATTACTTCACCCTGAGTCAGACCACCGATATTTACTCTCACTCCACCGAACCAGATAATCGCTACAATAGCCAGGTTCATAAGCACAAAGGAAGCAGGGCTAAGAAGAGCTGATAGCTTTCCAACCCGAATTGCAATATCGGAGGCCTGATCATTTACTTCATTAAAATGCTTAATCTGCTTTTCCTGATTGGAGAAGGCTCGTATTACTCTGGATCCACTTAGATTCTCCCTTGTAAGCAAAGAGATGATATCAAGTATTTTCTGTCTTGTGCGGTATAACGGAACCGATTTCTTCATAATGAAAAATAGTAACAACACAATTAGCGGCCCTACGATAAGAAATATAATGGAAAACCTTAAATCCAGCATCATAGCCATCACAGTAGCTCCAATCACCAAAAAGGGTGCCCTCACCACTAATCGAATCAGCATAGCGACAGCCAGCTGCATTTGATTCACATCATTCGTAATGATTGTGATAAGTGAATTTGTTCCTAACCTATCTAATTCTGCATGGGATAACCGATTGATATGGGCAAACAAATCATTCCTCACTCTGGTTCCGAAGCCTTGGGATGCCCTTGATGCACTATACTGACAGATTAATGCAAAAATAAGGCCTGCTACTCCAAGCAATAATATAATTCCGCCTTTTTGGAGTACATAGCCCTTATCCTGATTTTTTATTCCAATATCGATAATAGAAGCCATCACAAGCGGCACAATCAGCTCGAAAACTGCCTCCATTAATTTAAAAAACGGTCCGATTATAATTTCTACTTTAAAATATTTAAGATATCTTGCTAAACGTATCATACTCTACCTCTTATGTTCTACTTCTGTGGTCATGCACAAATGCTCTCTCACTTGCACATTATTATGAATTA
This sequence comes from Variimorphobacter sp. HTMS_6, assembly GCF_059717775.1. NCBI lineage: Bacteria > Bacillati > Bacillota > Clostridia > Lachnospirales > Lachnospiraceae > Variimorphobacter > Variimorphobacter sp. HTMS_6. The sequence goes on from NZ_AP046094.1 coordinate 3,208,769, forward strand.
TTAACTTTCCTCAAGACAATTTCCAAATTAAATATCTGCGTCCTTCTTCGGATTGATTTCTTTGGAACAAATGCGAAGCAGAGCTTCTCGAAATCTTTCATCATCGCCCGAAGTGCGCTTTCTGGAACGTCCTTTTATTCTATCACCGGCTCTGCGCTGTTTTTTAGCAATATCTCTCTCCATTAACATAACTTCAATATTATCATTGGTGTAAACCTTACCACTTGGATGGATTGCATATGCCCCCTTACCAAGTGCCATAGCAGCCACCCCATAATCCTGTGTAATGATGATATCCCCTCGAACAGATCGATTAATCAGCGCAAAATCCACTGCATCCGGTGCCTTACTAACCATTACGATTTCACTGTAATCAGAGGTCAGTATATGACTTGTATCAATAAACATAGTCACCGGTATCTGCATACTTTGTGCAACTTCTTCGATAATATCCTTAACCGGGCAAGCATCTGCATCAACCAATATTCTCATAAATCCTCCCATGCTATATCATTTATTATTCTGAAGTTACCTCCGGTAACTTCATGCTGTAAATCTCCGTGTATACCATTCTGCTTTTCACTCGCTCCGACTTCATCAAACTGATTTTACCCACTTTCATGTGCATAGGAGTGAATGATGCTTCCATATTCTTTATCAAAGAGATATCCTTACATTTCACCTTTCTACCAATTGTCAAATGAGGTTTATACTCTTTCTCTTCAATATTAGTAAATCCTGCTCCTTTGAGTTCCTTCACAAGCTGTAATTGAAGGTTCACTAAGACTTCATTCCTTCCAACTCCGATCCAGTATATATCTCCTTCGTTGCGTTTGAATCTTCCCATACCACTTATTGATAATTGAAATGACCTACAGCCCAATTTATTCACCGCATCCTCAATTGCTTTTTTGACTACTTCCGTTTGATTTGTTTCTCCGATAAAATTAAGAGTCAGATGTAAATTCTCCTTGCTTGTAAAACTTCCTGTTGCAATATTTTGAAGTTGGTTAATGGTATCTTCTATTTTATATTTTATAACTTCATCCAGTAGAACAGCGGTAAATAATCTCATTACTTCATCCACTTTCTTTATAATATAGAGAAAAATTTATTTTTACTATATTATACATAAAATCATCGTACCTATCCCTAATATCTTGATTATATCTCAAATCATATCTTGTAACAATACATTATCATATGCTCATTCTTAACTTATAGAATGAAAGGAGACATACCCTACTATATTTTCATTGTAATATAATAATACAAAGGATATAATGAAACGACAATTTCTTTCGTAAAACAAGTGACAGAATTGAGGTATATAATGAATAAAAAAATCAAGAAGTTATTCCTCCGCGCAGGAGGCGCCACCCTTTTGGCAGTACTTGGGTTAACAGTAAACTATTTTGGACAATCTACTGAACAACCCTCAACCCCATCGTATCAACCAACTGCTCAAGTAACCAATCAACCATCAACACAGCCAGTCACCATCACTCCTACCCAAACGGATGGTCAAATGGAAGTGCATTTTATCGATGTTGGTCAGGGCGATTCCATACTAATTAAAGATAACTCCCATGCCATGTTAATTGATGCAGGGGAGAATAACCAAGGCGGTACGGTTGTAAACTATCTTAAAAAAGAGAATATAAAAGAACTCGATTATGTTATCGCAACGCATCCTCACAGTGATCATATCGGAGGCATGGATACCGTAATACAGAACGTGAAGATAGATCAGATGATTTTGCCCAAAGTGGTGCATAACACAAAAACCTATGAGGATGTACTCGATGCCATACAGAGCAAGAACATCTCGGTAAAGCAACCAAAAGTCGGCGATACCTACACCCTGGGCAATGCTCATTTTATAATATTATCCCCCTCCTCCTCTTCTTATGAGGAACTAAACAACTATAGCGTGGGGATTAAACTTACCTTAGATAAAGTATCATTTATTATGGCAGGGGATGCTCAAACGCTTTCCGAAAAGGAAATGACGAAAACCGGAATCGATCTAAATGCAGATGTACTTAAACTAAGTCATCATGGTGCTGCTAATGCAATAAACGAAGACTATTATAATGCCGTAAACCCCAAGTATGCTGTAATCAGTGTTGGGAAAAATAATGACTATAATCATCCCAATTCAAAAACATTACAAGCTATGATCAAACATGGTATTTCTATCTTTCGTACCGACGTCCAGGGCTCTTTGGTATTTCGGACAGATGGAACCAATCTAACTGAAAATGTTACTCCGTATATCATCAAAAAGGATGATCTGAACAAGGGTAACTAGCAAGGAGGCAGCTATGAAAAAACTAGTCATTGATCGTATCGAAGGTAAATTTGCTTTCTGTGAACAGGAAGATAAAACCATTATTAAACTCCCGAAATACAAGCTTCCACTCGGCTGTAAAGAAGGAGAATGTATTGTTTTAAATAAGGACGGAATGTACGAAACAGACCTAGAGAATACAAGTAAACGAGAAAAACAGATAACCGATAAAATTAATCGTTTATTCGAGCGTTGATTTTAATTCACCGTTCACTGTTGTAGGAGCATATTTATTCCCCTGGGCAATTAAAACCTTTGGTTAAAATATTTCTTCTGCATTTTTATGAGTATAGATACTGAGACAACATAGGCATTCACTCGAATATGTAACTCTAATAATACATGTTAAATTCACAAGCTTTGTGATAAAATAAAAGAAAAGATTTAAATACTCCTCAGGAGATAATGTATGAATTATAAAGATATATTTAATACCGCTATGCTGGCTGGAGAAATTATAGCTCAAAGCGGAGCCGAAACCTTTCGTGTTGAGGATACGATGATAAGAATTTTAAAAACCACCGGAGCATCATCCGTGGAGGTGTATGCAACCACCACCGGAATTGTTGCATCCATATCAGTGGCTGATAAGGAGCCTTTATCCGGTGTGATAAGAATTGCAAACCGCTCCAATAATTTAAGCAGAGTAAATGATGTGAACCAAATATCCAGGGATATCTGTGATGGAAAAATTACTATTGATGACGCATATACCATACTGTTGAAGATCAAGACAAATAAAATATATTCTAACTTAACCATAGCCATTGCCTCCGTTATCTCCATGATTGGTTTTGCAGGTCTGTTCGGAGGAAGTCTATTAGACTGCGTTTTTGCAGGGATAAACGGACTTTTTATCATATTAGTCGGTCGATTGATTGATAACAAGTTGAACTCTACCTTTATGATTGATGCGATTAAATGCTTTGTATTGGCATTCCTGACCTTAGTTTTTGTAAATTATTATCCTTCCACACATATGAACATCATCATAATCGGATCGATCATGCCCTTTGTACCGGGCGTCCCTATCACCAATGCGATTCGTGACACCTTACAAGGTGACTATAACTCAGGTGCTGCCCGTGCTTTGGAGTCCTTTGTCATCTCCCTTGGAATTGCAGTAGGTGTGGGCTTTGGAATGGGCTTTTATCATATGATAGAAAGGATGTGGTAGGATGTTAATTCAGGCAATCAGTGCATTCTTTGCTTCGGCAGCCTTCTCTATATTATTCTACCTGCCAAAGAGATATATCATACATGCCGGAATGTCCGGGAGCTTCTGTTGGTTCATCTATCTGGTCGTTGAAAAAGTTACCGATGATAAGGTTTTAGCTACCTTCGTGGCAACTTTGGTTGTTGCGATAACCGCCCATATATTAGCCCGCCTTCTCAAAACTCCGGTCACTTTATTTTTAATTCCCGGAATCATCTGTCTGGTACCCGGCGGCGGTATGTATCAGATTGTTCAGAGCTTTATCGAAGGAAATAATGTGATGACACAGCGTTACTTTAATGAAACATTACAGGTAGCCGGAGCGATTGCATTGGGAATTTTTATAGTCGATACGATATTTAGAAAGTCTATTAAGAAATAGTTGAATTAAGAAGTAACTAAATTAAGTAATATCTGGATTAAGTATCATCTAGATACCATGAAGGAAAGGATGATAATAGTATGGAAGATCATATTTTAACCCTTCGGTTATTAAAAGAAACTTACGGTGTATGCAGGCTAAATCCTGAGGAGAGCATTCCTGATTGGGTTAGAAAGTCTGAATTCTTCTCCATCACCGCAACTTCTGAGGAACTATCCGTGGTATGCACCCAAAACTGTATTCCGGAGCATATTCGTTGTGAAAAAGATTGGAGAATATTAAAAGTGGAAGGCACTCTGGATTTCTCACTAATTGGGATCCTCTCCTCAATCAGCACTATATTGGCTCATAATAAAATCAGTATCTTTGCGATATCAACCTATGATACCGATTACATATTAGTTAAGAATAGCGACATCGATACTGCTATCCTTGCACTGAAATCCGAAAAAGAATTATTCCAGATACAAGAGTAGAAAAACATACTAGGGACGGTGTAACGTATGAGGTGAACTTGAGCACCTCATACGCTACACCTGTCTATGAATTAATAAATAATCTCATTCTTATTTCTGTTTATCTATAAGATATAATCTAATCGAACAAAACTTGTAATTTTTTTCATCTTAGTTTCATAAATTTTATATTTAAGATCCTCAGAACCTCATTAATAAACATATCTACAATTAATGCAACGCATCTCTTATTTATTTCTGATTATATATAGGAATTAGTCCAGTCATGTAACCATACCTTAGTAGCATAGTTATATCTTATCTTTTACCTCGGACGCAATTTTTTCCATCACCTCTTCAATCTCAAGACCTTCTGCATCGACAATCACATGAGCGTATTGTTCATAAAGTGGGCAACGTTCCTCGTACAATGACATTAACGTCTGTCCCTCTCGAAATACAACGCCTCGTTGTTGGATATTACCAAGACGCTTACTTATGGATTTATAGCTTAGACTAATGTATACAACAGTTCCGATATCTCTCAGGTGCTTCATCGCTCTCTCACCATAGATTACACTACCACCGGTTGCAATAACAGAATGAGTCACATCAATCTCTGCGTTAACTTGTTCTTCTATTTTTATTAGACCCTCCAGGCCGTCTCTTTTTATGATTTCTTTTAGCAAACATTTTTCTTGTTCCTGAATTAACAGGTCTGAATCTATAAATTGAAGGCCCAATACTTTAGCCAGAATAACTCCTATCGTACTCTTGCCAGCGCCCGGCATACCGATCAACACTATGTTTTTCATATCGCATAGTCCTTTCCTTCTTTTTAGCCGATTATATCATTTTTTGCGATGCATTTCTACGATTTATGACATTATTTAAATAATTAATTTATCCTATCCATTGCAAAATAGTATCAGTGAGAGTATGATGCAAGAATAAACTAACACCTAACAAACATAAAACGGTACACACTGTGATTCCATTACATAAATTTGTTTCAAATTACTCTGCGTACCTAGGACGGAGGAAAATATGTCACAAATTTTTGAAGCAATTATGGTAATCAGTTTTGGTATCTCATGGCCAACCTCACTCTTTAAATCTTACACTTCCCGCACCGCAAAGGGGAAGAGCCTTATTTTTCTATTATTTATCTTTATCGGATACATTTTCGGAATTCTCTCAAAGATCGTAGATCATAATATCACTTATGTTCTTGTGTTCTACATTATTAACGTACTTATGGTATCCATAGATTTGGCTCTCTATTTCAGAAACAAGCGATTTGATGCACAGTCAGAATAAATTAATTTATATATTTTGTAACCTTTTTGCATAGTTGATTGAGTTATTGGTAGAGAGGGGGTAACACATGAATTCAGATGCTAGGGATAAGAATGAGACTATCGATGATATTATCTCTCATTATACGAATCTCGTCTTTGGAATTGCCTTAACTCATACCAATAACAGAAGTGATGCCGAGGATGTATTTCAAGAGGTTTTCTTGATATATTTCAGAAAAAATCTAATTTTTCAAGATCAGGAACATCAAAAGGCATGGTTGATCAGAACAACAATCAATTGTTCAAAAAGGATTACCTTCAGCTCCTGGAAAAAGAAAGTGCAACTGGATTCTCTCCCTGACCAAGTTTTCGAATTTGTTAGCGATACAGAAAACAGCGTCTATTTAGCCCTAACTCAGCTACCTGCGAAATATAAAACTGCAATTTATTTGTTCTATTTTGAAGAGATGTCGATTGAAGAGATTAGTCGATTTTTAAAAATTAAAAAGGGAACAATTAAAGCACAACTATCTCGCGGGAGGGCTATGTTGCGCAATCTTTTGAAAGGGGAGTATTTTAATGAATAAGGACTTTTATAAAAAAATGCATGACCAGATGGTTCCGAGGCAAGAAGTCATCCATAATCTGAAAGAGACCTTGGAAGACACACAAACGGAAAGACCAATCATACACCTTTATCAAAGCCAGCGACCTACCATTGTTACACTGAGTTTTATCCTAATCCTTGCATTAATCATATATGTGAAATTGAATGATCCAACTACTAAGGATACTACTGGTCACAATTCTACTATACCAACCTCCATACAAAGCCCAATCTTTATAAATCCGAATGCGATTTACTCAAATATTCACTTACCTGAAAATGAATTTGGTACTTACATCGACATCCCCTACGGTTATTTCTTTCAGGATCACTTAGCCAGCCTTATTACAAACTCAGATTACGATAATTTTAATTGGAACGCATCTAATTCCACTCCTTCTTCACCGGTACCTCAACAGTATTTGCCTAGTGGTAATTACACGATAGCCTATAAATCCTTAACCGGAGATCCAGATTATGTTCGTAAAGATTCTGCTGGTAACAAAAAAACTTATGCAACTCAGATAAGCTATCAATATTATGATCCAGATTCGTTAAAGATACAAAAGTGCTTTAATGTATTTACTTTCTCATCAAAAGACTTGAAAACGAATGATGTCATTAAAAAATATCAAGTGCTGCAAAAAAATAAAACTATTGAGTTACCCTATATTGAACTTCCGAATCCCAGCACAAACACACCCATTAACACCTGTTTATATTATCAAAGCGGTGATTCCTTAGTTATAATAGAGGCACAGGCCGATCCTGTATTTGATACAACAGGCGGAAAGAGTGAAATAAATTATGTTCAGACGACACAGAATTATCAGCAGATTAATAACGAATTGCAAAATATAATGGTCGGGCTAGTTGAGAATTATGCCTCAGCAACAACCTCTCCCACCGGTAATAATAACAGCATGTTTCCTGAAGAGCTTGCTACCGCAAAGGTTATCGCAGACAACCCTGATTTTCCATCCAACCCATCCTTAACATTTGTAAAATCATTTGAAATCGGTGGCAAACAAAATACGAAGATAAATGTTAAGTTTACAACCTCAGTTGACAAGATTACTGATTCAGAGTATCAAATTACACTTACAAAGGATTGGGGCTTCACCTTCGGATCAACCTATGTAAAGAGTTTTTGGAAGTACCGTGTAACGAAGGATAGTGTGACATTAATCGATAAGAAGGATTTAGATAGTTTGCCCATGATAATTAAGTAATATGTTTGGTGTGTCTCCCATATTTATATAAAATTATATTGACAAACACAGACTATTGTAATAGTCTTATCACATAGACTATCGCAATAGTCTTATATTTTGAAACAGAGGAAGTATCATATGGAGATCAAATTATTCGACAGTGAACTAAAATTAATGAATCTGTTATGGGCGCATGAGCCGATTAGTGCGAAGGAATTAACGCTTTTGGCCTCGGAGCTTTATGACTGGAACAAGAATACGACATATACCGTTATTAATAAGTTAATCAAGAAGGGAATCATTGAGCGCAGTGAACCGGGCTTTTCATGCAAATCTGTAGCCCATAAAGAGGACGTTGCAAAGGTTGAGACCCATAGTTTAATCGAGCGCATGTTTTCCGGATCGCGAAAGGCCTTCTTTGCTAGCTTTATCGATGATAAAGAAATCAGTGAAGAAGAGAGAAATGAACTGATGGAAATGTTAAAAAATCATAGAACAAAGTAGAGGAATCCGATTATGTCTGAAGTTATATATTGGTTATTGAATATGAGCTTATTAGCAAGTGTGTCAGGTTTAGTAATCGTCATACTTCGTAGAATAAGAAAGCTTCCACGGAGGATTATTTATATACTTTGGGGTGTTCCCTTTTTACGCTTTCTGTTACCATTTGCATTTACCTGGGACTTTAGCTTCTTTCAATTACTAGATCGCTTTCGATATGCAACAGTTGTGTTCTGGAAACCCATGACTTCTACTAATATAGATGTTCAATTAGCAGCCAGCAATTACATAGGCGCTACCAATTATAAGAACAATTTCATCTATCAAAAACCGTTCCAGTTTAAAACTGATTTACTTGCGGATGTCTTTCATATCGCATTCTGGATATGGATTTTTGTAGCGCTCATACTCCTTCTATTTGTTATCGGTTCCTATATCATAACCCTACAATCCGTGAAAAATAACCAGTATGACTTAACAGCTCCTATGGTGTATGGATTGTTTAAGCAACATATTTTCATACCCACAAACTTGAAAGAACCGGATCGCCAATATATCCTTTTACACGAGAAGGTTCATGCCAAGCGACATGATAACCTATATCGTATGCTGGCATTGATCATCGTATGTCTTCATTGGTTTAATCCCTTCGCATGGTTTTATCTGAAACTATTTTACACTGACATGGAACTAGCCTGCGATGAAACTGTTTACTCCCGGCTATCAGATAAAAATAAACTCAGCTACGCGCATACTATTATCAACCACACCAAGGGAAGTAACTCCTATATGACTGCCTTTTCAGGTGCTCCGGCTAGACTTCGTATTGTTCAACTTCTCTCCTATCGTAAATTGACCCTATTATCACTGGTTATGTTACTTAGCTTTTTAGTTATTGTCTTCTTTACTCTACTAACCAATGCCGCATAAGAGGTGTGTTTATGAAAAAATTATTATATATTATAATCCCTATCTTACTGTTTTCTTTTTCATCCTGTGGTACATATACTCATAAAACAAAGCAAGACGTACCAATGGCAGAGCTTACAAATGGTGGTTACATCACTAGCAATAATGATTCTAAGAATCCGGTAACCGTTTGTAGCTGCGTCCCAATTCCTAAAAATTTTTCGATTGAGGATACCGTTCACCAGCGCATGTTCGTAATTGGTGATAATGGCGTCATTAGTGGTAAACAGTATTGGAACGAATTTTATTCTGCTTCTTTAAAAAAACATAATTCCAAGGTCATTATTGTCCACTTCTATAAACCAGAGACATCTGAAAGCAATATGTCTCACATTTTTATAGAACAGCTCACCTATACCTCGGGTAAGGGCTATACCTTTACCACCTTTGATGAATCCCTTCACAAATATCACTACCCCTATTTGATTCAAGTGTCCGGGCGTATGCCTAACGCTATTAGTGCAAGTCGGAATTACTATCTAGTTAAGAATCCTAGTTTGACCTACCATCAGTTGAATTGGTCTGTTCTGAGCAGTAGCAGTAAAGACTTTATTCCTAACGTGATGATTTGGTTTGAAACAATATCTCAACCATAGTCTGCATAAAAAAGGAGAAGAACCTTTTATGTTAATCTCAGATACGCTAATCTCGAAATGTCCGATTAAAACTTCCATAGATTTTAGAGCAGTTACAATAAAAACCCGAAAGAAAGAGAGACTTATTTAAAAGTCTCTCTTTCTTTCGGGTTTTTATTATGAACATATTATGGGGAAAAGCTTATTAAATAAATTACAACTTATTGATGAATCGTTCAAATGCTGCCTGTCCTTGTTCCGTTCTTTTAAATACTCCAGCGTGCTCTAACACTTTAAGAAATACTTTTCCAATTTCATCTTGAATGATTCTGTCAATATTATCTTCCGTTATATTTTCATAGTTAGGAAGAAATTCTTCTACCCAATAGGCATGCTTCATTATCATCTCATTGGTGTGAATGTAGTTACCTTTTAGTATGTATTCCTTCAATAATTCCATCTCCTCCTTTAATCTAGGAGGAAGAATGGCAAGTCCCATCACTTCAATCAATCCGATATTTTCCTTTTTGATATGATGAAGCTCTGCGTGAGCATGAAATAATCCATCCGGATACTCCGGTGTTGTCAAATTATTACGGAGTACCAAATCAAGTTCATAGAACTCTCCACGCTTTCTTGCAATCGGTGTAATGGTATTATGCAGTTCGCCTTCCGTCGAAGCGTAGATTTGAACCGATTCATCACTATACCCTCTCCATTGTTTTAAGATATGAGCCGCCAACTCAACCAGGCTGTGGTCAAATTGTGAGGTAAGTCTAATTACAGACATTGGCCATGCCACAATACCCAACTCAACATTCTCAAACCCTTTGATCGTATAGCTTTTCTCTATCGGAGCTTTTGCCATCGCAAATTCGTAATTACCACCTTGAAAATGATCGTGGCTTAATATCGAACCTCCTACAATTGGTAAATCCGCATTGGAACCCACAAAATAATGTGGAAAACGGATAACGAAATCAAGTAATTTACGAAATGCTGCTTTATCTATCTTCATTGGGACATGTTCGTCGTTAAATATAATACAATGTTCATTGTAATAAACATAAGGAGAATATTGAAAACTCCAGGGTTGATTACTAATGGTAACTGGTATGATACGGTGATTTTGTCTGGCCGGATGATTTACCCTACCGGCATAACCAACATTCTCTTTGCAGAGAAGACATTTCGGATAGCTAGCCTGTTTCATTTGCTTCGCTGCTGCTATTGCTTTCGGATCTTTCTCCGGTTTAGACAAGTTAATCGTAATATCAAGGTCTCCATATTCTATTTTCGTAATCCATTTGATGTCTTTTTTTATTCTGTATTTTCTGATGTAATTGGTTGATTGACAAAACTGATAATAATAGTCGGTTGCCGCTTTCGAAGAGATTGCATAACGTTTATTAAATTCTTCAATCACCACACTTGGGCTAGGTGTGACAAGCCCCATAATCATGGTATCAAATAAATCACGTTCCGTAATACTATTCTCCTGTAATAGACCTTTCTCATAAGCATAATCCAATAAATCTGATAAGATTTGTTCCAAATCCAGTTCACCCAATGCACCCAGCTCTTCAATATTCATCTGCTGTTCTTGTGGCTCCATGTAATAATCCAGTTGAAATAATTCAATTAATCGATTTACCGTATATTCTCTATCCGCTCTATGAATCAGTCCATTCATTTCTGCGTATGCAACTAGCTTTCTTATCCGTTCGTAAATCATATCTCCTCCAAAGTGACATCCAAAACCTCTATTAGGTTTCTGATAACTTCTCCTCTATAACTTAAACTAATTATTTATATCCGTTGGGATGATTTTTATGCCAGTTCCATGCTGACTCAATTATTTCCTCAAGATCTGCATGCTCCGGATTCCATCCAAGTACTGATTTTGCCTTCTCACTGGAGGCAATCAACACAGCAGGATCGCCCGCACGTCTTGGTGATACCTCTGCCTTAATTGGATCACTTGTAACCTTACGTGCAGTTTCTATTACCTCTTTTACGCTAAATCCGATTCCGTTACCAAGATTGAAGATATTACTTGGATTACCTTTCGCAAGGTATTCTACCGCCAAGATATGTGCCTGAGCAAGGTCTGTCACATGAATATAATCTCTGACGCAGGTTCCGTCTTTCGTGTTATAATCCTCACCGAATATCTTTATGGAATCTCGTTGTTTATTCGGAACTTGTAAGATAAGAGGAATTAGATGGGTTTCCGGTTTATGTGCCTCACCGATCTGACCACTCTTATGTGCACCACATGCATTAAAATAACGCAGAGATACATATCTCAGCCCGTGTGCCTGCTCCGTCCAATAGAACATCTTTTCCATTGATAGCTTTGTCTCACCATACGTATTTGTTGGAGCGGTACGATCCGTCTCTACGATAGGAACTCTTTCAGGCTCTCCATAAGTTGCAGCAGTGGAAGAAAATACAATCTTATCAATCTTATGTGCTACCATGGATTGTAAAAGAACCTTGGTTCCATTTACATTATTATCATAATACTTCAAAGGGTTTTCCATACTCTCACCAACGAGTGAGTTTGCTGCAAAATGAATAACAGCATCGATCTTTTCCTTATCAAATACGCTGTCGATAAAGGCACGGTCACGGATATCACCCTGATAAAAACGTGCTTTGGGATGAACAGCCTCAATATAACCTGTTTCCAGATTATCAACAATTACTACATCCTCTCCACGATCAATTAACTCATAAACTGTATGGGATCCAATATATCCAGCCCCACCTAAAACTAATATTGTCATACTTCTTCATCCTCTCTTTCTTTAACTATCACTTAGGTAATTACAATACTCCTACAGTATTACCTGTATTGATATTACTAATAATATAATATTTATTAGTTCGGATGTCAAAGCGTAACCGGACCATTCCCTATCTCCACAATATAAAATGATGCCTCATACCCGATTTTTTCTTTGTATTCTTCTCCAACGTGCTTTATGAAGTTATCAATTGCTTCTTCCTTTACGATGCTAACCGCACATCCTCCAAAGCCTGCTCCAGTCATTCTTGCTCCTATTACACCTTCCTGCTTCCAGGCTGATTCTACAATAGTATCAAGCTCAATTCCGGTTACTTCGTAATCATACTGCAGAGAAATATGGGAGTCATTCATTAATTTTCCAAAACGCTCAAGATCTCCCTGCTTCAGTGCTTCTACTGCTTGTACTGTACGTTGATTTTCATATACTGCATGTTTTGCACGCTTGATATGAATTGGATTATGTATAGAAGTTTGGTAAGATTCAAACTCTTCTTCACTCAACTCACCAAGAGAGTTTATGGATACCACCTTCTGTAAATCCAAGAGAGCAGTTTCACATTCTCCTCTTCTTTCGTTGTATTTGGAATCACCTAGCCCGCGTTTTTTATTCGTATTCATTATAACAATCTTCGCTCCATCCAAATGAATCGGTGCATATTCATAGGATAAATCCGATGTATCCAAAAATATCGCATGATCTTTCTTTCCCATCGCTATAGCAAACTGATCCATAATTCCACAATTCACACCATTGAAGTGATTCTCACTATACTGACTCATGATTGCCAAATCCGTCATATCAATATCCAGGTTAAATAACTCGACTAACACAAATCCCGTTAATACTTCAATGGATGCCGAAGAAGATAATCCAGATCCATTCGGAATATTACCAAAGTACAAGATATCCATTCCCTGATCAATCCGGTACCCTTTCTTTTGCATCGTCCAAATGATTCCTTTCGGATAATTAGCCCAATCATCTTCTTTTTTATACAGAATCTCTTCAATTGAGGATTCTATCACACCTAAGTTATCTAAATTTATAGAATAGAAACGTAGTTTTTTATCGTCTCTCTTTCTGGCTACTGCATAGGTTCCTATTGTTAACGCACAGGGAAAAACATGTCCGCCATTGTAATCAGTATGTTCACCGATCAGATTCACTCGTCCTGGTGCAAAGTAAGCATTATATTCTCCGCTATCACCAAAAATCTCTTCGAATTTCAACAACAACTCCTTCTTCAATTAAATCCTCCTTTCTGCCAATACCATGAATTAGGCTTCACACAAACTTGATTTGTGGATGATATTGTATACCCACTCTGATCATTTATTATATTCTTGATATTACTTTATATTCTTATTTATTCTATATATTTTGTTTTATAACATATTTTCTGTTTCTTTGAGTAAATAATACTCCTCTTTACGCTTCTTGTAAAGAGGAATTTTATAATTTTTATTCGCTTTTAAATACAAATTTCATAACAATATTTTGTGCATAATCTCCAAATGCTTCTCCAAACAAGTTCAATCCACCCTTATTTTTCGCATCTTCTTTGATTCCAATTCTCACAGAGATAAAATCTTCTTGAATCAGATTAAAATCCTTTAGCACCTGATCAGCACTTTGTTCATCATCCAAAAAACATCCCTGTTCAGTAAGCTTCCAGGTCTTTAATAATCCGTACTGCGAATTCTTATCCGGCCACCATTCAGGATTTAATTTTCCTCTTCTGCCACCAAAGTCACTTTGACAAGTCCATGTTCCGACTTCCTTCTCATTGATCCAAAGTGTAATATCAGAAGGATAATTCATATTATATTCATGATCTTCAGAGCAAATCTCCATGGATATTTCTATAAAATCAATTTCTTTCTGCATTAATGAATGATTTGGAAACCTGTATTCTATATATCCATCTCCAAACCAGATTAACTGAGCCTCCGACCTCTCTGGTAAGTAAAAGCAGCGAGGTTCATCCTCATGACCAATCGGCCCTTTTGAACTAACAATGCCGCAGGTAGGTTTAATTTTATAATCAACATAATCCCCTATCGGCATTCGGATAATTACTTCCTCCTGTTTCAGATTCATCGTCGTATTAAGTTCAACATAGATATGATCCAGCACAGCACGACAAACCTTTGCTGATCCTCTTATTCCGGGCAATAACGTAGTTTTAATAAAGCCTGCCTCCTCCAAAACCTTTACGTGAGCTGCTGACGATGAGGGCGGAATATTAAGTAGTTCCGCTATTTCATTTACATTCAGTTCCTTATAGCGCAGATGGCGCAGTATCTCGATCCTCGTTTCGGAGGATAATGCCTTTGAGATAGTCGCAAGCTTTTCCGTATCATCCAGATTCATCTTGATCGTTTGTATCATAAGCTCCTCCAGAAATTCATCAATAATACCTCTTTGTATTACTTTATATCTCTCATGGATTTATTCTTCCTCATTATTGCTAAGGATTTGAATCCCCCTATGTTCAACCGCAGTTGAGAACACAATCTGAGTACTGGTTTTTCCAAACCTTTGAACATCTCCAATGAAAACATCCAAATCCATTGTACTTTGAAAACAAACTTTTATCAACATTGAATAGTTACCGGTAACACAATTACACTCCATTACATTCGGACATTCCTGGATGAAGGGATAAAACTCCTGCTTCTGGTCAGGCGCCACCTCTAGGTTTATGAATGCAGTTATATGATATCCAAGCTTTAGCCAATCTATCTCTGTATGATAACCTTTAATAACTCCCTGTTTTTCCAATCGGGAAATGCGTGCCGCCGCAGCAGGTGATGATAGATACACCCTGTCTGCCAACTGTTTCAATGGCACCCTGGCATTTTCCTGAAGCATACTCAAAAGTTGCTTATCAATCTGATCCATGGACTTCCTCCCTTATGTTCTAAACTGAGCAGTAATGCTTACAGTTTAATAGAAAAGCTTTTACAGCTCAACTTTCTGGTATTCTAATTAAACATTTTAAGCCCGCGGATTTTATAATGCAAGTAAATAATTATACTGCATTCCCCTCCTTTTTAAAGTTGTATCTCTAAAAGCATTTTTAATTGATTTTCATATACCCATTTTGGACTATAACGCTGGCGAACCGTCTTTTTTGCTTGGAGAATTCCATTCCTCTCTATATCTCCTACAATTAATCTCGCATTCTCTTCGTAATACATCTTTTCACTTGGATGATAGGTTTCATAGGTATCAAATCCAAAATTGCGAGCACTCCACCTCATATAATAAGCCCCAAGTATATCCCCAACTTCCTTTAGTGCGGGGACAGCTTCATTTAACACCAGATAATTTCCCATGGCGGAAGCCTCAAGAGCGGTTAAGCCAAAGGATTCAGACATCGAAGGGCATATAAAGAGATTCGAGAGGGAAAACAAATTTAATACGGCCTCCCTCATAAGACCCAACGAATATCCGAAATCACTGACAAATATCACATCTTCCGGATAAATCCCTGAATTAATACCCGCTTTCCATATCCTTTGTTTGTATTCATTGGCGTCAGTATCAATAGCAGTAAATTCACAAAATATTACCTTTACCCGGTACGAACTTACCGTTTGAATTGCACCTGCCAACATCGCTACTTTCTCAAAATGCTTCCCTATAGTAAATCTAGCGGGATAAACTATTAAAATATCCGGCGATAACAGATCAATTTTCTCATGTAGATCAATAACCTGAGGATGCATGTTTCCGATTAGATTTAAGGAGTTATTCAGCACCCTACATCGTTCTGGCTCCACATGATATTGTCTGGATAAGGAGGGCAATCCACATTCTGTCGGATAGGTGTATATGGTATTCTTCATCGGACTATACCTGGCTGAATGTGGCCAGGGAACTTGAACATTCACCTGGCTTTCATCCGGCAATGAGTGTGTCACTGCAATAAATCTTAAATATGGTAATCGATCGACAGCATATCGAACCGCAACATTATGTACCAAATGCCATCCTTGATAATGAATATCGTGCATAATACATACATCTAGATCCTTTAATTTTTGTGTCAAATCCTTACCGATCTCAGTTGCTTCCTCCATAAAATTCTTATGAATGGGGATATCAGGAGAGCTATAATCCCTCCAATGAATTTGCTTACCCTTATATCGATTGCATACCTTCACCCACTTAATTCTCGAATCCAAATACACTCCTGATTTTTCGCTTTCTGGCATATCCTCACATACAAATAGAGTGACTTCCTCTCCCGCATCCAATAACATACGAACATGATCCGCAACTACGTTAACCAAAGAATAAATGCTTGCCAAGCCATTAAACATCGTTAAAATTCCTACTCTCATATGAGCTCCAATCAAACTTTTTTATAAAATATGCCTGAATCAGTATCTTTACGAATGAATTCTAGTTCCATCTTGATTTTATTAAAAGTTTTGCCACAAATTAAAAAGAATAGGATATCTTCGACACATTTCGCCATGTGATTCATATAATGTTTTGAGGAGTTAACTATGCCGTACGACTCAATATCATATGAGGAATACGTTTCATTTTTATAAAAATGTTTTAATAGGAGCGATAAATATGAATAAATATTCTGACACAAAAAGTGATTTTCAACTTAACCCTTTATTTCAAATTACGAAATATAATTTAATTACCAGTGAAGATTTGTATCAACGACAGAGCGAAGTAGAAGGTAGGATTGCTGTTGGCGGTTGTGCATATTTAGAAAACTTTTCTTTAGGAAAAGGCTTATGTGATCCCCCACTTGCTCCTTGTCCACCTTATGAATTAGATCCTACTTTGATTGTTGGCAAAAATTTAATATGGAATAGTGGAGCAAATCATGCAGGGAGTACCGTTATGACTAAAACCGGCGACTATGACGTAATGAATGTTCATTATTCCAATGCCGACGTAAGTAACCAGCCGTTTCGTCTAGATAGCCTACCATTAGACTTTGAAGAGTATTATGACTTCTTAAAATGTGCTGCTGACCAATGGTCTGAAATGTCCAGCCCGCTGGAAGCAACCAGAGTTCTTAACTGCTATGGACATATATTTTTAATAGGCCTGCACCCAAAGATTAATATTTTTAATATTCACGCAACACGTATCGCAGCTGCTGAGCACACGATTGGTTGCAACGGAAACTCATTGACTGATATATTCAGCATTACCATTATTGCACCGAAAGAATCCACCATACTAATTAATGTATCCGGGAACAGTGTCGTATTCGGGAATTTTGCTACCTATCGTAGCTCATTTATCCCTGGGACTCTTCCGTCTACATCAGATATCACAGACGAAATACTTCAGCAAGGCTCGGCACCAAATGCGGATGAAAAAAGCTTAATACTCTGGAATTTTTATAACGCTGATAAGATTTCCACATCAATTAACAGCTTTCAGGGAACACTATTTGCACCATATGCAAAAGTTTATACCATCGGTGGAGCCATTGAAGGTAATGTAATTGTTGAGAGTTATTTACCGTACCGTGTGAATACAAACCATACCGAAATTCATAATTATCCGTTCAGGGGATCCTTGCCTAGGATAAATTGTTCTTCTTTTACCACAACATACTGTCCTATCACCACTCACTGCCCAACTACTTCCACCACAACTCACTGCCCAACTACTTCCACAACAACTCACTGCCCGACTACTTCCTCTACAACTCACTGTCCGACTACTTCCTCTACAACTCACTGTCCGACCACATCCTCCACGACTTACTGCCCGACTACTTCCTCCACAACTCACTGTCCGACTACTTCCTCCACGACCTACTGCCCGACTACTTCCTCCACAACTCATTGCCCAACCACGACCACTACAACTCATTGCCCAACCACGACCACCACAACTCATTGCCCAACCACCCACTGTCCGACATCAACCACTACCTGTCCTTATTGGTGTGGCTTTTGGCCTTGCGATCCAGGTAAACCAAGTGATCCATGTGATACTCCTACTTGGAAATGGTGGGCAAGAATCTGTAGGTTTATACCTGAGAAAATCACTTGTATTATAGCAGTTTCCTTGATGTTGTTTAGTGCTGTCATTTTAGCTCTAATCATAATTCTTACTAATTTATAGTTCTAAAATGAGCTCTAAATACAATCATCTATATGCCCAGTATTATGAAAAGCAAAGAAGGGGATATTGCAAAATAAATAATTTGCAACATCCCCTTCTAATAATTTCCTAAACCTTATTCAATATCTTCGAATAATTCTGTCTGACCACAAGAATCATTATATGCCAATTTTACTCCGACAATATAGATGCTAAGTACTAATAATAGCAAGAATACTCCTATATACACCGGGTTGTGCAACCAAGCGGGAACTGCTTCAAAAAGAGTAATGACACCGAAGAACAGGAAGATGATACCTGCACCCCACTTAATATATTTTTCTGGGACATGCTTTGCCATCCAAGCTCCGCCTAAGATTCCGATTCCGTCTGCGATTAACATACCCACTGTGGTTCCCATCAATACAAAGAGTGGAAAGTGACTTTTAGCAGCAATTGATATGGTCATCAACTGTGTCTTGTCTCCCATTTCTGCAATAAAGAAGGCAATAGCTACTGTTACAACTGGTCCGAATTTTGATTTCTTTTTCTTATCCTCATCCAATTTATCTCCTCTTAATGTCCATAAACCGAACAACAGAAACGAGATGGCAGCCACAATTTTAATCGTATCCTGCGAAATTAAAGTATTTAGATAACTACCAACTCCCACTGCAAGCGCGTGATTGAAAATTGTTGCAATCAATACTCCCAACATAACCTTACTTGCCTTATACTTACTTGCCATAGCCATTGCTAACAGCTGGGTCTTGTCCCCCATCTCAGCAACAACAACAAATAGTAATGCAGTCAAAAAATCCGACATTATTATACCCTCCTATCATTTTTTCGGAAGAAATCTTATCCCTTATACGCTTATGATAAATAACAGTACAAAAAAAGACCTCTAACACAAGAAATACATTGCTCATTACCTTTTCACAAAAAGATAATAAGAAATATATTCGTTGTGTTAAAAGTCTCACTTGACTGAAATCAGTCACGATAAAGCCAGGTCAAAGACCAGTATGTTGACTTTATCACCTATAAGAAAGGCAGCTACTCCCTTTTAATGTCATATATGTTTCTCATCCCTACAAATATAGCATATTTTAGAAATGTAATCAAGCCTGTTTATGTAATGTAACCGTACTTATTTATAAATCATGCATATTTATAAAGGTTTAATCTCAATATTTTCTTCCGTTAGCGCTTGGCGAATCTTTTTCACAAAATCCAAGGCTTTTACTCCGTCACCATGAACACATATGGAATCCGCCTTAATTGGTATTTCCTTACCATTTACAGCAGTAACCTTACCAAACTTAACCATCGTTATAACCCTATTTATCGCAAGCTCTTCTTCCTCAATCATAGCTCCCTGCTTCGTTCTGGCAACCAGTGTTCCATCCTCTTCATAAGCTCTGTCTGCAAATACCTCCTGCTTAAAGGTTAACCCTACCGTCTTCGCAGCCTTTTCCATCTGACTGTTACTAAGTCCTAACAACATAATTGTGGGATCAACTAGTGCTATTCCCTCACAGATAGAACAAGCCAGATCATAATCTTTCGCAGCCATGTTGTAAAATGCTCCGTGAGGTTTTACGTGGCTAAGGGGTACTCCTGCTGCTTGACAAAAAGCGTTCAATGCACCGATCTGGTACATGGTATATGTCTTTGCTTCCTGCCCGGACAAGCTCATATTTCTTCTACCGAACCCAAGTAAGTCGGGAAATCCGGTGTGTGCACCGATATGTACTCCATTCGCCTTACATAACCTTACGGTCTTTTCCATAATCAACGGATCTGAGGCATGATAGCCACAGGCAATGTTAGCGGATGATATAAAGGGAATCACTTCCTCATCCATTCCTAACGTATATCTTCCAAAACTTTCACCCAAATCACAATTTAAATCAATCTGATACATGTGACCTCCATACTGCCAGCGGCAGTCCAATTAAATGATTTATCAACTAATCGCTATGGCAAATCAATCTACAGTTTTTATCCTAAACTTCGAAGTTATTAAACTGACATAGCAAAAGATGAACTCCTAAAGTTTAAGCTCCACATTCTTTACATCAGTAATAAACATATGCCCCGGTGCATGTGTAATTGCAAATGGGGGCTTTGAAGCCATCAGTGCTGCCTGTGGGGTTACACCACAAGGCCAAAATACAGGAACCTCTCCCTCTTTTATCGTTACCTTATCACCAAAATCAGGCTTATTAATATCCGATATTCCGATGTATGTAGGATCCCCTATATGTATCGGAGCTCCGTGCACTCTTGGCATCGCCGCAGTTACGGATACTGCTTTCGGTATATCCTGATATGGAATCGGTCTCATGCTTACTACCATATTCCCAGAGAATATACCTGCCTTCTCACATGGGATATTCGTCATATACATCGGTACGTTACATTGTTCCTCAATATGTCTTACCGTGATACCGGATTGCAATAATTCCTCTTCAAAGGAAAAGCTACATCCAATCAAAAAACTGACAAAATCATCTCTCCAAAAGGAAGAAACCCCAGAATACTCACCTACTAATTCTCCATATTCATACACTCGGTATTTGGGCAAATCAGTTGCAATGTCAGCATTGGTTGCCATAAAACGTGTTGCTCTCTCTCCCTCATCCAGCACCTCCAGTATCGGACATGATTTGGGATTGCGTTGAGCAAATAAAAGAAAATCGTAGGCAAACTCCTTTGGTAAAATCACCAGATTTGCCTGCGCATATCCGCCGCACATTCCCGGAGTAGGTGATGTAATTTCACCGTCACGAATTAATTCTCGCACTTTGGAAGGGGTACAGTCTCTATAATCCACATTTACCTCCAATCAAACACCAATAAGGTCATTCCGGATCAAATCCAGATAGTTGAATCATTTTACTTTGAAATTTATTTCTCACTTTAACATACTTTTTATAGAGCTTGTGTGCTTCTTTTAATGATATAACCTTAAACGTTATCTCATCACCCGGCTTACATTGTGCCAAAATCGGTATATCGATTGATATAACATTAGCAATTTTGGCGTATCCACCCGTGGTTTGTCTGTCCGATAGCATGATAATTGGCTGCCCATTTGAAGAAACCTGAATTGCACCAAGCGAAATTCCGTCCGATATGATATCCATCGCCTGCTTTCCTTCAATAACAGGACCTACCAGCTTACATGCCATGCGGTTCGAATCATTACTTAGCTTATAAACCTCATTCTCAAAGGTATGTAATCCGTTCTCTGTAAAATAATCATCCTGAGGACCTAATACCACACGTACATTTCGAATCTTTCCTACTTCACTAGCTGGTTTTTCAACATATCGTTGCTTCATCCTCGTTAGTTTACCTGATGGATTCACAAAGCCTAATTCGTCGTTTACCTTTAACGCCCTTCCCCTATATCCTCCTATTTCACACTTTAAGTTAGTAGATTTACTTCCAAAGCGTTCTTCAATCCGAAGGCCTCCCGAGAAAGCGATATAGCTTCGACATCCCTTTGCTGCAAAGCCAAGTACTAGGGTTTCGCCGGCTTTTACTGTCACTGCCTGATTCAAAGAAATCTCCTGGTCATTAATCTTGGGATTCATATCCGCACCAGTAATTGCGATCACATTATCCCGGTTAAAATAAATGGTCGGTCCAAAGAGGGTGCATTCGAATACTGCTTCACCCAACTTATTACCAACCAGTATATTGCCAAGTTCCATTGCTTCTGTATCAACTGCCCCTGAAGGGGAAAAACCTATATCTGCGTAACCTATTCTTCCATAATCCTGTATGGTGGTCAATGCACCCGGAGTTATGATTTGTATATCCATGCCATATTCCATATCAGACACCCTCCATAAACACTTTGCATTGATAGTTCCGTTGATTGACTGAATCTTCAATCATTTGATATTCCTCCTGCGTAACAGGCTTAAACCTTATGTAATCTCCTGCCTGATATAGAGTCGGATTCTCTCTTTCACTATCGTACAATTTTAATGGAGTTCTTCCTATCAATCGCCATCCACCCGGAGAAGCAATCGGATAAATTCCGGTTTGTTCTCCTCCAATACCGACCGATCCAGCTGGGATGGAAGTTCGCGGATTGGACAAACGTGGAGTAATCAGTCTATTGTCCATTCCACCAAGATAAGGGAAGCCCGGTAAAAATCCTAGCATATAAATTAAATAGTCCCTACCGGAATGGACTTTAATCAGTTCCTCTTCACTTAAACCTGTATGACGAGCCACATCACCAAAATCCTCCCCATATTGACCTCCATAACACACTGGAATCTCAATGATTCTTTTCTGTTTTGTGGCTTCGCTACCCTTTTGAGCAGATACACTCTTTACATATTTACAAAGCTTCTTATAAGTTATGGTTAATGGATCATAATGGATTAGTAAGGAACGGAAGGTTGGAACCGTTTCAACCACTCCCTTTACTCTATCCCTGCGGATACATTGATTTAATTGCATGACCCTATCGTTACATTCCGTACTTATCTCATTCCCAAATTCTACGATAAGGGACAGGTCGCCCGCAGGCAAGATACGAATATCAGACATAATTACACACCCCTTGATAATTAAAAAACCCTTTCTCTAATACACTTTCATACCAATGATCGCTCTTACCCTCAAATTTAAGAGCATACCCGGTACATTGACGCATCAGCTCAACAATATTAACATTCATTTTTGTATTAAATCCATCGATACCCGGAATCAATGATCCGGTCATATCTACAATCCCGCATCTTGTCGCTACTCGCATTACCTCCATCTCCATATCTCCTTTGTGGAAGATATCCAGATCTTTTTTCAGATAAGCGATTGCTGCCATTAATCCATAACAACCCCAATCAGATACCGTTGCTGTTATGATATTATCTGCCTTAGTTGCAGCCAGAATTCCACCCTTACAGTCACATTTACATTGCCCCTGTGCGGTGTATGGTACATACTTTTTAATATGATCACTAATTGTTCCCATTCCTATTTCATTACCTAGATCTCCGATTGCAATATTTAATACACCCTTCTCCTGTAATCTACGAAATAGAATGTCTGTTTTTGCTTCAAGATCAGTAAGATTTAACCCGATTGCATTGTGATATTCTCCACACTCATTCGCACCGGGAGCTTCGATTGATATCACCGCTTTAGGAAGTTTTCTTTCAATAATCCGGTCAGCCTGTATCTCTGCTAACTCCTTATCCTTCGTGAAAGAAATTACACCCATGGAGATTGGTAATTCCTCCACCTTATCTAAATCCTCGTAGCAGTGAAGTCCCACAACACCGGCACATTTTTTTACCGCTTCCAGATTATCCTCCGGACAGATAATCACTGGCTTTGCATCAAATGCCTGGACCAAGGATCTTGCCAACAGCATGGAACTTACGATACCATCCATCTCCGGAGCCTTATGAGGAAGAAGAATAAAACCGGTAATGATATATACAAAATCCTTCGGTTTAATTACTTCCACTAATTTTTTCGCGGAATGCATTGTAAGAGGCTCCCCGGTATAAGCCCTGCTTCCGCTATAGAGGATACGGCATACACCATATCCTCTTGGGTCAAGATTCATTAAAGAATCCAGGTTTTCACCAATATTATAGATTGCAAGTTCATGATTTGTCATATCTGTTACCCCTCTTTTTGATTGGTCGCTATCAGATATTCCTCCATTAAAGCTTCCTGCAATTTGTGTAAGAGCTCTGGTGCTTTACCGCCTACTTTCTGACCGTCTACTTCGGTTGCAGACAAACAGAAATTACTGGAGGAACTTACAACCACCTCATCTGCTTCCATTAACTCCTTTAGGGTAAATACAGTTTCATCCACCGGAATACCAAGTGTTTTGCTCATTTTAATCAAATGTGTTCTAGCGATTCCGGGCAGGATATAATGATCTGCCGGTGGTGTAATAAACTTACCGTCCTTAATAATGTGAATATTGCTATGGGCACATTCTGTAACTCTGTCACCACGATGGAAAATCACTTCATCACAGCCAGCCAAAGCACACTTTTGTGCTGCCATTACATTGGGTATTAAATTTAATGTTTTGATATTACAATGCAGAAATCTGGTATCCTCAACAGTTAATAATTTTAATTTCTTACCTGGATCACCTATTTGAGATGGTCTTATCATAATCCAGAGTTTAGCACATTGATCCGGAAATTCATGCTTTCTCGGGGCAACTGCTCTGGTAACCTGCCAATATACAAAGAGCTCATTCCCTTCTACCTTTTGCACCATTTCATTCAAGATATCCTTCAATTCCTCTTTTGTATGAGGAATTGTAATGTTCAGCAATCCGGCACTATTATAAAAGCGCTCAATATGCTCCTCCAGATTAAAGATAATATGATTCCCGGCACAGGTAGCATCGTATACACCGTCTCCGTAGTAATGTACCCTGTCATCAAATGGTACTACCATATTCTCAATTAAATCGTATTTCCCATCATAATAACCCAAATTCTCCAATTACTTCACCTTTTTCTATTATTTTTTCTTTAAGCACCCAATCTTAATGATATATAACCCTTAATTAATTCAACCGTTTTTTCATATCCCAACTTACCGGTATTCAGGCACATATCATAATTAGCCGGATTCATCCACTTTTTCCCGGTATGATAGGTATAATAATCACTTCTGAATTTATTAATTTTCTTAATATTTTTTTTCGCTTCTTTTTTACTGCAGACAAGGCGCTCCATCTCGTGCTCTATACATACCTCTTCATCCGCTGTAAGGAAGATAGAAATCAGATTAGTTGCATCACGTAAAATGTAGTCACCACATCTGCCAATCACAATATAGGACTCTTCTACAGCTAATTCTTTTAAAACCTTAGCCTGATAATTAAACAAGTTAATGTCGGAGGTGAAGTTATCACTCTCGGGCGGAATCAGTTCTCCGTTATAAACTCTTTTGGAAGCTTTATAAAGTATCGTATTTTTCATCTTTTCATCTGCACTAAAAAATAATTCCTCATTAATGCCGCTATCCTCAGAAGCCAAACGTAAAAGCTGTTTATCGTATAAAGCAATTCCATATTCTTTGGCAAGCATATTACTGATCGTAGTTGCACCGCTGCCACATGTTCTTGTGATTGCTATTACAAATCGTTCCATACTAACCTCCTTCATGCCGTATTACGGCGTAACCGGTTTACTGTCCAAGGTAAGCTTTACGAACTCTATCATCTTCAAGGAGTTCTTTCGCATCTCCGCTTATTGTGATATTACCTGTTTCTAAAACATATGCACGATCGGCAATTCCAAGAGCCATCTTTGCATTTTGCTCTACTAACAGTATAGTGATTCCCATATCATGGCAGTACTGAATAATACTAAATATTTCTCTTACCAGAATAGGGGACAGACCCATGGATGGCTCATCCATCAACAAAATCTTAGGATCACTCATCAAAGCTCTACCCATGGCTAGCATCTGTTGCTCACCACCGGATAAGGTTCCTGCCAACTGCTTATATCTTTCTTTCAATCTTGGGAAACGGCTAAATATCAACTCGTAATTCTCTTCCAATTGACTCTTGCTTTTCTTAAATGCATAAGCACCCATCTCCAAATTCTCTAAGACCGTCATATCAGGGAAGATATGTCTGCCTTCCGGTACATGGCTAATTCCATACCTTACAAGTTTACTTGGGTCTGTTGTTCTCAGATCCAGAGCTCCGTAAGTTATACTTCCGCTAGTTGCTGCCTTTAATCCCGTAACTGTATGTAATATTGTTGTTTTTCCTGCTCCGTTCGCTCCAATCAGCGATACAATCTCGCCGTCATTAACTTCTAGGCTGACGCCATGAATGGCATGAATAGCGCCATATGAAACATGTAAATCTTTAATTGATAACATAAGCACATTCCTCCTATTCGTCGTCTTTACCGAGATAAGCCTCGATAACCCTTGGATTTTTCGAAATCTCTTCCGGTGTTCCAAATGCTATGGTTTCACCGTAATCAATTACCTGAATTTTTTCACAAATCTTCATAACTAAACTCATATCATGTTCGATTAATAATACAGAGATGTTAAATTTCTTTCTGATAACATTAATAATATCCAGTAGTTCCGCAGTCTCGGTAGGATTCATACCTGCCGCAGGCTCATCTAGTAGAAGAAGCTTCATACCAGTTGCTAAAGCTCTCGCTATTTCAAGTCTTCTCTGTTGACCATAGGGAAGATTTTCCGCAACAAAATCAGCTTTATCTCCAAGGTTTACAACTTTAAGAAGCTCTCTTGCTTTAACATCTATCTCCTTCTCTTCCTTCCAGTACTTTGGTAAACGAAGAAGTGCTTCACCAAGGGAATACTTCATATTCATATTCATTGCAACCTTGACATTTTCTAAGGCTGTCATCTTTTTAAATAAGCGAATATTTTGAAATGTTCTTGCAATACCGGATTGAACCACTTGATGAGTTTTCTTTCCGTTCATTTTCTCACCATTCAGATAAAATGCGCCCTCTGTGGGCTTATATACTCCGGTAAGGAGGTTAAATACTGTGGTTTTTCCTGCACCGTTTGGTCCAATCAAACCAAATAATTCACTTTTTCCGATTTCAATATTAAAATCTTGTACAGCCTTAAGACCGCCAAAAGCAATTCCAAGATGGGATGCTTTTAATACAGGTTGTTCTACGCTCATTATTTTCCAGCCTCCTTCTTATTCTTTTTGCCAAATATCTTTGAAAGAGTACCTGTCAAGGAGAATTCGTAAGTACCGAAGATACCACTCGGTTTAAAGATCATAACCAATACCAATACGATAGAATATGCTAACATTCTGTATTTGGAGAATTCTCTCATCGCCTCAGGTAATGCAGACAGGAAGCTTGCACCTAGGATAGAACCGGTGAGAGATCCGGTACCGCCGATAATAACCTCTGTTAAAAACTCAGCAGAATACATAAAGTTAAAGTTAGTAGGAATCATCGCTGTCATATAATGAGCGTACATTGCACCACCTACCCCTGCAAAAAATGCTGATAATGTAAAGGTTAATACTTTATAGTAAGTAACATTAATACCACTTGCACTTGCTGCTATGTAATCCTCACGAATTGCAATAACAGTACGTCCATATCTGGAACGTACATACATATACATTAAAGTCACACATATTACCATAACCCAGAAACACCAGCTAAAGCTAGAGAGCTTTGTAATACCGCTCATAGTTCTACCACCACCGGTAAAGGAGAAGTTACAAAAAGCTACTCTAATAATCTCAGCAAATGCGACGGTAACAATAGCCAAATAATCACCCCTTAATCGGAGTGCAGGAATACCTACCAAAGCTCCTGTAATTGCAGCAGCAATACCACCAACTAATAACGCAATAATGAACAAAAGAATATTTGGAATTCCCTTATCCACCAACTGATTGGTTACGATAGCTGAGCTGTACGCACCTACTGACATAAAGCCTGCATGTCCAAGTGAAAATTCACCCATATACCCTGTCAAAAGGTTAAGAGAAGCAACCATAATAATCGTATAGCATGCAGTGGTAAAAATACCTTTAATATAATTTGTTCTTGAACCTAATACGTCCGATTGAAACATTACTGTAAATAAAAGAAAAAGGACACAAACTCCGATGAGATTGATTAGGTATGACCATTTTTTATTCTTTAAAAGATTCATATTCGCACCTACACTTTCTCCCCTATACTTTTACCAAGAATGCCGGATGGCTTTACAATAAGCACAATGATTAATAAGCTATACGTAATTGCTTCATACCAACCCGGTGCAATGTATACCTTAACTAATATCTCAATCAAGCCAACCAATAAACCGCCAATCATAGCTCCCGGAATACTTCCGATACCGCCAATAACCGCTGCAATAAAAGCTTTCAGACCCATAACACTTCCCATATCCGTAGTACTTCTCGGATAGGTACTGCAATACATTAATGCTGCCACAGCCGCTAACGCGGAGCCGATTGCGAAGGTGATTGTAATAATTGTATTCACTTTAATACCCATAAGAGTTGATGCCTGTTTATCCTGAGGAACAGCTCTCATTGCCTTGCCCATCTTTGTTTTCTTAATAAACAACTGTAAGGCAACCATAATAATAATTCCGATTCCCAATGTCAGAAGGTTCTTCCACTGTAAGAATATATTCCCTACATGAAGAGGTGGTAATTTAAATATTGGCGGAACTGTTTTCGGATTTCCACCAAAAAGCACCATCGCAAGATTCTCTAAGAAGAGACTCATTGCAAGAGCTGTAATCAAAGCGGTCATTGCTCCTGCCTTTCTAACCGGCCTGTATGCAATCACCTCAACTAAAACACCTACTGCCGTACACACCGCAATTGCGATAAATACTGCCATCCAAGCCGGCATTCCGGCGTTAATCATCATAGGAATTGTATAGAATAAAGTATAACTGCCCACCATAATGAAATCACCGTGAGCAAAGTTAATCATACGTATAATGCCATAAACCATCGTATAACCAAGAGCAATCAGGGCATATATCGCACCCTGATTAAGTCCGTTTACTAAACTTTGTATAAGTAATGACATGCTTCACCTGCTTTCCGAACATTTAATGAGATATGGGGCTGTTGCATTAAACAACAAGCCCCCATCTTTTTCCGCTCATACTTTGTAGAATCTAGATTACGGATTTAAGGTCTTTAACCATTTAACTTTGCCTTTTTCATATGTATTGATTACCACACTCTTAACAGCGTTACGGTTTTCATCAATTGTAAAGGTACCACCAACACCGGTAAATGTCATTCCAGTCATACCTTTTACTAATTTCGCTGTATCAGTTCCGCCGCCATTTTCTGCCGCTTTTACTAACATGTAAATTGCATCATAGTAAAGAGCTGCACAAGCATTTAAAGAATCTGCGCCGTATTTCTCTTTGTATTTTGTAACGAACTTCTGTACCGCCGGTGCGGTATCTTCTGATGAATAGTGATTTGTGAAGTAGCAGTTGTCAAAGTAAGTTTCTGAACCGGAGGTATCAGAACCATCCCAACCGTCACCACCCATGATGACACCCTTATAACCAGCTTCTCTGATCTGTTGAACGAACAATGGAACAGTATCAAGGAAACAAGGATAGAATACGAAATCTGCACCTGATTCAACAGCCTGGGAAGCCTGTGCGGTAAAGTCAGTATCCTTCGTAGTACATCCGCCTGTATAAACTACTTCAATACCATTTGCTTTTGCATTCTCAACAAATGCATCCTTTAAACCATTTGAATAATCATCATCTTTTGCAAAGATAATAGCAGCTTTTTTAGCTCCTTTCTCTTTTGCGAACTGAGCTGCCATCTTGCCCTGATAAGGATCGATAAAGCAATCTCTAAAGATTGTAGGTCCAACTTCTGTTACTTTTTTGTTTGTTGCACCTGCAGCAAGCAATAACATGTTCTGGCCTTTTGCAATTTCAGCCATAGGCAATGTTACGGATGAGAAGAATGCACCAACAACTGCTTCTGGTTTCTTTGGCTCTAAGCTGTTGTAAGCATTTACTGCTTGCTTGGAGTCACCGCCATCATCAACGACATCAATAATCTTAACCTTGTACTTGCCGCCGCTACTATTGATTTCATCTGCAGCCATGGTTACGGAATTTTTAGCTCCTTCTCCATAAATAGCACTACCACCGGTAAGGGAAGCAACAACGCCGATATTAATTACATTATCTTCCTTTCCTGGTGCAGTTGTAGCAGCTGGTGAGTCTGCTTTTTTGTCTGAAGTTCCGCATCCGGTCAACAACGATCCAATTAAGGTTGTTGCCATTAAGATAGCTAATAATCTTTTCTTCATAAATTTCTACCTCCTTTTATTTACGACAGTTCCATATCAAGTAATTTGCCATTCCGTAGATATAACTTAATTCTCGATTTGCTGGAATTGTGCCATATAACATGAAAAGGGCTTCAGCCCTTATGGATAAACACTACGTCGGTATTTATTCATAAACGTTGAAACCCTTTCGTTTCCATTTAATGTATCAAGTTAGTATTCAGATTAGCTCATTAAATGATTTTCAAATTGTTTTCAGATATGGCTATCGTGATACGGTTATTATATTACTATTTTTCGGACATTGCAACTATTAATTTGTTATAATTTTACTAGGTGATTTTTGTTTATTTTAGTAATAAACCATAATATTTTAGTAATAATAGGTCACCAATACTTATCCAACTGTCTTATTATTAGTTCCATATTGTTAAAAAAGAGGAGGTATGCTAGAATCAAACCAAGATGAAATTGCAGGTAAAAGGAGTACAGAATGAAGACGATTGACTACATAATAGAGACAGTAAAAACATTGGTTAATATCCCTAGTCCCTCCGGTTTTACAAGAGAGGTTATGGCATATGTACAAAAGGAAGCACAGAGTTTTGGTTACACTTGTGAGTTCAATAAAAAGGGTGGATTAATCATATCAATAAAAGGAAATCAAGAGGAAACATTAGGATTGTCTGCTCATGTAGATACGCTGGGCGCTATGGTTCGCTCCATTAGTGCGGATGCTTCTTTACATTTCACCCTTATCGGTTCCTATACGATGCACAGCGTAGAGGGTAGCTATTGTAAGATACATACCAGGGATGGCCGAACTTATACCGGAACCATTCTGGCAAAGAGCCCTTCTGTTCATAGCTATGATGATGCGAAAACACTTGAACGATCTGATCGAAATATGATTGTACGAATTGATGAAATTGTCAAGACAAAGGATGATGTCCTTGCACTTGGGATCAATACCGGCGACTATATCAGCTTTGATGCCCAGTTTCAATATACGGAAAAAGGTTTCATTAAATCCAGACATCTGGATGATAAAGCATCTGTTGGGGTACTCCTTGGTGTACTAAAGGAGTTGTCCGAGGGTCAGATAACTCCCCCAAAAAATATCAAGATATTAATCTCTAATTATGAAGAAGTGGGCTTTGGTGCCAGCAATCTTCCCTCAGGAATTGACGAATTACTGGCGATTGATATGGGAGCCATCGGTGATGACCTTAATGGCAATGAATACGCAGTATCCATCTGCGCAAAGGATACCACCGGTCCTTATGATTATGATATGACAAACCGCTTAATTGAACTGGCTAAACAAAACAATCTAAGCTACGTAATTGATGTCTTTCCTCATTACGGCTCCGATGTATCTGCTGCCCTCTCCGGAGGAAACGATATTCGTGGTGCACTAATCGGGCAGGGAATCCACGCCTCTCACGGCATGGAACGCACCCATATCAGTGCACTAGAGAATACCTTGGAATTAATTAAGGCGTATATAAGATAGAAAAACATTCTGGGAACGGTTTCTGACCGGAAGAACAACTACGGGATGTGATTTTGAAAGCTGTTACAGTTTACTAGCACTTCTATGTGCTAGTAAACTGCAAATGCTTTCAAAACCACATCCCATCATCGTTCTTCCGGGTATTTGATTTTTATGTATTCTTTAATTAGCTCTACGCATTTGTCAATTCCGACCTTCTCGCTGTTTAGGGTCATATCATAATTGACGGGATTTACCCAGGTGTTGCCGCCAGTATAGTGCTGGTAGTAGGCGGCACGGTATTGATCCGTTTTTGCGATAGAAGTATGTGCTGTCTCCTCGTTGACACCCATTTTTTTCATGACACGTTCGACGCAAAATGCACGGGGTGCTTCTATATATATGCTAATTACATTCGGATAATCTTTTAATACCCAATCCGCGCATTTTCCTACGATGATACAGGATTCTGACTGCGCAAGATTTTGAATAATCTGACTTTGAAACTCAAATAATCTTTGATCAGACACGAAATCATCATCCACAGGCTTTGGTTTTAACGTTCTTGGTAATCCTTTTAAAAGACCGGAGAACTTTTTACCTCTAATCTTTTCATTTACTTCCTGAAAAAGCTCCTCTTCTAAACCGCTCAACTGAGAAGCGAGCGTGAGAATACGATTTTCATAACAACCAATTCCTAATTCGTCCGCTAATTTTAGGGCAATCTCTTTTCCACCACTCCCAAATCCTCTCGCGACGGTGATCACTACATTCTCCATTAACACCCCTCCTTGTTTTTGTTTCCGCGTTATAAAATTGCACAAAGCAAACAGTTATATCAACTTTACTGCCAACCACTCCATGTCTGTTTACTAAATGTATTTCTAAGCTTAAGTCAAACTCTTAAATTATATCTATATGACTATGCCAATGCATATTTTGCTATATTAATGATAACAAGCTTTCCACTGTTTCTTTAATAATATCATAGGCCTTATCACAGTCTTCCTTTGTAACAATCAGCGGAGGTACCATTCGTATGATGTGCCCTCCAATCGCGGTCAATAAAAGCTTTCTGTCAAAGCATCCATGCTTTACATCAATTCCTTTAATCGCATCATCGAACTCAACTCCTACCAATAATCCCTTTCCTCTGACTTCTTTTACATGTGGAAGCGATTTCAGTTTATCCATAAAATACGCTCCGACCTCTTTTGCATTATCAGCGAGATTTCTGTCAAGAAGTTCACCTACCTGTGCCAAGGCAGCTGCACAAGATACCGGATGCCCTCCATAAGTACTTCCATGAGAACCTGGTGTGAATACCTTCGCCACTTCTTCCTTGGCACAGATTGCTCCGATCGGCATTCCTCCTCCTAACGCTTTTGCCATGGATACAATATCGGGTTCAATACCATATTGCATGTAACACATTACAGAGCCTGTTCTGCACCAGCCAGTCTGAATCTCATCAATCAATAAAAGAAGACCCTTCTCATCACAGAGTCTACGGATTCCTTTCATAAATTCCATCGTAGCCGGATTTACTCCGCCCTCTCCCTGAATCGGTTCAAGCATAATTGCTGCGGTGTTCTCCGTCACTGCATCCTCAAAGGATTTCAAATCATTAAAGTCAGCATAGCGAAACCCCGGTGTCATCCCGCCAAAACCCACTTGGCATGCATTATCCGGTTGACCTGTGGCGCTCATAGAGCCGAAAGTTCTTCCATGGAATGACATTTTTGCTGAAATAATTTCAAATTTACCTGGTCCGTACTTTTCAACACCATACTTTCTTGCCATCTTAATCATAGCCTCATTGGATTCTGTACCGGAATTTTGAAAAAAGATTTTATCCATTCCAATCGTAGTGCAGATCTTTTCTGCAAGCAGTGCCTGTGGTATTGTATATGGATAATTAAAAGTATGTATCAGATCACCAACCTGATCTCGAACCGCAGCTACGACCCTTTCATTACAGTTACCTGCACTGTTCACCGCGATACCGGCATAGAAATCCAGATATGCATTGCCTTCTTCATCATAAAGATACATATCCTTTCCCGTTTCCGCTATAAAATCAAAGCGTTCATAAGTCTCAATCATATATTTTTTGACCTTTGCCTTTAGTTCCTCCCTGGTTAATCCCGCATCTTTTAACAACATATTATTCCTTCTTTCTGTATACTCTTCTTATTATTTAAAACTAAATGTCGAGGTAATTTTTACAATTTCACTGCCTTCATTGCTGTACCAATGTTCGATATCAGAGTCGAAGCGAAATGCATCTCCGGCGTGAATCTTATATTTTTTATCACGAATTTTCAATGTAAGTGTACCGGTTGCTACCGTGATATATTCTACTGTTTTCTCACCATGAGACCCACTGTAATAGGTACCGTTCGGATATATTTCCATTCCGTATATTTCAAATTGACGATCCTTCTCATACGGGAAATAGGTGTAGATAGAATACTGCCCTTCCACTTCCTTCGTAGGAATCATTTCCTCTTTGGATATATGGTAGGTATCCTGACGTGGAGGCTCAATCAGCTCATTCAAATCTACTCTGAGACCACTCACAATCTTGCCAAGGCAGCCGATGGACGGATTTGCCTCACCACGCTCGATGTTGGCCAACATACTCTTACTGACACCGGTCTGCTCCGCCGTTTCATCAAGGCTCATATTCTTTCCTATTCTTATTTTCTTTAAATTAAATGCGATATTTCTATTGATATAATCCATTCCGACACACCTCCTTGGATTATTATGTTAGCCATTCATAAATCTTGATAAGAATTCCTTTGTTCTCGGATTCGACGGTGTAATAAACAGCCGTTCCGGAATATCCTGTTCCGCAATAACTCCCTGATCCATAAAGATTGTTCTGGTTGATACATCTCGGGCAAATGCCATCTCATGTGTAACGATGATCATCGTCAACCCTTCTTTGGCTAATTCCTTGATAACAGTCAGTACTTCTCCAACCATCTCAGGATCTAATGCGCTGGTTGGTTCATCAAATAACAGCACCTCCGGCTCCATGGTAAGTGCTCTGGCGATTGCTACTCTTTGCTTTTGTCCACCGGATAACTGGGAAGGCTTTGCATTGATATAGGGAGCCATTCCTACCTTTTTTAAATATTTTATTGAAATGGAATGCGCCTCCTGTTTGCTCTTTTTTAGTACCTTTCTACAACCTGCCATACAATTTTCCAATACAGTCATATTGTTAAACAGATTAAAGGACTGAAACACCATACCAACCTTGGAGCGATATTCGTTAATCTTCTTCTGAGAGCCACCAATTTCGCTCTCTCCATAATAGATTGAACCGCTTGTTTTAATTTCAAGCAGGTTTAAGCACCGAAGTAATGTAGATTTACCCGAACCGGAGGAACCGATGATACATACAACCTCTCCTTTATCAATGGTAAAATCGATATCCTTTAATACCTCATGATTTCCGAATGATTTACTTAAATGTTGTACCTGAATAATTGACATATCGATTACCCCCTAATCCGTTAAATATTCGGTTGCTAATTCATAGTCCTTCTTACCCTCAAGTTTCTTCTCCAGCATATTGAGCAGCTGCGTAAAAATTACACATAGTACAAAATATATTGCGCCGGTAATTAAGAACGCTTCGAAGTATTTATAATAAGTATTCGCGGCTGTCTTTGTTACAAAGTACAATTCCGCAATTCCGATTACATTCAATACGGAGGTCATCTTTAAATTCGTAATAAACAAATTCCCCATCTCCGGAATAATATTACGAAATGCCTGCGGAAGCACTACTGAAAACATGATGGTAAAGTGCGACATACCCATGGCTTTGCCTCCTTCAAACTGTCCGTTGTCGATAGATATAATTCCACCACGAACTGTCTCCGCCATATATGCTCCGGTGTTTAACATGATTACAAGTATCGCTGCATTAAATGAAGATATATCGATACCGTTCTGCTTTAACCCATAATAAAGTACCATAGCCTGAACCATCATCGGCGTTCCCCTAAATATATGGATGAATCCGCTGGTTAAGATCTTTAATATCTTATAATAAATTCTCTTGAACAAACTGTCCTCCGGATGAACCGGCGTGGATTGCACGATACCAAGAAGGAAACCTAATAAAAAACCAAGTACAGTACCAAGTATGGATGTCTCTAATGTAATTATTGTTCCCTTCCAGAAGTACCCTCCATATTCTTGCAATAAAAATAAGATCCACTGAAAAATATTCTTCTCCATACTTATTCTCCTTTATACAATAGTCAAATCCTAATATATTCCCGATCCGTATTACGTATTTAACTTATTTCATTCCACAAATAAAGATAAAAGAAGGCGCCTAGGTACTGTTACGCCCCTATGCGCCATATATTTTATCTATTTTATTTTTATTTACTGATTTACTTAATTACTGATTTGTTTATTTGCTTAACGGCTGTAAAGAAACCGCAAGATCCATTAGATCATTCATTTTCTTTTCATCCCATTTTATTGCATTAAGTGCATCATCTAACTCTTTCTGTAACTTCTTATCGCCTTCTTTTACCGCAACACAAACATTCAGCGACTGACCCTCCGGTACCTTAAAGCCATCGGACTCTCCAAACTTAACATAAGTGATGTTAGGATTTGCGATTGCTGCGGACATTGCAGTCGGTTCGTCTAGAACTGCACAATCAGCTGTTCCTGTTTGCACTGCCATAACTACCTCAGAAGTAGTCTCGTAGTAAGTTAATTTTTTGCCTTCCGGAATTTGAGGAACATATTTTTCCCAAATTGTACCGATTTGAGTAGTAGCAGAAGCACCTTTAAAATCCGACAGGTTTTTCGCATTTGCAAATTTCCCATTCTTATTTACGATTACAACATTATTTCTAATATAATAAGGCTTTGTAAAATCTACACTCTTCTCACGTTCATCCGTATAACCCATACCTGCGATTATTGCATCATAATCTCCGGAATTCATACCAAGTACAATACTTGACCAATCCACTTTATGTACTTCCAGCTTCCAACCCATTTGATCAGCGAGCTTCTTAGCCAACATAACATCATAACCATACGCAAAATCCTTTGTTCCATAGATGGGAACTGCCTCATCTCCATTGGATAACTTATTACCCGACTGTGTCCAGTTAAATGGAGCATATGCACATTCCATACCCACTCTTAATACTTTTTTCCCATCACTGCCACTATCTTTTGTTCCACATCCAACTAATAATGATGTAATCAATACTACCGACAATAATATAGATATAATTCTCCTTTTCATAACAGACCCTCCTAAGAATAAATGCTATTGTTGAAAGACTTATTCTGCAGATAAGCCTTCTGGGGGAATGAGCTCATATCAAGATCAAATCGATTTATAAAATAGACAAAGGCGCTGGTTATGCACCAACGCCCTTGTTCTTGATAGATTACATTCTATACACAGAAAATGGATTTGTCAATATACAATTAAACAATATTTTGCACATAATTCATGTTTTTGTGCATCATTTAATATAAGTGTATCAATATATTGCACAATTTGATTCAATCCAATAATTTCTTAGCTTTGCTCTCCTGCTTTAAAATTATAGATTGGTTTGATACTCTTGATAATGTCAGCCGTATCTCCAATATTTTGTACAATGTCCTCCATCCCTTTATACGCCATAGGACATTCATCCAAAGTATCCTTATTTACGCTCGATGTATAGATACCCTCCATCTGCTTTTTAAATTCAGATACTGTATAAGTATTACGGGCTTTTGTTCTTGACATCAATCTTCCTGCACCATGTGGAGCAGAGTAGTTCCAGTCTTCATTCCCTTTTCCTATACAGATTAGTGATCCATCTCTCATATTAATCGGAATCAGTAGCTTTTCTCCTATCTTTGCAGATACTGCACCTTTTCTAAGGATCATTGCCTCCGTATCAATATAATTATGAATGGTCATAAACTCCTCTTCGACCTTTAGCTTCATACCACGAATTAATTCATCCATCATTGCTTTACGGTTTAACATAGCAAATCTTTGAATAATCTTCATATCATGCAGATAGTCCTCCATCAATTCACCGGATACATAGGCAAGTGCCTTAGGAATATCTGTACGAATCTGCTTTTTCAGAGCTTCAAGTGCTGACTGGATTTCTTTATCTCTTCCACTCGCCTTATACTCTGCTATTAGATTAGTAATCTCATGTTCTGCAGGCTCCGCCAATACTTTGTAAGCCTCTTCCTGATAAAAGGTGGCGACCTCCAATCCTAGGTGTCTGGAGCCGGAATGAATCACAATATATAGATTGCCGTCATCATCCTTATTGGCTTCGATAAAGTGATTTCCCCCTCCAAGTGTCCCTAAGGATTTCACTGCTCTGTTAAGGTTCACCTTCCCATTTGACATTGACGCGCAACGAAGCTCGTTCAAATCAATCTCTTCATTATAGGCATGTGCCTTTTCTCTTACGTTAAAGCCGGATGGAATCTTTTCGTAAATCAACTTATCAAGCTTTTGCACTTCCAGTTTTGAATTCTTTATACGAATTGTTTCCATTCCACATCCGATATCCACTCCAACCAGGTTTGGAACGATATAGTCTTTAATTGTCATCGTTGTGCCGATTGTGCACCCCGCACCTGCATGAACATCTGGCATAATTCTAATTTTTGAATCTCTTGTATACTCCTGATCGCACAGATTCTTAATCTGCTCCATTGCCTCATTCTCTAATATTTCAGTAAATACCTTTGCGCAGTTATATTTTCCTTCAATAATTTTCAATTTATTACTCCATTTCTATTAACATTTGTGAGGCAGATTACATTGATCCTTAATAGAATTACTTATTATGCAACAGCCTCTTTAACCTCTAAAAATCCTTATTCTTTTTATAATCTTTCATATCATCTAGTTTCGCATTCAATCTAACTTTTCTTTTCTCCCGATTCGGTTGCGTCGCTTTTGCCCGTGGATAATATTTATCACACTTTTGACAGTAATGTTCGTGGCAGGCTTCCCTTCCCTTTTTGCATTCACCGAATGCAATATAATGAATGCATACTGCTTCTCTATACTTTGCCATATTTATTCTCCTTTTCATACAATGGTACCGCCTAACGACATAGAAAAAGCCGATCTTATCGCGAACACAATTCGCAATATCAATCGGCTTAAAATCAAACTATGCAGTTATCACCGATAGCATTAAAGATATGCTATCGAAAAATTTAATCTATTATAGATTCACGGATTCCATTGCTTGAAATCCGGATACAATTCGACCATAGCATATACCATTATTCTGTTTTAAACTACATTGACTATTAATATTTTCTCTGACGAGTAATGTTTTTATTATTAATTGTGATTTCATTGCAATGTCTCCTTTCTTTTATTATATTGATTCGTTACGTTTAGTAATATAACACAGGTTTCTATATTTGTAAAGAAAAACCATTTAGATTAAATCGTAGATAAAATCAGTAATCCTCTGTGTGGATCTTCCGTCCAGGGAATTTACGAATACCTCTTTAAATAACTTCATTCGATCCGGATCACCCGCTGCACGCTTAAGTTCAGAACATAGCTCAGACTGGCTTTTTACGATTGAACCTGGAACAAAATACTCATATTCAAAGTAAACATCCCTTTTCTCCATATATTCTTCCTTATCATAAGCATAGAAGATCATAGGAATATCAAGCAAAGCAGCTTCAAATATCACCGAAGAATAATCCGTTACCAAGATATCGGTTACGAATAATAAGTCATTGATATTCTCATTCATGGATAGATCCATAATTCTATCTTTGTATTTTCCATCATAACGAAATCTATCTCTTACGAATGGATGCATCTTTGTTACAAATACATAGTCCTCCGGTAGCTGTTCACATAATTGATCCAGTGAAATTCGATCCACCGGGTAATATGCATCCCGGTTCCCGTCCCCACGAAAGGTTGGTGCAATCAGAACCACCTTCTTCTTATAAAGCATGGGGTACTTCTGTAATAGTGTTTCATAAACCGCTTGCTTATAGTCCTCGGAGAAGAAATCATCCGTTCTTGGAACACCGAGATTTAGCACATGCTCAATTGGTAATCCAAAAGCCTCACTGTATATACTTCGAATACGCTCTCCGCTAACAAAGGTATAGTCATAACATCTATGGTTCTTGGACTGCTGAGGTGCCCACCCCGGTTTATCCATTCTGGTATAACCAAAGGTTTTAAATGCCCCACAGGCATGCCAAAGCTGAACGACCTTACTCTCTGTTCTGATATCCAGTGCATGAAGCTGAGGATAAAAATCATCTAATATAATAATTTTAGCAGTTGCAATGGTCTGTGCGATATGTTTCAACTCGCTAAAGCTTAAATCTGCCACCGTTTTTTCATTTTGAAGTAACAGAATTTCAAGTCCGCTCTTCGCCTTTAATGCCTCCATCACACGATACAGATTACCGGTTCGGTCCAGTCTGCGCTCTGACAGAAACACAACACGGTTTTTCGCCAAAGCACTATTTTTCTCTCTATGATAAAT
This sequence comes from Variimorphobacter sp. HTMS_6, assembly GCF_059717775.1. Lineage (NCBI taxonomy): Bacteria > Bacillati > Bacillota > Clostridia > Lachnospirales > Lachnospiraceae > Variimorphobacter > Variimorphobacter sp. HTMS_6. The sequence goes on from NZ_AP046094.1 coordinate 3,249,168, forward strand.
TTCTGCAAAATAATTTGTTTTCCACTCCCTAATGCTGTAGCTGACTCCGCAGATTTCAGAGGTTTTTAAACTTGCATATTTTAGTGCACCCCTAAGGCCCTTGGTTTTGATAAAACCTGTTACAACAAAAATCGGTAGCAATAGAAGGCACAGCAAGAACAGAATACATTGACCGACACGGTATACAAAACCCAATTTCTTCTTCGATGTGTCGCGGAACAAGGAACCGTTCAGTACCATGATCCCATTCTCCACTCTGATACCAAGCATGCTAAGATTTTCCTCAACCGTATAAACAACATCCTTCTCCTTATATCCATAGATTAGAAGAAGCTTCATTGTACACTCCTCAAATTGCTTATCTTGAAAGAACACACTGGGTAGATGGATATGGGCAAATCCCTCAAATTCACATTGAATTGTATTCTTTTCTACAAAGGAATAGGTAACATCAATTGGAATTCTCCTATTCTCAGACTTATGCTCGAATAAAAGAAGAACTCTTGCTTTATTCTTTTGCACACAGTCACTTAGCAATCCCTTCAGGTGGAAATCAAGGTACTGGTTATTTATTTTTATCTCACTAATCCGAATTTCCATCCCTTGTCTATTCCTCCGTTTCATTCATGCTTCTCATTATTAAGTATCAAATCTACTACGCGTGTAGTAGCTTGTCCATCCAATGTGCCATAATGACGCTTTAAAAAGGTATCTCTCTTTTTTGCATAATCCGTATTCCCAGAAGATTTAACAGCTTGAATTAACTCCTCCATATTCTTCACAATCGGTCCCGGTACCATCTCTTCATAAGGATCATAAAAGCCCCTGTCATAGCGTTCCACATCATAGGCAAAGAAAATCATAGGTCGATTAAGAAGTGCATATTCAATCACAGCGGATGAATAATCGGCGATCAATAAATCGGATAGGATATAAAGCTCTTTCACATCATCGTGATCGGTTACATCGATACAATTCTTTGGAAGCTTCCTTGCATCAGGACGAATCTGTGGATGCATCCGCACCATAATTACATAGTCATTGCCAACCTCATGAAGTAATTTGTCGCAATTAAAATGCTTTAATATCGCATTGTTTTCCTCCGGTGTTTGACGAAATGTTGGCATGTACATTATTACCTTTTTACCAATGGTACCTGGGTAGAGCTTTTGCAAGCGCTCCCTTCCCTTTTGATGAAGATCCGTTCTAAAATAATAATCGGTGATTGGTATGCCAATTGGATAGATATGCTCTGCTGCTACACCCATTGCCTCCTCAAAATACGGTACAAGCGCCGGTGCTGATACAAATTGGTAATCTACTTGCCGATTGCCGGTTGATACCAGCTTTCTCACTAAGGGATCCGTTTCTGTTGAAAGCCCAAACTTTTTAAACAATCCTACTCCATGCCAAAACTGAATTAACTTTGTCTCTTTTTTCAGCTTCATATGTCCAAGAGGTAGAAAGTTATCATTTAAGCAAATATATTTAGCAGTTGCAAAATGATAATTTAATATGAAATAGAAATAGAATGTTCCAAAAAGCTTTTTTACCAATTTGACAACCTGCTGATTACTCCTACTATAAAAAATATCCTTCTTGGATACGATCACAAAGCGATAGGATGCATCCCTCTTTTTCATTTCCTCATATATATATTTAAGATTACATTTAAAATTACTGTTGTGAATCATAAAAAGAACGACCTTCTTCTTATTTAACGGAAACAACTTAAGAATTGTGAAAATAAAGCCGTATAAACGATACGTTATTTCTCTCATTGATTTCATTCTCCCTGTTTATTCAGTATCCTTCTATTTCTTGATAGTACAGTAATTTTAATTTCATTATCCTACACTACCTTGAGATTATACCTCACCAAAAATCAATTGACAATAAAATTTTCCGTATAATATACCAGCATTGGGTGAATAAAGGAAATATGGATATAACCAGAAAATAAGGCTGTCGGAATATGAAACTCCTTCGGGAATCATGACAGTTTCCCAAGTTAGTGCATATTTACCGACAACCTCATAAAAACACTTATTATAAGCTCTAGATAATCTCTAAACAATTATTTTCTTACTAACTCAAAATAAGTTCCGCCTCCAATTACAATTAGGGTGTTATCATCTTTTACCAAGAAGGTACAGCCATTATTCGAGGAATCAGAGATCTCAATCAGAGTAGCCGAATCCGTGCTTATTCCAAGCTTTTCAAAGCTCATATTGTAATTAGCAAGGAAGTCAGCACCTGTAATCTTAGTGCTCTTATAATTTGGATTTTTTACTGCTTTATTCAGATAATCAGAATTATCACCAAAGCAGGTAGCGCCATCCTTTGAAAAAGTAAGGTTCTTGCCAATCAATCCTTCTGCATCCTCTTTGCTGTAGGTTCCTACTGAACCGTATGCGACTACCTTACTGATTTTCCAATCACCATAATAACTCTCGTTTTTGTTACCTGATTGACTATCCTTGGTAGGTGTTTTTGTTACCTCTGGCGTCTTTGTTACCTCTGGCGTCTTTGTTCCCTCCGGTTTCGTTGCATCTCCCCGATCAGACCCGTCTTCCTTCGTCGGTGCTTTGGTTACAACCGCAGTAGGCGTTGGTGAATCAGTAATCTGGACATTCTTAACTTCATCAGTAACGGAAGGGGTATCATTATTGCCTGTATATGTGCCGACTTTTTTACAACCGGTTAATCCGACCAATCCGACAATCAATATTAACATAAGAGTGATTAGTGTATTTGTCCATTTTTGCTTTTTATATTTAGAAATCATAATGATTCTCCTTTTGTAGTTTGATTTATGCTTCCATAACCCTGCTGTAACGGGTATAAAATTAGATTCCGAAAACAGCTTAATTAATTTGATGACTGTTGTACCGTAATTTTGATATTCTTCCGCTTTTAGATATCTTAATGCCTCTGCATCACAGGATATCTCACAATCCTCATGCAGTCTGGCAATTGCATACCAAACGAGCGGCTGAAAGAAATAAACGATTTGTAATAGCGTAAGAATCCAATTTAATGCAATATCTTTTCTTTTGTAATGAGACAATTCATGAAGGAAAATATATTTTATCTCCTGATCACTTAACTGCTCCAGGTATGCTTCCGATACCAATATTCTTGTATGAAACATGCTGTACAGAGAAGGTGTTCTGGGTCTGCTTGTCGTGTAAAGGGATATCTCTTTTTTAATTCCTACAATGCGTTTACATTCACTAAGGATTGATAAAACTCTAGCATTCTTTGAAGGCCTGTAGGTTCTCTTCATCTTCAAGTAAAATAGTACATTGATATAAACGGTATAAAGAAGCAACAAACTCACACCACATAACCATAATAGTGCCATTACTTCCATAAATCCGATATGATTGGCGAAATTATTCCCCGAAGTATTCGAATTACCGGTTGCACTGGATGGCTTATCCGGCGCATTGTCTGCTGCCGGATGATTCTTTACCGCCTCCTGTAAAGGTGCATCTTCGTAACCTGTATTGTTTGATGGATTCAATGAGGGAAGTGTAGCTTCACTCTGAATATGTAATTGTTCTACAGTAAAATAATACAGGTTCAGCGCGCTGAAAGAACTCTCCGGAAATACCGGAATCAATAGTCTGATTACCAGTAACATCCAGATATAATAATGCCATCTTGGGCTCATGATTTTGCCAAACACCCTTTTTAGTACCAAAATAAGCACTATAATAATACTGGACAATGCTCCCAGATATAATATTTCATTAAACACCTTTACCAAATGATTCATCATACAAATAACCATGCCTTTCACTTATCATGTCTGAACTTTGTGCTAGATTGTGTAAGCCCCTTGTGTTAGTTTGTGCCGAGGATTTCGCAGACTCAAATTTTGTGATGTGAATTATGCTTTTCAATAATTCACATTGGACTTATTATGTATGCCCTTGAGTTAGTTTGAGCCGAGGATTTCGCAGGCTCAAACTTCGTGATGTGAATTATGCTTTTCAATAATTCACATTGGACTTATTATGTATGCCCTTGAGTTAGTTTGAGCCGAGGATTTCGCAGGCTCAAACTTCGTGATGTGAATTATGCTTTTCAATAATTCACATTACTTGCTTTTCTTCGCCTTTAACAAATTCTCAAGTTCCTCAATGTCTTTGTTTGATAATTTCTCATCTTCAATGAAGTTAGCCAGCAGCATATTAAGTGAACCATTAAAGCATTTCTCCAAAAATGTTTTTGTTTCTTCTTTCACACATTCCGCTTCACTTACCATAACAAAATAAGAATAAAAGGTATTCTCTTTTCTAGCCTCTACCGCACCCTTTGATACCAGCCTTCTGATTAGTGTGTGAATAGTTTTCGGGTTCCAACCTGTGTCCGGCTCGAGCTCCTCCACAATCTCACTGGCTAATCTAGGGGACTTCTTCCACAATACCTTCATTACCTTCCATTCGGAGTCTGATATATTGTTCATGCTATTAATCCTTTCGTATTACAAGTGTAGTACTACAAAACCATATTACAATTGTAATACGGTTTTGTCAAGCATAGATTTATGTAACTAAAAGATTAAATGAGATGATATGACTTTACGTAACTTATATTTGGAAATTATTTGTATAATATCAAACTTCGCATTATAATAGCTTTATTTAATTTTATAATATTACGTTTTATCGTTTACAAAAATATTGGAAAGTAGGGAACTCATATGATAAAAAAATATAGAAAGAATCAGATACTTTTGATATGTATAATTTCAATATTTGCATTATCAACGGGATGTAGTCACAAAAACCAAATCTCAGACAAACAGCATAATGAATTTGGATCGATTGATAAACATAATATTACCAGCTTTAAAATACACAATATAAAATGTGAGGAAAAAGAAATTAAAAGCAAATCAGAAAGAAACAGAATAATAGACTTAATTAATAGTGTACATATTACCAAAACTGACGTAGAACCGCTTTGTGGAATAGGATACGGTGTTATTATTACCTATTCAAATGGGGATTCATTTACCTCCAGTTTTTTATCCGGTACCGTGTCATATTCAAACAATGGTACAAAACATTGGTGTAGCATTGGCAACGATACTGTTGATGACCTACGCAATTTTTATGATAAGATTAGATGATAAAGATATTTACTATACATTTTAAAAAATAGTGTTGGGCAATTTATGAAACAACCCAACAACTATGTAAGTAAAAAACGAGCTTTCTAGAGAGAAATATATGTAACTTATTCCTCTTCTCTGTATTTAAACCACAGATATATACCTAAACCAGGAATTAATGATGCCAATCCAAGAACAAAAAACCATCCGAAAAGCGATACCCCGTTATCCCCACCATTTTTCGTAAGTCTGTATGCTGTTCCATATGAAAAAAGAGTTTGCACAGCCACTATTATTTGCCACAATATAACCATTCTTGTTGTCCTCCCCAAAATATAAATTCACAAAAATTATTAAAATAATGTATCTTACTTTTCCATTCAATAATACAACAAATATTGGTAGCAATCAACAAATTATTCGTAATACCATTATTGCAAAATCGTTTTTACGGATAACTTGTCAATAATAATCGAATATATCTCACAAAGAAGAACCCATGAATATTAATCAAGGGTTCTTCTTTGGAATACAAGGATTCGATCCTTGAGATACTGTAGTCAGAGTATATCTTCTCTGGCGTATTTTTATTTTTTAATATAAAAATTTATCTCATTCTATTCATTTTCTTTCTATGCTTTTTTCTTTTATAAATGATAAAAGCTATACATCCAACGCCCGAAAAAATGGCACCCATAATTAATGGCATATTTGAAGTGGTATCTCCTGTTTTCGGAACACTATTAATCTGTTGTACAAATAGAACAAACGGCGAAAGCTCTGTTACAGTTACTGTAACCTTTCCGTTTATAACCTTACCGGTAAGTGTTTCGATTGTGCCGTTTTGTTTTTGATGTAGAACCGACACTGACCTTGCGTTATAACGCTTGTTAACCGTAAAGACGATTTTTAGTTTGCCCTGATAACTACCACCCGAAACGGATACTAGAAAAGCACCCAAAACTTCATTTTTACCAATCATATTCTTTAATGCCTTATAGTCCGAATGCGCTATAGAGATTGGATCAACATTGATGGTAATGCCACTTTCCATATTACCGCTTACGATAATTCCATTATCCTTATTCTTAATAGACTGTAGCGCGTATATTGGTGTTGGAGCAGCAGATGGCTTTGCTGTTGGTGTCGATGTTGGTGCTGTTGTTGGCTTTGTTGTTGGCTTTACCGTTGGCTTTACCGTTGGCTTTACCGTTGGCTTTGTTGTCGGGTGTGCTGTTGGTTTCGATGTTGGCACTGGTGCTGGTTTCGATGTTGGATCTGGTGTTGGTTTCGATGTTGGCACTGGTGTTGGTTTCGATGTTGGCACTGGTGTTGGTTTTGATGTTGGCACTGGTGTTGGTTTCGATGTTGGATCTGGTGTTGGTTTCGATGTTGGATCTGGTGTTGGTTTCGATGTTGGCACTGGTGTTGGTTTTGATGTTGGCGCTGGTGTTGGTTTCGATGTTGGCGCTGGTGTTGGCTTTAGTGTTGGTGTTAGTGGTGCGGGTTTCTCCTTAACCGTGATAGCCAGACTAACCTTTTGAGAATCATATGTGATTTGAATCGCCTTATCTGTCACAGAAAGGTTCGCTTTATTAAAATGAAAGTCCCTCTTGGTCTCTTCGTTGTATACCACATTCGTAGTAGTAGCGTCATCATAATGCAATGCCAGCACTAAACCGGAAGGATCAAAGCGGTCACCCGTAATATAGTTTGTTTTACTCGGTGCGCTCTTTACCGAAATACCATTTAACACTTTAGCGGCTGTTTCCGGAAATACGATGGAAACTGTTCCGCTATTCTCAGCATTCGTCACAGCCGTCACACCGCTATAAGTAAAGCGGTTTACTGTCACTCCTGTAAAAGTATATTCTGCTTTCGGTGAAAGGTTAACGGTTGCGGTGTATGTTGTCCCACCGACAAACATTTTGTCTGATGGGTTCCATGTCACTGTTCCCGTATATTGAGAAGTGTCAATGGATGCAGAACCAGGTGTATTTCCTTTTACTGGCGCGGTTACAAGTTCAGTGAGATCAAACGAAGTAACAGTATTAGGATTCACTGTAATTGGCTGACTAAAATTCCTACCTAAAAAAGTAATCGAAACATCGGTATCACTCGCCCAGAGTGTGGATTTGCTAAACTGAAAAGCTGACTTACTTTCCTCATTATATGGGATATCCTGCGTGGTATCGTCATCATAGTGGAAGGACATGATAAGTCCTGTAGGGTCAAAGTTCTCGCCGGATAGATAGGTTGTTTTAGTAGGTGCACTTTTTATTGAAATTCCGTCTACTACTCTACCTACCGTTGCAGGAAATACAATGGAAACCGTTCCACTGTTCTCGGCATTCGTCACATAGGTCGCTCCGCTATGGGTAAAGCTGTTCGCTGCCACACCCGTGAAGGTATATCCTGCTTTTGGTGTTAGATTAACGGTTGCGGTATAAACAGTGTCACGACCAAAGACGGAGTCGGAAGGATTCCAAGTCACTGTACCTGTATATTGAGTGGTATCTATGGCAGTCGTATTTGGTGTCTGCCCTCTTATCGGTTTGCTTATAAGTGAGGTAAGATTGAAAGCGGTAACCTTTGTTGCATCCTCTGGTACCTGATTGTTAATAATCAATGGTGCGTTGTTCACATCATAATCCAGCTTTTCGATCGAGACCTCAATCACACTGGATGAATTTATACGTGCGGAGGAAGCAAATGTAATCTTCGGTTCGGTGGTAGAAATATCACTCACTGAGTAATCTGTTCCGCTAGTTAACATAACTCCATCTCTGGTTACAACAACATCTTCTGCGGATAAACTAGGGATTGCCGGATTTAAATAAAATCCTGCCGAACCTGTTGCACTTGTCAGTGCAGATGCTTGTGTAGCTGTAATACTTTGAGGTGTGTAGGAGTTTAAAATTGCCTGATTCGATGAAATGTTACCTTTATAATTGTTCACTTCTGATTTAATCCCAACCTGTGTTTTACCTGCCGGTAGATAAGCCACAACTTTACCTTGAATATAGACGGTAACATCCTTTATACCGTAGCGATACCCAAGTGCTGGTACACTTACCAATTTTGAAACCGCCTCTTCGAATGCTCCTCCAACAGTAAGCTCGTACTTTTCAACCGGAGTATTATTTGTAGCAGACACCACCGGATTTAAGCCAGGTTGTATGCCTCCATATATATTTCCACCAGAAATGTACAAATGAAAGAGAGAGCTATCGCTCATATGTAATTTTTGAATACCGTAGTAACCACCCCCATAAATATTACCTCCAGTGATATTAACAGTCGTATCCCCCATCACATTTTCACTATTTCCGCCAGCGCCAATGGTCGATAACACTCCACCGCTTACCTCTATGTTACTATTACCGGTTACTGTTCCATATGCACCGCCTCCGGTTACAAAACCTGCTTGCCCGCCTTTAATCTTTATAGAAGTGTTAGATATCGATGATGATTTCGACACATTTCCCCCATATATTGATTCAAATGCGACCCCATCTGTCAGGGTAATCGCTGAGTTGCCACTTACCGATCCAAGATCACCGCCACAGCCTCCGGCAACTGTGTTAACGACACCTCCATTGATATCAATGGTAGTATTGCCATTCAAGTTACTGTTAAAGCTACCGCCAAATATACCAAAAACCACTCCACCATTAAGTGTAACCGAAGTATTGGCCGATAAATTCTTATCACTTCCACCATATACTAGCGATATAGCAAGCCCATCACTGCCGATATGCCAAAAGTATCCGACTCCTGTGTAATATGTTGTTCCATTAATATTCCACACAATATAAGCAGAACAGGATGCCGAAGGAGGTTCTACATAACCGGGTACCGTCCCTTTCACCGCTCCATCCGGTATTGATGCTTCAATCGTAACAGGGGTGCCATTTGCATAAAAAATGTACTGCGTAACATTGTCATCCATATTAATACCACCTGTGGGTGCAAAACTCGCCGCCTGGACTTTAAACAACAAATTCGAGGGTAACAGCGAAAGTAGCATAGTAAATACCAAAATAACCGCCAAATATTTACTCTTATTATTCTTCATCATAAACTTAGCTTTGTTTTTCATAATCTCACCATAATCCTTTTATTATATGATAGAACTCATTGGTATTACAAAGATTAATAACACGCTTAAAAATATCAAATATATGCTTCTATCTTCTGCTATCCTATCCTAAATTAGTTATAACCTTATCCAGTATAGGGTACTTCTTGTTGAAATAACCAAGTACAGCATGAAATGGTATTATGTATACATGAAATGCTATCGAGTTCTACTATTTCCCAAATAAACAGAATAACTTACAGCATATGCTTCTCGCTTCCACCATAATTACTTCTTTATTGACTAACACTCTGTCATTATGCTATATTTTGGATGATACTCTTTGGGGAGGTGCCAAATTGATTAATATTGCTATATGTGATGATGATATGCGCCAGCTTTCAGAGTTAAGCGCAACAATAGAAAATTATAGAAAACTACATATCAATCAAAAAATAAATCACAGGATTTTTAAAAATGGAGCTGACTTAATCTCCGAAATCGAAAAAGGTATTCGCTATCATATTATTATACTTGATATTATTATGCCGCTGGAAAACGGTATTGATATCGCAAGAGAGATCCGTTGTTTTGATAAACTAGCTAAAATTATTTTTTTGACCTCCTCCACAGAATTTGCGCTAGAGTCCTACGAGGTGGAGGCATTTCACTACCTAACAAAGCCTGTTTTGGAAGTGAAGTTACTCGCCATTTTGGAAAGGGCCTTTTTGGATATAATCGATATCTCTAAAGATAGCATCCTAATCCATGCAAAAACCGGTCTTTCAAAGGTATATTTACATAATATTGAGTTTGTAGAGATATTTGGTCGACAGCTCACTTATCATATGAAGGATGGTCAATGTTTGGAGGTCAAAGGAACGTTAGGCGAGCATGAAAAAGCCTTACTAAACCACAAGCAATTCATTAAGCCGCATCGTTCTTATTTAATAAATATGGATTTCATTGACACAATCACAACAAACGAGATCCGAACTCAAAGTCAATTATCCATCCCCCTATCAAGAACAAAATTTTCTGATATTAAAAAGGCATATCTGGAATATTCCTTTAAACGAGGTGATCAATAAGTGTTATTTGCGCTAAACTATTATGCTCTATTTTTATATGGATTGTTTATAACATTATTTCTTTTAAATATTAAGGGAAACCGAACAAATACGATTGCCATTTCAGTCTACTCTGCATTTAGCGGCATAATAATATTTGTCTTTTTTTATTGCTTTGGTAGAAAATTCGTATCATATGCTTATCCTATGATTATTCACCTGCCGCTTGTACTGTTTGTATGGAGATTTTTTAAGAGACGCGTTGTAACAGTATTATTTGTTGTTGGAGTGGCATATATGTTAACCACCCCTAGAAAATGGCTTGGGGAAACTGCTGCTCAGTTATTTCATTATGACAATAACACCTCTTTGATTTTTCAAATCATCATTTCCATTCCTTTGTTAATTCTTGTCTATAAATTTGTGCGTCCGGCTATCATTAAAATCATCGACTACTCCGGTATGAAAATTCTATTTTTGACTTTTATTCCTTTTGTCTATTATCTTTTGGCTTATTCAATGACCGTATATACCAATTTACTTTATCACTCTAATATTGTGATCGTGGGCTTTATGGCCTCTTGCATCATCTATGTTTTTTTTGCTTTTTTAATGACGTATTTTAACGGAATAACCCAACGCTTATCTCTACAAAATGAGCACAACATTTTTAGAATGCAGGTAGAAGAAACCAATCTTCAGCTTCAACAAATAAGAGCTTTGCAAAACAAATCAGCCATATATCGTCATGATTTACGGCATCATTTAAACTTATTGGACGGATTGATGGAAAATGGTAGAATTGAAGAGGCCAGAGTTTATATTGCAACAATTAATCATGACATGGAAAGCATTGCGATAAAAAGACATTGTGAAAATGAAACCATTAACCTTATTCTTTCATTATATATTGCAAAAGCAGAGGAAATACAGATAACGGTAAATGCTGATATTGTAATTCCAAATAACATAGATATTGATCCCTCGGATGTATGTGTCATTCTTTCAAATGCACTTGAAAATGCAATACACGCCATAATCCCCATTCTTGACCCACAGCAAAGAACAATCAAACTATTCTGCCATACTAAGAACGGTAAATTATTTATAGAAATCGTTAATCCATTTGAGCGAGAAGTTATTTTCGAAAACAGTATTCCACAAAATTACCAAGAGAATCATGGCATGGGCATGAAGAGCATTGTAGCTGCATGTGAAAAATATAAGGGTCTGTACTCCTTCGAAGCAGAGAATAATATTTTTACTTTGAGGGTTATTATCTAGGATTCATTTATCATACTAACCCACAAACTTATCAGGAGATCATAGCAAAGCTTTGATCCTTAAACTGGAACGATACCTGTACTGTTTCAAGAAGATTATACTCTTTATTTGTATTTTATGTTCAGGATGCGATAAATCCTATAAATCATCACAAGATAGAAGTAACCGGAAAGTTGGTTTACGACAGTTCGGAGATAGTTTTTAAGGAGAACTGATTGAAATTTACAAGACAGACTGAATGATTGTGTTTAAAAACTAATCCTTTCATTTGAAACTACACCCATAAAGGATTGACGGTTGTCTTCTCATGAAATTGCCGTACTCAAAAAGGGGTATGATAGACTTATATTAGTCTTACCTTATCCCTTTTTGTATTTATGTTCACTTATTTATTATTAGTTATATAAAAAGCATAATAGGCATTGCCTTGAGGCCATGTTGCATGAATTTCATAGATATATCCCTGTTCATCATTTGACAAGGTAATAATATCATTAGATGTTTTCAATGTTTCAAAGTGATTTTCATACGCTTCTTCTTTTCCAATGTACCTATCAGTCCAGTACCGACCTGTATAAGAAGTAGGTTTTGACGTAAAACTTATTTTTAATTCTTTTAAGTCATCTGTTTTTTTAATTTCTGGCATGTGTCCCACAGAATCTAAAGGATGACGACCATCTGCTTCAAAACTTCCACCCATACTCTTCCAACTTGCAGAACCATGTTCAACAGTAACTTTTTCGAGCTTTCCTCCTAGGGTGTATTCTAACTCCATCGTTGGAACATCTTTGTTGTTGTATTTTATAAATATTACAGCCATTGCAACAAGCAATAGTATGAGAATGCCAAAGCCCCAAAACTTTTTCATTACAATACCTCCATAAAACGTAATTCCACCAAACGGAACATCGATAATTTTCACTTCCCTGTTGTAAACTATTGCAAACTATTTACATGGTTAAATTATACATTACATGTTTACTAAATACAATATTTTGCCCTATTTATTATCTTCTCCTTTGAATTATCCCATTGCTTTTCTCAGTAAGGTTATCTAATGGGTAATACTAATTTTCTTCATATATCCTCTTCCTTTCATCATAAAAACTAGGCACTAGACCACCTTGAAAAAGGTTAAGAATCTAGTGCCTTATAACATTGAAATTCGAGTATTAAGAATCAAAAAACCAATGATTTCAACAAATCATTGGTTTAAGCAGGGATACAAGGATTCGAACCTTGAGATGCTGGAGTCAGAGTCCAGTGCCTTACCGTTTGGCGATATCCCTATGGTATTTTTTTGTGTGTCTGTTTGTCAGCCACGAATGATATTATAACCCATCAAAATTTATTTTTCAAGCATTAATTTCATTTTTTTTAAACTTTTTTTCATCCTTATTTTACCTGTATTTTAATCCCAATAATTGCATCGCATTCCCTCCTAAAATCAGTCCCCGTTGCTCCTTCGTAATATCCAGTTTATTTATCACGGAACGCCCTTCTTTTTGGCCATCCCATGGGGAATCCGTCCCAAACAAAATCCTTTCACAATCATGATTTTTCACTATTCTTAAGAACTGTTCCGTTCCCATCTTGGTTAAGGAATAGCTGGTATCTAACCATATATCTTGACCCACAAGATATTTCTCCACATCATCCCACATATCATAACCACCCATATGGGCAAGAACAATCTTTCCATCACCCTTACCGATTTGGCACAGCATATCATAAGTAAGCTTTGGAGTACAATGCACCGGATCTGGTAGTCCAATATCAAGACCTGCATGAATCACAACAATTAATCCGATCTTCACTGCGTACTGAACCAACCGTATCATTTTAACATCATTAATAAAGGTGTTCTGATAGTCCGGATGTAGTTTAATACCCTGTAAGCCCATCCTTTTAATTTGATCCAGCTCCTCCTTGTAATCTTTACTATCCGGGTGAATTCCGCCAAAGGATATAATCCCATCCTTCCCTGTTATCTGTACGGCGTAATCATTAACTGATTCAAACTGGGAAGGTCTTGTAACTACAGGAAGAACGACAGAGATATCCACAGCATTCTCTCTCATTGAGGAGATCAATCCACAAAGTGTACCATTTGTAAACGCTTTCACTCCACCTGCTGCCTCAAGTTTCTTTATTGTAGCAGCCGCGATGCTCTCCGGAAATACATGCGTATGAAAATCGATTACCATCCTTCTACCTCCAAAAGATAACGTTATACTAATACATCCTGCCTTTGTGTTAGTTTGTGCCGAGGATTTCACAGGCACAAACTTAGAGGTGTAAATTATGTTTTTCAATAATTCACACTACTACTTTTCTGCAATAAAACTATTCTCGATATTAATAATGCAGTTATGACGTTCATCATATCGTTTTACATATTCGTTAATGCTGTCCAGTAAATTATGCTTCTCCGATTCCTTATACGAATACGGAACGACCAGATCAAATACCATATTAATCCGATACTCACCGTTTATCACACGGAAATCATGTAGGGAGGCTTTCGGCTCCAGCTCGCTTATAATCTGAATTAACATCTGCTTCTTTTCTACAACCTTTACATCGTTAATCTCAACCGGGTCCATATGGATTACCAAAAAGATATCCATCGTCTCACATATCTTCTTCTCAATTAAATCAATGGTATCATGAATCTGTTCAAAATTCACATTATTCGGCACTTCTACATGAATCGTAGCCATTCTGTTCGTAGGACCATAATTATGAATAATCAAATCATGTGTGCCTACAATCCCATCATAGCTTTCTACCAGCGCGGTTATTCTTTCATAAACATCTCGTTCCACCGGTTGCCCTAGCAGGGGTTCCAAGGTATCCTTTGCAATACGAAATCCTGCCAGCATAACGAACACTGATACAACAACACCCATATAACCATCAATCTTTAAATTCGTAAATCCTCCGATGATCGTAGAGATAATCGTTGCCGATGTAACGAATACATCTCCCATCGAGTCTGCAGAAGTTGCTAACATCACCGTTGAATTAATCTTCTTCCCTAACTTTCGGTTAAACAACATCATCCATACTTTAACCAGTACTGATAAACACAGTATTCCCGTTAATATGGGATTAAAGTTGATTTCTTCCGGATGAAGCACTTTTTGAAAAGAGCTTTGGAACAGATTAAAACCAACCTGCAGAATTAGGAACGCAACTGCCAGCGCAGCAATATATTCAAATCTTCCGTGTCCGAAGGGATGTTCCTTATCCGCCGGCCTCCCCGCTAGCTTCACACCTATAAAACTGATTACCGAAGAAGCTGCATCCGATAAGTTGTTAAATGCATCGGCCGTTACAGAAATACTGTTGATCACCATTCCCACCGTAAGCTTTACTCCAAAGAGAAATATATTGCATATAATCCCTACTACACTAGATAGAATTCCATATGCTGTTCTAACCTTTGGATTTTCATACTGTGTATTGTTTTTTAAAAATATTTTAACTAATAGTTGCGTCATGTAACTACTCCCTCCCTCATTAGGAATCGTATATGATCTATTGCGTATATATTGATTTCATATGTTTATATATAATTACAACCAAAATTAAAAACAGATTAAATCCTCATTATGATTTGTTTACCTTACTTGACACACTCAATTTAACCATTATATGATGGAAAAAAGATCAATAGGAGGATTTCTTATGCTCGTAACAACTACACCTTCCATAGAAGGAAAACAAATTAATGATTATTTTGGTGTCGTATTTGGTGAGGTAATCTCAGGCGTAGATTTTGTAAAGGATTTTACCGCAGGCTTGTCTAATTTCTTTGGTGGCCGCTCAAGTACCTATGAAGAGGAGCTGATTCGTGCCAGAGAACAAGCGATGCAGGAGATGGTCAGCCGTGCCCAGCAACTAGGAGCAAATGCCGTGATCGGCGTTGATATCGATTACGAAGTACTTGGCTCAAATAATGGTATGCTAATGGTTACCGCGTCAGGAACCGCGGTTCGTATCAGCTAAACTACTTAATAAAATATGGTTGTGATTGCAATCATCACTACGCAAATCAATGCATAGCATATAACACCGGCATTGACAAAGTAATCCTTTCTTTTAACCAATGGATTTGTTTTAGTAAAATAGATTTTCCTATAGTTAAAAGCAAAGAGTAGACTACCTGTTATGATTGCAAGAAACACCCATCCCACCATAATCAAACTAATAATTTTATTTCCTTTCAATACAAACGGTGCGACTATGGTTGAGCTCGCGTTAATAATCATATGTAATATAATTGCATATCTTATTGTATTTGTTCGTATTGTAACATAAGCAAAAACAAATCCCAATACGGCCGCATAAAAAAACTGGGTCAAATTCATATGGAACATACCAAATGCAATTCCTGTCATCAGTATAGCTTGAATATCTCCAAACCGTCTTAGTTTATCCAAAAGAATTTTCCGAAATATAAACTCCTCTACTACCGGAGCAATAATAGATGCATAAATAAGAGCCATCACATAATTACTGTTCATAATTGCTTCCTGTGCCGGATTTATCAAATGTGTATCACCTTTTAGGAACGCAATAATCAGTGTTAATATACTACTAATTATATTAGTGATGTGCATTGCCGCCATACATATAAAGAATATAACCAAGAAATGTAACGGCTTTAATTTCACTACCTCTCCCTTGGTGGAGTTTGGAATCCTCTTCATTAAAAGTAGGTAGACCGGTAATCCGAGTCCAATTAAAGGAAACGCGGTAAGTACCCATACGTACCAATCGGTTTTAGCCAAACCAGGATAAAACCGGCCTACCAAAATATCAATACCACTTTGTGAAAATACAAAAATACATGCTAATACAAATAATGCAATTCCTGCGCTACTTAGAATCTTCTTTGCCTTCTGCTTATCCATCTCCTCATAACTCATAGATCTTTTAATTCCCCCGTTATTTATTTTAATCCATAATCCATTAACTTTATCGCGTCATCATACCTGTTTCCTGCATTGGAATGCATAATTACGCAAATTACTTTTTTACCATCTTTTTTAGCAGCCCCAATCAGGCAATTACCGGCCATGGTACTGGTACCGGTTTTTAAACCAAATGCTGAGGGGTAATACTTCCCACTATTACGATTTAATAACTTATTTGTACTTGTCCAAGTCGCTTCTTCTCCGCTGGGAAATTTCGAGCTACATCTACTCTTTTTCACTATTTCAAGAATCGTATTATAATTGATGGCTGCCATACCAATCAAGCCCATATCATATGCTGTGGTATATTGACCAATTGCATCATATCCATCCGGTGTCATAAAGTAGGAGTTTTTAACGCCAATTCTTTTTGCTTCTTCATTCATCAGACGACGAAATTCCCCTATCGCTTCTTCCTTACTTGCATCAGGATTTTTTAAAGACTTTCTTCCTACAAAAGCAGCAATTACATACGCTGCATCATTCCCGGAAGGAAGTAGCATCCCTTCTAATAGATTCTCCACTGTAAGCTTTTCCCCTTTTTTCAAATAAGCTCTCGTGGAGTCGGAAGCGATCATAGTAACCTCATCCCCTATCGTGACAACATCCTTGGTATCACAATTTTTCAAAGCTACAATTGAAGTCAATAACTTTGCCGTACTTGCGGGAAATTCCGCTTTCACAGGATTTTTATAATACAATACTTTTTTAGTATTTGCGTCCAGTAAAATCGCAGCATCCGCCTGAAGGTCAATGTTGGGATTTTTAATATCTAATGCCTTCCTTAATTCACTATCCCAAACCATCTTTGGAATATGGGATCGATAATCTACCTTTCTATAATCATAAATAAGTTGTGGCTTATATACGGAATCGGCAGTTGCCATGATGGATGCATTGGATGAGTTATAAATCGTACTATCCTTTATCTTTTCATCCGGAACTCCACTTGGAACGGGAGTTATCTTTTGATCAGCCTTCCCTGAAGCAATCAATGCATTATAATCTATATCCGTTGGCTTCTCATAAGCGTATTCTCTTGCTGCTTCACCAAGGTCAACCTTATTCTTTGTATCCGTTATCTTCTGGGTGGTCCTATCTTTTTGAGCTTTCTTTGTCGGAGCAACCGTAACTGCTGCTGCTTCATCAACGGATGACTCCGTTTGTACCTTTGTATTATTTACCTCATTTTTAACAAAATCCGTACTCTGATTACTTAATACCTTATCTTCCGTATGATTTACTCCTGCTTGTTGTGTGTGTAATGTATCGCTACTTTGTTCAATGAGTATCTCCGTAGATAAAAACATACCGGATATTACAACACATGAAAACAGAAGCAATCCAAGCAGACTTTTCTTATTCATATCATCTCTCCATTCTGCCGCTTTCAATAGCGCTTTGCAGTAACTTTGATTTACTATTTTTTATTGTCAGGTAACTATCAAGAAATGGAGACGTTAGGATAATTAACGCCCCCATTTATATTTTACCTATTCTTTAAAACAAGTATTCCAATTTATTAAAAAAATTACTTGTTTTATATTGGTAATCAATGAATAACCACAAAATAAAGGTATGAAAAGAATTATTTATCATATTTTCTAAGCTATACGTCCCCACTTGAATGAAAAAAGTAATGGTACATTAATAGTATGTGAATTTTATCTCTAATGAATAATTAGCATTTGTTTAACTAAAATTCTTTATTTTATTTTTATATTAACTGACCCGACGCCTCCATCTACTTTGATTTGATTTTGTGCACCCAGATTATATTTGCCGGAAATCTTATTGCCATTTAATTTAATTGAACCAAGTCCGGTATCAACATTGTAACCGTAATCCTCTGCTTCACCGGATAGATCTAGTGATACTTCTCCAACTCCACAATCCACATCCGTTTTACCTAAGAGCTGTCCACTCACATCAAGTTTCCCGACCCCGCAACTAAATTCTGATTCTTCAAAACGTACTTGACTCAAGGTGATAGATCCAACCCCTCCATCAAGCCTTGCTCTGGCTGCAGTGAGATCTTTTGTTCTAATGTTACCAGCTCCTGCTTCAATAAATAAATAATCTGATTTTAGACCTTCAATAATAGTATTACCTGCTCCTGTACTGATTATAGATTCTTTGGAGACAAAATCAGAGGGCACATATACAATAATATCAGAACGAGGATTTGTTAATCCATCGAAATTGAACCATAGGAAGTTGAAATCATTTCCCTTGTCTTTTATCGTTAATGTTCCATCTTCATTCACGTCTGCATCAAATTTCTTACTAACATGATTTGCTACTACTCTAAAGTCTTCACCAACACAAATCTTTAAATTACCAAGAGCATTTTCTACTTTTAAGCTACTTACTCCCTTGAAGGATTTATCATAATCCACAGAAAAGTTTTTTTCATTCTTAGCGTTTGCAAACTGAAATCTGTTTGAGGTTCCGCTAAAACCATTCGCGATAGTAAACGCGAGATTAGCCATCGCCGAGATAATTCCTACCGCCAGCAGTATTGCAAATGTCATTGCACAATATTTGATTGCTTTTTGGGTACTACTCATTTGATATCAATCCCCCCAAACATACATGTTGAGTTTAAATAGATAGTCGGAGCAGCTGGATCATTCGTATGATTTGCCTTGTTGCCCACGCCGCCAAATATTGGTATATTATTGACCTTCACTTTCACACCAACCGGAATGTATATATCAATTCCTCCAAAGATAGCCTGTGCGGAAATTTCTACATCATGATTGATTTTTGCTTCCCTTAGGTCGATTGACAGCCCTGCAAATACCGCTGATAAGCTGGCACCGACAAATTCCTCTTCAATACGAATTCTGCTTCCGGAAAAAACCGCACTATATTCACGTTTTTCTCCCCCATTAAATGTTTGCCCCTGATCTGTTGTATAACCTTCATTACTCGTTTGAAAATTCGTTCTTTTACGAAATGAATTCTGAAAAATGATACGAAATCCGATAAAGATTAACATAATCGGAACAACAAGATTCCATACTTCAAAAGGTAGGGCTACATTCTCTGATATCAGAATTAATATACCCACTACAAAACCGAAGGTAGAACCGAATCCCATCCCATTCTTAATCATACTGATAAAGCATGGAATAATAATAAACAATGTCCACCAACCCGCAAAAAACACATTAAAATTCCAACCAAAAAGTACATTTCCTGCAAAACCGACTCCGATCATAATAAATATTAATCCCCAAAGTCCATTTGATAATCTATTTCTCATATTTCCTCCTAATAAACAATATCTTCTTATATTTTCCATGTATATCATACTTCAAATAAAAACATCCTGCAACAAAAACCATGTTCTCTAATCGATTTATAATCTTTTATATCCAGAATTTTGAAAGCACATTATCTGACACGAAGTGTATTAAACACATTAAATACATTCAAAATTCCATACCCCCAATCTCTATTAGGGTAAAGCAGTTGCGGGTTTCTTTCCGCTCCTCGAATAATAAATTTCTTGATTTCCACGGCATCCACTCCAGGATAATTTCCTTTCACGATTGCCCATTCTAAAATCATTGCTATGATACCGGATGTATAGGCTGTAGCAACACTGGTACCGGTAAAATTGGTAAATCCCTTTTGAAGAGTGGGACCAAGAACATCTACGCCCGGCGCAGCGATATCCGGTTTGATCTCATTGTCACGTGTATATCCCTTTCCTGCCCTCCGATATAAGCTGTTATTTCTGGTGTTGTAGGCCGTACAGGTAATCGGAACCGGAGAATTACCGGGTGAAGTAATTGTTGTATAAGGATCTGCCTGAAGAAAGTAGGTATCAGGACCAATAAAATCGTCACTGGGTAGCCATACGTGAAAGGAACCCTGAAGATTGCCTCTAGTATATACTTTAAAATTCCATATTCCCGGAGACGGATTACGAAACCTCATCAAGATTAATTGATCTCCCGTTGAGGATTCCACCATTTGATAATCAATGGATATGGTAGTATCTTCAAAGATAAAGGAAATCTCACGATTAACTCGAATGCTCTCTGGAATGCGTGGGATATATTCATTTGAAGGCGATGTAATATCAATCGAGTAGCTATTTGGCGCATTCCCCCATAATTCCATTGAAAAACCTTTCTCCCCCTCACCGACATTTAACTGTACATTACTATATCCTATCGCTGATTCAATCTCATCATAAAAATGTCTGTTTGCCTCTCCTTCATTCCCTGCCGCAACAGATGCAACCACACCAGAATAATTTGATGCAACGGATATAAAATAACTGAGCGCCCCTCTTCCGTCATGTGACCCCTGTGAAGAACCCAGACCAATGCAGATAGAAATCGGATGTTGAAGTACTCTTGCCCTATCTATACAATACTGTACCCCCCACATAATATCATTCTCTTGAAAACATGCAACATTATCCGGAATGACAAAGATATTACGTATTACTTGTTTTGCCGGTTTTAATTTTACAATAATCAATTCTGTGTTCGGAGCAACACCACTAAAATCATTTGCAGTCACTTCTGAACCGGCGGATACACCTGCAAGCATTGTGCCATGTCCGTTTTCATCGGTACTTGGAATGACCTCTAAAGGATTCGCACTGGCAAGTGCACGGTTAATGTCCTCCCTGGTATATTCCGTTCCGAAATTATACGGTGTTGGATGATTCCCTGTATCAATATTCTGATCCCATAGATATGCGATTCGGGTAGAACCGTCAGCGTTTCGAAATACCGGATTCGTATAATCAATGCCGGTATCAATAATTCCGATCATTACCCCCTGACCTCTCAGATTAAAATTTGGCATACGGCGAAGTCTTGTTACACCAGACGCGTCAAAATTCCCCTGACTAGTCAGACCGTAACAGGCAGGATATAAAGAATACCCCTCAAGGCTAATATATCCAGTCCTGATAGCTTCCTTAGGAACATAAACAATCGCGAAGATATCGTTCATAATATGCACCGTTCCCCCGGGGAAGCGATCAAAAATCTTCATGTTCTGATTATATTCGACAATGAGATCCACATAATCATTACTAAAAATTTTGAATCTATCATTATCTGTCAACATATACGTCCCCCCCTATTCATTTACGGTGCTGTACTCACTCTAAGTGTATCAAAGATATTATACACATCTAATATTCCATAACCCCAGTCACGATTCGGATATCTTAAATCCGTTGATCTTCTGGCTCCTCGTATCATGAACACTTTCATATCAACTGTACTAAGAAATGGTTGATTTCCTTTCACGATCCCCCATTCGAGCATCATCGCTGCGACTCCGGTTGTATGCGCAGCTGCAGCGCTGGTTGATGTAACTTCGTTAAAGGAATTATTTAGTCCTGGACTTATAATATTTACACCGGGGGCAGTAATCTCCGGCTTAATCCTACCGGTAAGAGTAAATCCTCTGCTCGCATTAATATATAGGCCCTGGTCTCTTGTATTATAGGCAGTCACCGTTATCGGAGATCTTCCATTGGCCAGCGATAATAACGTAATATTCGGATCTGATTTTGTAAAAAATGTATTATTAGAGACAAACCCCTCCATAGGTAGCCACATGTTAAATGCACCTTCCAAATCGCCACTATAATACACTTTAAATCTCCATATACCTGCAGAAGGTCTGCGAAATCTCATAAGAATTAGTTGTTCTCCACTTTGTGATTCTGATATTTGAAAATCAATATTAATTACCGTGGGTTCAAATATAAAGGATAGGGAACGATGCTCATCCAGAACCGGGATTATTTTTGGTATATATTCACCGCTAGGAGTCTGAACATCTATCCCATAGATATCCGGCGACAAGCCCCAAAGCTCTATAAAAAAACCCGGATCATTCGCTCCCACCTGTAATTCAACCGTATCATATCCAATTGCTGGATCTACCTTCCCGGAATAATGTCGCCTTGCATTCCCTTCATTCCCTGCTGCTATAACAACTCCAACACCGATATTTTCCGCTTTCATTGATAGTCCACCACTCAAGGTTCCTTTCCCATCATGAGGCCCTTGAGAAGTACCTAGTCCCACGCAAATTGCGATTGGCCTGTTCAAGCGGTTGGCAACCGCTATCAGATAATTTACTGCAAAGAGGATATCATTCTCCTGATATGCTGGTACATCACTGGGTATTGAAAAAAAGTCTCTTAAGTATTGTTTTGCTTGCTTCAGTTTCACTACTACCAGTTCTGCATCAGGAGCCACCCCATAGAAATCACTATTCGGTACTTCATTCCCAGCTGCGATCCCGGCTAGCATAGTACCATGTCCTATATCATCCGTAGTAGGAACTACTGTACGAGGTTGATCGCTTTTCAGCGCTTCATTGATCTGTTCCCTAGTATATTCTGTTCCAAAGGAAGTATCGTCTGGATAATTATCACTGAATATGGTTTGATCCCATATGGATACGATTTTGGTTGATCTATCCGAGTATTGGAAGATTGGGTTCGTATAATCAATGCCTGTATCCATAAAACCAATCAATACGCCCTGTCCGCGAAGATTAAAATTCGGTACATTCCGTATTCGTAGAATACCGGAAGCCTCCAAGCTTTCATGACTACACAAACCGAATATGGAAGGCATGACAGCGTATCCCTTTTCTAAAATAGTATCATCACTGATCTCTGTGACAGGCACATGAACTACTGCATTGTAAAAATCTATGATATTGATAACATTATTCTTATAAGGAAGAAAAGCGCTTCTATCTCCGCTATATGTAATAAGTAAATCCGCGAAATCATTACTAATTATTTTTTCTCTGTCTTCCCTTGTCATCATTATCCTCCATTCCGTCATAGTCCAATTAGATTTCTTATCAACCGAAGCTGAGCTTTTCTCTTCACAGAATTCCTTTACTCTATTATATCGATACAGTTGAATTAATATAATCGTTTTCTTTGTAAACCTAGTACCCTAAAGTGAAAAAGTATGTGCAATCTTCACGGAGTAATTTTTTATTCTATAGGATACACTGTCTTTATCAAACTACAATAAATTTCCTATATAATAAAAAAAAGTGTCGCATACGCGACACCTCATTTATATTATGTTTATTTATAATTAAGCTAATTTGGATTTTGCGAGCTCAGCAAGTGCACTAAAACCTGCTGCATCGTTGATTGCCATATCAGAAAGGATCTTTCTGTTGATATCAACGTTAGCCAACTTTAAGCCATGCATTAATTTGCTGTAAGATAAACCATTTAATCTTGCTGCTGCATTGATACGAGCGATCCATAACTGTCTGAATTGTCTCTTTCTTTCTTTTCTACCAGCGAAAGAAGATGTTAAAGCTCTCATAACTGATTGCTTTGCTACTCTATATTGTTTAGATCTTGCTCCTCTATAACCTTTAGCTAATTTTAATACTTTATTATGTCTTTTCTTAGCGTTTAATCCGCCTTTAATTCTTGCCATGTTCTATTTCCTCCTTATCACCAATCTCTTAAAGATATGGTAAGATTTTCTTCATGTTCTTAACATTGGTTGCATCTGTAATAGTTGCTTTTCTAAGATTTCTCTTGGTCTTAGCGGATTTTTTAGTTAAGATATGTCTCTTGTAAGCTTTACTTCTCTTAAGCTTTCCGGTTCCTGTTACTTTGAAACGCTTCGCTGCTGCTCTGCTTGTTTTTAATTTTGGCATGATATTTCCTCCTTAATAATTAATACAGCAAAAAGGGATTTCTTATCGTTCCCTTTCAAAACGCTGTAATATTTAGTATTTTAACGTTTTTCTGTTAAGAACATAATCATATTTCGTCCTTCGAGCTTCGCTGGTTTTTCTACAACAGCAATATCCTCTAGTTTTGAAAAGAATTCATCTAAGATTACTTTTGAGGAAGAGGTATGTGCCATCTCTCTACCACGAAAACGCAGAGCAACCTTTACTTTATCACCATGAGTGATAAATTTACGTGCCTGATTTGCCTTTGTATTTAAATCATTATCATCAATATTGGGAGATAATCTGATTTCTTTTACATCGGTAATCTTCTGCTTCTTCCTTGCTTCCTTATCTTTTCTTGCAAGCTCATATCTGTATTTACCGTAATCAATAATCTTGCAAACCGGTGGCTTTGCTGTTGGAGCAATTTTCACAAGATCCAGATTTGCATCCTTCGCCATCTTCATTGCATCTTTAGAAGACAAGATTCCTAACTGCTCTCCGTTTTCACCAATCAGGCGAACTTCCTTATCCCTGATTTGTTCATTAATCATTAAATCGCTAATAGTACTGCACCTCCATAGGTTATAAATCAATTAGTTACAATAACAGAACTTCTATAGAATTCTCTATAAAATAAAAATAGGTGGATAAAGATCATCCACCTAAAAGCTCAATCACATTATTATCTCTATACAGAAATAATATTAGTTTTTAAAAGCATTAACCCGTTCACAGTAACTCTGATCGTACGCTATGGGTGAGAGATGGATCTCTTCTTTATCATGTTAATATTGCCACGCAATACTAACAGCTAGAGTATTGTAACATAGAATCATATTTGATGTCAATAGTTGAGCACTTATTTCTATATTATTTTTTACCCAGGGTTCGACATTCTTCTTAAAATGGAACCATCCGTTAATTAACCAAGGAATTTTTCTTAACATATGCATCAAGAACCTTAGCAATTGCTCCGGCTACAATCATACAGGTGATTGCTTCTACCGTACCGTTCACGCTTGCTATTGCAAAGAAAAATGCAAATATGTTTGTCGCATGTACACTGGTTGCAAATGCCTGGATATAATCGGTATTATAAAAGAATAATATTACTGCTGATAAAAAGAACACCGTGTTTAATATTGATCCTATTAAGCTAGTCGCAGCATATGACCATATCTTCGTCTTATCTATTTTCTTAAATCCGATAAATATTAATCCCGCAAACCATCCCATAAGAATTCTAGGAACCATACATGTAATAAAAGTAAAAATCGGATTAATTGACAATAGCTGTGCTCCAAATGGCTCTATACCAAAGCATCTAAGAAAGCTGGTTATGCCAAATACTGCTCCCAGAATAGCT
Source organism: Variimorphobacter sp. HTMS_6 (assembly GCF_059717775.1). Classification (NCBI taxonomy): domain Bacteria; kingdom Bacillati; phylum Bacillota; class Clostridia; order Lachnospirales; family Lachnospiraceae; genus Variimorphobacter; species Variimorphobacter sp. HTMS_6. The sequence continues at coordinate 3,274,804 of NZ_AP046094.1, forward strand.
CCGCTTGTAGGCCCTAACACAATTGCTCCAACGATGACAGGAACACCTACCAAAGTGATGGATAATCCCAAAGTATTAATATATCCTAGTGGGGTCAAGTTTAGCAATGCAATGATTGCTGTGAATAGTGCCAGCTGCACCAGCTTTCTGGTACGTAAGTTAGTTGTTGTATTCATTTTTCCTCCATTCTGCCGTTCATCACGGCTCCTTTTACAACTCGCTACTTTTATTTATAACAGCTGAATATTATTATTCTTCCTAAAACACTCTTAATCATTTATAATGTTACCTTTTTTACACATTACAATGCAGAATCAAACATTTTCACGCACAAAAAAATGCTAATCTCCCATTGTCGTAACAGACCAAAGAAAATCAGCATATCATTTATTTACGAAGAAAAATCCATTTTCATTTCTTCTTTAATACGTAATTACATAGTAAATAAACGAATAAGATCTTTTCAGTTCCTGCCACGAAAGTTTTTACTGGGTCAAGACTTACTATTAAGAGTTATTCTTATATTATCCGTACAAATCAAAAATCACTGACCTTAGTGTACGGTGGAAGTCGGATCTATGATAATCTCCATCTCCTCCTAAATATTTCTTCACGCCCCTTTATCAGAGTGCATATGAAACATCGATTCAGAAACAGTTACAAGTGATCATCATCTATCCCATGTAATATTCAATTGTCATTAGTATGATATATGATTTTTATTTCAGATGCAAGCTAAAATTTTAACGCTTATATCATCAATCCATAATCCGATATAATTTTAATGATCTAATCATTAGATATGTCACACCCGCCCCCAGAAACATCATTACAAAATAGGATGTTATCCTCTCCGGGAATACCAGAATCAAGTAAGAGCTTATATTCACAGTCATATGCAGTATGATCGGAGCTATGATTGTTTTAAATTTATGATACACCAACCCTAATAAAAATCCGAGCAAAGCGGCGTAAATTCCTTGAATGATATTAAAATGATAGATTCCAAACAATGTTGCTTGGATTAGGTTTGCCCCCAGAAAAGAGATATATCTATTCGTATGATGCAGGATAACCCCCCTAAAGATCAATTCCTCAGTAACCGGAGCAATTACAGCCAGTAATAAAAAAACTACCCACGCACTTCCATGGTGCAACGAATTGATCTGGTTTGCATAATCCTCAAATAATTTTACTAAGTACTTTTGAAGGATGCTCATAGTTCCGGATACCGCAAACTGACATCCGATTCCGAGGAGAATAAGGAAAAACCCTATTCTAACTGAGGTGGGACTTATTAGCCTCATTTTCTTATCCCCTCGTGTCTCCAAAGTATACAATATAAAGAATACAATACCACATAAGAGGATACCGGACGCTGATACCAGATACTGCATATTCTGAGATAACCCAAATTGCGATACATCATTAGCTTTGGAATTCGTGACACTCTGATATCCAGTCAATATCATTACGAATATACTCGATGCTACGATTTGGATTGCTTCCGCTAATATAAATATCAATAAAGCGTAAAAACACTTTCCCCTCTGATTCATCTATATATTCCTCCTGTTTATTTCTATTCTATCTCAATAATTATGAATATGTTTTCTTTTCAACCTGTTTTCTTCCTATAACTTATATTATCATAGCAAACGCAATTTTCCAATTCAAAAAGTCAAAACTCAAAAAAGCTGCCAAAGCAAATAAATTTACTTTGGCAGCACATTATTAATCTATTATATTATTAGCCTAATACAACTTCAACTTCGTGAACCTTCTTGTCACCGGCTACAGGAATGATATTCCCTTCCACTTCCTTACCGTCTACAATCATCTTCACTACGCCCTTAGATACATGGTTCGGGTTCTTAACTGTTACATTGTATTTATCGCCTCTGAACTCACGAGTGAGTTTATAGCCATCCCAAGCCTGTGGAATGGAAGGATCAATCTGTAAACCATCGTATTCCGGTTTTACACCAAGAATAGACTGAGAGATTGCAACAAAATTCCAGGAAGCAGTACCTGTTAACCAGGAGTTCTTCGCTTCACCGTGACGTTTTGCATCCTTACCTGCTACCATCTGTGAGTATACATATGGCTCAAGTCTATGAATCTCAGAGTACTCTTCTGTATAAGCAGGAGCGATTTTTGAATAGTAATCAAATGCCTTATCACCTCTACCCATCTGAGCTTCTGCGATCATAATCCATGCATTGTTATGACAGAAGATACCTGCATTCTCTTTGTAACCTGCAGGATAGGTGGAGATTTCACCATATTCTACGTAATACTTTGTAAATGCTGGATTTTGAAGCACAAGACCATATTTGGTTCCGAGACGTTCCTCGATTGCATCAAGTGTCTGAATCGCCTTACCGTCTTCCACACCACAGTTACCCATGATACAGAAGCCTTGGGATTCAATGAAGATCTTACCTTCTTCATTTTCATCAGAACCGATCTTATTACCATTGTCATCATATGCACGAAGGAACCAAGAACCATCCCAACCGTGCTCCATGATGGCATCACGCATCTTACCTACTTCTGAAGTAACTCTATCTGCTTCTGTCTTATTACCAGACTTGTCCATCAACTTCACATATTCTTCGCCGATATAACAGAACATTCCTGCAATCATAACGGACTCAGCCACTCTGCCATCCTTGCTGGTAGAAGTCTGGAAGGACTCACCCGGTTCAGTAGAGAAGCAGTTTAAGTTAAGACAATCATTCCAGTCAGCACGTCCGATAAGAGGTAATCCGTGAGGACCTACATTATTGATTACATGATCGATGGAACGTTTTAAATGATCTGCAAGCGGTGTAGCCTTTGAATCATCATTATCATATGGAGTCATTACATCTAAGATGGAGAAATCACCTGTTTCTTTGATATATCCAACTACGGCAAGTACTAACCATAATGGATCATCATTGAAGTCGCCACCGATTTCGTCGTTACCCTTCTTAGTAAGTGGTTGGTACTGATGATATGCACCACCATCCTCTAACTGAGTGGAAGCAAGGTCGATAATTCTCTCTCTTGCACGATCCGGAATCTGATGTACGAAACCAAGTAAATCCTGGTTGGAATCTCTAAAGCCCATACCTCTACCGATACCGGACTCGAAGTAGGAAGCACTTCTTGAGAGATTGAATGTAACCATACACTGATACTGGTTCCAGATATTAACCTGACGATTCAACTTATCATCTGCAGTATCAACAGTATATTTGGATAATAATAAATCCCAAGATGCAGCAAGCTCATCAAATGCCTTATCTACCGCTTCAACAGTGGCGAATTTCTCGATGATTTCTTCTGCTTTTGTCTTATTGATAACGTTCTTGCTTTCCCATTTGTCTTCAACAGGATTCTCAACATAACCCAATAAGAATACATATTCTTTTGATTCGCCCGGCTCTAAATCCACTGCGATAGAATGAGAAGCAATCGGATGCCAACCATCTGCAACCGAATTGGTAGACTCACCAGCCAAAACTGCCTGTGGATTCTCAAAGCCGTTATAGGTTCCCATAAAGCTCTCTCTATCGGAATCAAATCCTGCAATCGGTGTATTTACTGAGAAGAATGCATAATGATTTCTTCTCTCTTTATATTCTGTTTTGTGATAGATAACAGAGCCCTTAACCTCTACTTCACCGGTGTTGTAATTTCTCTGGAAGTTAGTCATATCATCCTGAGCATTCCATAAACACCACTCGATAAAGGAGAATAATTTCACCTGTTTCTTCTTATCAGTTGTATTCTTAACAACCACCTTATGAATTTCAACATTTTCATTAAGTGGAACAAAATAAGTTACTTCGGTTTCAACTCCCCTTCTGGAACCGGTAATCTTAGTATATCCCATACCATGTCTACATTCATACTTGTCCAAATCTGCTTTAACCGGTGCCCAGCCCGGAGACCAAACATCACCTTCATCGTTGATATAGTAATATTTACCGCCACCTAAATCAAGCGGAACATTATTATAACGATATCTAGTAATTCTTCTCAGCTTCGCATCCTTGTAAAAAGTGTAGCCTCCCGCTGTGTTGGAGATTAGTGAAAAATACTCCTGGGAGCCTAGGTAATTGATCCACGGATATGGTGTAGTAGGTGTCGTAATAACATATTCCTTCCGCGCATCATCAAAAAAACCGTATTTCATTTAAAGTCCTCCTTATAACTATTTGTACTCTCAGTGACCATTATATTATACCTTAGGATCCATTTCAACAAAAAAGACAGAATAAAGAACACAAAAAAAAGGCTTCAAATTCGTGTATTATTGTTGCATTTCTTGACATATTCTGAGCTTTTAAATATACTATGAATAATATATCCAACAAATCGGATATTAATTTTATTAAATATGTATTAATGGGGAGGAAATTATGGAAGAAAATAACAATCACCAAAATTCTCAAGCTCCTGACAGCGAACTGTCCCCTGGTATTCAATTAGAACCGATTGACTTGACCCAAGGCATCGCTTACACGGGAAGTAGTAGAAAAAAACATTTCTTATTATTTTCATTGATACTGGTTTTTATATTGCTCACAACCGGATCACTCACCGCCTATGCATTCAAAAATAATATATCAAATTCCTTCGCAAAGATGACAAAAAGCCCCGCAGAATATTATTCATACGTCGAGAAGCGTGCAATGTCTAAAGCCGTTCACTACTATGCTCCTGCCGTTGCCTCCTCCTCACGGGATAATGCCTATCAGTTAAAAACCGATGTGACTATTGATCGATCTTCCGTAGATTCCATGATGAAAAGCTCCGCTAATCTGAGTCTTGATGAGATGGAAAGTCAATTAGGTATTAAACTAGAAAGCGTTGGCTTAAATCTTTTGTATGGAAAAAAAGATAATATCTTGAATCAAACACTCGGACTTACCTTAAACAAAACCGATATTCTATCAATGGAAATATTTCAGGATACGAATACAAAGAAATATCTTGCACGAATCCCCGAATTAAGTACTGCTTATATTAATTTTTATAATGATGGTGAGAATCCGGAATTATCAAAGAAGGTTAAGATGCCTTCCAGTGCAGACACAATAGATTTTCTTGAGCGATATAATGACATTATCGTAGATCAAGTATCAAAGGTTGAAAGAAAAGACAATTCAGTCTATACACTGGATACATTGTCCAAGCAATGCACTAAGTTAACAGTAACCATTACAAATGATGATGTCAAAAAGATTATTGAAGCCGTTTTAGATCAGGCTAAGAATGACGATTACATAATTAAGTTACTTCCGTTATATAATTTGTCAAAGAGTGATTATCAATCCTCCATCGATGATGCGAAAACTAATCTTAAAAAAAGTACAGACGCTCTGATTGATACAGATATAAAGATGATTGTATACGTGGACGGAACCGGTAATATCGTTGGTCGTAACATCTCCACGCAGGCTTCTAAAGCTTCTATTGGATATGGTCTTCTAACCAAAAAATATTATCAGGAATATAATTTCTATGTTAATAATGAAGAAGGCTATACAGTGTTTAACGTAACCGGTAATCACAAAAAGAGCAAAGGTGTAGTAAACGGTGATGCTACAGTAACTGTAGGAAATACCGCCAAATCTGATTTAAAAGATATCAATATTGATTTTAAATATAAGAACATCAAAACGGTAATCAAAAATAAACGTTCCCTCCAATCCGGTACATTTTATTTATCCTCAGCTGATTTAATGGGTCTTCAGATCACAAGTGATTTTTCCATTAAGGAGGATACCCAGGTTAATAAAACCACCGTGGAGCTTGGAACCACAAAATTAGCCACAATAAACAGCACTGTTATGCCGGTAAAAGACTTCAAACCAACTATGCCGGATGAAGATGCGAAGATTTATGATATAAAGGATATGCAAGCTTATTCTTCTACCATTAATATCGTAGCATACCTTCAATCATTATCCGAGAAGCTCGGACTGAATCTTAATTCCGTACTTGGGAATCTTTTTCTTGGATCTCAAGTGCAGCCATGATCTCACAGGATTAGTGGTTAATTAATTAAGGTGCGCCCTATTAAGTTTAAGATGTTTATCACAATATAGCTTACGAAGTTAGGCGAGGGAATTATCATCCTTCTGAGACACGTTTTCACTCGTTATCACACGTAGCGGTTCATAAGGTCGTAACAGATGTTCCATCTGCCACAACCTAAGAACCGACGGCGATAAACGGTCCCTTAAGGATTGATAACTCCCTCGCCTTTTTTAGGTAACTAGGTGATAAACCTTCTAATTTATGAGGGCGCTTATAAATTTACATAATCAAATCATGTTGATGTGGAAATCATGTTCGACGAAAACTTCTTGAAGATCAAATCATATTGTGTGGTGATCATGTTCGACGAAAAGTATCTCATAATTTTTTGAACTTATCAGAAACAGGTGATACGGCTGGGGTTAATCTATTTGACTAAATTTATAACTTTCCTGATAATACTTGCTTCCAAGCTCCAATATGGAAGTCTAGTATTAGCTGAAAGTTATAACTGCTAGTCAAATAGATTACACCAGTCGTTTCACCGTCCCTAGTAAGAACTATTGCATCCCATCATTCCGAAGCCGGACATATTATTTTAATAGATATTTTATATTTGCTTTCTATGCGAATTAACAATATTATGATACACTATTAGCAATACTAATACCGTTGAATTTTATCATAAATTCACGAAGAAATAGAGAGGTTTTACTATGTCAAAACAAACAAGATTGGATGATGATGCATTAATTTATCAACCACGTAAAGAACAAACAGAAAAAGAAAAATTAAAGGATATGACTTTCCGAAAGAAAATCGAATATTTAACGGAGTACTACAAATTTCATGCGCTGGTTACTGTTATAGTGATTATATTAATAGCATATACTGCGAATACCATCCTCAACCCGCCCAGCTCAACACGCTTCTATGCTGCAATGATTAGTAGCCCGGTAGATCAGAAGCTTCTCGCAAAATATAATACCGATTTCGAAAAATATTTGAAACTGAATCCCAAAAAGGAAAAAATCGAATTAAATAACAGCTATAATTTCACCATGAAGGACTCCTATGCCATGGATTTAGAGCAAGCATTGGTTACCCGTGTCAGTGCGAAACAGATTGATGTCATCATAGCACCAGAATCATATTTTAAGAAATATGCCAGTGCAGGCAGCTTCTTAAAACTTTCCGATCAGCTACCCACCGATATATATAGTTCGTTAACCGATCAATTTTATATCACTCATACAGAAGAAGATAAAAGTCAAACCGCTTACGGTATCTATATGAATAATACCGAATTATACAAGAATATTTCTAAGAACTCAGATCCTTTTGTACTTGGAATTGTTGCGAATTCTAAACATGTAGATAATTCAATTGAATTTGTCCGTTACCTGTTTAAAAAGAAGTAAACCAAAACTAGTATATAAATATAAGGGCTTTTACAAAATATATTTCCAAGCGAGAGAATAACCCGTGGAATCATTATTTTGTAAAAGCCCTTTTCTATGCTCTTAACAACTGATTTTTCAGTTTTCCTATGAATTCATTAGTTCGGTTAATATAAACAAAAAATTTATTTTGCTGTGATATATCCCTGTGCCTTCAAAAGTTCAGCTATTAATACTGCCCCACCTGCTGCACCTCGAACTGTATTATGAGATAAGCCAACGAATTTATAATCGAACGCAACATCTTCACGAAGTCTGCCAAAACATACTCCCATTCCGTTCTCATAATCTCTATCAAGCTTAGCCTGAGGGCGATTGTCCTCTTCAAAGTATTTGATAAACTGTTTCGGAGCACTTGGCAATTCAAGTTCTTGAGGAAGTCCTTTAAACTCAGCCCAAGCCTTTAAAATTTCTTCCTTGGTAGGCTTTTTCTCAAAGTTTACAAATACTGCTGCTGTGTGTCCATCTGTTACCGGAACACGGATACACTGTGTTGTAATAACCGGTGACTCTGCTTTCACAATCTTTCCGTCTACTACTTTACCCCAGATACGTAATGGTTCCTGTTCACTCTTCTCTTCTTCACCACCGATGTAAGGGATTACATTATCTAACATCTCCGGCCAATCAGTGAAGTTTTTACCCGCACCAGAGATTGCCTGATAAGTGGTAGCTACTACAAGCTTTGGTCCAAATTGTTTCAAAGCATTCAAAGCAGGTGTATAGCTCTGGATAGAACAGTTCGGTTTTACAACAATAAAACCTTTCTTTGTACCCAGACGAGCCTTCTGTGCTTCAATCACTTCCAGATGCTCCGGATTAATCTCCGGTACAACCATCGGTACATCCGGTGTCCACCTGTGCGCACTGTTATTGGATACAACAGGTGTTTCAGCCTGTGCATATGCTTCCTCTATTGCCTTAATCTCATCTTTTGTCATATCTACAGCACTAAAAACGAAATCAACACCAGCGCTAACTTCGTCAACTTCATTCACATTTTTAACGATAAGTTTTTTAACACTATCCGGCATCGGCGTAGCCATCTTCCAACGGTTCCCTACTGCTTCTTCATATGTTTTTCCTGCGCTTCTAGGACTCGCTGCAACTGTAACGACTTCAAACCATGGATGATTTTCCAGTAATGATATAAAACGCTGGCCAACCATTCCTGTACCACCAAGGATACCTACTCTTAATTTACTCATTCCTAAACCTCCACTTGTTTCTGTATGGCATACATATGTCTTTCCTGTAAGTATACTATAACGCAATTTCCAAAAAAATCAACATTTTTTTATATTTCTCCAAATATTTGTTACTATTATATATTATTGATACATTTCCGGTTATGGCTTTGGTTATTTTTCAAGATGTTTTTGATAGTTTTCCAGTAATCGGAATAGATCATCCAGACTTTCTATCTCATTTACGCTCCCTCTAAACTTAGCTGAGCCGGGATATCCGGTCATATACCACGCAACATGCTTCCTCATCTCACGAAAACCGATAAATTCTCCCTTAAATTCAACCAATAGCTGTGCATGGCGGACAATCATATCCCTAACATCAGAGAAATGTGGCTTTGGTAACAGGATTCCTGTCTCCAAATAAGCTTTAATCTGCTCGAATATCCATGGATTGCCTCTGGTTCCTCTCGCAATCATTAATCCGTCACAACAGGTTTGCTCTAGCATCCTTTTTGCATCCTCCGCACTGAAGATATCCCCGCTTCCAATAACCGGTATACTAACCGCTTCCTTCACTTTACGAATTATCTCCCAGTCAGCGGTACCACTGTAATACTGCTCTCTCGTTCTACCGTGTACTGCAATTGCTGCTGCTCCGTTTTCTTCTGCGATCTTTGCTACTTCAACAGCATTTTCTTCGTGAAAGCCCTTTCTTATCTTGACTGTAATCGGTTTGCTGTAGCCTTTCGATACTTTCCTTATAATTTCACCGATCAATTTCGGTTCCTTCATTAAGGCCGATCCCTCACCGTTATTTACCACCTTCGGCACAGGGCACCCCATGTTGATGTCCAGTATATCAAAATTACGATACTCGATCAGTCTGGCAGTATTACTTAGAATATCTGGATCTGAACCAAATAATTGTATTGCCGCAGGCCTTTCCTCCGGTAGTACCTCAAGTAGATTCTCCGTGTTCTTATTATTGTATTGAATCCCCTTTGCGCTTACCATCTCTGTATAAACCAGATCTGCCCCTTTTTCCTTGCATAACAAACGAAATGGCAGGTCGGTAACTCCTGCCATGGGTCCTAAAACTAATTTTCCATTAATCTTTACATTACCAATTTGAAAACTCATGATTTCCTCAATTCTTAATATTGAATTTATCGTATTGCAAGAGCTGTTGCCATTTAACTTAGCAACAGCTCCATGTTATGTGATATATCCCTCTAGCTTATGTTTACTTTATATGAGAATTTTTATCCGTAATAATCTTTAAACCTTTTAAAGTCAGATTTACATCGTATACTTCGATTACATCCGTAGCCTCAGAGATTATTTTTCCCAAACCTCCGGTAGCCACTACTTTAAGATTATCGATACCAGCTTCTTTTTGCATTCTTCTAACAATATACTCTGTTTGACCGATACATCCAAATACAAGACCTGCCTGCATACTGGTAACTGTATCCTTCGCAAGTATGGTATCCGGTTTTGCAATCTCAATCTCGGGAAGCTTCGCTGTATCATTCCAGAGAGCATTTGCTGATATTCTCATTCCAGGACAAGTAACTCCTGCGATGAAGGAACCATCCTCCGTGATTAAGTCATAGGTATTAGCAGTTCCGAAATCAATTACAAGTACAGGTCCGCCATAGATCTCATATGCTGCAACCGCATCTACCACTCTATCCGCTCCTACTTCCTTAGGGTTACTGGTAGCAATCTTAAGACCGGTCTTCGTTCCGCTTCCCACAATTAATGGAGTGATCCCTAAATATTTTATGATACCGGAGTTTAATGAATACATAATCTTCGGTACGACTGAGGCAATTGTTACCTCTTTAATACTTTTTGTATCAATATTTCTTGCAACCAATAGATTGCAGATTAATAAGCCAAACTCATCTGAAGTTCTGGCCGTATTTGTTGTTAAACGAAAGGTTGCTTTAAGATTTACATCTTCAAATACTCCTAACGTTATATTTGTATTTCCCACATCAACAACTAATAACATGGTCTCACCGTGCCCTTCAACGTATTATATGAGCTGGGAAGCATCTTCACCTAGGAAAAAAACTTTGAAATAAAGCTCAAGTGCCTCTAGCAGTTCCGATTTTTCTCTCTGCAATTGCTTTATCTTTAATGCACTTCCTATCTCATCATATAAATAATCGCCTTCATCGGAAGCCACCTGGAATATCAGCGTACCATCCTCATCATATTCCAAAGTTAGCACACCACCAATATCCTCGGTGAATAATACGCACATAATTTTCAATTCCTGCTTGATTTGTTCAGGCAATGTCTTAAAATCGTCATTCATCCAGAATTTTTTATTATAAGCGCTGCTTGCACACAAAACCACTTTCTCCTGATACATGCTTCAAGCTCCTTTATCATTAAAATCTGTCTATATATTACCCAAAGTAGCCACCATGACAGCTTTAATCGTATGCATACGATTCTCTGCCTCATCAAATACAACATCAGCAAAGCGTTCGAACACTTCCTCGGTAACTTCTTTACCTTTTACTGCCGGAAGACAGTGTAAGAAGATTGTGCTATCCTTCTTGGTAAGGGATATTAATTCATCGTTAACCTGATAAGGCTTTAATAAAGCGATACGTTCTTTCGCTAAGTCTTCCTCACCCATGGAGCACCAAACGTCTGTATATACTGCATCAGCGCCTTCCATTGCATTCACTGAATCAGATATCTCAATCTTGCTGGAATATACCTTTGCATATTCTTCGCATTGCTTTATTAATTCCTCCTCCGGCCATAATTCCTTAGGCGCTAGGATGGTAAAATCAATACCCATTTTAGCGGAACCGATCATTAAACTGTTTGCCATGTTGTTACGTCCATCTCCGACGTAGACCAATTTGAGCCCCTTAAGCTTACCAAACTGCTCTTTTAATGTCAAGAAGTCGGCAAGAATTTGTGTCGGATGGTCTGCATCTGTTAAACCATTCCATACTGGTACTCCGCTATATTTTGCAAGTTTTTCCACTGTTTCCTGTGCAAAGCCACGGAACTCAATGCCATCAAACATTCTTCCGAGCACTCGTGCCGTATCCTCAACACTTTCCTTATGTCCTAACTGAATATCATTCTTCCCCAGATATTCCGGATGAGCACCTTCATCAACGCAGCCGATTGTAAATGCACAACGTGTTCTTGTGGATGGCTTCTCAAATATTAATGCTATATTCTTCCCTTTTAAACTGTTTCCTGTAATTCCTTGTTTCTTCTTTGCTTTTAAATCTGCAGCAAGGTTAATTAAATATTCTATTTCCTCGGGTGAAAAATCCTTTAATGTTAATAAGCTTCTTCCTTTTAAATTCATATTATCCTCCAATCCTCCGCCAGGCGGAACATGCATAAATAATGTTTATTTATGCTAAAATAATGTTTATTTATACATTATTCCAATTGAAAGAAAATGTCAAGTTAAATTATTATTGATTAATGACATACATAATTCAAAATTTGTATCTATGTTATCATCCGAAGAATATTTTTCTGAATAACCTTTTCGTAATAACCTGCAAAAATCCATTTCCTGATATATTTTATATCTGGGTATTCTTAATCTTTTCGCACCGTATTCCAATATCGCATAATATAAATTCTCATATCTCCAGTTCTTGCCTAGTTTAAATGCAATAGCAAGCTGAGGCAAAGTTTCTTCCAACCTCTTTCGAACCATTGAAAAGTCACTATAACTCTCTATCTTATTTAAAGTATTCAACCCTCTTAACACGTCATCCGGTAAACCTAGAAACGTATCCAAATAATCCTTTTCCTCCTTAGAAGAATCGATATAATAATCATTCCCCGTCAAAGGCCTGAGTATTCGAACCGCATCATAGTAACCCAACGTTATATTACGAATTGCTTTCTTGCGATTAAATTCTAATACATTGCATAGAGGTACCTTTGGAGCAATATAGATGATATTTACATCCTCCGGTATCTTAACCTTCTTTTCCACCCCTATTCCAAAGATACGGATTACTATAATATTCTTATACCCACGATTAATCAGCATATCAATCGGTACATTATTGGCAAGTCCCCCGTCCAGACACAATTTTCCGTTTAGCTTTTCATTTTTGAACAGAGGAAAGCTTGCACTTGCCATCAGATAATTTTTTAAACAACCATCCTCTGCCTCTTTTGCAACGATCTCTATCTCCTTCATATTAGATACATTAAAGGTTCCGAGATAAAATTCAATGTCAGATTCCTTTATCTTCTTCTCATCAATATTCTCCTCCATCAATTGACGCAGCGGAGTCACATCAATCCCTCCGCCAACCAGAAATCTTCTACTCTGTTTTCCAACCGACTGTAAGTTGATATCTCTAAACCTGCGTTTCATCAGTTTGTCCATCTCATCATCATCAACACTCATGATACTGGAGTAACTGATATTTTTCCAAATCTCAACCGCACGGTCATAATCGCCCATGCACATTAACGCTCCGTTCAACGCTCCGACTGACACACCGGCAACCCCTTTAATTTTAACTCCATATTCCATAAGTGCTTTCCATACACCAATTTGATAAGCTCCCTTTGCTCCTCCACCTTCTAGCACAACTCCATATTCTTTGTTAAAATCAAAGCCAAACTGTTCCATACACGCCCCCCGTTCCATCATGTATATGATCTTATATGGTTATAATATAATAATTAGCAGAAAGCTGTCATAAACCGATTCCTATTCGTTTCATGACAGCTTTTGCCTATCGTTCGTATTCTATTGTGTAATTAATGTTTAACGTATTGGCCAATCAAATCCTGATCCAATATCTGCTTCGATGTTTTTTTCAATAGGATTGCTCTATCGTAATCCTTCTTATAATTTGCTGCATTTACTGCATCATTGGTATCAATCTTCCATGCCCTGCTGCCCTCAAATATTCCCTCTCTGGAAATCTGGAACATGATATCATTCGTAGCAAAGGAACCACCAAATAAATATGCTGTAAATGCTACGAACCCATCCTTTGCATTGGTTAAGTCCTGACCCATTATGAATTTATCATCATAGGATACTCCCATAATGTTAGCTATGGTAGGTAGGAAATCGATCTGTCCTCCGGTTGTGCTGATTGTTTCTTTCACACCACTACCCGGTACATGAATAATCATAGGTACTTTCAACATCTCATCATAGTCATAGTCACGACCTATAAATTCACTTACACGGTCATGCACATCTTCCATACCGCAGTTCATACCATGATGATCACCGTATAAAGCAATTACGGTATTGTCATAAAGTCTGGCTGCCTTCAGTTCATCGATAAATTGTCCAATTGCTTCATCTGTATATCGAACTGTCTCTATATAGTCCCCGAACTTTGTGCCCTGATCTTTTTCAGCCAGCTTTATTGATCTATATTTTTCATCCAGTACGAATGGATGATGATCGGTTAATGTGATTGCAAAGGTAAAGAAAGGCTCGGTCTTCTTTTTCAGAATAGGAATCAACTGTTTAAACATTGATTTATCTGAAATTCCCATACCGATGATCTCATCCTGCTTCAAATCTTCCATGCTGTAGAAATCCTGGAATCCCTCTTTCGGATAAATGTATTCTCTATTCCAGAACTTACCCTCAAAACCATGAATCGCAAAGGAATAATATCCATTCTGTCTCATAATCCAGGGAAGACCATTAAATGTATTATCCTGAAATAGTCGATAACATTCACCATCAATTACAGGATATAAACTGTTTAGGCTTGAGAATTCCGCATCTGCAGTATTACCCTTACCGATGTTTGAATAATATCGATTATAATATAATGTATCCTTTTGAAGTAAGCGGTTTAAATTCGGAGTAATCTCCTGACCCTCATAAGTTGCACCTAACATCATGTTTTGAACTGCTTCCAGCTGAATCACAATTAAATTCTTGCCTTTACCGATGCCGTTGTACTTCTTCGACTCAACCTTCGGTACATCCTGGCTTAATACCTGAATGATCTGATCCTTACTCATATCTTCTTTCACTATATTCTCAGATATGGTCTCATAAACGTCATTCACATGATTTGTGAAGAACTCAGTTGAGTTTACACGCTCAAATGCTGCTGAATGAAATGGGTTTGCAATTAAAGCTGCAAATACAATCGTAACAACATAAATTGTATACTTTAAACGCTTTCCCGGAAAAACTCTTTGTATATTTTCTCTTGTGGCTTTTCTCTTAAAGCTATAGTAGGCAAATGGAATGTCTACAAACAATAAAAAGCTCGCAGGAATCAGTGTTGCAAGAAAGCTCTTCGGCACAGCGGCAACACTTTTTGCCTGCCAGAGCTGCTTGACAGATACTGTTTGATTATAATAATTATAATACATTGTATCGGAAAACATTAATAAGCTAAACAAGAAATAAACAATTAAAAACACAAAACGCTTTTTCTTTAAATTAGATCTTCCGCACAAAATAAAAATAGTTGTCCATACGATCAAACTAACAGCAATTAAGACAATTTCCATGTTTGTAACATGAATGAGTGAATAATAAATCATCATCTTCAGTACAAACAAAGAAGCAATAAAATATGGTGATGCTAATATATCTTTTAACTTTTTCATGCTATCCCCCAATTAGGCATTATCTAAAATATACCATAATTCAGTAAATTAACTAGAATTATAATATAACAATGATAAACCAATATCAAGCTCTTATTTCTTAATTTTTTCTTAATCATTCGCTAACCGAGTAACAATAACTTTCGTCCCGGTTATCCCTTGAACCTTTACCGACGCATCTCTAGGTATTAATCCGCCCTCAAGTGATATCGCAGACCACTCCTGGCCGTCTACACTGACCTGACCCAAACCCTTCATATTGTCTATATCAACAATAACGATCGCTGTCTTACCGATGACCCCTTGATATTCACTTGGTGCTCCTCTTGAAGAATTAAGCTGTTTCATCACTACAGGCCTTGTAAAGTACAACAGCGCTAGCGATACGACTAAAAACACAATTATTTCAAGGATCAGATTATCATAAAATAACGAAAGAATGAATGCGGTTAATGCACCCCCGGCAAACCAGATTGTGGTAATTCCTAAGGTTAAGATTTCGATAAAAATCAGTATGGCCAGTACAATAATCCAGTATATCGAATTCATAATGAGCCCTCCCATCATCTCTAGTGCAGCCAGTTTTCTAGATATTCCCTATTCTTTTTTATTTTAAACAATTAATTACCATAGTGCAAGTGAACTTGTATTTTTCTAATAATATTTTAATCTTTCTATTAAGTATGACACAGAGAATGGCTGAACCGTATCATTATAGCGACACGTTCAGCCATGTTTTACTTGCTTATATCATTTAATAAAATTATACTATCTATCCGGTTCTATATCCCTCGCTGTCTTTGTGCTTCATACATCAATATCGCTGCAGCCACAGCGGCATTTAACGATTCCAATTTCCCGCACATTGGGATTTTAATAAGCTCATCCGCCATTGCTGATGTTTGTTCACTTAAGCCGTTCGCTTCATTTCCAATCATAAATGCACATTTTTTTCGAAAACATCCTTCCGTATCATATGCCATGCCTTGAAGATGAGCTGCGAACAGAGTAATTCCACATTCTTTAATTCTTCTTAAAGTATCAAAAAAATCTTTTGCCTGATAAAAGGGAACCCGGTATAATGACCCCATCGTTGCTCGGATTACCTTAGGATTAAAGATGTCTACGGTGGAAGGATTAAAGATCACACCCGTTATCCCCGCTCCCTCCGCTGTACGAAGCATAGTTCCAAGATTTCCGGGATCTCTTACATCTTCAAGAATTAGCAAACAGGCCTTCGGATCATCAAGCATACTTTCCAGGCTGTACTTCGGTTGCTTCACAATACCCATAATACCTTGCGGTGTTTTAGTCTCAGATATATCCCCAAAGATAGAATCAGCAATTATCTCAAATTCTATATCTTGAAAATAGTTCGGATTCTCATGACTTTTTTCCTGATAAAAGCTTTCCGATGCATAAGCCTTCTGTAGAATATTCCCATCTACTGCTTCTTCAAACATCTTTATACCTTCTATCACAAATAATCCCTGCTCTTCCCTGGCTTTCGGTTTCTTCTGTAACAGGTTCAAATTCTTCACTTGTGCGTTTGATGTACTGCTTATTACACTCTTGGGTTTCATAATATCCTCCGTTACACGATCAGACACTTTACAATAACTGAACATTCCTGTCATTTGTGTTAGTTTGTGCCAAGGATTTCACTGGAATAAACTTGGAGTTTTGAATTATATTTTTCAATCATTTACATTACTCCCCTTGCATGTTACTCAGCTTAGCAGCCTGATCTGCTGCAATTAAACTATCAATGATTTCTTGTAAATCACCGTTCATAACATTATCAATCTGATGTATGGTAAGCTTAATTCTATGATCAGTAACACGTCCCTGAGGGAAATTATAGGTTCTGATTTTCTCAGAACGATCCCCTGTACCGATTTGGCTCTTTCTCGCTTCCGCTTCTGCACTCTGAGCTTTCTCTAATTCCATTTCATACAACTTGGAACGTAATACTCTAATTGCCTTATCCTTATTCTTTAGCTGGGATTTTTCATCCTGGCAGGAGATTACGATACCGGTTGGTATATGTGTCAAACGAACTGCAGAGTCAGTTGTGTTAACGCACTGTCCACCATTACCAGAGGCACGGAATACATCAAACTTACAGTCATTCATGTCAAGTTCCACATCCACTTCCTCTGCTTCCGGCATAATTGCAACCGTTGCAGTCGAGGTATGAATTCTACCGCCGGATTCCGTTACCGGAACACGTTGAACACGATGAACTCCACTTTCATATTTTAACTTAGAATAAGCGCCTTGACCGTTTATCATAAAAACAACTTCTTTAAAGCCGCCGATTCCGTTCTCATTGAGATTCATCATATCGATCTTCCAACGGTTACCCTCTGCATACATTACGTACATACGGTATAATTGTGCCGCAAATAACGCAGCTTCATCACCGCCGGCTCCACCTCTGATTTCGACAATAACGTTTTTATCATCATTCGGATCCTTCGGAAGAAGTAAGATCTTAAGCTCTTCTTCAATTTTAGCGATATTGAGCTTACCGATATTTAGCTCATCCTTTGCCAACTCTCTGATCTCTTCGTCGGTCTCCTCTTCCAGCATCATAATACTCTCTTCGATGCTATTTTGCGTCGCCTTATATTCCTTGTACTTTTCAACAATATCACTTAAATCAGCGTGTTCTTTTCTTAACTTTCTGTACTTATTCTGATCATTCATAATATCCGGATTCATCATCTCTTCTTCAATCTCCTGATAACGAATCAGAATATCCTCTAACTTATCAAACATGCGAAATATTCCTCCAAACTAATTACGGCTTTTTAGCGGACACCACTCTGTCCAAACCGCTCAAATCCTTTTTTATGCATATCTCTATAAATCCTTCCTGACTAAGGATTTGTTTTACAGCTTCCCCTTGATCATGACCAATCTCATAGTACACTAATCCGCCACTACGAAGATACCCATTCAAAGCTGCTGTAATTCTACGATAAAAATATAGTCCATCCTGGCTACCATCCAATGCGATAAATGGTTCATGTTCCTTCACTTCCGTCATCAATTCATCAATCGTCTCTGTCGGGATATAAGGAGGATTGGATACAATAATATCATACACTCCTTGTACTTGTTCGAACAAATCACTGTGGATCAATTCTATCTCAGCACTATGCTTCCTCACGTTTAACGCGGCGACCTCCAAGGCTTTGGTGGATACATCAACCCCAACAGCTCTTGCAGGATGACCCAACTTTTCAATGCTGATTATGATACATCCTGAACCGGTACACATATCAAGGACAGTTTTTCCATCACAGTTCTTTAAGACTTCCTCAACCAGAACTTCTGTATCTTGTCTCGGGATCAAGACATCAGGTGACACTTCAAATTCCAGTCCCATAAATTCCTGTACACCGGTTATATGTTGTAAAGGAATATGGTTCGCTCGAAGCTCCACTAATTTCGTATATCGCTCCGACTTTGCCTCATCAGCATTGCATAACTGGTTCATATAATAATCTGTTCTGCTTATCTTAAAAACATGGGATAACAGGTACCAAGCATCTACATCTCCATCTGTTATCTCATGTTCCATTAAATTCTTTCTCGCCCAGTCTAATAACTGCTTGTAAGTACTCATTTTAATTCCTCTTACCGATAAGTCAAACTTACGCTACACCCGCTACTTAACAGAATCCTCATCAAAGAATTTGTCCAAGGCTTTTAATATCTCATCATCCTCTTCCTCGTCTTTTGAGGGCTTTGTTATCGGTATTGTTCTATTTAAAGGATTGCTATTAACCGGGTTTTCATTCTTAGTCTTGCTTTTACTACTTGCAGGCTTCTTAGTGATAGGGGTTTCTTCCTCTAGTTCCGTTTTCGCTGTCTCAGATTCATTCACTTCCGGCTCTGCTGTTTTCTTTGCCTTTTTAGGCTTTACAGCAACCTTCTCGGTAGCTTTCACATCCTCGATTACGAACTCCTCTTCCGCTACTTGCTCTTCCTTCTCAACAATGGCTGCAGCTTCTTCGGTTTGTAGTTCCACAGCACTCTTATTCACAAAGGTTTTCCAGTCAAATACCGCATCCACTGATTTAATTGCTACCTCAATCATAGAGTCATCCGGTTCCTTTGTTGTTAATGCCTGCATCCACAATCCCGGTTTACTTATGATTTCTACCGCTTTGTTTTCGCTTCTGCCTGCTAAACGAATAATTTCATAGGAGAATCCTGCTATAAAAGGAACGAATACCACTCGAGATATTACTTTAATCAATAAATCACCTGTCGGGATTAACATAAAGAATACTAAACTGATCAGGATTACAAGTAAAGTAAAGCTAGTACCACAACGTTTGTGCACTTTGGATTGACGTCTTACATTCTCAACAGTAAGCTCATACCCCTGTTCGATACAATTTATTGCTTTATGTTCTGCACCATGATACATAAAAACTCTTTTGATTTCATTCATTCTGGAAGCCAAATATACATATCCGATAAAGATTCCAAAACGAATAATGCCTTCTATTAAATTAATCAAAGCATAGTTTTTAATAAAATGCTTGAATATATCTGATAATAAAACCGGAAGAACCATAAAAAGAGCGATTGAGATAACAATTGAAAACAGTACTGCAAATACCATCATTAAGGCATTCGCTTTATCTTCCTTACTGTCATCTGTGCTCAGGTCAACACCATCCATATTAGTAGCGGATATTTCTTCTATATTAAGCTCCTCCACCTTTGGCTTTTTTGTACCCTTCTTACCTGACTTACCGTCCTTCTTCTCCTCTTCTTCAAAGAAGCTGGCAGAAAAATTAAGCACTTTTACGCCCAGTACCAAGGAGTCAACAAAAGCCAGTATTCCACGGAAGACCGGAAGCTTAAATAATTGTAATTTGTTAGAGATATCTTTATGGGTATTCTTTTCAACTACTATTTCATTATTCGGCTTACGGACTGCTACGGCGTATGCTTCTTTGTTCTTCATCATAACGCCTTCCATAACAGCCATGCCCCCAATGCCTGATGGTTTCATTTTTTCACCTGAACCTTTCTCAATCACAAGTACTTATCAGTCCTTGCCTGTTTTTTGCTTACAGCTTAGTAAACATTCCCAAAATACATTTCGCTTTTGTAAATATTTAAAAATAGGCTGAGGAGTAAACCTCAACCCGATTTTTAATGTATCCATTTGATTCGTATAATGTTGTATTAAATACAGCATCTAAATTATCAAGCTTATAATGTAGAACAGAATAGCTTCTACTATTTATCACCTAAACCATACTTACGGTTGAACTTATCGATTGCACCACGAGCAGTAGCAGCCTTCTGCTGACCTGTGTAGAAAGAGTGACACTTAGAACAAATTTCTACGTGGATGTCTTCCTTTGTGGATCCTGTTACAAATTCGTTACCGCAGTTGCATACAACTTTAGCCTGATGATATTTGGGATGGATTCCTTCTTTCATGTTTTCACCTCTTCACATTCGAAAAATACGACTAGATATTATGATAATATTATTATAATAATTCCAATCTAATAAACAGCTTTTAAATTATAGCATAGGTTTATTAAGTATGCAATACCTAAAAACTGGAGCTATCCAACGATTTTCGTCTTTTTAATTATTTCTATAAATTCATTATTCGTCTTTGTCCGAAAGAACATATCAATAATTCGTTCCAGCGCCTCATCCGATTTCATCCCGCCTAACGCTTTTCGCATCAGATAGGTTGCTTCCATCTCCGGCTGTGTCAAGAGAAGATCATCTCTTCTGGTACTGGATCTTTGAAGATCAATTGCAGGAAAGATACGTTTTTCAGATAAGCTTCGATCAAGAACAAGCTCCATATTACCGGTTCCCTTGAATTCTTCAAATACAACATCATCCATTCTACTGCCTGTCTCGACTAAAGCAGTAGCAAGAATTGTTAAGCTACCACCCTCACGCATATTTCTCGCTGCACCAAAGAATTTCTTAGGCATATGAAGTGCCGCTGGATCCAAACCACCGGACAAGGTTCTACCACTTGGCTGTACTGTCAAATTGTATGCTCTGGCAAGACGTGTAATACTATCAAGTAGAATTATAACCTCTTGTTTATGTTCCACAAGTCTCTTTGCTCGTTCGATTACCATTTCAGATACTCTCTTATGATTGTCCGGGAGCTCATCAAAAGTCGAATAGATTACCTCAACATTCTTACCTTCAATTGATTCCTTAATATCAGTAACTTCCTCTGGACGTTCATCAATCAACAGGATAATAAGCTTCATATCCGGATGGTTTGTTGTTACTGCTTTTGCAATCTGCTTTAAAAGAGTTGTCTTACCTGCCTTCGGTTGGGATACGATCATTCCTCTTTGTCCCTTACCAATTGGAGAGATCAGATCCACCATCCTCATCGAGACACCGCTACCCGGTGTTTCCAAATGAATTCGATTGTTCGGGAATATTGGGGTCAAATCTTCAAATCTCTTACGCTTTTGCGCTTCATTCGGATGAAATCCATTTACTGATTTAATATATAATAAAGCACTGAATTTTTCATTCTGGCTTTTCACTCTAGTATTACCTGCTACGATATCACCTGTTTTCAGATTAAAACGGCGGATTTGAGCTGGGGATACATATACGTCATTCTCGCCCGGAAGGTAATTATCACAGCGGATGAATCCATAACCATCAGGCAGTACCTCTAAAATACCTACCTTTGTCTCACCGCTATCCAATTGCTCCATCTCGTTATGTTGTGTGGGAGCCACCTTTCTCTCCTCTTTGCCGGGTAATAAATCAGCCGGCTCCTGTTTTAAACTTTCCTGATTTCCTTCACTCATCTTCACTTCCGGTATTCTAGTCACAGGTTGATTAACTTCAACCGGTTTAACAGTAGGTTGCTTTTTCTCTACATTCTGCACTACTTCAACGCTACTCTCCGAATCCAATCTCAGTAAACTCTCAATTAATTCACTTTTCTTTAATGTAGTAATATTTTTTAATCCTTTTTCTTTTGCTAGTTCTCTCAAGTGTACAAGAGTCAACGAATCATACTGATTACCCATATATTTCGCTCCTTTGATTTTAATTGGATTCTCTTACGGAATGTGATATAGAGATGATTTAGAAAATTATTTAGAAAATATCCATAGATAATCCTTGACTATGCTTCTCATTATACATCATGCTTGGAAGAAAGGGAAGTATTTTCTTCCATGTGAATTATTTATAACTTCGACTTATAATTAGCATGCGTTATTATACTTAGTGGGACTAGCATTTTGCTTGATTTAAGATTTTTATAGTGCTATGATTATTTTAACGATTTACCATGATGGAGGAAAACATGAATATTAATGAACTAGCGTTAAAAAAACATGAAGAGTGGTGTGGCAAAATCGAGACCACTTCCAAATGCGAAGTAAAATCAAGAGAAGATTTAGCAGTGGCTTATACACCCGGAGTTGCAGAACCTTGTAAGGTAATTGCAAAGGATAAAGAAACCGCTTATCAATATACAATGAAAGCAAATACAATCGCAGTAATCTCAGACGGTAGCGCGGTACTTGGATTAGGTAATATTGGCCCTTATGCAGCGATGCCGGTTATGGAAGGAAAAGCAGTGCTGTTCAAGGAATTCGGAGGTGTAAATGCGGTTCCCATCTGTCTGGACACTCAAGATACCGATGAAATTATTAAAACAATCGTAAATATTGCCCCTGCTTTTGGCGGAATAAATTTGGAGGACATCTCCGCTCCTAGATGTTTTGAAATCGAAGACAGATTGAAGGAACTTTTAGATATTCCTGTCTTTCATGATGACCAGCACGGTACAGCAATCGTAGTACTTGCCGGTGCAATCAATGCAATAAAGGTAACAGGCAAAAAGAAGGAAGATTGTAAGATTGTTGTGAACGGAGCCGGGTCAGCAGGTATTGCTATCTCCAAGTTATTATTATCCTATGGATTCCGTCATCTTACTCTGTGTGATATTCATGGAATTATCTCTGGGGATTACCCAAATTTAAACTGGATGCAAACAGACATGCTAAAGGTAACAAATCTGGAGAATAAAAATGGCACCCTAGCAGATGCTTTAGTAGGAGCAGACTTATTTGTCGGAGTTTCCGCACCAAATATCGTTACTCCTGAGATGGTCACTTCGATGAATAAGGATGCTATTATCTTTGCTATGGCAAACCCGGTACCTGAGATTATGCCGGATATTGCAAAACAGGCCGGTGCAAAGGTCGTTGCAACGGGTCGCTCCGATTTCCCGAATCAGGTAAATAATGTTGTTGCTTTCCCCGGTATATTTAAAGGTGCTTTAGAAGGCAGAGCTACACAGATTACGGAAGAAATGAAGCTTGCAGCAGCCACCGCAATTGCCGGTTTAGTTGATGAGCAGGATCTTAACGAAGACAATATCATGCCACAGCCTTTTGATCCTCGTGTAAGTGACCTGGTAAGCGAGGCAGTTAAAGCTTTCATTAGAAAGTAGAGGATTCCCTATGATGTGGGATCAAAAACCCTATCATTCACTTGATTATGAACTAAAGAAACAATTCGGACAAAAGATCTATAAACTATCCTTAAATGGTGGTATGAGCTGTCCAAACAGGGATGGCACACTAGATACAAGAGGATGCATCTTCTGTAGTGAAGGTGGTTCCGGAGATTTTGCTTCCTCTCCAAGCAGATCAATCAAAGATCAAATTGATGAGGCGAAGAAGAAGGTAATTTCTAAGATTAAAAATCCTGCTGACGCCAAATATATTGCATATTTTCAAGCTTATACCAATACCTATGCACCAATCGATTACCTTCGTAATCTATATATGGAAGCCATCTCCGAGCCGGATATTGTCATTCTCTCTATTGCTACCCGACCTGATTGCATTAATGAAGATGTTCTTTCTCTATTACGGGAATTGAACCAAATAAAGCCGGTTTGGATTGAGTTGGGTTTGCAGACGATTCATGAAAAAAGTGCAGAAATGATACGCAGAGGATATGCCTTACCCGTATTTGAACATCAGGTTGGGCGTTTATCGGAGTGTGGTATCACCGTTATTGTTCATACGATTCTAGGCTTGCCAAAGGAAACAAAACATGATATGTTAAAGACCATGGAATATATCTCCATGCTCAAGGTACAAGGAGTCAAGCTTCAGCTGCTTCACGTACTTAAGGGTACCGATTTAGGAAGAATGTATGAACAAGGTGCATTTGCAGACACCTTATCCATGGAGAATTATATTGATCTCGTAATTACCTGTATTGAACTTCTTCCACCAGATATAGTAATTCACCGTATCACCGGTGACGGGCCAAAACAGCTGTTACTTGCCCCACTATGGAGCGCAAATAAGAAATTGGTTTTAAACCGTATTCATCAAAAAATGAAAGAAGGAAATCATTATCAGGGAAAGAAGTATCCATTACAGCTCGATAGCATGACTTAAAACCCGGCAGAATAATTAGAGTACTAGGAGGTAACCATGCAATCTGATACTTTTATGTTATATAAACTAATGATCCTTTATATTCTTAGCAGAGTGAGCTTTCCATTGTCGAATGCCCAGTTAACTTCATTTATATTGGAAAAAGAATATACGAATTATTTCAACATTCAACGAGCAATTTCAGAATTAATTGATGATTCTTTCATATCAACAAAAACAATCAGAAACAGTACTCTGTACAGAATCACGGAGAGTGGTTCACAGACACTTGTATTTTTTGATAATATGATTTCCCCAGGAATCAAGGAAGATATCGAAGCTTATCTAACGCAAAATAAGTACCAATTGCAAGCCGAGATTTCCACTCCGGCAGAATTCTACCAAGTAAAAAAAGGTGAATATGCTGCTCATTTAAGTGTAATCGAGAACGAGGCTTCCATTATTGATTTAACTTTATCTGTTACGACCGAAGAAGAGGCGGTTCACCTTTGTAATAACTGGAAAGAAAAAAGCTCTGATATCTATGCTTACCTGATGAATACCTTGCTGGAAAGCAAATAATGTCAAAGCTTCTTCTCTACCATATGATATTTTTAAAGTTAAGGTTGCTATTCTACTGGTGTATCCGTAGATTTCAACCCAGAAACTTCTTCAATACAATCCCAGATTTCATCCCTGCCCTGCTTCGATAGCGAAGAAAAGGGCAGTATTTTTGTACCCGGAGCAACCTTAAGTGTTTCGCGTATTAATTTAATTTGCTTATCCTTCTGGCTACGATTAATTTTATCCAGCTTTGTTGCGATAATAATGGGTGTAAAACCTTGATAAACAATCCAGTCATACATACTTCTATCGTTCGCATTGGGCTCATGTCTGATGTCGATCAGCAGAAAAACTGCCTTTAACTGTGTGGAATTCTTTAGATATCGCTCAATCATCTTTCCCCACTTCTCTTTAATTGCCACCGAAACTTTCGCATATCCATAACCCGGAAGATCCACATAATATAATTCATCATTGATATTATAAAAATTTATGGTCTGCGTTTTACCGGGTTGTGAAGATGTTCGAGCTAGCGATTTACGATTCATAAGAGCATTGATTAATGAGGACTTTCCTACATTAGACTTGCCGGCAAATGCAATCTCCGGTTTCTCATTCTCCGGTAAAGTACTCGTGATACCGCACACCGTCTCCAAATTAGCACTTTTAATTATCATATTGTACTCCATTCTTACATGAACAAGGGGATGCTGCAAAACTTACGTTTTGTAATATCCCCTTTTCGTTTATGCTATCTCATCTTTACTTTTTTTTGAACTACGTTTTGCGATCTGCTTTCTGGCAACATTCTCATCAGTAATGATTACCTTCGGCTTTTCCTCACCTTTCACTGATTCTTTGGTGATGATACACTTAACCGCTTTCGGGTCAGAAGGTATGCTATACATAGAATCCATCATAACCGATTCCATGATTGCACGAAGACCTCTTGCACCGATCTTTCTTTCAAAGGATTGCTTCGCAATTTCCTCAAGAGCCCCCGGTTCAAGCTCAAGTTCTACTCCGTCAAGCTCAAACAGTTTCTTATACTGCTTTGTAATAGCATTCTTTGGCTCTGTAAGAATTCTGACCAGTGCTGCTTCATCCAACATATCAAGTGCAACCGTTGCAGGAACACGACCTACAAATTCAGGAATTAATCCAAATTTAATTAAATCCTGTGGCATTGCCTGCTTGAAGAGCTCTCCTACGTTGGTCTTATTCTTTTCAATAATCTGAGCATTAAAGCCAATCGACTTCTGTCCGATACGGCCTTCAATAATCTTTTCAAGTCCATCAAATGCTCCACCACAGATAAACAAGATGTTTGTCGTGTCGATCTGGATAAATTCCTGATGAGGATGCTTTCTTCCGCCCTGCGGTGGAACGGATGCTACTGTTCCCTCTAAGATCTTGAGCAGTGCCTGTTGCACACCTTCACCGGACACGTCTCTGGTTATTGAGGTGTTTTCCGATTTTCTTGTAATCTTATCAATCTCATCGATATAGATAATGCCGAACTGGGCACGTTCAATATCAAATTCTGCTGCCTGAATAATTTTCAGTAGAATGTTTTCTACGTCCTCACCAACATATCCAGCTTCGGTTAACGCAGTGGCATCTGCTATGGCAAAAGGAACATTTAATAGCTTCGCCAGTGTTTGAGCTAAATATGTCTTACCGGAACCGGTAGGACCTATCATTAATATATTACTCTTCTGTAGCTCAACATCTAAATCCTTTTCAGCGAGCACTCTTTTGTAATGGTTATATACAGCAACTGCAAGAACCTTTTTTGCTTCCTCCTGACCAACAACATGTTGATCTAGAAAAGCTTTAATCTCTGCAGGCTTTAACAGGTTAATATCCGAATTGATCACAGTATCTCCATCAAATTCCTCTTCGATGATCTCACTGCAAATCTCGATACATTCATCACAAATATATACGCCCGGACCTGCGATTAATTTTCTGACCTGATCCTGTGTCTTATTACAAAAGGAACATCTCAGCTGTTTTCTGTCATCTACTTTTCCTGCCACTACCTAATCACCTCGTTTTCTACGTGATAGATTAATGAAACCCCATGCCCTTGGCATATAAATTATGCATGAAGTTATATTATCTGTTGGTTAAAATACCATCGATGATACCATAATCACGTGCTTCTTCCGCACTCATATAGTTATCTCTCTCTGTATCAACTTCAATTACTTCTACCGGTTTACCGGTGTTTTTAGCTAATATTTCATTCAGTTTTCTTCTGGTCTTAAGGATGTTATCCGCTACAATTTTGATATCAGTTGCCTGGCCTCTGGCACCACCCGAAGGTTGGTGAATCATAACTTCTGCATTCGGAAGCGCAAATCTCTTACCCTTTGTTCCGCCGGAAAGCAGGAATGCTCCCATACTTGCAGCCATACCAATACAAATGGTGGATACGTCACATTTAATATAATTCATGGTATCATAGATTGCCATACCTGCAGTTACAGAACCGCCCGGACTGTTAATGTAGAAATTAATATCCTTACCCGGATCTTCTGACTCAAGGAATAACAACTGAGCTACGATCAAGCTGGCTGTTACATCGTTCACTTCTTCTCCAAGGAAAATAATTCTTTCCTTTAATAATCTTGAATAAATATCGTAGCTTCTTTCTCCACGACTGGTTTGCTCAATGACATAAGGTACTAAACTCATCTATATTTACCCTCCTTATCTACATTCTGTCTCCAATAGTATCATGTTATATAATATATAGAAATAACATCATCAATAAACTCATTTGATCAATTGGTTCAACAATATAGTTTATGCTTCTTTCGACTGTTCAACAACAAAATCAACAGCTTTTTGAACTGCAATATCTGATTTAATTTGCTCTTTTTCCTTCTCGCCGATTAACTCTAATAACTTGTCTGCTTCCATCTGGTATCTGGATGCCATCTCTGTAAGCTCTTTATCAAGCTCTTCATCACTTACTTCGATGTTCTCAGCTTTAACGATTGCATCAAGTACTAATCTGCTCTCGATACGTTTCACTGCCTGTGGCTTTAAGTCAGCGATGAACTTCTGAGGATCCATTCCGGTAAACTGGAAGTACTGTTGAATGGAAAGACCTTGGGACTGCATTCTCTGAGCAAATTCATCTGCCATCTGGTTAACCTGAGACTCAATCATTGGCTCAGGAATATCCATTGTTGCACCTTCGATGATTTTTTCGATGATCTCATTTTCTTTCGCAACTTTTAATTCATTTTCTTTACTTTCCTTAATTGTAGCCTTGATACTTTCTTTGTATTCATCCAAAGTATTAAATTCAGATACATCCTGAGCGAAATCATCATCTAATTCAGGAAGTTCTTTTACTTTGATCTCTTTGATCTTAACCTTGAATAAAGCAGGCTTTCCGGCTAACTCAGCAGCGTGATATTCTGCAGGGAAAGTAACATTCACTTCTAACTCTTCACCAATATTCTTGCCAATTAACTGTTCTTCAAATGTATCGATAAAGGAATGGGAACCGATTGTAAGGGAATAATCTTCTCCTTTTCCACCTTCAAATGCAACACCATCTACAAATCCTTCAAAGTCAATTAGAGTGATATCATCATTTTGCACTGCTCTGTCATCTACAGTAATTGTTCTAGAATTCTGCTCACGCTCTTTTTCAATACGTGCTAAAATCTCTTCTTCTGTTACTTCTGCTTCTTTCTTCTCTACAGCGATACCCTTGTATTCACCTAAAGTAACCTCTGGCTTTAATGCTACCTCTGCTGTAAAGATGAAGTTTTGTCCTTTTTCGATCTGTACAACATCAATGTCAGGTCTAGATACGATATCTAAACCGCTTTCGTTTGCTGCCTTCTCATATGCCTCTGGGATTAACTCGTTTGCTGCATCCTCGTAGAATACGCCAACGCCATACATCTTCTCGATGATTGCACGAGGTGCTTTACCTTTACGGAAGCCCTGTACATTCATTTTACCTTTGTTTTTTTGATAAGCTTTTTCTAAAGCTTTGTCAAAATCCTCAGCGGAAGCCTCTATTGTAAGCTTTGCCATATTCTTTTCTAACTTTTCAACCTTTAAACTCATTTTGTAATTCCTCCTGTATTCTTGAGAGAAGTATCCTCCCTGTTTTCTTGGATATTGTAAGGAGCATTAACCTCCCTTAATTATGTACTTTACTTTTTACCAATTATGGGCATTTCTATACACTCCATATAAAAAAGTACATTCCACCACTTTAATAGGCAGTTTGAACATAGTATATAATAACATCCTCTATCTGTAAATACCATATTTAATTTTAGTGAAAATATAGGATAAATCATTCTATTCTTAATAATATCACTAAACAATAATATGGTATTACAGATAATTCTATTAACCTACATATCCTTGGCTCTTAATTACATCTACGACTCTATCCACCTGCTGCCTGCAGATTTCTTGTGAACTAGCCTCTACCATAACTCTGATTAGTTGCTCGGTACCGCTCTCCCTAACGAGGATGCGACCTTCTGATCCTAACTCATTCTCCACTATTTTGATGATATCAATTACCTTGGCGTCCA
Source organism: Variimorphobacter sp. HTMS_6 (assembly GCF_059717775.1). Lineage (NCBI taxonomy): Bacteria > Bacillati > Bacillota > Clostridia > Lachnospirales > Lachnospiraceae > Variimorphobacter > Variimorphobacter sp. HTMS_6. The sequence goes on from NZ_AP046094.1 coordinate 3,304,716, forward strand.
TTTTAACCGCCTTTTTATCATTAACCTTAACATTTTCTAATAGCTGAGGATATATCTTAATCTCTTTAAGCAGCTCTGAAAGAGGGGCTTTGCTCTCTAACATTACTTCCATTAATTTTAGTGAAGTCAGTATACCGTCACCAGTTGTTGCATGTTTACTAAATATAATGTGGCCAGATTGTTCACCCCCCAAGGCATGACCGTTTGTCATCATATTTTCAAACACATATTTGTCACCAACTGCAGTTTTTGCATATGCTATTCCTTTATTGTCTAATGCCTTATACAAGCCTAAGTTAGACATTACTGTAGTTACGATCGTATTATTCGCCAGTTCATTACGGTTCTTCATGTATACACCGCACAAATACATAATCAAATCACCGTCTATAATATGACCCTTATCATCGACCGCTAAACATCTGTCCGCATCTCCATCAAAAGCAAATCCTACATCTAAATTATGATCCAAAACAAATTTCTGCAAATCTCCAATATGTGTGGATCCACATTTCTCATTAATATTCGTACCATTTGGCTCACTGTGAAGTACAAATGTTTTGGCTCCCAATGCATCGAACACACCCTTCGCTACCGTTGTCGCTGAGCCGTTCGCCAAATCAAGTCCAACTTTTTTATCCTTAAAGGATCTAGTCGCCAATGATATCAGATAACCGATATAACGGTTTCTACCGATTGCGTAATCCACTGTTCTACCGATATTCTCACGAGTTGCAAATGGTAAGGTATCTTCTTCACCGTCAATATACGCCTCAATCTGATTCTCAATCTCTGCTTCTAGCTTATATCCATTACCATTTATAATCTTTATCCCATTATCATAAAAAGCATTGTGACTCGCTGATATCATAATACCACAGTCAAAACCTTCACTGCGTACTACATAGGATACGCTTGGAGTGGTCGTTACATGTAGCAGATATACATCAGCACCACTTGCTGTTAAACCTGCAACAAGGGAATATTCAAACATATAGCTTGACCTTCTTGTATCTTTGCCAATTACTATATTTGCTTTGTGGTCCTTTCCATAATAATGTCCTAAAAATCTACCTACTTTATAGGCATGCTCTACAGTCAAATCTTTATTCGCTTCCCCGCGAAAACCATCCGTTCCAAAATATTTCCCCATCTGTTTTAAGTCCATCCTTTCATAATATATATAAATATATGCCAATATTCACGTGACTCATGTATTAATTGAGGCTTCATTGCCCCTATAAAAATTTATTTTAACATATGTTTTATCCATTTGGAAATATCATTTTCAATTTATTAACCAAATGTTCATACAACCGATTTCAATCTTCATAAGAAATAATATCAATAAAAATGAAAGCATCACTGACAAATGCCTTACTTCGGCTATTATCAGTGATGCTTTATTCATTTGTATCACGCCTTTTTGGCAATACGTTTCATTTTAATGGATTATTTACCACCAGACATCTGTTGTTCCTGCTGTTGGATCATACGTTTAACCATTTCTCCACCTACAGAACCATTCTGTTTGCTTGTTAAATCACCATTATAACCTTGTTTTAACGGAACGCCGATTTCATTAGCGATCTCCATTTTATAACGGTTAAGAGCTTCTTTTGCCTGAGGAACTGAAGAACTATTATTACTTGCCATACTGTTTCACCTCCGTTTTGTTTTAATCAAAGCAATCAAGTACAAAATCAACTTATTGTAGGTTCAGCGATTACTTATTAAGTATTATCACCGCGAGTGATCTTGTTTTGTATTGCCTGTAATCTTATTGTTAACAGGAGAGGGAAATATTATAATGGTAATTTCTGTTTACTATTCCATTTCAATACATCGATAATAATGTATTATTTTATATTAAAATATCTATTTTATTCATTGAATTTCAATTAATTTAAATATATTACTTATTACGCTATTTTAATTTCTATTGTGTACTACTTGATACTACTTTTCCACCTTCCTTCATATACATAGAAAGGACAGTAGTACAGGAGGTTTTTGTTTGATTGAAACGTTAAAGCTTTTAAATAATTTTCTGTGGGGAATTCCCATGCCACTATTACTGTTTGGAACCCATATCTACTTCACGGTTCATTTACGCGGAGTGCAAAAGCATATAGGTAAAGCGATCAAATTATCTGTCAAACCAGACAAATCAGCAGAAGGGGATCTGAGTGGATTTGCATCTCTAACAGCACTCTTAGCTGCAACGATAGGAACCGGCAATATCGTCGGCATCTCTACTGCGGTTGCCCTTGGCGGACCCGGTGCGATATTCTGGTGCTGGCTAACCGGAATTCTTGGAATGGCTACCACTTACGCAGAATGCTTCTTGGGTGTTTTATACCGTAAGAAAACAGAGGACGGTACCTATCTCGGAGGACCAATGTATGCCCTCGAGTACGGCTTACATAAAAAATGGTTGGCGGTTTTATTCTGTATATTTACACTGATAGCATCCTATGGCGTTGGTTGTTCTACCCAGGCTCGTGCTGTCACCGAAACAACAAAGAGCCTTTGGAATCTACCTGAATACGGAGTTGGAATGGTAGTAGCCGTCATCGTTGGCTTAGTTATCGTTGGAGGAGTCGGCTCTATTGGCAAAATATGCAGTAAATTGGTTCCCACGATGGGTATATTCTATATTTTAGGATGCTTCGTACTTCTCATAATCAATCTCCAGTATATCCTACCTTCCATTATCCTAATATTTAAATCCGCATTCGTATCCACCCAACTACCGGCTGCTGTAGCGGGAGGCTTTATCGGCAATACTCTTAAATCGGCTGCAAGGTACGGAATCGCACGAGGGCTATTTACGAATGAGGCAGGACTTGGCTCTGCTGCCATCGCAGCTGCCGGTGCTAAAACCTCCCATCCATCCAGGCAGGCATTGATATCAATGAGTGCAACCTTCTGGGACACAGTTGTAATGTGCGCTATTACCGGCTTAGTTATTGTATCAAACTTATTAAAAAATCCGAACTCTGTAAAGGGATATTCTTTTGGTGAGCTAACGACGGCTGCATTTAATTCTCTTCCCTATGGAAATATCATATTGGGAATGTCACTAATTGCATTTGCGGTTGCCACCTTAATTGGATGGTCCTATTTCGGAGAAAAGGCAGTAGAATATCTCTTCGGAAAATCCGGAATCAATACCTACCGCCTCTGTTATATCGTTATGATTTTTGTCGGTTCCATCATGTCGTTGGAATTAGTGTGGGAAATGACAGACCTCGTCAATGCCTTTATGGCTATTCCTAATCTTCTATGTCTATTCTTGTTGCGGAAGAAAATCATCGCACCAAAGGACTATGTTCGAAAGCGAAAGCTGCAAAATAAATAATTCTAATTAGGAACAATCTTATTTGCCTCACACACAGGTTGGAAGGATATCGTTTATATTTTGTATTTCGTAGTCGTACATAATAGTTCGCCTTCGAAATACAAAATTATAAGCATTGTCTTCCAAACAGTGCATTATGACAATATAACATTATTCTTATAATTATTTATTTTGCATCACCACGTAGATTTATTAATAATGTGCATAATAGATGGTTTCTGCAACTTTACTTGCCTCTTCCTCTCCAAACAACTTCCGAATGATTGCCAGGGAAAAATCGATGGCGGTTCCCATAGCCTTGGATGTAATGACATTACGATCCTCCACCACATCATCCCCTGTTACAATCGCACCCTCTAATGACTCTTCATTACCCGGAAAACAGGTGGCCTTTAACCCTCTTAGGATTCCCTTCGTACCTAATACCTTTGGAGCCGCACAGATCGCAGCTAAGTTCTTACCGTTACTATGAAATTCTTTCAACAAGCGATCCAAGCCCTTATGTTCCAGTAAGTGCTTCGTTCCCGGCATTCCGCCCGGTAATACCAGCATGTCCGCATCATCAAATTTGCTGTCCTCAAATACTACATCTGCTTTTGTAACGATATTATGGGCACCGGTAACATAGATTTCTCCAGTTATCGATACCATCACTGTTTCAATGTTCACCCTACGTAATAAATCAACTACCGTTAATCCTTCTATCTCTTCATATCCATTTGCCAGAAACAAATAAACCTTTGCCATCGCCAAACTCCTCTCGTATCTTTTTCTTCATTATATTATTCTTATCCTTGTAAATCAATCCGTAAAGCTTGTATCATTATTAGGATACACAAAAGAAGTTGGTACAAATCAATCATATCCTATAGAATATCATCTGCTATAAATTACATGCACAATAATTACTCTTTAAGAATGACAATGACTTGGGCCAACTTCAAGAATTATATAAATTAATTACTCATTTATCTGTCATGTTTTTTAAATGATATCTATTCCATCATTAAGTTTGCCACTCCTACATTCTTTAAAGTTATCATCGGCTTACAAGATAATCTGTTTCGATTCCCACGGCAGCATCTACGATTACTGGAACGAACAGGACATACCACCAAGAGATAAAAATCGTCATATGGAACATTAAATTTAAAGCATCCGCAATCCGAAACTATCTTACAGTCAATCAAAAATCGATTGTCCCCACAGGACTTATACAGCTTTAACTCCCACTCATGATTGTGACCGCAGCTGCACCCCCATATACAACCAAATATTGTACCAGGTTTAATTAGACAGTCATTACATTGTTTCTCCTCCGGCACTGGTATAGGAATCGGAATCGGGATTGGTTGCACCATAGTAGGACATGGAGGACAAGGCTCAGGAGTTGGACATTGCGGGCACTCTTCCTTCACCGGCATTGGAATAGGTATTACAATTGGCTTAGGTGTCGGTTTCGGTCTTGGAGTAGGCCTCGGCTTCACCGCTGGCCTCGGTGCCGGTGCTGGCGTCGGTGTAGGAGGGACCTCCTCATGCGCCGGTTCCACTTGTGTGGGAGCTTCTTGTACTGGCTGCTCTTCCTGTGCAGGAGCTTCTTGTACTGGCTGCTCTTCCTGTACCGGTGCTTCTTGTACCGGCTGCTCTTCCACCTGTTCCGGTAGAGTTTGTGTCGTGTTACATACTACTCCGCCAACAAATGGATACAAATGAAACTCAAAACCACTGGTATTATTGACCTCAAGTGATCCTAACGCAGCGTTTCCGGATACAGTTCCACCGGATTGATTTGCATGATATTTTGCCTGTGGTGCAAATATACTTCCCCATATTTGTGTAGGCTTTTCCATATAGATATGATTTGCATCCTCGAATACATAAAGTGTATGCGTTGCATCTGCTTCATTCCCGAATAATCCCGCTCTGATATAGGCGTTGTTACCGGTTTTCAATCTTATAATAGCCAAGCTGTTATCTGGAATTTCCAGACGAAGTTCTTTATCCAAAATCCCATTTGGAGAAACGTCAATCTGAAATACATTTTGATTCGGATCATTTCCCTGAAGAATTAATGTTGAATATCTTTGAGTTACCGTACCGTTTGGCTGTAAGTCAGTCAAGCAATTCATAAATGTTGAAAAGCTTTCTCTTGCATCTTTAAAAAATTCATCTAAATTTGCATTAACTCTAGATGCCGGAATATAACGCGGAACATCATAACTGGATACCGCATAGTGCGTACCTCTGTCACTTAAACTCCAGTATTTACTTCCTCCATCCGCATGATATAAATCTGATAGTTGCTGCGCTTGGTTAGGGGAGCCATCTTTTCCGATCATATACGTGCTGCCTCTTGCGGCTCTAAAGTCCTTGCCTCCAACAACATGGCCAATCACAACTAATGGCCCCTGCATTGCGACATCTCCTCCAACTAAAAAACGAACAAAATCAGGGCTATAACCGGTTCCCGCCAGCTTTCTATCCTTTCCGTATCCAAGACTAAGTCCTCTGGAACTTGTAAAATTTCCACCAACCGCCATTGCTCCTTGTGTATCTACAATATTTGAAGCATCTCCAAGTATTATAGAATTAAAGTAAGATGCAATCCCAAATGGCTGGCCATTTACATCATACCAGGTCAAATCATCATAAGGTAACCCTGCAAAATCATTATTGTGATATTGATACATTGTTTCCTCCTTAAAAACGCTATGAATCTCAAATATCCAATATTCTCTATTCAGTTTATTCACCTAAAAAATAATCGTGCAGGCTTTTTTATAAGAAACAAAAATATCAAAGCAGTATCCATTTGTTCACAATTATTTCGCTAGGTTTTTTGTATATCCTATAGTATAATGGAACTTGTTCCATTCATCTTACGAAATGATTTATTGATTTTTGGAACGGAATTATCCGGTCATCAATACCGGATCAAAAAGAAAGGACTAAGTTATGCAGGAATGGATAATTGAAATAATGAATAAATTCGGCTATCTCGGTATTTCATTATTAATTGCTATTGAAAATTTATTTCCGCCAATCCCTTCTGAGGTAATCTTAACCTTTGGCGGCGTTTTAACTACACAACCAAAATCAAACCTTAATGTGTTTGGTGTTGTAATCGCAGCAACCATTGGTTCTGTAGTTGGTGCGATAATTCTGTATGGAGTAGGACGTATCCTCTCAGCCGAACGACTAGGCAAAATACTCGACGGCAAAATCGGGCATATTCTACACTTTAAAAAGGAAGATGTATTTAAAGCATGTGATTGGTTCAACAAGCACGGTAAAAAGACCGTTTTTCTATGTCGTTGTGTTCCGGTTGTAAGAAGCTTAATTTCTATTCCGGCAGGCATGGCCAATATGAAATTTAGTATATTTCTATTTTTAACTACATTGGGTTCTCTGATTTGGAATATTGTACTTGTGAATCTAGGTGTTCTTGCAGGTAACTCTTGGGAGAAAATTGTAGCTGGTGTAGGTGTATATCAGACAATAACTATTGGTGTATTAGCAGTAGTCGCAGTTGTTATTGTAATATTATATATCCGTTATCGTAAAAAAGATAAAGCTAATTAATAATAAGCATATGTAAACTCTTATCAAATCAAGAAACACCTGACTTGATAAGAGTTTTTCAATATAATAGTTATCATTTATGAGTAAACATTCAATTTAAAAACACTTAGACGAATTAAAATTCAGTTATTAAAATGTATTTTCTCATAGAATTAATATAAGGGTATTTTCGCATGCATATTCACATTACGAAAATACCCTTATTATTAGTCTTCTTCCTCTTCTTGTTTTACCCCGATGTAGAGCTTCACTTTATCAATACGTTTATTCTTAACACTTTCTAATTTAAATACCATATGCGCAATTTCAATTGTACTCTCATCATGCTCCTGAGGGATAGAACCCATATGATCGATTAGATAACCGGATATTGTATCATAATTCTCTGAATATAGATCCAGATCCAGTTTCGCATTCAGTTCATCAATCGTAGTCATACCATCAATCAGATAGGTGGAGTCATCCAACTTTTTAATCTTAAAGGAGGTAGGATCATATTCATCTTCAATATCACCCATTACTTCTTCTACCAAATCCTCCATCGTTACAATTCCGGCAAAGCCACCATACTCATCAATCAATACAGCAATATGCTTCTTTGATTGTTGTAATTCACGGAACAAATCCTTAATGATTTTACTTTCCGGCACCAGATAAGGTCTCTTCATAATGCTTCTGACATTTACATTCTTATAACCTACTTTTACTACTTCTTTTAAGAAATCCTTTAAGTAGAGGATACCGATTACATTGTCAATCTCTTCTTCATACACCGGAATTCGCATATATTTTGTTTTCATCAATTCTTCTAGGTATTCTTCCTTTGGCGCTGATAAATCAATTGCAAATACATTAATTCTAGGAGTCATAATCTCCTTTGCAATGGTTTCATCAAATTCCATAATAGAGTTGATCATTTCTTTTTCTTTTTTATTTAAGACACCGTGAGCCTGTCCTTCATTTACTAATGAAATCAATTCTTCCCTAGATAGAATCTCTTCCGTATTTCCTTCCTTAATACCGAACGGCATTGTAACAATATTTGTTGAGAAGGTCAACAACTTTATAAAAGGGTAGGCAACCTTTGATACCGCTTTAATAGGCTTAACACAAAACATACTAATTGCTTCCGGTTTTTGTAATGCAATCTTTTTCGGAACCAACTCACCAAATACTAATGTAAAGTATGATAGGATTAGAGTTACCACTACCAAAGAGATTTGACCGGCATAAGGAATATTATTTGTTTTTAGCCATTCTGCGAACGGACTGGAAAGTCCCGAGGCGGCAGATGCACTTGAGAAGAAGCCGGCAAGCGTAATTGCTACTTGTATTGTAGACAAGAATTTGGTCGGTTCATCATTAAATTTGAGTACTAACTTAGCTCGCTTATTACCTTCTTCCGCTAACCTTTTGATTTTACTTTTGTTTGCGGATACCATAGCCATCTCAGCACATGAGAAAAAGGCATTAATTAAGGTTAAAATTACCAAAATCATAATCTCACCAAGCATATTAGCAGTGTCAGGGTCATCCATTCTTAAATCCTCCATTTTTACGTCTATTATTATAGACATTGTAAATTATTATATCCTAAAATATTATAGCAAATAGTATAGCATAGTTATTTTATTTATTCCAAACATTTATTATGAATTTTCCATAAACCTAATATTTAAAATTCTTCTTCACAATGAAAAAGGCATTTGAAACTTATGTTTCAAATGCCTTTTTGCTGCGGATGAAGGGACTTGAACCCCCACTCTCTCGAACCAGAACCTAAATCTGGCGCGTCTGCCAATTCCGCCACATCCGCTAATATTGTGTTACAAATGAGACATCCGGGATTCGAACCCGGGACACCATGATTAAAAGTCATGTGCTCTACCAACTGAGCTAATATCCCTTACTGGGCTAGATGGATTTGAACCATCGAGTGCAGGAGTCAAAGTCCTGTGCCTTACCGCTTGGCGATAGCCCAATTTATTATATCTTACATTCCTTTTTATTGAAAACGAAAAGTCTTCTCAGACTTTTCTAGGAATATAATATAAGGTGGATAAAGGGATTCGAACCCTTGGCCTCCAGAGCCACAATCTGGCGCGCTAACCAACTGCGCTATACCCACCATAAAAACATTCTCATCTGTAGAGATGAAAAATGTGCCAGAAGGGATTCGAACCCCCGACACATGGCTTAGAAGGCCATTGCTCTATCCAACTGAGCTACTAGCACATTATGATGCGATATTGATAAAATATCAAATATCAAGCGGGTGATGGGAATCGAACCCACGTATCTAGCTTGGAAGGCTAGTGTTCTACCATTGAACTACACCCGCATATAATTACTATTTAATTATTTTGCGTTACAACATGTTAAATTATGCAGTTAATATCAAGTGAATGTTGCTTCACATAATTGGGAAGTTCCCAGTCGGGGTGACAGGATTCGAACCTGCGACCTCTTGATCCCAAATCAAGCGCGCTAGCCAAGCTGCGCTACACCCCGAGAAAATCTTTTTGTTTAGTCATAACGCAATCAATTGCTATCGACTGTCTAATGATTTATGCTTATCCCTCACCAGCTTTTTCAACATCTTTAAGTCGTTTCTGCCGTGACGCAAGATTTATTATATAATAGAGAAAAGGTATTGTCAACAACTTTTTATAACTTTTTTAATTTTTTAAATATTTTACAAAATTTAGAGTGTTTCCAATAATTGTGTACACAATTCCACAGTATGGATTCTGCACATCTTATTCTGGTAAACTATTCAAACTAAAGTGGGCATCACCGTTATCATCAACCTCCATGATGATAAAGGTATGCTTCCTCCCATGCTGTCTAGGTAGTGCCAAACTACCCGGATTGATCAGCCATACGTCCTGTGATAAATCGATCATAGGTACATGAGTATGGCCAAACATAGCAATATTTACATGGTTCTTTTGAGCAGTCTCTAGCAGATGAGTTGTTCCATAATTTACGCTATAACGGTGACCATGCGTCAGCAAAACAGTATATTTACCGATCCTCATAATAACTTCTCTCGGCATGTCGGCGAAAAAATCATTATTACCGGACACCATTTCTACCGGGCAATTTGCTATTGATTTAATGTATTCTTCTCCGCCTTCAAAATCACCCAGATGGATTAATAAGTCTATCGGTGATACACGCTCTATTGTTTTTAACAAGTATTCATTCTTGCCATGAGTATCACTAACAATCAAAATCTTCATGCCAACTCTTCCATTTCTTATAAATGTTTAATAAGTTCTTCTTTCATAGCTCTTAAGGCTTTCCCACGATGACTAATCTCGTTCTTTTGATCAGACTGCATCTGTGCAGTCGTACATTGGTACTGTGGCACATAGAAGATTGGATCATAGCCAAATCCATTCTCACCGCATATTGTATCGCTGATAAAGCCTTCTATCGTGGCTCTTTTCGTAATAACCTCCCCATTAGGAAATGCACAAGCAATAACACATACAAACCTTGCACTTCTTTCCTCTTCAGAAGCTGATTTTAGCTGGTCAATAATATACTGGTTCTTAATATCATAGGAAGTGTCCTCTCCCATGAATCTTGCGGAGTATACACCCGGTGCTTTGTCCATATAATCCACTTCTAAGCCGGAATCATCTGCTAATACAATCGTACCTGTTAATTCTAATACCGCTTTCGCTTTGATAACTGCGTTTTCTTCAAATGTTGTACCATTCTCATCAATATCCGGATTTAATCCGGCATCTTTAAGGGAAAGTAGTTCAATATCTAAACCGTTAAGTAATTCCCTGATCTCTTTCATCTTACCTTCATTCGAGGTTGCAAATATAATCTTCTTCATAATAAATCCATTCCGCCGATTCTAGTGCTGCTTTCTTAATATTATTTAACAGGAAGCTGCTTATAGGCTTTTATAATACCGTCATAAATGCCTTTCGCAATCTCCTTTCTATTACTCTGCTTGGTTATATAATTCATATCATTGGTGTTTGTCAGATACCCTATTTCAATTAATATCATAGGTACCTTTGCTTTGTCCATAATATAAACATCATCATCTTGTTTTTTCACAATACCACGCTGTTTGAGAGGTATCTTACTTGCTACCGTATTTGAAAATAAATTTGCTAAATCTGCATTCTTTACTCCCTTATTCTTATGATCCGTATAGAGAACTTCTGTCCCGTTTGGATAAGCTTCCACATTTGCGTTGCAATGTACACTGATGAAATAATCACAATCAACATTGTTAGCAAGCGTACTACGCGGTCTGAGATATACCGTACTATCATCGGTACGTGTATAATATATCTTAATGCTTTTCTCTTTATCCAAAAGTTCTTTTAATTCCTTTATTATAGCAAGATTTATATTCTTTTCAAAATACTGTTTGTTTTTTGAGCTGGCTCCAACATCTTTTCCACCGTGGCCTGCATCAACTACAAGTATTTTATCATATACCTCGGAGGGCTTTCGAAGATCTATATAATAATTATCTTCATCCTCATAAACAATATAAGCATAAACTTTATCAAGTTTCAATAAAATATTATCCGTATTAGAAAGATTATTATCCTGTGTAGAGGTAATATTGATTGCAGAGCAGATATCACCATTCTTAGCTTTTGAATCCAATTCTTCCTTAGTAGGTTTAATCGGCTTTCCTACAAAGCTTTGACTACCTCTTACCCGTGTTATCATATTATCTGTCATCTGATTCGATATGATTCCGGATATCCTTATACGAATACTTTGGTTTATGTATAGATCATCAAACTGTAAGCTAAGATCTTTTCCTTCCGGTTTTTTTATTACAAGATAATTTAACCCCAGTTTTTCTTTCACATTCTTTTCATGTCGGATCTCTAAAGGTTGAGTATCGGATAAATTATTGTTTAGCATCTCCGAATTTATATTCAACTGATTCCATGGATCATCAAAATTTATATTATTCTCTATATCCTGTGTTGTCTGTCCGCTCGCCTGTATTGTTATTGTCTGGTATTGTTTTAGAGAATACGAAAATGTAATTACTGCTGTCATTAATGCGAGACATTGTATCGCTGTTTTCTTTAGCAATGACGTATCCATTTAACACCCCCATAGATTAATATTTATCGGAAAATGCCATTATTCTACAAAATACTATAATATTGTATAAATTATATAATAATTAATCAATATTCTCAACAATATTTTAAAATTTGTAAGATAATTTTTTGCCTTTTTAGCACTAATTGACTATAACTTTCTTGCTTTTTTCCAATATTATCTATATAATATTGGCATAGATTCTACATTTATAATTTTATAAACAAAGGAGATAGGGAGTATGGGTGACGTTATTCACATCCAGGTCAAGCAGGGGGACGGTACTAATACAAATTTAACGCAATATCAATGCCCTGAGAAGCCAAGGGCAAGTGTATTAATTCTACATGGTATGGCAGAGCACAAAAAGCGCTATAAGCACTTTGCTGCTTATCTTACCTCAGCCGGCTACGATGTTTTTATATACGATCAACGTGGCCATGGTAAGGAGCTACGATTGTATGAACTTGGATTTATTGCTTCAGATAATGGGTATGAACTTATCATTCAGGATGCGATTACAGTTTCAAAATACATTGAACAGCATAATCGATGTGATAAATTATATCTGCTCGGCCATAGTATGGGATCTCTAGTCGCTCGTAATGTAATTCAATGTTATGATCGATATAACGGAGTAATCCTATCTGGTACAATGTTTCCTTCAAAATTAATGGTTTACCCCGCTTACGTTCTTGCATCCACACTGCGATTACTTAAGGGTCCTAAAAAATTAACACCGTTTATAAATAACCTTATGTTTGGTAACAAGTATTATACTGCTCACTCACAAAGAACGGTTTTTGATTGGCTTACACGTAGTAATCCAATTGTAGGCGCCTATATTCATGATCCATACTGTGGATTCGTTTGCTCTACATCATTTTACAAGGATCTGCTGACACTCGTTCTCAATTCCACTAATACTAATCTGATACCTAAGACTGATAAAAACCTCCCTCTCTATATTATCAGCGGTGAAAAAGATGCCGTTAGTTGCTACGCGAAAGAAATCAAAAAATTTCTTACTGTATTGAAAGAGCTTGGGTTTAATCAGGTTGATTCAAAATTATATCCAAACTGCAGGCACGAGATTCTCAATGAACTAAATCGTGATGAAGTATATTCTGATATCAATGCATGGATGACAAAACATATGTGATTTTATACTGTTAAAAAAAATTGCTGTAGCAAATCAATGAGTATTTTCTTTGATTTACTACAGCAATTTATTTTGTTGTTGAAAGCAAATTTATTATAAACCGGATGTTTGCTTCGGCGGTTTAGGACCCATATATTGATAAAAATACGTTTTCATCATACCATTGTATATTTTTCGATTCTTCTCTGCAGGCTTACCGATATACTTCTGAGCCTCTTCATAGGCTGTAATGAGATAATATGACCAGGCATCAAGAGAGGAGAATACTTTACCCATCTCTTTATACAGAGCAGGAAGTTCATTCTTTTCCTCTAATCGCTCACCATAGGGTGGATTTGTTATTATAAAGCCATATTTCTTGGGGCTGCTCAGCTCTTTTAACGGCTTTTGTTGAAAATGTATAAAATGATCAACACCTGCCAACCTTGCATTCTGTCTGGCTGCCTTAATAATTTCACCATCTATATCATAGCCCTGTATTGTCATCTGAATGTCCGTACGTTGTTTGTCTTTAGCTTCCTGTCTTGCCTGTTCCCATATCGAGGGTGAAAATAATTCTGTCCATGTCTCTGCCAAGAACGTTCTATTAATTCCGGGAGCGATTCTTGCCCCAATCATAGCTGCCTCAATTGGGATCGTACCACTACCGCAGAAAGGATCCACCAGAATTCTATCCTTATTCCATGGAGTTAACATAATTAATGCAGCAGCCAGTGTCTCTGTAATAGGAGCCTTGCTGGTCAGCTTACGATACCCCCTTCTATGAAGTGATTCACCTGAGGTATCAATACAAATCGTTACTTCATCTTTTAGTATCGTTACACGCAACGGATAAGAATTACCGGTCTCTTCGAACCAATCCTTCTTATATTTTAATTTTAATCTTTCCACCATTGCTTTTTTCATAATGGATTGAATATCAGATGGGCTAAATAACTTACTATTTACCGAATTTGCTTTAGCTACCCAGAACTTACCGTCCTGTGGGATATATTCTTCCCAAGGGATTACCTTCGTATTCTCAAATAGCTCATCAAATGTTACTGCCTTAAAAGAACCTACTTTTAGTAGCACGCGCTCTGTTGTTCTCAAAAATATATTTGCTCTTGCAACTGTATTTATATCGCCTGTATAGCTTACCTTACCGTCTTCTACCTTAGTTATTTCACAGCCCAAATCAGTCAGCTCACGTTTTAATACGGCCTCAAGACCAAAATGGCATGGTGAAACATATTCAAATTGCTTCATTTTTACCTCCGGTTGTGTTTAAAGGAATTTTCTCCTGTACTTTTTGCAGGTTATGCATCTGTTATTGTAAAGCTCTTTTTCACTGTAGTCAATGAAGATTTATCGACTCCGCTCTAATTTACCTCGATAAGCCCTCATTCCTCCATAAAGGCTCTTAATATTATAACCTTCTTTCATTAAATCTCTTGCTGCAAGTAAACTAACATTGCCTCTATCACAATAAAATATTAAGAGAAAATGACGAGGTAATGATTTTCTTCTATCTTCTAGTTCTTCATATGGAATATTAACAGCAGTGGGAATATGTCCTTTATCATAATCGTGTTTATCTCTCAAATCAATAATCATCACATTAATTGCTCCGATATATTTCGCTATATCCCCTGTTTTAATTGTTTCGAAAGACATATCTTTACTGTCACCACCTTTGATGAAAATAAATGGAACCAATATATCATATTCAAAATAAGTCAAATTTGCTCATAAATCGTATAAATTTCGTTTCTTATAGATTAACTTTATTGCTCTACTTATCTTATGTATTCAAAATCCGGCGTTTCTATTCCATCAAAGATATATGATAAACAACCATCAGCAATAAAAAGAAGTCCCCAGATATTAATCTAGGGACATCTTTGCTTCATATATATTAATAATCACTGTCCATATCATCTAAATCATTATAGTTGTTTTTGTATCCGCTCGCATCTTTAGAAGAGTTTCTAGAAGAATTTCTGGATGTGATATCCCTAGAAGAAGCATCTCTGGATGTTGTATCTCTGGATGTTGTATCTCTGGATGTTGTATCTTTGCATCTTACGTCTGTAGAAGCGTTACGGCCAGATCCTGTAGTATAGTTTGATGTTGTGTTTTTACTTCCATAAGAATTTGCATTTCTAGAGCCAGATGCACTGGTTGAAGCATTTCTACTTGAATTGGAGCTGGTTGTATCTCTTAAGTTAGATGTTTGGTTGTTTTTAGAATTATTATTTGCCATAATGACCTCCTATAAATGAGTTAAAATTTGATATTGCAGTACTTATTATCTTCATTTCAAATTGAAATATTCATAAGGAAATCTAGTAATAAATATTCATTAAAATTATTTTAATTTAATTTTACAAATTATGCATTTTACAAAAATAAATTTATTGCATATACTTGTCTTATGTATTATAATTAACAAGTGCTAGGGGTAACCCTAGCACATTATAACCCCTTATTAATTATTTATACTCCCCTCATCGAAAAGACCACCTGGCTCCCCCAAGTGGTCTTTTCGCTTTTTATAAATTATAAATAAAAATCACGCTAAAATCGTTTTCGAAACATTGAATACACCAGCAACAATAGAATAATTGGAACTGCAAATGCAAATATAAATCCTAGGATAATACGTCCGATAATTGCAATAAAGAAGATTGATAAAACTGCAACCAATACAAATAGAACCATATGGTACCATTTAATATTAAATAACTGAAATATACTTGATTTATGAT
This sequence comes from Variimorphobacter sp. HTMS_6, assembly GCF_059717775.1. Classification (NCBI taxonomy): domain Bacteria; kingdom Bacillati; phylum Bacillota; class Clostridia; order Lachnospirales; family Lachnospiraceae; genus Variimorphobacter; species Variimorphobacter sp. HTMS_6. The sequence continues at coordinate 3,320,680 of NZ_AP046094.1, forward strand.
TATTTTGATTGTAATTAGTATATTCTTGTTCTTCAGTATAATAATCAGAAGAATGTGTTTGATACCCAGAATACACTCCTTTTTGTTTTGCAACTTTACTAGACTCAATTATTGTTTTCGCAATTAGTCGTGGATCACCTAAAACCTTGATTACATCTTTTTCGCTTGCAGTCTGGGTACTAATATATTGATCATAATATTGTATGTTCTGCTCAACGGTATCATTATTGACTTCACCGATCAACGATTCTCTTAGAATACTCAGAAACTCTTTTTTATTCATTCGTTAGTAGCCTCCTTTGCAACATTCTAGCATATATCTATACCTGCGTAAATTAATATTAAATTAGAAGTTAATTAAATCTCTATAAATTGAACGGATTATAGTTTATCATTAACACATTCACAACAAAAAAGCATTGTACAGTTTCCTATACAATGCTTTTCATCACGTGTGTTAGAAGATTCGAACTCCCGACCTTCTGGTCCGTAGCCAGACGCTCTATCCAGCTGAGCTAAACACACATATTAATTTGTTGCCATTTTGAAATAAAAACAGCATTACTCTTCTAAGAAGAATAATGCCGGCGACCGGAATCGAACCGGTACGGGAGATTAGTCCCGCAGGATTTTAAGTCCTGTGCGTCTGCCAGTTCCGCCACGCCGGCACAAATGGGACCTATAGGGCTCGAACCTATGACCCTCTGCTTGTAAGGCAGATGCTCTCCCAGCTGAGCTAAGATCCCATGGGATATTGATGTTGCTTACCGCTAAAACATATTAACATATAACTGAAAATCATTCAAGCAGTTTTTTAATATTAAATTCGCAAGTTTCTATATTTAAGAAACTTGACGACCCAGAAGGGACTCGAACCCTCGACCTCCGCCGTGACAGGGCGGCGCTCTAACCAACTGAGCCACTGGGCCATAATATTATGTAAATGGACCTTCAGGGACTTGAACCCCGGACCGACCGGTTATGAGCCGGTTGCTCTAACCAACTGAGCTAAAGGTCCAATATATCTAAGAACGATGTTCCCTGGACTTGAACCGATAACCAGCTGAATTCTCAACTGTTCTGCCAATGTTATACATCGGTATACCGGCAAATAAGGTTTATTCTTTTGCAACTTAATGACTCCAAGGGGATTCGAACCCCTGTTACCGCCGTGAAAGGGCGGTGTCTTAACCGCTTGACCATGGAGCCGCATTTATTATTATATCAAATATGATACATTATGTCAACCATTTTTTAAACAATTTTCACTTCTTTTAGAAGCTAACTCCCCGAGTAGGACTCGAACCTACAACCCCACGGTTAACAGCCGTGTGCTCTACCATTGAGCTATCGAGGAATACATGACAAATGAATAATGTTTTTAATTCATTTGTATATACTCTTAAAACATTAAATCTACACACGAAAATGTTTCATCCATTTACGAACGTTTTGTTCGTTTACTGTAAACCTTTTAAGGTCAAGCCCTCGACCTATTAGTAACAATCAGCTACATACGTTACCGCACTTCCACCTTTGTCCTATCTACCTGGTAGTCTTCCAGGGGTCTTACTAGCTTATGCTATGGGATATCTTATCTTGAGGGGGGCTTCACGCTTAGATGCCTTCAGCGTTTATCCCTTCCAAACTTGGCTACTCGGCCATGCCATTGGTATGACAACCGATGCACCAGTGGTTCGTCCAACCCGGTCCTCTCGTACTAAGGTCAGCTCCTCTCAAATATCCTGCGCCCACGCCGGATAGGGACCGAACTGTCTCACGACGTTCTGAACCCAGCTCGCGTACCGCTTTAATGGGCGAACAGCCCAACCCTTGGGACCTACTACAGCCCCAGGATGCGATGAGCCGACATCGAGGTGCCAAACCACTCCGTCGATGTGAACTCTTGGGAGTGATAAGCCTGTTATCCCCAGGGTAGCTTTTATCCGTTGAGCGATGGCAATCCCACTTTATACCACCGGATCACTAAGTCCTACTTTCGTACCTGCTCCACCCGTCGGTGTCACAGTCAAGCCTTCTTCTGCCTTTGCACTCTTCGAATGGTTTCCAACCATTCTGAGAAGACCTTTGAGCGCCTCCGATACCCTTTCGGAGGCGACCGCCCCAGTCAAACTCCCCACCTGACATTGTCCACCAGCCGGATTACGGCTGAATGTTAGAAATCCAGTAACACAAGGGTGGTATCCCAACAGTGGCTCCATTGTAACCAGAGTTACAACTTCACAGCCTCCCACCTATCCTGTGCATGCATTACCGGATCCCAGTATCAAGCTAGAGTAAAGCTCCATGGGGTCTTTCCGTCCTGGCGCGGGTAACCAGCATCTTCACTGGTATTTCAATTTCACCGGGTGCATTGTCGAGACAGTGCCCAAATCATTACGCCTTTCGTGCGGGTCAGAACTTACCTGACAAGGAATTTCGCTACCTTAGGACCGTTATAGTTACGGCCGCCGTTTACTGGGGCTTAAGTTCAAAGCTTCGGATTGCTCCTAACCTCTCCCCTTAACCTTCCAGCACCGGGCAGGCGTCAGCCCATATACTTCACCTTACGGTTTTGCATAGACCTGTGTTTTTGCTAAACAGTTGCTTGGGCCATTTCTCTGCGGCCTACTTGCGTAGGCACCCCTTCTCCCGAAGTTACGGGGTTATTTTGCCGAGTTCCTTAACAATGCTTCTCCCGTCGGCCTTAGGATTCTCTCCTCATCCACCTGTGTCGGTTTACGGTACGGGCTTACATAGAACAATAGCGGATTTTCTTGACGGCATGGGTTCGGAAGCTTCACTACTTTAAATTCGCTCCTCATCACACTTCAGTAACATCCGGGGGATTTGCCTCCCAGACTAACCTTTGTGCTTGAACCGGTTTTTCCATTCCCGGCTCTTCCTACCCTTCCGTGTCCCCACAGTTCTGTCTATATAAGGTACAGGAATATCAACCTGTTGTCCATCGACTACGCCTTTCGGCCTCGCCTTAGGTCCCGACTTACCCGGGGCAGATCAGCTTTACCCCGGAAACCTTGGATATTCGGCCTAGAAGATTCTCACTTCTATCTCGCTACTCATTCCGGCATTCTCTCTTCTTAAATCTCCACGCCTCCTTACGGTAACGCTTCGTCGTTTTAAGAATGCTCCTCTACCAATTACACACGTAGTGTAATTCCACAGCTTCGGTGACGTGTTTTAGCCCCGGACATTTTCGGCGCAGGACCTCTCGACTAGTGAGCTATTACGCACTCTTTGAATGTATGGCTGCTTCTGAGCCAACATCCTAGTTGTCTTCGAAATCCCACATCCTTTTCCACTTAACACGCACTTTGGGACCTTAGCTGGTGGTCTGGGCTCTTTCCCTTTTGACTACCCAACTTATCTCGTGCAGTCTGACTCCCGATAAACAATTATACGGCATTCGGAGTTTGATATGCTTCGGTAAGCTTTGACGCCCCCTAGGCAATTCAGTGCTCTACCTCCGTTAATCTATATCGAGGCTAGCCCTAAAGCTATTTCGAGGAGAACCAGCTATCTCCGGGTTCGATTGGAATTTCTCCCCTATCCACACCTCATCACCACCTTTTTCAACAGATGTGTGTTCGGTCCTCCACCACCTTTTACGGCGGCTTCAACCTGGACATGGATAGATCACCCGGTTTCGGGTATACTCATGCAGACTTGACGGGCTATTAACCCTTGGTTTCCCTTCGGCTCCAGACTTTCAGTCCTTAACCTTGCCTGCAGAAGTAACTCGCCGGACCGTTCTACAAAAAGTACGCGGTTGCACATATAAAGTGCTTCCACAGCTTGTAAACACAGGGTTTCAGGTTCTCTTTCACTCCCCTCCCGGGGTTCTTTTCACCTTTCCTTCACAGTACTATGCACTATCGGTCACTGAGTAGTATTTAGCCTTGGGGGGTGGTCCCCCCGACTTCCCGCAAGGTTTCTCGTGTCTCGCGGTACTCCGGATCCTGCTCGCTGTCTTCTGGTTTCGTGTACGGGGCTTTCACCCTGTCTCGCCGGCTTTCCCAAAACCGTTCCACTACCATACGACTCACTTATTGCAGTCCATTACCCCACAGCATTGCTGCCGTGGTTTAGGCTCTTTCCCTTTCGCTCGCCGCTACTTAGGAAATCGAATATTTTCTTTCTCTTCCTCCGGGTACTTAGATGTTTCAGTTCCCCGGGTTCCCCCTGCATACCTATGTATTCAGTATGCAGTAACCGAGGTTTACTCGGCCAGGTTTCCCCATTCAGAAATCCACGGTTCAAAGGATATTTGCTCCTCCCCGTGGCTTATCGCAGCTTATCA
>NZ_AP046094.1:3330000-3757500 GCF_059717775.1 Variimorphobacter sp. HTMS_6
TCAATCTGTGAGGATATTATATTAGACAACACCTCTCTACCGTTTTTCACCACTGCTGCTGCAGTCTCATCACAGGAGGTTTCTATCGCCAATATCAAAGTATCTTTATCCATAATACACGTGCCTTTCTATTCATCCTTATCAAATTCAAGGGTTATGCTTTTTTTATCCTTACCAACTTTGCTATGAGGGAATATCTTTCTTGCTTCTCCAATAAAATCCTCCGGTCGAATCAGGGACGGGCTATAATGTGTCAACCACATCTGCTTTACCTTCGCTGCCTTAGCCAACTTTGCCGCTTCACAAAATGTCATGTGTTTGTATTCCTTCGCCTTATTATCCTTCTCATTCTCTCCATACATTCCCTCGCAGATAAACAAATCTGATTCAAAGGCGTGATCAGAGATTGTACTGATTGGCCTGGTATCCGTACAATAGGTTAACTTAATTCCTCTGCGTTCTGCACCGATTACCATATCCGGAGTATATAATAGATCACCGTCCTGTATGGTATCTCCCTTTTGCAAACGGTTCCAATACTTCTGAGGTACATTATTCTCGACCGCTTTTTCTGTAAAGAATCTTCCCCCTCTTTTAATATAGACACTGTATCCGTAGCAGATGATATTATGCTTTACTTGAAATGCAGTGATTTGGTATCCATTTATCTCAATCACTTCTTCTGCTTCGGACAACTCAATAAACTTTAATGGAAACGGAAGTTCCGGTGCAATCACACGCAATGCATTCACCACTCGCTCTAAACCTCTTGGCCCAATTAAAGTTACAGGCTCAGTACGATCCGCATTTCCCATGGATAGCAAAAGTCCAGGTAACCCACTGATGTGATCCCCATGATAATGAGTAAAGCAAATCACATCGATGGAATGAAAGCTCCATCCCTTTTCTCTGATTGCAATCTGCGTTCCTTCTCCGCAATCTATTAATAAACTGCTGCCGTTGAATCTCGTCATCATTGAAGTTAACCATCTTCCCGGCAGCGGCATCATACCGCTGGTTCCCAGCAAACAAACATCTAACATTATTAAACCATGCCTTTCTTACTTCGTTCTTATCATTTTACCACATTTTACACCTTCATATAAGCATGCCAACCAATATTTTAGCAGTAATTTCTATTATTTGTCCAGATATATGTTAGAAAATGCGAAAATCCTGCTCTCAAGACAAAAGAAGTTTGATATTTTTCAATATATTGATATAATGAACATCAGCTTTTTATTAATAATGCGATAGGCGCAAGGAGGCAATATTAGATGTACAGTTTTAAAAATGATTATAGTGAAGGTGCTCATCCCAGATTATTAAACGCATTAATGGAATCTAATTTGGAGCAGGCAGCCGGATACGGCGAAGACTATGATACCTTAAAGGCAGTTAAGGTATTAAAAAATAAAATAGGACGTAATGATATCGATATCCATCTGCTTACGGGTGGTACCCAAACTAATCTGATCGCCATTTCTGCTTTTTTAAGACCTCATGAAGCAGTCATTGCTGCTGATACCGGTCATGTATTTACACATGAAACAGGTGCAATTGAAGCAACCGGTCATAAAGTTCTCACCACTCACGTGAATGATGGTAAGTTAACTTCGGAACATATCCTCTCCTTATTGAAAGCACATACGGATGAGCACATGGTAAAACCCAAATTGGTTTATATCTCAAATCCTACCGAGGTAGGAACCATCTATAACAAAACAGAACTTGAGGAGCTCTTCCATCTATGCAATGAGCATCACTTATACCTCTACGTAGACGGCGCACGTCTGTGTTCTGCTTTAACCTCAAAACAAAATGATCTGGAGCTTTCCGATTACGGTCGTTTCACTGATGCTTTCTATGTTGGAGGTACCAAAAACGGGGCACTTTTTGGCGAGGCACTTATTATATGTACTCCTGCTTTAAAGGAAGATTTCCGTTTTCATATGAAACAAAAAGGTGCATTGCTTGCCAAAGGTAGAGTATTAGGTATTCAGTTTTATGAATTATTTAAGGATACCTTGTACCTTGATCTTGCAGATCATGCAAATAAAATGGCTGATCGTTTGAGACTAGGAATATCTCAGGCTGAGCTTCCATTCTTTGTTGAATCACCTACCAATCAGTTATTTCCGATCCTCCCAATAACCGTAGTTGAGAAACTCGAAGAAAAATACTCCTTCCATCGCTGGGAGGAAATCGATGAGGATCACAGCGCAATCCGACTCGTAACTTCCTGGGCAACCAAGGAAGAGATGGTGGAAGAATTTATTAAGGATTTAAATGATTTGATTTAAATAATACTAAAACAAAGGGGTTGCAACCGGACGATATTAAACCGTCGGGTGGCAACCCCTTACTATTACTACATTCTATCGAAGTTCTTCTCTATACATTATAAAGCTTCTATCTTTTTCTTGATCTCGACAGGTATCTTAAATTGTGATATCAACTTATCATAACATTCCTCGCAAAGATTGAAATGATGCACCTCTAAGTCGCGCTCTGAAAAATATCCCCATTCCTTCGTTGCTTCAAATGCATCCTCCATCATTATTCCATTTTCAATCTTAAAGCTCTTCCCGCAGCAATTGCAATAATGCGGAGCATCGTTATTCATATTTACGCCATTTGTCTTGTTCACAACTTTACCCTCCATTGTGTAAATGCCTCGCTGATAGAACTATTATAATTCAAAACGACGAATTTTGACAATGGGAATTACTGTATGTCATGCAGCCACATAATTATTGCATCTTCTTTGGGCTTCGTATAGAAATCCTTACGAATGGCTGTTTGCTCAAAACCCAAGGAGCGGTACAATCGGATCGCCGACTCATTGGAGCTCCTCACCTCAAGAGTGAGCGAGGTAATCCCCCTACTTTTTGCAATATTTAAGAGCTCACTTAACATTAGGTGCCCGATTTTTTTTCCTCTATAATCCTGTTTGACCGCTACGTTATAGATATCACCTTCACCGGCAACTCCCCAATAACCGCAATAGCCAATTACATAACCTTCTGATAAAGCAACCAGATATTCATTATTCTTATCCTTTAGCACACTTTGAAAATCTTCTTTGCTCCAAGGATCAGAAAATGTATCTCGCTCTATTGCATACACTTCCTCCAGATCGGATTCATTCATACTACGAATCTGCATCCTTATTCCTTTCTGCACGCTCCCTCTCTGCCTGGGATAATCGCAGATAAACCGGCTCGTGCTCCGTCGCGGATACAACCTGATTATTAAAATAATACTTCATTCCAAGTGTGCCGATGGCACCTGCCCTTTGTCGATTCATATGTTGTGGGGCAAACTCATACTTCACCTTTGTTTGTTCCCTGATTATGTCCATATAAACCGGGACCCCATCTCCTAAGAATATCACATCCTTACCAAGCCTATTCACTTCCTCCAGTATCTCCTCCACACCAAGAGCGACTTGCTCCTTTACTACATGAAATTCTTCACCATCAAATTCATACAGACCAGTATAAACCTGATTTCTTCTGGCATCCATCATCGGACAGATTAACTTATTCGTACCGTACAGGTTATATGCGAGACCATCCAGAGTAGGAACACCGATAATCGGTTTATTTAATGCAAGTCCCAACCCCTTCGCGGTTGCTGAACCGATTCTAAGTCCCGTAAACGATCCTGGCCCCGCTGCAACTGCTATCGCATCCACCTCGGATAAATCCATCTCCACCATCTTCACAATCTCATCAAGCATCGGTAATAAGGTTTGAGAATGTGTCTTCTTATAATTTACTGTATATTCCGCGAGCATTGCCTCTTCCGACACAATTGCCACGGTTGCAACCAAGCCCGAGCTATCTATCGCCAATAACTTCATATCTGTACTTCCTCTCTATCCTTTAATCTCATTCTCTTCCACCGTAATAACACGATAATCAAAACCTTTCTCAAGTTCCTTCTTTATCGTAATTTCTGTTCTATTCTTTGGCAGGATTTCTTCAATTAACCCAGCCCATTCAATTAGACAAACCCCATCACCATAAAAATAATCCTCATAACCGATTTCATCCATCTCATCGATATCTGCGATTCGATACACATCAAAATGATAAAACGGCATTCGCTCCCCTTCATATTCCTGGACAATTGTAAAAGTAGGGCTATTTACCGCCTCTTCTATTCCAAGTCCCTTGGCAAATCCTTGGGTAAATACCGTCTTCCCTACGCCTAAATCTCCACTCAGGCAAAATACATCTCCCTGTTTAGCCTTAAGTCCTAATTGATATCCGATCTCAAATGTATCTTTTGCACTGAAGCTCTCTATTAACATCATATTTCCTCAACTTCTATTCTACTGTTTTACCAGTTATCTGCGTAACCTCTTGTCCCAATTTATAGCAACAAGATTAATCGCAACCATTATATCAGAAGTATATAAAAAAAGATAGAGCTTCTTTGATTTGCACCCTAAGAAGCTCTATCTCGATTCGTTCATCTATTAATTTCTATGAAATCCTTTTATGACCGGACTAACTCTTTTATACAATAACCCTGTCAGTACCGAAGCTATAACTCCCTTTAGTAAATTAAACGGTGCAACCGCAAACAGTATAAATGTATTCAAATTCGTGATGCTCGGATTTACTGCGGTTCCCATACCAACTAACTTATCTAACGGCATACCATAAATATTTGCGTAGGTTGGTAAAAGTACATAAGCATTCAGTAAACTTCCTACTATCACAAAGCAGATGGTTCCGACAACCATACCTACGATTGCCGACTTTATATTTTTACCTCTGTGGTAGATTACAGCACTTGGAATGACCAAGGAACACCCCAGTATAAAGTTAGCGATTTCACCCACAAATGCAGTATCCGTCCCCTTAAGAAACAGATTCAACAATATCTTGATAAATTCAATAACAATTCCTGCAATCGGCCCAAGTGTAAATGCTCCGATTAATATCGGCACTTCGCTTAAATCAATTTTATAAAAATTCGGTGCAAACCAAAGTGGTATAGAAAACATCATTAATACTACCGCGATTGCTGAAAGCACCGATATCACCGTTAACCCTCTTGGTGATAATAACTTTACCTTATCATTCTTTTGATCTTTTTGTGAATACGTTGTGTTGCTCATATGCTTCTCTCCTTTTCATTGCAAAGGGAAAACTTTGGGTCGTGGCAGAAAAAAATCCCCGATTTTAAATACTTAAAATCGGGGCATTGAATTTATCATTTATCTCTGCTTTCTTCTCTCATCCAGACTTTACTGTCGGTTTTGGAATTTCACCAAATCAATCATCAATGATTTATCAATCATATCTGAGTCGCGGACTATACCGCCGGTAGGGAATTACACCCTGCCCCGAAGAATTACCTTTATTCATTTTTACGAATTGATATTACAACAGAATCAATGTATTGTCAAGGTGTTCACAAAATAATTTTTCTTATATGTTCCCAATCATCTTGTCCTTAAGGACTCCAAGCACTTCTCTCATATAATAATTCACGGCAAGAATTTTATCCGTTGGTGCTGCTATTCCATATACTTCACCCAGCTCCTGCTTTTTCGCCAGTTTCATGGAGCGATATAAATGAAATCCATTTGTTACTATCCCGACAGAAGAATCCGGCTTTACAAGTGGTTTGCTATAAAGAATATTTTCAAAGGTATTGCGGGAACGTTCTTCTTTCAATATTCTATTTTTTAATATCCCATGCTCACACAAATATTCCATCATTGCCTCTGCTTCACATATCGCTTCATTTTTACCCTGTCCGCCTGATGCGATCACAACTGTATTTGGATTTTCTCGTAGATAGTTAAGTGCTGTATCCACTCTCCTTTTCAGTGATTTACTGATTTTGGTTCCTCGTACCTGTGCCCCCAATATGATAATGTAATCCAAATCTTTCTTCCCGGTATTTTTTGCATGAGAAAGCAGGATCATCTCTAACACAAAAATCACAACAAATCCAAGAGCAACCACCGCTATGACCAGTAAGCGGAATGCCCGTATTAAAGTGATCTCATGTTCTATCATAAATAATAAGCCGTCACTAATTGCTAGTCCAATCACTCCCATGATAAGCCAAAAGAGCGAAAAGGAGGTTCCTAAACCAGCATACACAATTATGATGCCATAATACAAGATACTTAATAAGCTCAACGTCACTACTAATAACAAAAGAAAGTTCATTATGTATCTTCCTTCCTTACCCATTTGAATAATTGCGATCCTGATATAACAACTTTAATATACAAAGAATAAATTAAGTTAATTCCCTTTATTTATATAATATCTTCATAGCAGTAATCGCTTATATATTCCGTTAACAATTGCCGCCCTGAAGATATTATACCAGTTTCCTGTTTTTAATTAAATTGCATTTATTAAACTAACTCACAGAGTCATTAATTACACAATAGAGCAAATGAGATTTTAGTTACAGCCTCATAGTAAGCTGGATTCTCTTTTTCGCTAAATCCACACTCATAACCTTTACTTCAACGATATCGCCAACGCTCACCACATCCAGCGGATGCTTTACGAACTTTTTATCAGAAAGTTGAGAGATATGAACCAAACCATCCTGGTGAACACCAATATCCACAAATGCACCAAAATCAATAACATTACGAACCGTTCCCTTAAGAATCATGCCCTCTGTTAAATCCTTCATATCAAGGACATCGGTACGTAAAATTGGCTTTGGCATCTCATCACGCGGATCTCGACCTGGCTTTTCTAGCTCCTTGATGATATCAGTCAATGTAATTTCACCAATTCCCAATTCAGAAGCCAGTTTATTCTTATCCTTAATATGCTTGCCGATCGTTATGATATCATCCCCGGTAGATACCGCTGTAGTTTGAGCACTCACCTGCTTTGGCTGTTCCTCTTGAGCTACAACCCCGCCTTGGCCTACTGCTGCTGCAAGAGCCTTTGCAAATGCAGTATTCTGATTCTTCACAGTAATCATCTTCTTGTCCGGCTTCTTCGGTGCTTTTGGTTCTGCCTTTTTCACCTCTTGCTGACCCTTTTGCTTTAACGCTTTTGCTTGAATCTCTTTTACATCCTCAAGGGATAGATCTAATTTTTGAAGGAGTGCCTGGGTTGCTTCATAGGATTCCGGATGAACGCCGGTTGCATCAAGCGGATTAACTCCACCTTGAATTCTCATAAAACCTGCGCACTGTTCAAATGCCTTGGGCCCAAGCTTTGGCACCTTCAACAATTCGTTACGTGTTTTAAATCTTCCATTTGCTTCTCGATATGCAACGATATTCTTTGCGATCACCTTACTTACACCGGATACATGTTCAAGCAGTGAGACAGATGCAGTGTTTAGATCCACTCCGACCTTATTTACACAATCTTCTACCACACCGGATAGAACTTCTCCAAGTTTCTTCTGATTCATATCATGCTGATATTGTCCCACACCAATTGACTGCGGATCAATTTTAACTAATTCTGCAAGAGGATCCTGAAGTCTTCTTGCTATAGAAGCGGCACTTCTTTGACCTACATCAAAATTAGGAAACTCTTCCGTTGCAAGTTTACTTGCAGAATAAACAGAGGCACCTGCTTCATTTACTATAATATATTTTAACGGACGATGCAGTTCCTTTAACATATCAACAATTATCTGCTCGGATTCTCTGGAGGCGGTACCGTTACCCACCGAAATCAAAGTGATATTATACTTGTCTATTAATTTCTTTAATACTGCCTTCGCTTCCTCCACTTTATTCTGAGGGGCAGTTGGATAAATCACTACCGTATCAAGTACTTTACCGGTACTATCTACAACTGCAAGCTTACAGCCAGTACGGAATGCCGGATCCCAACCAAGAACAACCTGGTCTGCAATTGGAGGCTGCATCAAAAGCTGTACCAAATTCTTACCAAACACTTTAATCGCGCCGTCCTCAGCCTTTTCCGTCAAATCATTACGGATTTCACGCTCGATTGCCGGTGCGATCAATCTCTTATAGCTATCCTCAATCGTTGATCTTAAGATATCGGCTGTAAATTCATTTTCCTTGGTTATAACCTTCTTTTCAAGATATCGTAGAACTCTTTCTTCGGGCGCAACAATCTTTATCGTAAGAATCTTCTCATTCTCACCACGATTGATTGCAAGAATTCTATGTCCTGCCACTTTTTCAATGCCTTCTTCATAGTTATAATACATCTCGTAAACAGACTCTAGTTTCTCATTCTTAGCAACAGAAGTAAGGACTCCCTCCTTCATTGTAACCTCACGAATATAGCTTCTATGATCTGCATTATCCGAAATATCTTCGGCTATGATATCCTTCGCTCCAGCGATGGCCTCTTCTACGGTTTGAACCTCTTTCTCCTCGGAGATATATGCCTGAGCAGCATGTTCCACTGGTTCATTAATCTCCTGTGCAAGAATAATAGAAGCAAGCCCTTCCAGGCCTTTTTCCTTCGCAATCGTTGCTCTTGTTCTTCTCTTTGGTCGATATGGACGATACAAATCCTCAACAACTACTAAAGTTGTCGCTGCTATAATCTGCGACTTTAATTCTTCTGTTAATTTTCCCTGTTCCTCTATGCTGTTTAATACTTGAGTTTTTTTGTCTTCGAGATTTCTTAAATACTGTAATCTTTCATGCAGATTTCTTAATTGCTCATCATCTAATGATCCCGTTACTTCTTTTCGGTATCTCGCAATAAATGGAATGGTATTACCCTCATCAATCAGCTTTACAGTTGCCTCAACCTGCTCTAAGCGAATCCCTAATTCTTCTTTAATCTGCTTTAAAATGTCCATCATACTCTCCTTAAATCTTTTATTACTATAAACAAAACGTTCATAATAGGATAACCTTGCATGACTTACTATAATCAAACACATTTACCGATTCTATCGGAAATTATTTTCATTATTACCAATTATAAGTGAAGGAATCCTTAAATATAATACCATTCAGGGAATTGAAAAGCAACTCGAACGTGAAAAGCCGACTGCATATGAATGTTGTAATAAAAACGGATTCAATAGGGATGGATTCAGGTGAGGTTTCGATAAAAATGAATAGCGCTCTCATAATCTTCATTAAGTTGAGAATATAGTTAAGGTTCAGGAAGAACATAATACGCTTCATATGTCATTGTAACTGCATCAGAGGAATTTCCAATCATTAAAAAGTCGTTTGAACACCTTAAGAATTGTTATTATCGCAGAATCAGACTATTTTTTCTCTGATTATAAATAGTTCGAAATCACAGATTCCTAATTCTTATACAAATTTAAAATAAAAAGTGAAACAACCTTATATCTGCAATCATTCTAGTTGTTATCCTTGTCACAAAATCATTACAATATTGTGCCTTTTACAACTATTTCTCAAATGAGATGACATTGCAGATAAAATTATGTTTCACTTTAAACACTTTCCGTAACTATTCGCTATTATATATTATAACAATGATTCAGTGGTCCGCTACCCTGACCAAGATCAAGACCATCCTTAAGTGCCCCTGTTATATATGCCTTTGCATTTTTAACGCTCTGTTCTACCGAGAAGCCATTTGCAAGGCTGCAAGCAATAGCAGAAGATAGTGTACATCCGGTTCCATGGGTATTCGGATTGTTAATTCGCTCCCCCTTCACCCAGTATGGCTGGCCATTCGTATATAATAAATCATCCGCGGTATCAGTAAGGTGACCACCCTTAATTAAGATGCTTCCTTTAAGCAATGATGAAATTTTCTCTGCTGCCACTAGCATATCCCGTGTTGTTTCAACTTTGATATCGGTAAGCGCTTCTGCCTCAGGGATATTCGGGGTGATGATATCCGCAATAGGAATCAGCTTGGTAATAACAGCATTCATAGCCTCATCATTCAGTAATTTACTTCCGCTTGTAGACACCATCACGGGATCTACTACGATATTCTTTGCATTATATTGCTTTAGCTTTTCAACAATTACTTCAATAATCTTACTGTTTGAAACCATGCCAATCTTCACTGCGTCCGGAAAAATATCAGTAAAAATACAATCAAGCTGCTGCGCTACAAATTCCGGCGATGCTTCAAAAACTCCGTATACACCAGTTGTGTTTTGAGCAGTAAGTGCTGTGATCGCACTCATTGCATAGATTCGATGTGCAGTCATCGTCTTTATATCTGCTTGAATTCCGGCTCCACCACTACAGTCTGAACCAGCTATTGTTAATACCTTTCTCATAGATACACCTCATATTCTTCGTAAACTACATATATTATATAATCCTCATGTTTCATTTCATCCATGCAAAAGTATGTATGTTGCAGATGACTCTTCAAACGTCCCACTCCCCAGGTAGGTTTTATCTTCCTAGGTATTTCGGCGGAGGCATTTGCTTATTCTATCTGTGTTTAGCTTTCTTGTCATACGAAACATATCATCATTTGCAACTGTATGAAGTCGTTGGTACTTAGGTCATGTCTTTTATGACCTTATGTACCACTACGTACTTCATTCAAGCGGAAGCGTGTTGCAGATGAGATATGTTTCGCATGGCAAGAAATACAACACACTTCACATAAGCAAATGACTCCTCAAATGTCCAGCTCCCAGATAGGTTTATCTTTATCGTAAAACTTGGCGGAGTTATTTGCTTATCACCTTGTAAATCTTTCTTGTCATGCCTAACATATCATCAGCTGCAACTGTATGAAGTCGTTGGTACTTAGGTCATGTCTTTTATGACCTTATGTACCACTACGTACTTCATTCAAGCGGAAGCGTGTTGCAGATGAGATATGTTTCGCATGGCAAGAAATACAACACACTTCACATAAGCAAATGACCCCACAACGTCTTATAAGCAAAACCTATCCCTGTGTAATCATTTGTGAAGAAAGTTCATGCAATTCATTTGTTGCCTTTTCGATATCAGGTTTGGCAAGTATTGCGGAGATAACCGCAACACCGTCAACGCCACAGCCCTTCAGCTGCAATATATTATGTTCATTGATGCCACCAATAGCAACAACCGGTATGGTAACAGCTTCACAAATCGCTTTAACTTCTTCAAAGCTTACATCATCTGCATCATTTTTGGTTGTAGTGGAGAACACAGCGCCGACACCAATATAATCTGCACCCTGACTTTGCGCTAGTATTGCTTGCTCCACAGTTCTTGCCGATACGCCAAGGATCTTATCTGGTCCGAGCAAGGAACGAACATCCTTGGCATTCATATCGCTTTGTCCAACATGAACACCATCCGCATCAATCGCCAAAGCCACTTCAATATTGTCATTGATGACAAAAGGAACCTGATAGCGATCAGTAATCTCTTTTATCTTAATTCCCTCATTCACAAAGTGATCAAAGTCTAGATCTTTTTCTCTTAATTGTACAAAAGTAGCGCCAGCTTTTACACTTTGTTCTACCTGATCTTTCAACTTATTATTTCCAAGCCAGGTACGATCAGTAACTAAATAAAGCAACATTGTACTCTTATCTAATTTCAACTTTTCCACCATCCTTTAATATCTCTGCATTCATTTTACTCATCATATCAATGATGTACATACGATAGGAATTTGTTCCGCCATCAACCTCAGTTACCTTCTGGTATGCAAGTTCTCCGCTTAGTCCCATTGCGGTTACGGCAGCTGCAGTTGCCTCTAAGATATTATCCGAGTTTGCTCCGATGTAACTTCCGATTACAGCAGTTAACATACAACCGGTACCGGTTACACGGCTCATCATACGGTTTCCGTTGTAAACCACATATGCTTTTTCACTATCAGCCACAATATCTGTAACACCGGTAATCGCTATCACTGATCCGGTTGATCCTGCAAGTGCCTTTGCAAAGTTGATTACACTGTCTAGATTATCGGTGGTCACAGCATCTGCTGCCGCTGCATCTACGCCCTGAGTATTAGCACTTCCGGTGGCAAGGAATTTTATTTCTGAAATATTACCACGAATCACTGAGAATTTTACTTCTTTCAAAAGTGTTAGCGCAGTTTCATTTCTTAGAGTGGAGGCACCGGCTCCAACCGGATCAAGCACAACCGGATGACCCAGTTCATTTGCTCTTTTACCTGCTGCAATCATCGAAGCGATGGTTCTCTCATTCAGTGTACCAATATTAATTACTAACGAAGAGCAGATGGAAGTGATTTCGCTTACTTCTGCGATATCGTCCGCCATGATTGGAGAACCTCCGCTTGCTAAGATTATGTTCGCACAATCATTTACCGTTACGTAATTTGTAATGGAATGCACCAGTGGAGTTTTTGAAAATACATTATCTAATACTGAAGAAAACATAGTTTTACCTGCCTTTTTTTAATTTTGTTAAGATAAATATAACTAAATTGATCACCATACTTAGTACAAAAACAATTACAATAACCGGTATCGTACTTCCGATCTCTAGTTCCTTATCAATAAACACTCGGTAAACTACAAAACCAATCACCCATAAAATAGCATTGATTATGCTTTGAGCCTTTGTATTTGTACGTCTGCGTAAGATGAAATAATCCGTAATTAATATTGTCGCCATCGGTACAAAGAAGGATCCAATTAGATATAAAAAGTTTTGATACTGTTCAATCGGCGTAAACATAGCAATCACTGTTCCTAATAGACATACTCCAATACCTATCATCTTTTTATTCCACTTTGAGTATATATTGTGAACACTCTCTGCTGCAGAATACACATCAAGATAACTTGTTGTAACGGTAGAAAGTAGTATGATTAACATCGCAGCAACACCGAGTCCTGCACTCTTAAGTATCTGCACCACATCAGAATTTCCCGCATAGAATGCTGCTCCTAAACCGATAGCATACATAAATGAACTTCCGATAAAATAACTTACCGTACTAATCAGCGTAAATCGAACCGGATTGTCCGTATTCTTCGTATAGTCTGATATCAAAGGAAGCCATGAGATTGGCATAGCAATCGATAACTCCAGTGCAAGACCAAAACTCATTATTTCACTACTCTTCACAGGTGCGCCACCATGGAATACGGTAAACCCAAGAACCACCGTTAAAATTAACAGAGCAGCAACTGCTATATTATTGATTTTACCGATGTTTTTTAAATCAACAATAATCCAAATCACATTCAGTGCTCCAATTAACAAGCACCACACAAGATTGTTTGATATATTCAACGGTCCATTTACTACCGTTCCAAAAGCATTGGCACCGCTGATAATCATCACGGCAGTCCATCCAACCAATTGTAGCACATTGATGACCGAGAAAAACACTGACCCGCGTCTACCAAAAGATATTCCCACGCTTTCCATGGCAGTCATTTTACTCTTTGCACCAATTAATCCAGCAAAATAAAATAGAACACATCCGATTAAATGTCCCAATATAATTGCCAACATACCTTTGCCGAATCCAAGCGGCGCCAAAAAGGTACCCGTGATAATCTCTGCAATCGAGATTGCCGCTCCGAACCACAACAATGATCCGCTTAAAAATGATAACTTATTTTCCTTCATGCCAATCCTCCAAGTTTTATTCTACTCATTATCTATGAGTTTCTCTTTACTCAACCTGCCCGTTTATGCTAATCGTACTTCATGCAATTGTAAGTTCCCATTGTTCTCTTTTCAAAACATTACAAAAATGGGATATGCTTACATAAAGCATATCCCACTTACAATCAAAAGTGTACATCCCTACGTTGGCATTATCCAAATCAGGTTTAAGGGTCGAATCTTTTGATTCCTCTCAGCCTGCGCACACAAGCTCCCCCGTATTTACAGATTGTAGTATATATTCTTTCATATCACTTGTCAACTGAAACAAGAAAGGACTGTTATCGACATGTATAATAATGGGTCACATCCATTATATAATTCGTTCGATAACAGTCTTTATTATATTAATAACAACTTATTATTTTATACTTTCCGCAAGGGATTTCTCAAACAACCTCTCTATTACCTTATATCCTTCTGTAACAACATGGCCGGTTAATGCCGCTTCTGCTTCATTATAATGCCAATCGTTATTCTGTTCAGAGGTGCTGTCATAAAGCAAGTATGGAACGGGATCACTGGTATGAGTTCTGCAACAGATTGGTGTCGGATGATCCGGCATAACAAGCATTCTGTATTCTGCTCCAGCTTTCTTCATCTCATCCATCACAATTTTGATTACTCTTTGATCCAGATATTCAATTGCCTGGATTTTATTCTTAATACTACCCTGATGTCCCATCTCATCCGGTGCCTCTACATGAATGTATACAAAATCATAATTCTCCTTTGTAAGCACATCCACAGCAGCCATTGCTTTCCCTTCATAATTCGTATGAAGCGTACCATTCGCTCCGGGAACCTCAATTACCTTCATATTAGCGCCAACTGCAATTCCCTTCAGCAAATCTACAGCAGAAATCATAGCACCTTTTACATGATTCTTCTCTTCAAAGGAAGATAAAGCAGGTCTTGTACCTGCTCCCCAGAACCAGATAGAGTTTGCTTTATTCAGACCCTTTGCTTTTCTCTCTTCATTTAACGGATGATGATTCAAGATATCATAGCTCTTTTTCATCATCTCTTTTAATACAACATCCTTTGGTAAATACTCACCGATTACTCTTTCTAGAATATCATGAGGCTGTGCCAAATCTACGACTTCACCCTTATCCCAGATAGTTAGATGTCGGTAGCTAGTGCCAACATAGAATTTATAGATATCGGTCTCCAATTCCTTGCGAACTGCTTCAATCAGCACCGCTGCATCCTCTGTTGAGATTTCACTGGAACTGTGATCGATGATTGTTAATTCTTCATACGGTTTATCTTCTTCCGTGAGTGTTACGATATTACAACGAAGTGCAATATCAGTAGCCTTCATATCTACTCCAATGCTTAACGCTTCCAGTGGAGAACGTCCAGAATAATAGACTTTAGGATTATATCCGAGGACAGCTAGATTAGCCGTGTCGCTACCGGGCTTCATTCCCTCCGGAATTGTATGTGCAAGTCCTAATTCGGACTTCTTTGCCAGCAGGTCCATCTGAGGTGTATCAGCTGCCATCAAAGGTGTCTTATTACTAAGTTCAGCCAACGGTTCGTCAGCCATACCGTCACCAAGAACGACGATGTATTTCATGTAATCAGGTCCTTTCTCTTTTAAGTATATAGCACAAGGACTTATCGAAATAAGCCCTCCTGTAACATTTAAAATCTTACTCTTATTTTATTCAAAACACCATCTAAACTTTCGATTTTGTTCTTTAATTCTTGTTCTTCTAAGCTTGAAGTAAGGAATGCATATTCTCCTGTTACGCCTTCAGCTGTTACCACTTCAACCTCACCGAATAGCTTTCTTACTTTCTCTTTTACCGCTTCCCCTTCTCCACTAACTCGAATAAAGAAGCGATTCTTAACCTGATTTACATCAGTAAGCTCTAATTTCTTGCTGCTCCAAATAGTCCAGATATTCGTTCCAAGATGCTTTGCTGCATCTACGATATCAGCAACAACAGCGCTTGCTGTCGGAAGTTTACCCGCACCGCTACCATAGAACATAACTTCTCCTATAACATTACCTTTTACATAGATTCCATTAAATACATCATTCACACTATATAACGGATGGCCTGAATTAATCATGACCGGTGCAACCATCGCATAAACATGATCATTCTCACGAATACTGGAAGCAAATAATTTAATTTTTGCGCATAAGGTTTTTGCATAGCGAATATCAACATCGGTAATCTTAGCGATTCCCTCTGTATGTATATCCTCATAATCTACCTGCATACCAAAGGCAAGTGAGGAAAGTATCGCAATCTTTCTGCAAGCATCATGACCTTCCACGTCCGCTGCAGGATTTCGTTCTGCGTAACCCAAATCTTGAGCCGTGGATAAAGCGGATTCAAAGGTAGAGCCTTCATCACTCATTTTTGATAAAATATAGTTGGTGGTACCATTAAGGATACCTGTGATTTCAACAATCTCATCCGCTGTCAAGGATTGATTTAACGGTCTGATGATCGGAATACCGCCACCAACACTTGCTTCAAACAAGAAGTTCAAATCATTCTCCTTAGCAATATCAAGTAGCTCCGCGCCATGCTTAGCGACTAACTCCTTGTTCGAACTTATGACACTTTTTCCTCTTAAAAGCGCAGTCTTAACAAACGTATAAGCAGGCTCAACGCCGCCCATCACTTCACATATTATCTTAACCTCAGGGTCATCCATGATGATATTTACATCGTGAACTAATTTGTCCATAATCGGATCCCCCGGGAATTCTCTTAGATCCAATACATATTTGATATTGATTTGATCTCCGGCTCTTTTTGCAATGCTGTCACCATTGGTATTTAGTACTTCAACTACACCGGAACCAATTGTGCCGTATCCTAAGACTGCGATATTAATCATTACTTATCCTCCATTCCTGCATTTACCATAAATCTAATGTCGTTTAAATCATATGTCATCACTTACATAAAAATTAATCGATTATTCTCTCGAAACCATTTTAACATAGTGAATACCGTCCATTGATTCAATTGTCTCAATAAATACCGATGTACTATCGGTTTGCGGCAATATCTCGATACTTAAAGTCAGTAAAGCAATTCCGTTAACAGGTATACTTTGGTGGATGGTAAGAATGTTGGCTTCACATTTTGCAACCTGGTTTAGTACTTTTGATAATAACCCCGGTTTATCATCCATTTGAAGCATAAATGTAATAGTCTTTCCTCTGGTGTTTTCGTAAAACGGAAATATGTCATCACGATATTTATAAAATGAACTTCTACTGATATCTACAGCGTCCGTGGCTTCCTGAACTGTCATTACACGCTCCGAATCCAAAAGTCTTTTGGCCTCAACAACCTTCAATAAGACCTCTGGAACGGCCTTTTTCTTTACAATAAAATACTTATCACTACTCATTATTAAGCACCTCCTGCATTTTTATGGCAAGTTTATGTACTCTATTTCGACCTTTGTATGTACAACAGATACAATTGTCTTTCTAAGAAAGATATACTAACATATATCTATTCAAATAGCAATACCAATTTGCCAACTTTAGGGCAAAAAAATAATATTTGTCACTTATGCTTTAAAGGCTTGTGATAAATATCATTTTTTTGTATATTTATAAAATTTTAGATAGGAATTCTTTCAATCTAGGGTGAGTTGGATTATCAAAAAACTCATCCGGTGTATTCTGTTCTACGATCTTTCCTTCATCGATGAACAGAACTCTGGTTGCAACCTTTCTTGCAAACCTCATCTCATGAGTTACCACAACCATCGTCATTCCTTCATCCGCAAGCTGCTCCATTAAATCAAGAACTTCACCAACCATCTCTGGATCTAGCGCAGAGGTAGGTTCATCGAACAACATCACATCAGGGTTCATCGCTAATGCACGGATAATAGCAATACGCTGCTTTTGTCCACCGGATAACTGATTTGGATAAGAAGTTGCCTTCTCAGTTAATCCGATACGTAGCAATAGTTCCATCGCTTTCTGCTCAGCTTCTTCCTTACTCATAATACCTAATTTAATCGGAGCAAGCGTGATATTTTCAAGAACAGATAAATGTGGAAACAAATTAAACTGTTGAAATACCATACCCATTTTACGACGTAATTTATTGATATCGTTTTTCTTGTCTGTGATATTATTTCCTTCAAACCAGATCTCTCCGCCTGTTGGAACTTCTAGCAAATTCAAGCATCTTAAAAAGGTTGACTTGCCGGAACCGGAGGGGCCGATTACTACCACCTTTTCTCCTTTATTAATTGTTTCATCGATTCCATTGAGAACAACATGATCTCCAAAAGCTTTTTGCAAATTCTTAGTGACGATCACCTTTAGCCAACCTCCTTTCAAATATGGATAATAATTTGGTTAAAACAATTGTCATGATTAAGTAACAGATTGCAGCAATAACGAGTGGCGGAAGAATAACCCATGTCCTTGACCCAATGTATTGTGCCGCTTTTAACAAATCTGTGACTGCAATAATACCAGCAACTGATGTTTCCTTCGTTAATACAATAAATTCATTACCAAGTGCAGGCAATATATTCTTAATAGCTTGTGGCAATACTATCAATCTCATTGTTGAGATATGGTTCAGACCCAAAGAGCGCCCTGCCTCCATTTGCCCCTTATCGATTGATTCAATACCAGCTCTGATAATCTCTGCCACATATGCACCGGAATTAATACCAAAACATACTGCTCCAACAATAATTCCGTTCGTATTTTTTGAAGTAAAAATCAGATTATAAATTATTAATAATTGAACCATTACCGGCGTTCCTCTGATAACGGTTATATAGAAATTACATATCCATCCAAGCCACTTCATCTTAGAGTTACTAGCAGATACTTTTACGGCTGCTACTAATACACCTATAACCGTACCTAGAAGAATTGCTAATAGCGATATTAAAATTGTAGTTTTTACACCATTTATATATGCCATATATCGGTGTTCAGGTATAAGAGCATCATAAAACATTTGCCCTACGTGCGTGAACCACGTTATGAGTTTATCCAATTTCATTCCTCCTATCTATAACGTCCCTCTAGGTACGTCATTCTCTCAAAAACCATTCTTATAGTGTTATATACAATAAAAGGCTCCAAATTATTTCTTCCGAACCAACGCTTACTCGAAGTATATAACCTCTCAATAATACTTGAACTATGTTCGCATTCACATAAATAGGAGCTGTAAGAACTACAGCCCCTTATATTAAAAGTAAAATAGTTCCTAACTATTTTCCGGTATGCTTAGCAGTAAATTCTTCGATTTTGCCTTTTGTTTTTAAATCTTTAATTACTTCATTAATTTTGTTCAATAATTCTGCATTACCCTTTTTTACGGCGATTGCGTATTTATCTTCAAATAATGTACCATCAAGAAGTTTTAAATCCGGATTAGCTGCAACCAAATCTTGTGCAGGATATTTATCCATAACTATACTGTCAATTTTACCATTCTTTAAATCTTCTGCAGCTTGTGCAAATTTTGTATAACGTTTAATCTCTTTCGCCTTAACACTATCCTCTATATAAAAATCGGCGATATTACCTTGTTGAACGCCCACAACTGTACCCTTTAACGCATCAACAGTAGCTTCAGAAACTGCTGGGTTGGACTTATTCACTACTACAACTTCTGTTGAGTTAACATATTCTTCAGAAAAATCCATTACTTTTTTACGCTCATCACTTACTGATACGCCTGCAGCAACTAAATCAACTGTGCCATTCTGAACTGCCATTAATGCTCCATCAAAATCCATATTTTTAATTACGAGTTTTTTACCCATACTATCAGCAATAGCCTGAGCAATATCCATGTCGATTCCGACAACTTTATCACCTTCCATATACTCATAGGGTGCAAAACCTGCTTCAGTACCGACGATTAATGATCCTCCCTCATTAGATTTTGTGTCACCATCTGACGGATTGCTCTCTTTTGTTCCACAACCTGCGAACATCGCTGTTACCATTGCAGTGATAACAAGCATACTTACTAATCTTTTCTTCATTTAAAAATCCTCCTTATTGTATTGTGGAGGATTACTCCTCCTGATTTCCGTATGAGAATTTATTCTCATACTATTATTAGAAAGAAAACGGTTTTTTAGTAGCATAATCCTTATCTCTCTCATATACAGGCTTCCTATACCTGTATTTTCATGCATACTCAACTTGCTAGTTTGCATATTTTTTGGGAGGCAACACTCGGTGTTTCTGAGGTTGTTCCTCCCATAATTTCAGGAATCTAAAATTCCTAATTATATTTATACTTCCTGGCTTAACATTGTTCTTACTTCTTCTTTTTCTTCCTCTGATAATATACCGTCATAATTCAAAAGAACAATCAAACGATTATCTACTTTCGTAATTGCTTTGATATATGATGTAGAAGCATTCTTGATTAAAGCAGGTGTTTCATAGACCTGATCTTCTTCCAATTGAAGTATCTCTTTCATTCGATCCACTTCATAAGCAACTAGAAATCCATTCGATTTTAATACGATGAATCTGGTATCATCGTCAGACGGTATCTCATCCATACCGAATTTTTTTCTCAAACTATATACCGGGACAATGGAGCCTCTTAAATTAATAATTCCCTTCAGACATTTTGTAAATCCTTCCATTGGTCTGATTGGTATTACTTTTTCAACAGTATTAATATCCATGATATCAAAACTGTACTCTTCTTCACCCAGCATAAAAACAGCCTGTTTCGTACCTTGCATACATATCCCTCCTATAGGATTGACGTTATGTTATTTGTTTTGTGTACTCCATTTTAAATATGCATTTATAAACGGATCAAGATTACCATCGAGGACGCTGGTACAATTACCAACCTCTTCATTGGTTCGATGATCTTTAACCAATGTATACGGTTGCATTACATAAGATCGTATCTGACTTCCCCAGCCGATTTCTTTCGTCTCACCACGTATACCGGATAATTTATCCATATTCTCTTGTTGCTTTAAAAGGTAAAGCTTTGCCTTCAGCATCTTCATAGCCTTGTCTTTATTCTGAAGCTGTGAGCGTTCATTCTGACATTGTACCACAGTATTCGTTGGAATATGCGTGATACGGATGGCGGAAGATGTTTTATTAACATGCTGCCCACCTGCTCCACTCGAGCGATAGGTATCAACACGAAGGTCTTCGTCATTAATCTCAATATCAACATCATCTTCAATATCCGGCATAACATCACAAGATACAAAGGAAGTCTGTCTCTTTCCTGCTGCATTAAATGGGGATATTCGTACCAAACGATGAACACCCTTTTCCGACTTTAAATAACCGTATGCATTTTCGCCGTTTATTTGTAGGGTTACTGACTTTAGCCCGGCTTCATCACCGTCCAGGAAATCAATCATCTCTGTGGTAAATCCTTTTTTATCTGCATAACGCTGATACATACGACATAGCATATTTGCCCAGTCGCAACTTTCTGTTCCGCCAGCACCTGCATGAAGTGTTAATATTGCATTATATTTATCATATTCACCGGATAACAATGTACTAAGCTTCAAGGTTTCCAAATCTTCGATAAACAGATTTAAAGCCTCCTCGATCTCCGGAATCAGACTATTATCATTCTCTTCATAACCCATTTGTATTAAGGTTTGAACATCCTCATAAAGTCCCTTCAGATGCTGATAATCCTCTAAAGTAGCTTTGAGATTCTTTAGCTCTCTCATTACAACCTGCGTTCTATCTGCGTCATCCCAAAATCCGGGTTCTTCCATTGTTTGTTCAAGTTCTGCTACTCGATCACTCTTCCTAGCAAGGTCAAAGTGAATCCCCCACTTCAACTAATGGTTTTTCATATGTGCTCAGAGTATATTTGAACTGATCTAATTCTACCACCTAATCACCTCTTTTTGTTATTATATATTACTATTTTTAAAAATACAATACTTTTTTATTTTTATGCATTTCTTCCACAACAGAATTTGTACTTCTTACCACTTCCGCATGGACATGGATCATTTGGCTGAATCTTCTTGTTTGCTCTCTTTATTGGAGCATTTGCTACGCTATCATCTCGATTTGTTCCAGTAACCTTAGCAACTTGCTCTCTTTCTACCTTTTGCTCAATGCGAACATGCATTAATGCTTTAACGGTATCCTCACGAATCGAATCAATCATCGCTTCAAACATGTCAAATCCTTGGAATTTATATTCAACTACAGGCTGACGTTGACCGTATGCCTGAAGACCAATTCCTTGGCGAAGTTGATCCATATCATCGATGTGATCCATCCACTTGTGATCGATAACTTTTAATAAAATAACACGTTCTACTTCACGAATTTGCTCTGTTTCTGTGAATTCAAGCTCTTTTTCTTCATAAAGCTTAACAGCATCTTCCTTTAACTGCTGGATCAAATCATTCTTCTTCATACCTCGAAGCTGATCTTTGTTAAAATCTAATTTCGGCAGAGGAATGATAGGAAGAAGCATATCCTCCAGTTCCTTCATATCCCATTGCTCCGGTGTTTGATCCTCACTGATGCTGGTATTTACGCAGTCCTCAACGGTATCGGTAATCATGCGGTAAATTGTATCTCTCATGCTTTCGCCCTCGAGTACTCTTTTTCTCTCCGCATAAATGATTTCTCTTTGCTCGTTGTTTACCTGGTCATATTCCAATAAGTTCTTTCTGATGCCATAGTTATTATTTTCAATTCTCTTCTGCGCTTTTTCAATTGCATTAGTAAGCATCTTATGTTCAATCTGCTCATCTTCTGCAATACCGAGAGAATTAAATATTCCCATCAATCGCTCAGAGCCGAACAAACGCATAACATCATCTTCTAAGGAGATGAAGAAACGAGATTCACCCGGATCACCTTGACGACCGGAACGTCCACGCAGCTGATTATCAATACGACGTGATTCATGACGCTCTGTACCGATGATCTTAAGACCGCCAGCTTCTTTTACCCCTTCTCCTAGCTTAATATCAGTACCACGGCCAGCCATATTTGTTGCAATTGTTACCACACCATATTGTCCTGCATCTGCTACGATTTCCGCTTCTAATTCATGGAACTTTGCATTCAATACTTTATGTGGGATATTCAATTTTTTCAACAAACTACTGATTTCCTCTGAGGATTCAATGGTAATTGTACCAACAAGTACCGGTTGTCCTTTTTTATATGAGGTAACAATTTCATTGATAATAGCACGAAGTTTCTCTTTTTTTGTTTTATATACAGCATCCTGTTGATCTATACGAGCTACCGTAAGATTTGTTGGAACCTCAATAACGTCCATTCCATAAATCTCTCTAAACTCTTTTTCTTCCGTAAGAGCGGTACCGGTCATACCGCATTTCTTCTTATACTTATTAAAGAAGTTCTGGAAGGTAATGGTTGCGAGTGTCTTGCTCTCTCTTTTTACCTTAACATTTTCTTTTGCTTCGATTGCTTGATGTAGACCATCGCTATAACGTCTACCCGGCATGATACGTCCTGTGAACTCATCAACGATCAGAACCTCATCATCCTTAACAACATAGTCCTGGTCACGGAACATTAAGTTGTGTGCTCTTAACGCTAAGATCGTATTATGTTGAATCTCCAGGTTCTCAGGATCGGAAAGATTCTCTATATTAAAGAAACGCTCCACCTTCTTAATACCATCCTCGGTAAGATGAATATTCTTTTCCTTCTCATTAACGATAAAGTCACCAGTCTCTTCGATATCTTCCTTCATTAATGCAGCCATCTTAGTAAGTTCTCCGCTAGATGTACCCTTGGTTAACTGTCTCGCCAAGATATCACACACACGATAAAGTTCAGTAGATTTACCACTTTGTCCGGATATGATAAGTGGAGTTCTAGCCTCATCGATTAATACAGAATCCACCTCATCGATGATTGCAAAATGCAAATCTCTCTGAACAAGCTGCTCTTTGTAGATAACCATATTATCTCTCAGATAATCAAATCCTAATTCATTATTTGTAGCATATGTGATATCACATGCATAAGCTTCTGTACGCTCTTCTTTCTCCATACTGTTTAAGATTACGCCAACAGTAAGACCTAAGAATTCATGAATTTGTCCCATCCATTCCGCATCACGTTTTGCAAGATAATCATTAACAGTTACTATATGAACACCTTTACCCTCTAACGCGTTCAAATATGCAGGTAATGTTGATGTTAATGTTTTACCTTCACCGGTTCTCATCTCTGTAATACGACCCTGATGAAGAATAATACCACCGATCAGCTGAACACGATAATGTCTTTGTCCTAAGACTCTTTTTGCAGCCTCTCTTACAGTAGCGTATGCTTCTATTAGAATATCATCCACTGTTTCCCCATTTTTCAGTCTATTTTTAAACTCTGCAGTTTTAGCTTTCAATTCATCGTCTGTCAACTGTATAAATTCAGGTTCCAAAGCGTCAATTTTATCAACCAATGGTATAATTCTTTTTACCTCACGCTCACTATGTGTACCAAAAACGCGTTCCACTAATCCCATAGTATGTTCACTCCTGTATCCATCCATTTTCTTGGAAATTATTCAAATAGTATTGTAACATTATGCTTGTTACTATTCAACTTATTTATCTTACAATATACTATTCCGGCATAAACTTCAATAAAGATACCGTTAACAAATAGTAAATTAAATATGAATATTCCCTGTTTGGTATAACTTTATATTATTTTACTACTTTTCAAACTATCCTTAGAGAAAAAAGCTGCCCCGGTCCAATGTCCGGGCGCAGCTCCACGTTCCTTGATTTAATAATGATTAGAATTCCGGTTCAATTAAACCGTATGTGTTGTTACCTTTTCTTTTATATACAACATTCACTTCATCAGTCTGTGAATTACGGAACACATAAAAATTATGTCCTAGTAACTCCATCTGTACACATGCTTCTTCCGCATCCATAGGCTTAATCGCAAATCGTTTGGTTTTAACAATTTTAACTGAATCATCTTCAAAGTAATCATCTTGAATAAAGGTTTGATTAAAGTTTGATGATGCCTGTTTATGATCTATTAATTTATTCTTATACTTACGCAACTGGCGTTCAATAATCTCTTCAACCAGGTCAATTGAAACATACATGTCATTACTTACTTGCTCTGCCCTGATAATATTACCTTTTACAGGGATGGTAATTTCGATCTTTTGTCTTTCTTTTTCAACACTGAGTGTTACATGAATCTCAGTATCAGAAGTAAAGTATCTCTCAAGTTTACCTATCTTTTCATATACAGCTGTTTTCAAACCTTCTGTCACATCAATATTCTTTCCGCTGATAATATAACGCATAATGTCCAACTCCTTTTTAGCTTTCTTGTTAGCATTAAGACTTCTTATGCTGACTTAATTATACCACACTGCCAGATGAGTGACAAGCTTCTTTGATTACATTTGCCATATATTGCAATTTCAGACAAGCCACTACCCATAATGCAACATATAATTACACATAAATTCAAAATTTCCACATAATTTACTTATTTTGTAACAATACCTGCTAGTTAACACTCAAATCCTTTTTCTCTTTTATTATTATCCGACAATAGCAATGTCAAGCAAAAAAATCAATATTTTTACCTTAAAACAACGATTTATCATAATCTACAAAACGAATATTCGATATTCACATAAAAAAACATGTGCGACACTAGTAGATTATTATTGTGGATAATGTGGATAAACCTGTGTATAACTTTAATATGTCCTAAATTAGGGGTTCCCGATTGTGGATAACTTTTTGATAACTTATACACATTTCCAATGCAATACCCATATATTCCCATCTACAAAGCCATGTTTGTGCAGAATCAACAAATCCTTGATTGTCAATAGGTCTTTCTTAGAATTTTTCAAAAAAATATTGTGTAGAAATAGTACCTCATTTTAAATCAATTTTACATCTATTTTATCCTTTATTTAATAATTTTATGCCGATTGTTTTACTGATTTAGGAAGCAGTTTACTATGATTACTAGCATACTAACAATATATCTTATACACAATTTAAAACACAGACCAATCTTTTGATTAGTCTGTGTTTTAAATTGATTTATTATTTCTAAATTCTACAAATATTATGGAGCTATTGCCACTCCATGCTCTTCTAAGTATTTCGTCCAAATCTTATAATATGCAGCCTTAAGATGAATACTGTCGAATGTATATTTCTGCGGAATGTTCCCATACTGATCTACTAAGGCTTCATTAACATCTATATAGAATACATTCATATTATCAGCAAGTTGCGCTATTCCATTGTTTCTATTTTTAATATTCTTATTATTAAATATCGGATCATTATCCGACTTATTCTTTGCCACATCCATAATCCCTTGTATAAATATGATTGCATTCGGTTGTAACTTTCTTATCTGAGATATCACTTCGCTATATTTATTAACAAATCTTTTTGTATTACCCGTTCCTAATTCATTAATCCCAAGCATAATATATATCTTTTTGAATTGTTTTACTTTTAATGCCTCCGGTATCGTAACATTTTTTCCGTTTACATTTGCAATCTTTCTGCTAAATGCATCATAGATGGTCATCCCTTCATCCGCATAGAAGGCCGGTTTTTTCCAACCTGAATATTCAGATAAACCCACTGTTCTGGAATCACCAATAAATAGTGCATCTCCAAAATAATCTTCATTCACCACTTCAAATTGAGCTTTCGGTTCATTTGATGGCTCCGGTGTTATCTCTTCACCATTCTCACTCTTCGGTATAGATGGCTTATCTACTATCCCGTCATCTTTGCCACCGTTTTCACTTCCCTCAGGGTCAAATTCATGGTCAGATTCCTGTTCAGATTCTGGCTCCGAATTAGGTGTTATCGGTTTTTTACCAACTTCGGGCTTATTCGGTTCTTTCTGCCCGCCATCCGATTTACCTCCATCCTTGATATGTGATGGCTTTTTTATATCATGAATCGCTTTCACAATCTGATTTGAACCACCGGTACTCGCGCTAATTGCACCATGTCCGTTCCCATTACCACTCAGACTTCCACCTAACATCCATGGGTACTTTCCCGCTACTGCTCCTTCAAAGACAGCAACCAGTTGTGGAGTACTAAGCGTTTTTACTTTATATTCTGAGTAAATATTATCCTTACCTGCATATCCGATTACAGTAAGAATAATGGTACTTATAACTAACATTATTAAATAAAGATATTTCCTTACGAACTTAATGAATGACATATCTGCTCCCCCTAAAATTTAAAATATAAGAACGGATTATTCAAACCATTTGCCAACTGGTATATCGCGTACCAAAAGATACAAAACAGTATCGCGGAACAAACAAAAGTTCTTTCATACTTTTTGTAACATCTCCATGCAAATGGCATGCAGAGAAAAATCCCCAAAAGAAGATATACTTTGTACAGGCTAATGTACTTTATAAAATCATGCGAATTTACTGCTACGCCAGGCACCAAAGCAAACATTCTTCCGAAATAAACTTGAATGTCTGTAAGCGAGGGGATTGCAAATAGCATCCAAGACATCGGCATAATCAGTAACATATATATTCGAGAGAGTACTTTAGATCGATCAAGATATTTTTTTAAAAACATCTTTTCTATATAAATAAGTAAAAACAATATAATTCCCCATAAAACAAAATTCCAGTTCGCTCCGTGCCATATGCCGGTAAACATCCATACTATCAAAAGATTCAGTGCCAGCCTTGCCTTACCCCTACGGTTACCCCCTAGCGGAATATATATGTAATCTTTAAACCATCTTCCCAATGAGATATGCCATCTGCGCCAGAATTCTGAAACAGATTTCGCTATGTAAGGATGATCGAAGTTATCAATAAGCTTGAACCCAAGCATCCTTCCCACCCCAATTGCCATAAGTGAATATCCAAAAAAGTCAAAATATAATTGAATACTGTATCCGACAGCACCCAGCCAGGCTAGAGGGGTGGATATACTTTCAAACCCGATAGTTTGTATATCACTCCACAAAATTCCGATGCGATTCGCCAAAAGTACCTTAACCCCAAGACCTATGGTAAATAACTTCAGACCCGTCTCTAGGTTTGTTAATGTGTTCTTTCGATGAAGAAGCTGACTCTTAATTTCAGAGTATTTCATAATTGGGCCAGATATCAACTGTGGAAACATTCCTATGTAAAGGCTAAAATGGAAGATTGATTTTTCCGCCTTAATATCTCTTCGATATACATCAATGATGTAAGAAGTAATCTGAAAAGTAAAAAAACTAATCCCCAAAGGTAACCCAACCGATATGGAAGAGATGGATTGCTTTATTCCCATTCCGCTCATAATATAATTTAAATTTTCAATTGTAAAGTTGATGTATTTAAAGAAAAATAAGATACCAAAATTATAGATTAATGCTGCAACGAACCAAACCTTCTTTTGAATTGGATGGGATGAACTAATCTCGATTAGCCAAGCCAATTTGAAGTTGATTCCTATAGATATCAGAATTAACAATAGATATCTAGGCTCCCCATATGCATAAAAGCAAAAACTACCCAACAATAACACGATATTTTTAAATCGGGGTGGGACAAGATAATAAATAAATAAAAATATAGGTAAAAATCGAAAAATAAAAATCAAACTACTAAAAACCATGTCATGTCCCCCTGCGCCGCATTATGCTTTTATATAAATCCCATAATTCAAATTATAGCGTAGAAATACATGGAAATGCTATTAATTAACCATTAAATAGTTTTACTTTTTAGTTGAGAATTCATTACGTAAGGTCACACAAAGTTAATTCTTAAGTAATAGTTATTACATAATTGTTATGCCCAAGCTTTCTCATCGATCACATTCTGCCATTGTCCTTTCCTATACAAAAAAAGAGCTTTTGTTATTTTCATAACAAAAGCTCCTATTATTATGTTTTATATGTTAGTCTACAATTCTTCTCACACAATATACATCACGGTATTTGTATTGGGAAACTATGATGCCCTGCCTTTTATTCGCAGCATGTACGATTTTTCCACCGCCTATGTACATGGCCACATGATTTACTCTGCCGTTATTCGCGTAGAAAATTAAATCTCCAGGCTGAAGATCACTTTCACTGACCTTTCTACCCGCACTCGCCGCTTGATCACGTGAGGTTCTCGGTAAGCTATACCCGAAATCTGCATATACTGCTCGAACAAAACCGGAACAATCCGCTCCATTTGTTAAGCTTGTTCCGCCCCATACATACGGATTTCCAACAAACTTTAATGCATAATTCACAACTTCAGAACCCTTAGCGGATCCATGACTTGTAGGCTTGTCCACCTTATCTTCATTCTTGTTGCCATTCTTAATATGGTGCTTACCAGTGTTTTTACCGGTATTATGCTTTGTATTATTTTTATCACGATCCGCTGCTAACTGTGCTTTTCTTTCCTGCTCTGCACGTTCTGCATCTGCCTGTGCTTTCTTAATCTTGTTCTCTTCTTCAATCGACACTGCATATTTGAATTCTACATCAATTTTAACATAATCCTTACTTACATATCCAGTATAATCATCGCCGGTATCATCATCACTACCCAGTAAAATCTGTACCCAATCCTTCGTTCTCTTGGTAACAACATACTTTTCACCTTTTGGTATCATGGTCAATTTACGTGAATCCAAAGAAGGCTTCTCTCGAACAAATAACGTCTGTGTATCTACTGTGGCATAAATGGTAGCGTAATCATCAACCATCTTCTCAGCATCCTCACCAATCGCAAGGAATTGAGAAGCAATATAACCTTCTACCTTACCGGATTTAATCTTTACCCATCCGTCATCTAACGATTGTAATATATCTGCTGCACAACCTTTATATAATTTTCCCACTACTTCACTGTCAGTGGTCGGTTTCTTTCTTATGTTAACAAATTCACTAGCAGTAGAAACGCCTAAATTAGCATAAGGTGATTTTTCAACTTCTTCTACCGAGGCATCATATGCATCCTGAATCTCTTTGTCTGTTTTATTATCAAGAATAGCTGAAATACCCGCAACACCTTGTTCTGCAGGAGTAAAGCTATCTGCGCGAGCAATCGATGTTGGTATTGAAAAAAACAACGCTGTTGACATAATCCCAATCGTCAACTTTAATGCTTTACCTTTAGTCATTTGTTAACCCCCCAAATATTAATTATTTCTAACATTATACAATTTAGCAGCGCTAAATTATTACGAAATTATTACATCTCTGGAAGTTATTATAACAAATACGTTACATTGTGTCAACAGAATCGTACTAATTCTGTAGAATTTTTTTGACATTAGTTGGCAATTTATTTTAGAATTCTACACACTATCTATGAGATTAATTTGTAAGTGTGTTTAAATATTTTTCAATTGATGTTATGGCATTTGCACCATCTGCTGCAGCCGTGATAATTTGTCTCAACTCCTTCGTTCTGACATCTCCTGCGGCATAGATTCCATTTACATTTGTTTCACAATTTTCAGTGGCAATAATATATCCACTATCATCCGTGGCAACCACATCCTTATATTTGTCCGAGTTAGGTAGGTATCCAACTGCAACAAAAACTCCGGCCACCTCATAAGAATTTTGTTCCCCATTCTTAATATTCTTTACATCAATAGTCTCAACCTTGTCTTCCCCATTGATCTTCTCTACAACACTATCCCACAGAATAGTTACATTCTCAAGGGCAAGCAATCTTGACGATATACTTTTGGATGCTCGAAATTGATCTCGTCGATGGATTACATATACCTGTTTACAGATTCTAGCTAAGAAGATTGCATCCTCCACAGCTACATCACCGCCGCCTACTACAGCAACTGTTTTATTTTTAAAGAAAGCACCGTCACAGGTAGCACAATAGGACACACCCATACCCGACAGCTTCTCTTCTCCCTCCACGCCAAGATGTCTGGGGGCACCGCCGGTTGCAATTACCACACTTTTCGCCTTATACTGATTTTCACCGTCCACTGTAACAATCTTTAAGTCTTCCTCAAGAACGAAATTAGTTACCTCTCCGTTTACAAAATCAGCACCAAGCTTATCAGCATGCTCTCTGAATTTTATACTTAATTCAAATCCGCCTACCCCTGGAATTCCCGGGTAATTATCAACCTCATAAGTATTGATAACCTGACCTCCACTGATTCCTGCTTTTTCTATTACCATTACACTCAGTTCTGCTCTTTTTGCATAAATTGCTGCTGACAGACCTGCAGGTCCGGAACCTATAATTATTACGTCGTAAATCATTGTTCATCCTCCAATGCTGTTATTTATATGAATGTTTCCGTTTGACATAATTATTTAAAATGATATAATCAAACTATAGTTACAAGCTGTTATTTAATTGTGTTTCAACTACGGATATATGAAAGGAGTCCTTATGATAATCTCTTCTTTACCTATTATACCAAATCCTACAATTGATAATACAGCAATTGGTATGGCTGTTCTTGCAAAAAGTTTGGACACCATTGATGTTACTGGTCAAAACATGATAAAGATGATGGAGCAATCCGTTAACCCGAATCTTGGAGCAAACATTGATACCAGAGTATAATATATAATATTTAAAAATATGACAATGATTATATTCAATCATTGTCATTTTTATTCTGTCATTTAGTTGTTTTCTATCTTTCGTGCAAGCACACAAATCCATGGATAATCATTGTCCGGTCTGGAATCGTCTTCCTTCCATATCTCAATCAGATCCAACTCATCATGTTTTGCAATTAACTCTTTTAATGCTTTGGTGCGATAATCTGTATAGTAACGACCGTTTCGCTCTCCCTCATAGTCCCCGTAACAGAACGACATGAATAAAACACCATGTTCTTTTAAGCTTTTTACCACTTTATTTAGAATGTCATCCATCTTCTTGCTCGGTACATGTAGTAAAGAGGCACATGCCCATATTCCGTCAAAAACTTCATCAAAGTCTATTTCATCAAATGTTAAATGTAAGATGTCTTGTCCTATATGTATGCTGGCTAAATCACACATTTCTTCAGATGCATCCATTGCAGTTACATCAAAACCACGGGATAAAAAAAACTCACTGTCCCTTCCCGAACCACAGCCCAGATCTAAGATGCTGCCTCCTTCAGGCAAAAGCTCAGTAAAGCGATTCCAATTATCCTGCATGTCAATATCCACCGTTTGTTCAAAATACTCCGATGCATTCTGACTATAATACTCTATCGAGTCCAATTAAGTATCCCTCCTCTTTTAATCAAGCCTATTATAACAAATCTATCTCAATAATTCCAGTATTTTTCGGTAAATACGTAAAATCATGAAATCTATAATATGACAAATTAATTATCTGCTTTCACAGACATATCATCCATGTGCAATGAGCATTACGATAATTTGTCTGCTCTTCATCAAAAAACACTATATAAAGTATCAAATAAATGATATACTTCATGTATACGTTAGGTAGAGCGATGAATTAATGCAAGGTACCTATCAAGAAAGAAAGGTCAGTGAAATTATGTTTAGCTTTAACACCAGAATTCGATACAGCGAGTTGGATCACCGCAGTGGAACACTCCCATGCTCTTCCATTATAAATTACTTTCAGGATTGCAGCACCTTCCAATCCGAGGATTTAAACAGAGGCATCGCTTACCTAGAAAAGCATCATCAGGTATGGTTGCTTAATGGATGGCAGATCGAACTTATGAAGCCCATTAAACTCGGAGATATCGTAACCGTTGGAACTTGGCCTTACGATTTTAAAGGTTTTTATGGATACCGTAATTTTATTATGAAGGATTTTGATGGCGCTGTCCTCGCAATTGCTAATTCAGTTTGGGTTCATCTGGATACACAGACCGGCCGACCTACCAAGGTACCAAAGGATAACGGATATACCCTTGAACCACCTTATCCGATGGAATATGTTGACAGAAAAGTGGACACTCCAAAGAAATGCATCCTTCACGATGCATTTCAGGTTAAAAAATCTAATATCGATTCGTATAACCATGTTAATAATGGGCAATACATTAAAATGGCTGAGGAATTTCTGCCGGATCAATTTTTACCAAAATCAATGCGGGTAGAATATAAGGCACAGGCTAAATTAGGTGATATGATTCTTCCATTTGTGTCAGAAGAGGAAGATTGCTTCACCATTATGCTTGCAAATGAATCCGAAAAGCCATTTGCTACAGTTGAATTTAAAGGTCAACTAATTAATTAGAGAACGGAAAGGAACAATACCATGATAGAATTAGGAAGATACCAAAGTCTTGAAGCAGTTAAGAAAACCGATTTTGGTTTTTATTTTGTTGATCCTAAGGGAGACAAAAACGATACCGTATTACTTCCCATCAGAGAAGTGCCCGAGGGAACAAGTACCGGAGATATATTAGAACTATTTATTTATAAAGATTCAGAGGATCGAATTATTGCTACTACTGCGAAAGTTCCTGTTACAATCGGAGAATTAGCTGTGCTGACTGTAAAAGAAGTAAGTCCCATCGGTGCTTTCCTAGATTGGGGATTGATGAAGGATCTGCTGCTACCTTATAAAGAACAGACCACTCAGGTCGAAGAGGGTGAACGCATCTTGATCACTCTGTACATTGACAAAAGCAGTCGCTTATGTGCAACGATGAAGGTTTATGACGCTCTCTCCACTGATTCAGCTTATAAGAAAGATGACACCGTATCCGGAATAGTATATGATGAAATCGAGGCATTCGGAGTGTTTGTCGCGGTAGATAATAAATATTCTGCTATGATACCAAAGAACGAGTTGTTTTCCTCCTTCAAAATCGGTGACACCGTGAATGCCCGTGTCATTAATGTTAGACCCGATGGAAAGTTAACTCTGAGTCTACGCGATAAATCTTATCTTCAGATGGATTCCGATACTGATATGATTATAAACAAACTAAAGGCTTGTGGTGGATTCTTACCGTATAACGATGGTTCTGATCCGGAATCCATAAAAAAAGAATTCAAGATTAGTAAGAATGCGTTTAAACGTGCAATCGGAAGATTATATAAGGCAGGTACCATTACAATCACCGATGATGGTATCCGGATCAAGCAATAACCCCTGCCTTAAAATACTATAATTCTTTTTTATATTCTTTACTTACAAAGTTAATTTTGGGACCCTGTTTTGGGTCCTTTTCTTTTTGTAAGGTCTGTGGAGACGCCTCATATAGATTATTAAACCCTTTCGCCAGCTTATCCTTACAGCTCTTGCAATAACGTCCGGTCTTGATTGTCACGCCACAGCCTTCACATTCCAATCCAATCATAGAATCCTCAGCAAACGCTAATCTCTCTTCCCTGATCCATTGTCTAATCTGCCCGACCGGAACTTCCATCTCCTCAGATACCTCCTGAATTCCTGCACCCGGATGATCGTATACATATTCCTTTACTTCGGCAAACTTCTTATCAAGAGCAGAAGCACAGGCTGGGCATATTGGAGGTCCTGATAAATAATTAAACAATCTGCCGCATCCTTTACAATTTCTAACTTCCATAGTCGCACCTCCTTAAAAGCCTTTTCCTATGCATAACACTATAAAAAATGTATGAGTTACATGATGAAGCCTTAAAACATTGGTACAGGCTTCAATAGTGCTTCCTGTTGTATAAATGTCATCTACCAGTAATACCCGGGTAATCTTCTTGCCATGCTTTGTTGCTGCTCGTTGATTATAGCTAAAAGCTTCCGCAAGATTTTTTAATCGCTCCTTATCACTAAGGTTTTTCTGTGGAATCGTCTTCTTATTACGTAACAACAAATGTGAAAGCACCGGAATACCGAGATGCTTTCCGATTCCTCTGGCAAGAATATCGGTTTGATTATACCCACGTTCCAAGTACTTTGATCGATGTATCGGCACCGGCACTAAGAGATCCGGATTCCATTGCTTTATTTGATCACCATAAAGTCGAACAACCTCTTGTGTATAAAACTTAGCATATTCTTTTTTACTATGATATTTAAAATCTACCAAAGATTTTCTCATCTCATCATTATAAATCCATGCCGATAAACCTTTTTCATAATGATAATGTTTTCTCTCACAGTCGCTACAGTACTCCTTCTCCTCAGACTCAATTGGCTTACTGCACCTTAAGCATCTGGGGCCGGTAATTACAGGTAGCTTCTCCTTACAGGAGGGGCATATCCACTCCCCCTTAGGGACAACGATATCTTTACAGATTGGACATCTAACCGGATATATAATATCAAGAATATGTTGTAACAAATCTTACTCCTATTCCGCTCTTATTAGCTAAATAGTCTAGATGGATATTCACCCTTATCAATTAATTCTTTAATGGAATTAACAACTGCTTCCTTATCTTCTTTGTAAGTTACTCCAAACCAACGATCCGATGTTTTTAATACATTCACTTCTACTTCATTCGCTTTCACCAAATCACCTACGATGGTTGGAAGAAGATATTCCTTCTTAAGCTCATTCGCATCCAAATCAGATAAGAAGGATACAAAGCCTGTTTCAAGATAATGGAATAATTCCGGTGTAAAGCCCCACATATTCATTGATGCAACACTGTTTAAATCTAATTCAAATTCATTACCCTGTGCATCCTGAGCCTTTGCATGATCACCGGCAGGAACGATACCTGAGGTTTCTGTAATATCGACCAATTTGCCCTCACCATTCACTTTACTGATACCACGAGTAACTGCTCCGTTTTCACTTAAGGTATTGCCAAGAATAAATCCTGCCATGCAGAATTGGTTTTTCTTATCGCTGTTAGCACTTAAATAGTCATTAACAATCTTGAATGCTTCCTTGCCATAGTAATCATCTGCGTTGATTACTGCAAATGGTTCCTTTACTACGTCTTTACAACATAATACCGCTTGTCCTGTACCCCAAGGCTTTGTTCTTTCCGCGGGCTTAGCAAAGCCGTTCGGTAATGCGTCAAGTTCCTGGAATACATATTCCACCTTTATCAGCTTCTCAATTCGATTACCGATTACTTCTTTAAAATCTTTCTCTAAATCCTTACGGATGATGAAAACCACTTTAGTAAAACCTGCTTTTATTGCATCAAAAATGGAATAATCCATTATTATCTCACCACTTGGTCCAACCGGCTCTAATTGTTTAATTCCTCCGAATCTACTTCCCATTCCTGCTGCCATAATGACTAAAGACATATCTGACATTTTACTTTCCTCCACTTACCTATATATTTTCCTATTTAATAGAAATCATTATACCTTATTTTCCAGAAAAATGCACCATATAATTCATAGAAATGATATTATCCGTGCCTAAAGGCCCTATGCTCACAACCATATTACTACCGTACTTGTACTTTTTCTCTAATAATATGAATTTTAAGTTAAATAATTATATTATACACATATATTTATAATACATAAACAGATAGGTGGACTGATCATGATTTCGTTAAAAATCCAAAAAAAACATGTTAAAAGCATTCTATTAGTAATTGCCTTCTCCATATTATCGCTCTCAATCACAAAGAATTTGTCTTACATATATGCCACATCCATCAAGCCTTCCACGGTAACCGTTCCAATCATCATGTATCACCAGGTGAAAAACGATAGTCTTGGAAAAGACGCAATCACCCCCTATGAATTTGAAAGTGATCTGAAATTTCTCTCAGAGAATAATTATCATACAATTACGATGACACAACTGATAGATTACGTATATAACGATGCAAAACTACCTGATAATCCTATTATTCTCTCTTTTGATGATGGATATTTATCAACCTATAAGAATGTGTATCCCTTATTGCAAGAATATAAAATGAAAATCGTATTATCAATCGTTGGTAAAAGTACAGATGATTTTTCCCGTGTTAACGATACAAATGTCAGTTATGCACATTTAACCTGGTCACATATCAATGAAATGCGAGAGTCCGGGCTGGTCGAAATACAAAATCACACCTATAATATGCATAAAATCGTTAACGGACGGTATGGATGCGGCCAAAAATACCATGAACCTCTCCCTGATTATGAGAAGGCGTTAAAAAATGATGTTCTGACCTTTCAGGATCGTTGTACAGAGATGACCGGCTGGTCTCCGACCACCTTTACATATCCATACGGAAAATATAATGATAACTCTGAAAACATATTACGGAGTCTTGGTTATAAAGCCACCTTATCCTGTCGTTATGGTGTTAATCAAATTAATAACGACCCTGCAAAATTATTCGGGTTAAAACGAATGTGTCGTGCCCATAACCATAACATAAGCAAGTTAATCAAGGAAGGTATGGAAACATTAAAATACAGTAAGGAATAATAAACCTTAGGATACCAGTTCCCGAATTCGATCGCAGAGTCCGGAATATCTGCTTTGTTCATTTTTATTATCTATCATGGATTGAAGCATAAAATCGCTGCCTACAATCGTAACGCAGTTTTTCGCTCTGGTTACGGCAGTATAAAGCAGATTTCGGTTAAA
The DNA here is from genome assembly GCF_059717775.1 of Variimorphobacter sp. HTMS_6. Taxonomy (NCBI): domain Bacteria; kingdom Bacillati; phylum Bacillota; class Clostridia; order Lachnospirales; family Lachnospiraceae; genus Variimorphobacter; species Variimorphobacter sp. HTMS_6. The sequence goes on from NZ_AP046094.1 coordinate 3,367,076, forward strand.
GAGAAGTCTAGGCCCATCCAGAATCGGAAGCACCACCGCCGGATACTCACTTCCCTGTGATTTATGGATGGTCACCGCATATGCCAGCTCCAATTCCTCAAGCTGGCTAAAGGAATATTCCACCAATCGGTTATCATCAAATTCCACCAATACCAGCTCGGCGAACAGATTAATCTCTTTTATCTTCCCCGCATCACCGTTAAAGACCCCCGTTCCATTCTGGATAACGAATCCGGTCTTGCTGCGTATCTCCCAGGTAATCTGGTAATTGTTTTTCACCTGCATTACCTTATCCCCTTCACGGAATACAATATCATGGAAGCTCTTCTCTTTCTTTTCCTTCGAAGGCGGATTCAGTGCCTGTTGTAATATTTGATTCAGACGCTCAACACCTAGCTCTCCCTTTCTCATCGGGGTAAGAACCTGTATATCAAATGGAGTTGCTTTCACATAGCCAGGTAATTTATTCTTGATCAGATTAATCATAACCGCCGCAATTACATTCGATTCCTCTCTTTTTAAGAAGAAAAAGTCTCTGCTTTTATTATCCAGACTGATATGCTCACCATCATTAATCTTATGAGCATTTACTATGATATCGCTATCTGCTGCCTGTCGAAATATCTTCGTTAACTTAACAATATTAAAGCTGCGTGAATCGATGATGTCCCTGAGTACATTACCGGGTCCTACGCTTGGAAGCTGATTAACATCCCCCACCAGTATCAACCTCGTTCCAACCGGAACAGCCTTTAAGAGGGCATTCATTAAGCTAATATCCACCATTGACATCTCATCTATGATTAATACATCTGTCTCCAGCGGATTTCCTTCATTACGCTCAAAGGAAAATTTATTCTCCTGATCGTCACTTAACTTTGATAATTCTAAAAGTCTGTGAATTGTTTTAGCCTCCACCCCCGTCGTCTCCGTCATTCGCTTTGCGGCGCGCCCGGTAGGAGCGGCTAATAAAATATCCATCCCTTCTGATTCAAACAACTTAATAATTGTATTAATGGTTGTGGTCTTACCCGTACCGGGTCCACCGGTTATAATTAACAGACCATTCCTTACCGCCTCCATAACGGCTGTTCTCTGTTGTTCCTCCAATTCAATTTTAAACTGTTTCTCAATCGCTTCCACACGCCTACGGATATTCTCAAAATCAGTATCGTATCCAATGCTCAAATCATGTAACATTCGCGCCACATTCAGTTCCATATAATAATAACTTGAAGAGTAGATCAGATTGCCCTGCTCACTCTCCCTAATCATGATTTTCTTCTCAAAGCTCAATGTAGTTATCTGCCTTAGTATGGATTCTTCATCGGCTAATAACAGTGTTTTTGTTTTTACTATCAGTTCCTTCTCCGGCAGATATACATGGCCGTCCGCATTTGCCTGAAGTAATATATAGAGAATTCCTGCTTTAATACGATAATCCGAGTCACTTCCGATACCAATTCTTTTTGCGATTTCATCTGCTGTCTTAAATCCAACACCGCTGATATCTTCCGCCATTCGATAAGGATTTACTTTCAGAATATCATACATTCTCTGTCCATATTCGGTGTATATCTTTACAGCAAGATTACCGGCTATATTATATTGCTGCAAAAACAACATTGCATTTCGCATGTCCCGTTTTTCATCAAACTGTACACTGATCTCCCTAGCCATGCGCTCACTGATTCCTTTGATCTCAGCCAAACGTTCCGGTTCATGCTCGATGATACGAAAGGTATCCTCTTTGAATTTCTTAACAATTCTTGACGCCAGTGCACCACCAATCCCTTTAATCGCACCTGATCCAAGATACCTTTCGATAGAATATATATCTTCTGGCTGTTTCACATCATAGCTTTCAATCAGAAATTGCTGTCCGTATACCGCATGCTCGGTATAGCTTCCCATCGCTTCGATCAGTTCACCCTCGCTTATAAACGGAAAACTTCCCACACATGTAATCTCTTCTTGATCTGCTTGAAGATTTAAAACAGTGTATCCATTTTCATCATTTCGATATATAATTCGTTCGATATACCCTTCCAGGATTTCAGACATTTCAACCTCCGTAATAAAAAATGTCATTCGGCTTATCCTTATCAAAACCGGACAATCACACCAAATGACATTATTTCGTCTTATAAATGACACAATATGTATCTAGGAATTTCTTTTCATAGAGTCATATAACATTTGAGCCAAGCCAATGCTATTCTGCTTTGTTGCTGCATCTGCATACTGTTCATATAACATATCTCCAAACTGAGACATGTAATCATTATTCTCTTCTTCTTCGCTCTTTGGCACGGTGCTTTCCATGCCCTTAAAAACCTGCTCCATCATATAGGATTCAAAGCTTTTGCAGGCATCCATAAGTTCTTTGTCGCTAGCTGACGCATTATTTAATGTATTCTTTATGCTGTCTGCTTTCTTATTACCATAATCCGATGTAGCAGTATATAAGGAATCCGCTCCTACTGATATGCCCATAGCAATCTCCTTTCCAGAGTATCACACTTATCGATATACTATCTTAAATTATTCGCCTGCTGCATCATTTCATCCGCTGCCTTGACGATTTTAGAGTTCATCTCATAAGCTCTCTGTGCCACAATAAGGTTAACCATTTCATCCACTGCTTGAACATTGGAGCCTTCTAGATAGCCTTGCTTAATCTTATATTGGCTACCGGTTGCTGCTGGTGTTAGTAATTGAGGAGTACCGGAAGCCTCCGTTTCTGACAACAAACTATCAGCAAATTTACTTAATCCACCCGGATTATTAAACTGTGCAATACCAATCTGAATTCCCATTGGTTTTGTATTATTATTTGCATCCGGATAACACAGATTACCCAATTCATCTATCGTAATATCAGATGTTTTAAGTGCTTTACTTACTACAATTGGCTGGCCATTGGTATCTAATACCGGATTACCTTCTGAAGTTGCCAGAACCATTCCATTTTCACCTACAGCCATTTGAAATGCACCACTACGGGTATATGCTGTACCTCCGTCCGCTGTCTGAACCATGAAGAAACCTTTTCCATCAATTGCAAGATCATATTGATTTCCTGTCTCTGCCAGCACACCTTCTGTATATTGTGAGGTGATTGCTGAATTTCTTACACCAAGACCCACCTGAATGCCGGACGGCTTAGGATTCCCTTTATTATCATAGGATTGATCTTGAATTGTTTGATATAGCAAGCTCTTAAACTGAGCTGTTTCTTTCTTAAAACCGGTTGTATTAATATTCGCTAAATTATTAGAGATAATATCAACATTGGTTTGCTGACTAGTCATACCGGACGCTGCTGTCCATAATGATCGCATCATATGCAATTCCTCCTATCGCTTTATACCTTACCAACAGAATTTGCCGCAAGTTCCAATGTTTGATCCACCGATTTAATGATTTTCTGATTTGCTTCATAAGCTCTGGTAACTGATATCATGTCTACCATTTCAGAGATGATGTTCACATTGGATTGCTCTGTAAAACCTTGCTGTAATAAAGCATTGGCAGGCTTTTCTACCGCACCGTCAATAGCTTTATACATCGTATCACCTGTTTTGGATAAGTAATTGTAATCTTCAAAGTCCGTTATTTTCACGTTATCGATATATGTCTTATCAGCATACACCGCACCTGTTTTATCGACTACAACCTCAGAAGCATTCGTCGGAACTACAATCGCACCGGCTTCTCCCATCAGGTAATTTCCGTTTTCATCCACGATATGACCATCCTTTGTCATGGTAAAAGAACCATTTCGTGTGTATTGTGTATTCTCATTCCCAGCCTTGTCTGTAACAGATAGGGTGAAGAATCCGTTTCCTTCAATCGCTAAGTCATAAGGATTATTCGTCTCTCTTAATGAGCCCTGTCCGTAGTTGGTATAGACCTCACCAAGCTTAACTCCCATGCTCATATTACCAATAACTCGATTGTTATTCCCTTCCGAATTATCTCTAATCTTTAGGGTCAACAAATGGTCAAAGGATTGGCTTGTGGAATTATCTTCTTTATAACCAACAGTAGCTGCGTTTGCAAGATTGTTGGAGATAATATCCAGCCTCTTTTGTTCATTGGCCATTCCGGTATATGCTGTATATAATCCTCTTACCATAGCTTCAACCTCTTTTCTACAATTAACAAGTTACCAGCGAAACATCCATACTTACAAATCAATTCTTATAATTAATCTCTTTTGCCTGCAAGGAACTCAATATATTTACCAGTTCCGATTGCTACTGCAGTCATCGGATCTTCTGCTGTCATAGTAGTAATACCTGTCTTCTCTTCAATCAATTCTTCCAATCCATATAACAGACATCCGCCACCGGTTAATACGATACCTCTGTCTGCGATATCCGCTGCAAGTTCCGGAGGAGTCTTCTCAAGTACGCTGTGAACTGCTTCTACGATTTGTGAAGTAGTTTCCTTAAGCGCTTCTTCTGTCTCCTCAGAGGTTACAGTAATCGTCTTTGGAAGTCCGGTTACAAGATTACGACCTCTAACTTCAAGTGATACAGATTCCGGTCTGCGATATGCTGAACCAATCTTAACCTTAATGTCTTCAGCAGTTCTCTCACCGATTAATAAATTGTGCTTTTTACGCATGAAACGAACGATAGCATCATCAAAGTCATCACCAGCTGTCTTCACGGATGCACTTACTACAGTTCCGCTTAAAGAGATAACCGCGATATCCGTTGTACCTCCACCGATGTCAACAATCATATTACCACATGGTCTGGAAATATCGATACCTGCACCAATTGCTGCTGCGATTGGCTCTTCGATAATCTCAACTTCTCTTGCTCCTGCTGCATAAGTAGCATCTTCAACTGCTTTCTTCTCAACTTCAGTAACCCCACTAGGAACACATACACTTACTCTAGGGGATCTGAATCTCTTCTTGCCAATTGCTTTTGCGATAAAATATTTCAACATCTTCTCTGTCACGGTGTAATCTGAGATAACACCTTGTCTTAAAGGACGAACTGCAACGATGTTACCTGGGGTTCTACCCAACATCAATCTTGCTTCCTCGCCAATTGCTTTAATCTTATTAGAGTCTCTATCAAAAGCCACAACCGAAGGCTCTTTTAAAACAACTCCCTTTCCCTTTATATAAACTAATACACTAGCAGTGCCTAAATCAATTCCGATATCGCTGCCTACCATAATTTATCTCCTTTCTTCTCACACTTCTGCATGATTTTGAATTTTCCGTTTTATTAATACGAAGTTTCCGATTATCCAATTTCTACCCGTCAATGAAACTCATTTTATTTTCAACCTAGCGTCGGTAACTTAAACATATTCGTTTATATTATAAACGCTATTACCGTTTTTTTCAAAGGAAATTTTATAAAATAACTATCTTATCATCATAATTATAAAAAATTCGCCTTTTCTCAACGATTCACCATGTATTTTTGTGTATAATCTTATTGTTGGTTACCTTCAAAAATACTATAATGATATTTTACACAGATTTCAAATAAATCATTGGCAGAGTATGCAGAATGAGGAAGAACACATGATCAGCTCTTTATAATTAATTTTATAATTTTAAATCAATCATGTCTATGGATGATTAATAACAATACTTCTAAATTTATGTATTGAAAATAGGCAATTCTTACCTCAGTATAAAACAATGTTATATTAACCCAGTTATTTATATATCGGAAACTTTCGGATTTTTCCTTAACCCTGCATAGATAAGTGTATTAAAGTAAATCAATATTATTCTTTTAGATTCAGAAATCCCCAAGCACAGGTGGGGGCTTGGGGATTTCTACGAACCAACTAAGACAAATTAACCACATTGAATGTTTTACATAATGTGGTAAAATATATTTAATATATAAATGGTTTAATATTGATGTACTAGGTGGATACACAGGAGGACTTACTTATGAGAAGATGGAAATTGGCGATTATAATTGTTATCACTCTTTCTTTAACTGGTTGTATTAAAAAATATGAAATTTCTGATGATAAAAGTGATGCTATAGCAGAGTATATGGCAGGCAAATTATTAGAGGATGATATTGGTTATAATCAAAACTTAATTCCTGATAGCGAATCAGAAAATACAGCGCCAACAAAGCAGCCAATTCCGACTACGGTGCCTATTTCAACTACGACGCCTATATCGACACCTACTGTATCACCTGGTAGCACTATAGGGCATAATAACGTCCCCACGCAGAGATATTCATTATCAAATATTCTTGGAGTTTCGGATTTTGAAGTGAATTATGTAAATTATAAGATAACCAATACGTATACTTATACGATTGGAAAAGTGGAAACAGCACAAACATCAAGAAATGGTTATGAATATCTTGCTGTAAAATTCACTATTAAAAATCCGGGCAAAAAAGCAAAGCCATTAACATTAATTAAAAAAGAAGTTCAATATATATTAACAGATGATAATGGTGTATCCTTTCCATCAATATTCACGCTTAAAGAGAATGACATACAATATATTAATCTACCAGTTGAAAAAGGTAGATCCACTGAGGCATTAGTTTTATTTGAAATTCCGAAGAATGACAAAGTAACACAAGCAAAACTTAAAATCATTAAGGGCGATAAAATGTCAACTATAGAATTGAACAAGTAAAAACGGAGTCCATACGTAATTAAAATTATAGTATATTAAAAGGCTTGTCCATTATAATGTAACCCTAATAAGTCGGATTTTTAGGTCAAACTTATTGGGGTCAGTTCATTATTGACAAGCCTTATATACAACAATTTATTGTTGAGTATTATAGAAATCATATTCTACTTTGTCATAACAAAGGTCTTTGCTATCATATCATGTAATCCTTGTTTCTTTTGAGTAAATGCAACCATTATGAAGCCTATTCCAATAATAGCGGATGATATAAATTTACCAAAATACCTTATTGTAGCAATACGAAATGAAATTTTCTTTTGATAGGCATCTGTTACAATCATACCTAACACCATTTTCCCTGGAGTTGCTTTTAATTTTGAACTTTCAAAAACTGCAAAGTAAATCCATGGCAGTAATATGATAAATAACCAAACATATATAGCCGTAGTGTTTGTAGAATTTCCATACAATTTATATGGATTTATCCCGCTATATATTAATGCTTCATTTGTAGGTATTTTGATAGTAAAACATATTAAGTATATTATAACCGATAAAATAATCCTATCTATCCAAAAAGCTGAAAATCTACGCCAAAACCCTGAATACATATGTAAATCCCCCTTATTTTATCTATAAACACTTACCAATATATGTATTATAGTGAATAATTACATGATTTACAAGTATAAGGGCACTATATTTAATATAGCTCGTATGTTCTTTGTATAAAAGGATTTAGCAAATTGCCTACCTATGCCATTAATTGTATCTTCCTTATAAATTTAGATAAACAAAAGTATATGCATCAAGGGTTTTTATAACTATTTACCATCAACCGGCGAATGTATTTGATATAGTGTTTTAAAATCAGATCCATCTAATTTAATACAGTTATATGAACTATTAATAAATTGATCCCTCCAGGAATATCCATCTCTATATCTCCAAACTTCTGCATTGAAATACAAATAATCACCGATTACATCTAGAGAATAATCATAATAATCATCCTGTGTTATATAATTGGGAAGCTTAGATGCTTTCACTATCAATGTATCTTTACATCCATCAATCGTGCTACGGTGGATATCCCCATTCTCGGTATTATAAAACAGCCAGCCGTCTGTTGTTACTGTAATAACATCATGGGATTTATTCATCTTAAGATTTTCTGATGAAGCAGGATGTTTCATGTAGTACCCTTCATTATCTATTTTATCCGAATAAAACAAAATCCAATTATTATATACAGAGAAAATATCTGTATCATCAATATTCATTGAAACTTTGTTAGAACCGTCTGGTTTAATTCGATACATATCTCCATTAAAAAAGGCAGCACTGCCGTCGTAAAAACCGACACTATAGACCAGCCAGTCACCACATGCAGACAATTGAGTTACTTCAAGAGAATATTCCTCTAGCACCATTTCATCATCTTTGGGTTTATATTTTTGTGTTGTAATAAGTGAGATTTGTTGCGTTTTTATATCATATGAGTAGATTGAAACCAAATTATCCTTTGTAGTTGTGTAATAATATAATTTGCTTTTGATTAATGATATAAACTCACACGCTAATGTGTTATCCGCAAATATTTTATCAATTTTAGACGTGTCCGTATTATATTTATATAGCCCTTTAAAATTATCTTCTTCCTTTGAAACGTGATTGTATGCTGAATAATATATTGATTTTCCATCTGGGCTTACACATTCAATATTACCATTAAAAGCTACTGTTGATTGTCCATCAACCGGGTTAATTTTATATGTATGATCAGAGGAATCTTGAGTAGAAACGTAGAAAAACTCACCTATCCTCCAGATTTGACTTCCACCGATATTCGATATTTTCCTACTGATACCCTGTGAATCCAAAGAATACAGCGCTCCTTTCGATTCATAGTCTTCATAGGATAAGTTGTCTGAAATGTAGTAAATTTTATTATTATATTTTATTGCGGTTCCGACGTCTGTTATCTTATCCGGAGTGTCAGATATAACCGGTTCAATTGTAGGAGTTACACTGATATTTTGAACTGCCCCCACTGTAACCGTTGGAGATACAATCTTCTCTTGATCGTTCCTTATATCATTACTTGATTTATCATGTTCCTTTGATCCACAACCTATAAAAAGAAGAGCTAATAAAAAAGGAATTATACATATTTTTTTCATCATTATCCTTTCGTGATTATCTATTTTAATTGTCCGTTATTGGCTTCTTTGCTGTCAGTGTCAGTTACATGGATTAAAACAGACATCTCATAACTTTTCAGAACTTTCAAATTCTAGTTTATACTATTTAGTAATTCGATGAACTCTTCCGGTGGTGTAAAACAGATTTTTTTATGGTCACTCGTGTAGGGTAATGATGTGATTTTTCCTTCATAATTCCAGTAAATTTCTTTCGTTAAGCTTCCAGGATTGTTTTCATACAAATTTGGAACAGTGACACATAAACCATTTATCACATTTACAACTTTTAAATCATTGATGGGATAAATAAGTGCTATATTGCGATTTGGAATTGCTACTAAGCATCCCCCTTTTCCAATTAACTCTTCATAAGATTTTAACTCGAATACTATATTAGGAGCAAAAAAGTGAGGTGTCTCGCATACATATAAGCTAGATTTGTCCGATCCGAATTCAACAATATCCATACTAAATTGATAATTTTTTCTGACATTAGCTATACCGACTTCAAACAATTCCTCTACCGATTTATTCCACTGTTCAATTTGTATAGGCTTGATATTTATTATTGTATCCGGAAAATCGAATACAAGAACTGCAGATAGCTCGCCAGCGAATTCTTTGCTTATAAAGTTATCTTTACTTGTTGCAGACAGATATTCCGCATCATAAAGGCGAACAGCAATATACTGTTGAATTTGCTCAAAATCCCCCTCTATTTTCTCGAACTCTAGATTAAATTCATACGATTTTCTAAGGACATCAAAATGCTCACTAATAATTCCTGCATAATTTGCTCTTTTATTCTGTTTGCACATTTTTGCTAAGTTGAAAAGCCCTAGTTGAGACATACCATAAACATCTTTTTGAAAAACAGCAACCCCATCATTAATTTCGTAAGGTAAATTTATAGTCTTTTGAAAATAAGAATCAAGTTCCGAAATAAAAGCAGAGTAATCTTTCTCTGCAAAAAAAGATGCCCAGGTTGGGATTTTAACTTTATTTTTACCAAACAAACTCATTATTTTTTTCTCTCCTAAATCAAATTTTCTACTTTATATTTCCTTATTAATATCAGTTCGTAATTAACTTTCGTTTTCCATTATATAGAACTAACCGAATTACTTCAATAAGATTTTGCCTGTTATATCCAGAAGTCCTCCTCACTCACAACACAGCCTCTCGTGCACGGGCGTCGCCCTCCGTAATATAGAAAGAGCCCCCACTTGAGAGTGAACTCTCATGGGGGCTCTTTCTATATTACGAATGGCTCATTGCCAACGTGACTATTCGATAATTGTAGCAACCTTACCGGAACCTACTGTTCTACCACCCTCACGGTCCGATAGAACGTAATTCGTAACATATTTGTTTCGGTTTTGTGCTATTTTATCCACTTATTCTATCTATTCTAGGCATTATTTCACTTTTTTCATCAAATCATGTATCAATTCCGTATCACGAATCTGGAGCACCATCAGATGAATTTTGGAGGAATTCGATCGAAAAACGCTCGATTTTTCGTCCACCTAAAATATATTCTAGTATATGCGAACAGATTTGTAAAGTGGGAAGTTTGTTGAGGTTGAAGGATTTTGGGTATGTGTAATCTGTTATATGATACGAGGTAGAATGTATCACGGAAGGATGTATACCATTCCTTTTATACACTATAATAGGCACCTTGTACAATATTTTAAAATCAGAAATGCATTCATTCCTTCACATCCCATAATTGCCTTTGTTAACACTCAGAAACCTGCAAAACCCTATAATATGACTATATTGTTGTGATTTCAAATAGTTCCCGTGTTTACTTCTAAAAAGGCACCCCGAAGGATGCCAATTAACGGCCTACAGTATTTCGCTTTACAAAGCTCGTAGGAACTGTCATTATATTTTACTCTATAGCTTTTAAAATTATTATATTATTTCGGCCCAATTATCAGGAAACCCATAATATTTCATATCTACAAAGCTATAATTTTGATTACATTCTAATAAATGAGTTTTTAATAGCTTAAAATCAGATGGAAGCGATAATGCCTTAAGTGTTAATATATAACTAAACAATTTATCATATACAATGTTTCCATCATTATCTATTCTTAATAATGATTTTTGCCTGCTAGAAAGTTTAGGCTTTCTAATAAACAGACGATTATAAAGCCTTCCCCCATGTGCACAAATATTCCTAAGAATAGTAACACTATGTAGCATATTATTTACAATTTCATTGGCTGTTTTGTGTGGATAGCCCAAGTCCTTTGCAATATTAATTTGAATATTTTCATCTAATAAGGAATACAATTTTGAAATATCCGAAATAGTCATCACTTCCACATATGCCCAGAATGGCAGTACACCTTTTTTATTTTTTTCATGGTGGCTAAGAAATGCTTCATATTCTGTCATATTTTTCTTCTGGAGATCAGCTTTATGTATAATATTCAAATAACCTTTAATGGAACTACTTATAACTTTTCCATCATCCATGCAGCGAAAACAGTTAATATCTTGATAGCCTAAAGCTCCATATATTTTTGTATGGTAATAAGATATTAATGACTTAATCCTGACTTCTATTTCTTCAGTTATTGACAATATAATGTGTCTAAACCTTCTGTCAAATTCATAGATTTGGATCACATTATCAATATTCGCTTTTGGATAAAATTTGTCATCTTTCCGCAACGTTAAAGTATATCCACTTATTCTATAATAATTGTTGTTTAAAAGGAAACTTTTAGTTAATTCCAACTTATCATCAGGAATAATTAAACCTCTACTTTTTAATAATTGTACTTGTTGATTAACTGTTAAAAAAGGCTTGACTCCCTCACTCATTTGTACTCTCCTGTATAAACAAAAAGCCCACATAGTTTGCATATCAGAGACAGAGGCCTGTGGGAGTTGTTAATAAAATATTAACATGTAAAGTAAGGTATGTCAACAAGTTATTGAACTTTTATTCGCATTTACTGAACTTTTATTGCATTTATTATCCATTGTTTCTTGGCCCTAACAAAATTATATTCACATTCTAAATGCACCAATCATTATCTAACATTAATTCTTCTTAAATAAACCTTATCCCGATCACCAGCCTTTATTTATCATAGTCATCATCACCAAAAATGTTAATTTTTGTATTGACAAGATTGGTCTAATAAGTTAGACTTTTATTAATAATCAATATAAAATATATAGATGTGAGTTCATGGAAATTCCGAAAATCTTTGAAAGTGAATATCGTTTTTGTTTGCTACTGTGGGAGTGTGAGCCAATTAAGAGTGGTGATTTAATAAAGTTGTGTTCCGAGAAACTGAAATGGAAAAAATCAACAACTTTCACAGTGATAAAACGATTGGCTGACCGAGGCGTACTTAAAAATGAAAATTCTATTGTTACTTCTTTAATTTCAAAAGATGAAGTACTATCAGCAGAAAGCCATAGTATTGTAGAGAGAACATTTGATGGATCATTGCCGCAGTTTATTGCAGCTTTCACAAAAGATAAAACGTTATCACCTGATGAAGTTGCTGATATCAAACGAATGATTGAAGAATACGAGGGAGATAATCATGATTAATATTTTAATTCAATTATTTAATATGAGCATTACAACAAGCTATTTAATAATAGCAATTATTTTAGTCCGTCTTTTATTTAAAAATATGCCTAGAAAATTTATTTGTTTACTATGGGGGTTAGTTGCGATACGTCTGATCTTTCCTTTCACTATAGAGAGCATTACCAGTTTAATCCCTAAAAAGTCAGCTTTAACAGAAGATATTATTTACAAAAATATAACCTCAATTAATCGGAATGTAACTCCCATTCATAATTCAACAAACCCACTTGGCAATCAATTAATTGATACAAATGTTAAAGATAGTTTTAATATTATGCATATTGTTTTAACTTTGGCAGTTATTGTTTGGATCATTGGTATGGCTATTTTAGTGATATATAGCTTAATCACTTTCATCAGGCTGAAAAGAATGGTTTCGACGTCAGTACCATTGAAAGAAAACATTTATTTATCTGATAGCATTCAAACACCCTTTATATTAGGGGTTTTAAAGCCACATATATATGTACCCTTCTCTTTGGATGAGCCTAGTTCAACCTATGTTATCACCCATGAAAAAGCCCATATAAAAAGATTGGATCATTGGATTAAGCCAATAGGTTTTTTGATTTTATCAGTATATTGGTTCAACCCCCTGCTTTGGATTGCTTATATTTTACTTTGTAGAGATATTGAAATAGCCTGTGATGAAAAAGTAATTGAACAACTCGGTTACTCGGAAAAAAAGGCATATTCTAGTACATTGCTTGCCTGCTCTTCAAAGCATTTAAGCATCTCTATGTGTCCATTAGCCTTTGGCGAAGTTGGTGTGAAACAAAGAATCAAAAACATTTTAAACTATAAGAAGCCAACTTTATGGGTAATAATAATGGCTTTCATTGTAGGTATAACTATAATCATCTGTTTTATGTTCAACCCGAAGGGTGAAACATCAATTGATGTTTCATTCCAAAATAATCAAGAAAAAGAAATCTCTACAACCAATATTCCAACCTCTTCGTTACAGTCCACACCTACACCTTCGATACATCCAACTCAGGCAATTCCTGTGGAACCTTCTCAAACTGTTAATGACGATGGATTTATTATTAATGATGCCAATAAAAAAGACATAAAAGTGGCAAGCGCAGATATAAACCATGATGGAATTGATGAGAAAATATCTATTGATTTATCTGTTTACGATTTAGCGCAGCCAGCATATATAAAGATTTATAATAGAAACAATAAGGTTATTTTTAAAGAGATGCTTTTCTCAGCGAATAGTGCACAAAATTCATTTTATTTGTATACTAAAAATGGTAAGACATATTTATTGACATATATTCCTTATTGTGAACAGGGAGGTTGTTCCTATAAATATGATCTGTTTTATCTTGATAAAAATAATAAAAAGGTGAATATTGCATCTAAGAACATTTTTTTTGATATCTATAATGTTGAAGATAAAAAACAATATAATATTACATCTCTAAAAAATTTTTATAATGATATTAATTCATATTTAAACAAAAGTATATTGCTAATATCAACTATTGATGGAAATTTAGAATATAGTACAGATAAAGAAAAATTATCCAAAACAGAAGAGTATAGGTTTTTATATTCAGAAGGATCTGATTTGGTTTATAACCTAGACGATAGTATCAAAGAAAAACTAGAAAAATATCGGCAATTTGTAATGAATATGAAGAAAAAGAAGGTAGGAGATACCCCAGGTGAAGAATAAATTCGTTTAGCATTTGATGAAATGAATTTATTATAAATGTATTAATGGAACTTAGCTAACTTTTTCTTTTTTAATTACTCTCAGCACTGAGGGGGTTAGTATTACCCCCATGGTATTATAATTCTAGGTAATTCTTAAATATCGGCCATGGTTCTTCATCGGGAATATTAATATGATAATATGTTACTGTAAATTGAGAAGGTTCCAAGAATACACTAGCATAACTATAATTTCTTTACAATTTAATACATGTGACACAATTTCCCGCTATTATACATAATAAAATACTGATAGAATACATTTATATAGTAATTTTCATTGTCGCTCATCTTACTTTATATTAGCTTTTTTCTACCCGACTATTTTAAAATAAGTACCCCCGTGTGGGGCAAGATACGCATTAGTGACGTCACCGTCCTAATGTCTCTTGTTAGGGAGCAACTCCCCCTAAAACCCCTGATTTACTGCGCCATGACTGTACATTATACCATCATTTCGAGCATGTGACGGTACGTTTTACCATCAAACCCTATGATTTGATGGTGCATTATACCATCACTAATTTTTCGAAAAATTTTCGTCATACTATACACCTTTAACTATGACTGTAAAAAATACCGTCATTTCCCCCATATGATGGTGCATTTCACCATCACGAACCTCATTTCATGGTTCTTTTTACCATCACGCATTTTATAATTTTAAAAAATGCCCCTATAGCCCATCTCTAAGGCAATAGAAGCATTTTAATCACAACCCATTTACAGTTATGTTTAGCATTCCTTATTCTAATACTATACCTTTGTCTACATTTATATCTCCCTTCTTATCAGCATCTTCTCCCATTGCCTCCGCATTCAACATATCTGCCAGTTGCCTCTGCTTGTTTGGATATAGATGACCATATACATTCATAGTCGTATTCACTGATTCATGTCCAACTCTTTGTGCTATTACCAGGGGTTGAACTCCTTTTTCAATCAAGAGGGCTACATGGGAATGTCTTAGGTCATGGACTCGAATCGCATCAATTTTTAGCTTTTCTGATTTTCTTTTTAGCTTCTGCTGTATCGCTCGATCTGTTACTGGAAAAATTCGATCTTTAGGAGCCACTTCATATAGTCTTGATACATACTCTTTCAATTCTTCTTGTAGAAATTTTGGAATAGTCACTTTACGATTTGAGCTTTCTGTCTTCGGTGGTGTAATTATATCTTTCTTCCCAATTCGGTAATAAGTCTTTGTGATTGAGATAGTTCCAGTTTTAAAATCGATGTCCTCGTAATAAAGAGCTAACAATTCACCAATTCGGCAGCCCATCCAGAAAAGCATTTCGAAGACTACCTTATACATTTCTTCGCTCCGTTCAAATTTTTGAATGAAGTACTCGAACTCACTCTTTGTCCAGAAGTTCAGCTCCTTAGCATTTGATCTTCCCATCTTTTCAATCTTCTTGCATGGATTATCTTTTAATCCATAATACCGATCTGCATGATTGAAAATTGCTGTAACCTGATTCTGTAACATTCTCAAGTAGGTTTCCTTATACCCCATAGCTATCATTTCGTTTTGCCACTTTAGAATGTCTGATGGTTTTACTTCATTCATCCGGAACTTGCTGAAAGCAGGGATCACCTTTGCCTCAATCATTGTTCGCTTTGTCATGACTGTTCTTTCTTTCAATCTTCCTCGCTTATCGTTAAAATAAACTTCTACGAAGGCTTTTATATTCATGTCCAGATTTGCTTGCTGTACTTGGAGAAATTCTCTCTCCCAATTCTGAGCCTCCTTCTTTGTTTTAAATCCACGCTTTAACTTTGTCTTACTATCATCCCTCCAATCCTTATAGTTAAATTTGCAATACCATGTGTTTCTTTCTTCATCCTTGTATGCTGGCACCTTTCCATCCTTCCTTTCCCTTGCTATCTATTTGTAGTGGTAGGAAGTTCAGCGAAGTCCCCAATTATGCACTGACTCCCTACCTTATGAAAGATCTCTCTTTTACCTACAGTTTTCATGTTCTTGATAGCCATAGCACTTCTTTGCAAAATACGCTTTTGGAATTCTACCTGCTTTTGTGAAATATCCCATCTCACTTAGCTCGCTATTCCATTCCCGTATAATTGCGTAGGCTGTTGATTCAGCGATCTGGAGTTCTCTTGAAACTTCCCTAGCCGATAAATACATCTGATTCATGTGTGCCTTCCCCTTTCATATGGTGAGTATCTTCGGTTTCAATCACTTTACTAACTTTACAACTCCCTTTTTTATTAGTAACTTATATGTTACTCCTTGTGAATTTGATTATATAGTAACATTATTGTTTCTGTCGATAAAGTTTTTGCAAAATTTATTTGCATTATAAAATTCTTCTTGTCATACAGTAACTTATATGTTATTGTACTTACAGAAGCATTTTAGTTACTATTGCAAAATAAAAAGGTCAGTGTGAAGAAAATGCATCTTCACACAGTAAATTTGTGCTATCGCCCAAATTTACAAGTTACGACTGAACGGAGGTTATGAAATGGCTATCGGTGAACGAATAAAACGAATCCGCATTTTTCGAAAAATGACTCAAACTCAACTTGGGGATGCAGTTGGTCTGTCTGATGTTCGTATACGACAATATGAAATAGGAAACCGTACTCCAAAGGACGACATGGTACAGGCGTTGTCAAAAGCACTTGGCTGCAACTATCGCTCCATTTATGAACCTACTCTCTATGCTGCAGAAGATGTGATGTACAATCTGTTTGAATTAGATGAGCATTATAATTTGCTGCTTCAAGAAGTGGATGACAAAGAGAATAAAGGTGAGAAGCATATTGCAGTAAGTTTCAATTATTCATTGTTGGATGATTTTCTATCCGAATGGATGAAGAAAAAAGAAGAATTAGCCTCTGGTTCAATTACCAAAGAAGAATATTTTGAATGGAAGATTAATTGGCCAGATAACAAAAAATAGCACAAATGTGTATCAAAAATGTATCACAGAGTCTTTTTCACAAGAATCCATCTTGTAGAAAGGCTTTTTTGTTCGCTATTCTTTTTTGACATTAAAAAACCGCAACCCCTCATAGAATAAGGGATTGCGGTGAATTTATGATACTAGGTATCAATTATTCAATAATTGTAGCAACCTTACCGGAACCTACTGTTCTACCACCCTCACGGATAGCGAAACCAAGACCCTGCTCCATAGCGATTGGATGAATTAATTCGATTCTCATCTCGATGTTATCGCCAGGCATGCACATTTCAACGCCATCAGGTAAGTTACAAACGCCTGTAACGTCAGTTGTTCTGAAATAGAACTGTGGTCTGTAGTTGTTGAAGAAAGGAGTATGACGTCCACCTTCTTCTTTAGTTAATACGTAAACCTGAGCTGTGAATTTCTTGTGGCATGTGATTGAAGCTGGTTTACAAAGAACCTGTCCTCTTTCGATTTCTGCTCTCTGAACACCACGAAGAAGTGCACCGATGTTATCACCAGCCTGAGCCTCATCAAGAAGCTTACGGAACATTTCGATACCAGTAACAACAACTTTACGTGTCTCTTCTTTAATACCAACAATTTCAACTTCCTCAGATACGTGAAGAACACCACGCTCAACACGGCCAGTAGCAACAGTACCACGACCTGTGATTGAGAATACGTCCTCGATAGGCATTAAGAAAGGCTTATCTGTTTCACGCTTAGGATCAGGAATCCAAGTATCAACTGCTTCAAATAATTCAACAATCTTGTCACCCCAAGAAGATGAAGGATCTTCAAGAGCTTTAAGAGCAGAACCTTGGATGATAGGTGTATCATCGCCAGGGAATTCATACTCGTTTAATAAGTCTCTGATTTCCATCTCAACTAACTCAAGAAGTTCAGGATCATCAACCATATCACACTTGTTCATGAATACTACTACGTAAGGTACACCAACCTGACGGGAAAGTAAGATATGCTCTTTAGTCTGAGCCATAACACCGTCAGTTGCAGCAACAACGAGGATAGCGCCGTCCATCTGAGCAGCACCAGTGATCATGTTCTTAACGTAGTCAGCATGTCCTGGGCAGTCAACGTGAGCGTAGTGACGAGCGTTTGACTCGTACTCAACGTGTGCTGTTGATATTGTGATACCTCTTGCCTTCTCCTCTGGAGCTTTATCGATCTGGTCGAAAGCGATAACCTCGCCAGTACCTAATCTCTCATGAAGAGTCTTTGTGATAGCTGCTGTAAGAGTTGTCTTACCATGGTCAACGTGACCGATTGTACCAATATTACAATGTGGTTTTGATCTGTTAAATTTAGCTTTAGCCATTTTATAACGTCCTCCTTTAAATAATTTATGCTTATAAGCAAATATTCTGTACTATTTTTTGCCTCATATGCCTAATTATATTTCAACTGTGAAATATTTTCAAGCAGAATCAGCGGATATAACAATTTTTTATTACTTATGCGATCCAAGTGAATCGTGTTACCGATTCACATTGCATCGCTTTCAGTTATTATTTACCTTTGTTCGCTAAAACCTTCTCTTGAACGCTCTTCGGAACTGCTTCATAGGAAGCGAAGAACATGGAGTAAGCACCACGACCCTGTGTCTTAGAACGAAGGGTTGTGGAATATCCGAACATTTCGGACAATGGAACAAATCCTCTGATTAACTTAATACCATTGATGTCTTCTGTACCTTCGATTCTACCACGACGGGAGCTGATATCACCGATAACATCACCCATGTAATCTTCAGGAACAGTAACTTCTACTCTCATGATAGGCTCGAGAAGTACGGAACCACCTTTGTTCATTGCATCCTTGAATGCCATAGAACCAGCAATCTTGAACGCCATTTCACTGGAGTCAACTTCATGGTAAGAACCGTCATAACATACAGCTCTGATACCAAGTACTTGATATCCACCAAGAACACCGGCTTTCGTAGCTTCTTGAATACCTGCATCAACTGCAGGAATATATTCCTTAGGAATAGAACCACCAGTAATAGCATTAACGAATTCGTAAGTCTTTTCAGCATTCGCATCCATAGGCTCAAAACGAACCTTACAATGACCGTACTGACCACGACCACCAGACTGTTTCGCATATTTACTATCGATTTCAACAGTCTTAGTAAAGCTTTCTTTGTATGCTACCTGAGGAGCACCAACGTTAGCTTCTACTTTATACTCACGAAGAAGTCTGTCAACGATAATCTCAAGGTGAAGCTCACCCATACCAGCGATAATCGTTTGGCCTGTTTCTTCATCGGTATAAGCCTTGAATGTAGGATCTTCTTCTGCAAGCTTTGATAAAGCTTCACCCATCTTATCCTGACCAGCTTTTGTCTTAGGCTCAATAGCTACATGGATAACAGGTTCAGGGAATACCATAGATTCAAGAATAACAGGGTGTTTTTCATCACAAATAGTATCACCAGTTGTAGTATTTTTAAATCCTACAGCCGCTGCGATGTCACCAGAGTAAACCTTATCAAGATCTTCTCTTTTATTCGCATGCATCTGAAGAATACGTCCAATACGCTCTTTTTTATTCTTTGTTGAGTTTAATACATAGGAACCAGAGTTAATGGTACCAGAATAAACTCTAAAGAATGCAAGCTTACCTACGAAAGGATCGGCCATAATCTTAAATGCTAATGCTGCGAAAGGTTCATCATCAGAAGACTTTCTGTGAACTTCATTACCATCCTCATCGACACCTTTAATATCAGGGATATCTGTAGGAGCTGGTAAAAATTCAAGAACGGCATCAAGTAATTTCTGAACACCTTTATTTCTATATGCAGAACCACAAAGAACAGGAATAATCTCAGTTCTGATTGTAGCTCTTCTTAAAGCTGCTTTTAATTCTTCTGTAGTAGGTTCTTCACCATCTAAGAATTTTTCAATTAATTCGTCATCTGTCTCGCAGATAGACTCGATCATAGCATTTCTGTATTCCTCTGCTTGATCTTTCATATCATCAGGGATCTCTTTGATCTCGATCTGCTCACCCTTATCATCGATATAATAGTAAGCTTTCATCTCGAATAAATCAATGACACCCTTGAAAGTATCTTCTTTACCGATAGGTAACTGCAATGGAACTGGATTCTTACCTAATCTGGATTTGATCATACTAACAACATTGAAGAAGTCAGCACCGGAAATGTCCATTTTATTAACAAATGCCATTCTCGGTACGTTGTATTTGTCAGCCTGACGCCATACAGTCTCGGACTGAGGCTCAACACCACCCTTTGCACAGAATACGCCGACAGCACTATCAAGTACACGTAAGGAACGTTCAACTTCTACAGTGAAGTCTACGTGTCCGGGAGTATCGATGATATTGACACGATGCTCTAAAGCGCCGGGAATCTTCTTATGCTCGAATTCTTGAGTCCAGTGACATGTTGTCGCCGCTGATGTGATTGTTATACCACGTTCTTGTTCCTGCTCCATCCAGTCCATGGTTGCAGTACCTTCGTGAGTATCACCAATCTTGTAGTTAACACCGGTATAGTACAGGATACGTTCGGTAAGTGTTGTCTTACCCGCATCGATGTGAGCCATAATACCGATATTTCTAGTTCTCTCTAACGGATATTCTCTTCCTGCCAAGGATAATTCCTCCTTAAATTATGACAAGTGAATTATCATTATTGATTATGCGAAGCAGCGAGCCGCTTCACATTCCTCATATTGTATGAAATTCCTCTTGTATGAAAGAATGATAAATATATTCTCAAGTATCATGTTTCCTTCAAAAAAGAATATGCTAAGGTAATTTATCTTACCATCTGTAATGTGCAAATGCCTTATTCGCGTCTGCCATTTTATGCATATCTTCTTTTCTTTTTACGGATGCGCCAGTATTGTTAGCAGCGTCCATAATTTCGTTTGCAAGTCTATCCTGCATTGTCTTCTCGCCTCTTTTACGAGAAAACATTGTCATCCAACGAAGTGCAAGTGTTTGTCTTCTCTCCGGTCTAACCTCGATCGGTACCTGGTATGTTGCACCACCAATACGTCTAGCTTTAACTTCAAGAACAGGCATAATGTTGTTCATAGCTTCTTCGAACACCTCAACAGCATCCTTACCTGTTTTAGCGGCTACCTTATCAAAAGCGCCGTATACGATCTTCTGGGCTGTACCCTTCTTACCGTCTAACATGATGTTGTTAACTAACTTTGTAACAACTTTATTGTTGTATAAAGGATCAACTAACACATCTCTTCTTTGTATATGTCCTTTTCTAGGCACGGTTCTTCCCTCCTTAACAAATCTTAACGAATTAAATTCGTTAGTCATTAATTCTACGGTACTCACAAATGAATAAACAAAACATTTATTCGATTGCTTGTGTTCGTGCTCAGAGTAACTTAATTCTCCATATTGTAATAACAATCGCTTTAACCCATACACCACAGATGATATAAATAAAGCGGATACAACAAATTTCACGCTTAGCGAAAAATTGTGTTGTCATGAATAAAAAATTAATCCGGCACTTAACAGTTTCGCAAGTGAATTATATTCTAATCACTTGTCAATTAGTAAATTATTTCTTTGCTTCCTTAGGTCTCTTAGCACCGTACTTAGAACGTGCCTGTCTTCTCTTAGCTACACCTGCTGTATCGAGTGTACCTCTGATGATATGGTAACGAGTACCAGGTAAATCCTTTACTCTACCACCTCTGATCAGAACAACGCTATGCTCCTGAAGGTTGTGACCTTCACCTGGGATATAGCTTGTTACTTCGATTCCGTTGGAAAGACGTACTCTGGCAATCTTACGAAGCGCTGAGTTAGGCTTCTTAGGAGTTGCTGTTCTAACTGCTGTACAAACACCTCTCTTCTGAGGAGCGGAGATGTCAGTCTGCTTTTTGTTTAAGGAGTTAAATCCTTTTTGTAAAGCAGGAGAAGTTGACTTAGTCTCAATAGTCTTTCTACCTTTTCTTACTAACTGGTTAAATGTGGGCATTAATTTTTCACCTCCTGAAATATTAGTAAATATGCATCTAGATTCTGTGGTTTTCAGTCTTTTTATCACACTATATAAGCATCAACAAAAAGCATACAAATAATACATAACATGCAGAAAATTGCATGCTTTATGATTATACGTTCATGCATTTAAATTGTCAAGGGCTTTTTTGGTTTTCACTTGAATCTATTTGTCTTTTATAGTAAAATATTGATAATTTGAAAAATTTTAAAAACCTTTCTTATTATATATGAAGAAACTATTCAGTTCAGGGGGATATCAATGAAGGATATGGCACAAACAGAGAGGCAGATTTTCATACTATTACTGCTTTCTGAAAACAAGCGAGGTTATACAATTAACGACATTCACGCATCACTTGAAAAATGGGATGTAATTGTGGACAAGAAAACAATTGGCAGGGATATCGATAGCTTATCCGGTATCTGTTTTATATCGGAAGAAGAACGTGGCGGTAAGACCTATTATACTGCGGACAAGTTTCGTCTTAGGGATATCACTTTCACATCACCAGAATTGGTTTCCCTTGCTTTCCTACTCGAATTATTAAAGCCCTATCAGAATATGGCTATGGGCAAATCCTCTCAGGAATTGATTCACAAACTGATCGATAATACAACGAATTTAAATCGGGAATTCATCAAGCATTTTAGTGGCTTTGTATCCATCAATACCAACGACTATATTACGGATGAGGTCAACCCGATTTTTGAAGAACAACTTCAAACAGCAATTCGCAACAAGAACAAGGTCAGGATTACCTATCATAGCTTTGGTCAGGACGAGGATACCACGCGCACCATCCGTCCTTATGAACTTCTAATCAATGACGGCGCTCTGAATGTAGTTGGACACTGCGAACTTCGTAATGATCTCAGGGATTTTCGTGTATCCCGTATTCAAGATATCTCCCTGCTTGAGGACTCCTTTGAGATTCCGGAAGAATATTATCTGCAGCGGGCACGCAATAAGTTCATTCATTTGTCTGGCAAAGAGAATGAGCCAATTGTTCTTGAATTCACCGGAAATACTGCCAAATACGTCAAGGAATATGAAGCTGATCTCGCAGATGAAATCCATCCTACTGAGAATGGGATATCCTTTCATCGCACTACTGCCATAACAGAAGAACTGCTTCGTTGGATTATGCAGTTCGGTTCCGGTGTAAAGGTTATAAACCCTCCTCATCTGAAGGACAAAATCAAAGCGGAATTTATTAGGGCATTTAATTTGTACAATTAAAGTCTTAATGATAATAACCTATAACCTTAGTTTAGGAATCCATCTTACAGTAATTATTTTTTCGTGAAAATTTACATATTTATCGTAAATTATGTGTTGAAAATGTCAGTTGACATTTTCTTACTACCCTTATATACTAGTGTTAATTTATTACTTTACTTGAATAAATTGTATATAACCAAAACCGATGAGTAAGAAGAGTAAACATCGCTGATTATTTCCAGAGAGCTGCGAACAGGTGGAATCGCGGTAATAACATGGTGTTGAATGGACTTACGAGGGCGGGAAGAACGACAGCTTTGCTGTTTAGTAATGCCTGACGGAAACTCCAACCGTTAACAAGGGAGCATATATGGATGTATATGAATGAAGTGGGTGCATTGCACCAAACCGGGTGGTACCGCAGAAGCGTATATTAGCTTTTGTCCCAGTAGTGATACTGAGACAAGAGCTTTTTTTATTTATCTGCTTATGGCAGAAAACGCTGTTATAAATTTAAACGAAAAGAGGAGAAGCATTATGGCAAAGAAAATTCCACACAGACTTTATCTAACAGAGGATCAGATGCCAAAGCAATGGTACAATCTGAGAGCAGACATGAAAGAATTACCTGACCCGCTTTTAAATCCAGGCACTCTAAAACCGGCGACGGTTGAGGAATTATACCCTGTATTCTGTGAAAAGCTTGCTCAGCAAGAGATGGATAACACGACTCGTTACATCGATATTCCGGAGGAAATTCAGGACTTTTACAAGATGTATCGTCCGTCTCCGCTTATCCGCGCTTATAATCTAGAGAAAGCACTGGGAACTCCGGCGAAAATCTATTACAAATTCGAAGGTAATAACACCTCCGGTAGCCATAAGCTCAACTCCGCTATCGCTCAGGCTTATTATGCAAAGGAGCAGGGTCTTACCGGCCTCACCACAGAAACCGGAGCCGGACAATGGGGAACCGCTCTTTCCGAGGCTTGTTCCTATTATAATTTACCGCTAACCGTATTCATGGTTAAGGTATCCTATGAGCAAAAGCCTTTCCGTAAATCCGTTATGCAGACCTTTGATGCAGAGATCATTCCAAGCCCAAGTGATACAACACAGGTAGGTAGGATGATTCTCGAAAAAGACCCGACCACTGGTGGCAGCCTTGGCTGCGCCATCTCCGAGGCAGTTGAAAAGGCAGTGTCCAACCCCGGTTATCGTTATGTACTTGGCTCCGTATTAAACCAGGTATTATTGCATCAATCAATTATCGGCTTAGAATCAAAGATTGCGATGGAGTTGCTTGATGAATACCCTGATATCGTAATCGGATGTGCAGGAGGCGGCTCCAATCTTGGCGGCTTAATCGCACCGTTTATGCAGGATAAGATCTTAGGTAAGGCAAACCCAAGAATCGTTGCGGTAGAACCTGCATCCTGTCCCTCCTTCACCAGAGGTAAATACGCATATGACTTCTGCGATACCGGCAGAGTTACTCCTCTTGCAAAAATGTATACCCTCGGAAGCAGCTTTATGCCCTCCGCGAACCACGCAGGCGGCTTAAGATATCATGGAATGTCACCAATCTTATCCAAGCTATATCATGATGGTTATATGGAAGCGATTGCGGTTGAGCAGACAAAGGTATTTGAATCCGCTGTATTCTTTGCAAAGCAGGAAACGATTCTTCCCGCACCGGAATCCTCCCATGCAATCCACGCTGCCATCCAAGAAGCATTAAAATGCAAGGAAACCGGCGAAGCAAAAACCATTCTCTTCGGTCTCACCGGAACCGGATATTTTGATATGACCGCTTATAACGCTTATATGAACGGAAGCATGAACGATTACATCCCAACTGACGCAGATCTGCAAAAGGGATTTGATGAGCTACCAAAGGTAGAATAGCACCTGGCGACGGGAAGGGGCTTTCAACTATACGTAAATCTATAGAAATGAGGTTATATTACCATAATGCACTGTTTGGAAGAGGCTTGTTTGATATTACAAAATCAAATAAGTGTCTTCCAACCTGTGTGTGAGGTAATATAACCTCATTTCCTTAACACCACCACCAAAAGCCCCTTGCCCTCGCCAGGTTAATTCTATTTACACCTCCCACAAATGATAAGATGCGACTCCAACTCCCATTTTCCAACAATTTTATTTTTTCATGTTTCCAACTTGTCCTTAATATGATATAATACTGGCTAGTGCTATTTTTTAGTCCGAGGATGGAGGAAGTGTAATGAACGATCAATCTAATCATGATGTATTAGAGGATAAATTCAGGGAACTGATTGAATATGCGAATAAGCAAAAAGGCGTAATAGAAGCCGATAAAATCAACGCCCTAATTGGCGAGTTAAATTTGGACAACAATCAAATTGATAAGATATATGAAAAGCTGGAAGCGAATAATATTGTAGTATTAAATATAGGTGATGAAGACGAACCTAGCAAAGACGTTCTTTTGGAACTAGAAGACGATATTGAGGAAGCACAATCCGAAATTGAAGCACTGACCCATACCTCCCATTCTATGTCAGACGACCCGGTTCATTTATACCTGAAAGAAATTGGTAATTATCCGCTGCTTACTATGGCTGATGAGATTGAACTAGCCAAAAAGATTGAAGTGGGTGATGAAGGAGCAAAGCAACTACTTGCCGAGTCCAATCTTCGTCTTGTTGTCAGCATAGCAAAGCGTTATGTCGGCAGAGGATTATCCTTCTTAGATTTAATTCAAGAGGGAAACTTAGGGTTAATTAAAGCCGTTGAAAAATTTGATTATACAAAGGGATATAAATTCAGTACTTATGCTACCTGGTGGATTCGACAGGCAATTACGCGTTCCATTGCTGATCAGTCTAGAACCATTCGTATTCCGGTACATATGTCAGAAGTTATTAATAAGACCTATCGTGTATCAAGAAATTTATTGCAGGAATTAGGAAGGGAACCCTCTGAACAGGAACTTGCCGATGCAATGAATATGCCGATAGAAAAAGTAAGGGATATCCTAAAGGTTTCTGCTGATCCTATCTCCTTAGATACGCCAATCGGTGAAGAGGATGACAGCCATCTTGGTGACTTCATACGCGATGATTCAGTGATGGGTCCTGAAGACGCTGCTTCTTATTCAATATTAAAGGATCAGATTACACGTTTGCTGGATACCTTAACCGACCGTGAACAAAGGGTACTCATTTTAAGATTTGGGTTAAAGGATGGACGCAGCCGAACTCTCGAGGAGGTAGGCAAGGAATTTAATGTTACCAGAGAACGAATTCGTCAAATTGAAGCGAAAGCATTAAGAAAGTTAAGACATCCGAGTCGTGCCAAGATGCTAAAGGGTTACGAAGTAATCTAGTTGGATTATTTTATTGTAAACTACATACCATAAGCATATATACAGTCCGCTTGAAAGGAAACACATATGAAACGTATTCTGTTAATGGTAATTCGCAGTATTTTCCAGTTACCATTTTACTTCATCCGTATTTCTCAATTAGGTAATATCGAAAAATATGATAGAGAAACCCGTTATGGTTACCTGCACAAACTAACTACTAAAGTCAACCGTCGTGGTAGAGTCACGATTGACTGTCATGGCTTGGAGAATTTACCAACGGAAAACGGTTATATCATGTTTCCCAACCATCAAGGATTATTTGATGTATTATCTATGCTCGAGACACATGAACGACCATTTACTACAGTCGTTAAAAAGGAAGTCAGTAATATCATCCTATTAAAACAGGTGTTCCGACTTATACAATCCGAAGTAATTAATCGCGAGGATATCCGACAATCGATGCAGGTCATTATGAATATGACCCGTCGGGTGAAGGAGGGCGAGAACTTCGTTATATTCGCGGAGGGGACACGCTCCAGAAAGGGCAATCAACTGCTTGAGTTTAAAGGTGGAACCTTTAAAAGCGCTATTAATGCAAAATGCCCAATCGTACCAGTAGCCTTAATTGATTCCTTCAAAGCCTTTGATACAAGTTCAATTAAGAAACTTACCGTTCATATTCATTATATGAAGCCAATATATTATGAAGAGTATAAGAATTTAAAATCAACTGAAATTGCTGAATTGGTTTCTGCAAGAATTCAAAAAACCATTCAGGAAAACACAGTTCAATCGTAAATAAAACAAGGATTACAAACAGTCACCCTGCGATTTAGAAGAGAAACTTCCAACCCGCCGGTGAAAACCTGTTTGTAATCCTTTTATTTTGTCTTTCTTAATAAAGTGCTCTTTTTACCGGTATCCCATTTTTATAGTTGATATTCACTTCTCCTTGAATGAGAGGCTTCAGATATGCAACAAATTCATCGGTAATATCATAACCATTTGGAGCTACCCATTCAAGCGGTACCTTTTTTTCTTTATTTGCCACTTCACTTACCGAAACCGAAACATATTCTACCTGATACGGATTGTCACTCACTCTTGTGATGGAGGACATTATTCCCGTTCTTCCTTCCACAGCACACATAAAAGCTTTCTGTCCAAGCATGAGTGATTCCTTAATATCTGTTTCACTGGCGATATGTGCTGCGGCACGTTGCATTAGGTTCAGTTCAATTGATCGAACCTTACAACCTATCTCTCTTTGTACTAATTGCTCTAATACGCGCGCAGCTCCTGCTATTTGTTTATGCCCAAAGCAATCGACTAAACTGCCTGTTTCTCCCTCTGAGATGTAACGCCCTTCACTGTCTTTAATCCCCTCACTTACTACTACAAGAATATCCGGTTTTACTTCGAGCTTATTACGTAAGTCATGAATAAATCTCTGTGGATCAAATTCTACTTCACACAGATAGATCATGTCTGCACCAGCTCCCCCATTTAGTTTTGCCAGCGCCGCACTGGCTGTGAGCCACCCTGCATTTCGACCCATTACTTCAACGATGGTTACCGCAGGAATATCATAGGCTCCAATATCACAAGCCAATTCACCTACGGTTGTCGCGATATATTTTGCTGCTGAACCAAACCCGGGGCAGTGATCCGTTAATGACAGATCATTATCTATCGTCTTTGGTGCTCCTGTGATAACGATATCATAATTTTTCATTCTACAATACTTAGAAAGCTTATCAACCGTATCCATTGAATCATTGCCACCTATGTAGATAAAATACTTTATTTTATATTTATTAAAAACTCGAACGATCTCTTCATACTGTTCTTCGTCTTCCTCATAGCTTTTCATTTTATATCGACAGGTTCCTAATGCTGATGATGGGGTATGTATTAATTCTTTTTGTGACGTCGTGTCTGTCATCACCGTTCCTAAATCAATCAGATGCTCACTTAAAACCCCTTCAATCCCATTTTTTGATCCATATACCCTATCAATCTTATCATTAAGGCTTGCTGCCCTTATTACTCCCACTAATGTTGCATTAATTGCTGTAGTTGGACCACCGGACTGAGCCACCAGTAAATTTGTCATAAACATCTCCCTTTTAATTATTTATACACTAATAAGAAACTTCGTTTTTCCACTTCTTAGATGAACTTGGGTTACCAATCATTATTTTCCTTTAAACCTCGTGCAGTATATCATATTGCTCAAAGCCTCGTCAATGCGTTGGAGCCCTTCAAACCGCCTGTGGCTTTTATTTTAGCGAGTAAACTAATTCTTATCATTTCGGTTCACTATTTATTCATTATGTACATCGCAAAATTTGTTTATTTCTGGTTGATTCTGTATCATTTATACAGATTATACATATTTCCTTTGATTCTTGATTCATCATTTGTATATTATTTCCTTTTTAACCTTAAAATAGTTGATTTCGCATATAATTTCCGATATAATAGCTTGTGCAATCCTATAACAACTGTAAGAAGGTGATTAGATTGAAAAATAAAAAATTATACCTTATATCGATGTTCGTATTTATGACCGTATTTAGCTTGACTGCAATTTTTGATATACAAGCCCCAATTCATAAAAACAAGAACAAAGCAACCGTATCCGATAAAGTTGTATCCGCGACAACAAGCAACACCTCAGACAGAACTCAAAGTATGAAAATTCAATCTTTTTCAAATGATAATGTTGCAACCACTATACCTTCGGTAACAACATCTCCGGCAGCTAATGTAACTGTAGCCCCAACCGCATCACCGACACCATCCCCTACTCCCAAAGCAACAGAAGCACCTAAGCCAAAATATGCGAATATCGGAATCTCTACCGCTAAGGATTACGTAAATATCCGCAAAAAGCCCTCTACAAATAGCGCAAGCCTTGGTAAACTATATCGCAACAGCGCGGCGAAAATCCTTAAAACCAAAGACGGTTGGTATTATGTAGAATCCGGCAGTGTAAAAGGATATGTAAAGTGTGAATTATTAAAAACAGGGTTGAGCGATGCCACCTTAATCAACAAATACGGAACACCGACCGCCCGTGTTAATGTAGACGGCTTAAATGTCAGAGCAGAAGCCGGAATGGATTCGAAGAAAATCACAACAATATATCAGGATGAAACCTACCCGGTATTAAGTATCAAAGGCGATTGGGTAAAGATTGATCTTCCGGATGAAAAGTCCAATGGATTTGTTAAAAAAGAATTTGTTGAACTTGAGGCAGAATTTAAAGATGCAGTATCAAATCAGGAAGAGGAAAAGATCAAACAGATCAAAGCAGAAAAGCGCCTGAAAAAGGAAACAGAGATTAAGCATGGCTCCGGAATAAATTATACAAACGATGATTTGAAATTACTTGCATGCTTAATTCAAGCAGAGGCCGGTCATCAAAGCTATGAATGCAAAATAGCAGTTGCTAATGTAGTATTGAATCGAGTAAAATCCTCTCACTCCTCTTTTAAAGCAATTATTTATTCACCGGGGCAGTTTTCCGTTGCAAAAAGTGGATCATTACAAAAACAGTTAGATCGCTATGGACAGTTTGATAGTCAAGCGGAACTTTTATCCATCAAGGCAGCAAAAGATGCTCTGAACGGTACCAATAACATTGGTAATCGCAGATACTTTCACTCCTATGGTGCAGCAGTACAAAAAGGTTATGATAAGAAACAAAGTGCTGTAAAACTGGGTGGCTTAATGTTCTGGTAAACGATACCCAAACAAATCCATTTGTATTGATTTTCCAGTTTAATAGGACTATAATAGGATTCGCATTACCATATCTAGGAATGTGAATCCTATTATTTTATTAAAGGAGATGAAAAGAAGATATGAAAAAGAAAGTTTTAGCAATAGCTGCTTCAATAATTCTTACCTTGAGTATCGTTGCCAACACGGTACCACCATACATCTCAAGCATAACAGCATCAAACACAACCATAGCGAAAGCTTCTACCTCCTCAGGAAGTTACCAATACGATATCAAAAATGGAGGCATTTACATTACTAAGTACACAGGCAAAGCCTCTTCACTAACTCTACCTAGCAAAATAAATGGCAAGCCTGTTGTAAGCATTGGTGGTTTTAGTGATTCATCAACATTAACTTCCGTTGTTATTCCAAACACTGTAAAAACAATTGATTATAATGCGTTTAATGGTTGTAAGAAATTAAAAAGCGTATCACTAGCGGAAGGGTTAACTACTATCCAAATTAACGGCTTTTCAGGATGTACCGCACTAACAAACATCACAATTCCAAGCACAGTAACCACCTTAAGCTCTGGATCATTTAATTATTGTGATGGATTAACAAATATTACAGTAAAAAGCAACAATACAAAGTTCAAAAGCGTGGATGGAGTCCTCTACAATAAAGCGATGACCGCGCTGATTCTCTACCCTTCTTCAAAACCGGGAAATAGCTATACCATGCCAAACAGTGTTACTTGCTATGTTGACAACATTTTTTTTGGATATAATGCATTTTACGGCAATAAATATCTTTCCACTCTAACATTATCTAGTGGTATTACCAGTATTGGTTATGGGGCTTTCCAACATACCAATATTGCTACATTAAATATTTCCTCCGGTGTCAAGTCAATAGATGATTACGAATCTATCGTCTCCGAGAAATGTTCCGCAATTAATGTAGATGCCAATAATAAATATTATAGTGGTGTTGATGGCGTGTTGTTTAACAAGAGTAAAACTACATTGTTAAGATATCCACCAAACAAAACAAACACTCACTATACTGTTCCTAATAGCGTAGCAACAATATCTGCTAGTGCATTTACGAATTCCAAAAAGCTATCAATTATATCGTTACCGAACAGCTTAAAAAGTCTTGAAGAGTATGCATTTTATAACTGTACCAAATTGACATCGATTAATATCCCTACCGGTTTAACCAAGATTAATTACAAAACATTTCAAAACTGTACCAGTTTAGCAGGCATAACTATTCCAACAAATATAACGTATATTGATATAGAAGCATTCTTGAATTGTACTAAGTTATCAAATATTAAATTACCTAATAATAATCTTACCATTCATACAACCGCTTTTGATAATACAGCTTGGTATAACAAACATCCTAACGGCGTGATCTATATTGGCACAATGGCTTACGCTTATAAAGGAAAAATTTTCTCTAATACAAAGGTAACGCTCAGTAACAATACAAAGACTATTAATAGCAGCCTATTTTATGATGCAGAAGATTTAACTTCCATCGTAATACCAAGTAGTGTAACTAAGATAGGTAATTATGCATTCTTTGACTGTTACGGATTAAAAACTATAACCATTCCAAGCAGTGTTACGTCAATTGGTACATGTGCACTTGGCAGGGTATCTGGTGATCCGGATGGGGGCGATCCATGGCATCTGCCATACTTCCGAATGATTTGCTCCAAGGGAAGTCAAGCAGAGAAGTATGCAAAGAATAATAAGGTGATATATTCCTATCCTGGAGCGAAATCAATAGCCACCTTAAAAGGAACCACCGTCAGTAAAACAGCGGAATATTTAGATCATACCGAAGTTCTCCCTAGTGTAACTATGAAAGACGGCACTAAGAAACTAGTAAAGGGAGTTGACTACACGGTCAGCTCAGAAGATAATTCTAGAATTGGTACTGCCACCGCCACAATTTCTGGTATGGGTAACTATACCGGCACCATCAATAAGAAATTTACCATTACGAAAAGGCCAATCTCAAAGGTAAATCTCTATCTAGGGCAAACATCTTATACCTACACAGGAAAGGCATGCTTACCTGACATCTATTCCAAAGGTGAATTATATATGAAGGAGCCCTACAAACATTATTTAAGAAAAAAACCCGACGGCACATATTCAGGTTATTTTATGATGGATGTTAAATATACAAATAACATCTTACCTGGTACTGCCACAGTCAAAATCTATGGCAAAGATGAATATAGCGGAAGCATAACCAAGACCTTTAAAATTAATCTGGGCTCTCCTGCCATGACACTAACAGGTTCTTCAAAGAAGGCCGATATAAAATGGACAAAGGTAACCGGAGCCTCCGGCTATGTAGTTGAGATGTCTACATCCAGTACAGGTAAGTATTCTGTTATTAAAAATGCCACTTCAAGCACCTTAAACTACACCAAGACCGGTTTAACCTCCGGAAAGACCTACTATTACCGTGTGAAAGCTTATATGTCGATTAAAGGCAAGAAAGTATATAGCAATTACACTAAGGTGTTTTCTGCAAAAGCATAGAGCAAAAATGACCCTAATTTGTATGTATTGATTTTCCAATTTTATAGTACTATAATAGGACGTGTATTACCAATTAATGTAATACACGTCCTTTTAATATTATAAGAGAATGGAGGAAAAATGAAAAAGAGAATTTTAGCAATAGCTACTACAATTGTTTTATCCTTAAGTTTATCCGTACTTACTCTACCGAATATAATATCAAATGTAATCAATACGAATACCCTCAATGCTAAGGCAGCAACAAAGCAGAATTATCTATTTATTGAAAACAAATCAGATATAACCATTACAAAATATATCGGCAGCGCAACGACTATCACTGTTCCCAGTAAAATTAATGGAAAACCGGTAAGAAGTATTAGGTATCTATCCACAAATATAAAAAAGGTAACCCTGCCAAATACCGTTACTACCATCCAAAATGATGCTTTTGTTGGCTGTACCAAATTATCCTCTGTAACGATGTCAAAAAACATTACCTCAATCGGTGACAGAGCATTCTTTGGCTGCAATAAATTAACCAGCATTACTCTTCCTGAAAAAATAGAAAGATTAGGTTACTATGCATTCAGCAACACCGGTCTGACTAGTTTTTACATCCCATCAAAGCTATACGGTGTAAACGGAGGAACCTTTATGGGAAGTATTCACATGAGTAAAATCAGCGTTTCTCGTAATAATTCCACATACACAACAGTCAATGGCGTATTATTTACCAAGGATAAAACTACTCTTTTCTATTATCCACCCGCTAAAACAGACAAAATATACTTGATACCCAAAAGTGTTGATACTATTTTATTCTATGCTTTTGCATACTGCAAGAACTTAAATAGTATCTCATCATCAAATAACATATCCCTTATGGATGGTGCATTTCTCAACTGTACGAAATTGGCAACATTAAAAATGCCTATTAATAATGTTCCTGCCGATCTCTTTTCTGGATGCAGTGCATTAACCAATGTTACGATAACTTCCAATGCAGTTGATATTAGGACAAATGCCTTTAAAAACTGCAAGAGTCTAAAAAACATTACCCTGTCCAAATACATAACAGATATCGATAGTAACGCTTTTGCAGGTTCAGGTATCACCAAAATTTATCTACCTGAAAATGTTACATACTTATCTGAAACTGCATTCGATAACTGTATGAACTTATCAGCTATAAATGTTTCAGCCGATAACTACATGTATAAAAGTATCGACGGAGTTCTTTTCAACAACTATAAGTCCATGCTTATTAAATATCCGGATGGAAAAACGAACTCCAGTTATACCATTCCTGTGGGTGTTAGCATAATATCGGAAAATGCCTTTCGTGCTTGCCCAAAATTAATCTCTTTAACACTATCAAACGGTGCAAATTATATAAGATCTTCCGCTCTTAAATGTACCAACTTATCAACCATAAACATTCCTGCGAATGCAACACAAATTGACAGCGATGACTTCATCTATTTGAATAAACTCAGTAACATTACTGTTGATAAGAACAACAAAGAGTATGCAAGTATCGGCGGCGTTCTATTCACCAAAGATTTAACAAAAATCTATCGATATCCACCTGCGAAAAATCTCACTACTTACAGTGTACCAAATAGTGTTGGAGTATTCGCAGATTATGCCTTTATTAACTGCAATAAACTAACATCGATACATTTACCTAATCTCTATTATATTGGAGAATATTCTTTTTTAAACTGTACAAAATTAAAGAATTTAACCCTTCAGAGTTCAATCTCTTATATTGGAGATTACGCACTGGGGTTTAGCGCCAAGGAAAGTGACAATTATAACAAAGCAAGCAAGACCCGTTTACCCTCATTTCGTATATATTGTAATTCACATAGTGAAGGTGAACTGTATGCAAAGAATTATAAAATTCCATATTCCTACATAAATTCTAAATCTTAATAAACTGAGTAGTAATGTAATCTTTTAGATTATATTTAAATCGAGAATGGAGAATTCTATGAAAAAGAAAATATTAGCTATATTTACATCCATCGTTCTTGCTCTTACCATGGTAGCATCACCTATACCAAATTATATATCAAGCATTACCAAATCAAATGTTACCGTTGCTAAGGCTGCTACTTCTGGAAGCTATCAGTACGGAATCCGTGATGGCGAAATCTATATTACCGGTTATACCGGCAGCGCATCATCTATAACCATTCCAAGTAAAATTGATGGTAAACCTGTTGTGAATATTAAAGGCTTCAATAGCTCACCAACACTAACTTCGGTTGTAATCCCAAAAGGAGTAAAAACCATAGAATCTTATGCTTTTGTTAATTGTAAGAAACTAAAAAGTGTATCGTTGCCGGAAGGGTTAAAAACGATAGACGAGGGTGCCTTCAATCGTTGTACTTCCCTAACCTCTGTTTCAATTCCTAGCAGTGTTTCATACTTGTCGGATGATTCATTTTCCGAATGTTCTTCCTTAACTAGTATTAATGTACAGCGCTACAACTCTAGCTATAAGAGTGTAAATGGTATTTTATATAATAAAACAATGACCAAGCTTATCACCTATCCACCATCAAAACCGGATAAAAGTTATTCTATGCCAAATAGTGTCACTTCCTATGTATATAATACATTCGACGGCAATAAATACCTTTCTACACTAACATTATCAAACGGGATAACCACTACCGGATATGATGATTTTATGAGTACCAATATTGCTACTTTAAATATATCGGCAAGTGTAGAACTCATGGGATACATTGAATACGGTTTCTTCGTTTCTGAGAAATGTACTACGATAAATGTTGATCCTAAAAATAAGTATTACAGCAGTCTTGATGGAGTATTATTTAATAAAAGCAAAACAAGATTAGTAAAATATCCACCTTGCAAAGCAATTACTCACTATTCTGTTCCTAATACTGTAACATCCTTTGCTCCTTCCTCATTCGACAACTCAAAGCATCTGACCACAGTGTCTTTACCAGCCGGCTTTAAGGATCTTGGCAACGCTACTTTTACGAAATGTACCAAATTAATTTCAATTAATCTACCAGCCAGTTTAACAAAGATAAACCCAAATGTTTTTGATAGTTGTATTAACTTAACAAATATCACCATCCCTGCTAATATAACTTATATTGATCGAGAGGCTTTTGCTAATTGCACTAAGTTAACAACCTTTAAATTACCAAGTAATAACCTCACCATCGATGGCTCTTCATTCAATAATACTGGGTGGTATAATAAGCAGCCTAAAGGAGTTGTCTATATAGGAACTATGGCTTATACCTATAAAGGTAACATGCCGGTTAATACAAAAATCACGCTAAGAAATAACACTAAGGTCATTAACGGTAAACTTTTCAATAGACAAAATAATCTATCCTCCGTTGTAATACCGAGTAGTGTTATCCAAATTGGTGAGCATGCCTTCTTTGCTTGTGAGAATTTAAAAAGTCTCACCATACCAAGCAGTGTAACAAAAATTGGTGAATATGCATTCGGCCTAGAGCTTGGTGATCCGGATGGAGATGATTCGTGGGTCGATAACATACCAAACTTTCGACTTTATTGCGCAAAAGGGAGTCAATCAGAGAAGTATGCAAAAGGAAATAAAGTTCCTTATTCCTATTCAGGAGCCAAGTCAATCACCACACTGAAAGACATAACCGTTAGTAAAACGGTGGAATTCAGTAATTATGGTTATATTGTACCTAACGTAGTTATTAAAAATGGCACAAAACAATTAGTAAAGGATGTTGATTACACTGTTCGTACAAGAGCTTATAACTTAGGGAATTACACTGCCACAATTACAGGTATCGGATACTACACCGGTTCCTTTCAAAGGAATTTTACTGTAATACCCAAACCACTCTCAAAGGTGAATGTAACACTCAGACAAACTAGCTATACCTATACTGGAAAACCATGTATTCCAAGCATATACACACAGATTGATATTCATAAGGGTACCCCTATCTTACATTATACCGACCCTGTTAATGACCACACTTATTCTGATTATAACATATGTGCAGTATACTCCAATAATATACTGCCGGGAACAGCTATTGTTAAAATCACCGGATCAAGCACATTTAGCGGAACCGTAACCAAGACCTTTAAGATTAATCTAGGCATTCCCAACCTGACTACTACATCCTCTTCAAACAAAGCCGATTTAAAATGGTCTAAGGTTACCGGAGCCTCAGGATATGTAGTTGAAATGTCTACATCCAGTACAGGTAAATACTCTGTTGTTAAAAATGCCACTTCAAGTACCATAAGCTACACCAAGACGGGATTAACCTCCGGAAAAACATATTATTACCGTGTAAAAGCTTATATGACAGTAAAAGGCAAGAAAGTATATAGCAGTTATTCCTCCGTGCGCTCTGCAAAAGCATAGAGCAAATATGACCCTAATTCGTATGTATTGATTTTCCAATTTGATAGTATTATAATAGGACATGGATTACCAATTAATGTAATCCATGTCCTATAAAATTTTATAAGTGGAATGGAGGAAAAATGAAAAAGAAAATTATAGTATTAGCAACCACATTAGTTCTATCATTAAGTTTATCAGTTCTACCTCTACCAAGTATGATTTCAAATGTAACCGGTACGAACATTGTTACAGCAAAGGCAGCAACCTATAAAGATTATCAGTATAGTGAAAGTAAATCGGATATTACCATTACAAAATATACAGGCAAAGCAACAACTGTCACAATCCCTAGTAAAATAAATGGAAAGTCGGTAAAAAAAATTCAAGGCTTTGCCTATAATAAAACTTTAAAAAAAGTGATTATTCCTAGCAGTGTCACAACAATTAAGAGTAATGCTTTCTCTGGATGCACCAAATTATCCTCTGTAACAATTTCAAAAAACGTAACTTCAATCGGTAACAATGCCTTTTACGGTTGCAGTAGCTTAACAAGCATTACGTTGCCCTCAAAAATAAAAACCGTGGGCACCTATGCATTCAGCAATACTGGTTTAAAAAGTTTTTATATCCCTTCCAAACTATACGGTATAAATGGAGAAACCTTTAAGGGCAGTCTTCACATAAGCAAGATAAGTGTATCCCGTAGCAATACAAGGTATACAACAGTCAATGGTATATTGTTCTCCAAGGATAAAAAAACTCTATTTTACTATCCTGCTGCAAAGACGGCCTCAAAGTATACCATTCCTAATAAGGTCTTTGAAATTTGCAATTATGCTTTTGCTTATAACAAATATCTCACCAAAGTAACAATACCAAATAGCGTTCATGCACTTGATAATGGCTTATTTGCTAACTGTACAAAATTAAAATCAGTAAAAATACCCAATGGCAATTATGTCATACCTAAAGAGATATTTTATGGATGTACCTCATTAACCAGCGTAACGCTTTCTTCCGATGCCTTTACAATTGGTCAAAGTGCTTTTGAAAATTGTAAAAATTTAAAATCAATAGTATTAACCAAAGAAATCGATTCCATTGATGCTCGCGCCTTTGCTGGTTCCGGTTTAACCAAGATTACTATTCCTGAGAATGTAAAGACTTTATCTCCTACTGCCTTTCGTAACTGTATGAAACTTACAGGCATTGGAGTATCCAGTAAAAATCTTTCTTACTCTAGTTTAGGTGGTGTAGTTTTCAGTAAAAAGAAAACGAAGCTTATTATATACCCAGACGCAAAAACAAATGCCACTTATACAATTCCCGCAGGAGTTGTTAATGTCATGAGTGATTCTTTTGGATCAGCTCCAAAATTACTCACCTTAAACTTACCCAATACATTAACCGAACTTTACCCCGAAGCCCTTAGATGTACTAACTTAGCAACGATCAATATACCTGCAAAAGCAAAAGGAATAGCTGGAGCTTCCTTCAGTCATTTATATAAACTGTCCAATATCACAGTTGATAAGAGTAATTTAGATTATGCAAGTATAGATGGTGTTTTATATTCCAAGGATTTTATAGGATTATATCGTTTCCCTCCTGCTAAAAATCTTACCTATTACAGAGTACCAGATGGTGTGCAAGTAGTAGCCGATTATGCATTTATCAATTGCAAAAAATTAACTAAGGTTGATTTACCTATGATGGATTTTATAGGGGAGTATGCATTTTTAAATTGTACTAATTTAAAAACTATCGATCTACCCAATTCTATTACGTTTATTGGTTATAATGCGCTAGGCTTTTGTGCAAAGGAGAGTGATAACTATACTATTGCTAAGATGACTCCATTACCATCCTTCCGACTTACATGTGGAATAGATACCGAAGGTGAACGTTATGCTATGAAGTATAAAATCGCGTATTCTTATCATGGCGCTAAGTAGATGTTTACATATGATATACACTATGAAGGTTCTATCCCATATCACAATATGAGATAGAACCTTTTCATCTTTTACAACCAGTTCATACATAAAGACTCCTTTCTTACCATGTATTGCTTTTTAAGACTAGCAGTATTATAATTGTTTTTAGTTACCAATTTATAACAAATACCAGCGGCAGACTGCATTGAATATTGGAGGATTATATGAAAAAGAAATCTATCATTTAAATCAGCTTATGTATCATAACTTTATGTTTTATATCTTTCAAGATTGCCCAAACCTGAAAGAACTTCATATATCAAGCGAAAATGCTACTTACATCTCGGTGAATGGTGTTATTTATGATAAAGCAAGAACTATACTCCTTATCTATCCGGATGGTAAGACTAATTCTAGTTTTACCATTCCTAACAGCGTAAAGGAAATCGAGAGTTATGCATTTGGTCATGCTCCCAACTTAATCACTTTAACTCTATCGAATAAATTAAAACACTTCCGTCCTAATGCGCTTAACTGTTCCAACTTACAGAGTTTAATAATACCAAGAAGTATTAAAGGTATCTCTGCTGCGACTTTTTCATCGCTTAATAATTTAGTTAATATAACCGTTGATAAACGCAACAAAGATTTTTGTGATATAGATGGCGTACTATTTTCAAAAGATAAGTCAAGCTTACTCAGTTATCCTGCTAATAAAAACAGAACTGATTACATAATACCAGAAAGTGTATCCGTCATTGCCAATTATGCTTTCCAAAACAGCAAATATTTATCAAAAATCACTTCCCTGTCTACCCTCTTCAATATTGGGGAATATGCATTTTACAACTGCGTTAATATGAAAAGCATAACAATTTCTGATGAAACAACTGATATAGGTGACTATGCATTCGGTTTCTATAATAACAGAAAGAGTCCTGCTTCTGACAGTAAAGCTCTGCTTCCAAACTTTATAATCTATTGTAATGCAAATAGTTCCGCTGAAAAATATGCAAAAAAATTCGGCATTATTTATTTAGCGCCACCTGAACCCACCAATACGCCGGAGGATTCTACACCAATTCCGAATACACCAGAGACATAGTACTTATGGTGATTTCGATATTACAGACATTCATAATGAATAAAAGAATGAATTATATTGCGAATCAATTCTATTATTAATTCATAAAAATAAAAAGTGGAGATAATCATGAAGAAGAAAATATTATTAATATCTATACTAATCATTATAATGTTAGGTATTGCAACTTCTTTGATATACCTAAGCTCAATCAAAAAAAGTAAAGAGGCCGGAGACAAAAGTACGACTACCAATACTGATACAGGGGTCGATAAAAAAACATACGGTGATTTTAAATATGTAGAGAACAAAGATGGAATCGTTATTACAGACTATGAAGGAAAAGCAGAAACCGTGGTAA
This sequence comes from Variimorphobacter sp. HTMS_6, assembly GCF_059717775.1. Taxonomy (NCBI): domain Bacteria; kingdom Bacillati; phylum Bacillota; class Clostridia; order Lachnospirales; family Lachnospiraceae; genus Variimorphobacter; species Variimorphobacter sp. HTMS_6. The sequence continues at coordinate 3,407,924 of NZ_AP046094.1, forward strand.
TACCAAGTGAAATTAATGGACGCCCCGTGAAAGAAATTGGTTGTTTCGGATCCTATACCCCATTAAAGAAAGTTATCATTCCAAATGGTGTCACCAAAATAGACGAATATACTTTTATAAATTGCAGTAATTTAACTGAGGTCACTCTCCCTGAAAGTTTAAAATATATTGGTGAAGTTGCGTTTAAGGGTTGCAGTAATTTAAAAAATATTACTCTTCCAGAAAAACTGACTACACTTGGTGATAGCGCTTTTCAAGATACAGGGTTAATATCCATTAATATTCCTAGTAATTTAATTCGATTCAGTTCAAATATATTGCAGGGTTGTAGAAACCTTAAAAGTATAACCGTATCTCAAAATAATTCAAGGTTAACTAGTATAGACGGCATCTTATATACGGAGAACAATACAATACTCCTCTGCTATCCAGCAAGCAAACCAGGTGAGACCTTCACAATTCCTGATAGTGTATTACAAATCTCTAATTATGCATTTAGTAACTCTGAATATCTAACTAATATAACCATCCCAAATAATGCAACAAATCTTGGGGACGGTATTTTTAAGGACGCAAAAAAATTAAGTGATGTTCAAATCTTAGGTAATATAAATATTATATCAAAAGAAACTTTTTCAGGATGTTCTTCATTAACCAATATCACCTTACCTTCCAGTGTATCTGTAATTGACGATGCAGCTTTTGCAGGTTGCCTAAGTTTAAAAAAAATCAATCTGCCAAATACTATTGATACCATTAATTCTTCTGCTTTTGGCGGTTGTGTCGAGTTAAGCCAGATAAAAATACCTGAAAATGTAGATACAATCGCTGTAGGTACCTTCAACGGGTGTAAAAGCTTAACCCATATTAATATTCCATCAAACGTTAAATCAATTCAAGATGAAGCATTTTCTGATTCCGGATTATTAAATATCTATATTCCAAGTACAGTTTCAGAAATTAGCGCAGTAGCATTCCAGAATGCACAAAAACTATCCGCAATAACCATCTCAAGGAACAATCCTAATTATACCAGCTCCCGCGGAGTTGTTTATGACAAGGCAATGAATAGCTTAATTATATACCCTAATGGTAAAACTAACGCCAATTATGTTATTCCAAGCAGCGTTCGTTCCGTTGATGCCAGAGCATTCGATAAAACTCCCTATCTACAAGACTTAACTTTGCCAGAAGGAATTACTAGTGCAGATGATTTCTTCTCAGCCTGTCAGGCACTGGAGAATTTACAGACTCTACATATTCCTAAAACTTTATCAGAAATCAACCCTAATACATTATATGCTTATAACCTAAGCCACCTTACAAGTGTGGAAGTTGATAATCGAAATATAAGTTTTTGTAGTATCGATGGTGTATTATATAACAAGGACAAAACGGAATTAATATTCTATCCTCCACAAAAAGCTGATACTGCTTACCTAGTTTCGGCTTCTGTAACATCGATTTTAGATGACGCTTTTCAAAGTTGCAATAATTTGACTACAATATCTATTCCAACCACTGTAAATAGTTTTGGATTTGGTGTGTTTTCAGGATGTAGTAAACTAACAGGTATCAACATTCCTAATGGACTTGCCACCATACCAGCTGGTATGTTTGCCGGATGTTCTGCTCTGACTAATATTACCATACCTGATTCAGTAACCTCCATTGACAACCGAGCCTTTTCTGACTGTACTTCATTGTCCGGTATCGCCATCCCTCATTCCGTAAATACCATTGGAGAAGAGGCTTTTTCAGGGTGCAACGCTTTATCTAGCCTATCAATTCCTGATAGTGTAAAGTACATTGAAGCAAAAGCATTTTCCGGTTGTCGTAATTTGACTACAATTGAATTAACGAATAATGATGTTCAAGTGAAGGGCGAGGCTTTCACAGACACTGCCTGGTTAAGCAATCAACCAGACGGGTTAGTTTATATTGGGAACACCGCTTATATTTATAAAGGATCTATGCCAAACAACACGAACTTAACGCTAAATGATAACACAGCTTTTATTAGTGATGGCGCTTTCACAGAACAAAAAAATTTAGTTAATATTACTCTTCCGAATACGATTACTTGGATTGGCAACTCCGCTTTTGCATTTTGCACCTCTTTAAAACGCATGACATTACCAGAGCATTTATCCACCATTGATGCATACGCAATCTATCACTGCACCAAACTCACTGATTTAACAGTTCCTGATACAGTAACAAGTATCGGTGAGTTTGCAATTGGATTTTATAAGAGTGATGAGGCTGATTATCCTGAGACCGTTATCCAACCATTCCGATTATACTGTAATCCGGGAAGTAATGCTGAGCAATATGCAAAAGACTCCAAAGTCAATTATTCTTATAAGAATGCAAAAACAATTAAAAAGAAAAATGTGCGCCTTACATCTACTAACATTCCTTTTAATTTTGACTGGATTGAACCGGAGGCAGTTGTAAAGGATGGTTCAAGCGTACTGAAAAAAGATCGTGATTATCGCATCTATTACGAAAATAATTATGATGCTGGCACCGCAACTGCTACTATTTATGGAATCAGCAAATATAGTGGCTCTGTGCAAAGGAAATTCCAGATTACAAAAAGGCCAATTTCAGACTTTAAGGCAAAAGTTATAAGTTACTTAGCCTACACAGGAGGAGACTTAAAACCTTCCGTAAAATTCACTGACGCTTCCATTCACGTAAAATATGATTTTACTCTTTCTTATAAAGACAATAATAAGCCAGGAACCGCTACGGTTATAATCACGGGAAAAGGAAACTTTACAGGTACAAAGAAATTGACGTTTAAAATTATAAAAAATTAAACTTTAGGAGATAACCATGATAAAGAAAATATTAATATCCTCTGTCATAGTCGTTATAATATTAGCCATTGCTACTTCTTTCATATACAAGAACTCTACCCAAAAAAGCAAAAAGACTACAGGTAAAAGCACAATTACTAATAATGACTCGGGTGATGAACTAAAAACATACGGTGACTTTAAATATGTAGAAGACAAAGATGGAATCTATCTTAGAGAATACGTAGGAAAAGCAGAAACTGTGGAAATACCAAGCACAATCAAAGGACGCCCTGTGAAACAAATTTGTTCCTTTGGATCCAATACCTCTTTAAATAAAGTTATCATTCCAAATGGTATCACCAAAATTAATGAATGTACTTTTATTAACTGTACCAATTTAACTGAAGTCACTCTCCCGAAAAGCATTAAATCTATTGGTCAAAGTGCATTTGAAGGATGCAGTAATTTAAAAAATATTACTCTTCCTGAAAAACTGACTACCATTGGTGATTGGGCTTTTCATAATGCGGGATTAATATCAATTAATATTCCTAGTAATTTAATGCAGATGGGATCGGATATATTTCAAGGTTGTAGAAAGCTTGAAAGTATAACTGTATCGAAAAACAACCAAAGGTTTACTAGTTTAGATGGCATCTTATATACGGAGGACAATACCATACTTGACTGCTATCCTGCTAACAAACCAGGTGAGAGCTATACTATACCCGATAGTGTAGTTTATATCTCTGCTTATGCGTTTAGTAACTCTGCCAATCTGACTCATATTACCATACCAAATAACGTTACGGATACTGGGTGGGGTATCTTTCAGGACGCAAAAAAACTAAGTACTGTTCAAATTCTAGCTAATATAGATATTTCAAAAGAGACTTTTTCAGGTTGTTCTTCGTTAACCAACATTACCTTACCTTCCAATGTATCTGTGATCGGCGAGGCAGCATTTGCGGGTTGCATAAGTTTAAAACAAATTGCTCTACCAAAGAATATAGAAACGATTGAATCATCTGCCTTTGGTGGTTGTGTCGAGCTAAGCCAGATACAAATACCCGAAAAACTAGAAACGATTGCACCAAGTACGTTCAGCGGATGTAATAGCTTAACCCATATCAATATACCTGAAAGCGTAAAATCAATTAATGATAACGCATTTGCTAATACAGGATTTTCAAATATCTATATTCCAAGTGCTGTTTCGGATATAAGTCCATTAGCATTCTTTAATGCAGAAAAACTTTCCGCCATCACTATCTCAAGAAATAATCCTAATTATACCAGCTACGATGGTGTAGTTTACACAAAGTCCATGAATAGTTTAATTTTATACCCCAATGGAAAAACCAATGAGAACTATGTTATACCAAACAGCATTCAGTCAATCGCTGTTAACGCCTTTGACAAAACTCCCTCTCTTCGTAGCCTAACTTTACCGGATGGAATTGCAAATGCAGATGATTTCTTTAATGCTTGTGAAAAACTGGAGAATTTACAAACCCTACATATTCCTAAAAGTTTGTCAGAAATCAAACATAATGCATTAAATTCTTCTAAACTAAGCCATCTAGCAAATGTTACAGTTGATAACCGGAATATGAGTTTTTGTAGCGTAGATGATGTATTATTTAACAAGGACAAAACCGAATTGATATTCTATCCTTCGCAAAAAGTTGATCCTACTTACACTGTTCCGACTACTGTGACATCGATTTTAGATAACGCATTTCAAAGCTGCTCTAACTTAACCACATTATCAATTCCTTCTACTGTAAATAGTTTTGGGGTTGAAGTATTTTCAGGCTGTAGTAAATTAACAGATATCAATATTCCTAATGGACTAGCCAAAATACCAACTGGTATGTTTGCTGGATGTTCTTCTCTGACGAATATCACCATACCTGATTCGGTAACTGCCATAGATAGCCGAGCTTTCTCTGACTGTACATCATTGTCGGGTATCGCCATCCCACACTCAGTAACCACCATCGGACAAGAGGCCTTTTCCATGTGTACCTCCTTTACTAGCCTGTCACTTCCTAATAGTGTTAAGTACATTGAAGCTAAAGCATTTTTAGGTTGTAGTAATTTGGCTACATATGAATTAGCAAATAATGATGTACAAGTGAAAGGGGAAGCTTTCACAGACACTGCCTGGTTGAGCAATCAGCCAGATGGGGTGATTTATATCGGGTTCACCGCCTATATTTATAAAGGAACTATGCCAAAAAATACGAACCTAACGCTAAAAGATAACACCACTTTTATCAGTGATGGTGCTTTCACTCATCAGAAAAATTTAGTCGAAATCAAATTACCGAATACCATTACTTGGATCGGCGCGTCAGCTTTTGCATTTTGTACTTCTTTAAAAAGCATGGAGTTACCAAAGAATTTATCCTCCATTGATGAATACGCAATCTATCACTGTACCAGCCTCACTGACTTAACAGTTCCTGATACTGTTACCAATATCGGTAATTTTGCAATCGGTTTTTATAAGAGTGATGAGCCTGATGATCCCGAGACCGTGATCCAGTCATTTCGATTATATTGCAGTCCTGGAAGTTATGCAGAGAAATATGCGAAAGGATGGTTTGTCAATTATTCTTTCAAGAATGCAAAAATAATTAAAAACAAAAAAGTGCGTCTTACATCAACTAAAATTCCTTTTAATTTGAAATTGATTGAACCGAAGGTAATTGTAAAAGCTGGTTCAAAAGTATTGAAGAAAGATCGTGATTATCGCATCTTTTATGAAAATAATTATAATGCCGGTACCGCAACTGCTACTATTTATGGAATCAGCAAATATGCTGGCTCTGTGCAAAAGGAATTCGAAATCACAAAAAGGCCTATTTCAGATTTCAAGTCAAAACTTCCAAAATCCTTAAGATACACCCCAGGGGGCCAGAAACCTACTGTAAAATTCATTAAAGCTCACCTCTATGAACATTATGATTTTACTGTAACTTATAAAGACGATAAAAAGTCCAGAATTGCTACAATCATAATCACGGGCAAGGGAAACTTTACCGGAACAATAAAATTAACTTTTAGAAATTAATAAAACCAAAGCAGGTTCTATTCACGATACAGTTATAAGTTTTCTTATATCTGCATCGTGATTAGAACCTGCTTTTATATATGCTGCTTATATATACTATTTATAAATCAAACTCTATAGTATTTTTAATTCACAATAACCACTGATTAAATCTTTAACTTTTTGGGTGTAAACATATCCATTACACCGGTTTTTTCAACTGCCTTAATTACCGTAAATAGAATTATTGTCTCTACCGGAAGCATAATCAGTATCTTTGCAATTCGAGCTACAAAGAGGGCAGAAAAAGCATTTCCCACTAAGATGGATAACCAATAGGTATTTAATAAAGCATCAATGAATACAGAACGAATTACATTCGCGATAATAACACGTTTTAAACTAATTGATCTCTTATACAACATGAAACCATAGAGAAGTCCGGTTAAAATCGCACTAATAGTAAATCCGGGAAAGAATGCTCCCTGTGGCTTTACTATGTAATTCAGGACGTCCATGGCAGCACCATATACCACACCAAAGACAGGACCAAGCGCATAGTTGACGAACTCATTTGGCAGAAACACAAAATTAATCTTGATGATTTCACCAATCATAATACTCATACTACTTAGAATCATTGAGATCGCGCCAAACATAGCTGCTAAAACGATACTTCTTGGATTTTTGAATTCCTTAGCGGAAGACAGAATTAAATCCTTAATTTTGCTCATAAAAAAATTACCTCCTTTGCAGACCTTTACTACAATAGAAGATAATACCAAATATATAATATTCGATTATCTAACTGTAGCAGCGGGATGCGAACCATGCACCGCAAGTTTCCTTTTCGTCCGATTGACAACTCCCTGTTCAACCAGCACTTAACGCGCACAATCCTACTCTGCTTCTTTTTAATTTTGTAAACCAAGTATAACATAGGAACTAATATTTGCAAGAAAAATTTTATTCATATCTTATTAATAAATATAATCAATTATATAATTATAGTTAATATTTAATTATTCCATGTCTTAATTATTCCATATCTTCCAGCTACGATCTTCTTGCTATAAATCAAGAACAAACAATAACAAACAATTAATCACAAGTATGTCTAATGCTCCTCCCAATAAATTAAGGTATGATAGATTCATAAGTTTAACAATACCTACCTCAAACGCTACCTCCTCTCCTTTCCCCTATATGCGTTTGAGGCTTTTTTATGTATGGGGCAATAGAGCCCCAATATTACTAGTATTACTATTTAAACAAGTCAGGTGTATAAGCAAGGTTGAATGCATAGAAGTTCCTGGAATCCAATTCGTCCTGGATAATTCTTAAACCTTCACCAAATCTTTGGAAATGAACGATTTCTCTCGCTCTTAAGAATTTAATCGGATCACATACGTCATGATCACAAACTAAGCGAAGAATATTATCGTAAGTCGTTCTTGCCTTCTGCTCTGCTGCCATATCTTCCACTAAATCCGTTATCGGATCGCCCTTACTCTGGAAAGTAGTGGAGGAGAACGGTATACCACCTGCTGCCATGGGCCATACTCCTAACGTATGATCTACATAATAATTCTGGAATCCGCCTTCTACGATCTGTTCCGGGGTAAGATTTCTGGTAAGCTGATGAACTATTGCACCGACTATCTCCATATGCGCTAATTCTTCTGTACCGATATCGTTTAATATACCTACAACTTTACGGTTTGGCATAACGAAACGTTGGGATAAATAGCGCAATGATGCACCGATTTCACCGTCAGGTCCACCATATTGACTCATGATAACCTGAGCAAGTTTCGGATTTGTTTCACTAATATTAACCGGGTGTTGTAATCGTCTCTCATAACTCCACATAGCTTAGCACCATCCTTCCCAAGGCCACGGATCCTCTACCCATGCCCAAGTATTATCATTTACTACACGATAAGATTCGATTGGTCCGAAACATCTAGTATATTCCGTAACTGCTTCATTTCTTACCGTTGATACTTTATCCCAGTAATCCAGCGCTTCTCTGTCTGTTGGGTGGGTATCTAAGAACAGTCTTAATTCATCACAAACAAAGCTTGTAGCTTGTATACAAGCAAATAACTTTTCTCTACTTATACCATCCATCATTTACAGCCCCTTCCATACCATTTTAAATCCAGTTCTTTGAATAAAGTACCGTTGGCAAGCGCTTCATATTCACTTTCATACAAATCTCTAAAACACTGCCAGGGAACATAACACATTGCTATAGGGAAAAGATCAAAGTCCTGTTTTCTGCTCTCTCTTTCGCAATCGTCATACTTCACTTGTTCTCTGCACATATCCCTGCGACTGGGCTCCATGCGCTTATATCTACTGTTCGCGCAATTACTGCCGGAATTATTGCGATATACTCGTCTTTCCATTCTTCAGTCTCCTTTCAATATCCTTGTTTATAAAATCCCTTTTATAACCAAAACGAACTGGCAACCTAACAATATATGAATGCCTTTTACGTTCTATACATAGTATGAAATTTTTTATTTTATAGTGCTTGTACGCTCCGCAGGTTATGACACTTTCCCTCATATTCATTGACAAGAAAAGGAATATCATATAATATTGAAATGTATTAGGTTATTTTAAACCTTTTAAAGGAGACTACTAAATGTATCATTTTATTATCAATCCGAAATCCAGCTCCGGAAGGGGTATTAAATATTGGTGGACTGTTAAAAATGAATTAGATAAAAAACAAATTCCTTACACGGAATTATTTACGAAACATACCGGACATGCCAGCCAGCTTGTTCACCAGCTATGCACGGAGAATGAAGGAATAAAGAATATAATTATACTGGGTGGAGACGGAACAATTAACGAAGTTTTGAATGGAATTGATAATTTTAATGAGGTTTTGCTTGGATATATTCCCTCCGGCTCAAGTAATGATCTTGCTAGAAGTTTGAAGATAGCAAGGGATCCGATTATTGCACTAGATAATATCTTAAAGCCTGTTAAGTTTAAATATTTAGATCACGGTGAGATGACCTTCCCCGGAAGCGAATTTCCTACCAGAAGGTTCGCCTGTTCCAGTGGAATTGGCTACGATGCCAATGTCTGTAATGAGGTGCAAGCTTCTCCCTTAAAGAAGCGACTCAATCGCTTTGGAGCGGGGAAGTTCATCTATATCGCTATAGCAATCAAACAGCTGCTTACCGCAAAGCACATCGATGCAACGGTAATCGTTGACGGCAATAAAAAAAACACATACAAGAATGTGTTATTGATCTCCAGCATGATTCATAAATATGAAGGCGGAGGATTAAAGATGGCTCCTGCTGCTGATCCCTGCGATGGCAAATTAAGCGTATGCCTGGTTCATGGCTTATCCACCTTAAGAGCATTTATCTTATTACCCACCATCTTCTCCGGTAGCCATGTGAAGCATAAGGGAGTGGAATCCTTTCAATGCAAGGAAATTGAGGTGTTCACCAATCAAGAAACCTCTGTTCATACGGATGGAGAAGTTCCGGCCGTATGCTCACATATAAAGGTAACATGTATTCAAGAACAAATACGAATGATACTATAAGAAAGTAGGCGAATTTCCTATGCAAAGACGAGCAAATATGCAAGCTTCCACACTCGTAATTTTACTTAGCATCCTTACTATCCTTGTACAGTTTATAGGTTATTATTTCATAGAATCCGTCTTTGTTATATGGACGTTATCCTGTGTTATTACCCTGCTGTGCTGCCACATTCTTCATGAACGGACAATCACGTTTAATGCATGCTTTAATTATTCCTTACTAAATATCTTTATGAGTTTGATTTTTATTGTGCTGACCTATGGTAATGATCAATCTATTCTTACCTTTTCAAGCACTATGATCGGAATCGTAGTGATTAACTGGCTTGCACCCGCTTTCATTGGACTAATTCGACACACCTTTGATTATGGCATCCGTTTGGATGATTACAATGAATACTTTCGTAATACCAGTATTGTATTTATCTTCTTTTATACGATTATCTTAATTTACGGTAGCTTTGCCACGAATGCCTTCCCTTGGTTGTATCGTGACATTAGTGCGAATGCTAATTTTATTCCCTTTCAGATAATCACCACTCAGATTGAGAATAACTATCTGGACGGTTCCGTCACATTGGGTGCAATCTTTGCTTATCTTCTGCCAAGAATCCTATATTTTTTGCCTTATGGTTTTTATCTAGGTTTATTACTTCGTAAGCGTCCGCTTCTATATAAGCTGGCTGCATTGACTGCTTTACCGCTGATTATTGAGATATTACAATATTTCATCATCAATAGACGTTGTGATGTAGATGACTTGATTTACGGAATGCTTGGAGGGTTTTTTGGAATTTTATTCTTCCTGTTAACAAACCAGCTATTTCGTGTAAAAACCGGTAAGGATTTTCTAAAAAAAGAATACGGGTTCCGTTACATAGGTGATTTGCTGCATTTTTAAACCGAGATTCTTAAATACACATAATACTCATTGTGTACTTACTCTGTCTCATTCCAGAATCCTTTTAGTGTTTCCTTCATGTTATGTTCATTCACAAGGACATTCGGAAACCACTCACGGGGGAACAAATTATAATATTGCTTTTGAGTAAATCGTTCATCCAGCAGGAGGATGGCACCCCTGTCCTCCTTGGTTCGAATGACTCTGCCGCCAGACTGCAGTACCTTATTCATACCGGAATAAAGATAGGCATAATCAAAGCCGGCACCATTTCTCTCATCAAAATATCCTCGAAACAGCTCTCTCTCATTACATACCATTGGTAACCCTGTGCCGACGATCACCGCGCCGATCAATCGGTTACTCTTTAGATCAATCCCCTCACTGAATATACCACCCATGACACAAAATCCAATCCTACTTGTCTTAGGATTCTCTATAAACTCTTCGAGAAACAGTTCTCTTTCCCCCTCCGTCATTGTGGTACTCTGAACTACAAGCCCTTCCAATTCCCCTTCCGCTAAAGTAGCGATTTCCTGTAGCATCTGATAGGATGGAAAAAACACCATGTAGTTTCCTGTCCTTGCCTCCGTAAAATCCTTGATGTAGCGAAGTATTTTACGATATTCCCGTTCATTTCTTCTGGAATACTTTGTACTGACATCATTTCCTATCATAACGATTCGATTGTCCGGCATGAAGGAAGATGGGGCATATACCGCATAATCTTCCTTGTCTCCACCAAGCTGCTCCATATAATAATTAATCGGCAACAGGGTCGCAGAAAATAGAACCGCACTTCGTCCTCTGCCCATGCACTCCTGAAGATTCTTTGAAGGATCCATACACTGGAGCTTTATACGAAAAACATTATCCTCATAATCGGCATAAATCGTGTAGCGGTCATCATGAATTTCATACATATTAAGAAAATGTCTAACATCCATATAGAGTCGCAGAATCTCATCCTTCCCTTCCGGAATAAAGCCCTCCTGGAGAAAGGTATCATATTCACTCATCAAACTCATCAGATGAATCACAAATCCATCCACATTCTCTATCACTTCAAATTCATCGCATTCTCTCTTTAATTTAAGCAAATCATTATTACAATGATCTAAATATTTCACTAACTTCATGCTCTTATCTTTAATCAAACGCTTAACATTTAAAAAATCATCTTTATATAATACAGCACTATACATCTCTCTGGCACGATCCACAAGATTATGAGCTTCATCCACCAAAAAAATATAGTCATTTTGCTTCTCATTTGCAAAAAATCTTCTCAGATACACATTCGGATCAAAGACATAATTATAATCACAGACGATGGCATCCGCCCATAATGTCACATCCAGCCCCATCTCAAAGGGACATACACTGTGTTTTTCTGCATAAGCACTGATATGCTCTCTGGTGATGTCATTTTCATGCATTAACAAATCATATACCGCATCATTGACACGGTCAAAATATCCATTTGCACGAGGACATGCTCCCGGATTACAATCCGGTTTATCAAGGATGCACACCTTCTCCTTTGCAGTGATTGTGACCACCTTAAGGGGAACACCGCTTCCGCCAAGTAGCTTAAAGGTATCCTCTGCGACCGTTCTTGTAATCGTCTTTGCCGTAAGATAAAATATCTTATCCGCAATTCCTTCTCCCATCGCCTTCACGGAAGGAAACACCGTGGATATCGTCTTACCGACACCGGTCGGTGCTTCGATAAAGAGCTTCTTCTTCCTTAATAGCGTCTTATATACACCGGTAACCAGTTCCTTCTGACCATCTCTATACGGAAACGGAAAGTCAGTATCTTTAATTGCTTGGTTACGTCTCTGAATCCACTTGATTTGCCAAGCAGCCCACTTCGCGTACTCCGATATCAGGTGTTCAAACCAGACACGAAGCTCCTCATAGGTCAATGTCTCTTCAAAATACCGTAGATTCTCCGTCTCAAGATTACAATAGGTCATGCGAACTCCTATCCTGCTTAAATCTTCTTTCGTAGCATAGATATACGCATAACACATCGCCTGCGCTCTGTGCACACCCACTGGGGCGGTCATATGGGACAGTTCTCGGTACACTCCCTTGATCTCATCGATAACTACCTCCGGAGGATTCGCTTCCTCTTCCTCAAAGATCAATACCGAGAAGTCCTCCCGAATACTACTGTTCTCTATAATACCGTCTGCTCTTCCCTCTATTGTCAGTTCAAAATCAATGCCATCCCTGCTAACCGGTACTGTTATGGTAAGCGGAACCTCTGCTGTGTAATTCGATCCCATCTGTTTTTGTAGCTTACGGTGGATTTTACTACCAGCCTGCATGGCATCTGCATCACTTTTACCGCGGGTATTATCAAGATCACCGGAGCACAAGATAAACTCTACAAGATTACGTACTGATATTTTAATATTTTTTGAATCCTGCATAAGTATCTTCCTCCTAAATTTATCTAAGTAAGGATGCTTCCACCCTCATAATATCTGCTCCATATATGTTCCATATATTTATCAACAAAACCTCTGGGATTTTATACTTTTATCAACATTACGGCTGTATTATCCCCAGAAAACTATGTTTATTTCCACACAACATATCGCCTATCTCATCAATACGTGCCAGCCAATTATAGCACATAAGTTCGATATTGCCAACTTCGTCGGAGTCAAAAAAGTGGTTATGGATAATCATTCTTCTATCTCTAAGCAGAAAGAAATTTATGAACTATAAAATAATTTTTGTTTTATATTGCATTTTTTTCCTCAATCTGATACATTCTACTTATATTCCAATATTATATTTTAGGAATTGGCAGGCAGATTATATTCTCTTTTTGCATGCTATAAATTAGAAAAGCGAGGTAGTATTATGGGCGAACACAATCACGATTCCGGCTGCGATTGCGGACATGATCATGATCATGATTTTATCACATTGTCATTAGATGACGGTACAGAGCTCAATTGTATCGTATTAGGAATTTTTGATGTAAATGACAAGGAGTATATTGCACTTCAGCCAGAAGAAGGCGAAGAAGAGGATGACAACGTATTCTTATATCGTTATGTTGAAGAAGACGGAGAGCCTCAGCTTCTTAACATCGATGATGATGATGAATTCGAAGCAGTTGCTGATGCATTCGAAGAGATTCTTGATTCTGAAGAATACGATGAGATGTTCGATGATGAGGAAGAAGAAGACAACAAATAATAATCATTAACAAAGATTTTTATTGTAAAGGGATGTTGATATATTACACATACAGTACATGGGTTAATCTCCATACACTGAGCGTATTATATTTCACATCCCTCTTTTTATTTCTTTGACTCCAGAATTTCATCAATAAATCTAGAGCGATCGGAAACCTTATTAAATCGATCCTTTGCACAATAGATAAACAATTCTTCTTTTGCACGTGTCATCGCCACATAAAACAGCCTACGCTCTTCTTCAATATCCTCCGGAAGTACCGCCTTCTTATGTGGTGTTATTCCTTCATTCGCATCGGCAATAAATACCGTATGATACTCAAGCCCCTTCGAACTATGCATTGTTGCAATCATGACGCTCTGCGTGTTGTTCTTCTTCACTTCTGTTGCCTGGCGCTTAAGTTCTTCCTTATATTCTTCCATATGGGTAAACCATTCTCCATACGTTTTAAACTCACGTGCGCTTTCCTGCAGCTCATCCAGTATCTCAAGTAACTCATCTGCCTTTATCCTTCTCTGCGTCGCATACTCTTTAAGATAGTCCTCATAACCGATGCCTTTCTTGATATAGTTTACCGCTGCATAGGGTGCCATGCCATTCAGTAACGCAAGATCATATTCCAATTGGTCAATACGTTCAAGCATCCAGTTCTTATCCTCATAGTAATCCTTTATGGCTTCAAAATCCACCACTGAGTTATCAAAACAATCTCTTGTGATATAGCGCTTTGGCCGATTAATAATCTGAAGATAATGGCTGCGCTCCGTACTTCCCATTGCAATCATAATATAAGTAATAATATCTCTAGATATCCAGTGGTCAAATAAGTTCGGGAGATTATCCTTCATCTGAAATGGAATATTATATTCCATCAGCTTATGGATCAATGACCCGGAACCATGGCTGGTCCGTACAAGGATTGCCATGTCCGATAGCGCAACTCCCATCTTACTATGATCAATAATTTCCTCACAGATACTTTGGTTTTCCTTGGCCAGGGTTTCAAACTGTCGTATTGTAACTTTCTTCCCCTCATCCTTTACCGCAGTAATTACTTTTTCAAAACGGTTCTGATTATTACCGATTAAATTATTGGCGGATTTTATAATATTGGAGGTGGATCGATAATTTTTGTCCAAAATCAGTTTCTTACACGTTGGATAATCCTTTGGGAAGTTTAGCATAATCTCCGGCTTCGCCCCACGAAAGCGATAGATGGATTGATCATCATCTCCCACAACAAACAGATTATTCTCCGGTAAGGCTAGCATGCGGATTATATCATATTGCACCATATTAATATCTTGAAATTCATCAATTAAAATATATTGGTATTTTTTCTGCCATAGTGCAAGTATATCGGAACGCTGGGTGAGAAGCTGATAGCAATACAGAAGCATATCATCAAAATCGATAAGATTTGATTTCTTCAATTTTCGATTATACTCCTTGTATATGTCACGGAACACCTCATCCGCACAATGCAGAGAATAATAATTCTCCACATTCATCCGGTTTCCTTTTACTAGACTGATTTCAGAGGATAGGTCGGAGATAAACTCCTTCTCATCCTCATACTCCAGTTCAAATTGATGGATAATTTCCTTCATATATTGAAATCGTACTTCCTCACGAACAATATTACTTGCATTTAACCGATATGCATGCTTAAGTATCGTAAAAAACACTGCATGAAATGTACCGAAGTTCACCCGGGTTCCACTTGATTTTGATTGAACAACAAAGCGTTCCTTCATCTCATTCGCAGCAGCCTTTGTGAAGGTTATAACTAGGATTTTATCCTGTGGGACATGACATTTTTCGATTAAATACCTGGTTCTTTCCGTGATTACGAGTGTTTTCCCCGATCCGGGCCCTGCAAGAACCAACATCGGCCCATCCTTATGACAAACAGCCTGCTGTTGTGCCTGATTCATAGAGTCTTAACCTCCTTCTTCACCCTATTAGAGCGATTCAATTTGCCAATCAATTTCTGTCACAAACATATAAAAACCATACTCATATATGTGCTTCACATGGAGTATACATTCTGAGTGGTTTGCTTTAATTCTATAGGATTCTCAAACTTAATCTCTTATATTAATAAGGTTTTTCCAATAGAATAAATACATTGGATAATGAAAATGATTTATATTCAAAACATTAGAAATGAATAGATAGAATTAGATGTTGTGATACTAGCAATCTTACTTTTAAAGGGATGGTGAAAATTAAGTAATTCTTTTAAGGAACAATGTTATTTTCCTCACTCACAGGTTGGAAGGACAAATACATAGTTTGTATTTCGCAGTCGTACAGAAAAGTACGCCTTCGACAATACAAAATTATAAATATTGTCTTACAAACAGTGCATTATGGTAATATAACATTGTTCCTACAAATTACTTGTTTTGTAACATTCCCGTTAATATTTAATCTATAATTATTCGCTTAATTTCTCAATTGCAACCTGGATACGGCGTAAGCTTTCCTCTTTGCCGAGAATACTCATAATCTCATAAGCGCCTCCTGGTGTGGACTGTTTTCCACTGACAGCAGTACGTATCGGCCATAAGCCCTGACCGTTCTTAATACCTTGTTCCCCGATGTATGCCATAATCAAGGCTTCAATGTTTGCTTCGGAATACTCCTCAAGAGCTTCAAACTTTGGAAGTAAATCCTTAAGAACCTGAAGTGAATTTTCTGAATTTGTCTTCATCTTCTTATGAGTATACATTGCAATATCATAATCCGGAAGTTCTTCAAAGAAGTCGATTATTCCAACGATATCCACGAGGGTCTCTATACGAGTTTTTACCAGCGCGGCGATTCTTTGTAAGTCCATATCCTTTTTGATTACTTGATTTAGATATGGAAGTGCCAACTCATAATATCTCTCAAAATCCATGTTCTTTAAATACTCACCGTTCATCCAACGAAGCTTAACCATATCAAATACTGCCGGTGCTTTGTTAACATGTTTATAATCAAATTCACGGATCAGTTCTTCCATAGACATGATTTCTGTATTATTTGGAGAACTCCAGCCTAATAATGCTACAAAATTGATGATAGCTTCTGACACAAAACCCTGATCCAACAAATCCTCATAGGAGGAATGTCCACTTCGCTTGCTAAGCTTTTTATGCTCCTCATTCGTAATCAAGGGCAGATGCACATACTCTGGCTCTTCCCATCCAAAGTCCTGATATAACCGGGTATACTTCGGAGTGGAGGATAGATACTCATTACCTCTGACAACATGTGTTATCTTCATCATATAATCATCAATTACATTCGCAAAGTTATAGGTAGGGTACCCGTCCGATTTAATCAGAATCATATCATCTAACTCTTCATTATCAACTGTGATGTCACCGAAGATAGCATCATGGAAGGTAGTTGAACCCTCTGTCGGATTATTTTGACGAATAACATAAGGGATTCCTGCTGCAAGGTTAGCTTCAATCTCTTCTTTGGATAGATGCAAACAATGTTTGTCATACTTAATAATTTCTTTTACATCTTCGTCCTCACCCGGCTGGCTATCACCCACTGCGGTTTTTAATGAAGCAAGACGATCCTTGGTACAGAAGCAATAATACGCTGAACCTTTCTCAATGAGTTGTTTTGCATAATCAAGATAGATTCCGCTTGCAACACGTTCGCTCTGTACATACGGACCATATCCTCCATCCTTATCCGGTCCTTCATCATGAATTAATCCGGTTCCTTTGATGGTACGATAAATAATATCAACCGCACCTTCCACCAGACGTTCTTGATCTGTATCTTCTATTCTAAGGATGAAGGTACCATCCTCATGTTTTGCAATCAAATATTCATACAATGCTGTTCTTAAATTTCCGACATGCATTCTACCTGTCGGGCTCGGCGCAAATCTGGTTCTAATTTCGCTCATGTTAAACACCTCTCTAATATATTGTTACATTCCGTTCGTTGTGCGTATTATAATGGTTCTTCGCGTGGTAATGTCTGTCGCCATTATACCATAACTGTTTTAAAAATCAAACCTAAGTTTCAAGTGAATCAGGCAATTTGAGGCGCTTTGCATACAATAGAAAAAGGATGTCACAAAATTAATAATTCTATTAAGGAACAATGTTATTTGCCTTATCAATATAACATTGTTCTTACAAATTATTAATTTGCAACATCCCCATATATTTCTTTATTATCACCTAATGAGATGTTCTGTATTTATTTCTTGGTAATTATATTGCTATGCTCCAAAGCCTGCTTGTGCTCCAATTGTCGATTGATAAAACGCACTAATACCATCTTGCAATATGCACCAATCGGAACCGCAACCAGCATGCCCAAAAATCCACCGATAGAACCACCGATAATGATTGATATCATAACGATAAGCGGATGAACTTTTACCGCATTACTAAGCAGCTTTGGTCCGATGAAATTACCATCAAGTGCTTGAATGACAAATAGTACAATCAATGCAACAATCAATTTTCTAAAATCCCCATTCACCAGACACACTATCGTAGTACTTACATAAGCTACAATCGGTCCAAAGTAAGGAATCAAGTTACCAATGCCTGCAAATACGCCAATGAGAATCGCATAATCTACTCCAACAATGTATAAGGATATACTAATCAGAAGCATCATTACGAATGCATCTGTCATCTGTCCTCGGATATAACCGGAAAACACCTCATCCAGATCACGTGCTACATTAAATAATCTTTTGTTAGCCTTGTCATTTAATAAAGCTCTGCAAATCTTAACAAAGAAATTAGCAAACATTCTACCATCAATCATAAAGTAAATACCAATGATAAAACTGAATATAAATGTAGTCATGTAACCGGAGATATTGGTTATAGAATCCAATACACCATTCGCAAAGGATTGTATCGTCTTTAATGCAATACTAGAGGCATTCTGAATATAATTATCCAGCTCCTGGGATTGAATATTTAGATCACTCAGCTTTGCTGTTATTGTATTATATAGATTATTAACATTCTTCATAGAATCCTGAGTAAACTTAATAAGATCCTCAAAATTGGCTACCTTTAGCTGGTTTGTAACGGTATATGCTAGTAGTGATATCAAACCAACAATTGCGATCACAAAGATTAATACAGCTGTAATAGCTGCCAGTGTTCTGGTAGAACGTATTCTACGAAATGGTTTTACATTCTTTAGCTTTCGGTATTTATCTTCGAAGAAGTTAACCAACGGATCCATTAAATAGGCGAACACAAAACCTAATATAATCGGCTTCAGTACATCTATGACCCAGCTTAACTTTATCCCTACATAATCGATTACATCACTAAAGTTTTTTAATACTAAACTCAAGGAATATATAACCAGTACCGTGATAATAACATACAATGAAATTTGCATGTATTTCTTATTAATTCTATCTCTCCATTTCATTCGTCCGTTATTTTTCCCCTTTCTTATATTCCAAGAACCGTAGAATGCTATCTACTACATTATCTATTCCCACATAATCACTGCGAATGGATAAATGGTAGTTTTCTGCCTTACCCCACTTTTCATCAGTGTGATAATTATAATAGTTTGCTCTTCTCTTATCGCTCTTTATGATCTCATCCTCAATCTTATTTTTCTTTAGACCATATTGTTCCACTGCTCTGTTTTTGCGAAACTCCATACCTGCCCATATATAAACATTTACTACATCAGGATGATCTCTCAAGATATAATCAGCACAGCGACCCACTATAACACAGGATCCTTCCTGCGCAACTTTACGTATCACATTAGACTGCGCAATGTAAAGCTGGTCATCTAAAGATAACTGGGTATATCCCATCTCTTGATTTCCAAATACGTTCATCCCCATGGCGATGGAATATAATAAACTGTTCGTGGCCCTTTTTTCCGCATTTTCAAAGGATTTCTCTGAAAAACCTGTCTCTTTTGATGCTCTGGATATTATCTCATTATCGTAAAAGGGAACTGCTAATTTTTGTGCAAGCTTTGCACCGATTTCTCTGCCACCGCTACCAAATTGTCTGCTAATCGTTACAATCTGAGTCATATATATGGCCCCCTCTCATGAAATTAGATGTATTGATAATTGAGAAGGTATTATCTTCTCTCTATCAAACGTCTGTTTACATCGTTTCCAAAATAATAAATCTTCTTTTCCTTATATTCAGTATAACATAATCCTGAATGTGGTAGAAGTATTTTAAGATTATAATTACATTAAAAGTATAAATTTCCAGTAAAGCTTTTTATAAAACGGCAAACTGGTATATATCTTGTGGGATAAGCTCTTATGAAAGTGCTCAAGTTTCTGTAATTCCTCTACACTGATATCGACCGGTCCAAAACGAGCTTTTCGGGCAATATCCATACACGTGCTAAATTCTATTGGATTAATATATTCCGCTTGCCCTTTCAAATATTCCTCACTGTCCTCCAGAGACTTTTTCTGACCGACAAGCAATTGATGGAAAGATAAAATCATTTCGGACTCTGACAATAGATAGAGTGCTTTTTTATTACGGTTATTCGTATTCAATAGTCGATTACGTCTACTTGTTTTTAATATAAACCACGCGCTTACCGCTCCACATATCAATACAAAGCCTAGTATCATAACCATGATCTTTGGATCTATCTTTATACCACCCTTATCCGAATGAGGTTTGTTCTGGTTATTCATCGGGTTGTTCGGCTTAAATGTATTTGGTGTTGTAGGCTTTGGTGTAACTGACGCAGGTGTTGGTGTAGGTGTTGTATCCTCCTGCTTAACAGTATGATCTTTCAATGCGGAGAGACGATCCAAGGTACCGATATCAGTATAATTCGAGGATGGCGTAAATTCTACAGGAAACCAGCCGCAGCCATCCACGTAAACCTCCACCCATGCATGGGCTTCCCTGTCCGTTACCTTAACCCGGGTAGACATCTCATTCCACTTTTCTTTATAATTCGTACCGTATATTGTCACCGATTGATTTGGCTTAACATAATCAGCCTTATCCTGCTTCACCACATAACCTTCCACATATCTGGCGGGTACCCCCATGGAACGAAGCATCAGAGTAGCTGCAGATGCATAGTGGGCACAGTAGCCCTTCTTATTCTCATACACGAAATACTCCACATAATCCTTCCCCTTAGGAAGAACTCCCGGAGTGAGACTGTACCTTGTATATTTATTCAGATAATCCTTCACATAATTGACTTTCTGTGAAATCGTCATACTATCAGACTTTAATTCAGGTTTTGAAAACTCCTGTACCAGACGATCTACCCCTTTATTCGGTAACTTCGTGTATACGCTATTAACATAATTCCGATAAACCTTTTCGTACTTTGTATAATCAGGAAAATCTCCTACCTTACTCGCAAAGAAATCATATCCTTGATTATCCATATAAAAATTAAAAAAATAATTAAAAGTATAATGATCACGCAAAACCAAAGGACCAGTATATGCATCTGTTTCTTCATAGGTTTGACTTACTTTATTAAAATTCGTAAAGTAGGGTGCATAAATATAATTTTTATTGGCACCTTTATATACCACCTTCATATTACCTTGCATAATGTTATAAGTACTGTCTTCAACATTATAATTCTCACCCTGCTTAGCTCCTTGTAACCCGAATATCATTTGGAGCCATTGATTCGTTTGATTCAAAGGCTGGAACTTCTTTTTCGGCATCAGTGCCTGAATTTCCCGGTATCTCTTTTTATCCTCAGCCGAGTTCTGCGCCCACTTATTGCCAGCGTATACACTTCCCACATACCCTTTCAGATAAATACTGGATACAGTACTGGCCATCGCATCATTGGGCATCGTCACCTCTAACTGTTCCTCTCCAGTAAACTCCACCTTGCCGGTCTTTCCTAACTTACCACCGCCAAGGCCTCCTACCGTTTTGCCGCCCCCAAACAAGCTAAAATCTTGAAGCGAAGTAACAAAATCGGCATAAGAAAAGTTCGTCATTGCTGTCTGCAAATCTGACTTGGCTGTTTTAATAGTTGTAACTTTATTATAATTTTCATTATTAATAAAACCCTTCAGAACAATAAGAATTAAAAGGGCAAATAAACTAATCCAGAATGCTGCTCTGCTGTTTATCCTATGTATTAGATTGCGCTGCTCTTTAGAGATTACTCGGTGTAAGGAAAAGCCGGATTTGATCATATAAAGAAGCACCACAATATATGCAAATAATAAATTCTCAGAAGGAATCATACCAAACAAAAATATCGTTACCATAGGAAGGCAAAATACCAATCCGGATAAAACCAAAAATCGGCTTTTTGCAATCGCCACGGATAATAGAGCTATCACCGGAATCATAATTACGATCATCAATATCGTAGTATCTTTTTCTTCCAAGTTATAATCTGCAAGAAAATGCATCAGGTTATATCCATAATAAGTAGATATCTTGTCCATTATTAAATTTTCCATTATAAAGAATGCATTCATAAGCGAGGGTAGTACACTATATAATATAAAACCGTAAAAATAGATTCCGAAAAACAATTTCAATATATGAAATGCCGGTATTAGGCAAAGAGTATACATAACTAGGGTGCATAGAATAATAGCGGTGATAACTTCAGGCATATTATAAGAAAGTCCCAATCCTTCCTTAAGGCCATATGCAAAACATAGCGCTGCACTAAGGATAAAAATGAATTGAATTATCATTGGAATATACTGATGATCCTTCTTTCTGTCATCAGATAAATACACTGTTTTATTGATTTTAAGTCCGTCCTGTAATAACTTATTCATGTTTCACCCCACTTTAACCTAATGATAAGTATTCCATATTCTGTTTAATGCTTCCAATATCTATGGGCCAGGTCTCCACCCCAATTTCTTCAAACTGATGAAGCGCCTCCTGCTTCACAGGGTCAGTAATTTTCTCTTCCTTACCCCGGATATAAATCAATTTTCTAGATTGCGTTTTCAATGCACCAATAGAAGGTGTCCACGAATCGGATACTACACCCGTTATGAGATAGGTGTCCGCATATTGTTCGTGAGGATATTGCGATAGATAGGAAGCAAACATGTCAAACATATTCTGATGAGGATTGGCGTGTAATAAACCGTTTACTGCCTCAAACAAATCCTCTTCCTGAGTAATCCTGTTTCTCGTACAGATGCCACTCTTCTCATCCGTCCAACAGATATAATGAACCTGTTGTTTCATAACCAAGGTATAGGACAGTGATAAAGCGCACTCTAATATGGCATCCATATAATATAGCTTATATTCTCCCTTAGGAATACATAGATTTACGAATAACAGAATTGAGCTATTCAACGGATAGCTAAACTCCTTGATCATCAATTGATCAACCTTCCTACTCAGTTTCCAATGAATTCGCTGAGGACGGTCACCCTCTCTATATTCGCGAATCTCAAAAACCTCTGACGGGTCATCGCCTTTTTTTGTAGGATGATAGCTATCACTTTCCACAATCAATGCATTCTTGTTTGCATTAAATTCCGAAAGCTCATAATAATTAGGCAGTACTGCTATTTTAATCTCTTTATTACATTTTTTCTTTAAGGAAAATATCTTAAAATAATCGTAGATACGTATTGACTCTAGTGATACGGTAAGATTACCTGCACATTCGGAATACAAGGTGCATATTACGGATGTATTTGCACTGGAATCAATGGGCACCAAGAAGTTCTTCTTAAACTTTTTATCGGAATATTCATTTTTATAGGTTAGAAAAATCTTTACCGAGGATACAGGGAACACTGTTGTATTATTCAAATGTATGGAAACCGGTATCTTATCTCCCTTATTGACCGTGTGTACCACACCGGACAATTCTACAGTGATTTTTATTTTACAGTAGAATAGAATAGCTAATAACACGATTGGAAGTATGCATAGAGTAAGGAATATAATGCCTGTATAATAAATGTTATACAAAACGGCAATTCCCCCCACGAGAATTAAAAGCAGCAGGTACTTTAATTTATTTTTGAGCATGATACACCGGTACCTTTCTAAATATTAGCATATGCTTCCTTTGTAACAATTCTAGGTGCCTTCACGGAGCGAAGAATGTCATCTAAAATATCATAAACGGTTACATTGTTTACCCTTGCCTTAGGCTTTAGAATAATTCTATGCGCTGCGACATCCTTGAATATAAACTGAACATCGGAGGGCAAAACATAATCTCTCATATTTAAGAAAGCCGTCGCTTTCACCATATTCATAACAGCCAAAGATCCTCTAGGACTTACTCCTAAGTCTATAAGTGGGTTTTCTCTTGTCTGTTGTACCAATAATGTAATATATTCATAGATAGAATCATGAAGATAGACCTCCTCTACGATACTTTGAATCGCCTGGATGTCCTCTTTTTCAATAATTCGTGTTACATAATCTAATGGATTTATACTTTGGCGTTCCTTAAGAAGTCCAATCTCACTTTTTAAATCAGGATAACCCATACTTAGCCTTACCATGAAACGATCCAGCTGTGATTCCGGAAGCATCTGTGTTCCGATGGAACCAATCGGGTTCTGGGTTGCAATAACGGTAAAAGGTCTAGGCACCTCTCTGGTATGCCCGTCTACGGTAACCTTACCCTCTTCCATAACCTCTAATAACGCGGATTGTGTTTTGGAGGAGGTTCTGTTTATCTCATCTGCCAAAAAGAGATTACACATAATTGCTCCGGGTTTATATTGAAAGCCTTCCCCATCCCTGTTCAGCAAATGAAAGCCCACCACGTCTGTCGGGAGAACGTCCGGCGTGAACTGCAACCTTCGATAATCCAGTTCCATCGCTTTCGAAAAGGCAAGTGCCATTGTTGTTTTTCCAACACCAGGGTTGTCCTCTAATAATATATGACCCTTAGCTATCATCGCACATAGTACTTTGCTGATTACCAATCTTTTTCCGACTACAACCTTACTTACTTCATCAATAATTTCTACTGCTTTATTATAATATTGCACGGCACTTTCTCCTCTTGATAGCATTTTTTTACATTATATCACGAAAAACAGAGAAAACCAATATATGTATTTTCTCACTTCTTGAATAATTTTACTAATGAAAAACACTATACGTATTTTATCTCCAAGCTGTGAAATACCTGTAAACTTTTTAACGACAACCGTTTTTTCATTAAATAATTATTACTTTCCACATTCTATCTAGATATTTAAAATATAACCGTTATTATATCTCATAATCAATATCAGTAAAATTTTACCAATATTCAACTAGCAGTGACGAAAAATGCATTTTGAAGGAATCTTTAGGCATAATCATCATTATTTTTAAGTATATTTTGTGAATAAAAGACCTTTGTATTGACTTATACCATAAAATTGATAAAATTAGAAATGAGAATATTATGGAGGTAGCAAAAGTGAATAATTCGAAAAAAATAACACCTAAAAAAGAGAAGGAAGTAAAGATGAGCGAAAAGCCCATCACTAGTATATCAAAACCTTGGATCGTAACATCCTTGGTATTCGTTGTAATACTGATCGGAGCTCTTTTATTTGATCAACTCTATTCGCCTACTTTAATGACTGTAGATGGTAAGAAGTACAATGAAAAGGATCTCTCCTATTATTTATACTTAGTAGAATCCAAATACGATTCTTACAACTCTATGTTTGGCGGTAACTACTGGGATTCACCCATTAAAGAAGACGGCACCACTTTAAGACAGGAAGCAAGAAAGGACGCAATTGCGGAAGCCTTAAGAGCAACCATTCTATACAATGAAGCAGTGGATAAGGATTATAAATTAACCGACAAAGAGAAGAAAACTGTTAAATCAACCGTGGACAACCTTTTATCAAAACAGTTACCTAAGGACGTTATTAAGAAGAATCATTTTACAAGATCCTACTTAACAAAGATGGTTGAAGAAACAACCCTGGTATCTCGCTTCCGTGAAGACAAATTAAAAGAAGCAAAGATTGATAAAGAAGGTATAAAATCCAAAATATTCTATGATAAATTCAGACAATACGATATAGAATATTTATATGCTGCTACTGAAACAACTGATGCAAAAGGAAAAACCACTCAATTCAGTGATAAGCAAAAACAAGAAGCTCTGGAAAAGATCACTTCTTATTATGATAAGGCTAAAACCGCTAAGGATTGGACAAAGGTTGTACCGACTGAAGTAACTTCAATCATCTACAAGGAATCCAAATTCACAAAAGCAGACGAAGACAGCTCCTCCTTCTCTGATGAATTTAAAGCAGAACTTATGAAAATGAAAAACGGTGAAGTAAGTAAAGTCACAAAAGGTACCAATGGTTATTACATTGTGCGTATGGTTAATCATAATTCCTCTGAACGTTACGATAGCGAAGTTAATACTGCGATTACCACCGCAGAAAACCTGGCTTTTGATAAAATCTATGAAGGAATTAAAGCAAATCATCCGAATAAGCTTAACAACAAAGCCATCAATCGTTTAAAAATGGGTGAACTGACCGTTGTACCTAGCACTCAAAATGTTCAACAATAACTAGTACCTAATAAATTTTATAATTTTATCGATTTTATGAATAAACTTTCCTATACTTGCCATAATAAACGTGACTAAATTTTGAAAGGAGTTTATTATGGCAAAGAACAAGGACAATCGTATGAAAAATAGTAACAAGAATTCTTCCTCTGCTAAAAATACTAACTCAGGAAGCTCCGCAAAAGATTCTGTTGCTCAGTTCCCTGATAACCGACCATCCCGTAGCGGCCCAGGCGGCGAATAAGTGTATCAGAGTGAAAAGATCCTTTAAAAGCAAACAATCGACTAAGAGAGATGTACTCCAGCATGTACGGATTACACCATCTTCCGATCGTCGATTGTTTGTTTTTTAATATGACTTGGTCAACAGGCAGGTTGAACCGGCCCTTGTGAACTGTAAGGAATAATGAAAACCGGTATCCCTGATGCATAGGGTGCAATATCATATTGTTGAAAATAGATTGCCACTCCCTCCGGTGTCAGGTAAAAGTTTCCCGGCTTAAATGTATCCTGAACCAGTTGCTTATAATTTTCAAAATACATTCCATTTCCCGATGCAATCTGCTCTTCAATCTGTCCGATGATATCTGCTATAATCATCTCTTTATAATTACTATCCTCCGGATAAAAGTCTGACAGATCCATTCTTCTGCTCCTACGCAAATCCCAAGTATCAGAGCTACGTACCGTAAGGCCGTGAGCTCCTCCAGAATATTCGTACTGATCAATATACAAGCTCAATACACAATCTTGATTATAGGTAACTTCATAATTAACATAGGCTTCGAACTTGCGTAACGGGTAATCATGATTCATAGAATACTCATAATCAGCCATTGCCATCTGATATAGGTTCATTACGTTGTTTTTCTGATACATTAATGCTTGTGTTCTGTACAGGGCATTCAGCTTACTCATCATATTATAGTAAGTCCCCGATATAAAGGAGGGATATTTAATGGTATATTCTAATATAATGTGATTTTTATAATTCATGTCCTGTTGTATCTGTTTTTCTCTGACAAGTACTTGATAACTATCCAATTATCAGAACTCCTAACATACTTTTCTTATCACATCATATGCCGAGTTGTCCAAGGATATTCTTTCTACATTGCACCGGACAATTCCGGATATACTTCATTCTCTACCCTTCGTATTTGTTTGTTATTCATGTTAAATAGAAACACGGATTCACAGGCGTGGACAAAATCATAGAAATTACAGTTACCGGCACGTTCCCCGATTCCAAATAAGGTACAGTCAATTAATTCAGCTCCCGCTCTGGCACCCACGATAGAATTTGCCACTGCCATACCTAAGTCATTATGAACGTGCATCTCCAGACGAATCTCAGAATTTTGCTTAATGGTATCAATGAGCTCTTTGGTCCGTCCAGGCGTAAGCACCCCGACCGTATCTGCAATACGAATTGTTGTAACTCCTGCATTCTTTAGCTCTTTGATGATACTTAACATAAAACCAATATCTGATCTGGAGGCATCCTCAAATCCTACCGTCACTTCAACATTATCACTCATGGCTACCTCTACACATTCCAGAATGTTTTTGAGTACCCAACTTTTATTCTTCCTTAATTTACTATAAATCTGTATATAGGATACCGGCATACCGATATGGATAATATCCGGTTTACAACGTATGGATCCCTTCACATCCTCTAGATTCATACGACTCCATACAGAAATTTTTGCTCGTTGCGTATTCCTAATTATCCTTGTAATTCCCTCTTCCTCGATTTCACTAAGCACTGGTATTCCGGCCTCAATCTCATAGACCCCCAGTTCATCTAAAAGTTTTGCTATCTTAACTTTATCCTCAATCCCAAGAGCAATTCCGGGGCTTTGCTCCCCATCTCTTAAGGTGGTATCAACGATGTATTTGCTTTCTTTCATTCCTGATTACCTCCCTTACAATACCTACGAATTCCGTATCGCTTAAGCTACAGCGCCTGATCGTGCAATCCTCTTTTACCAAATCCAGTATCTTTTCTATGATATGATCACTCGGTACAGGAAGATTTAATTCCTCCAGCTTAAGCTTTACTGCCTTCGTTCCGGAGTGTTTTCCGATTACCAGTTCCGTTTTACAACCTACAATTCTTGGTTCGAACGCTTCATAAGTAGCAGGGTTTTTATTAATACCATCCGCATGAATTCCCGCCTCTACCTTAAATATTCCTGAACCTATGACCGGTTTTTTATTCCCAATCGGTTTATTTATGAACTTCTCATAAAGCTTCTTTAGTTCCGGAAGCATAGATAAATCACGACTAATCTTATATCTCACCGCGAGTCGCAGTGCTACCAAAACCTCTTCGGTGGCTGCATTGTTCTTGCTCCCTGCAAAACTAGTGGTAATATTACTTCCAAACTCAGTAGCCCATTGCAATGCTAATGCACTGGCACAGCCGTAGGTGTTTTCCGGACACAGAATAACGGAGCTCCTTGGTAAAAAATCTATTATCTCCTGCAGAATTTTTTCGTATGAATCACAACACATAAGATCATCTAAACCTACAATACGAATCTCCTTGCAGCTCTTTATTGTTTTTAACTTTACGATTTCTCTTACATCATTCATCTGTAGCTCACATATAAAACAATCCTCAGTTGACGGCTGTCGACTTACATATCGATAAAATCCGGGATAGTACTCCTTCTCTTCCAGTAAATCAATATTCAGTATGAACTTTTGGTTCTGCGGCAGATACTCCATTCTTTCGTATGCTTTTTTGGATAGTTCAATTGCATCTACTCCCAAGGAAAATAATAGTTGGCAAAAGATATGCAGATCTTCTTTCGATGGCAATTCCCGATCCAGACTTGTCAATGTATTGTCAATAAGCTTTATCAAACTACCACCTCTCCTTTCATCATTAAATCAATGTAGTGTTATGCATACACTACATTGAATCAATCATGCCTATTGAGCTCCTTCGTTCTTTCATATCCTCAAAGAATTAACCGGAGTTCCTCCAATGAGATGCTCTTCAACAATAGTATCCACATCATCCTCAGTTAGGTTTCCGTACCATACGCCCTCAGGATATACCACTGCGATTGGTCCCCTATCACAAATGCCAAAGCAACCTGTATTCGTGATCATCACATCACCGGATAAGTCATTTTCTTCAACAAGTTCCATAAAACGTTGAACGATGGGTACTGCCTCTTTCGAAAAACAAAATCCTTTTTGCTGGCCATTAATTCTGCAGCTGGTACAGACAAATATGTGGTGCTTTACTTCTACCATACTAATTCCTCCAATCTTACATTCAAAATTATTTAATGTTCTGATTTGAACATCATCTCTTTCCCAGCCCATTTAACAGAATCCTCAATCCTGTCATAGGTTGTAAACACTCTGATTCCTTTATTTTTCAACTTCTCTTTTGGTGATTCACCGATTCTCATTGCAATAACTGCATTACAGTCTGAGATAGTTTGAATAATAGAATCCATACGATTCTCATTGTCATCACATTCTTCGGTACCGTTACAGTATTTTTTCACCGCTCTTTTTTCTTTAAAGAGTACGTTCTCTCCGTTGTATTCATACACGTAAAATTCAGTAACATGACCAAAATGCTGATCTACGATCATACCACTCTTCGTTGCTACAGCAAGATGGATACTCTTCTCAGGAACCACTTCGCTCTTTAGTGCCTCCTTCTCTTTGGTAATAACATCCTCTGAGGAAGGCTTATGACAGGCATTAAACTCAATCGATTGGTCATTATCAAGTGTTCCGATTGCATCTGCTCTGCATTGTCTGCAATGATACATCTGTTGCATCGTCTCTCCGCACTTCTTACGCATCTCCATAATCTCAATATTGCTCACAAGAGGAAGATTTTCAAATACACTACCCTGTACCGGGATCAGCTGCATAATGTTTGTGATTGTGCCACCAAGTGCTTTTACCTTCTCTACTACTTCCGGGATATGATGATCGTTGATGCCTTTTAACATTACGATATTAACCTTACAGATAATACCCTTTGAGGTTAGCATTTTGATGCCGGCAAGCTGGTTTGACATAAGGATGGCTGCTCCGGCTTCGCCAAAGTATTTCCTTCCCATATAATCTACATATTTGTAAATCTGTCCCCCGATGGTCGGGTCAATCGAATTCATTGTTACCGTCACATGGGATACACCCAGTGCAACTAAATCATTCGCGTATTGCGGAAGCATCAATCCGTTTGTAGAGAGGCAGAAGGTAACGTCTTTATCATATTCTCTGATTAATTCAAGAGTCCTCTTCGTCTCTTCGAAGTTAGCAAGTGCATCTCCGGGGCCTGCAATCCCTACCACCGACAGGTTCGGAACCTTCTTTTTTACCTCTACGTACTTCTTAAAAGCTTCTTCCGGTTTCAAAACTTCGGTTGTTACACCCGGTCTACTTTCATTCGGACAGTCAAATTTTCGTAAGCAGTAATTACAGCTGATATTACATTTTGGTGCAATCGGAAGATGCATTCTGGCATATTTATGAGCCCCGCAGTTATAGCACGGGTGTGTTGCGGTCTTTTCTTCAATCGTCTTTCCCTGTTCGGATTGTTCCTTTAATATATCCTCACTCATATGATTTGATTCCTCCTTTTCCACCTTTACGTTGTCCTTGTAGTATTTTTCATAAAGTTCTTCTCTGAAGTTTGTTTCTTTGCGACTTAATATCTCATTGGCGATGTCATCTAAGTAAGTTAGTCCGCCCTCAAACCCCATTGTTTTCAGGCGTTGCCCGCCCATTCGGTCATGAATTGGAAATGCTCTTCTTACCAGGGGAATACTAAGCTTCTCGGAGATTCTTCTTCCGTCCGAGTTGCCGATAAACAGATTCACCTTCATTTCTCTCGCGTACTCTTCAATTGTTTGAAAATCCACTTCATCTATAATCTCAAACTTCTCAATGCAATAATTATCCGCTAAAGGCTGAAGTTCTTCCTCTACCAACTTCTTCAAAGAGGGGCACTTGGTTCCGGTTGCCACAATCAGAGGCATTGCTCCGTTTTCCACGCACATTCTGACCGTACTATATACAAAATCAGGTTCACCGAAGATGGCCGCTCTCACTTCTCCGTTATATTTATGTGCGTCTATCATCCCATCCACAAACCGTGCCCGTTCCTTCTTCCACCTATCCGGTATCGGCTTACCGGATAGGGAGGATAATAATTGAATCAAGGTATCATTGTCTCTTAGCCCCATCGGTATGTTGCATGTTCTATAGGGGACACCGTAATTACTAAGAAGATATTCTCCAACCGAAAGTGTAGCATCTGTAAATGTAGATAACTCAATGGTGAACCTTGCACCGGCCATCTTTTTAATATCTTCAATATCTGTCCCCCCCTGTGGAAGTCTTTGATAGCTATCCTCATGTCCGCCATCCAGATTCTCCGACAAATCAGGTAATAAGATATACTCCAGTTCAAAACTTTCTAACAACTCTTTCAGATAGCGGGTATCGGCAGGAGATATATGGCTTGTTATGATATTTATTTTTTTATTCTTTTTTAAATCCATTGGCACGGATTTCACGATATAATATAATGCCGTCATAAATCCTTCATACTGTGAACCGGCATACCCTGCCGAGGGAACTCCTATAATGGTAACATCTTGATATTGCGGATATTCTTCATAAAATTTGTGAATAATTCGGTTGATATCTTCACCGATGGTTTCCGCAAGACAAGTGGTGGCAACACCGATAACCTCCGGATCATAAACCTTAATCAGATTAATTAGACCCTGAATTAAGTTTTTTTCTCCTCCGTAAACCGTGCCCTCTTCCGTAAGTGAGGAAGATGCGATATCCACAGGCTCATTGTAATGCGTTGCCATGTGCCTACGAATATAGGTAGCACAGCCTTGAGATCCGTGAAGAATGGAGATACATTTTTTTATGCCATATAAGGCAGTCATTGTTCCCATCGGCTTGCACATTTTACAGGGATTTACATTCAAATTAACTAAAGTTCCTCTCATGCTAACCTCCATTCTGCTGCCTGGCAACTAACATAATTCCATATCGGGTTATTGATACTTCGGTTAATCTCTTCCGTAAAGTTTACAACTCCATCAAAGCCACACAGGGGTAATTTACGTTCATGATTATGGTCACAAAATGCGATTCCAAGCTTATAAGCCAGGGGTCTTTCTTTCACTCCACCAACAAGGATATCAGCACCTTTCTCTTTCATGAACCGCTCCAGTTCTGCCGGATTCGTATCATCCAGAATTACCGTATCGGGTTTAACCATACTCTCAATTATTTCATAATCTTCCTTCTTCCCGGTCTGGGTTCCAACAACCACGGTGTCGATTCCTAGTGATTGAAATTGACGGATTAATGAAATTGCTTTAAATCCGCCTCCCACGTAAATCGCTGCTTTTTTACCCTCCAGCTTCTTACGATATATTTTTAAAAAGTTTTCTACTTTGGCAGTTTCTTTTTCTCCAAAAAGGATTGCTTTCTGTCTTGCATCCTCATTTTTCAACGCTTCAGCAATACGTATCAGAGAATTTATGGTATCTTCAATCCCATAAAAACTGACCTTAATAAATGGAATTCCCAACTCCTCTTCCATCCGATTCGCCAAGTATGTGCTTGAACCCGCACATTGAACTACATTGAGCATCGCCGCGGGTGCTTGGAGCAGTGTCTCATAATCGGAATCACCGGTTATAGTAGCAATCACCGGAATACCCATCTGCTTTAGATATTCCTTCACAATCCACAACTCTCCTGCTAGATTAAAATCTCCGAGTATATTAATTCCTTCTCTTTTTTCCGGTTTATGTGGAAGTATCAATTCCATAATTGCATTACAGGCCATTCGATATCCAACGGACTTATTACCGGAAAAGCCCGGGGATTTTACAGGAATCACTCGAATGTTATGCTTAGCGGACATTGCCTTACAGACTGCATCTACATCATCTCCAATTACTCCTACAATACAGGTAGCGTAGACAAAAATCAGTTTCGGTTGATGTTTTTCAACTACCTCTTCAATCGCTGCGGTCAATTTTTTTTCACCGCCGAAGATAATATCCTTCTCTTGTAAATCAGTGGAAAAACTGTTCCTGTATAGATCACTTCCACTACTTAAGCTGCCGCGAATATCCCAGGTATAGCTGGCACATCCGATCGGTCCATGCACGATATGAAATGCATCCGTAATTGGATTCAAAACCACTCTGGCTCCGCAATATACGCAGGCTCTCTGGCTCACCGCACCGGATACACTATTGCTATCACAATGCATTCCGTCGCCTGAGCATCCAACCTGTTTTCTAAGGATGGAACCTTTTCTGGCTTCTAAAACATCTTCTTTCTCTGTATGTTCCTCCATTAAAAGTAAATCTGAACGACCCATACAATCACTTCCTTTCATTTCCGTTTTCCGTAGACCTTCATTTCCATCGTAAATCTCATTCCAAACTATAATTTATATATACATTGCAGACATAGTCCGCTTATGTGCAATTTCAATATTTCTATTAATATTGACTCATAAAGAATCTCAGTTATGAAATTCTATTATTATCATGGTTGTTATAATGCTTCAGGGTGATTATCCTCAATCCTCTTGTATTCGTATATGCTGAAATTTGCCACATTGCAATGCATAATCAATGGGTTTCGCGCCTGGTGGCAATGCCATGCTCGTGCATGGCATGCCGGGCGCTACGGAAATCAGGAATTCGAATAAGAGAAGCAAGGATAATCACCCTGAATCAATCTAATTATTTTAAAAGGAACATGAACAAACAAAATTTTGTAACATTTGTAATAACTCAACACAATTTTTATATCATAAAACGCTTACATCACCATCTCAAAGTCTTCTTCGGTAGAATCTCTGTCCTGACGATCCATAATAGCATTTGTAATCAGCTCTGCTAATCTCAAACCACCTTTGTAGCCAACTAACGGCATATAGGAATGAATATAACGATCAATGATCGGGAATCCTGCTCGAACAAACGGAACATCCTCTGCACGTGCGATATATTTACCATGCGTGCCACCGATTAATAAATCTACTCCCTCTGCCTTAATCCACTGATGTAGCTCATATAAATCTCCGGATGCCTTTGCTTTACAATCTTCTACGCCAAACTTTGCAAATAATGCTTCTGCATCACGCTCAAAATCATTGCCCGGTGTGCCAGTGACCAGATACTTTGGAATCATACCCATCTCGAGTACAAATTCTGCTAAGCTGAGAACTGTATCAGGATCTCCGAAGATAGCAACTTTCTTATTGTAAGTGTAAGGATGGATATCAATTAATACATCAACTAACTGACCACGCTCCTCTTCGATGGAATAAGGAACTTCCTCTTTTGTGAAGCTTTGTAATGCCATAATATATTCATCTGTTCTTCCGATACCGATTGGTAATGGAAGTACTTTATTCGGAACACCGCATTTCTTTGTCAATACTTCGGCAGGAGCTTCACTTGCTGCTTTACCCAATGCTAATGTAAGAGAGGAATCTCCTAATGTTTCAATCTCAGCTACTGTAGTACCACCCTTAGGATAAAGCTCAAATTTTCCGGTCATCGGAGAGTCCATAACGCCGCTGGTGTCAGGAAGCATCGTGTAGCTTATTCCCATCTCCTTTGCCAGACGCTTCATCTCTCTCATGTCTCCCGGATTTACAAAGCCTGGAAGAAGTGCTACTTTTCCGTTCTTTGTGCCCGAAGACTTTGATAAATAGCGAATAAAACCAGATACCATATTACTGAATCCGGTAATATGTGATCCATAGTAACTAGGGGTATTGCAATGAACCATATACTTACCTTCGGGAATATCAATTCCTTGGATTAAAGCATTTAAATCATCACCAATTGTCTCAGATAGACAGGTTGTATGAACGGCAATGATTTTTGGATTATAAATATCAAAGATATTCTTTGCAGCAGTCTTTAAGTTACTTCCACCACCGAATACGGAAGCACCTTCTGTAAAAGAGCTGGTGGAGGCCATTGCAGGATCCTTAAAATGACGGGTTAAGAACATTCTGTGGAATGCACAACACCCCTGAGAACCATGGCTGTGTGGCATACACTCATTCACACCAAGTGCTGCATACATTGCTCCTACCGGCTGGCAAGTCTTAGCAGGGTTAACTCTTAAAGCACTTCTTTCATAGGTTTCCTTTGTCGTATAATCTAGCATGCTTCAACACCTCCTACTTCTCCTTCTAAAATCGGAGTTGCTTTCCAAGGTGCCTTAACATAACTCCAAGCCGGTGTATAGATACCCATTGCAATATCTCTTGCAAAGTTAACTGCACCGCGGAAACAGGAATATGGTCCGCTGTAATCATAGGAGTGCAGCTGTCTGGATAAGGTTCCGCCCTTTTGAGCAACATATTTATCCTTAATACCGGAGAAAAAGATATCCGGTTTTAAAAGCTTTAAGAATTCTTCTGTTTCAAAATGATTCAAATCATCCACCATGTAAGTACCGTTTTGCATATCTTTTACCATACCGCCATAATAATCGATTAATTTTTCTTCTCTTAACTTAGCCATATCCTCTTCTGACAAATATACATGATATTTCTCCGGATCCGGCTCCACCGTGATGGATTCAATGTTCTTACTATCTGCATCCGTTTTGATAAACGGAATAACCTCAGAACCTTCGTATTCTTCTCTATGAGCAAATTCATAACCCGCAAGTACGGTATGAACACCAAGATCATTTAATAAGAACTGATAATGATGAGCTCTGGATCCACCTACATAGATTGCTGCAGTCTTACCTTTTAGCTTACTCTTGTAATATTCCATATCCTGCTCGATATTGTCTAACTCATCTGCGATTACTTCTTCGGTTCTTGCGGTTAATTCCGGATCATTGAAAAACCTTGCGATATTTCTTAAAGATTCAATGGTAGCTTCCACACCTACGAAGTTAATCTTCATCCAAGGTGTACCGTATTTCGTCTCTATCAATTCTGCGATATAGTTAATGGAACGATGACATTGCACTACACTTAAATTCGCCTGATGTGCATTTGCAATATCATCCATGCTTGCACCACCGGTAAAGGTGGATACAATCTCATAGCCACAACGCTTTAGTAATCTCTCTGTCTCCCAACCATCACCACCGATGTTATACTCACCGAGAAGATTGATTGAGAATTTATTAGTGATTTTACGATCGCCTTCACCAATTACATATTTAATTAACTGATTATTTGCGATATGATGACCTGCTGACTGGCTAACACCCTTATAACCTTCACAGCTGAAGGCGATACATTTGATTCCGTATTCCTTCTCTGCCCATTTTGCAACTGCGTGGATATCATCGCCGATCAGACCTACGGGACATGTGGAACAAATCATGATGGTCTTTGGTTTGAATAAATCCATTGCCTCTGTAATAGCCTTTTTTAATTTCTTCTCTCCACCGAATACGATGTCAGGCTCCTGAAGGTCGGTTGAGAAGCAGTACTGTAAGTAATTGTCCTCACCTTCCCCTTTTTTTGCTTTATGTCTTCTGGTTCCCCAGGAATAATATGCACATCCAATCGGTCCGTGTGTGATAACAAATGCATCCTTAATCGGTCCAACAACAACGCCCTTACATCCGGCATAGCAGCAACCTCTCTGTGTAATGATACCAGGTATGGTACGAACATTTGCTGCAATTACATTATTGTTTTCATTATTATCAACATCTACCATGTGCTCTTTACGGTTTTTATAAACTCTGGAGCTATATTGATCCAGAACTTTATTCATTGTATCCATAGCAACCTCCTTACTCGCTTACCTGCGAAATTTTTGAATTCTGCATCTAATAAGCATCCGTTGTTGATTCACCGTTACGAACTCGATAACTTTCATTAATAGGAAGGATAAATATCTTACCGTCTCCGGGATTACCGCTGCTATTCACATCCATGATGGCATCCACTACAGTATCAACATTATCATCCTCTACAATCATCGTGAAAACACGCTTTGAAATCAGTCTCTGTGATTCTGACAAATACTCGCCGGTCGGAGAAGCCGGAATCTCTCCGGAATCAACGATAGTTCTGAGCAAGGTCATATCTATAAGCTTTTTACCTCTTCCAAGTACCTTTCTACAGGTAAAAGCAGGAACGCCGGCCTGAGCTAACGCTTCTTTTGTTACGTTAACCTTATTCTGCCTGATAATTGCCATTACTTCCTTCATGCCAATCCTCCATTCTTTTCGAAGGAATTCTCCTTCATTTTTAGAACTATTCTCGAATTTGCTTTGGAATTATTATTATAATCCCTTCTTCTTGGTACTGATGGTGTATGCTTCTTCTACAGGACTGACAAATATTCTACCATCACCAAAGTTACCGTTTTCCCCGGTTCTTGAATATTTCATGATGATCTTTACAACATCATCTTTTTCGCTTTCTTCTACTACGATAAGAAGCATCTCTTTCGGTATCTCATCGTAAAATACTTCACCAACCTTAACACCCTTTTGTTTACCACGTCCAAATACGTCCATTTTTGTTACAGCAGGAAAACCTGCAGATAATAATTCTGATAATACGATACCAACCTTCTCAGGACGGATAATTGCTCTTACTAATAACATATGTGCACCTCCACACTCAATATTTTGATTGACGATCCTTAAATATCCAAAATACCATGTTCCATAAGTAATTCTTCAAGTCTCTCCTGCTTCATTGGCTTTGGAATAACAAACATATCATTTCCATCGATCTTTTGCGCCAACTGACGATACTCTTCTGCCTGACCTACGCTTGAATCAAAGTCAATTACTGTCTTCTTATTAATTTCAGCTCTTTGTACCATGTTATCTCTAGGTACAAAGTGTATCATCTGAGAACCTAACTCCTTCGCAAATGCGGAAACCAATTCAGCCTCACCATCAACCTTTCTGGAGTTACAAATGATACCACCAAGTCTAACACCACCAGTATTTGCGTATTTTTGAATACCTTTTGAGATATTATTCGCAGCATAGAGTGCCATCATCTCACCGGATGCTACGATATAGATTTCCTGTGCCTTACCTTCACGGATTGGCATTGCAAATCCACCACATACAACATCACCAAGTACATCGTAAAATACATAATCAAGATCATCTGTGTAAGCACCTAACTGCTCCAGCAAGTTAATGGAAGTGATGATACCACGACCTGCACATCCAACACCTGGCTCAGGACCGCCGGACTCAACGCAACGGATATCTGCAAAACCTTGTTTCAATATGAAATCAAGATCGATATCTTCCCCTTCCTCTCGAAGTGTATCAAGAACGGTTTTTTGTGCAAGACCACCTAATATCAATCGAGTTGAATCCGCTTTCGGATCACAACCAACGATCATGATCTTCTTACCCATCTCTCCTAAACCTGCAGTCAAATTCTGAGTTGTGGTGGATTTACCGATACCACCTTTACCATAAATTGCAACCTGTCTCATAATAACTACCTCCTTAATTATCTGATTGATCGAAAAAGAGCGCCACTACAATGTAATATTGTAACGACGCCTGTGTCCTTAGACTTTGTCTGCTACCGCTAGCAACCCTCAGCCTATCTTTTTACCGGTATGAAATTGATTGTTGCTGTGACAATTTCTATGATGCAATTCTATCATCAGATAATTAAAGCTTCAATGCATCAATTTGTTAAATATCAACTGTGATTTACAAATGTTTTTGCACAATTTACACTAGTAAATTTATTTCTGCAGGCTATCCTTTAATAAAAGAAGATGCTCCTTCGGAAGGGATAAACGCTCCGGAAGCCTTTCATTTAGGCTGTTTTTCCATTCCTGCTTCGATATAATCCACCAAATTTTTAAATCTCCTTCTTCGGCGGGGTTATTTAGGATTATATTATTTTCAAACGGACCTTCCGAAAATCCGGTCATTTTTACCGGGATTGAATTTACCTCTTTTTTAATACAAGGTTTAAGATTATGCGCCCGTATTCCAACATAACTTATATCATCTTCTACATATCGATTTGTCTCTAGATTTACATTCCAATCCAAAGCCCTTACCTCATAATCAGATATTTTTTGTGCCCGTGATATATTCTTGCATCCGGTAAGCTTTGCCGTTGCAATATCACAAGGTGCACTAAATACTTTTTCCTTTTTTCCTTTTTCTATTGTATGACCTTGACTGATAACAACAATATCATTACAGAAGCGGTACAATTCCTCTCTGCTGTGAGAAACCATCAATGTTTCTCCACAAAACCCCTTCAACACCTCTAAAATTTCCTGTTGAAGTTGATCCTTCAGGAATAAGTCTAACGCTGAGAACGGTTCATCAAACATCATCAGCTCCGGTTCATATGCCATCATTCTGGCAAGTGCCACTCTTTGCTGTTCTCCCCCTGAGATTTGATTGGGGTAACTCTTCTGCAGATGGTCAATACGTAACATAGATAACATATTATCTGCAACAACATGCTTATTCTTCTTATCTTTCACTGCTATCTCAATATTTTCTCTTACTGTCATATTCGGAAATAAAGCATAACTTTGAAATAAAAGTCCGATATTTCTATCCTGTGGTTTCAAGTTGATTTTCTTTTCCGAATCAAAGAGAACCCTGTCATTTAATACAATTCTTCCGCTGTCAGGAGTTTCTATTCCTGCAATACATTTTAAAGTCAGACTTTTACCGCATCCCGAAGCACCTAGAATACCGGTTGATTTTCCCTCTGTATCAAGGTTTATATTCAATACTAGACTTTTCAGTTGTTTTTGAATGCTAACTATCAAACTCATATCTGCCCTCCGAATA
The DNA here is from genome assembly GCF_059717775.1 of Variimorphobacter sp. HTMS_6. Taxonomy (NCBI): domain Bacteria; kingdom Bacillati; phylum Bacillota; class Clostridia; order Lachnospirales; family Lachnospiraceae; genus Variimorphobacter; species Variimorphobacter sp. HTMS_6. The sequence goes on from NZ_AP046094.1 coordinate 3,447,895, forward strand.
TTGCAGTGTTAGTGTGTGAAATGTTTATATTATCCGGAACATAAGCTTACCTGCTTTCGATCAATGAATAAGGAACGTGCCTTGGCATGTTTTTATGGAATAAAAAAAGACCTCTTAATAGAACTAAGACGTCTTTGTCAATATTCAGACATTTGATAAAACATTACCCAATTGGATAAATACTATGCCTAACCTTTAATTAGTGGATATTATACCCATATACTAGCTTATTTGTCAATACAAATTCTGCTACATATTATACAAATTTTTGTTCCTATAAAAGACTACTCCTGATTTCAGTAACATAAGTGCTCTGTTTTGCATATATAATTAGTGAAGAATTTGTAAAGAAGTATTATACATGGAGAGTGTTACAGCCATAATAACACCAATCCTATTAACCGGGATTGTCAATACAACCAGCTTCCTGGTAGTATTTATTGCGCTGGTTGTAGTATTCTTTCTGATTGGATTGGTCTTAGGTTTATCTGTGAATATCAGAAACCATATAGCAAATGAAAGAAAAGTACCATCCACCATACAAACAGATGATGTATCTCCTACTTTCGTTAATACGAATCCGGGTCAAACTGCTAATCCCATGAATCGTATAGACACTGAAAAGGTAGTTGCTCCTAATAATATTGTTAAAAACACCACCCCTGTTAATACCAATATTAATAATAATCTTAATTTGAATCAATTACAGCAAACACCAAGCGTTGGTCAACCAAAAAAAAGAAGTAGTCGAAGATATAACACATATACCAATTACAACCAATGGCCCTATTCTGCGACGAATTTTACAAAGCATAATTATAGAAGAAAATAATATTAGTAGCCGGAGAATACAATCCCATGGGTTCTCCGGTTTTCTATGCCTTTATTTTGGATACCTGATACATTCTAACTATAAAGTATGTAATTGTCACAGTAATTCCACCAAGGGAGATAAAGGTAAAATAAGGCGACAATTGATTTGCTTTTATACTTTCATAGGATATATATAAAAAGGTTAGAACCATCTCTAGCTTTAATACACAGATCATATCTCTCATACAATGATATACCTTAATGCGATTTTGCTCAGTGATTGACATCGGTACATTCCATAACGACGGGAAAAATCCGATTACCGTTACTAATACATATAACACTGCTGACATAATCGGTACAAATAAGAGCTCCGATTTTTTCCCCCATCGATCCACTTGACCGGCCGCATTATAATGACCGGGTATCTTATCTGCGACGGTTTCCCAGGATAATTTAAGATTTACGAACATCCCAATCACTAATAATATTGTGACTATCTCCAATACTATTTGAACTTTTGTATACTTTATATTCATAACCTGCTCTCCTCGTGTATCATAGACTTATCCAATTAACTTATTCTATTATCCCACAATGCTTCTATGATAGTCAATTCATTTTACCATTATATGTATATATATCTGCAACTTTGTTAAAATAGATGAAATTCCTATACCAAAGGGGATGTGGCTACATCCCCTTTTGCTAACTATCCGTCTTACTTGAAGAAGCACCAAACTCGTGATTTATTTTATTTTTATTCTGCTCTCCTGCTTCTCCGGCACTGTTTAATGTGCTGTTTACTCCCGCTTTTTTTGAATTTACCTTTTCAACTTCTTTTCGGTATCTCTGATTCGATTGTTTGCTCATAATTACACATCCTTTCTCATGGTAACTATATTATCTCTATTCACTTCCATCTCTATTCAAGCACATAGTTAAGTTATAAATGATAGATACTATTGTTTGGAGATTAGAGCTTGCGAAAGGACAATTTATGGAACAAACAAGTGAAAAAAATTATAAAAATAGGATGTTGATTTTATTCAATATCGTCCTTATGACCTTTATGGCTACACTCGATAGCAGCATTATTAATGTTGCTCTGCCAAAAATATGGGAGACATTATCCGTTTCCAATCAATCCATCGCATGGGTGGTATCTTCTTATATAACCGTATGAGTAGTAAGATTGGCTATGAGGTATCCGCCTTTATCAAAGGACGCGAAGTTGTTTTTATCTATGGTATGAGATGGGTTTATTTATTTTCCTTTGCCATCTGCATCCTAGGCTCAATTTTAACCGCCTTCCGCTTAATAAACCGTAGACGTACGCAAAACAACTTAGAAAAATAGATGATTTATGGCGATAAATAACATATAAATATTATTGACCGAATCGGTTTATGGTGGTAAACTAACTTCATAAACCGATTCGGTCAATTTACTTATAAGGAGGTGGTTCAATGGATAAGTTCAATAATCTGACGGAAGAGAAAAAGGACGTCATCATAGATGCTGCTTTGGTTTCCTTCGGCACTAACGGCTATAAAAAAACTTCCATAAGTGACATTGCTACTGCTGCCGGTATATCGAAAGCTATGGTCTTCCATTATTTCGGAACCAAAAAAGCTCTATATTTATTTTTAATTGAGTACTGCGGTGATTTGATTATGAATGAAATAGATGAGAATTTCGATAATAATATTACAGATTTTTTTGAACGTATTATTCAAGCCAGTACAATTAAGATATCTGCTATTAAAAGACACCCAGCAAGCATGGCATTTTTAAATAGTATGTATTTTGAACAGGACAAAGAGGTAAGAGATAATATCAATGCACTACTAGTACAAAGCGAGTCATTTCGAAAAAAAGTTGCTCTAGACGGAATGGATACCTCAAAGTTTCGTGATGGTATTGATCCCAATTTGGTACTTAAGATGCTTGTTTGGATGGCAGAAGGCTTTGTGAGTAACTTTAAGTTATTATCGAATGATAACCTAGATGACTTTTGCAAGGAATACTACGAATGTATGGATTTACTTAAGAAGAATTTTTATAAAGAGGACTGATTACAAATAATGTGGAGGGTAAAATGCTATGAATGTAATTGAAATGACCAATTTAACAAAATACTACAACAAATCAAGAGGTATTATTGATGTAAATCTTAATGTGGAACAGGGTGAGGTCTTTGGTTTCATCGGTCCAAACGGTGCAGGAAAGTCCACTGCAATCCGTACTTTATTAGGATTAATTCATCCAACAAAGGGTTCTGCCACAATATTCGGCAAGAGCTGTATTGAAGCACCCGAGGTAAGAGCCGAGATTGGATATCTACCATCAGAAGTATTTTACTACGATAACATGAGAGTAATTGATCTATTGAAGTATTCTGCAAGTTTTTATAAGAAGGATTGTACCAAACGTATGATGGAATTATCTGAAATCATGGATTTGGATTTAAAGAAAAAAATAGATGACCTCTCTTTTGGTAATAAGAAAAAGGTGGGAATCGTACAGGGTCTTTTGCATGAACCCAAATTAATCATCCTTGATGAGCCTACTAGTGGTCTTGATCCACTGATGCAGCAAAAGTTCTTCGACTTAATTATTGAAGAGAACCAAAAAGGCGCAACTGTATTCTTCTCTTCTCATATTCTCGGCGAAGTACAAAAGCTATGTAGTAAAGTTGCATTTATTAAAGAAGGTAAGATTATTAAGCAAGAAAAAATAAGCACACTGCAGGAAAACAGCTACAAGAAATTCTCTCTTGAAGGAAAAAACCCAATTCCGAAAGAATTGATACAGATGGAAGGGGTAAATAATATCGAGTTAAAAGGAAATACTGCCAACTTTATCTATAAGGGTAATATCAACCGTATATTATCCAAAGTAAGCTCGGTAGAACTACGCAATATTTCAATTGAAGAACCTGATCTGGAAGAAATCTTTATGCATTATTATGCCAAGGAGGACTAAGGGGTATGAATATCTATCAACAGGAAATTAAAACCTTAAGAAAATCAGCCATTATATGGGCATGTTCGATGGCTGCACTGGCCGTATTATTTTTATCCCTATATCCGGCAGTGGCAAGCGATGCTATAGACTATAAGCAAATTTTATCAAACTACCCTGCCACCATTCGTGAGATGTTGGGCATTAACCTCGAATTTATTACTTCACTAATCGGCTTATATACCATGTCATTCAGTTTTATACTGTTATGTGCAGCAATTCAAGCCATGATTTTGGGCGTGTCTATATTAAGCAGAGAATCTAGAGAAAGAACCGCGGATTTTCTCCTGGTTAAACCGGTCAAACGTACCACCATTGTAAATGCAAAGTTAGGAGCTGCATTTACAATACTAATACTCACTGACATAATCTATTTCCTAATTTCATACGCGGCCGCCAACCTGTTTAAGACAGAGGATTTTAACCATAAAACCTTTCTTTTGATTAATCTGACGATGCTATTTTTGCAAATCATCTTTCTTGCGATAGGAATGTTTGTGTCTGTATTTTTTCAAAAGATTAAGAATGTTCTTCCGATTTCACTTGGTTTTGTTTTAGGATTTTATATTATTGGTGCTATCCTCACAACCGGTACGGATAAGGAATCAAAGCGTTTTCTTTCTCCGTTCCACTACTTTGATCTTACTTATATCATTAAGCATAATGCTTATGAAATCCCCTATCTGATACTTAGTGTAGCTATTGTCTTAATTTGTATCGTGACCGGATATATTGTATATAACAAGCGTGATATCCATGCTGTATAAGTGCGATCAATATTTAATAAGTACTATAAGCATAATTGTAAGTATCCGTTAGCATGGAAGACATTCGTTTCATATTAATAATTAGGCTGCCTAGCAGCATGGAGGTCTTATGAATATATTTTTCAGAGAATTAAAAGCCAATCGGAAAGCACTTATTATATGGTGTGCCTGTATGGCTCTACTGGTTTTAAGTGGTATGAGTAAATACACTGCTTATTCTTCCGGCGGTGTTAATAGTGATATATTTGATAAACTGCCCTTAACCCTAAAAGCACTCATGGGCATGGGTTCCTTCAAGGTGACAGAAATGGCTGGTTTCTTCGCATTCCTCTTCTCCTATATTGAAATTACAGCAGCTATTCACGCTGCATTACTTGGAAACGGGATCATCGCAAAAGAAGAAAGAGATAAGACGACTGAATTCATAATCGTAAAACCAGTATCCAGGGCAAACATCTTAACTCAAAAATATTTTGCAGCAGTATTAAATGTCCTTATACTCAATGTTGTGACTTTTCTCTCATCTATCATGTCAGTATCCGCATTTAACAAAGGAAAACCTATTACCTCAGAACTTATTCAATTTTATATAAGCATGCTTTTTGTACAGCTTATCTTCCTTTTTCTTGGTGCAGTTCTTGCCACCTTCTCGAAGAGATCTAAGAGTTCGGGCTCTGTAACCATTGGAATACTTCTAGCAAGCTTTATGATAGCCAAATTCACAAGCATGACCGATAAAGTAAACTTCTTAAACATTCTATCTCCTTTCAAATATTTCAGCTATGAGAAGATCGTTAACGAAGATGGACTAAATGTTTTAATCATTATATTATCTCTAATTCTTGCAGGAGTATTTGCATTTTTCTCCTACGTATTTTATCTCAAAAAAGACCTAGTATAAATAAATGAAAAGTAAAAGCCGGCAGAATGGAGCACTCATTCTACCGGCTTTTACTAACAACATTTCCCCATTAAGCAATTCTTTGGTTAACAACGTTACTATACCATGTAACGCTGACAGGATTCTTACAAATTCCGTCCTTTATTGTCTGATACTAGTATTATTTTAACCTTTCTAGCTCTTTTTACCATAATCGAATAATTTTTTTATCCTTTGAGAGGGTTCTATGTCGTATTGTTCTTTTAAGGTCTTAACCAACCATTTATAATATTGACGTGCAACTGATTCATATCCTATATTGATATATATTTGCAGGAGCTGATAATTTATGGAATCTTCATATGGAAGCAATTCTGCCAAACATCGCAGATACTTTAACCTACCCTTCCCTAGCTGTGAGGTCTTAGGCTCAATCAGAGTCTTCAATATGAGTACTAGTTGCTGCTTAATCTCTTCATCCTTTTCAAAGCTCCATAGATAACCATGCTCTGATAAAAACCCCTTTCTGCAAAGCTCTATTGCATTATCCAATTTTTTTAGATCCTTTTCATCGGTATATTTAAAGGATTGAAGGGTTTCTTGTATCTCAAACAAATCGCACTTTGCTTCCGTTATCGATAAGCAATACGCGCTCTGATGATAACAAATAACTACTTGTGTTTCAAGTTCAGAAAATATATTTCGTATTCTGCTAACTGCTGTTTGCAATATTTGTAACGCCTTCTGTGTTTCATATTCCGACCAAAGGTATTCAATAATAACTTCTTTGCTAACATATTTGTTATGATGCATTAATAAGAATGCAAAAAGTTCCTCCGACTTTGCTCTTTCCCATTTAATCGGCACATGGTCAATCTGTACCTGTAGATTACCAAAACATAATATTCTTAAATTTCTTACCATCTTCGATCTTTTACTGAATATTTCATACTTCACTCTATCTATCATTTTTTTAAATCGTACTTGATTAATTGGTTTTAAGATATAGTCTAACGCATTTACATCAAATGCATCAACTGCATATTGATTCCAGGCAGTAACAAAAACAACTACAATCTCTGGATTAATCAAATAGAGCTTCTTCGCAAAGTTGATACCATTAATCACCGGCATTTCAATATCCACAAAAGCCACTTCTGGTTTATTAATCTCTGCCTCCTTTAAAGCTATCACAGGATTAAGATATTTTCTTGGTTCACTAAAAGCACCTGTAGCTATGAGCAGATCCGATATCTCCTCTAAATTATACCATTCGTCATCAACAACAATTGCTCGTATCATTGATTATACCTCCTGATAGGATTCTTCATAATCATCAAGCGGTATCCGAAAAGATACCGAAGTCCCATTCTCCGTCCTCCGTATTGTTAACCCCTCATGATAATACTTTATTAGACGCCTATGTATATTCGTCAATCCGATCCCTTTTTTATCGTAAGTAATTGAATCCAAGTTATGAATATACTCATCTGTAATTCCGACCCCATTGTCCCTTATATCAAAAAACACCTTGTCCTTCCATCGCTGAATAACCAAATAAACCTTGCCGCCTTCTGCCTTCTTTAAAATCCCATGGCGTATTGCATTCTCCACCAACGGTTGAAGGATAAGTCTTGGAACCTTTAACTCAGGAATATCATCCGTTATCAATTCATATTTTGCCCTTTTCCCAAAACGTGCCTGCTCTATATTTACATAGGTCTGGACTGTATCAAGCTCCTCCATCAGTGTGGACATCGGTGATTCACTGTCAAAATAGCAGCAATTTGATAAATACTCTCCTAACTCCGTAATTAATCTTTTTGCATCATCAGGCGCCCTGGATATCATAGAAGCAATTACACTAAGTGTATTATTAATAAAATGTGGGTTGATCTGAGCCTGAAGAAATGAGATTTCAATCAACTCCGCCCTATCTATTGCGACAAGTGCAACCTGCTGAAGAAGTTTTTTTTGTTCCATAATTTCTGTAATATCAACTATCTTAACACTCTTCCCAATTTTTCTCCCATCCACTGTGATGTCCTTTACGTCACCTCTAAAATAAAAGCATCCTGCTTCACCCTCATATTGAAATTCAAACCTGATCTGCTGATTGAATGCTTTTATATACTCGGGATGGGTTTTGATGAAGCTTTTAAACGGAATCCCTCTTTTTATCTTTTTACATTCGGGATAAAGCTGCATCATTACGTTATTTGCATCGATAATATAATTGTTCATATCGATAATCATAATCCCTGCACTGGATTGTCGGTAAACCATCTCTGTTGCGATTGGCATGGTCTCAAAAAAACCATATCGAAAAACAACAAAGACTAAAAGAATACATGATGCAAACGTAAATATCGGAAAATAATCAATCCCAAGTGTGTTATAAGAACTTACCGTATAGAATGCTGATATCCATGGAAGCAAAGAAGTCACCAACATAAGTACATACCCCTTACTCTGCGGTTTCGGAGACATAAGCATCCCCCATATATATACAACGGTTGTTGTAAAAGTAACATTGGAACCTAACAGAAGCATTGGGTAATAATAAGTTCTCTTTTCCATAAATAATGCATTTAATCCATTACCTGTATAATTTTCATATACCATATACATATGAAAATAATCGTGTGCAAAGAAAACCATATAAAAAACAATAGGTAACAATATAATCAGTAACTTGCTTATCATCATGTATTTTCTCTTAAGATGCACATACTCCAAACATATGATTAACCAGAGATATGCCTGTATGCAACTACCGATATGCTCTATTCTATACCAAATAACTGAAAGTGAGATAGAACTCGTGTTTAATTCCATGATATAGGCGGTGTTATAAATAATCATAGTAATAAGTAGTAATATATATTGATTGGCGCCGGGCATTCGGCGTCTCTGATACGCATAAATTATCAGAATCGTTGCAAACCCCACTGATGTTACCAGTATTAAGGATAATAAAAATAATAATGGATTCATATTCGTTCTCCATTCTAATGATATCTACGATTTTGTGCAATAGCACAAACGAAGTGGTAATCTCCTGGGATTTTATGTATTTTTATGTATTTATAGTGTAGATTTATTTGTTACATTATATCATACTATGTAAATATTTCCATAATATTTTACTATAATCGCACTATCTTTTTTATAAATTTTGTACTTTGAAATCATATCTAAACAAAATAAATCCGGGAGTATTATCGACTCCCGAATTTACTTTGTTTATCACTCTTTTAAGCTTTAACAATCTCAGCGATATATTTATTTCTTGTAATCAGATAAAAGATTCCCTGAGAAGCAAAGTAGATTCCGATTACAATGAATGCATTTCGGATAAACTCCTTGATGATAGCTTCCCCACCCACGATATAGGTCATGAGATAGATTAGCGAAGTACCAAAAAAGGTTCCAAAGAGTAACGGAAGGAAGAATACTATAAATAATTCCTTACCGATTACACTCTTCATCTCCTTATCCGTAATACCTATTTTAAAAAGCTTATTGAAAGCGACTTTTGCCTCCGGAAGCTCAGTAAACTGCTTAAAATAAAGAACACTTCCACCTGCGACAAAGAACATGATGCCCATCACTGTTGATGCAAACAAGAATACAGAATAGCCGCTTCGTAAATCTTTATATTTATCTAGGATGGAGATTACTTTTAACTCATTCTTACCTAACGCTGCCTTAAGCTCCTTAGTCAACTCTGCACTCTTCTTCCAGTTCTTAAAGTTAATCAGGTGATAGTACCCAATATTATTCTTTGACACCTTTGATGATAACAATTGATAATCTCCGTCATTCAATACAATTACAGAATTACTTGTAAAACTCTCCCGCGATGCAATCCAAATCCCTCTTCTAGAATCTTGAATGCGGTATTGGTAGGAGTTATTACCCTCATATAAACTAAAATTCTTTCCAGGTATTACACCGTGATGCCCCGGTATCCAATCCATCACAATATTAACTGCTTCTCCTCTGTTAACCACTACATTAGAAGTTGTCAATCGATTATACTCGGTGGCTGAGATTACCGGCTTACTGTCAGTGAGCTGATTGGAACCTTTCTTTGTATTCAGATAGATAAACTTAACTTCCTTATCATTGGCAATATTCTTGTCTGATAAGACCCGGTTCAACTTTCCCTCCTCGATATGGTTCACCGTCCCTGTCTCCACATATTCCAAATGATGAATTGCCATCTCCGCAATTGATTCACTTAAGGAGAATAAGGAGAACGGTGATGCCACAAGAAAGATTGTCATGGTGCTTAATACACTCAGTATAAAGATGATTTTCTTATTCTGATTAAATTTATGATGCAACTGGGTCGCTGATAGCAGATTCTTATAATAATACCTGCTCCTTCTGAATAGCTGCATAACCATATTCCCGCCGCAGGATAATGTCAGGTATATTCCTAAAAAGGACACACCCATGTAACTCATCAGTACGATTGGATTAGAATTTAGTTTGTCATGATTTGCAATTACTACTAGCATTACAGCAGAACTAACCATAATCAATAATCCCAAACCGCCAAAGATCGGATCAGTTTTGCGAAACTCCCTGCCTTCACTTTTTCTAGCCTCCTGTAATAAGCTGTTGATATCAAGCTTTCTCATACGAAGCATCATTCTGATCATAACCGAACCGAAGATGAGAAAGAACACAAGGAATGTCACGAAAAACGGGCGATAATCCATCGAGAATTTAATGTCTTTAATCTCCAGTAAACTAAGTATTACCATTTGAAATAATCTTGAAAATAACGCTCCAACTAGAACACCTGTCACAAAGGACGCAATGTTAATTAACAGACTCTCTAGGTTAATTAGAGTTCTAAGCTCTTTCTCATTCAAACCAAGTGTTACATAGATTCCAAATTCCTTATTCCTTCCCTTTACAAAAGCTGAATGCGCATAGTTAATAAAGAAAACAGAGAATACTGCAATCGCAACCATCGTAACCGGAAATACATAGGATAATACATCAGCATCCTCTCTTCCTTTAAGATTTTTGTTAAAGATTAACGTTGCATACATAAAGAAGAGCATAATGGAAAAGCTACTGGATAAAAAATAGGCATAATATTTTTTGATATTTCCTAGAAAATTTTTTAACACCACATCTTTAAAGGTCATTTATCTCACCTCCAACGATTGCCTGACAGTCTAAAATCTGCTCAAAGAATTCCTTTCTGGTTCCCTTTTTCACGATATCCATAAAGATCTTGCCGTCCTTGATGAAGATTACCTTCTTGCAGAAACTGGCTGCGAACACATCATGGGTAACCATCAGAATGGTTACATCACGATTATTGTTAATCTGTTCAAAGCAGTTCATTACCACGTTCGCTGACTTGGAATCCAGATTTCCAGTGGGTTCATCTGCAAATAAAATCATCGGATCGTTAACCAAAGCTCTACTGACAGCGGCTCTCTGCTGTTGTCCACCTGATATCTGATATGGACGTTTATCTGCTATCTCATCAATTCCAAAGAGCGTCATAATATCAGTTGCTTTCTCTTCCATGTACTTCGATTCCTTCTTATCAAGAACCATCGGGAGCATAACATTCTCCTTCAATGTCAGGTTATCCAGAAGGTTGAATTCCTGGAATACAAATCCCAGCTTTCTACGTCTGAATAATGCCATTTCAAACGGATTCATCTTATCAATTCTGGTTCCTCCGATTTCAACACTGCCACCACTCGGAGTCATAATTCCACTCAAAATAGATATCAGTGTTGATTTACCACTACCGGATGGTCCCATAATCGCGATAAAATCCCCTTCCTCCACTGAAAGATCAACCCCATCCAGTGCCTTCGTTGTATAATTCCCTTTCTTCTCACCATAAATCTTTGTTAAATAGTTTGCTGTTAATACCGACATCGTAAATCCTCCTATTCATTCGCCCCAGTGCAGCTTTTTATCTATCGCCTGCTTCAGGTGCTCACTTATTCTATAGGTCTATCATAATCGGTTTCTCCTAGTGCTTCCATTGATTACGCTAATGTAACCTTACAGTTTTGAAAGGTAAGTAATTTTTACTGTAGTGCCTTCCCCTACTTTCGAGGTGATTGCAAGAGCATGACCTAATTGCTTGCATACTTCCTTACAAAAGTACAGCCCGATTCCACTGGAATGATAACCTTTTCTCCCATTATCTCCTGTAAAGAACGCCTCATAAACTTTGCTTAGATCATGTTCCGGAATGCCGATTCCCTCATCCCTGATTGCAAGTACATAGTTATGTCCTTCCCGTTCAATCGTGAAGTAGATATTTTGCGCTACCTCCTGATCTTTTTTCGAATATTTTACTGCATTAGAGATTATTTGAGCGATAAGCAACTCATTCCATTTGCGATCGGATAAAATCATTGGGTCATTAACTTCTGACTCTATCTTAGGGTATACATGATTATATATAAATTGATTTTTATTCTTATTAATAATCCCTTTTATCTCTTCCATTAGATTGATTGGTTCGGGGATATAGTCCTTTGCAAAATCTTCCAGACGAATCATGTTCAGTATTGTATCCAGATTATATAAGAGCTTTTTATTCTCCTCCTTCAATCCCTGTACCGCGATGTCAGTATCAATATCTCCCTGTTCCATTCTCTGAAGCAGCACATCTGTAACGGTGACAGGTGTCTTCATGTTATGCACCCATAACGATAGAAATCTTCTCTCCTTATTCGCCGCATTTTGTGTGATTGCAAGCTTGTCCTGATAATCATGATGAAGGTTATTCATGGCTATGATTATTCTCTTGCTTATCCTACGGTGATAGCCGGTCTCATCCTCCGTATTACTCTCAATTTCCTCCATAGCAAGATAGAGCTTGCGGTAGTGTACGAAGCTGATACCCATCCAGACTAGGTACACAAACAGCACGATAAAAAAAGGGTAGAGAATTTCCAGCCTTCTTTCAGAAATAACAGAATAGAAAGTGCATATTAAAAGATTTGCACTAAAAAATGCAATCGTCCCTGCTATATGATCTATGAAAAAACTTTTCATAAGATTTCGCTTCATAAAATCATGCCTCCAACGAAGTTGTATCAAACAGATATCCGGCTCCACGCTTTGTTTTGATCACATCGTCCAGTTCTAGGTTCGATAATTTATTCTTTACCCTGGTGACGTTTACTGTTAATGTGTTATCATCCACAAAGCTACTCTCATCCCATAATTCCTCCAATAATACCTCTCTGGAGATCACCTTATTGGGTAATTGTACAAACTTTTTTATCAGCTTAAATTCATTCTTACTAAGTTCTTCTGTTTTATTTTTATAAGTTATTTTAAAACTGGCGCTATCCAGTACGATTCCATATAGTGAAATTTCCTCCGACCCCATTTGATGTGAATAATCTCCGTATAAACGTCTGACCAAAGCATTCACCTTAGCCAGAAGCACCTGAATATGAAAGGGCTTAACGATATATTCATCCGCTCCCAGCTCCATACTTAGTATTTGATCCGTGTCACTGTTTCGTGCCGATGTTACGATGATCGGTATCTTGGAACGCTTACGAAACATTCTGCAGTAATAGTTTCCATCATAATACGGTAGGTTAATATCAAGTAGAACCAAATCGGGCGCATAAACATCAAACTGCTTTTCAACATCTAGAAACGATTCCACGGAAAACACATCATAGCGATCCCGTAACAGCAGCTCCTTCACTTGATTTCTCAGCTGTATGTCATCTTCAATAATCATGATTTTTGGCATGTTAACCCCCACTCCGCCCTAAGGCCAATCAATTATGGTTTCATTATAATATCCCGTTCCATAATCTGCAAGCTATACACATAACATGAATTCTATACAAATAATTCCCTGGGCGTAATCTTACGTATACTTGTAGAAACCAGCGAAGTTATTAGCACCGAGAATAATGAAATTGATAAAAATGTTGCAAGCGTATACCATGGATTTACAACAAAGTGGCAATTTTGAATTCCGGATACACTTAGCATAAATGCAAAAGCCGGATTAATCAGGTAAGTAGCCAGTATTGTGCCGATCAAAGCGCCGATGATACAGATCGGACAAAAACTGATAATCATCTGAATAATCAATTGACCGGTGGTATAACCCAATGCCTTTGCTACACCAAGCCTTATTCTCTCCTTCATAATCTTAATCTTTATTAACAGATATAAAATTAATGTGATAATACTTAAAGTAATGATAATACATGCAATACACAGAATTACGATCACGCTGTTAAACGATCCTACCATGGTTGAAAAGGAATCCTCTCGATTCGTCAATTCAATAGGGAGATTTGAAAACTTCTTCGTAATATGATCGGTGACTGTGGGAATATTTTCTTTCTTGTCCAGATAGATGAACAATCCGGTAGGAGTAAACTGAGGATTAATTCTCCGCATTCCCTCTTCCGTCATATTTGCACCCTTGCCTAGATTACTGATATGCTGAGTTAAACCGACGATAATATACTCTTTCTCATATCCCTCAGGACCAACACGAACTACATCACCCAGCTTCACACCCAGACTCTTTAGTACCAAACCTGTCATGGCTATCTCATTGTCGTGCTTTGGATATCTTCCTTTAATAATAGTATTAATTTCTACATTCTTATAATCATTGCTTATAGAGACATTCGGACTTACTTCTCTATTGTTAAATCGTATCGGCATATTGATAAATGTTCTATTGATACTCTTCTTTACATGTTCATACTTTGCAACTTCGTCAAATATCTTTTGAGCATCTTTTCCATAATAATTTAGTACAAGATGGCACTTTTCAATTCCGACCAATCTTAAGAATGCTGTATTCTCAACATTAAAATTATAATTTGTAGTAAATGTAAATACACATACAAAGGACATAAGTGATACGATAATCAACATTATTACATTCTGTGTCATATTATGAACGAGTGTTTTTAACCCGATTGTAACATTCAGATGAAATGGACTTTTATGCATAGGGAAATGGTTTTTCCTAAAATTATGTGTGTGAAGTCCATCCCTTAAAGCAATTAGCGGTGTGACTTTTTTTAGCTTCCTCGCAGCAAGATATGCAATTGCAACAACCATAAAGAGGATTACACCTAGGTTTATCAGAAATGCCCATCCGTTTACACCCATCTCCCAAGTAAGCCCGACGGAGGTAGATACAAAATTAGTCATAATTCCAAGTCCGAATATAGAGAAGATGAAGCCTAATATTATACCTATGAGAGAGATTAGAATAAACTGCAGAATCGTACCCAGTATCAACTCATTCGAAGTATAGCCAAGAGCTTCCATTGCTCCGATATTCTTCATATTCCCTTCGATATAAGTAACAATAGCAAACCTTATCACGGTCAATGCAATCATCAAGATAATAAACGAGAATACAATCACGACTGCCATGATCAGATTTAAGAAGATGCTATCGCCTTTTTTCATAAGATTATAATCACTTGCGATGGTATTACTCATAACTTCTTGCATCTCGGTATTTGCCTTCTTAACGAACTGATCACAATACAGCGTATTGTCCGTTCCAGGGGTTAATTTTGCTTTTATAAATGACGCTCTATTTGCTTTATATTGATTATATAACTCATTAAACTCATCGGAATATACATAACATTTATAAAAGGATATATTACTCGGAGTAGCGAACATAATATCTTCTGCAAAGCCATAGATAATATAGGTTCGCGCATGAACTCCATTCTTTATCGTTATCTCATCACCCGTGCGATAACCTTTTGCAACCTTCAGATAGCACGGAAGAATGATCGAGTTTGCCCGTTTTTCCTTCCCTTGATTAATGATTTTTAGCTTTGATATCTTCTCGTTTGCATCTGCATTCAGCATAAAACAACCGATCGATTGACTTTTACTGTTTTGTGTTGTATTTTGAAACGTTGATGAAAACTGCAGCGCTTTCACATCTTCATATTGTTCGCATCTTCCTAGGTCATTAACAATGTTCTGAACCTTATTCTCATAACCATAAGGTGACATTACGATAAAATCAGCTCCATTCAGTTCTTCGTTCTTCTTATCCAAGAATGCATTGATCCCCATAAGTACACTGGTACTGATATACAGCAGGATTGTTGTAAATAGAATTAAAGAGATTAACGTAAATGTTATACTTCTATTTTTCTTAATATTGCTTTTTGCAATCATAAATAATTTCATTACTATCCTCCAAACTAGGCACCGAACCGAGCTACTCAAACTTAATTCATACAGTTGATATCTACCATCCCATACGCTCCAAAAACTCTTTTAATCGATTATGACGTTCCTGATCCCCTTTACAATAAAACCCGAGATTTAGTTCATCGATTATCACTCCATCCTTAAGATATAAGATGCGATTCGCTCTTCGAGCTGTTTTCATATCATGAGTTACCATCACTATACTTTGGCCTTCGTCATTCACCTCTGACAAAACATCCAGTACACTATTTGCATTCTGAGAATTTAAAGCACCGGTGGGTTCATCCGCAAACACGATTTCCGGAGAATTTATCAACGCTCTGATAATTGCTACTCTCTGGGCTTCCCCTCCGGATAACTGGTTCGGAAACTTTGAATAACATTCCTTGTTCAAACCAACGGCTAGTAATAATTCTTCCGTCTTTACCTTTAACGCCTTCTTATTCTTACTACCCAATAGACCACTGATTAGAATATTATCCATAACACTCATCGTATCGTTCAGATACATCTGCTGAAAGATAAAACCACAGTGCTTTCTTCTGAAAATGGCCAGTTGGTCGTTGTTATATCCACTAATCTGTGTCCCCCGAAAACTGATTTCACCGATTGTGGGCTTATCCATACCCGATAGGGCATACAACAGTGTCGATTTCCCTGATCCTGAATTGCCCATTATTACAGTAAAATCACCCTCATATATCTTTATATTTAAATTACGAAGTACATGCTGAATCACACTCCCGTTTGAATATGACTTGCATAGATTTTTTGCTTCTAAGATTTGTTTCATATCAATACCCAACCCTTCTTCGTTTATGAGAAAAGACCAACCGATGTCATTCGGATGGTCTAATTATAATCTATCATTGCTTAAGAAGTCTTTTTCTAAAGATTATGAAATCCTTATCAAATTCTTAATTATACTTTTTTTATTGTTAACTTCACTACAAATCCGCGATCAAGAATACATTCTATCTCGCCATCCATCCCTTCCATAAACTGCTTCGCTAGATATAAGCCTAAGCCGGCACCGGATTGATGCGACGCATTTTCCCCCCGATAATATTTCTCAAAGACTAAGGGGAGCTCCTTTGATGGAAAATCCATGCCAAAATCTCTGATCTCTAATTCGATTGAATAATCCCCATCGTGATAAGTAACCTCAATGTCTGTGTTAGCGTATTTATAGGAGTTATTAATAATATTATCAATCACCTGATTAAGACGCAATCGGTCACAATAGATTAAACATCCGGGAAGCTCATTCTTTATATAAATCTTACCATAGTGGTTCAGATCACTAAACATATCATCAAGAACGGTACTAAGCTCCTCCTTAGGCTCTATTTTAAGAGCCATTAACTCCTCTAAGGTAGCGTGGAACATATTACTGATCAGCTTATCAATCACATCTGCCTTCTGATTAATTGTTCGTATCTTCAAAACAATATCTTCTTCTATTACCTTAACTTCCAGCAGCTCACATAGTGCCTTAATTGTTGACACCGGAGTTTTAATATCATGGGATAATTGAGCCACTAATTCTTTCTTACTGATGTTCGCCTGATATTCCCCTTGTCTGGCGCGCTTTAATTCCTCTCTCATCATATCAAAGCTTTCCGTGAAAGCTCCAAAATAGTTCGCTCGATCCATTAATAGCGGCATCTCCAATTCACCCATCGATATATTATCCGCAAATCGTTCCAAGCGCCTGAACGGTAATAATATTCTCCGGTATAGGTAATATGCAATTACATAGATGGTGAAAAGAAGTACAAGAAGCGATCCCACTAAGGCCATTTTTATGTTCTGTTTCATTATTACTAAAGAGTTCAAGTTGTCAGTAAAGATTATTTTACCGATTAATTTTTCACCCTCCATATAATCGAAGATAACATCCGATCTTTGGATGGCTTGATAAAGCTGATTGGTATAATCCTGCTGACTTCTTATTATTATTCTGCAACGGTATTTCTTCTCAAGCTCAGGTATACTTAAGCTCTTACTGTCTTCTAATATATTTTTATATTGATCATTTATTTCAATAATATCACAGGCATTATACTGGAGTTTATCTATATAATTTATGATAAATAAAAATGACAAACCCAGCAGTATTGTAGAGATGATAAGCAGCATCCTCAGCTTCATAATTCAAACATATACCCGATTCCCCAAATAGTTTTAATATATTTTGGCTCATTCGGATTCCTCTCTATCTTTTCTCTGATTTTTCGGATATGTACGTTTAAGGTTCCATCACTGAAGAACTCATCACCCCATACGTTCGTAAATAATTCTTCCTTCGCTACCACCTTATCACGATTTTGATATAAATATGTAAACAGATTATACTCCTTATTCTTTAATATAATTTCCTTCCCCTCGACATAGATCTTCCTTGTATTTTGATCGACCATTATTGCTTCACTTGAGGAAGAATTGGAGGTAACACCTTCGAACCTTTTTAAAACCACCTTAACTTTAGCTAATAATACACTCAGCGAATATGGCTTTTTAATATAATCATCCCCACCAATATTTAGCCCGATTAAGATATCATCGTCGCTCTGTCTGGCACTGATAAAAAGAATAGGAATTGTTAGCTGTTCTCTAAGTTTTTGACAAAGTGTGAATCCACTTTCATTCTGGAGATTAATATCCAACAACAAAATTTTTACTGAATGCTCCTGTAAAAATGTCATACATTCAGCGGAATCCTTAACATAGGTGGAATTTACACCAAACATATTAAAATATTCACAGGTTGCTGCAGCCAACTCTATCTCATCATCTACAATCAGGCAGTCATAATTCATCATGAGCTTCCTCCACTCTAGGATATATTTATTATAAATTGGAATTTTCTACAAAAATGATAACAGAGATAATAGAGGAAAGCAAGAAAGGCTTCGCATGTGTTTCACTCTCATAAAGCAATAATATATTCCCTTAGGTAGCAGCATCTCCTACAATCCATTATTTTCTACGGTTTTCTTTCACCATTTTTCTATTCAAAGAATATAATATTATGTAACAATTCATCAAGTATTAGAAGAAACAAGTGGCTTTTTGTCGGTAATCGGTCCATTTATCCAATAGTATCCCTATTAAAAACGTATGAGTTTATTCATTGTCAGTCACTAATTTTAAACCCTGCTCTAATCCTATGAATTGTGCAACCTAACAGAATGCAATATCCCCTGCTTCAAGGCCAATCCCTCCTTGAAGCAGGGGATAATTCTTTTTTATTTGATTATTCTCTATCTTATCAACATGAAAAAGGAATAAGCGAGCTTTAATCCATAAAAAATAAGTATTAATCCACATATAACGTTTATAAAATTAATCGCCTTAACAAATTTGGTGCGGAATACCAACACCAGGGTTGCCAGTACATTGAACCATAAAAACGATGCAATACATACTCCAACAATAAAGTAGTGAGACATACTATAATCAAGCGATGCACGAAAACTTCCTAGCAGAAGTGAACCATCGATAATCGCCTGTGGATTTAACCAGGTAACTGCAAAGCAGGCTGCTACTGTTTTTATTAGGGACGTTTCTGTCTTTTCACTCTCAGTTGGATTGGAACTTTTGCGAATAAGCCCGATACCAATATAAGTCACGATAATACTTCCGAGCAGAATTATAATTACCTTTAACAGCATAAAACGCTCTATTAATAATCCCACTCCGAGAAAGCAAGATAGCGCCAGTGTAATATCAAAAAACACTGTTATTAGTGCAACTTGATAGGTATGCAACTTACTTCTGGATGTAGCAGCATTGATAACATATAAATTTTGAGTGCCAATCGGGGCCACATATGCAAGTCCGAACAATAAACCCTGCAACAAATAATTTATCATTTGTTTCCTCCGTTTTACACAGCGATATCAAAATATTTACTTATGGTATGAGCAATTCCGTCTTCATTATTGGAGAGTGTAATCTCATCTGCAATCTCCTTTAACGGTTCACAGGCATTTCCCATCGCAACTCCTAATCCGGCAAATTCTAGCATCGAGATATCATTTTGTGCATCACCAAACGCCATCACTTCCTCCGGTCTGATGGATAGAAGATCGCAGATAGTCTGCAACGAACTTGCCTTATTGATTCCCTTTACCGTTGCTTCCAAGAAGTAAGGAGAAGACTGGATAAAGGATAGCTCCTCATCAAATGGTTCTATGATTTTCTCCGATGCAGGTACCAATGTTTCATTTGGTGCAGCAATTAATACCTTAACCGGTGAAAAGTCAATCATATCAACTACGTTAGTCACAATCTTTACGCCCATATTATTGAGCTTGCTTTCCTCTTCAATCATAAATTCTTTTTCATGTCTGGCAAAATAGTGTTTTCCGTTATCTACAATCGGCGTTACCGGGAAATCCTCCAGATGCTTTAATAATCTAATTGCTATGTCCTGAGACATACTTTTCTCATATAACACTTCCTTAGTGGAAGCATGTACCACCTTGCCCCCATTGTAGGATAATAATAAGCCCTTATATTTCTCCAGCTCCAACTCGTCACTCTCTCTTTTTAACCCTGGGGTCGGTCTGCCGGAAGCAAGAACTACGACTACGCCCATCTTCTGAGCTTCTATTAATGCTGCTCTCGTCTTTGGCGTAATCTTCTTCTCATCATTGTTAAGAGTTCCGTCCAGATCAAGTGCTATCATCTTGTATTTCATTGTTGTTCCTCCCTAAGCCATAGACTATATGGCCATGCGCGTATGTTATTCCTCTTTAAAGTATACAAAAATCTGACCCCTTTTGCTATAGGCAGAATCTTCAATTTTATAGCTGTATTTTTAGGTGTGCTATGTGGAAATAGATAAATCACTCAATATTTAGTAAAATATGTTAAACTATGCGTTGACGAATAATATTATATAGTGTATAGTATAACACAACAAATAATATTATATATCTATTAGAAAGAGAGAACGTGATGAGTACTATATTCAAAATTACATTCCAAAACATCGGACGGAAAAAATTTAGAACAATACTGATTACTTTATCCATCGTATTGTCTGTTGCACTGCTATATACCGTTATGTCCATGTCAGGAACCATAACGAAGATTATGGAGCAAAAGATAAAAAAAGAAACGGGAAATTCAGAACTAATTATCTCGCCGGACGAAAAATCGTCCTCCCCTTATGTTGATGAATTAGATTTTAGCAATATAAAAGGGCTATCCTATCATATTCCCAAGATTTCCGCCTTTGGATTCACTAAACTCAATAAGGACCGAATCTCTGTAATATTAAATGGAATGGATTACTCAGACTTCAAGAAGATTTATCCTGTAGAAATAACTCAGGGTAATGTATCAGCCTTCAATGATAATGAAGTTATGATTGGTCTCCAATCAGCGAAGGAATATGATCTGTCCATAGGGGATAATGTCAAAGTTACTTTAGTTGGCAAGGACTATTCCTTTAAAATCAGAGCGATCCTAGAAGATCAAAACAATAATATGGGTTATAATCTAGGCTCACTATCCCTGCTTCTCCCTAAGCAAGCGTTAAGTGATATCCTACAGTTAAATCATCAGACAAGTAACTATTTTATAAAAACAGACCCATCCTTTGACATTAAAAATGTTCAGGATAAGCTTGAAAAGGCATATCCTACGCTAAAAGTTCAAAATTTGAATGAGATACTAGATTACAAACAGATGATAAACTCCATCACCGGCTGCCTCTTTCTCATGGTCTTGGCAGTGATCATGATAAGTACATTTATCATATATTCTTCCTTTAAGATAATCGTGATTGAGCGCATGCCATTGATTGGAACGCTAAGAAGTATTGGCGCAACAAAGCGTAAAACTATTGCTATTTTACTTATGGAGGCAGTTTTTTATGGTTTAATCGGTGGAATTTTAGGAAGCTTATTGGGAATCCTTCTGTTAACTGGAACAATTACCATCTTCTTAAAGAATTTTGGAGTAACACTGGAAGATGTATCCTATGTGAATGGTCAATATCTTCTTATCTCCTTCCTAATTGGATTACTGCTTATGCTGTTCAGTGCGATAATACCAATTATAAAGACCAGTAAGAAATCTATAAGAAGCATCATATTTGCAGAAATTCATAACGAAAAGCACCTATCCCTAATTAAGACTGTGATCGGCTTACTTATGATTGCTACTGCATTTATTATTTTCCATACCGCTCCGGTTGACCTGCGCGTTCCACTAGACGGAATTGGAATTTTACTAGTGTCCATCGGCTCAGCGCTAATGATTCCGATGGTATCCATCCTCTTAACCTATATACTTAGCCTTTTATTTCGACCGATCTTTAAGGATTCACTAGGCGTGACTACCGCTAATATTAAGAACGATCGAACGATTATGAATAATATCTCCCTATTAGCAATGGGTCTCGGTGTTATCCTTATGATCAATAATTTCAGTTCAGCAGTAAGTGTTACCGTTAGTGATGTTTATGCAAAAGGCAAATGCGATATGTTATCCTTTTATCCGGTGGAGAAGGACTTTGTTGACAAAGTAAAGCAAGTAGATGGTGTGGAACATGTTTACTCAACAAAGGTTTTAGATAAAATTTCCGCCAATGATGGTGATATCACCCTGCCCTATCTGGTAGGTATTGACGGAAAGAACTACAGCAAATATGCCTGGGATGAATTCGGATCCTACTTCACTGATAAGATTAATAAAGAATTTGCTAACTCAAGAAGCATCCTCTTAACAAAGTTTTTAGCAAGAAAGTACGATCTCAAGAAGGGTGATACCTTAAAGCTTGATTTAAACGGCAAAGAAAAAAGTTATAAAGTCATCGCCATTGTCCCATCAATCATGAATAACGGCGCTATGTCATTTATAAACGAAAAATACTTGACTGAGGATGGAGAGGTACAAAACTATACAGAGCTTTATGTTAATGTAAAAGATAATGCTGATATGGAAAAGGTTAAGGATCGGATTACCGGGCTTATGCCAAATGCCATCCTTCCCCTCCAAACACTCAAGGATATGCAGGAGCAGAATGTAAAATCCAATGATTCAATCTTCTTTTTGATGAAGGCTATATCGTTGATGGCGATGTTTATCGGTATCATAGGAATACTAAACAACTTTACCATCAGTTTTTTAAGTCGTAAGAAAGTAATCGCCACGCTGCGTTCATTAGGACTAAGCAAAAGTAAAACAATTCGAAACCTGCTCTTTGAAGCATTCCTGTGTGGATGTCTGGGAACACTCTCCGGATTGGCCTTCGGTACTGTACTGCTACAAGCTATGTCTTACATGATAGAAGCCATCGGTATTCCATCGGATGTGCTGTTCTTAAGTATAAAAGACTTTATGTTCGTACTTTTTTCAGGTATCCTGCTATCCATCATATCAGCAGTATTACCATCCATTAGTATCACCAAGGAAAATATCGTTGACGGACTTCGTTATGAATAAAGTAAGTAAATAGATAGAATGAAAGGAATGAAAGTTATGGAGAAAATCATTGAATTATCTAACCTGAACAAAACCTATCGAAACGAGGATGTTTTGGTTGATGTAATAAAAGATGTAAATTTAGATATTTACAAAGGAGAATTTGTCTCAATCATGGGTCCCAGCGGCTCAGGCAAAAGTACATTATTGTACTTAATAGGTGGACTTGAAAAACCCACCTCCGGTAATATCAACATCGATCAAAAGTGCCTACAGAAATTAAATGATGCACAAGAAAGTGCATTAAGACTCAATACACTCGGCTTTGTCTTTCAATTTTATAACCTGGTACCTCACCTAAGCGTGGAGGATAACATCCTCCTTCCGGTTCTCTTAAACGGTGGAAAGAAAAAGGACTATAAGGATCGTTTAAAACATCTTCTTGAGGTAGTAAGCCTTACCGACAAGAGAAAATCTTATCCTACAAAGCTATCCGGTGGTCAACAGCAACGTGTTGCCATTGCGAGAGCCTTAATCAACGATCCAAACATCCTTCTAGCCGATGAACCAATCGGTAACCTGGATTCAAAAACCGGTACCGAGATCATGGAATTATTCCGCAAAATCAACCAGGAGGAAGGCACAACAATCATTCAGGTTACCCACTCCAAGGATTCCGCAGAATACGGCAACCGCATCATCTACGTAAAGGATGGGGAGCTTGCGGTGTAGATGAGCGCTGTAGGTTTTCATTCTAGGGACGGGGATGGAGAAGGGCGTTATCTATTTTACTTTCCGGTTATAACTTTCCGGTAATTCTATGCGATTTGATTACTGCTTGTATCATTCTGTCGGAGCAAAGCGACCTCCATGTCGCTCGCTCCTGAATCGTTCCTCCTTGAACGATTCCCAGAATTGATCGCAGTAATCAAATCGCATGAATTACCAGGAAAGTTATAAAGTCAGTTAAATAGATAACGCCCTTCCCCATCCCCTGTTCTTCTAGAATAGATAGTATAACGAATAGGTTCTCATCTACTTACAAGCTCCCTTTTACGAATCAAACAGAAAGTGTTTATAAACCAAATCAAGGTACTACCCACTATACATAGAAGGGATTCTTTTAACCCCCTCAACAACTCATTCTATAACATCTTACTTAGCCTTCCGCTTACGGACACAATCCGCAAGCAGATATTCAATTTGCCCGTTGATGGAGCGAAAATCATCCTCCGCCCAAACTGCAAGCTCATTCCAAAGGCTTGGCGAAAGCCTCAGAAGAATCTGTTTTTTTGCTTTATCCTTATCCTTTAATGCAGACTCACGGTTTAAAACTTCCTGCTCCAACGCTTTAATATGTTCCAGTCTAGCCCTCAGCTTTTCTTCCTTCGCATCCAATTTATCTTCCATATCACACAACCTTTGTTTTGTACATTAATAAATAGTTCCCGTGTTAACGATTGGTTGAGCATCCTTATTACCGCACAGAACCACCATCAAATTGCTTACCATCGTTGCTTTTCTCTCATCATCAAGGACTACTACATTCTCTTCGCTTAATTGATCGATAGCCATCTTCACCATACTAACTGCACCTTCTACGATCTTTTGGCGGGCTGCAATAATTGCTGTTGCCTGCTGTCTCTGAAGCATCGCAGCCGCTATCTCTTCCGCGTAGGATAAATGAGTGATACGAACCTCTTTAATCTCAAGACCTGCATCGTCTACTCTCTGTTGAAGTTCTTGTCTCATGCTATCTGCAATTTCCTGACTGCTTCCACGAAGTGTTTTCTCGTCTGCATCATCCTCCATCGTATCATAAGGATATAATCTTGATATATTTCTGATTGTAGAGTCACATTGTGTAGTTAAAAATGATTTATAATTTTCTACATTAAATACTGCTTTTGTCGGGTCAGCTACTCGCCAGATAACAATTGCACCGATAATAATCGGATTGCCTAAAACATCATTTACCTTTTGTTTTTCATTATTTAAAGTTAATGTCTTGGTAGATATCTTCTTACCGGAAGTTGCCGGTATACTTGCCTGAGCCGAAGTTCCCGTTACACCAACGCTGATATTCGTAGTATTAGAAGTGGTTGCATTATTAAATCCACCTGCAAATGGATTGGTATAATAGAATCCTTCCTTCTTAATGGTTCCATAATATTTACCGAACAGAGTCATTACCAAAGCTTCGTTCGGGTTGATGATATGCAAACCACCTAAGAGGATGGAAAATACGATAATCATTATTATTCCAACGGTTAATAATACTGCACCCAATGCGTATTTTTCCTGATCTAGATTGATAGCACCGAATACTATGCCAAGTACTGATACTACCATACCAACCAGTATAAGTAATAAAGCTACTCCTCCGCTAAATGGTACTATTTCTTTTTCATCAATTAAATTTATTCCGATGCTCTTCTCTTCATTCATTCCATTATCCTCCACTTATTTTCAATTATTTAAGTATGAGCAGTAATCCCTCTCATCTTACTGTGTAACTACTTTTTATATTGTATTGATATCATTATGATATCATAATACATTCAGTAAAGTAATCTGTCAACTACTACTGGTAATTTTTATATGAATCTTATCAATAAAAACCCTCGAAAGCTGTTTTAGTAATAATCGGAAAAGAATCGTAGAAATAAAGCGCAAAATAAGTTATAATAAACACACCAACCATACAAGATACATACTACACGGGTCTATTACAACATTATAAGGGGGAGGGGAACTGGTTTGAAAAAAATATTTATGTCAATCATAATAATATCAATATTCACTTCACTGGCAGGGTGTGCGCTTGTACAAAAAGATGCAGCAAGTAACAAGGATCTGCCCATTCAGGCTGCCTCTTTTCATATGGTCATTCGACCATCCAGAGAAGGAGTAGATGAATTTCTAAAAGTATTAGGAGAGTATAAATCCACATATAATAATGATACCTGCTATAATATTACACCGTATTTTTTATCGGAAAGTACCGATTTTCAAATATTCAAGTTTGATCAATCCTGTGCTTCATATTTATTGTACAAGAAAAATGTATATCAACTAGGCGCTTCTGTCGGCGGTTTTGGTGTAACCAGTATGGCTATCGCAGATATGAATGAGGACGGCCATTATGAATTGTATTTCACCAGCTCCTTCGGTTCCGGCGTTCACAAAGCACAGGTAGGTTATTTTGATCCGACTCAAAAAAGGGTTAGTATATTTGATCACTCGTACAAAAAATCTGATTGTATCCTAACCATTGATAATAACGGTAATCTCTGTGTTAGCCGCGCTAAGATTCATTTTGAAAGCAATGTGAATTTTAAATCAACCGCAAGAAATTCAATTGGCATAATTGCTTATTTAAATAATAGTATTCGATATATTGATTATACGGAATTGAATGATTAACCCGTAAGGAGGATAACAGATGAATATCCTGGTAAGTGCATGTCTGATGGGTTTGGAATGTCGCTACGACGGGTCCGGCCGTCTTTTTGATGAGATTCGACAACTGAACAAGTTACATCAGCTAATACCTGTGTGCCCCGAAGTGTACGGTGGTTTACCAACTCCTCGCGATCCGGCAGAGATACGAATGAACAGAGTCATAACAAAGAACGGCAAGGATGTTACACCAGAATACGAAAAGGGCGCAAATGAAATCGGAAAATTAGCTGATCTTTATGGCTGCTCCTGCGCAATTTTGAAGGAACGCAGCCCTTCCTGCGGGTATGGCAAAATATATGATGGAACATTTTCAGGGACACTGATTCAAGGTAATGGTATCACCGCTGAACTTCTTGCCCAAAAAGGAATTCGTATACTGGGAGAAAGTGAAATTCATCAATTATTAAATGAATAATATAAAACACTTTTCATCGCTTCTCTATCGTGCCGCAGCTTAAGAACTCATATTTAAAACGAAAGGAGTTAGTATGGAAAAAAGTCTATTAAAAAAACTAATCGATGCAGCGGCCGGACGAATTCCGGCTGATCTTGTAATTAAAAACTCAACCATTGTAGATGTCTACAACTCAACCCTTATTTATAATAAAGATATTGCAATCTGTGAGGGTTATATCGTAGGAATCGGTTCTTATCAGGGATTGGACACACTTGACGCACAGGGGTTATATGCCGCTCCTGGTTTTATTGATGCCCATATTCATATTGAATCCTCCTATGTAACTCCGGAGGAAATCGGAAGGCTTCTCGTTCCACATGGAGGAACAACCATCATTGCGGATCCTCATGAAATCGTCAATGTGTGTGGATTAACCGGCTTAAATTACATGCTGGAGTCATCGAAATCCACTAAACTGGATATTAAATACATGCTCCCTTCCTGCGTACCTGCTACTCCTTTTGAACACTCCGGTGCAATTGTCACAGCCGCTGATATGAGCACGCCCCTTCAGAATGACCAAATCCTGGGGTTGGGAGAATTTATGAATTATCCCGGTGTTGTTCAAGGTGATGATGAGGTGGTGGATAAATTAGTGGCAGCGATTAATCAAGGAAAATTAATCGATGGTCATAGTCCAGAACTTAAGGATAATCCACTCAACGCCTATACCGTAGCAAGAATTCGCACCGATCATGAATGTGCAACAGTAGAAGAAGCACTTGAGCGCGTATCACGTGGTATCTATGTTCTGTTGAGAGAAGGTTCTGCCTGCCATGACTTAAGGAATATTCTTAAGGCTGTTACTCCTCAAAATAGTCGACGATTTTTATTATGCTCGGATGACCGTCAGCCCAAAACAATCCGTCAGGATGGTCACTTAGATCATCACCTTCGAATCTGTGTTGAGGAAGGAATTGACCCAATCATCGCTCTCCAGATGGCAACCCTCAACGCAGCTGAATGCTATGGTCTCTCCGATCGTGGGGCAATAGCACCTGGGCTTCGTGCCGATATCGTATTATTTGATAATCTACAGGACTTTCATATAAAAAATGTTCTAATTCAGGGGGAGGAGGTAGCAAGGAATGGAGTATATCTTCCTGCTGTCTATCGTTATGACATCTCCTCGGTCAGAAGTGAGTTCCATGTAAAGAATTTCTCTAAAGACCGATTGAAGCTTGTTCTATCCAAACCTAAAGTAAATCTCATCAACATACTGCCTGGTGGTGTAGTAACCTCTAAGAAAACCGACACTGTGAAGTTGGATGAATGTGGTCAATTCCTCTATCAACCAGACAAGGATATCGCAAAAATAGCGGTTATCGAACGTCATCAAAATACCGGCAATGTTGCAGTTGCCCTGTTACAAGGGTATGGTATCAAACAAGGTGCGATTGCCCTCTCTATAGCACACGATTCCCATAATATTATTACCGTTGGTACAAACGATGAGGATATCGCCTTTGCCGTAGAACAGTTAATGGCTCAGGGTGGCGGAATTATTCTTGCCCACAACCAAAAGGTACTACAATCCATGCCGATGCTCGTAGGAGGAATCATGTCCGACCAGAGCGGTGCATGGGTAGAAGAACGACTAGAACAGATTCATAAGGACGCTCACGAAAAGCTTGGTATCAGTTATGAGGTGGAGCCTGTCATGACCTTATGCTTTATGTCTCTGCCGGTGATACCGGAACTAAAAATTACTGATATGGGATTATTTAACGTAACGGATTTTACTTTCATCCCGGTAGAAGCAGAATAGAGCAATCAGTTTATTTCATTACAAATAAGGGTATTCCAAATCAAAGATAAACCTTCTAGCCAACCCCGTAATAAGAATTTATATTATGTATTAGGCATAGGTTGTGTACTTTTGATTCGGGATACCCTAATATTATTGATAAATTTTTATGTTACTTTTACATAAGTCCTTTTTTATTTAATTGAGACTTCTTGTTTTATATGGCTTCAGCTTTTTTCAATTTATATTTTTCTTATTTTTTCGCTCTGCTTATTTTTTATCCTCGCTTACTTTTAGCTTTGTTTGTTTTGTTTATTTTCACTTTGCTTGTTTTATATAAATTAACTTCTACCAATCTTGCTTATATCTATAACTCATCCTTCATCGAATCGGCTTTACTTTCATCAATCGGAATAAAATTAAGGACATAGTCGTACAGATAAGGGGTTAATTCTTTGATAAACTTATTTTTCTCCTCTTCAGTACATTTGATGTGAATTATCTTATTATAATCATCTATTTCCTGCTGCATGGCCATTTCTCCTATTTATAGTGTTTTTTATCTTCTATCATAATAATATTTTATCAGTTATTGTTTTATTTACATCACTGTTTTGTTTTCATCATCAAATATTCTGTAATACCTTCCCGGTAAAGATTTGGGAGAGTTCCCACTTGAAGATATCCGATTCTTTCATATAGTTTTTTTGCCTTAGGATTAAAATCAGCCACCACCAGAAATACCTTAGACGAGTCCTTAAAACAAGTCTCCTCGAAGAAACTCATCAACTTGGCTCCTATTCCTTCCCCCCGATATTCCTTCTTTACCGCAATAATATGAAGGTATGGGAAAGAATGAAACACACCGTTAGGGATATACCACAGAAAACCCACACACTGCTGATTATCTCCCAGAGCTACAAAGATTTGATCTTTCTCAAAACCTTCTTCTAGCGCTCGCCATCCGCTTCCTTCTGCTGAAAAGTACCTGCATCCCAATTCAGACTGCAGCAATGCTTCTTCACTGTCGATTATATGGTTTTTACTTCCCTTAACAATGGTTATGTCCATATCATTTCCCTTCTTTTATAAGTATATTATATTTTGTAATATAAACTATTCTTTCAACATTAAGCCATTTAATTATTTTTATTGTACAGTATTATAGGGACAATAACCACAGTATTTTAGCACCTTAATCTTTTAGTTTTTTAATTTTAAGTTTTTCTATCTTTTAGTTTTCAATCTTTTAGTTTTTCGATTTATTAGTTTTTCGATTTTTTAGTTTTTCAGTTTTTAGTTTTTCAGTTTTAGTTTTTCAGTTTTTCAGTTTTTCAGTTTTTTAGTTTATCAATCTTTGAGCTTCTCCATCTTTGAGCTTCTCCATCTTTAAGGTATTCACCGAATACATAGAGAACACGTATCCTTATCCTGCATATAAAAACAAGAACTCAAAGACTGTTACAACTTTGAGTTCTTATTTTTAGTGCTCATATTAGAGTGGTAATAGTTTAATGGGAGATTAATCAATTTTAAAGCGATGTATTGCCTGTGTTAATTCATCCGTTCTTACATCAAGCTCAGTAGAAGCTTCTTTTAACTTTATCGCCAACTCATTTTGATCAAATATTGTACTTCCTACGGAGGAGGAACATGCCGAAGTCTCCTCAATTACTGCTGAGATATTCTCAATCGCGCTAAGTGTATTCTGTCTCTCTTCATCCATATTATCGACATTATTACCTATTTCATTAAGATGAACCATCAACTCATCCACTTCTCGGTTCATGCTCACGAATGCTTCGATTGTCTGAAGGACCTTTTCCTCCTGAGCAATTACGATATGTTCCGCTTGTGCTACTGAGTTAACTGTCTCCGAGGTATTCCATTTTACCTCTTTGATCACGGACTGTATCTTATCGGAGGCCATTAATGTCTTTTCCGCCAGATTACGGATCTCTGCTGCAACTACAGAGAAACCTCTACCGGCGTCTCCCGCCCTTGCTGCCTCAATTGAAGCATTCAAGGATAATAAATTGGTTTGCCCTGCTATGTCATTGATGAGATCCGTAAAGTTCTCGATCGCTTTATTCTTATCTTCCAATACCTTAACATTCTCCACAACCTCCTTCGTTATCTGTGAGGTCGAGTTCGAATGATCCTTCAGCTCTTCCATCGTACCTATTCCCCGATGAATTTTATCCTTCGTAGAAGCTGCCAATGTTCTGATTTTTGTTGTGTTCTCACCCAGATTCTCTATCTTACCGGACAACCGATCCATTATAATCAAGCAACTCTGTGAATCATTCACTTGTTGTGTAATTCCGTGATCAATCTCCTGCATCGACTGATAGATATTACCGGACATTTCACCCATTTTTTCAGAGGTCGCGGAGATATCTTTAGCAGAGCCTGATACTAATTCGGTTACCTGTTTCACCTTATTTATCAAGTCCCGGGTTTTAGATATCGTTTCCTTAACATCCGCTGCCAGCGATCCCATCTCATTTTTACTATTAATATCAATGTTAACTGATAAATCACCTTGAGAAACTCGTGACAACTTCTTTGAGATTTTGCTGATATTTCTTATAATGCCTACTGCAATGACTGTTCCGATTCCAATTGCAATGATGCATGCTAAGAATACTAATAATATTGTAAGAAATTTTATCTCATTTGCCTTTTTCATCACAAGGCTTTGTGGAACCAACGCGCAGATTGTAGCACCGGTGCTGCTACTTTTGCTATACATGAACAGGTAGTTCTTTCCCTGATAATTAATATACTTCGATCCGCTTGGTTCCTTACTGCCTCCGATTTTTTGATAGAATGACTGATTTTGGAAGGAGAACTTACTATCAACACTCTTAATTTCCCTTCCATCCTCTGTAATAAAAGCAAGTTTGCTTTCCTTCCCAAGATACAGATTTGTCATTACCTTTTTTATTACCTTTGAATTGATATCAATTACAACGGCGGCCTGTTTTGAGGAATATGGATACACAAGAGAGCATGCATAATCCTTTTTCTTCAAATCGATCTGCTCATCAATAAAGGTATGGCTTCCAATCCAATATTTATCCGCCTTATCCGCTAAATGTTTGCCCTCTTTTGACTTCTCAAACTCTTCATAAAAGCCATTACGGATCACATTAGAGGTCGTGATTAAACTAAGACTATCCAGCGTAATAATATGGATTCCTTGAATAAATTCATTGGAAACCGCTTTGGCATACACAACCGTTTTAGTTGCCTCCATATCCGCTTTTTTCTTAATTGGATCGTTTTTATCATTTTCACTCGTATAGTTGATGGCATTATCCGACAGCACCAACTGTAAGGCATCTGCCTGGGTAGCTCGAAAGCCGAAATCAAAATATTGTACCGCCATATTAAGTGCTTTCATCGTTGATACTTCATAATTCTTTTGAAGTCCGGCTGATGCTTTGTCATATGATATGTAACCAATCAAGATCACGAACACGATCGGAATCATAAATCCTATGATTAACTGTGTTCTTATACTAATCTTAATCTTACTAGAAACAGTAACCTTTGTATTGGTAATTTTCTTTCGTATTTTAATCAAAGTATCTGGTATCTTCATATAATCTCCGTTCTGTACACAGACTACAAATCTAGATAACCTCTTCATTTACCTTTTCAAAAACCGGAATTATATTGATCGGAGCATCGTATTCTATGAATTTACCGCCTTCATAAATCTCTTCTCCTTCGAATGCTTTCCAGTTGCAACCGCTGGGAAGATATACTCTTCTTCCCGTTATGCCAGCATATAAGATCGGCGCTACTAACAAGGAATCA
This sequence comes from Variimorphobacter sp. HTMS_6, assembly GCF_059717775.1. Lineage (NCBI taxonomy): Bacteria > Bacillati > Bacillota > Clostridia > Lachnospirales > Lachnospiraceae > Variimorphobacter > Variimorphobacter sp. HTMS_6. The sequence goes on from NZ_AP046094.1 coordinate 3,480,570, forward strand.
CCAAAGATATATTCATCCTCGACCTCCCAGCATTGCTTATCCTCCGGAAATTGATAAAATAGAGGTTTCATAACAGGAGTTCCCTTGGTATGTGCCTGCTCCATCGCTGCTCTCACATAATCACGAAGCTCTTCACGGATGCTCATATATTTTTTACAGATCTCATAAGCCTCCTCACCATAGCTCCATACTTCATTCGGTGCGCCGGATAAACACTTTGCTCCACCGGTAGTTCCAACCTGTGGCTGATGAGGTTCTCTATCTCCATGAAGACGCATAACCGGGCAAAAGGTGCCCCACTGGAACCAGCGAATGAATAATTCTCTGAATTCCTCCTTCGTCGGGTCACCGCCATGGAAGCCACCGATATCGGTCGTCCACCATGGAATTCCCGCAATACCCATATTTAATCCTGCTGCCAACTGGTTACGCATACTCTCAAAGCTGGAAGCGATATCTCCCGACCATACCAGGGCACCGTACTTTTGACTTCCAGCCCAGGCACAGCGCAACAAGTTAACGATATCCTTCTGTCCGTTTGAAGTCATTCCATCAAAGAAGGTTTTCGCATACATCAGCGGGAACAGATTACCGGTCGATACATTAGGTCCCTCATGATAACGATAATTATCAAAATCATATACCGTAAATTCCGGTTCTGCTTCATCCAACCAGAAGGCCTTAATCCCCTTACTATAATAATTTGCGTTAATTTTATTCCATACAAACTCTCTCGTATCCGGATTGGTCGGGTCCATGAACAGGGTCGGTGCAAGGAAGTCCATGCTGACATTGATACCGCGATCCGTGTTGACGAGCAAACCCTCAGCCAGCATCTCATCATAGTTCTCACTGTTTCGTTCCACAGTAGGCCAAACGGATACCATCAGCTCAATCCCCATTGATTTTAGTTCTTCTATCATCTCTTCCGGATTTGGCCAATAGGTGGGATCAAACTTCCAATCACCTTGATTTGGCCAGTGGAAAAAGTCTACGATGATTACATCCAACGGAAGATTCCTTCTCTTATACTCTCGCGCTACCTCTAATAGTTCTTCCTGTGTCTGATAACGGAGCTTGCACTGCCAAAAGCCTAGGCCATATTCCGGCATCATCGGAACCTTACCGGTCACAGACGCATACGCCTCTTCTATCTCAGCGGGTGTATCCCCTGCTGTAATCCAATAATCTATTTTTTTTGTAGATTTTGCATGCCACTCGGTAACATTCTTTCCAAAATGAACTTTTCCAATCGCCGGATTATTCCACAAGAAGCCATACCCCAGATCCGATATCAAAAACGGAACACTCGCCTGAGAATTACGGTGTGCCAGTTCCAAGCTACAACCTTTAATATTCAAATAAGGCTGCTGATACTGTCCCATACCGTAGAGCTTCTCTTCCGGAACTGATTCAAAACGAACACTTACGGAGTAATCACCTCCGAGAATCGCTTGAAACTCTCTTCCCTCAACTTCAATTGCTGAGCAGTACTTCGAGAGTACATCTTTTCGATTCCTTGTGTATTCTTCCAGAATCACCTCTCCCTTCTGATTGTAGAAGGTTAATTTTCCGGCGGTGTTAATTACCGCTCGTATCTTCCCATTTGTTACAGAGGCGTAATCCTCTTCGATCTGAATCTGAGCCACATGCTCTACTTCCTCGGTCAACGCCCAATCCTTCTCATCATAAGCATTGCCCATCTTAACGGAGCGAACACGCAAGCTATTCTCACCCCATGGTTCGATATATAATGTTTCATACTGAAACTTACTGATTAAACAATTATTATTCTGCTTAAACCCCATAATCATCTTATCCTTTCACTGCACCGCTTGTTAACCCGCTAATAATGTATTTTTGCATAAAGATAAATATAATCGCTACCGGAATAATGGTTACAACCGCAAACGCTGTTAAGAAACTCCATTTTGTACCGTACTGCCCCATGAAGTTAAAGATACCAGCGGTAATCGGTCTGTGTACTTGATCCTGAATAAATGTCATACCATAAGCTAAGTCTCCCCAGGCATATAGGAAGGAGAAAATACCACATACAATTACCCCAGGGAATGTAATCGGAATTAATATTTTTATAAAGGAGGTGAAACGGTTACATCCGTCAATATAAGAAGCCTCCTCCAGTTCCTTTGGTATGGAACCGAAATAATTCTTTAAAATCAAGATGGAAAACGGTATACCGATAGTCGCATCCGCCAATATCGCCGAGAGAGAATTATTGATTAAATGCATATTACGAAACATAATAAACATCGGTGTTAAAATAACGGATACCGGCAACATCTGAGTAATTAAAAAGCTCAGTACAACCATTTTTTTACCTACAAAACGATATCTGGCAAGTCCATAGGATGCCGGAACCGCTAGTATGATCGCGATAAACATGCAGCTTAACGAGATAACCATACTATTAGCGAAGGAGCGAAACATATTAAAATCTCCTACATTTAGCTGAGCAGCGTACGAAGCCAGGTTCAATTTTCTTGGAAATAGAGTTGGAGGATTTAAGAAAATCTCCTTCTCCATCTTGAGAGAAGTAACTACAATCCAGTAGATCGGAAAGAGCAAAGCGATCAGAATAACCACTGCAAAGAAACTCATTATAATATTCTTTCTACCACGTAATACCTTGTCATTCATTATGCTTCTCCCTCCTCGCTGTATGTAAATTTCAGATAAAGCAAGCTAACACAAAACAGTATGACGAATAGAATATTCGCTACCGTTGCACCTTTACTATATTCAAACAATGTAAATGATAATTTATATGAGTATGTAGATAGTAAATGCGTCGAATTTACCGGTCCACCGTTTGTCATAACATATACCAAGTCAAACACCTTAAAAGTATAAATAAATCCAAGAATTAATACGGATTGAATCGTAGGTTTTAATAAAGGTAGTGTTATCTTAATCATTGTCTGTAATTTGTTCGCACCGTCAATGGATGCACTTTCATAGATATCATGTGGAATAAGGGTAAGTCCTGAGGACAGTAAAATCATATTAAACGGAATACCAATCCATATATTTGTAAAAATCAGAGCAAACATTGCCGTATGCGGTTGAATGAGCCAATCGATCGGTGCATTAATCACATGCAAGGCCTGTAACGCTTGATTAATAATTCCAACATTTGAACTAAACATAAACTTAAACATAAGTGCCGTAATGGTTACCGGAATCATCCACGGTATCATTAACAAACCTCTGACCGGTTTTGAAAATGAAAACTTTTTATAGAAAAACAATGCCAACAGAAAACCAAATATAAATTGAAAAATCAAGGATAACACTGTAAATAATAAGGTATTAAAAATTGATTTCTGAAGAATCGGATCTTGAAACATTTTTATGTAATTCCCGAATCCAATAAAATGCTTGGTGGGAAGGTTCAGGGTTTTAATTGACACATCCTGAAAGCTCAAAATAAAATTACTTATGATGGGATATCCAACAAATATAATCATGTAGATCAATGCAGGAAGAATATATAATAATCCTACATTATCATATCGAAAAAACTTTTTTATACGCTTCATATATCGAACCTCCTAGAATACAAGGGTAGTTGAGTTTATACATCAAAGGCTATATCGAATACAGAGGCTCTTTGATATCATCCGGTTAATAGATAGGAGTGCACGAATACCGTGTACTCCCATCATTAACCAGATCATTAATAAACTACTATTTTAAAATACCGTCTATTGTATCCTGTGCTTTCTTCGCTGCTGCTTCAGGTGTACTAGTGCCGGTCAGAACTTCATTGAATGACAAAGAAATCGCATCAGAAATGGAAGGCCAGCTTGGATGAGGTCCTCTTGCTCCTGCAAATTGTAACTCCTTAATGAATACCTGCATCTGATCATCACCCTTATACTGGGTATCTGCTACATCTTTTCTAGAGGAGATATAACCAAAACCATCGATATAAGTTTTAATCTTCTCAGGAGTAGTCATATATTTTACGAATTCAACTGCTGCATCTACGTTCTTGCCATTCACAACTGCGATATTCTCACCGCCTAAGCCGGAAGCATCCTTTGCATCCTTAGGAAGCATTGCTACATTCCATTTTAAATCTTTCGCCTGCTCACGCATGGTAGGAATCTGCCAGGTACCGTTGATCATCATAGCAAGATTGCCTGAGATGAACTGGTTCATCGTATCACCCTGTGTCCAGTTGATTGCTTCTTTTGCCCAAGAGCCGTCTTTTGCCATCTTGCCTGCAAAATCAAGCGCCTTAATACCCTCAGGTGTATTAATCTTATAGGAGGTTGTTCCGGCTGACCAAACAAAGGTTAAGAAGTTAAAGGTTCCTTCTTCATTCTGTAAGGAACTGCAAGCAAATCCACTCACTTTACCCGAGGTCGTCTTCTTCGCTACCTCTCTAAGCTCATCCCATGTAGTAGGAACTTTACAACCAGCCTTATTCAACATATCTTCATTATAAAAAAGTGCTAAATCGTTGCTGCCAAAAGGAATACCATATAATTTTCCATCCAACATACAAGAATTTAAAGGTCCTTCAAAGTATTGACTCGTATCTACTTTACCGGTGATGTCAGCAAAGATACCCATAGATGCATATGCTGCAGTATCCGGATTATCAATAAATACGATATCAGGTAATTCCTGTGCTGCTGTACCAATGGATAACTGTTTCTTAAAGTCCGCAAATGGTACATATTTTGCAGTAACCTTAATATTGCTCTGTGAACTGTTAAAGTCTTGTACAAGTCCGTTTAATAACTTCTGGTGACTCTCTGTTTCCCAGTAGTACCAGATTACAACTTCTTTCTTTGCTGCTGAGGTTGCTGTTTTTGTACCGGTACCTGGTGCTGAAGTATCTTTGTCACCTTTTTTCTGGCACCCCGCTGCCATCATACTGAATACTAATACTAGTACTAATAAAACTGCCAACAATCTTTTTTTCATAATTTCCTCCCTTTTCTTACACAGTGCTCATACCTGTGCAGCTATTATCTTTTAAGATAATTTCATTATATAGTCCTTGTATTCGATAGAAAACTCTAGAAAACTTAAAAAGGATGGTAAAACTAAGGTCAGTGATGCATGACCCGATACTCTGTTGGCAGCTGTCCGGTACATTCCTTAAATACCTGACTGAAGTACTTGGAATCGTTATAACCTACTTTCTCAGCAATCTCATATAATCTCAGCTGTGTGCTTATTAACAGTTCCTTCGCTTTATTTATGCGGTAATTCTTCATATAAGCGCTAAAATTGATTCCCAACTCCTTATGAAACTGGGTTCCCAGATACTCTGGGGTTATCTTTAATTTCATAGCAATCTCATCCAGGGTAATTCCCTGGTTATAAAACTCGTGTACCAGTCTTTTCGCCCTTTGGACGGTAAGACTGAGCTGATTATCTTCATCTCTTTCCTCCGAAAGCAAGGATATAAAATCTTGTAGTGTGTGGTTTAACTGGCTATAAGTCATGGCTGACATTATTCTTTTTAACATCTCCTGTTGCTCCATATCCTTATGTAAGTTAAACCCTATTTCCTTGGCAACATTTATCATAGACCATAAAAATCGTACATAAGATTCCTTTACTTCCTGAGGAGAGTATAGATTCCCATCCAGGAAGGCTTGATAGAAGCGATGAACTACTTTCTTCAACTTCTTTGGATCCATTGCACACAGCGCAACTCTCATCTGATTTTCTACATCAATCGGATAAGTCAATACCTTTGTCTGTACCTGTGTAACCTGAGGATAGGATATCATCACATCATCTCCCAGTGTAATACACCAGTCCATATGTTTTAGTAGCACCTGTAGCCTACTCTTCATTAACGTAATTCCCTGAAAGCTTCCCCATCCAAAGCACGCATGACAATTCTCCTGTTTCAGTTGTTTGATGACTTGATGTTGAAACCACTGTTTTATCATATGCTCTTCCGAATAATGAAAGATAACTAGCAAAAGCATCTTATTATGCGGCATATCTAATAACCGATATTCCCCTATGTACTTATCTTTTAGATGTTTTTTCAGCTCTTTCGTCATGCGTTCTCGCTCTTGCTCATATTGCTCCCCTAAAAACACTGGCATGATAATGTAATCACTATCGCTTTTTAATTGATAGTTTTTCTCAATGAATTGACTAACTTCCTCATCCACGGCCGATCCACTTAACAAAATATTATAGAATATGTTTTCCAGCTTCTGAAGGGATGCATAACGCTCCCCTCTCACTTTCATTTGCTGCTCCAGTTGAATGGTTATATTCTCAAGCGAGGTGGTTAAATCCCCCACTGAAATCGGCTTTAACAGATACTCGCTGACCCCTAGCTTGATTGCCTGTTGAGCATAAGAAAATTCTGAATAAGCACTAAGCACAATCGCCTTAAATGGAATATCCCTATCCTTTAAATGTTGAAGCATCTCCAACCCGTCCATCTCAACCATCTTAATATCCGTAATAATCAGATCCGGTCTTGTCTTTATAATTAACTCCAAGCCCTCAACACCATTCTCTGCTTCGCCCACAATTACAAATTGATCGCTAATCTTATGAATCAAATTAATAATACCCTCCCGTATTCTTATCTCATCTTCAACAATAACAATCTTCATGTCACACACCCCTGCTCCATTCTATAATTTCGGAATTTCTAAATTGATACTGGTACCTTCTCCTAATACACTGTCAATTTGAACCTTGGCCTGGCTGCCATAATACATCTTTAACCTGTTAATTGCATTTGCAATACCGATATGACTCTTCTCCTCATTCTCATCCGGTAAACCATTATGAATCTCTTTTAGCTTGTCCTCTGATATTCCTTTTCCATTATCCGCTATCCTTATGTTAATGCAGTGTTCCTCCATACTCATACAAATCTCAAGAATATGAGTTCTCTTCACCCCTTCGAACCCATGAATGATTGCATTCTCCACAAAGGGCTGAAGTAAAAGCTTATGGATGTGATAGTTCATAACCTCAGGATCAATATTAAGAACACATTCAAAGGTATTCTTAAGTCTTGTTTGCTGCAGGAAGAGATATTTCTTTAACCAGTCAATTTCCTGCCTGATTTCCACCATACTATTGCTTTTATCCACGCCATATCTTAATATCTTTGCTAAGGAATTAATAGCATTACTAATCTCATATTCATCCTTATCAATCGCCATCCAGTTAATCGTATCCAATGTATTGTATAGAAAATGTGGATTGATCTGTGCTTCCAGTGCTGATATCTCTGCATTTTTCTGCTTTAGCGTTGCTTTCTTTTCTTTATCGATGGAATCATTCAGCTCCACTAACATAGAATTGAATTGATGTGCAATCGTCTCAATCTCAACCGGCATATGCTCATCTGCCTGTACACGCACCGATAGCTCCCCCTGCTCCGCTTTCTTCATCGCCTTAACAATCTTATTGATTGATCCGCTCAATTGTCCCGTTATAAAATAAATGATAACAATCAGCATAATAACGGATGCTAAAAAGATGATAATTGTAAGCTGTTGTTGATTTCTCATCTCATTGACGACCATACTTTGATCCGATACATTAATAAATCGCCACCCAAGCTTATTATCATAAGCACTATATACCTTCAAGTTTTTAATCTTAAGAAATCCGGAATCATTGATGAATTTGATATAATCCTGATCCTGCTTCTTGCGGGAGGACGTGATATTTACGATTTTTTTCCCGATCTTTGAAGGATCTTCAAAGGAGATAATTTTCCCTTCTTGATTCACAATGATATGTAGGTTATCCTGTTCATTCCCCTCTCTTCCTAGATTCTGTCGATAAATCCCATTCAACATCCTCTCATCAATACTCAGGATTACAACCGCATTTTTCTTATTAACATTCTTGTAATCAATGGTGCGGTGAGCGATGTGAAACAAATAGTATTCCTGGGAGTTAAATTTATCAACGTATTTGGTAGGCAGAATATTCGTATCATTCGTGGCGGATAGTTGATTATAAAGCTGGTTTGGGGTAATTCCGTACTTGTCAATCCAAACCATACTTTTAATCGCGCTTGATAGCTTGTCATAAAAAAGTACATTATCCCTCTTAGTAATCACGGTAACACTTTGTACGTAAGGCTTTACATTCGCCACCGCCGCCAGCTTTCGTCTCAACTGATTTTTGCTGACCGCTACGTCCTGTCCCGCGTCAATCTTGTCTACCAATGACACCACATCATCGTCCGTATATAACTGATATAGTAAGTCCTCATAGGAGGATATCACCGTTGACACATTACGCTTTGTCTGTTCAAGGCTGAAGGCTTTCATCTCATCCACATTCTTTTGAACCTTAATTGCAATATTATAATAAGACACGATATTCACGATCGCTAATGGAATAATGGATATCAAACAAAATGAGATGAGCAATTGTTGTTTGAAGCTTCGTTTTTTACCGGATATCTTCATTATGACCTCCTTTTTATCCTGTTAACAAAGGATATTAATTTATCATCTTTTTCGTAAATGCCTTTTTATATTGTGACGGAGTCATGTTCTCATATTTCTTAAAAATCTTCATAAAATATTTTTCATCACTAAATCCACAGGAATACGCGGCTTCTTTAATGGTTATGTCATAATTGACGATCAGTACTTTCGCGATATCTATTCTGGTTTTATTGATAAAATGAACCAGCGTAAAACCCGTGAACTTTTTAAACAAGGCGGATAAGTAATCCGAATTATAACCAAATTCAACCGCAATCTCATTTACCGATAGTGCTTTATAATAATTCGCCTTAATCCATTCCATAATTCTTGCAACATTCGGAGGGATATTCTGCTGCAATCTGTTTCTCATCTCAAAGTACTCCTGTGATATCTCCATAATCAAAAGACTTAGCGCATAATCCAGCATTTGATTGGTATAGACCGGCTCCTGTTTTGATAGATCGAGTAGCTGGTTGAATAGAAGAGGTGCTCGTTGTGTAAGGGAAATCTCCCCGTATTCCGGCATAATGTAAGTACCGCTCCTCTCCTTTTGCAAATCAATTATTTGTCCTTTCTCAAGCTCCTCTTCACGAACAATCGATGTCAAACCCTGCATCGAAAAATGAGTCCATAGATAGGATAGCTTACCGCACGAAGGTCGATGACCAAAATGTTCTTCCCCAGCGATAAGAAATATATACTGATTGGGTCCCACTTCGAATTCTACCCCTGATTGTGTGACAAACAAAGTACCTTCTTTTACAAGAATCAATACATAAGTATCAATGATTCTTCTCGGATGAACAAATTCATCTTTACTCATCAGATTGCCACAAAGGGAGTAGATGATAGGTGTATCCGCTTCTGAAACAATATATCTCATCTAAGTTTTCACCACCTTTTCTATATTTACGTCAGTTGCGATAATGTGTTGTATTATCATATATTAATTATATTATAAGACATACAAATTCATCTGTCTATCAAAATTGACCACTTTAAAAGGAGGCTTATTATGAACGTAAATCAATATACTAAGGGGGTATCCATGAAACATGTTACAATAAAGGATACCTTCTGGAACAACTACAGAGAACTTGCCCGCACAAAGATGATTCCCTACCAGTGGGAGGCACTAAATGACCGGATTCCGGATGCAGAACCAAGCCATTGTATCAATAACTTCAAGATTGCAGCCGGACTTATGGAAGGAACATTTCAAGGCTTCGTGTTCCAGGACAGCGACATAGCAAAATGGATTGAGGCAGCCGCATTCTCCCTCGTCTGGTCTCCAGATCTGAAGTTGGAACAGACCATCGATGAAGCGATTGACTTGATCGTCAACGCACAACAAGAGGACGGTTACCTAGATACTTATTATATTATTAACGGTTTGGAGAAGCGTTGGACTGATGTCATGAACAATCACGAGATGTACTGTGCCGGACATATGCTTGAAGCCGCCGTTGCTTACTATCATGCAACCGGAAAGAGAAAACTCCTGCATGCTATGATTCGCTTTGTTGATTATATAGACAGCGTATTCGGACCGGAAGAGCATAAGAAAAAGGGGTATCCAGGACATGAAGTGCTAGAGATGGCATTAATGAAATTATATGATGTCACACAGGATGACAAACATCTTAAGCTTGCCAAATATTTTATCGACGAACGTGGTCAAAAACCACTTTATCTTGAGATGGAGTACCAAGAATATAAGAATGAATTCCCTTGGAAGGATAGCTACTTCCGTTATCAGTATTATCAAGCCGGTTTACCGGTAAGAGAACAGGAAAAGGCAGAAGGGCACGCCGTAAGAGCGGTCTATCTGTACTCCGGCATGGCAGATGTTGCTCGTGTGACAAACGATGATACCTTATATGAGGCATGTCAAAGACTATGGGATAACATGGTGAATAAGCAGATGTACATAACCGGAGCCATCGGTTCCTCCTCCTACGGCGAATCCTTCACCTATGACTATGATCTCCCAAATGATACCGTATACGGAGAAACCTGCGCCTCCATCGGGCTAGTCTTCTTTGCCCATCGTATGCTGCAGATCAGCCCAAAGGGCGAGTATGGTGATGTTATGGAGAAAGCTCTTTATAACGGCGTCATCAGCGGAACCACACTGGATGGCACCAGATTCTTCTATGTAAATCCCCTTGAAGTATTACCGGAGGCTTGTGAAAAGGATCAGCTGAGACGGCATGTAAAACCGGAACGTCAAAAGTGGTTCGGTTGTGCCTGCTGCCCTCCAAACCTTGCTCGAACCGTAACCTCCCTATCCGGTTATATCTATACGCAAAATGAAGATGCATTATTTGTCCATCTCTATATCGGTAACGAGAGCGAATTTATCCTCGAGGATGTTACTACAAGAATTAAGATGACAACTAATTATCCATGGAATGGTGAGATTAAAATTGAAGTAGCCCCAGAAAAAGCGGTGGAGGGTACGATTGCACTACGTATCCCCGGGTGGTGCAGAAAATATAGCGTTCAGATCAATGACAAAGATATTGAAGTAGATGATATTAATTTTAAAAACGAATATTTATATCTTCAACATAATTGGAGTGGCACCGATACCATTATCATTAACTTTGATATGCCGGTAGAGATGATCACCTCAAGTCCGCTCGCAAGAGAAAACCTTGATAAAGTTGCTATTATGAGAGGTCCAATCGTATATTGCCTGGAGGAAGAGGATAACGGTTCATTCCTACACCATATCAAACTACCGGAAAAGCCTCAGTTCTCCATTCACAACGAGCCAAACAAATTGGGTGGCATCATATCCATTCATTCGAATGGATTAAAACTTAACACAGAGGATTGCACTAACGAGCCCTTATACAGTTTCTATTCCAACGCTACCTATACTGACAAAGACCTCATTTGGATTCCCTATTATGCTTGGGCAAACCGCTCCTGCGGTGAGATGCTTGTGTGGGTAAAGCACTAATATATAATAAACGCATATCTCTCCTCATTGTATATACGGCCACCACCCCCGTGGTGGCCGTATTTTTACTTTGATGTAGAAAAAAGTGCAAACAATTTTGTTTTATGCTTGCACTTTCCTTAAATATAATTAGGTGATTTATTATATTGATATTTGTAACTCTTCGCTATTCGATACTAATTATAATTTGCTTTAAATTGCCTCAGTCTACCCGTAACATCATATCCATCCTTTAACAGCTTCTCTTCCGTTTTAACATAGGGGATATTAATAGGGTGAGGGTTATGTACATAACATAACATTGTAAATATGGCATATGGATCCTTCGGTACTTTATAGTGATATAACACATACCCACGTTGATGCTTCGATCCGTAGGGATAATTCAATGCACCATATATCTGTAAATGGTTATAACTCCCAATAAAGCTTTGGGTCAGCGCATTCCCACAATAAATTCTTGGGAATGGTGCATGATAGGTTTTTCCCTTTTTGTCATAAACAAGACCGCTGCTAATCAAATTCATTTCCTTTGCATTACTGTCCGGTAAGATTTCAATCCCATCCTGCCAATAAGCTTTGCCCTTTGTCCATTCAAAATAACTCATTACATATAGATCATTGCTTTTCGTAAGAATAAAAACATCCATCACTTTCAATTTCTTATTCGAAAAATAAGCGAAATCCAAAGAATCATCGTTCTTAAAATCAATCATTTCTTGAAAGGTTTTAATATTTTCTACGTCCGAGAACCGTTTCACATCCTCATCCCCCAGATACTGCAACTCCTCTTTGGGAAAACCTTTCTGAATCAGCAATTCCCTGGCTTGATTCATCTTCGGGTTTTTATATTCATTTCCTTTTATAATCAAATGATTGGAGAAGACACAGGTTATACCGATAAAGGTAACGATGAATGCGGTAAACAGTAGAATTGCCAAAGTCGAATACCCATCCCCTACTTTTACCGGCGAATTCTTAAGCCGATATCCGGTATCATCTAGATCACTACCTATCTGAAACAGCGAACGGAAAATAATTATATAGCATAGGATTACAGGAACAACCAGCAGAATATTTTCTACCTTTGTTAATCCAATCACAAATATTACAACTAGCCAAATTGAAGCCCAAAGTAATGGATCTCTTCTTAGTTTTCGATTTGCTTTATGGTATACCTCCCGAATTGCCCTCCGTAAGGTTAAAAAGAACACAATACGAAATATTAGTAAGGGTACTAAGATGTGAACATGTTTCGTATCACTTAATGGTGATATATCAAATAGCAACAATACCGGATATACAAGTACATATGAAATCGAATAGATCCAACATAATTTAAACCATATATTTTCATCTCTAAGGGTTCGAAAACCCAAATAAATTAATACCACCCCGATCGTCGGTAATATATATTGAAGATAGAAAAAATTTAAGGTAAACAAGCTTAAAACAAATCCCCATATAATATTGTTTAACGGCTTTCTCCAGGGATTAATCACCGTAACCTCTTCCGAGGGTATTCCCTCACTTAGTTGTTCTATTATACTGTCATCAAATCTATCATTATCCTTATCATTCATTCAAGGTCACCTCCTTCAAATTGCAATGTACGATAATTATGATGCAAATTCTTACGGATTAGCACCTCTTCACTATTCCTCCTCATCAAACAGATAATTTGAATAATTCTGTTGAATGTTATCATTAAACAGAATACCACCCTGCATCCTATGTAAGACATCAGAATATGGTATTTGAATAGGATATGAATTATGAAGGTAATAGAAGTTGGATGTGATTCCCGAAAAATCAGGATTAATAAAACAATGATACAGGATGTAACCCCTCTGCTTTTTAGTTCCAAACGGATAGTTAAGGGCTCCATATATCATAATCCCTTGATTATCACCAAAGACGGTATGATACCCTACCTCCTTACATTCAAGTCTGGGAAAATTTGCTTTATAAGTAATATCCTTTTTATCATAGAATAAACCACTATTAATTAAATCTATATTCTCTATATTATCCAATTTCTTTCCTACATCAATCTGTATTCCATCCTTCCAATAAGCCTTCCCATCCCACTCAAAATACTGTATAATATACATTTCTCTATGATTGAGTTCCACATATACGGTAGTGGACTCAATATTCTCATCTCCAGGAACATCGATCGTATAGCTATTGTCTCCATAATATGTATTCACTTCTTTTGTATTAAAGGAAAGCGTGTCTTTTATTACAGTTATTTTCATTGCCTTTGTAAAGGGTTGAACATCATGATCTGAGAGACATTCTAAGACATCCTTCGGAAACCCTTTCTGTACCAAGCTCTCTCTTGTTTGACTTATATTTGGTTGGCTGTAAACCTTGCCCTCCAGTTTCATATGATTTGATAATACACCACTAACTCCAACTGCAGTAAAAGCCAGCAACATGTATAGCACCAATACTAAAATATTTGATATCTTAAACTTGGAATATGTCAACTCATAACGAATCTTATCCATCTCTTTTCCGATTTGTAACAAAGAGTATAGAATAAGGATATATAATAAAAACATTACTAAAGTTACCGGCCAGAAGTAGGACAGTGGAGTAATGGCAATTATAAATAATAAGGCCATCCATAACGAAGCCCAAAGCAAAGGATCCCTCACCGGTTTACATCCAGCTTTCATAAAAACTGTACGAATTGCACTTCGAAAGAGTAGCATTATACATATATTATAAGCGCTAAATAAAACTCCAAGAATTTTATTATCAAAGGTACCAATCAGCGGAGTTGCCTGGTAGATTAATGAGAGCAAGTGTAACACCAGATTTACATATGATAGGACCCATGCGGTTTTAAAATACTTATTCTCGGATCTGAAACTTCGAAACCCTAAGAAAAACAACACTGCTCCAATGGTTGGAAGAAGGTATTGAAAATAGTAAAAATTCAATTGTATTGTTGTAAGAATCGATCCCCATATGATAAATCCAATAGGCTTGCTCCAGGTACTTCTACGAACAATTTCATGGTCAGTCGGTATGATTTCTCTCATTTGATTAATTATATTTTGATCAAAGTCATTATCCTTATATTTTCTCAAGCAAAGTCACCCCCCAGTAGCCTTTGTAACTTCTTTCGGAGGCGGTATAACTTCCCTTCTACCGAACGCTCTGTCTTTCCTGTCTCTGCTGCAATCTGTGCTGATGACTGCAAAAAGTAGTATTTTCGGTAGAATAAATGTTGTTCACTTTTTGAAAGTGTTCCAATTACGGTTGCAAGATGAGTACGGCGCTCTTTTTGTAATAAATCCATCTCCGGTGTAGAATTTGCCGGTATCTCTTCCGACAATTCCTCACAGGAATGATTTTTTCTTTTCTTATAATTAATTGCGGTGTTACGCGCTATGGTTGTGAGCCAGGTGGAGAAACTCCCCTTCGACCATTTATAAAGATCAATTTTATTCCACACTGTCATACAGACATCACTAATACATTCCTCTGTATCACGTGAATCAATCAATATGTTACCAACTATGTACTGCAGCATCCCACCATAATGCTGGGTCAGTAACTTCATACCATCATCATTACGCCCCTTAATCATTTGGATTATTTGATCATCCACATATTCTCCCCCCTCTTATCCTTCTATCTTATAATACAACAAAATTTGTTAAAACCCACGTTTTTTGTAAAATTTACTAAATTGCCAGAGTAACTTCCATCTCACAAAAGGTAAGTGCGAACATCAATTTGCTCGCACTTACCTTTTGATATAATTCACTACAATTTTATTAATGAAAATTATTATCTTTAATAAACTTCTTGATAAAGTCCGTTCTCTTTAGTGTTTTAATCAAGATCTCCTTTCTCCTATTATAAATGGAGCATTCAAGTAGATTCTTTTGCCTCCCGGATATATCGTTAAGTGAAACTCCTTTACAAAGCGATAAGTACCTGGAGGTAATGGACCATAAAAATCGCTCCAATCTGCTATAAGCTCTATTTCATAACCTGGATTTAGATGTATTAATTCTAATGTCCAGCCAGTATATTTTTCAATATCGAACCATTTATTATCAAATAATATTTGAAGAAAATATTTCTGTCCAAAGTATACAACATCTACTCCTGCATTTTTTAGTAAAAACGTAGCTCCCGTTGGAGTTAATGTCGAATTCTTTAGCTCAAGTGTAACTCCGGCGTCAGTATTAAATACAAGTTTACTTTCCGAACCGATATTCCACGGATAAGGGGTAACGCTTTGATTTGTTAAATAATATCTCTGTTTTGGCATAAGGCACGACACCATATATCATATTTTACCATTATTGTATTCAGCCGTGCGCAATTGTGTCAATCATTTATTGATGTTCTGTGCCCCTACCGCAATTGTCAAAAATGCACATGGTAAAACTTGTAATTCTTATCGGTATATGCCATACTTATATTTATTAATTAATCCCGATAAAATCCGTAGGAGGGTATAGTCTATGAAAAAGTACATCCTTATCTTTATTTTATTATCTTTGGCATTATGTAGTTGCAGCAAAAATCAGACTAATATCAAAGAAGCTAATGTTAAGGAATTAAATAATTCAGAAACCAACAAAACAGACACTAACAAAACAGACATTAACAAAACAGAAGACACAAACAAAAGCACAAATAATATAGACAAAAACAATATTGGGGATGACAAATCCGTCACAGACAAACCACAACCTGCTATCCCTTTTAAAAAAGCAAAGCGACCATCATTATCTGAAAAAGTATATAATTTTAAAATGACAGATTCTATTGCCACTAAAGACATAAGCAAAATGTCTCTCATAGGTTTTGATTCCGAATATTATTATTTCCGTGAAGCAGATAAAAATAATTATAACTATTACATATCAAGTAAAAAAGATCGTTCATTAAAAGATTTATATAAGGTTTCATTAAAAAACGATATATTCTTTGATGAAATATATGATGGAAAACTTTTTATCTGTTTCGGTTATTGGGAGAATAGAACATGTCATTTTCAAATATTATCCGTTAATAGCAAAGGAGAAAATCGCCTTATATATAAAGGCGATTCAGAAGGCTATCCAGCCATATCTATTGCAAGTAATCACCTTATTATAGATAATGTTCCCCATATAAAAAACAATCAATCTAGCAGTGTAATAGCTACAATAAATATTGATGATAATAGTTATAAAGAAATTGCATCAACACCATTCATTTTTAAAGATCCTAATTACAACGGAACAATTTTAATATATTCCGGTGGTTGGGGTGACGGATTCTGCTACGAACAAGTTGAAATGGCGAATGAATCGATCAATGAAGATAGGTCCGGGATTTGCACCATTCGTTATTATTCTTTTAAAAAAGGTACAACAGAAAAATTAATGGATTTTCCCTATAAGCTTAGTTACCTTCGAGGTGATAATGAATGTTTTGTAACTTCTGACCGTCTTTTATATTCATATGAGAATTCAGGAAGTATTAACATAAAAGAGAATGGTACTTATAATAGTTATGATATTCCGGGTGTTGTAGCCGGAGAAGATATTATAGCTAGTTATAAACTGACTGATAAGGATATCTTAGTGTTTAACCTCGAGAACTTCTGGATATATAATATTGAAAACAAAACATATTATAAAGAAAAATATAAATACCTAAATGAAGATCCTGAACATTTAGTTACTCTGGATATTAAGGCATATGATAAGCAGTATGCATATATAGAACCAAGTAAAAACAAATTAATTGTACATACATTCACGTTGAACACCGATGCAAACTAGCGTAAAGAATCAAAATTATTTGGAAGTATCCTTAAGTCACGCAACATGCGAACTGAGGTAAAGAAAATGATTTAGTATGAAGGTTTAACGACTTGAACTTCGCTCAAACAAATCGTAACTTGAGTTCCGCTTTAGCAAAAAAAGAACTGATGACTTACGTCAACAGTTCTCAATTTTTTATGCAGTCGAGGGGACTTGAACCCCTACCCAGAAACCCGGACTAGATCCTTAGTCTAGCGCGTATGCCAATTCCGCCACGACTGCTAACTTTGTCCGCCATGTGTAGCGAACAATAGTGATTATATCAGACGTAAATCATAAATGCAACACTTTTTTCAATGTTTTTTGTATAACAATTTTTACAACTTTTCCTTTCGCTTTCTGGAGCAGGAATCAAACGTATCTCTCATCGCAGGATTACTGATTAGGTTTCCAAGATAATCAAATCTGGAACCGTGGCAGGGGCAGTCCCACGTGCGTTCATTCTGGTTCCACTCTAGGCTGCAACCGAGATGAGGGCATTTAGTGGTGACAAAATGATACTTCTCCGATTCTTCCCGGTATACGCCAATTCTTTGACCATCACGGATTACAACACCCGCCTGACCTACTTCTATCTCCTTTAATTTATCGTGGGGAATTTTAAGATGCTCTTTCAAAAGACTGATTGTAATAATCGCCGCATCCTTAAGGAATGCTCTGCTCCCGGATAACATCAGCCTTCTGGGATTGAACACTTTATAAATTTCATTTTCCCTACCTGTAATCATATCACTGATGATCATTGCTGATACCATAGAATTCGTCATGCCCCATTTGTTAAAGCCGGTGGCTACATAGATATTCGGTGTACGAAGAGAATATCTGCCGATATAGGGAATTGAATCCGGCGTCATACAGTCTTGATTGGACCAGGAATATTTAACTGAGGCGTTCGGATACCACATCTTCGATGCCTCAGCTAACTTATCATACGCATCCAACGGTTTGTACTCTCCCGAACGATGTGTCCCTCCACCGATCAACATATAATCCTTATAATTGCGAAAGGAGTATCCATCCGGGTCTGCATCCAGATACATGCCGTCGAGTCTGGCATTCTTGTTTACATCATCTCCCTCAATCGCTATTACATATTGGCGTTCCTGGTGCATCTTAAAAAAGTAAAAACCCGGTACATTGATAAATGGATAATGGGTTGCAATTACAATCGTTTTTGCTTTTACGCTTCCCTGATCGGTGATAATCATTCCATCGGATTGAACCTTCGTCACGCGTGTATGCTCATAGATTAATAGATTATTTGCTACAGCATCAAGAAATTTCAGCGGATGAAACTGCGCCTGGCCATCAAACCGAATTGCTGCATTAATTGGAAATGGCAATGTCGTCTCCCTTGTAAATGTTGCAGGAAGCCCCAGCTTTTTCGCCGCCTCGACCTCCTGTTTTATACGGAGCTCATTATCAAGAGTGTAGATATAATTTGGTAATATTTCAAAGTCACAATTAATCTCCAGCTGATTAATAATCTCTTGAAATCTTTCGATCGCAAGTTGATTTGCACTTGCATATTCTAATGCCCTGTCTTCGCCCTTATACATCAAAAGTTTATGATATATCAGCCCATGTTGGGACGAAACCTTGGCTGTAGTATTCTTCGTAATTCCACTCCCAACCTCCTGACATTCCAGTAGCACTACCTTCTTTCCCTTTTCCTGAAGCATGCATGCGGTTAATACCCCCGCAAGTCCTCCACCAATCACAGCGACCTCTGCGGTGATATCATCCTGAAGCTTAGGTCTACTCATTTTCCCATCATCACTTTCATAACGATATTGATTTTGTATCCATAAGGACTCTGCCCGTTCTTTCCCCTTGCCATCAAATGTTCCGTTTTCTTTCCAAATCGTCTGCATAACTACCTCCATTATCGCTTGGTTAAACCAGGTATGATAAGGGTATATTTTCCGTTTCATACAGAATTTATGCAGCACCTGAGTGCATGGGCGTTGTATTGACACATATTATTGCGGATGTTACAATTGGGTTAAATGTGTATACTAATACAAACAGAAAAGAGGTTAGATATGAACTGGAAAAAGTTAGAAGGACAAAAAGACGTATTTATTGTATCTGCTGCGCTGGTTGCTGTATTTTTATTAACTGAATTATTAAGCATTGCAGTATTCGGCAATTCAAATGACATTAAATATGTGCTAAGAATTATTGCTAGAGGTTCTCTAGGTGTTCTTGGTTTTTATCATGGTTTCCTGATGTTATTTACAAAGAAAATTTATTATTTAACCAAATCAAATACGAAAGGCCAGAACAGATTCGCTGGAATTGTTCTAATACTATTGGGAATTGGTATGATCGCAACTGCTCTTGCCGGATATGGCATGAATGGTGATCCTAGATTTATTTGGTGGAAATAGAAGTTAAATAGAGGCAAAAAAAAACTCCCCGAGTAGGACTCGAACCTACAACCCCACGGTTAACAGCCGTGTGCTCTACCATTGAGCTATCGAGGAATACAGTAATAATTTTAGTACGTTGACTTCCTTATGTCAAGCGTTTTAATGGTAGAATAAGCCAATTTTTGCTTGCACTATTTTATTATTTCAGAGAGACAACTCGATATCTCATATGCACCAAATTTATATTGAAATAAAAAATGCAGTATGTTATAATCAAATTCGTTCCTGTTAAGGAACGAATTAAGCAGTTGTGGCGGAATTGGCATACGCGCTAGATTCAGGTTCTAGTTCACGCAAGTGAGTGAGGGTTCAAGTCCCTTCAACTGCATTGAAAGCCTTGTAAACTCTATGTTTGCAAGGCTTTTTCGTGTAATAAAACTTATAAAGCGCATTATATTGTTGCAATAACAATTAATCTAAAACATTTAAATATCCATAACTTTATGTTAAAATATTTAGTAGCATACTAATCGAAATACAATTTTATTATTTTCGAGGAGATTATATGAAAACAGAGAAAAATTACTTGGATAAAGAGGCTTTGATGTATGAGAATAGAAATAGTTCCTTTTTAGAAAATATAAAAAGATTAAATACAAATGTTATGGAAAAATATTTAGTTGAGAAAAAGAATGGATTTTGCTTAGAATTAGGATGTGGCGAAGGTGATAGTACAAAGTTTTTAACAAACTATTTTGAACAAATAGAGATATGTGAAGGTAGTAGCCGTTTCATAGAAAAGGCAAAAAATAATTTATGTGAATATAATAATATCATTTTTACCCAATCTTTCTTTGAGGACATTTCAGAAACAGAAAAATATGATATGATAGTTGCTAATTATATTTTTGAACATATAGAAAACGTACAAAGGGTATTAGAAATCTGTTACAATGCTTTGAAAGAAACCGGTTTACTCTTTATTACTGTTCCAAATGCAATGGCATTAAGTCGATTGATGGCTATTGATATGGGATTATTAGAAAATGAGTATGCCCTAACTGAAAATGATATTAAACATGGTCACCGAAGAGTATTTGATATGGAATTATTACTTCAAGAAATAAAAAAAACCAACTTTAAACTTGTTGAAAAGGGTGGTTTATATGTAAAACAATTCGCCGATTTTCAGCTAAAAAAGATGCTGGAAATGGATATCATCGGAAACGAGCACTTTGATGGCATGCAATCCCTTGCAAAGAGATTTCCAGAAATATCAGGTTCAATTTATGTGTGTGTACGAAAATAACATTGATATAAATATTCATATCTTTCTAAATAGTAGCTATCACAAGCCTATGCAATTGAGTGATGGTAGAAAGCGTAATCACCTTGAATTTACAGTGGATAAAATGTTTACAACCAATATACGTTTAATTAAAGGAGTGCATTAAAATTTTAAACAAAATCAAATGCAAGTTTAAAAACGACAGAAGCTTTACAATGTTTATTATGGTAGGAATCTTTGCTGGAATTGCCGGAGGAATTTATAATACGGTATTTAATAATTTCCTTAGTGCTACATATCATCTTACAGAATCTCAACGTGGTTTTTTGGAACTTCCAAGAGAATTTCCTGGAGTGTGCATCGCTATCGTTCTAGGACTATTGGCTTTTTTAGGTGATACTCGTTTGTCTGCAATAGGAATGTTTTTAGCAAGCATTGGTCTTGTGGGAATGGGTTATTTATCGCCTACATATGTGACTCTAATACTTTTTCTTATGGTTTATAGTCTTGGAACACATATGTATATGCCGTTATCTTCAAGTATCGGAATGAGTCTTTCAGACTCCAAATCTTTAGGAAGACGCCTGGGACTTTACAGTGCATATGGATTGTTTGCTACACTTTTCGGATATGCTTTTGTTTGGGTGGGTTTTAAATTTTGCCATTTAAGCTATAAAGGGGCTTTTGTTTCCGCAGCTTTCTTTTATTTAATCGCTTCCTTTTTTGCTCATCAAATAAAATCCAACAACAAAAAACCTAGTGGTACGCGCTTTGTATTTAAGAAGAAATATTCACTTTATTATGTGCTTTGCCTTTTATATGGTGCTAGGAAGCAAGTCTTTTTAACCTTTGCCCCTTGGGTTTTAATTTCTATTTTCCATTTGGATGCACCTACATTTGCTATTCTTGGGGTAATTGTTTCGGTATTAAGTATTGGAACTAGAACTATTGTAGGAAACGCCATAGACAAACTAGGCGAGAGATTTGTTCTCTGCTCTGAAGCAATTTTATTAATTATTATTTGTTGCGGTTACGCATTTTCACAAAAAATGTTCTCCACATCCGTGGCTGTGGTTATTATGTGCGCTTGTTATATCATTGATAATTCTCTGAGCGTAGTAGAAATGGCACGCTCTACTTATGTTAAAAAAATATGCGATACTCCTGATGATGTTACCCCAACCCTTTCAACCGGAACAAGTCTTGATCATATTTTCGCTATGACAATTCCTACTCTTGGTGGACTTTTATGGAAAGTTACAGGTACATATCAATCCGTATTTATAGCCGCAGCAATAATCGCAATGATTAATTTAGGGTTGTCGCTAAATATTAGATTACCTAAACATAAGGTACAGATATAGAGGCACTGAACAAAAATAGAGGTTCATAACGTAAGTTATGAGCCTCTATTTTTTAATAAATCGGGATCTTTATCCCCAAAATTTCATTCATATTTGCGATCAGTTTATCTATCTTTTTTATACTATGAAAGACTTTTTATTTACTTATCAATTCAACTATCAGACGTTGATTTCTTCCCGTATTCATATAACCGCTTTAATCTTAGATCATCCGACTCGCTCTCATTGCCTGATCTTCTGAATCCAAGATACGATCCAAACCCTAGCATATATACCGCTGCTGCCATAGACAAATCCGGGGTTTCACCCTCGAATAGATCGGATATCCTGCCGAGCTCTTGAATCACTGTATCATTCGGTACGGACACGAATTCGGAGGTGTCCACTACCTTCTGTATCACCTCGGGCAGTACCATGCACATCTGATAGAACGCATTCTCCTCCCCTGTGACCATCGCATAGAATTGATCCATACTGACACGTCGAATTAGCCTATGCTGAACCTTTTTACCATCCACCGTAGCGGCCCATTTGATGTTCTGGGAACGTTTCGCGATTGCTTCAACCAATAAGCAGGCACAGTCATCGTCATCAAGAATTTGACTCTGCATCTTGATGTAGGTCTTGCCGGAAGAAGCAGAGTTCATCGTATTATGCTTGTTCTTCATCTCTACATAAAGCGTGTGAACCACATCTCCGTCCGGGGTAGTGATTCCGTTCGGGTTACGATAGATTACATCCCATCCGGTGTCTGGCACTTCGCATCCTTCTATGAAGTTGAATATCTTCTGATGGAAATAACCGATATCATTATTATTGGATTTATCCCTCTGACGAAAGATTTCATTTTTCACAATCTCATCCCAAGAGGATTTATATACCGTTTTATCAAAGATCAGCTTAATCGGATCGATGAGATTACCGTTAAAGCGCTTAATATCATAGGATTCCAGCTTCTCACCGTATTTTAAGATGGTGGCCTGAACGTGGCTGATGAATTCTTCTTCTGTAATAAAGTTCAAATTCCAACTCATTGCTTCGCCCCCTGTTCTAATGCGTTACGAATCTCTGCTCCGATTTCATAAGCTAAGTTGACCGGAACTGCATTTCCCACCTGCTTATATTGGGATGAGACATTCCCACAGAATTCCCAATCATCAGGAAAGCTCTGACAGCGCGCATTCTCTCTTACCGTGAATGGACGTGCTTCCAATGGATGGCAGCGCTCTGTCTGCTTCTGCGAGGGAGAGGTAAGTACTGCCAGTGATGGCTCGTCCATACTCATACGTCGTAGTATTCCGGTTCTTCCACCTTCCATATCCCAACAGCTCTTCATAAATTCCTTTGCAATCTCGGGATCAATATCCCTCCAGTATCCACCCGGTGGCACCAGTTCAAATATCTTTTTCTTTGATTCGCCGTACTTCACCGCGGCGCTCTCCGGAACATCGAGTAATACATCTCGAAGCACAGGCTTATAATCATGTACCTTCGGAAAATGAAATTCTATATCACTAAGTAGATCATTACGAATTCCTATCGTGATCAGTCGCTCTCTCTTTTGCGCCACACCATAATCCCAGGCATTCAATACCTGTTTGTGTATGGTATATCCGGCATTTGCAAAGATTGTTAACATAGTCTTATAGGTCTTGCCATGATCATGGGTCAACAGTCCCTTTACGTTCTCAAACAAAAACATCTTTGGTTGAAGCTTCTCCAAGAAAATCGCATAATGGTAAAACAGCGTTCCCCTTGCATCCTCCAAACCAAGTCTTTTTCCCGCATAGGAGAAGGCCTGACAGGGCGCTCCGCCGGAGAGCAGATCCAGTTCCCCCTTCTTGATTGAGAAATACTCCTCCAAATCTAGCCCTGATATATTCGCAATATCATCATGGATTACATTCCATGACGGTCTATTCTTCTTCAATGAATCGGAAGCATCTTTATCAAATTCTATTAATCCAAGCGTACGAAAGCCCGCCTTCTCAATTCCCAGTGCCAATCCACCTGCGCCTGCAAACAGTTCAATCGTTGTTAACATCTTCTACCTCTTTATCTTTATTCTGTTCGTACTACAAAGTATGATACACCCTCCTACGGTCAGGGCTTGTCCACAATCTCCATAATATCTTCCACTTTGCAGTTCAGCGCTTGGCATATCTTGCACAATACCTCCGTGGACACATTCTCATTCCTGCCCATCTTAGCAACTGCATTCGTTGTGATCTTTGCTGCTTCTCTTAAATCCTTCTTCTGCATGCTTCGATCAATTAACATCTTCCATAATTTATTATAGTTTACTTTCATTTTTCAACCTCTATACCACTATTGTTTCTATTGGTAACACTCTTCTAATTATACCACATTTTATACCTTAATTCAAATTTATTTTGATAATTTCAAAATGAATTTGAGATTATAAATTTTCAATTGAGTCAATCGAGTTTGTTTATCAAACCAGACATTTCATCACTTACAACATCCTTAGTGTTCCTCTATATCTTTGACTACTTAGCGGATTCGAGACTAACATTTGTAAGAAAGCGATCTTCGGGTACACATAAAAAAGGTTAATCCCTACTGATTGTTTTTCCAACCGTGGCATTAACCTTTTTATATTGATATTTAATTTTATGTACCCATAGAGATTTTCAAATAGGATCTAGTTCTTACCACAGCATTTTTTATATTTCTTTCCGCTTCCACAAGGGCAGGGATCATTCGGGTAAATCTTCGGATTTACTTGACGATTTACCGGGAAGGGAATTACGTTTGAATTCTCATCCATACCCGCTCCCATTACTCCCATATTTCTTAATACCTTTAGCGTCTCTTCCGAGATACTCTCATTTTGCGGAAACAGCTTTCTCATCTCATTCGGAGTATATCCTCGATTTTCCGGAATTCTGGTGTTATTATTCATCTCCATTAAATATGACATGAACTCACTAAATTGATTGTCATTTATAAATTCCAAGCCCATCCTTGCACAATCATTCACGATTTCTCCGGGTTTATTCCCATTTCGAATTAAAAGCTGAATTTCAGCTGCATAATCATATGCGTCATCCTCATCACGACGCATTTTTCGGATGATAAAGTTAAGCATGTTTTTGAAGGACTTATTTTCATCAACATAGATGTCATCCTCATAACTTAATAGCTCATCCTTATCCGGAACATAATACGGTTTTCCCTTTTGTGAACTTAACAGGGAACGATAATCCTCCGTTATGTCGAGTACATTATCTCCATATGAGTCACACATCAGATAACCCTTTTGAAAAAAATACATCTCACACCCTCTGTTTTGATAACGTAGGGTACACCAGTTGATAACTTCTTCTTTCTCCACACCCAACTCTGTCTGCGCATTCACAATCTCCACGAACTTATCTAGTTCGATAATCGAATATAAATTAACACATGCAAGAGCATATCGATTAATCCATTCTGTACGTTCTCTTGCCTTTTTAAGCTTTTTTGACATAAGAATCACTTTGAAGGTATTCTCAATCTCAACAGGGGTGTGAACTCTGCCTTCCACTGTTACAAATACGACGCAAAGCCTCGCCCAGTACTGGTATAAGAATGATTCCGAGTTGATAAAAACTTCTTCCTTTGTCACTTTTATCAAGTTCTGTATATCCTCTTCGGATGCTGTAAGGCATGCACTCTCTAACCTATCATAATCTGCAATTTCCTCCGACAACAGATCAACCAATTCTGCCTTTTTCAGCTTACTGTAGCCCTTTATCCTCAAAGTCTTTGCCATCTCTTTTAAATCTTCAACGACATGGGCATTCAATATTGTATCTAAATTTATCTTTATCATAATTTAAAACTCCATTAATTTTCTGTACTATATCCGATCTATCAGCTTATCTTACGACACGTCCCTGACCGCCTCCATTAACAAGTGCCTCCACTTCCCCGATACTTGTAAAGTTTAAATCTCCAGGGATGGTATGTTTAATCGCCGCGGAAGCAATACCAAATTCCAGTGCATCACCCATTGATTTTCCAACCAGATGACCGTGTAGGAATCCTGCTGCAAATGCATCTCCTCCACCAACCCGGTCTACAATGTCCAGATGATATTCTTTTCCCTTATAGAGTGAATTACCATCTGAAACAGCAGCGGACCATTCATTATAGGAAGCACTGATATTCTTTCTCAATGTAGTAATGAGATAGATCAATCCATATTTCTTTACGACCTTGGCCATGTTTTCATCCTTCACACACACGCTGTAATCACTAGTTTGATAATCCGTCTCACCGTCACTGTAACCCAGACATTTTGCCGCATCCAATGCATTTCCAAAACAGATGTCCACATATTCCATCATCGTACTCATAAGCTCTTGCTTTCTAGTTATATGATCCGTCCAGAGCTTCGCCCTATAGTTTAAGTCAAATGACACACACACGCCGTGTCTTTTCGCAGCCTTCATCGCCTCGAGGGTTACCAATGCCGCCTTCTCACTAATCACAGCTGTTATTCCTGAGACATGGAATAAATCCACCTGCTCAAAGATTTCATCAAAATCGAACTCCTCCACCTCTACCTCTGTAATAGAAGAATCCTCTCTGTCATACACGACACTGGAGGGACGAATGGAAGCGCCGTTCTCTAGATAATAGATTCCTAACCGCTTGCCACCGCGTACAATATGACTACAGTCCACTCCTAACTTCTGCAGGGTTTGAACCGCGCTATCCCCAATTGGGTTTGCCGGTATTTTACTCAGATAAGTTACTTGATGCCCGAATTGCGCCAGTGAGAAAGCCACATTGGCCTCCGCACCTCCATAATTGATATCAAAGTTTACTGCTTGCCCGAAACGTTGATGCCCCGGTGGGGACAACCGAAGCATGATTTCACCTAATGTCACTACTCTCGCCATGACTCTCTCCTTATCGAAATTGTTTTACAATTGACACCGCTTCCTCTGTCAAACGTTTTATCGTATCAAAATCCTGCTTTTCAACCAAATCCTCTTTTACCATCCAACTTCCTCCGCATGCAAGGATTTTTGAAAATGCGAGATATTCTTTTACATTATCTACATTGATGCCGCCTGTCGGCATAAACAACATGTTTGTGTAGGGTGCCGACATCGCTTTGATCATCGCAAGTCCACCTGCTGCCTCAGCCGGAAAGAACTTTATCGCCTTAAGTCCATGCTCTATTGCCTGCTCCACTTCACTCGGAGTAATGCAACCTGGAAGTATGGGTATCTCATTTTTAATACAATACTCCACCACCTTAGGATTAAATCCGGGGCTTACAATAAATTTTGCTCCTGCAGCAACCGCCTCATCCACTTGTTTGATATTTAGAACCGTTCCTGCACCCACCAGCATATCCGGGTATTCCTGTGTCATAAGAGCAATTGATTTCGCGGCTGCCTTAGTACGAAACGTAACTTCCGCACAGGGGAGCCCTCCTTCAATCAGAGCCTTCGCCAGTGGTAAAGAGTTTTTTACATCTTCCAATACAACCACCGGAATAATACCCATTTGCTTTATCCTATTTAGCATCGGATTCATTTATATCCCTCCAATTCTTCCATTCACTTATACAGAGTCACCATAATTTTAACATCATTGTAACATAAAGATTCCGTTTTTTCTTATATTTATTTAAAAAATTACTTAGGAGTTAAAAAACCTCCGGAATCACTTAAATTAAATTTTGGCATTCGTGCCAAACTTACATATTTGATTTGTGAATAAATTACCTTCCATGATAACCATACTATTAACAACACTGTACACTAGCAAGAAAAGGAGAAAATCTTTATGAGTAAGGTATTATATGTAAAAGCAGATGCAAAACCAGCGGAAGAATCAAGAACGTTTAAGATTTCTGATCGCTTCATTGAAGAATACAAAAAGCTTCACCAATCTGATGAGATAATAACGTTGGACTTATATAAGGAAAGAATCGAACCTTTACCATACGGCAAAGTCAACGAACTTCATACACCCGAGAACGGAACAGGACATGATCATCCCATCCTAAAATATGCTTATCAATTCCTTGAAGCCGACAAATTCGTCATCGCTGCACCCTTCTGGAACCTTAGCATCCCTGCTATTTTAAAAGCATACATCGACTATATTGCCGTAACTGGAATTACTTTTAAATATACCGCAAACGGCCCAGTCGGACTATGTACCGGTAAGAAAGTCGTTCATATCACTTCAAGAGGTGGTGTTTATTCCACTGAACCGATGTCTTCCTATGAGATGGGTGATCGATATTTAAGAACCATATTAGGTTTTTTAGGCCTCACTGATTTTACCACTATCGCTGCAGATGGACTAGATGTGGTCGGTAATGACGTCAATTCTATTATCAATGATACTATTTCCTCTGCGAAAGAGATTGTAAAAGGTTTTTAGCATTACACACACTTGTTGGGATTTCCAAAACATAGATTTTTAGGATTATTTTATTCTATAAAATCTATGTTTTTTAAACTATTCATTATATTTAGTACAGAATATAACAATATTATATACTAACTTCACGATATCTGATATAATTAGCAACAACTTAATTTTTAGCTTTTCCGATAGGAGCGTTTTACATGAGTATCTATTCAACTCACAAAAAGCATATAGTGATATTAATATTTACCATAATCGCATGCATTGCTTTTTATCAACTAAATAATGGTTATAGTCCCCTTTTCTTTATTCCAACTATACTGGCGAGTGTATGGTTTAGGAAGCAAGGCTATTATTTAGCTGGTTTTCTAGGCTTGATACATATCTGTCTTGAATATTATAAAAATGAGCATTTCATATTCAATTCCTTTCTTACCGCTACTTTATTGATCATCTCCTCCCTGTTGACTTCATTTCTGATTCAACAAAAAGAGCGTCAATTACACAACGTATGCCATGAATGTATAGATAGCATTCGTAAAGAAGGAGCCGCGCTTGAGGCGTTGGAGAGTAAACTTTCACACACCGAAACCCTCCTAACCCAGATGCAGAAGCTCACTCATACCGGTCTATGGGAGATTGATCTTCATACAGGTTATATATGGGCTTCCGATAATGCATATTCCATATATGGACTGCCTTCTGATCGAAACTATACCTGGGCACAGGTCAATGAAATTCTCGTAAAGGAAGACAAGTATCTTAACGTCGCCAGAATGCATGCGTTAATGGAACGAAATGAACCATATGATATAATCTTTCGCATTAACCGTAAAGAGGATGGCAAATTGCGCTATATTCACGCAGTGGCTTCTGTGCTACGTGATGATATGGGACATGCATATAAAATTCTGGGAGAAATTCAGGATATCACCGATAAGCAGATTCTTGAAGAGGAATATTCTACTATCGTACAAAATACAATGGCAGGCTTCTGGCTTTGTGACATGCAAGGTAATATTCTTAAGATAAATGATGCTTTCTGTGATATGTTAGGTTATTCCACAAAAGAGCTGATTAATTTACCGCTATCTGCTCTTCTCTTACATCGTACCCAAGATGATGTGTTAGAGAGATTTAGCCAGATTGAGAAGGAAGGTTCTCTTAGCTTCCAAACACGTCACAAACATAAGAATGGTTCTGTCTTAGATATTGAAATTAGCGCTACCTATATGCCGATGAGCGGTCTTATATGTGCCTTTACCCGTGATGTCACAGAGAAATACAAAGCAGAGAAAGCACTAAAGAGCAGTGAAGAGCAATTTCGATTATTGGTATCTCAGATGCAGCTTGGACTGGCTGTTCATGAGATAATCTGTGATAAGGATGGTAATCCCATTGATTTCCGTTACTTAAGTGTGAATAAAAGCTACGAGGAGTTGACCGGGCTAAAAGCGAGCGATATTGTCGGAAAGAGAGCCCTAGAGGTTCTGCCGAATACGGAAAGCTACTGGATCAACATATACGGACAGGTAGCATTAACCGGTGAACCCCAGCAATATGAAAGCTATTCCGAAGAGGTGGATAAATATTTCTCCATATCTGCATATTCTCCAAAAAAAGATCAATTTGCAGTAATTATGAATGATATATCCGAGAAGAGGAAAGCGGATGAGAAAATTCTTTCCCTTAGCTATCATGATCAGCTAACCGGCCTGTATAATCGAAGATATTACGAGGAAGAGATCCAAAACCTTAATAAAGATAATGATTGTCTGCCTCTATCCATCATTATGGCTGATGTAAATGGACTTAAGCTAACCAATGATGTATTCGGTCATGAGGCGGGTGATGTACTGTTAACTACCGTTTCCTCAATCTTAAAAAGAGAATGTCGGGACAGCGATATCATCGCTAGAATCGGTGGTGATGAATTTGTTATCTTATTACCCCGTTCCAGTTCAGCAGATACTAAAAAGGTTGTAGAACGTATCTCGAATGCAGTGTCAAATGAAGGTGTTAAAAATGTTGTATTGTCCATCTCTATTGGACATGCCACAAAATATAACTCCTTTACGAACATCAGTGAAATCTTTAAAGACGCGGAAGATATCATGTACCGTAATAAATTGATTGAAAGCGCTCAGATGAAGCGAAGTACCATTCAGCACATTATGAATACACTCTACCAGAAGAACAAAAGAGAAATGCACCATTTTCAGGTAGTAAGTAATATATGTGGAGTATTTGCTGAAGTAATCAATCTCGATCCAGAGAGAACCAAAAAACTTAAAACCGCTGGGCTAATGCATGATATCGGAAAAATCGCACTGAATATGGATACGTTAGAATCTTTAGGGAAACTGGAGTTTCAGAACTGGGTAGAGGTGAAGCGGCATGCCGAAACCGGATACCGAATACTAAGCTCCAATGATGAGTATTCAGACATCGCAAGATATGTATTGGAGCATCACGAACGCTGGGACGGAAAGGGATATCCCAAGGGACTTAAGGGAGAAGAAATCACCTTACAGGCTAGAATCATAACCATTGCCGATGCCTTCGACGCCATGACCTCCTCTAGAACCTATGCCAAAACCATCTCCGTGGAGGAAGCCATTCAGGAAATCAAAGACAATGCAGGTACGCAGTTTGACCCCAATTTATCCCGTATTTTTATTGAACAGGTGCTACCATTAATATCAAAGAATAAATAAAATGCTGTTACAGAATAAATAATTTATAGGAATAATGTTATATTGCCATAATGCACTGTTTGGAAGTCCTTCCAACCTGTGTGTGAGGTAAATAAAATTGTTCCTATATAAAATTATTAATTTTGTAACAGCATTTTTTTAAACTCGGGTTTCATTATTGCGGTTTTTTCTTTGCTTATTGTGAGCTTTATTGGAATACATAACACGGTCTGCCGTATCCATAACCTCTTTTATATCCTCATCAGATCGTATATGCGCACTATACGCTCCCATACTAAGCTGAATTTGATAGTTTTTACCTGAGTTTCGATTATAATTATCGATATATCGATTCACTCCATTCATAATTTTAGAGGATTGCTGATTATGATCATCATTGATTCCGACCACAATGAATTCATCACCACCGACACGGGCACAGATATCATGACCCCTACATGCACTTTGGATCGCCACCGCCACCACCATAATGACATTATCCCCCTCCTGATGTCCGTAATGATCATTGATCCATTTCATATTATCCAAATCCGCCATAATAACAAGCAGTTTTTTATCTTGATTTCTAATAATACGAATTAATTCAGACAAATTCTGATTCAATCCCCTTCGATTATAGATACCGGTTAATACATCACGAAATGAAGTCCTATAAAGTTGTCGATGTACGCGGTTAAACTCTAGCACATTCATTAAATTCCTACTCCAGTTACGGTATGTTATATCGAACACTCTGACTTTATCACCATAGGATAGCACTTCATACCCGAAGGTATTCTCATTAAAATGTAGGGGAGTAAAATAATATGCTTTCGGCTTACTCCTCTCCTTCCACAAATCCGGTATCATTGTCTTCGCATCAAAGGAATGGTTTGATCTGCTATACTCATTATTCTGTTTGCTCATAACCATTCTCATCTTCTTGGTGTATCCGGTTACAATCTTTGTGTCAATTTCATCGCTGTAATGATCATTACTTCCATCCCAATTCTCACAAAGACACAGATAATAGTCACTGTAATCTTTAATCAGATATAGATAATAACATAGCTTCTTGATACATTCATCAAAATCTGTGATTGCTGTCATTGACTCCATCATGTAGCTGTCAAGAAAGAGTCGATTATCATCAATTTTTCTTTTTACTCGCAGTATGCTGCTTCGCTTCATAAATTCAAGATCATGGCACCCACAGCTATGACCGATATCCAGCCTCCCAACATTCGCATTCTTACTATGAAGATGCTGCCCGGTCATCAATTCGGTTAAAGCACATACCGCATCCGCTCCTGTGTGATTGATGGGTGTAGAATATGTGGTTATCACCGTGCTTCCAATGGCTGCCTCATCCGTAGCATCAAATCCTGTTACTGCAATATCTTCCGGAACAGATATGCCATTTTTAGTTAGTTCATTGACCAATCCAATCGCCATATAATCGCTGACACATACTACAGCCTCCGGTTTGATTATCTCTCCCTTTAAAATCTTACGTGCAAACCTTTTACCACCGGAATATTGAACGTCTCCCTCATAGCAAATCATACCTTCATCAAATAGGAGATTATGTTTTTGTATGGAGTTACGAAATCCCTCCACCCGTCTAATCGTAGCCGGTAGCGCGGGATCTCCTGCAAGACAGATGATATTCTGATATCCATGTACTTCTATCAAATGATCTGTCAACTGCTCCATACCTTTTCGCTCTTCCACATAAATGGATGGATAGCGGTTTGACTCTTTATCAATATAGATAACCGGACATTTGCATCTTGAAACAAGCATCTCCTCAATTTCTTCAGATAGATGCTCCAATTCGAATGTTCTTCCTGCAATAATGATACCATCAAAATAATCGAAATTTATTAAATTATAAATGTTCTTCTCACCCATTTTATATTCCGGCATCCCGGTGTTACTAATAAAGGTTGAAAAAACAGCAACGTCATAATCCAACGAATAGCACTCCGCTATAATCCCTTTCAGAAGCTTATGCTGATATAGCTCTTCTGATTCGGATATTAAGATTCCAATCAGTTTTCTTTGTTTCAAAATGGTCTATCACCTCTTTGTAACATTTCTCCATGTTTTCTAAATATATACAGTTCTTATTATACTACAGCAAACTAGTATTTTATAGTACTGATTCTTTATATTTCATCATTATTTGTCGTACAAATCCGCACAACGTAGCATTTTTCCGACCTTTATTTTGGAATTCTAATCACTCCAGACATTCTTCCATACGACGTTTGTCCATTATCTTAAAGCTATTCCCATAGAAGTCCAGCAACCCTTCCTCCTTCATTCTGGCCAACTCCCTGCACATGGAGGTACGGGATACATTTAGATAATCAGCCAAATCCGTTCTGTTCAGGTTAATTTGAAACATCACGCTGTTTCGCTCCGCTGACACGCTGAGCAAATAGCTCACTAGTTTTTCCCTCATTCCCTTTAATGTCAACAGCTCCAGTTTGCGATTCAAAATAACGTTCTTCTCTCCAAGTATAACCATCATATTCTGAATCAAACTGAGATGGAAATTACAGGTGTTTCCGCAGGATTTTATCATTCTCTCATAGGGAATGAACATCACATCCGCTTCTTCTTTAACTCTTACAGTGACCGGGGAGATTCTCTTTGCAGTACACACAATTCCTTCTCCAAACATATCCGCAGGTCCGACAATAGCTAAGATATGTTTGTTCCCCGCCAAATTCTCCTTCATGATCTCGAGTGCTCCCGTGAACACGATACCGATGTGATTAACCTGATCACCGGATAAGAAGATATATTCCTCCTCATTGTAATGCTTCACCTGTGCGCCCAGACAATTCATAAGACTTCCAAACTCTACGTCTCCAATATTACGAAACAGCGGACATTTATTTAACACTGGATAATATCTCTCCATACAAACTCCTTTCTTATAAGCCGATTACAGATAATTGTGAAATGTCCAACCTACTTCAATTTATGCACACAAAGACAGTTCACGAAGGCTTAAACAGTTCCCAGAAATAATTATTCATAAATCAATAACAGTTTTTTATATTTGTAGCCACAGCTACACTTTTCTTTTTCTACCTGTATTATACTCATCTTGTAATCACGAAGTCAAACAATTAAGTAAATATAAAAATTTAAAGGAGATTTAATAATGGAGAACAAAATGTTTTGTTATCAATGTCAAGAGACAGCGGGCTGCACAGGCTGTACACAATTTGGTGTTTGTGGTAAATCACCTGCTTTAGCAAAAATGCAAGACTTATTAGTATATACAACCAAGGGCTTAAGCGAGGTAACCACTGCTCTTCGTGCTCAGGGTGAGGTTATTGATGCAGAAGTAAATCACTATATCACTATCAATTTATTTACTACAATTACAAATGCCAATTTCGATGATGAAATATTCTTCCAGAGAGTATTTGAAACATTAAACATTAAGAAGGATTTGTTGAACAAGGTAGCAGATTTAAATAAATTATCCGATGCTGCTTTATGGTCTGCAACTACCCGTGAAGAATTAGAAGCAAAGGCTGGCGTAGTCGGTGTTCTTGCTACTGAGAATGAAGATGTCAGAAGCCTTAGAGAATTGATTATATACGGATTAAAGGGCTTAGCTGCTTACTTAAAGCATGCAAACGAATTAAAATTTGACAGCGAAGAAGTAAGTGCATTTATGCAGAGAGCTCTTGCTGCAACTTTAGATGATACCTTAAACGCAGATGCATTAGTAGCTCTTACACTTGAAACCGGTAAATTCGGTGTAGACGGTATGGCTCTTCTTGATGCTGCAAATACCGGAACCTACGGCAATCCTGAAATTACTAAAGTTAATATCGGTGTTAGATCCAATCCTGGTATCTTAATCTCCGGTCATGACTTAAAGGATTTAGAGCAGCTTCTTGAGCAGACACAGGGCACAGGCGTTGATGTATATACACACTCCGAGATGCTTCCGGCTCACTACTATCCTGCATTTAAGAAATACTCCAACTTCGTTGGCAACTATGGTAATGCATGGTGGAAACAGAAGGAAGAATTCGAGAGCTTCAACGGTCCTATCTTAATGACAACAAACTGTGTTGTTCCTCCAGCTCCTTCTTATAAAGATAGATTATTCACAACAGGCGCTACCGGTGTAGCTGGCTGTGCACATATAGAAAAAGATGAGAATGGTCGCAAGGACTTCTCTCAAATTATTGAATTAGCAAAGACCTGTGCTGCTCCGATTCAGATCGAAGAGGGTGAAATCATTGGTGGTTTCGCACACAATCAGGTACTTGCACTTGCTGATAAGGTTGTTGACGCAGTTAAGACCGGCGCAATCAAGAAATTCTTCGTAATGGCTGGTTGTGACGGACGTCAAAAATCCAGAAACTACTACACTGATTTTGCAAAAGCTCTTCCTCAGGATACAGTAATTCTGACTGCAGGCTGTGCAAAATATAAATACAACAAACTTGAGCTTGGAGATATCGGTGGTATTCCGAGAGTATTGGATGCAGGTCAGTGTAACGACTCCTATTCCCTAGCAGTAATCGCACTCAAATTAAAGGAAGTTTTCGCCCTCGAAGACATCAACGAACTTCCTATCGCCTTCAACATCGCATGGTATGAGCAAAAGGCCGTGATCGTTCTTCTTGCCCTCCTTCACTTAGGAGTAAAGAACATTCACTTAGGACCTACTTTGCCGGCATTCCTTTCCCCGAATGTTGCAAAGGTTCTTGTTGAAACCTTCGGTATTGCAGGTATCGGCTCCGTAGAAGATGACATCAAATTATTTTTAGAATAATTAAAACATATTCCCCTTAAATTGTTCCCCAAAACAAGAAGAACGAACCGGAAAGACCACTAGTGGTTTTCCGGTTCGTTCTTTGTATATATTCTGAAGCAACTGTATGAAGTCGTTGGTGCTTAGGTCATGTGTTTTATGACCTTATGCACCACTACGTACTTCATACAAGCGGGAGCGTGTTGCTTAGGAATTTTGATTCGCATTTCTTATCAATACCTTTATTATGCATACTGACATGCACATAGAATTATTTGAATACTTTCACACGACCTTCGAGAGGCAAGAACTCCTTCTCTGCCGGTTCAGCAACTGGCTTGCCAAACGGCATCTGTGCTACAAACTTCCAATTACTTGGTATGTTCCATTCTGCTTTTACATCTCCATCAATCAACTCACCATAGTGTTGCAAGGAAGCTCCGAACCCTTCTGCTTCCAGTGCTGTCCATATTACATACTGGTGCATCGCATTGGAGTGCTGTGACCACACAGGGAAGTTATCTTTGTATAGAGCGAACTGCTGTTGAAGACCCTCAACCACTGAATTATCCTCAAAATATAATACAGTTCCATAGCCGCTCTTAAAGGAGTTGATTTTGTTTTCAGTATCTGCAAAGTATTCAGCAGGTACAATCTTTCTTAATGCATCCATTGCAATATCCCATAACTTATCATGATGATCTCCCAATAATAGGACAACTCTTGTACTTTGAGAGTTAAAAGCGGATGGGGTATATTTTACCGCATGATCAATAATTTCTTTAATACGTTCGTCAGAAACAACGCTTTCTTTACTAATTCCATAATAGGATCGTCTGTCTGCAACTGCAGAAAATAAGTTCTTACTCATATATATTCCTCCTTAAAATTGATAAAATGTTAATTGGTAGTTATCTTTAATACTAATAATATTAAATACTATTAATTTCATTTATGAAATAAAATTATAATTTATTCATCTCTAAAATCAAAATATGTGACGTTTTAACCGCTTTAATCAAAATGTCCTCCGATACAATTTCCATCGCATCTTGATCCTTCAACTCTATATTATTGATTATTGAACTTCCTTCTATTTGTACCAAATACCCCTGTCTACCTACCTTGATGGGAAATGCAATCTCCTTCCCTTCCTCCAGCTCGAGTGAGTATATATTGATATCCTGATTGATTTTGATTGGTGCATCACCGGATTTATTTGATACCATAGCCAGCCATTGGTTGTGTCGATCTTCCCAGGCAAATCGGTAATCTCCATAATTGGGATTGTAATCACGCTGATCCGGATAAATCCATATTTGCAATAATCTTAATATCTCACTTCCCAAGTTATGCTCACTATGGAATACTCCAGTTCCTGCACTCATGTATTGAACATGACCACGGGTGATTGTATTTTTATTGCCCATGCTATCTGCATGAGTAAGCTCTCCATTAATTACGTAGGTTATAATCTCCATATCTTTGTGTGGGTGAGTATCAAATCCGGTACCGGGTTCTATTAAATCATCATTGATAACTCTCAGTACACCAAAGTTTAAATTAGCCGGGTTATAATAATCAGCGAAAGAAAAGTGAAACTTACTTTTTAACCAACCTAGATTACTATTACCCATGTTTTGATTATCTATTTTCTTAATCAATATATTTTTCTCCTTTCCTATATCTTGATGTCACTTGATTAAAATTATTATCGAATTATAACTTATATAAAGTTATCTGAAATATATTAATAACTTAATTACTAAAAGTAACTTTGTAACTATATTAAAACACAACTATTTTAATAAGTCAATAGGTGTGTGAAAATTTTTATCAGAGTATTTATTGAACTCATTCCTTCACCTATATCGGGGCTGAACCACAACCTAGATTAGGGCTGAAAAATGGAACAGCTATTAGCTGTTCCACTTTTCAGCCCACTTTTGAACTTCATCCATAACGGATTGTAACGCCAATCCTTTTTCCGTTAGCTCATATTCTATACGTACTGGGGTTTCCGGGTACACTTTTCTGATTATAATACCTTCGTTCTCCAACTCCTTAAATCTCTCCGTAAGCATACGAGCACTCATATTAGGAATTACTTCTACAATATCCGAGAAGCGCTTTTTACCACTCATTAAAGTTCTTATAATTAGTCCGGTCCATCTTTTTCCTAGAAGCTCAAAGGCTGCCTCGAATTTAGGACATAATTGAAAATTCTCCATTGTCATCACCTCTGCTGTTATTATATCATATCTACTTAATAAAAGTAAGTGGGTAATTTAAATATAGTAAAAATAGTTAAATGTAGGAGGCAGCGACTAACTGCCTCCTACTCACGATTTTATAAAAGCTAATATATCATCCGTAAGTCCGATTAATGTATGTCCTGCATCTTTCAATAAATTTACCTGTACACTTGGTGCAAGTTTTTTAAATCGCTCTACTGTCTCAAGTGAGTGTAGCATTACATCCTTCCCTCCAACGAATACTGCTGTAGGTATTTGCAGCTGCTTTAATTCCTCATCCGTAAAGAGCGGAATAACTTCCTTTCTATAATTAAAATTCTTTCCTAAGAGATTTTGATACTCCATCATCTCCTGGGGTATCGGTTTCCCTCCGTTAACTTTACAATATAAACGTTCTATCCCCTTTTTCCCGAATAGTGCATGAAATAAAGCTCGAAATGCAAAGGATGTTCTTTGTGTTCCAACTCCAGCCGGGCAAAGTAGAATCAGCTTATTTACTTTGTCCGGATTTGCGATTGCAAATTTCAAAGCGAGCCATGCACCCAATGAAATTCCTACAATATCAGCTTTCTTAATCTCCAGTCCTGTAAATACATCACATAGCCAATGGTCGAAATCATGTCCATGAAAAGAAAGCTGCTTCTCATCACTCTTTCCCGGTTCACCCTGCAAATCCACTGCATAAACTCTATAAGATTCACTATATTGCTCCATATCCCTAACCCACATCACCGAATTCATTGCACTTCCGTGTAGCAGCACCAAGGGCGGTGCATCCTTTTTTCCTGCTGCAATAACAAAAGCCTTCCCAAAGCGTGTATCTACATAGTTTTCTTCGTACGGTATTCTCATTTTAGAAAGAAAGGTGTCATATGCACGAAATACCATTTCCTTTCCTTCTGCTGTTTTGTATGCCAAAGTATTCATTATCTTATCCTCTCATTCTTATTTATAACCAGCTTATAGCATCCTCCATATTTGTAAATATTCGAAAAGTACTTCCCTTACTGTATTCGGAGGACATTTCCTGAAAGCGTTCCGGGAATTTCTGACCCTCTTTTATCGTAATTGCAGCTTTTATATTGTAGTTCGTTAATTTTTGAATGACCGCTCCGGCAAGTCCTGTTCTTAATCTTATGAAATCCTCCGATAGGATCTCCCCCTCCAATATAACCGCATTTACGTCATTTTCCCAACATAGCGATATGATATCATTCGCATCCTGCTCCTGATTAATCAGAGCGTCACTTCCGGTAAGATATAGATAACGCTTTCCTTTATTTTCTTTTACTTGATATTGCATATTTTCCTTCACCTCTTCACTTTCTTTGTCCGCTATCGTTTCTTTCATCCTCTTTTCTTCCATTGGAAGAGCCGCCACATATTCCTTTAACTTTTGAAGCCACACCAGCTCGGCGCTATAAAAGGATAGGATATTCTCACGAATCAAATCACCAAACAATTGATTCCTGGAATCCTTGCTTCCCGCAAAATAACACTTATCATACTCCCGTTCCGCCACAATAGCCTGCAACTTAATTTCCTCTTCGTAAGAATTTAACATTGCTTGGAGCTCACCATGCTCTAACTGATTCGCTAATGCCAGCTTGATTAAAAACTGTTTCTTAATCGCAGGGGCATCGGTAGCAGATATCAGCCAGTTATGAAACTCACTCAACCCATCACCGGTAATCGTATAGATATTTTTAGAAGGAGCTCCTTCTTGATGCTCTACCTCTTTTGTAACATAACCTTCATTTAGCAACTCCACAAATGCTTTATAAATCTGATTGTTGTTGCCTGACCAATACATGAATGGTGTGTTTTGAATTATTTTTTTCATATCATATCCGGTCATTGATTCCCGCTTTAAAAGTCCTAGTATTACATGATTTAATGACATATTCTATTCCTCCTTCTTATGTTCGAATAAATTCGAACTTCCTTATCAGTAAATTTTATATTCTCTTTGCTATTAAAAGTTTGATATCTTATCGTTACACTAACAATCCAATCTGCTCCTATTATTTGAAAAATTATTAATTATCTAATTTTTCTCAAACACTTTATCACACTAATAATACATGACTACCCTTTTCGTTAGTTTATAGAGGGATTTCACAAGTATAAACTTCAATGTTGGAATTATGTTTTTCAATAATTCACACAACTTACTACATTACTTTTTACACTGATTACTACCATGTTTATTAATGTACTATATTTATTAATGTTCTACATTTATTAATGTACCATATTTATTAATGTACCATATGTTATTAATAACATATGGTACAAAATAAGTCAATAACTATTTATTTATATATTAATCCAAACACCCTATATGAGTTAATAATTTAGCCAATGCTTCGTACCTTTCTGTCGAAACATTGGCTATGGTTTTTTACCTATGTCTTAGTGATCCATGCTATAATAAGTTGGGTCAAATTGTAAATATTATACATATTCAGTTTACTATACCATAAGTATGTTCACCTTAGGGAGGTTCACTTATGATTGATGTTAGCAGTATCGATCAGTATCTACTAATGAAGGGCGATTGCATGGAAAAACTAAAGCTAATACCGGACGGTAGTATTGAATTGATTCTCTGTGATCCACCCTATAATCTTGCGAAATATTCTACCGGTAATATGAAATTTGACTGGCGCAGCGATATTAACAATGATGTCGCAGAATGGGATTTGACTGATTTAGAACCCTCTGATTTTTTAGAAGAGTTTAAGCGAGTTCTTTCCCCTACCGGTAATATCTTCATATTTACCAGTTATAACCTACTTGGCAAATGGCATGCCGTCTTCGACAGTGAGTTCGATACCTTTCAATTCATGGTATGGCATAAAACGAATCCAATACCGAATATTCGTAAATCTTCTTTCTTAAACAGCTGTGAACTTATTGTGTGTATGTGGAACAAAAGACATACCTGGAATTTCTCCAAGCAGAATGAAATGCATAACTTTATAGAAGCTCCCATCTGTTGCGGACGGGAACGTTTAAAAACTCCCAAACACCCAACCCAAAAACCTGTGTCGGTGTTAAAGCAGATTATTCAGATAGCGAGCAAGGAAGAGGATCTTGTTCTTGATTTATTCATGGGCGTAGGTTCAACAGGCGTTGCCGCCAGAATGCTAAACCGCCGTTTCATCGGAATTGAGATTGATGAGCATTATTATGAAGCAGCAAAAAGGCGACTTCAAGAAGTCGCCCCGCTGCCTATTTCAACCCCATTGGCCAAAACCCATTGATGTGTTTTGATGTGGTATTTGATATTTATCATTTGTAGGATGTCTCCGGAACGTATATTACAGCAAAAGAGCATTACCGGCACGCCGGCGAATTTCTCCTCCTTGCTGTACACAATGTTCTCAATCTTATAGGTCTGAAGCACATGTCTTTCATCTTCCAGACGAATATAGTTTGGTTTTATGTTGCCTTGCACATTAAAGGTTGCAATAACATCCACAGGCATATGAAACATGGATGACCTCCAATCTACGAATTAAGATACCGCTACAAAAGGATATTTTGTGAACATGAATATCAACAAAGGGAACTTTGTGAAGGGGACTTGTGGAGTGGTATTCTATTCCTTAATCCCAGCGCCGTAATTACTTGGTTTCCGCTTTTCAGGCGGGATACCACCGGTCATGTGATAAATCGGGTTATTAAGAAAGGTGGCCCTCAATATAGCATCGTGACCGTATTTGTCCCTCACCTGATCCACCGCCTGATCCAACTTGGATAAACGCTCATATCGATTCATGTCGAATA
Organism: Variimorphobacter sp. HTMS_6; assembly: GCF_059717775.1. Classification (NCBI taxonomy): domain Bacteria; kingdom Bacillati; phylum Bacillota; class Clostridia; order Lachnospirales; family Lachnospiraceae; genus Variimorphobacter; species Variimorphobacter sp. HTMS_6. The sequence continues at coordinate 3,522,849 of NZ_AP046094.1, forward strand.
AATTCATCTGTCGTTCTGTATTCCCCCGAATAACCTTGCTTGTGTGGATACCAAGATTTCGAATGGGCGAACCATCCCAAAGTTCGTCAAATAGACGGCATGCCGCGAGGTGAATCTCATTCGTGGTATTGGTTGGGCTAAACAATGTCATCTGATGGGAAGCATGACGAAACTCGGAGTCAACAACACTTACTGCCACTACGGTTATCATCGCGGAATCTGCCCGCAGTCTTGCCCCTACTGTTTCAGCCAATGATAGCAATACCATCTTCGCAGGTCCCGATTGATCCACGTCAAAGGCTATGGTAGTGGAATTGCCATAGCCCTTATTCAGCGGAGCTTCGTCTGACACCACGGATACATCCATTCCGTTAGCAAAGGCATAGATTACTTCTCCGTATTTTTTAAAATGCGCGCGTAGTACATTCAGATCCGTCTTAGCAAGTTCGCCGATCGTATGAATTCCTAGTGCATGTAGCTTCCGCTTCGTGGCGTGGCCTACATAGAATAGCTCCTCCACCGGAAGCTTCCACATCTTCGCTTCCATCTCCTCCGGAAATAACGTATGCACAAGATTTGGTTTTTTAAAATCCGATGCCATCTTGGCCAGCAACTTATTAGAAGATATCCCAACGTTCACCGTAAATCCCAATTCATTTGCAATTCGATCCTTTATCAGATTAGCTGCTACTACCGCAGAACCATATAAACCAATCGTTCCTGTCATATCACAGTATGCTTCATCAACAGAGTACTGTTCCACGCAGGGAGAAAACTCCCCTAGTATCTCCATAAATGCCTTGGAGCTGGAATCATAAAGATCATAATGCGGTGATACCAGCACTAGCTCAGGGCAAAGCCGCAACGCATCATTAATGGTATCTCCTGTCCTTATGCCATACTTTTTCGCAGGCGTAGATTTCGCCAAAATAATACCATGCCTCTTCTTTACATCTCCTCCAACCGCTGAAGGTATATCACGTAAATCCGTTTTTTCTCCAAGGATATGCAGTCGATAAACAGCCTCCCAACTAAGGAAAGCCGAGTTCACATCGATATGAAATATGATTTTATCCATACATATGTTCTCCTTTTAAAGAAATTATACCAGAACTTATGTTCGATGTAAAGGCAGAACATTTTGACATTTTATCCAATCAATATTAGGCTAGCGTGATACAAGGTGTTTGGTGTATGGTTCTAGCAAAGACAAAAGTTGGTCAGTAATTTCCTGCACACCGCAGGGCATAGAATTATTGATCCACCATTCCAATACTCCAATAAAGCCAGAAGTCAAAAAATGAGTGGTTACCCCATTTGAAGATGCGTTGTTTTCTGGCTTTATACCGATAACTTCTGTTACCGTTTGTGCAATGATATCATATAAGCGGCTGCGGAAAAATCCGAATCCCTCATTACTAAGAAGCAATTTGTATATTGTAAAATTTTTCTCCAAATATTCAAATACGCTCTGAAATGCGGCTGGGTTTAGATTGGTGTCAGTACTATCGGCACAGTGATTTAGTAGCAGCTCAACATATGTTTCTATGCACTTGTCAAGCAAGTCGAATTTATCCACGTAATGTAGATAAACAGTCCCTCGGTTTATGTTTGCGCGTTCGGCAATCTCACCAATGGTTATTTTCTCAAATCCTTTTTCGGCCAACAGGTCGATGAAAGTATCCATAATCAACTTTCTTGTTTTTTTTATTCTTCTATCCACTGCGTTCTCCTCCAGATATTTAACAAAATAGCGCTATGTGTTGAGTTTTCAACAGTTGGAACAATTGTAACTATTGAAATTCTCTCCATAAACTATATACTCAAGATATCAAACACGTGTTGAAAAGTCAACACGTGATAATTATGGAGGATACCTTATGAAAATACTAATATTTGGCCGCGGTGTGATAGGAACGCAATACGCTTGGGCTTTTGAAAATGCTGGTCACACCGTTGAGTTTTATGTCCGTGAAGGTAGGAAGGAGCAATATGGCTCACATGTAAACTTAGAAATATGGGATACAAGACGAAGCAAAAAGGACCGGATAGTCAAAGAAAAATGGCCTATTGTTATGCACGAAGAGATAAAGAAAAATCACGACTATGACCTTATTTTAATGAGCATCAACCCCGAACAGGTATCAAGTGCGGTAAAGTACCTGGCACCACGCGTTGGAAATGCAACAGTCCTTTTTTTCTGTAACTTCTGGCAGAATCCTCAAATCGCCGTTCAGCCGATTCCTCGCAGTCAAATTGTTTATGGCTTCCCCGGTGCTGGCGGCGGATTTGAAGGAAACACTCTTTATGGCGGGCTTTACAAGATGGTTCAGTTTGGAACATTTGAATCCGAACCTACCAAAAGGGATTTAGAGGTTCGTAAGCTTTTTGCCCAGGCAGGCTTCAAGATAATGATTCAAAAGGACGTAAAAAGTTGGCTTTGGAATCACTTCGCGTTCAATGCTGCAACGGAAGTCGAAGTATTAAAAAGCGGCAGTTTTGCAAAAGTAACTTCTTCACGCGAGGCGCTCGATGGATTAGGCCGTAACTTAAAAGAAATGATCCCCGTTTTGAAAGCAAAAGGCTCAAAACTAGATATTTTGACAAAAGTGTTGAGCGGCCTACCGCCGAGAGTTGTTGGATTTCTTATGAGTCACGTTATTTTTTCACCGAAAAGCATGCCCTATGCGCTTATGGAGCATAACCACTATAAAGTCGGCTATGCTGTGCAGGAAGTTATTACAGATGCCAGAAAGTACGGAATAAAGGCACCACGGCTTTACGATGTAGAAAGCTTAATTACGCAACAATGAACAGATTCAAGAAAAAAGGACAATGACGAAAAGACCTCCTATCGTAGAATGGTAAGGCACGGAAAGCTATGTTTTCCGCGCCTTGTTCTTTGCTACTTTTATTTCAAACTTTATTGACACTAATCATCATATAAACCATTTATTCTTTGTATATTCTACCGAGCAATCCCAACTATTTTAGCCCTCTCCATTTGTTAACCCATTTAACAACCTCATACCAAAGCACCGCAACCCCAGCGATAACAACTGCTGCTAGAAATTGCATAGCAGTTAGTGGTTTAAACTTTAGAAAATGGCATATCGGAGTATATAATATAACAAGGATACCTAGGATGGTGAAAATATTCACTGCCCACATAACCTTATCTTTCAACAGTCGTCCGATTGATTGAAACACAAAATCATGATTTGAACTATTGACCTGAACTAAGAACAGGTTAGATAACATGATAATAACAAGTCCCATGGCTCTGGCAGTTGGTGCATTTTCTGCATTATTATTTAGCAGCATTAAATATGTTCCAAATGATGCTCCAAAGATAACGAGTCCTTGAATGATACTTTTTATAAACAGACTGGGGCACAATAACTTCTCTCTGGAACAACGTGGTTTTCTATTCATAATATCTGCCTCAGCAGGTTGTCGCTCCAATACGATGGAACAGGTGGGATCAATGATCAATTCCAAAAGTACAACATGCAAAGGAAGTAAAAATATTGCGACCGGTGCAATGCCTAACATTGGTGCTAATAGCGATGCAAATGCAATCGGAATATGAATTGTAAAAACATAGCCTACCGCTTTTCGAATATTATCATAAATTCTTCTTCCATCCTTCACTGTTTCAACTATGGTTGTGAAATTATCATCCATCAAGATTAAATCTGCCGCTTCTCTTGCAACCTCACTGCCTCGTTTTCCCATTGCTATACCGATATCAGCGTATTTTAAGGCAGGTGCATCATTTACTCCATCACCGGTCATGGCTACAATCTCACCATTTTCTTTAAACGCTTTAACAATTCGCATTTTATGTTCCGGAATTACCCGTGAAAATATGCTTACGTCTTTCACTCTTTCACGAAGTTCCTCATCACTCATCTCATTTAGCATATCACCGGTTATAATGTGATCGCTATTTGGCATGCCGATTTTCTTTGCAATAGAAGACGCGGTAATACCATTGTCGCCGGTAATCATTACAACACGAATTCCTGCTTTGTTGCATATTGCAATATCCTTCTTCACACTTTCCCTTGGCGGATCTGCGAGTCCAACCAAACCAAGAAGGGTAAGTGTACAGTCCGTGATTTGGGTTGGTATATTCTCTTCACTCTTTGGCTTCATTGTAGCTACCGCTATCACACGAAGTCCTTCCATCGACATATCAGATATCTTCTTCTCCGTAATCTCCCTGTCCTTATTCTCAAGATCACAGATCGATAGGATGCGCTCGGGTGAACCTTTTGCCGCCACCACGATTTCACCATTCCTTCTCCAAACATGCCCCATCATCTTTAATTCATTTGTAAATGCATACTCTGTAATCAGCTCACCCTGAAACAAGTCATCTTTACAGATTCCTTTGTCTTTGCAGTAGCTTAACATCGCTACTTCCATTGGGTCATAGGTATCTGTCTCACAGCCAAGTCCCATCGTTTCTATCAGTGCATGGCTATCCTCCCTTAATGCCCAAATCTCCTGAACAGACATCTGATTCATCGTAATCGTACCCGTTTTATCCACGCAGAGCACGGATACGGCTCCCAGTGTTTCAACGGAGGGAAGCTTTCGAACTAGTGACTTCTTTTTTGCTAATCTCCATGCACCCATAGATAAAAATACGGTTAATATTACAGGGAATTCTTCCGGTATCATCGCCATTGCCAGAGTTATTCCTGATAAAATACTTTCAATAATTCTTGGAGCAAATGCATGATCTGGGATATTAAAATACGTAAATACTCCAACCAAAGAAAATAATACCGCCGCTACTCCGGCACATACTTTTACCAGACTACCGGTTTGTTTTTGAAGGGGTGTATCTTCATCAGGCGCCGACGCAACATCTACACCTATTTTTCCATATTCCGTTGATACACCAATCTTATCCACCAATACCGTTGCTGTTCCCTGTGTTACCAAAGTACCGGCATAACAATAATCTTTTCTCCAGTAATCGTCTGTTGATTCCTCCTCATTCGTGACCTCTTTCCATACCCCTGCTGCCTCACCGGTTAAGGAAGATTCATCAATGCAAAGATCATTGCACTTTACAATAATACCATCGGCAGGAATTTTTACTCCTTCATGAATCATCATGAGATCACCCGGCACCAGATTCACGCTGGCAATCAATATCTCATTCCCATCACGTATTACTGTTACGTGTGGTGCTGATAAATCTTTTAATGCATTCAATGTTTTGTCTGTTTTCCATTCTTGAATCACATCAATGCTGATAATTCCTATCACAAAGATAAGCATAATGGCACCGTCTCTAGGCTCCCCCAGAACAAAATAAATAACTGCTGCAACAATCAAAAGCAAAAACATGGGCTCACTTAGAATATGGAGCACCTTGTTAATAAAGCTTCCCTGTTTTTGTTGCACCAGTTCATTTTTCCCGTACCTGTCCTGTAATTTTTCAGCTTCTGTTGAACTTAATCCCCTTAGGTTCATTTTGTAATCTGTCATAAAAGTTACCTCCTTCTTGCCTTTTTGGCAATTGTCTGATAGCTCTATGGCACTCCATACAACGTTATTTGTTCCTATGGGTATAAAAAAACACACCAATGGAACATACTACTGTCCCACAGATGTGTATAAACTACAATCTGTTGCCATGCTAATGGCCCGGCCCCATGACCTTAATACCAAGGTTCATCGCCTGCTCAGTTTGTACTGTTGATCTCGCATTTCTGATTCGAAATGTAATGCAGTGCAAAGAGATTGTTTTGCAATATCATTATATGCTGACATTGCAACTGAGTTTCATATCAACTCAAATATATTATATTCGATTTATTATTAAAGTTCAACCCTTTTTGCATTCGTCATAATGCCTATGGAACAATAAACTCTATTGTATATTAACATTTTGCGAGCGCAAGAAGGGCTATAAATACTTATCGAATTTTCCAAACTTTAATGTCACTTAACAAAAAAGATCACTCAGTAATTCTTTCGCATTGAGAAATCTTAAGCTAAAAGCTTTACTGGTTGATCTTTTTATAATTATATTTTTTTAAGTAATTTATTCTTAATATTTAACTTTAGGCACATACAGCTGATTAATACCGGATACATCAGGCGTGATGCCATCCTCTGTTTTGCCTGCAACTACAAGCGTACCATCTGATTTTAATCCAATGGTAATCCAATCCCCCGCTGCAATTGCTACAATATCTTTCCAGCCAGATACCTCTAATTGCTTATTTTTATTGTTACCGGTAGCAACTACGGTTCCATCACGCTTAAGTCCTAACAACGTGCTATTGCTTTTTGAAATAGCAATGATATCATTCCAGCCAGATACATCAAAAGTATCATGGGTAACAATGCCTTTCATATTGGATGAAGATACAACAACGGTTCCGTTGTATTTAAGCCCTGCGATAGAACCTACCACATCAGCTGAAACAGAAGCAATATCCGTCCAAGTACCAACTTCATCATACAGATCACCATATTTAGGGTTATCTACTTTATTAAAGTCAGCAATATATACCGTACCATCCTTTTTTAATGCACCAATTCTTAATTGCCCTGTTATGACATCTATAACATCCTTCCATTTCGAACTATGATCTTGAAAAAACTTTTGTCCGTCATTAATCTTTGACGACTGTACATAGATTTTACCCTCTTTCGATAATAGAACATAATTATCATAATCGGTAGCTATTGCAGATAAATCAGTATACGTTTTCAATTTATCCGCAATATATCTAAATTGAGGATCCGTATCCCTTGTTGAGTGGATGACACCATTTTTGTCTAATGCATCCAACCTGTCTTGTGCATAAGAAAGACCCTTTATATTTTTCCAATGGGAAACTTCTCCATACTGGTAATATTTAAAATTATCAGTATCAACTATTATTTTTACTTTTCCGTTTTTATCGATAGCAGCAACGCCAGCATTTAAATTCCCAATGTATGAGCCAGAAATAATATAGCGAAGTTGCTCAAGCAAATCTTCTGCCTGCTTATTATCCTTAATTCCAGATAACACTCCAATTGCTTGGGGATATTTTTTGTCCTTAATAAGGACAATTGCTTCCTTAAGTTTTACTTCATCACTCTTTGCACCGTCCACCAGATCTTTTGCTTCGGTTAATTCAGGTTTTTCTGTGACCGTCATATTACTTAACGAACTAGTTGTCCCCGTATTATTGTCCTGAACCATGGAGTTGCAACCTCCAAGTAAGCAGACTGCGCTAATTATAAGGATATATTTTAATTTATTAAATCTAAACATTGGTTTCATCTCCTTTTTAATAATAAGCCGAATCAATGTATAAGGATTCAGTATTGTAAGAATGTAGTATATTAAACTTTCCAATGGAATCGTAGAATGAAAAGGCTTTATAATTATCTTTACCCGTATAATTTGTTGAGAAACCTGGAAATTTCACATTTTTCCATTTAGAATTTGGGGTTGATGTTCCAGATAAAGCACCTTTATTGTAACATTGAGAAGTAACCCCAGTAGGCCTAGGAACTACAGCATCCCATTGATCAAAACCCGAGGATACACTAATCAAACAGGCAAGTAAGAAAGCTTGCTGATATGCTCTATTTGAAGTACTCATGGCCCCTTTCGCATTACTACCGCTTAATGAAGAGAACGCACCACTTTTAGTAAGTACAGAATATAAGGATGGTGCTGTTGTACTGGAAAAAAACAAACCTTTCCCTTTATCATACCTATAATTATCCTCAAGTAACCTATTCGTTATTTCCCAAGCGATACCTTGTCTATTATATTTTAGAGCATTATCCATATCTGAGCCTGAAGTAGAAGTATAATTATTTTCTGCATAGATAATTCGAGCTGCTAATTTATACTGCATTGATGAACCACTAAATTTCGTATACCATGTAGTCCCTGTATATGATCCTGTATTTTCATCTAACGTATCATTATATTTTTGAGTAGCATTATAGATAAGTTGTTGTTGAAATGATGTAGGTATGCTTAATGCCACAACTGTGTTTGATTGGCTTTGCTGTTTACTTAATGTTTGAAATTGATCGCCAAAAAGCCCTTCCATATCAACATGGCAATTACTACCAACCACTTCATTTGTCTTGGTATCATAATAGCTTCCTGTATCTAAACTGAACATGCTCGTTTCAATATCATAACATTTACTATCATATCGAAGAGAATTCACACAACCAACAAAAACATCTCCAGAATTATCATAATGTTCTATTTTCTTTTTTCCTCTAATCTCATATATATGTTTTGTTATTCCATTATTATCATATAAATATTCGCATACAATCTGATTATCTTTATCAAGCAACCCTGTAATTATTCCATCATCGTTAATAATATAATAATATATATTATTTTGATAGTATATACTTTCAGCAACATTATTATTATTTACAATTTTATACGAATATTCAATATGATTTTTATTCGGTAATATTTCTGTTCTCAAGTTAGAAAACTCATCATATTTATAGTTAGTAATTCCTTTATCTGTAATTTTTTTCACTCTCTGTCTCGATTTATTATATTCAAAATTAATTTTTGATTCTTTGTCCGTTTTCATAGTTTTAATTGGATCGGATTCAATTGTATAATCAAGAACGCGATTCATAAAATCTTGAGCATCATATCCCTTACCATTAATTGTAATAATAGTATCATCTTGTCCCTGATTAAAGGAATTTAATGCTGTTAAACTAATACTATCATCTGCATTTGCATATACAGAAATCGTTGCATTAAATAAAATACTAAATATAACTAAAATTATTACTGATAACTTTTTTAACTTCATAATATCTCCTTTGTATGTAATTTCAATGATACACCTATATAGAGTATAATAACTCAAATGGATAATTGTGTCAATAATCATGCTTGTCTCAATAGCCTCTGCTTTAAGTTAAAATATATTGAGATAATATGTGTTTAATAACATCCATAAAATAAATTGAGATAAAAGCATATAATACCATGTTTTATCTCAATTTTGACTAGCTTGATATATCTATTTTAAAACATTGCAAATCATCTACATCTGCTTTTTACTCGGTATCCTATTGTTCCAACTTTTCCCTCCATCCTTAGTATACAGATAGAATACAATACTATTATAATCAGTGTAGTCCGTACTACACATAGGAATGACACCGTATTTTCCAATAAATCTTGGTGAGGCAGGGGTTAGTCCTACTTTATCAAATTTGCTTGGGTATTTTATCAATATCTCCCTCCAGGTTTTCCCCCCATCCGATGTAGAATAAATTGGTCCATGTGCAGACATATCATATCGAAAACATAGGAACCCTGTATCTGGTTTTGTATAATAAGCTCCTGTGAGAACACGAGCATAGACGTTACTGGAATTACGAACCTCATTCCAGGTTTTTCCACCATCCCTTGTTTGGAATATAAAATTGTTTTGACTACCCATCCCTACATCTCCGCCAAAAGCAATCCAACCGTTTGAATTAGTGCTAAAACCGATAAATGCACTATAAAAAAAGGTTGGTGAATTATAATTCGTTGCTGTAATAAATGGGTCTTTTTCTTTGGAATGCAATGTGGTCTTTGACCATGTTTTACACATATCCTTACTTACATAGATATCCGCTGTGGTACCTTTTGCGATAACAACAGCAGTAATATCTTTACTAACAAATACATTATCCTGATTAAATTCGGTGCTAATATTTTGAGGTATCTCTATCTTCGTGTTGATATAGGATATCCCATCATATGAGAGGAAGAGTTTATTCTCTTTTATTTTATAATAATAGTTCCCTTTTAGCTGAGTATAAATTTTTTGAGTTGAGCTATTCTCGTTATTATCTTCTACTTTTTTATCACCCTTTGGAGCAGGAGTGATCGTGGGTGATGGAATTGTCTTAGTTGGTATTCCCTTTGATGTTGGAACGACTGATGTTTTAGATAAAGGATTCACTGATGTTGATGCCCCGTTAGGTGTTGCTCCTTTGCCACTCGCCTCTAGCTTGGCTCCTGTGAACGCACATCCGGCCCCTGATATTACGACCGCAATAACTAATACAGACATCGGTATCAGCTTCTTTTTAGGTTTTTTAGCGACATATAATATTCTCTCTTTTATGCTTCTTTTTCCGGAACCCATGGTCATCGCCAGACTTAGCAAATCTTTTGGTTTACTTTGCATCGTTATCATATCAATTAATGATCTTGCATATTCCAGGCGATGTTCTTCACCTAACTTACGAATCGTACCTTCGTCACAAGCTAACTCTGCATCCCTTTTCGATAATGCAGCCGCAAACCAGACAAGCGGATTATACCAATGAATTATGAGGCATACCATCCGACAGAAAGACCAAATATGATCGATATGGGCATAATGTGTCCGCTCATGGGTTAATGCAAACTCAAGCATCGTATTATCCGCCACAACGTTAGGTGTAAGATAAATTGCTGGCCGTACGACACCAATTAAGCATGGCGATGCAAGTGTTTCAATTATATAGATCGGAGGTTTACCCTGTTGTATTTCATAGATTTTTCTTGCTTTTTTAAGACGAATATAAAATACAAGGTTGCTAACAATCATGCATCCTCCAACTATAATCATCCCCATAATCCAAATCCATGTAAGCACGAGTGAGACAGACCACGGTTTCCGCTCTGCATTTGCAATCATGTCTGAGTTCTTGTTCATGACATTACTACCCGTTTGATTAGTCACCGTTGTTTTTCTATCTTGACTTACTCTTGCATTATCCGTATTCTGATTGGATTGATTGCCTTTGACTTCAACATTTGATTCAAATTCATTCTTATTTTCCCCGCCATTCATATAACTTTCGACCAACATCCGGGATTTGTCTACAATATTGATTACACTGTAGGAGGTATATGAGAAAGTAATCGGAACCAATAGGCGGACAAGTACCAACAGCCATAAAGCATATTGAAGACGTAGACTTATTTTACCTTTAAGTATTACACGAAGAAGAATAATTAAAAGAATTAAAAATGATGATGAAATAATGATTTCTCTCATAAACCTATTCCTCCGCTTTCTTTATAATATCATACAACTCCCTGATATCATCTTCACTTAACTTTGAGCGTTCTATCATTGTGCTCATCATCATCCCCACACTACCTCGATAAACCTTATTTAAGAAATTAGTTGTTTCATCGATTACCGCTGCCTCACGATTTACATTAGGGAAGTATAACCTCGCTTTTATACCATTTTCATAATAGATCAGCCCTTTGGCTTCCATTCTACTTACCGTAGTTGTTGTTGTGCTTTTCGCCCACCCAACTCGCTCCTTTTGTAGGTTTACTAATTGCATTACGGTCTTTGGAGCCTCGTCCCAGAGACATTCCATGATACTCCATTCGGAATCAGTTAAACTAACATTATGTACTTGCATATACGCCTCCCGCTTAATCGTATTACATTGTAGTACGATTATATCAGACATATTATGGAAATGTCAACCAATATATGCATTTACTTTCATGTATTTTTCTCTATATAAAATAAAAACCTCTCATCCGGTTGTTATAATCATTCTACCAAGGGAGAGCTTTATCGTAAGCGCGATATCAAATTATTGTTCTTTAAAGTAAAGTTTAACACGATCTGCCATATTTTTTGCTGCAGCTTCTGCAGTGATTTCATTTGTGAAAAAACGTTTGGATTCTTTTAATATAATACTTTCAATTTCAGTTTTATTTGCATTATCTGAGCCTTCATCGATCGAGTCTAGAATTGCTTTACTTTCTTTGATTATCCTATTCACATCAAACTTTAATTTGTAGTAACTTTTGATATCATCTAGATACTTCTTTACATGCTTATCGGCAGCATTTCGGTTAACGGGAGTAAAAAAGCCTGTGCCTTGAATATCTTCTCTTAACAAGAATTTAACAAACTTCCAGGCAGTTCCCTTATATGGGCTGGCCGCGTTGATACAGATAATGTCTGACGGCAACACCTTGTTTGATTTATCATTTTCCCCAGAATCTGATGGTATGTCATAAAAATAATTCTGATTTTTCATATTGGGGTTATTAAACCGGAAGTTTACAAGCCTATCCATATCGCTACCCCCACCATCTATGAAGATAGCTTTGTTTGCAAGTTCTGCAAAATTTTCTGCTTCACATGGGATGCAGAGACCCTCTTTACTCCATTCCTTGCATTGCTCCAACAGCTTTACCATATCCGACGAATCAAGATTTTGCATCTTGTTTTTTTCGTCGATATATTGATTGTATTTTTCTAAGAAGCGCCGGTCAAAAAGCATCTGATCGGTAATTGCATATAAAACACCGTTTCTTTTTATTCCTTTACTGAATTCCATGAACTCTTCCCAGTCAAAGCTTTTCCCCTCAAGCCCAGGTACTTCGATGGTTGAATTCAAAGCAACAAAATCCATGAAAAGCGGAATAGAGTACACATCGCCCTCATTAAATCCGGATTTCAATATATTCATATAGTATATATCGTTTGAAATACTTGGTTCATCGTCAATCCAGTTCGCTAGATTGCACAGATGCTTGTTTTTTCCGATACCTACATAGTCGAGATTAGCATTCGCATAAAGATCAGCACCCTTACCCGCCATCAATTCCGCCTGAATTCTTTCAGTGATTGCATATAAATCTTCCCTAGATTGTCCTTTATAGTCATTAATAACGTTTACCTTTACACCAGTTTCTTCTTCAAACTTTTTGGCTGCATTTATATAAAAATTTGTATTATAATCTTGCACTTCTATTGTTATTTCCTTCACATGATCCTCTTTGGGTAAACCCTTGTCATTAGCGTGATTACTTCCTGAAGAACAGCCACTCATTACGAAAATACATACCATAAGTATGGATAAGAGCTTAACTCGTTTCATATTATTTATTCCTCCAATGACATAATATGCCTCCCACCTCTATTGTTCTTTTAAATATAACCTAGCTCGATCCGCCATGTTTTTGACCGCAGCTTCTGCAGTGATTTCATTTTCAAAAAACCGTTTAGCCTCTTCTATAACTATTTTTTCAATATCCGATGGGTAAATATTCATTGAATTCTGATTGACATCATTCAGAATTGCTTCGCTTTCTTTGATTATCTTATTTCCATCAACCTTTAATTTATAGTAACTTATTGTTTTATCCAAACTCTTTTTTACATGTTTGGTGGCAGCTTTCCGGTTGACCGGAGTACAAAGCCCTGTTGCCTGAACATCTTCTCTAAGTAGGAACTTGACAAACTTCCATGCGGTTCCCTTATATGGACTGGCGGCGTTGATACATATAAGATCCATTGGACAGATCATGTTCGATTTATCATGTTTACCGGAATCAGACGGCATGTCATAAAAATATGGTTCATTATCTAAATTTGGGTCATTAAAACGGAAGTTTACTAGCCTATCCATATCTCTCCCGAAATTATCTTTGAAGAAAGATTTGTCGTAAAGTTCTGTAAAATTTTCTGCATCACCAGGGACACAGAGACCCTCTCTGCTCCATTCTTTGCATTGCTCCAACAACTTTATCATATCCGGTGAATCAAGATTTTGTGTCTTGTTTTTTACATTGATAAAATGTTTATATGTATCGTTGAATCGTCGTATAAATAGTAACTGATCTGATATGCCATACAATATACCGTTTCTCTTTATTCCTTGGGTGAGCGCAATGAAATCTTCCCAGCTTAAGCTTTTCCCTTTAAGCTCTGGTACTTCAATGGTTGAGCACAAAGATGTAAAATTCATAAAAAGAGGGACTGAATACATATCACCCTCAGCAAATCCTGACTTTAATATATTCATATAATATGCATTGTCCGAAAAACCGGGTTCCTCCGCTATCCAATTCGCGAGATTGCACAGATGCTTGTTTTTCCCGATTTTTACATAGTCTAGACTTGTGTTCGCATAAAGATCCACACCCTTGCCCGCCATCAATTCGGCTTGGATTCTTTCAATGGTTGCCGGCTCAATATTATAAGATTGTTCTTTATAGTCATTAATAACGTTTACCTTTACACCAGTTTCTTCTTCAAATTTATTGGCCGCATTCATATAAAAACTTGTAGCATCACGAACCTCTATGGTGATTTCCTTCGCATGATCCTCTTTGGGTAATTCCTTGTCATGATCTTGCCCGCTGCCCGAGGAACAACTACTCAGCAATAGGCTGCATGCGATGAGTATGGATAAGAGCTTACATCGTTTCATACCATTTATACCTCCCTCAACTTAACAAGACCTCGATCTTTATTGTTCTTTAAAGTATAACCCTACCCGGTTCTCCATATTTTTTGCCGCTGTATCTGCAGTGATTTCACTTTTAAAAAATCGCTTGGCTTCTTCGAAAACAATTTTTTCAGTATCAGTCTTATAGATATTATCTGACACCTGATCGACTCCGTCTAAAATTGCTTCACCTTCTTTGATGATCTTATTCGCATCAACCTTCAATCCAAAGTAACTTATGGTTTCATTTAAACGCTTGTGAATAAGCTTATCGGCGGCTTTTCGGTTGATCGGCGTAAGCATGCCGGTGGCCTGTATGTCCTCTCTAAGTAAAAACTTAATGAACTTCCAAGCAGTTGCCTTATATGGAGTGGCTCCATTAATACATATGATGTCATTTGGTGATACTTTATTTGCTTTATTGTTCTTTCCGGAATCGGATGGTATGTCATAAAAATATGGTTCATCATTCAAATAGGGGTTATCAAACCGAAAGTATGTAAGCAAATCCATATCCCCAGCCCCATATTCTTTAAAGAACGCTTTCTCCCAAAGCTCTGTAAAATTTTCTGCATCATACGAGATACATAGTCCCTCTCTGCTCCATTCCTTACACTGCTCCAGAATCTTTACCATATCCGGAGAATTGAGTTTTTGTGTCTTATTCACCTCATTGACAAAGGAATCCTCTCTTTCTTTAAAGCGTCTTTTGAATATTTCATGATCAGTCATACCATACAAAACATCGCTTCTCTTTATAGCTTTAGTGTAGTTGAAGAAATCTTCCCAATTTAAACTTTTCCCATCTAGTTTCGATACTTCTATCGTTGAACCTAGTGCCGAGCACATCATAAATAGAGGCACCGAATACACATCACCCTTAGCAAACCCGGACTTCAATATATTCATATAGTATGCGTCGTTTGAAAATTCAGGCTCATCCGCTATCCAGTTTGCAAGATTGCACAGATGCTCATTTTTGCCAATACTAACATAATCAAGATATGTGTTCGCGTAAAGATCCGCGCCTTTGCCCGCCATTAATTCTGCTTCGATTCGTTCCACATTTGCATGCAATTCTTCACTCGATTCTCCCTTAAAATCATTGATAACATTTACCTTGATTCCGGTTTCTTTTTCAAACTTTTTAGCAGCATTCACATAAAAATTTGAACCATAGTCACGTACCTCAATCGTGATTTCCTTCGCATGATCCTCTTTCGGTAATTCCTTGTCATTTGTGTGACTACTTCCCGTGGAGCAGCCGCTCCACAACAAACTACATGCGATAAGTATGGATAAGAGCTTACATCGTTTCATACCATTTATTCCTCTCTCAACTTAACACGTCCACCGTAGAGTTCTTTGTCGCTCCCCGTTACAATTCGGTCACTGGGATCTATCTCTCCTTCCAAAGCAGCGTTCGTATCATCCTGATCCAACACCCTGACATAGATTTTGTAAAGTCGGTATTCATCACCAAGGGCACCCTGGACTGTTTCAATCTTGAATATGTAATTCCGATCTCCGTCACTGTGCAATGCGCTTAACGGAACAAGAGAGAGGTAATCACCCGACATCTTTGTAAAGCTAACTTCCGCCAGTTGACCTGCATGGACTGCTCCCGAAGAGTCACTGATATCGGCTAACACCACCATGTTGCCGTCACCGGCAGACTTAATCCGGCTGACAGAACCATCATAGGTTTGATTTAGTATTGGAATGAATATATTTAATTTATCGTCCTTTGAAAACCAGGTAGCCTGCTTCTGATTTACCGTTAGAGCCACCTGTAATCCGTTCTTCACTGAGCCTAATGTCATAAGTGGCTCCGCCGGATTGGCTGTCATTCCGACTTTTGCAGATAGTGATGTCACATAAGAATCTGCCGGGGCGGTGATGACCGAACCATCTATTTCAGCCTGCTTTGCTTTAATTCTATGTTCCACGGAAGATAGGGCAAGGTGATAAGCTTTAGAAGTAAGCCCTTGCTTTGCATCCTTGGTTTGTTGTTTCTCTAACTCTATCTGTAACAGCTCATTCTCTAGTATGCCTGTATCCAGACGGAGAAGCACTTGTCCCTTCTTAACAGAGTCGCCTTCCCGTACCTGTACCTTCATTACCTTTTGAGAGGAGGGTGCATATAGATCATATTCTGTTTTAGCTGCTGCTAATGACTCACAGTTAAATACCCTCTTAAGTGCACCCGGTTTTGGTTGTGTGTAACTGACCGACGGAAGGTTTAGGTTATATAGTGTTTTGGAAAAGAAGGTCAGTAGCAGTACGAGTATGACGAATATAATTGTGATTATATGAATTTTTTTCATCGGCTTCCTATTTGATTCCACTTGTTTTAATCCCCTCCATTAATTTTTTTTCCCCGTTCATGAATATCAGCAACATCGGCAGCATAAATACAACTGCGGCGGCAAAAGCCATCTCTATGAACTGGTTAAAGTTTGAGAAATATAATGAAAGTGGCCATTTATTCGTATCGGATAAGAAGATCATTGGCTGCTCCACCATATTCCAGTTATCAATGAAGCAAAGGATTGCCAGTGCCACCACCGAGGTCTTACTAAGCGGAAGCATGATATGTAAGAAGACCCGCATATGCCCTGCGCCATCCATCTGTGCCGCTTCAATATAACTCTTTGGAACTTGTTCCATGTGCTGCCGAACCAAGAAGACACCGAATGTCGAGAATATGCCGGGTAGAATGATTGATAAATGAGTATTAATGATGCCTAATGCATCTGCGGTTAGATAAGCCGGAACCAATGTGACCTGGAACGGCAGTAACATCACTACGATATAGAGGAAGAACAACCCTTCCTTCCATCTGTTCTTCATAACCGTGAACGCATATGCAGCCAGCACGCTTATGATAACCTGACCGATTACTATCGACACCGTTAATAATACAGAATTCCAAAAGTAATCCCAGTATGTACTATCTTGAATCAATGCGTGTTTATATTGCTCCAGTGTAACCTCGCTAGGAATTAGTTTGATTGATTTATTCGAAGTATTTTCTGCGGTATACTGCGCCGCCTCCCAACCGGGAAGAAAGGAATCTAACACCGTTACCACCATAGGGAATATCATAAAGAAAGCCAGCACGGTGAGTACAACAATAAGTAACGTTCTCTTGCGTTTACTTCTCAAGTTAATCACCTCCCGATCCGTATCTGCGCCTTGCGGTTTAGTCGGAACATAATAATCAGAAATATCACAATAATTGCGGTGATGAGAAAGGCCCCTGAAGTCAGTCGCCCATAATCCGTTTTGTGAAACATATTATTCATATAGTACTGAAGCATGTAGACACTTTCATCCGGATAATTACCCGTGATAAGATAGGTATCACGAAATATCTTGAAGCAGTTGACAACGGATAACACTAACACGAAGAATATCGTTGGCCAGAGACATGGTATCGTAATACTTCGAAACTTTCGAACTCCGCCGGCCCCGTCCATCGACGCAGCTTCATAATAGCTTGTGGGAACTTCACTAAGCCCTGCAAGATAAAGCACCATCATATAACCAAGATTTTTCCAGAGATAAATAAGCGCAACGATAAGTACTGCCCATCCGCTATGTAGAAAATCCGTCTTAGGAATTCCAAATAAGCCTAAGATACGGCCTATCGTTCCTCCAGGGGCAAACAGAATGGACCAAAAGATAGCCACCGATGCCACCGGTACCACAAGCGGAGAGATAAAGGCTAGACGGAATAACCGACTTTGTTCTCCGATGCTTTTTACGGCGACCGCTATTAGTAAAGGCAGTAACAGATTGAGCGGAACACATATCAGCAAGAACAACAGTGTGTTCTTAAGTGCCAGTTGAAACGCTTGATTCTGAAGCGTATAGGTAAAATTATACACACTGAATCTTCCTTCATCATTAAAAGCATAAAAAAGGCTGCTCACAAATGGAATCAGAAAGAATATTAAAAACCCGATTAAGCTGGGGATAAGAAATATGTATATCGATTTTTTTCTCATATCGACTTACCTCGCGAACTATGAATTGATTAATTTGACAGTGTGTTCTAACTTTTGTGTGATTTTATTCGTGCTTACTCTTCGATTTACTTACTTTTGTAAATACATTCCCTATGGTATGCTTCTGACCTGTTTCATCAACGTAGGATAGATTGGTTTTTTTTTCTTCAGCATCTATGTCTGAGAAATCTGCAGTATAAACGTCCGGTTCTGTAGTATACTGATCCGAATTAGTATAATTTTCACCTGCGGACAAAGTCTTACTGGCGATTAAATCCCCGTCTGGAATATAATTAATGTCATTGGCATTTGCTATATAATAATCCTTCTGCATCTTAGGATCAGTATGATTATAAGCCAATTCATTGACCTGATTATTATCTATTCTGTTGTTTTTCACTACAGGATGAAAGAATGTCGTAAAGCTCCCTGCAATAAGCACTACTGCCACAATGGCTGCTCCAATTACCGCACCTGGTTTACTTGGACTTCTTTGAAACACCCTTCGTACCCTGTTCTCAACCGCTTTTTCATTATTCCCAAACACTAATCCTAACACGAATCCTATCATTCTTTCCCTCGATGACAACTGTACCAGGGAGAGGGCATAGTGTTTTCTTAACTGATTATCCAGATTCCTTACCACCATGCTATCGCAGGCGGATTCCATATCATGACTGATATGCCGACCCATAACCCACACGAGTGGATTAAACCAGTACACTATTTCCAAAATATGAAGCAACATGACCATCCGATGATCAAAGCGTTTGTAGTGCATCAGCTCATGCTTTATGACAAGCTCTAGTTGCTGCTCATTCAGATATTCCTGAACGTCTGACGGTAGAATAAGCTTAGGTTTTCGTTCAATTGTTAGCGCAGGTGTTTTAATATTGGGAAACACAACCAGCCTCATCTTCTTCTTGATTCCCAACTCTTTACTACACTTATCTAAGATCTCTTCCATATCGGAAGAGGGCGACGTTCCATATCTATTAATTTCCTGCTTCATCTTTATCATATTGATAAGCATTCGTATTGACAAAAGTAAAATTCCACTTAACCACACGATTAAGATATAGTCCATCCAGCTTAATAAGGAACTCTTCTGCAACTGTTCATATGTTTGGAGATCTCCTATCCTCTCTTTCTGGATTACGATCGGACGAATGCTGCTTTCTATCGTAAACGGAATACATAACCTCGCAATCGGTATAAACCAAAGCACATAGTGCAACGTCGGTGACATCTTGTCCCGTAATACATGCTTGATCAAAAGTATAATCGCAAACAACAAAACACTATAAACGGATATCTCCAATAAGTAATTTATAATCTCCATACTTTTATTCCTTTTCTGCTAATTCATCAATTAGTGCCTTCAACTTCTCCTGCGCATCGGATGACAACTGTGTGTCTCGTATCATACACAGTAGAAACTTCTCTACCGATTCATTACTCATCTTCTGACGCATACTCTTGCTTTCCGCCTCAATGCATTCATCCCGTTCCACCAATGGATAGTAGAACTTTGTCCTGCCTCTTCTTTTAAAATCTACAAAACCCTTATCGCATAGTACATTCAAATACGATGCATACGTCTGATAGCTCCATTCCACTTGATCTCCAATTGCATCGATTATTTCTGCTAAAACCTGTGGCTCTTTTCCCCAGAGTTTATCCATTACAATCCACTCCGATGCAGTCAATGTTTTTTGTCCCATCTGATCACCCTCATCTATAATTATTTGTTTAAATTTATTATTGTAATTATAATAATATTATTATAATTTCCTGTCAATACATTTATTACCATTTTAATAATTTATTTTGTAATACGCCGTTTTTTGTGTACCTTATTAACAATAAATATGTACAAGCCTGTTGATATATGTACGTATTTATGCTAACATTTTATTATTATCACGTTTCTAATTTAATTATTGAATATGTTTTTGCAATTCACATCAAACTTAATTTTTGCATTTAAATGGATTACTAAAATATATATCCAACGAGGAGGATGACCTTATCAGAAGAATTGTTATTTTACTATTAGTAACTATAATTATGTTTTCCGGATGTGGCAAAAAGAGTTTAAGCAACGATATAGATAGCAGTGGCGATGAAATTGTTAATAAACCCATTGAAGTTACTACAGTTACTCCAGCTCCGTATTCTGATGCTTTTGACAACGGATTAACGGTAAGTGTGAATGATCCTTCTAGTTTTTTAGTTAAAAATCAATTGGTAAAAGTAAAAGAGGCAACAACTACAATCACCTCCATTGTTAGCTTGAAATGGATTGATAAGCTACGTGTGGCTGTTACTGCCAACATCACCCCAGACATGGATTTTTTTACGATTTATAATACAAAGGATAAGAATTTTGAATATTCCGTATACGGAACAAATTTTGTTTGGGAGAATAATAATATACGATCTTTGGTTTATATTGAATGCCCTCCGTTATACGTAGATGATGAAGATGCCACTTATAAAATTCATGATTTTTTTGGAGGCACGTTATATGAATCCCAAACCCGAATCCTGGATTTAAAGTATAAAAGCGGAACTATTTACTTTAAAATACTCAGTAATGATGGAAGCTCTACCGCTAAATCCATCTCTCAGTAATATTAATATTTCATAAGACTTGTGTTCTCTATGAAGGAGTACATCGAATCAAATGCACAATACATTTTTCCTTTCCCGCAGTATTTTAAGGGCTACACATCAGTGGTTAACTAACCACCGGTATGTAGCTCTTTTTGTTCTTGTTTATACTTTTCACTTGAAACAGTCAAAACTTGTCCTATTTTTATAATGAATGACATATATATATTAGTAGTTAACGCAAAAATAAAATGCAATTTTCCCATCTCTTAATTTGTACCTGCGAAATGCTCGGCACAAATCAACACAAAGGGTAAAATTCATAGAACCCAATGAAAGGCAAGTGATATAATGAAAATACTGTTATTTAGTCGTAAGCATATCCTGGCAATCACCTTTACGGTTTTGACCTGTATCGCAGTTGTGTTGATGATTCAGCTATACCCCCATGCCCCTTCCGAGAAGATGGTGATGGGTGGTACTTTATATACACTTCCAATTGACAAGGATAAGACTCCGATTAACACGAAGGAAGACACCAAGTCCAATTTTCGTCCTTCCACCTTGCCCTCACTTAATAATCGCTTTACCTATCGATTCTTTGATTCATATATTGAAAAAGACCCTTCCCAAATAAAGCTTTCAAAAGAATTATTCAAATCTCCTCAAGATACCATCATAAATTACTTTAGCGTGCTGCGTGAGGCTGCTAATCCTGCTTCTGACAAGTTCAGCGGTTGTGGAACAATTGGTCAAGCCACCATACCCTATCCTGTGGCTTATCAGTTTTTGTCCGAAGATTATCAAAAACGACTACCCTATGATAAATACTTAAAGTCATTCCTGAATATCCTACATACCACCTTAATAAAATATAAGTTTGTTCCGGTATACGATAGCCCTGATGATCAGCTCCGCTATTTTGCGGAAATCGAGACGATTCAGGGTAGTGAAAGCGGGATATCTGACTTCGCATATTATTATGCCTTTATTGATTTAATAAAAGTAGATGGAAATTATAAAATCAACAATATTGATTTTACCGGGGAAGATTTTCTATGTGCTCCTTATCACGGATGGTCCCATGATGCCGAATTATCCATTAAGGCTCGATATGGCGAATGGTGTAATCTAATTGAGAAAATGTATCCCAACAAGCAAAAGGATTACATCAAACAGATCTCCTTCCACGGCAAAGACGGGAATGATTATCTCTTCCTCTTCTATCGCTTGACCAATAACACCGATGTTGAGATTGCACAATATATAAAAAATAAAGGGGGCGATTGGCAATTGACCAAGCTCGACCCCGAGAAATGTATCGAAAAGAAATAAACGAAACCCCCGTTCACATATATCAACATGTGAACGGGGGCTTCGTTTATTTCCAACTCTTTTCTGCAATTGGATAGTTCTTCTTAAATGTTGCTGTATTATATTCTGAATCTCTGGTATGATTTTTAAAGTCCTTACTATTCTTTAAAAAGTAATCATAACTTAATACGGATTTACCACTGCTTGTAATCGGATCATCCCAAGTCAGATCAATGTTATACCATTTGCCGCTTATCTTTACAATATTCCAGGAGTGAGGTCCCCCACCCGCAGTTCCGGTAATAATTCTATTTTGAATGCCTGCATTCTGAAACAAACGATATGCTGCGAGGGAATATCCTTCACATACGGCAGACTTATTTACGAGTACATTATATGCTGAATGTTTTTTTAATGTTTTATCATAGCTGGTGTGGTTAATGATATAGTTATGAATCGCTTTTACTTTTTGGTAGTCTGTTTTCCCCTTTAGATTAAGAGACTTTAATATGCTTGCAACTTTCTCATCTACTTCTTTTTCCTGTGCCGCGGTTGTGGCATATTTCACTGACATCTTAAGGGAAGCCTTCCCCGTTGTGTTACTCCATTTCCAACTTTCTCTCCAGCTATCCACATTAAACTTTATGTAATCAAAGTCCTTGGACGTGGTTTTATCATCTAGCGCAAAGACTTTATACATAAAGTCACTTCCTTTACGAAGCTGATTCATTGTCTTTACGGTCATATTAATTGTAAATTCACTTTTATGTGCTATCAAATTCTTTTTCACATTACTATATATCTGATCTTTTGTCAGATAAGTTTGTGCGTTGGCATTTACGGGTATCCCCAGTAGTACCAATACCATAACTAGCGCCATTATTCTTTTTACCATATGTCCTCCCCTTTATGTGAATGACAAATTGTCTGTTGTCAACTATGTGCTACTCTATATTCTATTCTACATATTCTGACATGATGTTTCAATAGGATATTTTGTCCTTTATTGAAAATGGAGTTCCAATTCTTATCCATACATCATCTTATGCATAGTTACGACTACAATTTACACGTTTGCAATCCAAAGATAAATAAAAGAAGATGCCTCCATCCCCTAACCGTTTTTCCAATCAAGTGATGTTAGCATCTTCTATTTATTTTATAGTTTGTTTTCTATGTTCTATCTCATTTAGTGGTTGTTTGTTCTTAATTTTTAAACAGCTTCTTTTATCAGTTGAGGGGGAATGCTCCTAAGGAACTCACCTGTAGTACTCTGATCCATGATCCACTCTCTGATATCGTTCTTTGGGATAATTAGTGGCATACGGTTATGAATATCTCGCATGGATTCATTCGCATCCGTAGTGAGTATGACGTACCTAGATTCCCCGCCGTAATTTGAATAAATACCGGCCATGTACAGCGCATTGGTTCCGTCCAAACGAAACAGATACTTTTTCTTATCACTGTCCCACTCATAAAATCCGGTGGAGACAACGACACATCGCCGGTTTACTAGACTGTCACGAAAGGTTCTCTTCTCAAATGCAGTCTCGGCTCTGGCATTAATGATAACGCCCTTTCCGTCAAACTTAGGAAATCCCCATTTGCTTAAGGCAGGGACAACTTCTTGCTTTTCCTCCATTAAAATGGCTGCAGGATTTGTTGGGAAGATTTCCCCTGTTTTTACTTCCTTTCCTTGAAACTTCGCATTCAGCTTCTCTAGAATCTCCATGATTTCTTCGCTTTGTTCCACCGTGAAATTATATCTGCCACACATGCCAATTCCTCACTTTCCTAAAAAAGCTTTACTCTCCTAACGGAATGGATGCCCATGCCTCGTGATTCACCACGAATTCATATCCCTTGGACCATTCCTTATAAAGCTTGATAAACATATCACTACGACGTTTGTCTATGATACTTTCCTTCGCCTGTAGGGTTGCATCCTGATTAAAGTCCGAAACACAATGTAAGATGTGCCAACCGTCTGCGGTAGAAATCAGATCACTAACATTCCCTGTCTTTAGAGCAAATGCAGCCTTCTTTAACTCATCACTGAATTCCTTCGGGGCCGAATTGTTACCAAAGGTATATTCCACCTTTTCCGCCTGGGTGTTTGCTTGTGCCAGTGCACGGAAATCATCCGTTTCCTTTGCCTGCTGCAAAAGTGACTGTGCCTTAGTTAACGCTGCTGCCTTGTCCTCCTGAGATAATGCCACCTTATGTCCACTGGAATCCAGGTTATAGTTCTTGATATAGATATCCTGAACCGTAATCTGCTTTGCTTCCTCGTTAGATACATCCGTATTGACATCAATGGTCTTCGCCTCAAATATCTTATCTGCTAACAGATTGTCCGCATACATCTGTTGCAAAAGCTCTTCCGTTATCATGTAAGTGTTCTTTTCCTGATCGGGCAACTTTGCAAAATGTTCTCTTGCATAATCACTTGCCTCCGCCTGTTCTTCTTCTGATAATGTTATCTTTAAATCATGCGCCTTTTTATGAATGATTTTCAACGCGCATATCTGGTTGATTACCTCATCCTTTATCATATTGCCAAATATCTTACCATTACCGGAGACATCTGCATTCCATATGCTTTTTCCGTATTCCCCTTCATACTTGTCAGTTGCAGCCAGTAGATACATCATGGCTTCGCTATAGTAAACCTTGATATCACCTACCATTAGCATGAGTTCGCCGTTGGTTGCATTAGCATTCTCATCCTTATTCTTCTTACTGTTCGCATCCACCTTATAATAAGAAATGCTGGTCACCTTTTTATTATCGACATCAAAGGACACATAAAGCTCCTTATCATCCTTCTGATAAAAATAAACAGTGGCATGTTTTGCTTCGTTGATTGATTTAGAGGCTTCCTTACCGAACTCCTCGCTCAGTAATGGATCTGCCTCTTTCTTATCCATTCCGATGGTAATACCGAATACCATGTATTTCCCTGGCTTATTTAATAATGTAATCGAGGTCACCTTCTTATTCGGAGCCATAACCTGTACAATTCCCTCTTTTTCATACACTCCATTGCTTTGCTTTTCTATATCAATTCCCGATTTCCGTTCAAATGCGGATACGGATTTCCCGATAAATTTGGACAACTCATATCTCTTTGCTCCTGAACCACAACCTGCCACTAATAATAAGATTAAAAATATCGGTACTACTATCCTCAGTTTTTTTGTTAATTTCATCGCCTGTTCCCCTTTCCTGCATCTAATGCGGCGGTTTATTTCGCAGTAATTTAAAATCCACCAACAGCTTCCTCATCTGATCAAATACCATAAGAGCATCCGTTTTCCCCTTTGCGTTGCTCTGTAATTGATATATAAAATAAGGATTTGCCTGTGGTATCAATTTTAAATTTTTGTATTTCGCAAGTAGCTCCGGTATCTTCTCTACCGATAGCTGTGCTTTCGGATACATCATCAATTTCACTTCATTTCCCTTATGAACCAGTCCCGTTATATAAACACTATGACATACGGACTTAATCAGTGCAATATTAAGGAGGTTATTCACCGCATTCGGCATATCTCCAAAGCGATCCATCAGCTCCTCCTGCATATCCATCATTTCTTCTTCATTTTCAATTTCTGCAATACGTTTATAGATATCTAACTTCTGAACCTCATTTTTTATATAGGTGGATGGTATAAATGCATCCATATCCATATCAACGGTAGTTTCGAAGGTTTCCTCTTCTAAGTTATCTCCCTTTACTGCTTTTACCGCTTCATTAAGCATCTTACAATAAAGGTCGTACCCGACTGCCTCCATGTGACCGCTTTGTTCCTCCCCTAACAGGTTGCCGGCACCACGAATCTCCAGGTCCCTCATCGCTATCTTAAAACCGGATCCAAGCTCGGTAAATTCCTTAATCGCATGAAGTCTCTTCTCAGCAATCTCCTTCAGCATCTTGTCCCTCTTATACATTAGGAATGCATATGCGGTTCGATTGGAACGTCCAACACGCCCTCTCAGCTGATAGAGCTGGGATAAGCCTAAGCGATCGGCATCATCAATAATCATTGTATTTACATTGGAGATATCAAGACCTGTTTCAATAATTGTAGTGGACACCAGCACATCGATCTCTCCGGAGATGAATTCAAACATAATTTTTTCTAAGGTATGCTCATTCATCTGTCCGTGTGCAAAGGCAACATTGGCATCCGGCACAAGCTTCGCCACGGTATTCGCAACTTCATCAATACCATTTACTCTGTTATATACATAATACACCTGACCGCCTCTTGCCAGCTCCCTAATGATGGCTTCCCGTATGATTTCATCATTATGCTCAAGCACATAGGTTTGGATTGGCTGACGATCAACCGGTGGTTCATCCAGCACACTCATATCCCTGATTCCCACAAGACTCATATGAAGTGTTCTTGGAATAGGCGTTGCAGTTAGTGTAAGCACATCCACATCTTTTTTAAACTTCTTGATTTTCTCTTTGTGCCCAACACCAAAGCGCTGCTCTTCATCTACAATAAGAAGTCCTAGATTCTTAAACTTCACATCAGTGGACAATACCCGGTGTGTCCCAACGATAATATCTAAGCTTCCCTTCTTTAATCGTTCCAGCGTTCTCTTTTGCTCCGCTGCTGTTCGAAAGCGGGATAGCACATCAATACTAACCGGGAAGTCCATCATACGTTGTACCAGTGTATTATAATGCTGCTGCGCCAATATGGTGGTCGGAACCAGAACAACGACCTGCTTCCCATCCGCTACCGCCTTAAAAGCTGCTCGGATTGCAATCTCTGTTTTTCCATAACCAACATCCCCACATACCAATCGATCCATGATTCGATTGCTCTCCATGTCCTTCTTGGCCGCTTCAATCGCATTTAACTGATCATCTGTCTCCTCATAGGGGAATGCTTCTTCGAATTCCTTTTGCCATACTGTATCAGAACTAAATTGAAATCCCACCTTTTGTTGTCGCTGTGCATATAATTCAACCAAGTCCTTTGCTACATCCTTGACAGCACTCCGTACCTTGGCTTTTGTATTCTTCCATTCAATGGAGTTAAGCTTATTCAGCTTCGGCTTTCTGCCCTCGGAACCGGAGTACTTCTGGATGACATCAAGCCCGGTTGCCAGAACGTACAGCACGCCCCCTCCACCGTACTCTATTTTTATATAGTCCTTGGTTATTTTATCCACTTCAATCTTCTCTATACCTTTATAGATACCAAGTCCGTGATTTTCATGTACAATATAGTCCCCAGGGGTGAGCTCTGTAAAGCTTTGAATCTTATTTCCCTCGTAGGAGGTTTTCTTTTTCTTCTTTCTCTTCTCCGTACCAAAGATATCACTCTCAGAGATGACCACTAATTTAATTAATGGATATTCAAATCCTCTTCTGAGATTGCCATAAGCCACCATGATTTCTCCGGGCGAAAGGATTCGGTCCATATCATCACTGTAAAAAGAGTTCAGTCCAAGATCCTGTAAATCCTGACTAAGTCTCATCGCTCTTGTCTTTGAGCCGGAAAGCAAGATAACCCGGTATTTGTTCTTCTTCCATCGTTCCAGATCTTTCACCAGAATATCAAAGTTCTTATGATAAGAAGAAACCGTTTGAATCGTAAAATCATATTTATTCTTAGGCGCGTAAAAATTATTCTTAACCTCCATCGTACTAATCAATACGGTATCCTTATTCGCCAAAAATCCCATCACTTCTTTATAGCTGTAGATGGCATCAATTTGTCCCGGAAGAATATATCCCTTTTCAATACGACCAATCATTCCTTCTCGGAATTCGGTTTCAACCGCTTCTCCCTTTTCCACCAACCGTCCCGGTTCATCCAGAAAGAAGATCGTGTCTTCATTATTAAAATAATGAAAGAAACTAACCGTTTGATCATAAAAATAATTTATATAGCTTTCTAGGGCTACCGACCCCTGAAATGCTTCGAGATTGTCTTTAAACTCTGCAACAATCTGATGAATTCTTGCGGCCTCTTCTGTCTTAAACTGTTCTCTCAACTTCTTATAATGCTGCTTTTCTTCATTCTCTAGCTTCTTAAGTCCGCTGCGAATGCGGTTTTGATCCGGTATAATCTCTGCTGCCGGATAGATTATCATTTGATCCACCTGTTCTATGGACCTTTGGCTGTTTACATCAAAGGTTCGAATGGAATCAATCTCATCACCCCACAGTTCGATTCGGTAAGGCGCTTCTTCCGTCAGAGGAAAGATATCGACAATACCTCCTCGTATCGCATAATCCCCGGGAGCTTCTACCTGAGCTTGCTTCTCATATCCAAGGTGAATCAGGGCAGCAGAAAGCTCCTCCATCTTCAGAATGGAGGTGTTTGTAATTGTTATAATTCTCTCTTTCACCATATCAAGCGGTAGTAGACGATCCATACCTCCATCTAAGGTAACGATAATAGTGGTATCCTTCTGTTCAAGAATTCTGCTAATAATCTTTAATCGATCTCTTACAATGGCATTTCCATGAATGTCCGCACTATAGAAGATAATGTCTTTCGCAGGGTAGAGATATACCTCTTTATCGTATAATCGGTAATCTTCGTAGATTTCCTTTGCCTTCATGTCATTATAAGTTACAATGACTTTAAATTTAAAACCCTCACTCAAGCCGTGAATCAAGTGACACTTCTGTGAATCAATACAGCCTGTAACCTGTACCGGAAGAGTCTTTCGTAAGATGTTATCCCTGATGTCATTAAACTCTTTTAATTCTTTCAGGGGCGCTATAAAGGTTTTCAACAGTATTTCCTCCTATTTGAAAACTTATTACACTCCGTTTATTTCTTGCGATTATACTGATTCATCGCTGCATCAATCCCCGATGTAATAATCATTTTGCAGGCATCAGAAGAATCCTTCAGTGCTTCCCGTATCACGGGCTGCTCCTGAGATGAAAATCTTGACAGAACATAGTCCGCCAGATCCCAATCCTTCGGTTTGTCGCCAACACCTACCTTAATTCTTGGGAATTCATCCGTTCCCAGATGACTGATAATACTCTTAATTCCGTTATGTCCGCCTGCGCTTCCCTTCTTACGAATGCGCAGCTGACCTACCTCCAGACTGATATCATCATAGATGACGATAACCTCCTGTGGTGTTACTTTATAAAAATCCACTAGCTCACGAACACTTTCCCCACTTAAGTTCATATAGGTAATCGGTTGAGCCAGTATTACTTTTTCCCCTTCAATAAAGCCTTTTCCACAGATAGCCTTATGCTTCTTTAAATCTAAGGATATACGGTAATCATCGGACAGCCTCGTGATGGCGTCCCACCCTACATTATGTCTTGTTGCCTGATATTTATCGGTTGGGTTACCCAATCCTACTATTATATACATACTAACTCCAATCTTATTTCTCTTTTACTACTGGGCTACACCAGTTTTTTTTCTTACAATGAGGACAATACAATTCTTTAACCGATCCTCCATTAAATCCCAGGATACTCTGCTCCCAATTAATTGAAAACACGGTACCACATGTATCGCATCTCCAGTCCAACCTTTTTATCTGCCATATTAACAAAGCCACAGATTCCAACATAAGCACAGTAAAACCTGCCCAAAATAGTATCATACTAATAAAAGCACCAAATAATACTATAAAAAATGATAGTACAAATATTATAATTCCAATATTTTTAACCCACTTATTCATACTTTACTCCGATATATTAATTTTCCATTCGTATTCATAATCGTTGTTATTGTTTCTTGAAATTATTACTTATCTATTATAATCCTTCCTCTTGTTGGTGACAACAGTTAAGTTAACAGATTATGGCCGAAACTAACCCTCTGTTTGCTCTCTTCCAGCCGTATTATATAAAAATATGCGCAGAAAAACGGCAGCCCCATAGCTGCCGTTTTAGTGTACGTTAATTATACTGCTTCTTCTTCTGTTTCTAAAGCCGCAATCTCATACTTCTCTAGGATGATCTTTTGAATCTTGTCCCTAGTTTCAGAATTGATCGGATGAGCAATATCTCTATACTCACCATCTCCAGCTTTACGGCTAGGCATAGCAATGAATAAACCTTTGTCCCCTTCAATTACTTTGATATCGTGAACTACGAACTCGTTATCAAGCGTAATTGATACTACAGCTTTCATCTTGCCCTCCTTGCTCACCTTGCGTACTCGTACGTCAGTAATCTGCATGGCCTTTTGCTCCCTTCTGTCAAGTTTATCGTTAGTTGTCGAGAAAAAGATAGTATGTATTCTTCACTTTCCCCTTAGTAAAACACCCAAAACCCCATGGTTTTAGTTCAACGATTCCCAAACTTTGGTATTTGAGAGCATTATAACATATTTATTCCAAAATGTGAATAATATTTACGAAAAAATAACATATTTTACAATCTATTTGTAAAATACTGCTAACTTTTCACTGTTATGGCTTTAATCTTTACCATTTTTTGTCTGTTCCGGTTTTGATACTTGCATTAATTCTTCCTATTTTGAATATAATGAGTACAAAATGCGCTACGAAACCCTTGTGTAATGTGCCAACGGATAGATTTTAATATTGTATTTTAAGAGAAATGGGTTATAATAACAGGTAGTAAACGTCGAATTGATGCTTGCCAGAGAAATTGCGCGCAATTTCGCGTAGTTTTCTTGATACTAAAAATTATGGATAGGAAGTGTACTATGTATAAAATAGATTTTGACAATCCCTGTCGGATTCATTTTATCGGTATAGGCGGAATCAGTATGAGCGGGTTTGCAGAATACCTTCATACGAATGGCTTTCGAGTAAGTGGTTCCGACGCCCACGAAAGCAAAATAACTGATCGCTTATCCGATTTAGGAATAACCTTTTACTTAGGTCAAAAAGCCTCAAATATTACCTCTGATATCGAGCTTGTTGTATTTACTGCCGCTATCTCTGAAGATAACGAAGAATTCTTGGAGGTTAAAAAAAGAGGTATCCCTATGTTAACCAGAGCTGAGATGATCGGCCAGGTGATGCTAAACTTTGAAGATGCCATTGCAATATCCGGTACTCATGGTAA
This sequence comes from Variimorphobacter sp. HTMS_6, assembly GCF_059717775.1. NCBI lineage: Bacteria > Bacillati > Bacillota > Clostridia > Lachnospirales > Lachnospiraceae > Variimorphobacter > Variimorphobacter sp. HTMS_6. The sequence goes on from NZ_AP046094.1 coordinate 3,554,139, forward strand.
AACAACCACAACCTCAATGCTTTCCCTGATCTTTTTACAGGGTGATATGGATCCCACGATTTCGGTCGGTGGTATTCTGGATGCAATCGGTGGTAATATTCGTATCGGAGAATCAGAGCACTTCATTACGGAAGCATGTGAGTATACCAATACCTTTTTACATTTTAATCCAAAACGTGCAATTATACTGAACGTAGATGCAGATCACCTTGATTTCTTCAAGGATTTGGATGATATTCGTAATTCCTTTCATCTATTTGCTAAAAGAATCCCAAAAGGCGGCCAGTTATTTATAAACGGTGAAATCGAACGCTTCGAGGATATCACTTCAGATTTGGATTGTGAAGTAATCACCTATGGTATTATTGATTCCGCACATCGTAAGACAGATCTTACATATGATATTGCGGCAGATAAGATTGATTTTGATGAGCACAGTGTTGGAAGCTATGATTTATATTATAAGGGTAAGTTTATCGATCGCATGCGTTTGAATGTCATCGGTCTCCATAATATATCAAATTCTCTCCCTGCAATCGGAATTGCACTAGCGGCAGGTATCCCGATTGAGAAAATCAAGAGTGCTCTTCTTTCATTTAAGAACTCAAAACGACGATTTGAGCTAAAAGGCGAAGTCGGTGGTATAACTATAATCGACGATTATGCACACCATCCGACGGAAGTTTCCGCCACTTTAATCGCTGCTCAAAGTTATCCACATAATAACATCTGGTGTGTATTCCAACCTCACACTTACTCCAGAACGAAGCAGCACCTGACCGAATTTGCAGAGGCTCTTGCTATCGCAGATAACGTTGTAATTGCCGATATTTATGCTGCCAGAGAGAAGAATCCGGGCGATATCTCCTCCTTGGATCTAGTAAGAGAGCTTCAGAATATTGGTAAAGATGCGCACCATTTTCCTTCCTTTGATGAGATTGAAAACTTTTTATTGGAAAATTGTATGAACGGTGACCTGTTGATAACTATGGGCGCCGGAGACATAGTATCCGTAGGAGAAAAGCTCCTAGGTTTATAGTTTATCCACATTATCCACAGGATTATCAACAATTTTTTTGATAATTCCTGTGGATATTTTTTTCCGGGTAAACATTTCTACAATTATAGACTTTTCACCCAAAAACATTCGAAATATACGATTGTTCTGTTGTTTTTTACATTATTTTACATCTTTTTACCTTATGTTTATCCACAATATCCACGTTATCCACACTGAAAAATAGTGGTGCAACACCCATAAAATAGGCTATTTTCAGATAGATTTAACTGTGCTATAATGGCACTGGCGTTACTAAAAAGCCACGGATTTATATTGGGGGGAACTGTATTATGAGTAAGATTTCATTACATGCACAGGGTATATCTGACGTTACTATTGTGCCGAATATCTTTATCGATCAATATATGCCGTCTGCGAATGGCGCATATGTCAAAGTTTATCTATATTTGTTGCGTTGCTTTTCCGGAACTTGCCAGGAAGTGACCATCTCCTCCATAGCTGACCGTTTGGAAAACACAGAAAAAGACATCATTCGTGCGCTTTCTTACTGGGAAAAGCTAAATCTATTGGCGTTGACGCGCAACACACAAAAAGAAATTACTGCGATCTATCTATTAGATCTTAAAACTACCGATCAAAGCCCCGCACTTCCCGGTGATACTGACTCAGAGCTGGATGAAGTAGCCGTAAGCATACATACTGAAACCAAGCCCGCTTCCCGCCAGAGTTATTCTGCGGAGAAGATTGAGCAGTTTACGAATAATGATGATATAAAATATGCCATGAACATTGTGGAGATCTATTTGGATCGCCCACTAAAACCCATGGATCTTCAATTAATCCTCTATCTATATGAGGAGCTTCACTTTTCAGCTGAATTAATTATGTACTTATACGAATATTGTGTATCCAAGGGAAAGAAAAGCGCCTCCTACATTGAGGCTGTTGCATTAACCTGGGCGGAGAGTGGGATCGATACCGAGGAAAAAGCGAAAGTTGCGACCTCCACCTACCACGATCATTTTAATACAGTGAATAAAGCCTTTGGACTCAATCGTGCCCCCGGACAGATCGAACGTCAATACATAACAAAGTGGGTAGAGGTGTTCGGCTTTGCGGATGATATTATCGCAGAGGCTTGCAATCGTACCCTTCTACGTACTCAAAAACCTGACTTTAAATACACGGATAAAATTTTAGAAACATGGTTTAAAAAGGATGTAAAAAATCATTCTGATATAACAAGACTGGATGAAGAATTCTCTAAAGGCAATAAACAAAGTGAAGCAAAAAAATCCGCTGCACCTGCTAAGCCCATTTCCAACCGCTTCAACCAATTTCCTCAAAGATCTTATTCTGCGCAGGATTATGCGGAACTGGAGCGTAAGCTCTTGAACAAAAACCTATAAACCTTATATATCAACCGAGAAACTTAACCTATATAGGTTTATAATTTGAAAGAGAAGGAGATCCTGACATGGCATTAAAAAACGACCAATATAATCAGATTTTACGCGAGTATGATAGTCGTATGCTTAAGAATAAGCATGAGTTGGATGATCGTCGTAAGGAAGCATATACACTGATCCCCAGATTAAAGGATTTGGAAGATGAGATGATTTCTTTATCTGCTCAGAGCGGAAGGCTTGCATTATTCGGTGACGATAGCGGCTTGAAGGAATTAAAGAATAAAACGCTTGAACTAAAAGAGACTCAGCTTGAACTCCTCCTTGCTCACGGATTACCGGCAGATTATCTAGATATGCATTATCATTGCAACAAATGTAAGGACACCGGTTTTATCGGTAATGAAAAATGCAATTGTTTAAAGCAGGCGATTGGGGATTTAATGTATTCTAACTCTAATATCAAAACAATATTAGCCAATGAGAATTTCAATAACTTTTCCTTCCATTATTATTCTGATAATTTTGTGGATGAGACTACAGGGTTATCCCCACTTTCCAATATGCAAAAGGTAGTCGCTAACTGCAAACGATTTATTAAACATTTTAAGGACAAGCGGGATAATCTTTTACTTTTAGGTAATACTGGAGTTGGAAAGACTTTTCTTGCCAATTGTATCGCTAAGGAGCTGTTAGATCAAGGATATACTGTAATCTATCTGACCGCTTTCCGTCTATTTGATATTCTTGAAAAATATAAATTCGGCAAAGATGTAGATAATTCCTATCAAGCTTCCAACCAATTTGATTATATCTTAAATTGTGACCTACTAATCATTGATGACCTTGGAACTGAATTTTATAATTCCTTTACGAATTCTCAACTTTACTTAATTATAAATGAACGACTGCTCCGCAAAAAATCTACGGTGATATCAACAAACCTGTCCTTATCCGATATAAATCTTAATTATAGTGAACGTGTTTATTCACGAATTATTAGTAGCTATGCGGTGCAACGTATTATTGGGGAAGACATTCGTCTACATAAGGCGATCAACGAATCGAGCTCACAATAAATTCCACGTATTATGACGAAATGTGTCTTGACTTACCCCTATATATAATGTTATAACTTTAATGGCTTTGTAACCAATACTATTATTCATGGAGGGATAAATAATGTCTAACAACGAGAAAATCGTAGAAACTATTCCAGTGGGACAACTTGGAATTATTGCTCTAGAAAGCAGCAACGCTTTGGGTCAGAATGTAAATGACTACCTAGTAGAGTGGCGTAATGCCAGAGAGAGCGAACACAAGGGGACCATTGCATTTTCTGGTTATCAGCGAGATTCTTATTTATTAAGCGCTTGTTGCCCACGATTCGGTTCCGGAGAAGCGAAGGGTCAAATCAAAGAATCCGTACGTGGCTCCGACTTATACCTTCTGGTTGATGTTACAAACTATAGCTTAACCTATAAGGTTTGTGGAAATGTCAATCATATGTCACCCGATGACCATTACCAGGATTTAAAGAGAATAATAGCAGCAGCTGGTGGTAAAGCTAGAAGAATTACTGTAATTATGCCTTTCTTATATGAAAGCAGACAGCATAGACGCAGCTCCAGAGAATCTCTAGACTGTGCATTAGCCCTTCAGGAATTAACGAGTATGGGTGTGGACAGTATCCTTACTTTTGATGCTCATGATCCACGAGTACAAAATGCAATTCCTTTAAACAGCCTCGAAACCGTAGCTCCAAATTATCAGTTTATCAAAGCATTGCTTCAAAATGTTCCGGACATTAAGATTGATGAAGATCATATGATGGTTGTCAGCCCGGATGAAGGTGGTATGTCCAGAGCTGTATACTATGCTAATGTGCTCGGTCTCGATATGGGTATGTTCTATAAGAGACGTGACTATACCAAGATTGTAAACGGACGTAATCCGATTGTAGCACATGAGTTCCTCGGTACTGATATCAATGGCAAAGATGTTCTTATTGTAGATGATATGATTTCCTCCGGTGAGAGTATCCTTGATGTAGCTTCCGAGTTAAAGAAAAGAAATGCCGGCAGAATCTTTGTAGCTTCTTCCTTCGGTTTGTTCACAAACGGCTTCGCTAAAATTGATGAAGCATATGAAAAAGGTCTTATCTACCGTGTTCTTACGACCAACCTTGTATATCAGGCACCTGAGTTATTAACAAAGCCTTGGTATATCAACGTTGATATGAGTAAGTATGTTGCATTAATCATAGATACACTCAACCACGATAACAGTATTAGTGGATTATTAAACCCTGTAGAACGTATCCAAAAGATTTTAAAAAAGTACAATCAGGGTGGTTCTTCCAGAAGACTACGCTAATTGGCCAACTGGTTTGATTGAATAAATTATGCTTTGTGTATCAAAAACAATAACACTAATTACAACTTATCAATAAGCAAATCTATGCTTTAAGATAGCGAAATAATATATATTTATCATATAAAAGGCTCTTTATCAAGTCACCGAGGAATTATAAATCTTCTTCGTAACCTGATAAAGAGCCTTTCTTGTGAATAACGAAAGTGCCGATAAGCCGACACTTTCGTTCTAAATATTTTATTATGGTTGTGCTATATTATTGTTGTTAACAACTCCATCCTTGTTATTTTGTCCGGTATCACCGGTATTATCACCATTATCAGTTCCATCATCTGTGCCATCACCGGTACCATCATCCGTATTATCAACGATAGGTGTTGGAGTAGGTGCAACCGTTACTGTCGGCGCTATAGTAGGGGTATTCGTAGTTGGAGACACACTTGGGGTAGGCGCCATAGTAGGAGTTATACTCGGCTCCACATCAGGCTTCCACTTATAGTACGTAAATGGCTTTTTCATATCTTTTGTATGAATCTCATTCATGTAATCATGCCAGATTTCAAGCGGATAGGTTTTACCCATTAAACCGGTTACTGTCTTTGGAACATCATAACCTACCCATACACTGGTAGTATAATAAGGTGTAAATCCAACAAACCATCCATCCTTAGTTCCATTGGTAGTACCCGTCTTACCTGCACTGATTGTATATCTTAATCCCTTGCCTCTAGCTGTTCCTCGTTTGATAACTCCGGTTAGTGCCTCAGTCATCGTTCTAGCAGCGTTCGTATCATAAACTTCCTTCTGCTTGATATCGTCTCCTACAATCTCATTTCCCGCAGAGTCCATAATCTTTACAATACAGGTAGGGTCTCTATAATATCCATCATTCTCGATTGTTGCATATCCCGAAGCCATCTCAACTGGGCTGGCGCCATAGGTCAATCCACCGAGTGAGGCTGCAAGGTTATAATCTGTATCAACAATCCTGGAGAAATTCATATTTAATAGATAAGATAAACCTACCTTTGGCGTTAATTCCTTAAATAATTGCCAAGCAACCGAGTTTAATGACTTCTCTAAGGCAGACTGTATCTTGAGATGTCCATAAAATTTACCGCCAGGTCTACCAGGACCTCCCTTGATATATTGATCCACCACAATACTGTCCGGTGTATAATTTCTCTCAAAGGATGGTGTATAGACCACCAATGGCTTAATTGAACTACCCGGCTGACGGAAGCTTTGGAACGCTCTGTTTAATGTATAGCCATTTGAATCCTGTTCACGTCCGCCGACAATTGCAACTACTCTACCTGTTTCATTATCGATAGAAGCTGCCGCTCCCTGTAGCTTATAGGTACCATTCGAATCCTTTTCCTTAAACTTCGCCAATGCGTCGTCAACTGATTTTTGTAGTAATTCCTGTTTGTCTAAATCAAAGGAAGTATAAATTCGATACCCATTGGTGTATAACGCTTTCTGATAAGTACTATAAACATCATCATAATCTTTTTGATATGCTTTTTTATCGTCGCTATCTTTAAATTCATTACGGAACTCAAAACCATTCTTCTTCATCAATGCCCTGATTGCACAATACCTAGTATAAGTCTCTACATAATTTTGCTTATCCGCCTTTGACTGTGTAAGTGTAATCGTTTCATTGAGCGCTGCGTTATATTCCTCCTGAGTGATTGTTTCATTTTCAAACATCTGCTTCAGAACACGATCCCTACGTTTTAGTGTATTTTCCTTTTTGGTCAATGGATTATAGAGATTCGGATTATTCGGTATGGAGCAGAGGAATGCGATTTGCGATAAGCTCAGCTCCGATACCCCTTTGTCAAAATATGCTCTTGACGCTGCCTGAATACCGTAATGCCCGTTCGCAAAATATATGGTATTCATATAGAACTCCATAATCTGGTCCTTATTGTAGAGCTTCTCCAACTCCTGAGCCACAAAGATTTCTTTAATCTTTCTGGTATAGGTAACATCCTGGGTAAGGAATACCCCTCTTGCCAGCTGCTGTGTTATGGTACTGGCACCCTGTGTGATATGACCTTTATTTTGAAGCAGTGTGACTGCCGCTCGGACATTTGCCAGGTAGTCAACGCCCTTATGTTCGAAGAAATTACGATCCTCTGTACACAGCATCGCATCAATTGCTTTAGTAGGTATATCATCATATTTGATGTAGTAAACATCCTTCTCCGACTTTAATCTGGAAATCAGATTTCCATCCGCATCGTAAACCATACTGGTTTGTGATGCTTTGAAGGTGTCAGCAGTGGATTCATCCACCATCTCCATTGCCTGATGCTGCATCTCCAATATTGTTTTACCATACTTTAAATAGAAGTATAGGATGCCGCTTAAGATAACAATCAACATCATTAATATAATGAATTGTATTGCAATCTTTATCTTATGTCCGGTTCTTTTTTTTCGTTTTTGATTTGTTGTTGTTGTAGTTTTGTTTTCCACGGTAATGCCTCCATAAAAATTCAGCTATTTGACAGGTCTACGAAATGAAACGGAATTCCCATCTCTTTCATAATCTCCTGTTCCCTGTTATGACAGGTAAACAATATCACCTGCTGTCTCTGTAATAGCATTTTGATTACTCCCTTCACCCTATGATTATCATATAAGGCAAAGCTATCATCTAGTAAAATCGGCAGTTCTTCCTGCGGAAGCAGTAGCTGCGATACCGCCAGACGAAGTGCGAAATATACCTGATCGATGGTTCCCGCGCTCAGGCGTTCCAGCTGAATATAGCTTTGATTCCATCCGACCTTTATCTCCAATTTTTCATTTACTTTAAGATCTGTATATTTCTCACCGGTTACCTCACTGATCACTTCCGATACAGCGTGGTTAAGTTGGTGTCCAAAGCTGTCATGAATATCGGCGGCCAGCTCCTGAATGGATTGTAGAGCGAGCTTTACTGCCTCAAGCTCTGTCATATTTTCCTTTTGCTTTTGTTTTAACTCTTTTAAGCGTTCTGTGTCTTTTAACAGTTTTTCTTCATTACCCTCTAGGGATCCAATCTCCCATCGGAGTTTTTCTAACGAAAATCTGCAGGCTTCTCTCCTTCTGTTCAGCTCTAACAGCTTGTCATTGCTCTCCTGTTTCTTGTGGCGAAGCAAATCCTGAAGCCGTTCCATTGCCAGAGGAGTGAGTTCATCCTCATGAATAAATAAATGCATGTATTTCATTATTATATCATATATTGAATCTCTGTCATCCTCCAATTCGTTCAGACGCTTATCCATCTCTTTGCACTGTTCTTTCGCACTCTCTAGAAGATACGACTTTCTCATCGCTTCCTCTTGTTTCCGAAATAGTTGCTCCGGGTGATTCACCCCATGCCTGTGCATAATTTGACGAAGTTCCTCACGAATTCGTTCCCTGTTTCTTCGATTAGATACAATTCTCTGGTCTGTGTCGTCCTTATCAGCATTATGTCCTCCGTTCAGAGCGAGTGTAGCAACCACAGCCGATATTACCAAGATAACAGCCATCACCAGTCCTGCAGGATGAAGTTTCGTAACCCCTGCTATAAATAATGCTATCAGAACAGCCGGTACTATGATCTCTAATCGGATACTTCTTCCCTTCTGTTTCAGACCATTGCTCTCCTTACCAACTTCCGACTCCTCTTCCTCCATGCTCTGACTTTGTAATAGAAGCTCCTGAAGTTTTGTGATGTCTTCCTGAGGAACCAATTCCTCTTCTAACAACAACTTCTGGCTCGATATCTTCTTCGTCAAATCATTACGTTCCTTCTTCAACATCTCCTCACGCTGAGTGAGTTCCTGATAGGAGCGATACTTTTCGAGGATGGCCGGTAGCTGCTCCATATTCTGTGCAATCGGTTCTTCCATTCGTTTGTATTCCGCCGCAATATCTAACTCTATTTGTTTTTCATCTCCGGCCAAATCTTTAAGCTGTCCGGATAATATATCCATCCTGTCCTCTTTTGCAACTCCTTCTGCAATCTCTGCTTCCAGATTCGCTATCAATTCCGGATTAATCCCGGCTTCCAGCAGCTTTCTCTGCTCATTCAACATGCTGACAGCCTTTTGCACATCTACCTCTTTGCTTTTTGTTATCGATAGATTTGTAATATAATTACGTACCTGTAATGCCAATTCACCATCCGTTGAAGCTTTCAGCTGTTCGATACTAACTGTATTCTTAAAAGTAGACTCCGTTAATCCCGGGATAACCTCACTGATATGCCCATCCTTTTGAACAACCTCCCTGCCGGTATCCAAATCGATTACTACAAATTGCTTATCATTCGCATGAAAGCTTCTTCGTATCTGATATCTCTTGTCTCCGATACAAATCTCCATACTTCCGCCAAATGCACCCGGATAGTCCCATGGAAGATACCTTGTATATTGGTCCTCTTTCGAAGAGGAACCTCTGCCCCTGAGCCGTTCTATCCCAAATAGCATTCCCTTTATAAAGGTGTGTATTGTGGATTTGCCGGCTTCGTTATCACCATATATTATATTTATTCCGGGCTTTAAATCCAGTTCCTTGTTATGAAACCGACCGAAATAACTCAACTTCAGTTTTGTAAATAGCATCTATCACCAAAACCTTTCATAAAAATTAGCGATGCATTCTATCTATTCTCTAGTTTTTTGCTCCAAGCAACGCTTCGATTCCATAATATAATGCTTTCGTCGCAATATCATCCTGTTTCGCATTCTCTCGTATCCTGCGGATGAACATACCAATCATGTTTTCCTCATTCTCGCGGTACAAAGCTTCAAAGTCATAATCCGGAACAGAACGATCCTCCACCTCAAGAACACACCCCATCTGCCGCAGTGCCTCTAGATTAAAATGAAGGTTTTCTTCCCTGATCCCTCGAATCGTAAAAGAGTAAATATGGGATGCACCATTTGAACGAATGACTTCCTTCGCCTGGTCTATAAGGGATCCATTGGTGGAATCCTTGTTAATCTCTAAAACAACTCTTTTATATTGGCGCACACTGGAAGAAATAAAAGTTGCACTAGTAACATTATTACCTTCGGTATCCTTCGTAATCTCACCGAGAATATAACCATGCTCACCAATTTCATTCTTATCCAGTGGCTCAAGAGAGCCACAATATGCCATCCTCTGATTAATCAACTCCGGTTTATGTATATGACCAAGCGCAATATAGTCTAACCCTGAATCCAGCAGTTTTTTTCGGTTAATCGGAATATTCCGCTCATCTCCACCATGAGCCAGGAGAATATGATAATAATCATTCTCCTCCGGTTTCACAGTGTCATATAGAGAGTCAGTAATATCCCTCGAACAAAAGCTCAAACCATATATCTGTGTACGGATATCCTCTAGCACCACATTCTCCATACGATCCGATAAAAACATATGCACCTTATCATTCCACTCGAAATCCCGGTAGTAGGAACGTGCCCCGATAAAGTCATGATTACCTGCCATCAAGATTACTTTTGAAGTTTCGAGCTTGGAAAACAGATAGTTTACTTCTTTTAATTCTCTCAGTAAAGGCTGTCTGTGAAATAGATCTCCTGCAATAAGCAATAGGTCAACCTTCTCTTCATTACAGCGATCAATGATATGTTCAAAGCTTCTCCAAATCTCTTTCTCCCTGTCACCACTCCAAGGCATATTCGAATCCGGTGCCGCACCCAGATGGATGTCTGCGGTATGTATAAACTTCATAAGCACCTCCGTATTATATTAACGATTTACAATGAATAAAATTTTCAAATGCAAATAAGATTATAGGCTCTCAACTTATTTTTATCTTATCATATCTCTTTGTCAAAACATGTCCAATGTGCAAATAATAATACAATAATACCACATTTTCTGAAAGTGGTCGAAATTAATTTAAAATTTTACAATAATTTCATAAATATGAAGAAAAACGGGCAATGCAAATATAGGAATATCCTTGCACGCCCGTTCCACTTATTCTGTTACTTCTTCCTTACTACTTGGTACTTCCTGATTACTCTGCGTCTCATCCCCCGGTGATATATTCCGAATCATTTCATAGGCTCCGGTGCTTGCAAGACCACTTGCCAATCCTCCAAGCAGAATTTGGGGAGAAAACGCCCAGCCACTGATCCATACATTCAATATCGTTCCGATGATCGCCATAATAAGCGGTATATATTTGTTAGGAATAAAAGCTATGCTGTGTTTTATTATGTATCCTAGGCATAAACAGATTGCTAAAACAACCACTACCACATATTTTGATAATATCTCCATTCAGCCTCTCCTTTCTATTATCCTCGTTCTCCATCCCATGCACACTAGTGCTCACTGTAAAAAGGGCTCACATAATTAATATCAGAAGTTTTGTGATTACTATAAGTTATGTTCCAAATGTCCTTCTCATTCTTATTAATGTTTTTACAAATTAGTTCGTGCGATAAAAACCCTATTTCTTAATGTAAACGCCAATATGCACTGATTAATGTTCTATATTAATTACGAAACATATTTTCCAAGCAACACGCTCTCGCTTGGATGAAGTACGTAGTGGTGCATAAGGTTGCAAACCACGCAATCTAAGCACCAACGACTTCATACAGTTGCTTACAAATATATGTTTCGTAATTCTTAAGGCATAATTAAGCTTGTGCATATTGACGACTGCAATTATTGAGAAGGGCTTTTGACCCCCTAATTAATTACTCCGCCACCGCTCTGATTAAGTTATTAATTCATAAATAAAACACAGTTTATCAATATTTTGAACACAAATCGCCTCTATAATAAGGTTATAAAGTTAAACAAATACAAACGTTACAAAAGTTAGTAGTGATTTACAGTTGAGTAAAGCCAGTTAATAACTTAATATAGATTTCATAAATTTCTCCCCTTAAAGCCAACTGCATAAGTTGGCTTTTCCTCCGTATTTATGAACAATTGTATGTAATTTTACATTATATTCCAGTATTGTGAACTGAATATTCATATAATATTCATTAATTGTATATAGTTTCTCCACATTTTCGGTATAAACTAAACTCATGATAAAAATTACACTTAAAGTGAAACCACAAATTTTTTCATAAAATCTCCCTACTTAAAGCCAACTAACTGGATAGTTGGCTTTTCCTCTATTAAAACTACATTTTCTTATTAAAGAGAATGTTTTCTATATATTTAAAATCCGGGGCAGTTGCAAATGATAAACTAATTTGCAACTGCCCCGGTACAATACTGCCGTATCTTATTTTATTAATCTCACACTTATTACATTAATTATAACTACAAAGTTTGTTTACAGGACTGTACCGTAACCTCTAAAACCCTTGAGAGAAATGGATACTTTTCTTTCATCATAGTAAAGGAATCCCCTTCTCTTAAGAATTTCGCACTTCCCTCGAGTAAAAATCCAGTTCCCATATATCGGTAACCCATTACCTCTTTAGAGCCTAATGTCAACTTAACATTGGGATTCGCATTAATATTATTTTCTGTCTTTATCATCCCTGCTGCTGGAATTAAGATTTTATTATCCTCTGTAGTTACCAGGTAGCTGTTCCAAGTATTCGCAACATGTGCTTCATTGGTAGAACATGATACAATAGATACTACTCCTTCGTGAGTTAACACCTCTAAAAACTTTTCATTAAACATATAAAATTCTCCTTTTATTGTCGACTTATATTATCGTGGATAGTTATTATCTATAATCAAAAATACAACATCCTTATGGATTTGTCAAGCATAAGGGATTAATTCATTAAAATAATCCGCTGATATAGATTAACGAAGTATCTTGAATGAGAACAAAGAATCGGTTATGATGAAATAAATATACATTTTAAAGGAGCTTATATTATGAAGTTTTCCGTTGGAGTTGAATACGCGTTACATTGCTTATTATATATGGTTAATCCGGATTCCCCGAAATCTTTAGGTATTCGGGAAATCGCAACATTCCAAGGAATATCGGAGACATATTTATCAAAAGTATTTGCAAAGCTTGGTAAGACCGGAATTATTAAATCTGTCCCCGGAGTAAAGGGGGGGTATGCGCTGGCACGAAGTGCGGAGGATATTACTTTTTGGGATGTAATAGAATCTGTGGAAGGACAAGAATCCTTCTTTCAATGTGCAGAGATCAGACAAAACAATATCTTGCTTGATAAAGAGAACCTGCCCGACACCCATACCAAATGTCCATGCTTAATTAAGGTGGTAATGACGGAAGCAGAAGCAGAAATGAAAAACTATCTCAAGAACAAAACTCTAGCCTGGTTATACAATGAGGTCTACCACAAAATCCTTCCGAACGAAGCAGAAGTGGACACTTTAGAGTGGTTTAAAAATTCCAGAAAGTAAATTTTGTACGGATAAATGTGCCTTTTTATAGGGACATGTGGGATAGTGTCATAAAACGATTAGCTTATTTCCGAGTGGGTTTTTGCATGCTAGTTCGTTTTGCGAGCTACCGACGTTTCAATCAGGTAGGAGCAAAACGTAATAAACGCATGCAGAAACTCCCGGAAATAGAGCTTGTTTTATGACTCTTCCCACATGTCCCTATAATCGGGATCAGATATTCGCAATTACTCATTGCAAAGTTCACTTACTCGCTATCGCCAATAGTGAATATTTGAATATCGCCTAGGTCGATTCCATACCATAAGTTTCCGGAGCTGTTTATATGAATTGTCTGATACCATTTATCATTTTTTAAGTTATCTTTTAGTTTATTATATTTAAACCCGGTAGTACCAAATCCCACAGCGGTAATTAATGTTCCTGCTAACAATAGGACGAAGCTTAATATTACTAATTTTTTTCGATAATTCTTAATTTTCATTGTACTTTACCCTCCTCCAAAGCATTCGTTTTAATTTTTTATTAAAATTCTTAGTCAATATAATAATTTTTCGATACAAGATGATTGTTGCGAATATGAATAAAGTTGAAATACCGATAGAGGCTATTCCTGCCCCTAATTGAATGATACCAACGGATACACTGTTTACCATAACAAAAGGGGATCCAATGATACCAACAATAGAAGCAGCGAAAAATCCTATACCACTTGCTCCGGTAGCGAATGGAATACACCAAAGAACTATATAGAAGGACAAAAGCAACAACACAGCAGATAGTAGCAAACTACCCCATAGCGGGAAACCAAGAATTAATAATACAATATTTAAAATCCTGCTACCAGTTCCCGGCATCGTTATCTTAATACTGTCATATCCCTCCATTAGTTCCTTTGCAATCGTCTTTGGATTACCGATTCTCTCAACTGCACTCTCTTCCGACATTCCGTTTTCCATATAATCACTAATCATTTCATCATAATAATTGATATGCTTTTCAATCTCTGAAGCTTTTAACTTATTTAGACTTATTTCCAGTTCCTTCAAAAATACTTGTTTATTCATAATTTTCATCTCCTTTTATAAAATAATAAATATTCATGACCTGCGCCCATTCCTTTAGGAATTCATCAATATAGTCTTTTCCTCGATCAGTGATCTTATAGTACTTTCTTAAACGGCTATTATGTTCAACCGAATATGTCTCCAGATAGGAACCTGTTTCTAATCTTTTTAATATCGGATACAGGGTTGATTCCGAAATCTCGATGCAAGTAGATATATCCTTAATAATCTGATATCCATAGGAATCTGATTTCTTCAAAACAGCTAGCACACAAAATTCCAACAAACCTTTTTTTAACTGTATATCCATGTTACACCTCCTTTTACATTATACTATACATTGCATAGTATAATGTGTCAAGTAGCATTTACCATTTTATGTATGCACCTACTTTATAATATTTTTTAGCACTTCACTGCTCACTATATATACACATAAATCGTCTAAGCCAAGGATTATACAAGCACAGAATTACGAATGAAGTGTCTTTCTCAATTATAAATTGATATTCTCTCAGCATTCATATTACTATAATTTATCATTAAATACTTCGTATTCATTCTTTCCAGATCCATTGAATAGATAAAAAAGCCCCAGAGATAAAATAATCTCCGGGGGCTATCTGTCGCATTATCAATCATATTATAACATTTCACTACATTGGACTTATATATAATTTATTCTTAAGTTTCTCTACCGTAGAGTGTGTAGCGGTAAACGTCATTAATTTCAAATCAGGACAATTTGATAACTGAAAGTTCAAATGTTCAAATTCCAACATCCCAAGTTCAGGGTCATTCTGAAGCTTTCGACAATCTGTAATCGTTTTTACATCATAGCGTGGCCACCATGTACGGAAAAATTCACTCTCTTGCTTAAATTGCTCAATCATTTCATTTAATCTCATATCCTGAGGGTAACGAGCACAATCCACCCTAAATCTTGCAATCATGCTTTTCGCCTGTTCTACCCAATCTGAATCCTCTTCTTTTCTAAGTGATCCCATTAAAAAATGATACAGCAAATTTAGTTTTGGTCTACAATCTACTGAATAGGAAGGAAACTGAAATATATATTCTGCTGAACGGTTCCAAATCAACACATCCCAATATTTACCTAATACATATGCAGGATGCGGTTCTAATGCAAAAACAGTTCTTTCTAATCCACTACTGATTTCCTTGTTTATTTCTGACTCTTCCTTCTCCTCGGCTTTCGATAACAGAAAAAGATAACGGCGTTCATCCTCGGACAATCTTAACACCGTTGCCAAACTTTCTAGCACTTGATGAGATGGGTGTACATCCTTCCCTTGCTCTATCGACGTATACCACGAGATACCTACATTAGCAAGCTGTGCAACCTCTTCACGACGAAGGCCTGGTGTGCGGCGGCGTCCGTATGAGGGCAATCCGACTTCCTCCGGTGTAAGGCGTTGTCTAGTTGCACGCAAGAATTCTCCTAATGAGTGCTGTAATGTGCTATCTTTCATTTCGTTCTTCTCCTTTTATCCTACCACTCTCAATCGTAGGATAAGCACAATGTGGTTAAGTTATTTTACCCCTGATATAATCATTACTATAACACAAAGTAACTAAGAAACATACTATTTCGATTGGAGTGAATTTAAATTATGAAAATATTTGTAACTGGTGCAACAGGTAAAGTCGGAAGTCGTTTGGTGCCATATCTATTAAAGAATGGCCATGATATACGTGTCCTTGTAAGAAACGAGGAGCAAGCTATCGCTTTAAAAGAGCAGGGAGCAGAAGTTGTCTTAGGAGACCTAATTGATAACGCGAACCTTACTGATGCCATACGCGGGGTTGATGCAATCGTGCATACAGCAGCTCAATTTAGGGGTGGTATTAGCGAAGAAGTAGCCAAAGCTATAAATTTGGATGCAACAATTACACTAGCCAATGCTGCACTGAAAGTTGGTGTTACAAGATTTGTTTTCACCAGCACCAGCAATGTATACCGTGGCTTGAACGAAAATAGACCATGCAAAGAAAATGATATTTTAATCCCTGCGAAAGAGATCTATCCTAAAACAAAAATCGCAGCAGAAGAAGCTTTGCTGAAATTATATCATGAACAAGGACTAGATATTCGTATCTTAAGATTGGCATTTGTTTATGGAGACCAAGATCCACACATCGAAGAAACTCTGCCATATATGCTTAACTGGAGCCCATTAAAGCAACTATCTTTAGCACATCATGAAGATGTCTGCCAAGCACTGATGCTGGCCGCTGTTACACCAGGTGTTGGCGGTCAAGTATACAACGTTGCAGATGATAACCCTATTACATTAGATGAACTATATAAGGTACATGGGGGATATGAGCAAGTTCCTACTCAAGATGGTTGGCTTATGACTAACCCCTGGGAACTGACCGTAGATACCTCTCGTATTAAAAAAGAACTGAACTTCCAACCAAAATATCCTTCTCTCCACAACGCAATTGATAAGGACGTACTGTAATTTCTCCATATCATACAGCTGCGTCATACGTGGTAGAAATGGTGAAATGGCGAAATAGTCGGCTTCGCTCATACAAAGGGATACAACAGTTATGGCGAAAAAACTGGTGGT
Organism: Variimorphobacter sp. HTMS_6; assembly: GCF_059717775.1. Taxonomy (NCBI): domain Bacteria; kingdom Bacillati; phylum Bacillota; class Clostridia; order Lachnospirales; family Lachnospiraceae; genus Variimorphobacter; species Variimorphobacter sp. HTMS_6. The sequence continues at coordinate 3,570,979 of NZ_AP046094.1, forward strand.
TTTTGGTAAGAGCACACTTTTAATAATTATTGTTCGGTGTACTACTTGCATTTTCTCACCGTATGCGTTATAGTAGTAATCGCTGTAATCCCCTATTCAAGGGCATTCCAGCATTTACCTAGCGTCAGTTCGTAACCTTCCTGACGAAGGGATTGTCAAACATCCCTTAAACAAAACTAAAGGAGAATAAAAATGAATAAGAAAACATTATTTATCACTCAGGCAGCCGTAATTGCGGCTATCTACACGGTTCTTGTGTTGGTATTTAACTTTGCAAGCTTTGGCCCGATTCAGAGCCGAATTGCTGAGGCACTTACCATCCTTCCTTACTTTACCCCCGCTGCTATTCCCGGTGTCGCAATTGGTTGCTTCATAAGTGCTATACTTGGTGGTGCTTCTATTCCTGATATGATCTTTGGAACGCTTGCAACACTTGTCGCAGCATTTATATCCTATCGCTTAAGAGGCAATAAGTTTCTGGTTGCTATTCCGCCAATCGTATTAAATGCTCTCGTTGTTCCATGGGTGCTAAAGTATTCCTACGGCGCTCCGGATGCGGTTCCATTTATGATGCTAACTGTTGGAGTTGGTGAACTGATATCAGCAGGCATCTTAGGAATGATCTTATTATTTGCTCTGGAAAATGTAAAGAATATATTATTTCCGAACCGCTTAATCACAAAGTAGTATAAAGTCCCATAATCAGGGAAAACTTATCCTTGATTATGGGACTTTTTATGCTCATTTTCGGGTTGTTAATTCCATAATGCGGTTGGTCCCTCCCCTAGTACAAAATTGCTAATATTTTTCTTGATTTTGTAACTAGTTTTTGTTTACTTTGGTTGGTATCGGTGATAAGATACATATTGCCTATATAAAATACCCTTTTATTACTTATTTAAAACTTGTACCGCAATTTTCGGGTAAAATGGAGGTTCCGCTCAATGAATGAAAATTCAAATCAAAATGATAATAAAAAATGGGTTGAAGTGCCATCATTTGTGAATAACAAGAACATTAGAAACCAGCCAAGACCGCGCTCATCCAGCCGTCTCGGTGATTATGAAGATTCCGATACCTTAGTGAAGGATGTGAACTCTTCTTTAGCAAAGCAGGTGGAAAAAAATATGGATAGAACAAGAACTTCTCCAAACAAACGCAATCGAAAGAAAAAACGTAAGAAATCAAGAGTTTTAAAAGCTCTGTTTTATAGTTTACTCGCCATATCAGCCTTATGCTGTATATTGCTTTTTACAGACGGGGGAAATAAATTCTTAATTAATATGGCAAGCCGATATATCTACGGTAATTTCCACTATAACAAGTCTGAGGAAGCCAATGGTAATAAGGTAGATAAACCCTTTAAAGCAACCGATAAAATTGTAAATATTCTATTAATCGGTGTAGAGGAAATTGATAATGCCAGAAATACGGACTCAATGATTATTGCAACCATGAACACTGAAAAACATACGCTTAAGTTAACCTCAATTATGCGTGATTTATATGTGGACATTCCGGGTCATGATAAAAACAGATTAAATGCTGCCTATTCACTTGGTGGAATTGACTTACTCAGCTCTACCATTGAACAGAATTTAGGTGTTAAAATTGATGGTTATTGTTCGGTAAACTTTGATGCATTTGAGAAAATTGTTAATATCGTACATGGTGTTGAGATTACTTTGACTCCAGAAGAAGCAAAATACCTTAATACGACAAACTATATCTCTAACAAAAAGTATCGAAATGTGGTCCCTGGTAAACAAGTATTAAACGGTAATCAGGCTCTGGGATATTGCAGGGTACGTAAGAGATCTACTGCTACCGAAAGCAATGATTTTGGTAGAACACAGCGACATCGTATCGTGCTTAACGCAATTTTTGATAAAGTCAAGAGTAAAAACGTTGTAGAGATGGCTATTCTGATGAATAAAATCTTAAAGAGCTCGAATATTGGGACAAATATTACCCAGAAAGAATTCACCCGTTATCTTAACGAAGCGGTATCCTTAAAGGTAAAGAAGCTTGACACCTTCCGAGTACCGACAGATGATAATTATGCATTTGAAAAGGTAACCATCGGAAGCAGAAAAAACCGTGATGTTATCACCGCTAAGGATTGGGATAAACTACGACTAGATATAAAGAATTATATCGAAGGGACTCCAAGTACAGATTCTTCAACCGATAATAAAACCAGCACACAATAGAACAAACTATAAGGTAAGAGGGTCCTCTCTCTTACCTTTTTTAATTGAAAGGGCTGTTGTAAAAGAAATAATATTGTATAGGAATCGTGTTTTACTGCCATAACGCACTGTTTTCCAACTTTGCGTAAGGCAAATTACATTGTTCCTTAATCCAATTATTTCTTTTTTAACAGCCCTATTTTTATTACTATATTATCATGTTAAATTATAATATAATTCAATTATTTTATCCTATAACTCACAGTTACCTACTGTTCTAGGGAACGGAACCACATCACGGATATTGCTCATTCCTGTCAGATACATAACGCAGCGTTCAAAGCCAAGTCCGAAGCCTGCATGACGTGCAGAACCATATTTACGAAGGTCAAGATAAAAGTCATAATCCTCTTTGTTAAGCTTCATCTCATCCATTCTCTGAATCAGCTTATCATAATCGTCTTCTCTCTGGCTTCCGCCGATGATCTCACCGATACCCGGCACTAATAAATCCATTGCCGCAACTGTTTCATTGTCCTCATTCATTTTCATATAGAATGCTTTGATTTCCTTTGGATAATCTGTTACGAATACAGGCTTTTTAAATACCTGCTCTGTTAAGTAGCGCTCATGTTCCGTCTGTAGATCACAGCCCCAGCTTACCTTGTAATCAAAATTGTCATTGTTCTTCGTAAGAATATCTATTGCTTCTGTGTAAGTAACGTGACCAAAGTTTGAGCCCGCCACGTTCTGAAGTCTCTCTAATAATCCCTTGTCGATAAATTGATTAAAGAAATTCATCTCCTCGGGTGCATGTTCAAGAACATAGTTAATTACATATTTGAGCATTCCTTCTGCCAATGCCATATCATCCTTAAGATCTGCAAATGCAATCTCAGGTTCAATCATCCAAAACTCTGCAGCATGTCTAGTCGTGTTGGAATTTTCCGCACGGAAGGTTGGTCCAAAGGTATAGATATTCTTAAATGCCATCGCGTAAGTCTCACCATTAAGCTGACCACTAACGGTAAGATTAGTTCCTTTACCGAAGAAATCCTGTGACAAATCCACCTTTCCTTCCTTTGTTTTAGGGAGATTCTCAATGTCCAATGTAGTTACACGAAACATCTCTCCGGCTCCTTCACAATCGCTGCCTGTGATAATTGGAGTATGCACATATACAAAATCTCTATCTTGAAAATACTGATGAATGGCATAAGCAATCAGAGAGCGAACACGAAATACTGCCTGAAAGGTATTCGTTCTTGCTCTAAGGTGCGTCATCGTTCTTAAATATTCTAGCGTATGTCTCTTCTTTTGAAGAGGATAATCTGCAGTGGATGCACCCTCTAAAGTTACTTTATCTGCTTGAATCTCAAAAGGTTGCTTGGCCTGCGGAGTCGCTACCAATTCACCCTCAACTATAACAGCAGAACCAACATTTAATTTTGATACTGCACCAAAGTTCTCTAATGTGTCATGATATACAATTTGTAAAGGTTCAAAATAGGTTCCGTCATTCAATACAACAAATCCAAATGTCTTAGAATCTCTGACGCTCTTCACCCAACCACCAACTTGTATCTTCATACCGATATACTTCTCCTGATTGCGATATAATTCTCTTACGTCTAACATATCCATAATACTATACTCCTTAAGTTATGATTAGCATCGAAAGTATCTAGCTTATAACCGCATACTTTAACTACTTTCGATTAGATTTTTAAAAATAGTATTAACTAAAATAGTATTAACTAATATCTTTATTAGTATAACATAAGTTTATCATAATACAACTATTATCAAAGTTCTTGAGGGAATGAGATGTAAAGAATCTCATTTATTTGGTGAAAAATATACAACGGCTCATACAGACAAAACAAAGGGCTGTTGCAAATTGCTACAGCCCCATTATTGTAATGCTTTTAATACATCTTTTATCGTTCTGCTCTCACATTCAATATAGTGAATCGCCTCATTGATATCTCCCAGCATATGAGCATCTGAATCTGTTATGATATTACATTTCTTCAGATATGGATTTTTCTTACTTATCTCCTCAAGGTGGGACAAATTCGCAAGCTCCGCCGTTTTAAAATCCGCATCCGGCGAGATAAAGCCTAGATTAGATAGTAAGCTGTTCGAGTTTTTATCAATGTGAGCCGGAATATGCACTCCATGATATTGCTTCATCAGCTCACCCACTTCTTCAAATGATATCTCCGTTGCATTAATCAACAGATAAGGCTGTGTTCCGATAACATTATCCTCTTCATCCACAACCTCTTGTTTACCAAATACACGTTCCTCATTTGGTATCTTCATCAGCTTATCCGACACATATTCATCAAATCCAATCGCATCAGAAAGGTTTTCAAACAAACATAACACATGCACTTCTTCCATTGTACATAGCTCCATACCGGGAATTGCTAATATATTATACTGTTTGGCTAGCTCCAATACCGCAGGACAGTTTTTACATGAATTATGATCCGTTACTGCAATCACATCAAGATTTTTTAAGAATGCCATTCCAACGATATTGGATGGCAACATATCATCATCCCCACAGGGAGATAAACAGGAATGGATATGCAGATCATAGGATAGTTTATGCATTCAGTTGTTTGTAAACAAGTAAAGCCGCATCAAATATCGGTAATTCTGTTGCGAATACCGTTATTCCCTGCTCCTTTGCCTTGCTTAATGATGCATCATCCAGCTGGGCACTCTCTGCAAGTATGATGCATGAGGCATCCGCAAGAGTTGCGACCGCAAGAGTATTGATATTACCCATTACCGTCACCCATGCAGAGTCGGATGGCATCTTGCCCATTGCAATACTAAGTAGGTCACAACAGTAAGGGGAACAAATCTCCCTTTGAATATTCTCTCCTTCATTGACCACCTTGAACAGTTCTGCTTTAATTAAATCAGTTACTTTCATACTTTCCTCCATCTCACCAGTAGGATATAAAGCACCAAACGCTTTCCTCTCCCGTGAATTCTTTATGGTTTTATTATATCCAGTTTGGATAATTCATCCGATAATTTATGAATGTAATCCCTGAGAATATGGATACAATCTTGCTCATGAGCAACTCCTCTGACGATATCCTCGGCTAGCGCCTTACAGGTTGGTGCTCCGCAGGAGCCGCAATCCAGTCTCGGGAATTTATTACACAACTCATCCACTCTGGTCATATTCGCGATACTTTCCTTCATATCCTTACCCAGCTTAAATACAGGCTGGTACTTCACTTCATCATTCCAGAAGCTATCCGCATTGATACCGCTTGAGATATGGGAACAGGCAACCGGGAGATATTTTCGTAGACGAAGCAGTTTTACCTTTGCCAAATAAGGATTTTCCACGGTCAGAACACCACCTACACATCCTCCAGCGCAAGCATTTAATTCGATAAATTCAAGTTGATCGAACTTTTGATCCTCCAGATCCTCTAGAACCTTTATTACATTCTCTATTCCGTCCGCCGCCAGGTAATTATCGGTTAGTAAGCTTCCTGCCTCACCACCGGTACTTCCCCAACCAAGCCCAATTCGACCGGATATGCGAAGCTCCTGTGGATTATTCATACTTTTTTTCATGAGAGGAAGAAGGATTGGGTATACCTCCTTCATGGCTAATACACCGTCAATCTCACTATGATCAATTCCAATTGGTGATTTTACCGCTGTCATCTTGGCAGGACAGGGCGAGATAAAGATAATTCCAATCTTTTCTCTAGGCAACCCGGTCTCCTTCATCGCTTTTTCTCTGGCGATAGAGGCCGCCAGATCCACCGGCGCGCATATTGGTAATAAATGCTCGATCAGGTTTGGAAATCGAACCTGAATCAGTCTGACTACGGAAGGACATGCCGTACTGATAATCGGCCACTGCTCTTTATGCTCGGATACATACTTTCTTGAAATATCGGATACCAGCTCTGCAGCACCGCTAACCTCATATACATCATCAAAGCCCATCATCAGGAGTGCTGTAAGAACAATATTAATATCCTCCAAATGATTAAACTGACCATATAAGGAAGGTGCGGGCAACGCTACCGTATATTCATATTTTTTCATAATCTCCGGAGAATCATACGTAGCCTCCTTGGCGTGATGCGGACATATGCGAATACATTCCCCGCAATCAATACAAAACTCCTTCGTGATAACTGCTTTTCCGTTTCTAACTCGGATTGCTTGAGTCGGACACCTTTTAATACAATTGATACACCCCATGCAAAGATCTTCCTTCAGGTGTACTGAAGTGAAAAACTTATCCATTATCTTTCCCCCTGTAACTTTATTAATTACGGAGTTGTAACTACATACAGCTTCGTTATACCAATTATCTTTCCTTCTCTTTTAATATATTTAGGTAATGTAAAACTGAAACTTTGCATCCGATATATATCCTATGCTTCTTTCATTTTCATCCCGTAATACCTAAAACTATAATTGTATGTATGGAAGGTGCTATAAATGCAAGCATTTAAAGCACCCGTGCCTTGTGTCTATTCGTTCATTTTAACTTTCATTTTTACTGTAGTGCCAACTCCCACAGTTGACTCAATCAGGAATTCATCGGAGTATTTTTTCATATTTGGCAAGCCCATACCTGCCCCAAATCCCAATGATCTAATATTATCCGGTGCTGTTGAATATCCAGCTTGCATCGCTAATGCGATATCCTCGATTCCGGGACCACTATCTTTTAAAACCATTTCGATCTCTTCCGGTGATATAATTACCTCTATCTTACCGCCAGAAGCGTGAATAACCATATTAATTTCTCCTTCATACATCGCGATGGAGACTTTTCTGATAATATCCGGGTCAACACCCATTTTCTTTAATTTGCTCTTCACATTGCTTGAGGCTTCTCCTGCTCTCGTAAAATCGTCTGCAGGAACATGATAAGTCATAGTAATTGTATCACTCACGATAAGACGTTCCTCCCCGTAATCCTTTTTCGTAAAGTAAACCACATGCCGAAAACATTCTATGTCCGGTGGACATGATTGCAATCTCTTTCTCCTGTGCCATCTCAATCATTGCTTCGTCCGGCAGCTTACCCCTGACAAAAACGATGCAGATGATATCCATCATCTCACAAGTTCGGATAACCTGAAGGTTACATAAGCCGGTCATCAAAACTGATTGATCCTTCATAAATGCCAATACATCGCTCATCATGTCGGAGCCGCATGCCGTGTGTATTTCTCTGTCCTTCCACTCTTCGCCGACAATCATTTTTGCTCCTAAAATCTCTCTTATGTCGTCAATCGTCATTTAATTTAATTCCTCCCATTAGCTGAATTCATGCAATATTAATTAGTACCATCCTAATCAAACTCTTCTTTCGTAACTTTTTCTCTAAATGCTACCTGCAAATACTTCAAAGGAACTGGTCGGTACCTTTTTTGCCATAACCAAGGCTGCATTCGCATTATTAAGAAGCGTCTGAAATTGCTGTTCTCCACGATGAAGTGTAATTCCGATACTTACCGATACACTGTTCTTGGTATAGGAATAGGAGAATGCTTCATCAAATATCTTGCACAAATGTTCCGCTTCGGTAAATACCGCTTTATCCGATGGTATATCCTTCATATACACTATGAATTCACCCATACTTATTCTTCCGATGATATCTGAAGTACGAGTATGGTTCTTAAGTATATCTGCTATGTCCACAAGTACATTCTGTCCACCGGAGGCAGTTCTCAATTCATTAATTCCCTTGTAATTTTTAACCTCCACTAAAAACAATGCATTCAGTGACTCCACGCTTTGATTGGAGGCAGCTTCGTTGATCATCACCTCGGAGGATTCCTTGTTACATACATTAGTCAGCGAATCAAGGTGAGGCTTATATGCCTTTTTCTCTTTTACTTTCTCCTGTACTGCCGGTTTGGTAGGAGATAATTTACCCACAACCTTATACGGATTTCTATATTCATCAAATATGATGGATGCATAGCAGAGATACCACTTCGGAGTGCCATCCTTTGGCATTAGACGTACTTCAAATCTAACCTGTTTTCTTCCACTCATCATACTGTTATATATCGATACAACTGCCGGTAATTCCTCTGCATGTATCATCTTTGTTTTCTCAAGTCTATTTCTAAAGCCTGTTATATTGGGATCCTTTCCGAATATCTCACGAAAAATCTCGGAGAAGGATAATGTATCTGTTGCAATCTCATACTCAAAAAACAAGTCCTTCGACAATTCTGCAATTGCTCGGTTATAGTCGCCAGACTGCTCCAACTTTTTATATTTTGCCATTAAGGATGTAATGTCCATGGCAATACAGGAATATACCGGAACTGTTTTTGTCCCTGATTGATATGTCTCCTGCGTCCTGTTACCGGTAATCATCACCCATCTGAAGCTTCCATCTGGCTGAAGAGTACGAAAATTTATGTCAATCATGTTATCTTTACGGGCTTTTTGTACTGCGATCTGCTGAGTTATATAGATAATATCAGCTGAATATATCATACGCAAAAGAGGCGTCGGCAGATTAATAACAGACTTGTCCGTGACGCTCTTAATCAACGTGAAAAAAGTATCTGTGGCATATAAAATCGTCAGCATATCATCAAATGCTAACTTAGCTATACCACCCGGTGCAGATTGTAGCAATTTATCAAATTCTAATCCGTCTATCGCATTCATGTCGAAACCTTTCTTGTGTAAAAATAGTAATAGTAGAGATAGCATTATTATAACATACAAATTATTTGTCAGCAATTACAATATTGTTATGGCAGAAAAGGTAGTATATAATTATGCTTAAGTGCTGATTTTCTCGGCATTATAGCCTATGCATGTTGCATATTAGCAGCTATAAAAAGATCTGATAGTTGTTAATAATTTTTGTAGATTTTTTAACATACTTATGATATAATGTGACTGTTTGTGGCGACACAATTTATTTCAAGGAGGTTAAAGAATGGGATCGCAAAATAACGCAGTACCCTTTGCAGGAACAAAAGAGCAGGAAGCTGCACTTTTACAAGTCATTGCAGATAACAAAGATGACAAAGGTGCTCTGATGCCCATATTACAGAAGGCACAAGGAATATATGGCTATCTACCAATCGAAGTACAGACCATTATTTCTAACGAGCTAAACGTACCATTGGAAAAAGTATATGGTATCGTAACTTTTTATTCTCAATTCTCATTGAATCCAAAGGGCAAATACAACATTTCTGTTTGCTTAGGAACCGCTTGTTACGTAAAAGGCGCCGGAGATTTATTTGATAAGCTTAAGCTTGTCTTAGGTCTATCGGATGGCGGCTGTACCCCTGACGGAAAGTTCTCTTTAGAATCTTGCCGTTGTATCGGTGCATGCGGACTTGCGCCTGTATTAACAGTTAACGAAGATGTATACGGTAAATTAACTGTTGATGATGTAGAAGGCGTTATCGCAAAATATAACAACTAATTATGATGACAGAGCTATCTCTTAACGTATTAGACATCGCTAACAATTCAATCAGAGCAGAAGCTAAATTGATTGAAATCAGTGTACATATACAGAGAGAACTTGATCTTCTGACTATTACGATCGCTGATAATGGTTCTGGAATGACTCAGGAACAGTTACAGATGGTGGAGGATCCGTTTTTTACAACGAGAACCACGCGAAGAATCGGTCTAGGTGTTCCTTTTTTTAAAATGGCCGCTTTAAATACCGAAGGAAGTTTTAACATTGACTCCAAACCAGGGGTCGGAACTACGGTAACAGCAAGCTTTAAATTATCGCATATTGATCGTATGCCGTTAGGTGATATGAATAGCACTATTCATACGTTAATTACTTTGAATACTCAGACTGATTTCGTTTATACTTACCAGTTTGACGACAATCATTTTACACTGGATACTAGGCAATTTCGTGAAATTCTTAACGATGTACCCTTAAATTCCCCTGATGTCTCTGAATATATCAAAGAATACTTGACCGAAAACCAAAGAGAAACGGATGGTGGAGTTTCGGTTTAGAATAAACGAATTTGTTGTTTATAAACGGAGGGAATCTCTCCGACAGAACTTAGAAACTGAAAATTTATCAATGAAGGAGCATTCCTTCATACTAGGTAACATAATCTTATCGATTTAATAAGGAGGATTAAGCATGAAATCTCTAGAAGAGCTTAAAGCAATCAGAGAAAAGATGCAGGGTCAAATCGGCATTCGTAGCGAATCCAGTGATCAGACCCGTGTTGTCGTAGGTATGGCTACCTGCGGTATCGCAAGTGGTGCAAGACCAGTTCTTACTGCACTTTCCGACGCAGTTCAGACGAAAGGTCTTACTAACGTAGCTGTGACACAGACCGGTTGTATCGGTTTATGTCAATACGAACCAATTGTTGAAGTAATGGAACCAGGTAAAGATAAAGTAACTTATATAAAAATGACTCCTGAGAAAGCTCAAGAAGTTATTGAGCAGCATTTAATTCGTGGTCAGGTTGTCACAAAATATACAATTGCCGAGGTAATCGGCTAGTCCTAAGGAGGTCACACTATGTATCGTTCACACGTATTGGTTTGCGGTGGTACCGGATGTACTTCCTCAGGAAGTGTTAAAATCATCGAATCACTACAATCAGAAATTAAAAAGAATGGTCTCAGCACGGAAGTTGCTGTTGTACAGACTGGTTGTCACGGTCTTTGTGCATTAGGACCTATCGTTATTATCTACCCGGAAGCTACCTTTTATGCAATGGTAACAGATGAAGATGTTCCGGAGATCGTATCTGAGCATTTATTAAAAGGACGTATTGTAACTCGTCTCCTTTACAAGGAAATGATAGCTGAAGATGGTATCAAATCCTTAAATGATACAGATTTCTACAAGAAACAGCACAGAATTGCTCTTCGTAACTGTGGTGTTATTAATCCTGAAAACATTGATGAATATATCGGAACCAGCGGTTATGAAGCTCTTGGTAAAGTTTTAACTGAGTACTCTCCTGACCAGGTTATCCAGACAATCTTAGACAGTGGTCTTAGAGGTCGTGGCGGCGGCGGTTTCCCTACCGGTTTAAAATGGAAGCTTGCAAAAGCAAATGAAGCAGATCAAAAATATGTCTGTTGTAATGCAGACGAAGGTGACCCGGGCGCGTTCATGGATCGTTCCGTATTAGAGGGTGATCCTCACGTAGTTCTTGAGGCTATGGCTATTGCTGGTTATGCAATCGGCGCAACTCAGGGTTATGTTTATGTTCGTGCAGAGTACCCAATCGCTGTACAGCGTTTGGAAATCGCGATTAAGCAGGCTAGAGAATACGGCTTACTTGGTAAGAACATCTTTAACACCGGCTTTGATTTTGATGTTGATATCAGATTAGGTGCTGGTGCATTCGTATGTGGTGAAGAAACTGCTCTTATGACTTCTATCGAAGGAAATCGTGGTGAGCCTCGTCCTCGTCCTCCGTTCCCTGCACAGAAGGGTCTTTTCCAGAAACCTACTATCTTAAATAACGTTGAGACTTATGCGAACATTCCTCAGATTATCTTAAACGGTTCTGAATGGTTTGCTTCCATGGGTACAGAAAAATCTAAAGGTACTAAGGTATTTGCTCTTGGTGGTAAGATCAACAACACAGGTCTAGTTGAAATTCCGATGGGTACAACTCTTCGTGAAGTTATCGACGAAATCGGTGGTGGTGTTCCTAACGGCAAAAAGTTCAAAGCTGCTCAAACAGGTGGACCATCTGGCGGATGTATCCCTGCAGAACACTTTGACATTAAAATTGATTACGATAACTTAATCAGCATTGGTTCCATGATGGGATCCGGTGGTCTTATCGTTATGGATGAAGATAACTGTATGGTTGATATCGCAAAATTCTTCCTCGAGTTTACAGTAGAAGAATCCTGCGGTAAATGTACTCCTTGTCGTATCGGTACAAAACGTCTCTATGAAATGTTAGAGAAGATTACTGAAGGTCAAGGAACTATGGAAGACCTTAAGAAGATGGAAGAACTGTGCTACTACATTAAAGAGAATTCTCTTTGTGGTCTTGGCCAGACAGCTCCAAACCCTGTACTTTCCACATTACATTTCTTCAAAGATGAGTATCTTGCACACGTTGTAGACAAAAAATGTCCTGCAGGTGTTTGTAAGTCTCTTCTCTCAATCGTTATTGAAGAAGATAAATGTAAGGGATGTACATTATGTTCAAGAGTATGTCCTGTTAGCGCTATCCAGGGTAAAGTTAAAGAAGCTCACATTATCGATCAGAGCAAGTGTATCAAGTGTGGCGCTTGTATCGAAAAATGTAAGTTCGGCGCTATTGTTAAGAAATAATGTAAATGTAGGTTACTTTCGTATATATTTAGTTGCGTGATATCCACGCAGATGGAGGTTAGAAATGGAGACTGTTAATGTTAAAATAAATGGCATGTCAGTTGCAGCACCTAAGGGATCTACGATCTTAGAAGCTGCTAAACTTGCCTGCATCGACATTCCAACCCTTTGTTATTTAAAGGAAATCAATGAAATCGGTGCTTGCCGTATCTGTGTTGTTGAGGTAAAAGGTGCTAGAAGCCTTGTAGCTTCCTGTGTATACCCTATTGCAGACGGTATGGAAATTTGGACTAATACCCCTAAGGTACTTGATTCCCGTAAAAAAACTCTTGAGCTCATCTTATCAAATCATGATAGAAAATGTTTATCCTGTGTACGCAGTGGTGACTGTGAGCTTCAGAAACTTTGTAAAGATCTTAACGTAACTGCAGAAGGTCTTTATGATGGCGAACGTACTGAGTATGCAATCGATGGTTCCGCTGCTCATATGTACCGCGATAATAACAAATGTATCCTTTGCCGTCGTTGTTCCGCAGTATGTGAGCATACTCAGGGTATCGGCGTAATCGGTGCGAACGAGCGTGGTTTCAAAACCAATATTGCTTGTGCATTTGATATGGAATTAGGCGAAACAAGCTGTGTATCCTGTGGTCAGTGTATCGCTGTCTGTCCTACAGGCGCTCTTATGGAGAAGGATTTCACAGATGATGTTATCGCAGCAATTTCTGATCCTGATAAATTTGTAGTTGTTCAGACTGCTCCTGCAGTTCGTGCCGGACTTGGTGAAGATTTCGGTCTTCCTGTTGGTACCAACGTACAGGGTAAGATGGTTGCAGGTCTTCGTCGTCTTGGTTTTGACAAAGTATTTGATACTGATTGGGCTGCCGACCTTACTATCATGGAAGAAGCGACTGAGTTCCTTCACAGAGTTAAAAATGGTGGCACATTACCTTTAATCACTTCCTGTTCACCAGGCTGGGTTAAATACTGTGAGCACTACTATCCTGATATGTTAGATAATTTATCCTCATGTAAATCTCCTCAGCAGATGTTTGGTGCTATGTCCAAAACATACTTAGCAGAGAAGATGGGTGTTGATCCTGCAAAGATCGTAACTGTCAGCGTAATGCCTTGTACAGCTAAGAAATTCGAGATCGGCAGAGATGATCAGAGTGCAGCAGGAGCAGGTGTTGCCGATGTAGATATCTCCATCACAACCCGTGAGTTAGCAAGATTAATCAAACGTGTAGGTTTAGACTTCCACGCTCTTCCTGATGAGAACTTTGACGATCCTATGGGTAGCTCAACTGGCGCAGCTGTTATCTTCGGTGTAACCGGTGGTGTTATGGAAGCAGCTCTTAGAACAGCAGTTGAAACCTTAACAGGTGAAGAACTTGCAAGCCTTGACTTCAACGAAGTAAGAGGTACTCAGGGTGTTAAAGAGGCTACTTACAATGTAGCTGGTATGGATATCAATGTAGCGGTAGCTTCCGGACTTGCAAATGCAAAGATCCTTCTTGATAAGGTTCAATCCGGCGAAGCAAATTACCACTTCATCGAGATCATGGGATGTCCTGGTGGTTGTGTAAACGGTGGCGGTCAGCCTCAACAGCCGGCTTCTTTCAGAAACTTTAACGATATCAGAGAACTTCGTGCGAAAGCTATCTACGATATCGATAGAGCTTCCACCTTCAGAAAGTCTCATGAAAACCCTGCAATCAAGGCTCTCTACGATGAGTTCCTTGGCAAGCCAGGCAGCCACAAGGCACATGAACTTCTTCACACATCTTATGTTAAGAGAAGCGTAAATAAATAATAATTTATAGACAAAAGAAGCTGCAACCAACTTGCCATATGGCCAATACGGTTGCAGCTTCTTTTTTTGCTCATTTTTAATAGCGATTGATAAGTTTTTTACATATTATTACTTTCTTACTATGCATTGATTCTTCTATATGATAAAATTAGTATGTATTTTGGGTTTATATATTATTTATGGGAGGATTGGAATCTATATGAAATTATTAAAAAGGATAGTACTGCCTTTATTCATTATCTCTTTAGCCTTACTATGTATCAATCATACGCAGACCAAATTAATAGCTAATTCCACTATTTTTTTAGGTTATGTTATTGATTTCCAATACAAAGGCCAAACATTGAATTATGAGATTACGCATCTAGACCGAGTTAACGCCCCCGGAACAGTTCGCGTAGTTGGAATGAAAAGAAATGAAGCTCTGAATGATCTCTATATACCATCCACAATAACTTATTCCGGCTCAAATTATAAAGTAACAGAGATTGGTGATAATGCATTTGATTCTTGCGATTCCTTGAGCTTAATACAGCTTCCGGATTCCATCACAAGAATCGGAAATAAAGCCTTCTCTAGTGTTCCAATCACCGACATCAATACACCAAGGTCACTCACTCAAATCGGTAATTACGCATTCTCGGGTACAGCTTTAAAAATAATTAGCCTTCCAAGTGGTCTTAAAAAAATTGGAAAAGGAGCTTTTTGGGGATGCAGTTCTTTAAAATCCGTTACTATTCCAGAAGGAATCACATTAATTGATGATAGAACTTTTAGCGGTTGTAATACCTTAACCAGCGTAGAACTTCCAAATAGTATAACAGTCATTGAACGTGGTGCTTTCGGTAGTTGCAATAATCTTACCCAGATTAATGTTCCAACCGGTTTAGTACGAATTGATCAAAATTCATTCCCGGAAGATAGTAATTTACTATCGAAGTTCTCCTCCGATAAGGTTCAGATCAATCATACTTTTGATGATATTTATGATGATAATTCCACCTTTCATGGGCAATACCGAATATTAACCTCTCCAACTACCGACTCGATGGGTACAGTATCATGCAGTGGCCCCATCAATAGATATAGCAACCCTGCTACATTGACCATTCCCCGTACAATTCACGACCATAATAATACTTATCTGGTTACTGAGATAGGTGATGGAGCATTTTCAGAAATTCAAAATGTCACATCTGTAAAACTACCGGACAGCATTACCCGAATTGGCGACAATGCATTTCATATGACCGACGTGAAAACAATTAATATACCAAGTAGTGTTACATATATCGGTGCCTATGCATTTGAATATACCCCATTAAGTCTCATTACTATTCCAAATAGTGTGAATTCGATAGGCGATGGAGCATTTGCCTATAGTGGCTTGACTAAAATTACTCTTTCAAATCGTCTGACTGATTTGAGCGACTATCTATTTTACAACTGTGCACGACTAACGAATGTTCCTATTCCTAATTCGATTAAAAGGATTGGCAGATATACGTTTAGCGGAAGCAGTATAGATAGTATCAGCATACCCGAATCAGTAAACAAAATAGATGACGCTGCTTTCTCTGCATGTCATTTTTTACGCAATGTCACTATTCCTGATCATGTTACCGATTTGGCACCAGCTGTATTCTCCGTATGTGACCGTTTAGTAAGTGTCAAGCTCCCCAAATCATTACTTACTATTGAAAATGATGTATTTTCGGGGTGCTCTAGATTGCAATCAGCCCCTATTCCAGCTAAGGTAACCACAACTGGCAGATCAGCTTACAGTGACTGTACCTTATTAGAGGACGTTACTTTGCCCAGCACGCTAACTAAGATAGGCATTAAATCATTTTATAATTGTGGTAATTTAAACAAATTAGTGATTCCCAAAAACGTAACAACAATCGGGACAAAAGCTTTCAGCGGTATAAAACATATAATAACAGTTTATAAGGGATCTTATGGTGAATCTTATCTAAAGAAGAATCACCTCAATTATCAATATGTGGGTGCTAAGTCTAACAAGATACCGATAAGTAAAGTAGTGATGAAACAAAAGGATTTAACATATCATGTTGGTGATAAAGTAAAACTATCTGTATCTATATTGCCATCTAATACGACTGAAAGCAAAAAGGTGGTATGGTCAACTTCAAATCCTTACCAAGCAACTGTCGACAAGAAAGGCAATGTGACATTAAAGGAAGACGGATACGTTACAATAACCGCCACAGTCGGTAACAAGAAATGTGTTTGTGATTTCACTATTGCCCCTGCTACCCCAGTTATCAAAGCTGTTTCAAACGGATACAACAGCATTAAGCTCACATGGAAGCTTACTCCCGGTCTATCCTATCGAATATACCGGTCCACATCCCCTAGTGGATTATTTAAGCAAATTGCAGATGTGCAAAACGTGGGCTCTTATATTGATAAAAACCTTGATAATAGCTACACTTACTATTACAAGTGCAAAGCCTATACCTATCCTTCCCCTACAATCCTAACCAGCAAATATAGCAAAGTTGCGAGTGCATATCCAATCTTGTCAAAGCCTGATAAGATAGCTGCAACTGCACAACCAAATGGCGGTATCCAAATCACATGGAACAAATCAAATGGAGCAGATGGTTATATGGTATATAGATCAACCACCTCGAACGGTAAGTACACCCTGATTAAGGATGTGAAAGTATTGAAATACATTGATTCTACTACGCAAAAAGGAAAAACTTATTATTATAAAGTTGTTGCTTACAATTACATGCAAAAGAAAAAGGTGGTTTCAGCTTATACAAAATCCGTTAGTGTTAAATCAAAATAATCATGATAATTTTAATGGCACTTAATTATTAAGAAATAAGTAACCCATATAAAAAGAGGATGGAGCAACCATTGTTTTCTAACAGAATCAATCGTTGCTCCATCTTCCTTTTCTTTAAACATCATCTATGAGTTACTTTCATTTAATATTAACTTATACAACAAGAAATATTACAATAAAATAGATTACCATTAATATCAATCCTAACGGTACACCAAACTTCGCCCATTCACGGCTTTTGATATTAAGCTTCCCCGCCGATATGATATTAGGAATATTTCCCGGAATCAGCATGCCACCGCTGATTAATAACCCCATTAAAATCGCCTGTATCTGTGTTGCTGTCATATCCGGGCTGATCTCGGCTGCGGCTAAGGTAGCGTTATCAAGTACCGCAGAGGACATATTAATCCAATATAGGAATCCGCTATGTAGGTTTATTATATATTCATCAATCAATGGTTTAAACCCGGCTCCTAATAATTCCAAGGAGATAACAAAGAGAAACACCTTTCCTGCGCGAATAAATACTTCCTTTAAGGATTCAATTTGTAGAATATTCTCATCCTCTGTTAGTACATCTCCAGCTGTTTCATTTTCCATACCGCCATCTTTTCTGACAAGTAGCGCTCCAATTATGCCCAGCGCAATAATACACGGAATGGCATATACGCCTATGCTCTGTAGAAGGTAGAAGAAGTCAGCATCAAGTTTAGAAACCACTATCGTCGCTAATGGCTCACCCAGTGGAGTAAGCGCAGCTCCCAGACCTATAGAAAAGCAAGCCACTATTGTCAACTTTACCTTGTTTTCATGGCGCAGTGATAATGCATGAACAATCTCCACCAATATTAATGCAGCGATAATTGCAGTGATAACACTTGAGATTAGACCTAAAAATACAATAAGCAAGAATACAAAAAGCGATAGCGGTATTCTTACTGTTACATAATGAACCATCCTTTTTATATAACCAACTGATACTCGGAAGATCAGGCCAGCAATTAAAACTGCCGCTGTTATAAAATATAGAAGCTTATTTTCTAGTATCTCAACTCCTAACTCAGGGGATAAGGTTGCTGATATAATGGTTGCTGCAATACCCATTATAAATAAGAATAATTCAAGATTATGCTCTACCTTTTGGAAAACAAAGGGCAGAACAAAAATGCACCCTAATACTACGACCAAACCTACAATCATAACTACACCTCCAAATTTGATTAAAAGTTCTTGATTCTAAAGTAAATTAGCGTAACTCATATTACTGCTTATACAAAAAAAGGATAAGGGTATAGCTATCTCCCTCTCCTCACTGAAAGCAACATTCTTCATTCTCTTTTACTTCTTCCTCATTTTTCTAGCACTTAAATTATTGCCATTTTATCATATGACGTTAATTTATGCAAGATAGGTGCGTTTGATTAATCTACACTTATTCCCTATAAATACGTACTCAAAAAAGATTAGATTTTAATTAGAAACTATTCTTTTATTGATATAATATTAAAACTATTGTATCTTAATACATATAAATATAACGAAACACATCATAATGTTAGATAATTATAAAGAGGAATTAATCTTGCTTGCATCAAAACACCATTAATAAAGCATAAGCTATAACCAGCCTCAGAACGATATTTGTGCTTGTAATCACAACGATTATCGTATACCTGGAAGATAAAATTTTAGTTGGAGTTTCTTTCATAAAGATAGCTTTTTAAATGTCAGTTAATGATTATAACTTTATTCAGGAGGGAAAACATGGATTTATATTTAAAGAATATTACCAAAAGTTTTGATCATAAGGAGGTTCTAAAATCTGCTTCCTTTCATTTTGAAAAGGGAAAGATCTATGGTTTGCTCGGTAGAAATGGTGCAGGAAAAACCACATTATTTAATTGCTTAGCCGGTGAGCTTAAGATGGATCAAGGTGAAGTGATAATGAACATTAATGAAAACGAAAGGCCTCTTTCTACAGATGATATTGGTTATGTTTTCTCCTCAGCTATCCTGCCGGAGTTTTTAACCGGTTATGAATTTATTAAGTTCTTTATGGATATTAACAAGAATAAAATCCATTCAGATCAAACGATTAATGACTATTTTGACTTAATTAAAATCGACGACGATGACCGACATAAACTCATTAAGGACTACTCCCACGGAATGAAGAATAAGATTCAAATGTTAATGTTTATTATTGCAAAACCGCCGGTTATATTATTAGATGAACCTCTTACCTCTCTCGATGTGGTCGTAGCATTGGAGATCAAGAAGATCCTTAGAGAGATCAGAAAGGATCATATTATCATCTTCTCCACCCATATTCTTCAGCTGGCAACTGATTTATGTGATGAGATTGTAGCTTTAAGCGAAGGTGAGCTGGAGCTTTTAGATCACGAGTTATTACAATCCAGTGATTTTGAAGAAAAGCTTGTGAAACTGTTGAGTGAGGAGGGTACGCATGCTTGAGACACTAAGAAAGTCAATAATCATTAATTTTTCTATTTCCTTGAATTCCTTCATCTATTTTTTAAAAAGAGGAAAATTGACCGGATTAGTTTTTAAAAATTTACATTATGAGCATGCTGATCTGGCAGAAGTTTTAGTAGTGTTTGGTATCATATATAATATGCTAAATCAACTCTTTAAAAGTGCAGCGCTTTTATTGTTTAGTTTTGGTTTCCCATATCTTTTATTACTTGGTAGTGAGAATAAATTCGATAAGCAGTCTGTATATTGGCAATTGTTCTTTCTTTTTTACATTCTATTATCGCTATCCAAAAACTACATATTAACTCCTTCAAAGAAGAAATTTATATGTGTAAAGCTTATGAGAATGAATGCTAAGCAGTACGTTTTCGCTGACTTTTTCCCGTCTTTAATCTGGAGACAGCTTGTAGAGTTCCTTTTATTCTCCCTCGTTGCAAGCTTCTTTAATGTTAACGTATTACTTGCAATATTCTTAGTTCTCGGTAAAAACCTGTTTAGTATATTTGCAGAAGTAATCAATATTGTATTCTATGAAAAGACCGGTGATTTTCTACACAATAAGTCAGCATTAGTAATTATTTATTGTTTCGTGGTGATTGTAACCGGGTATGTCAGTGTAATCGCAAATATTATACTTGTAATTACTACACCTATGATTCTGATACTGGGATTATGCTTGTGGATCAGCGGCTTATACGCTATCTTCTTTATTGCACGCTATCCCCATTTTTCCATTGCATTAAACGATTCCAATCGTTTCGATAAACTTAATATCGATATGCAGGATATAAAAAGGAATGCGGAATTTTCCCGCGTCAAATTCAAGGATAAGGAGTTTTCTAAGGATGAGTTACAATATGATAAGGCGAATAAAAAAGAGGGCTTCCATTATATTAATGAAATCTTCTTTAAGCGACATAAGCGTATTCTAATAAAGCCAATTCAGACTCAGTCTATCATTATTGTTATTCTCTTTTTAATAGGCATTGTCTGTTCACTCTTAGTCCCTGACTTTAAATCTGCGTATGTTAAATCCGTGAAAACTATTTTTCCTGTATTTATCTTTGCTTTATATACACTATCAACAGGTCAAAAGGCTACAAAGGCGATGTTTTATAATTGTGATATCAGCCTTCTTCATTATGGATTTTATAAAACGAAGGAGGCAGTATTAGCTACCTTTACGATTCGTGCAAAACACTTAATTCTGGCTAATATTATCCCCGCTGGGATACTTGCCTCCGGGCTAGTTTTACTCGACCTGATATCCGGAGGGAATGGCAGCGAATTGATTCCGATCGGATTTATGATTATTGTACTATCAATCTTTTTTGTGGTTCATAATCTCTTTTTATACTATATCTTTCAACCCTATACTTCAGATTTAAATGTAAAAAATCCATTTTATAAATTTTTAAATTTCGTGACTTATATCCTCTGTTATCTCAGTCTTCAACTACGAAATATGTCCTCTGTCTTTTTGATCGTAGTCGTAACATTAACAATTATTTATAGCATATCTGCGTTGATAACGGTGTATAGAATTGCTCCAAAAACATTCTTAATCAAATAAAGCGATTCAATTCTACGTACAATGAGCCCTGTTGGGGAAACAGGGCTCATCAGTTGATGGGAACAATATATAAGGGAAATATATATAATGAGGGGCATTACATATATTGGTTTAGGCTAATTTTTTATTATGCGAAGTATCTGTCAAGAAGTCCCTTAAAGGCTTTACCGTGTCTAGCTTCATCCTTCGCCATCTCATGAACAGTATCATGAATCGCATCAAGATTAGCAGCTTTCGCACGAGTTGCAAGATCTTTCTTACCTGCACATGCTCCATTCTCGGCATCTACTCTTAACTGGAGATTTTTCTTGGTGCTATCTGTAACAACTTCACCTAAAAGTTCAGCAAACTTTGCTGCATGCTCTGCTTCTTCCCAAGCTGCTTTCTCATAGTAAGCGCCGATCTCAGCATATCCTTCTCTATAAGCAACTCTAGCCATTGCAAGATACATACCAACTTCTGTACACTCACCGGAGAAGTTATCTCTTAAGTCCTTAAGAATGTCTTCACTAACACCTTTTGCAACGCCAACAACATGCTCATCAGCCCAGAAGAGCCCTTCAGACTTCTCTGTAAACTTTTCCTTCGCTGCTTTACAAATTGGACATTGATCCGGTGCATTATCTCCTTCATGTACATATCCGCAAACTTGACATACAAACTTTTTCATATTATGTTCTCCTTTTAATCTCTCATTCATTCTTTTTAATAATAGTAACTATTACTGTTATTAGTATAATATAATACTTCTCAATATTTGTCAACACCATTCTTAAAATTTATTTAATTCTTGGTGAATCTTTTTTCATTTGATTTTCATATCGATACTACTTATTAGAACATTCTTGACACTGTCCATAGAAGAAGGTAACATGACCCTCGACCTTGCCAGGGAAATTTGATCCTGCAATTACATTGATATGATCAATCGGTTCCATAACAATATCCAATACTCTTTCACAGGTTCTACAGAGAAAGTGATAATGTAATTCAGCATTGCCGTCAAAGCGATCACATCCGTCCTGACAATTTATCTTAAGTATCTCGCCTTGCTCAGCTAATAGATTCAGATTACGATATACAGTACCTAAGCTGATATTAGGATAGGTCGTACGTATATTCATATAGACTGTATCCGCAGTGGGGTGCTCTTTGGTATTCATCAGGTAGTCTTTAATTGCTTCCCTTTGCCTGCTATACTTATTAACTGCCATATTAACCTCCAATTCTAATCAAAACAATTTACATAATAAACATTAATAATCATTACTATTATTATAATCACTCTTATATATTTCGTCAAGTAAATTTTTCCCTACCGAATACAACATAAAAGGCTGTAAGCATACATCCAACTTCGCGAGTATTGCTTACAGCCTAATTTATGTTAACTATTTACGATTAGCAGGCTCAATATTGATACTCTTGCCTTTAATTTTTGCTGATTTCATTACTTGTATTACTTCTGAAGCATGTTCTCTCGGCACTTCAACGAATGTATATTTGTCATACATATCGATTGAACCGATTAATTTACCAGGCATTCCTGTTTCTCCGGCTATAGCGCCCAAGATGTCACCCGGTCTTACTCTCTGATTTTTGCCCAGATTAACGAATAGTCTTACCATTCCGGCTTCAGCTCCTGTATCGCCAAAGTCCTCGTTTGACTTATCTTCATTCGCTTTCGTATTATCATCACCCATTAACATCTTTAAGAATGCAGCTGCGATATCAAGTGAAGTAAACTCTTCATCATTTACTCTCTCCTCAATAATATCAACCATCTTTCCTAAATCTTCATTTTGAATAATGTTTTTTAACTTATCTAGGATTTTATCCGCCTTAACCGCGGTCACATCATTAATGGATGGGATTGGCTGAGCTTTAATCTTCGTTTTACAATATCTCATGATATCACGTAATTTGTATGCTTCTCTACCAACTACAAGAGTAAATGCTCTACCCTCACGACCGGCACGTCCTGTACGACCAATTCGATGTACATAGTATTCATCATCCTGGGGAACATCGTAATTGAATACTGCTTCTACATCATCAACGTCGATACCTCTCGCTGCAACATCGGTTGCAACCAATATCTCTGTTCTTCCATTACGGAAAGCGTTCATTACGCGGTCTCTCTGCTGTTGTTTTAAATCACCATGAAGACCTTCCGCAAAATATCCTCTTCCCTGTAATGCAGAAGTCAGCTCATCAACCTGCTTCTTCGTATTACAGAACACCAAGGAAAGCTTCGGGTTGTACATATCGAGAAGTCTTGATAATACCTCTTCTTTATTCTTATTGGTAACTTCATAATAATATTGTTCGATCTTTGGTACAGTTAATTCTTTCTTTACCACACGAATCATCTCAGGGTTTTTCTGATATGTCCTCGCGATATCTGATATCGGTGTAGGCATGGTTGCGGAGAACATAATGGTCTGTCTTTCCTCAGGAACCTGACCAAGTATAGTCTCGATATCCTCGCGAAATCCCATGTTCAACATCTCATCCGCCTCATCAAGAATTACCATTTTTACGTTATCAAACTTAACGGTTTTTCTTCTCATATGATCCATAACACGTCCTGGTGTACCGATGATAATCTGTACTCCTGATTTCAAGGAACGGATCTGCTTGGAGATCTCCTGTCCGCCGTAAACCGGAAGTATCTTAATACCATGCATAAAGAGCGCAATCTTTCTTACTTCTTCCGCTACTTGAATTGCAAGCTCTCTGGTTGGACAAAGAACAACTGCCTGTAAATGTCTATCTTTAGTATCTATGCTCTGTAATAGTGGAATACCAAAAGCTGCAGTCTTACCGGTTCCTGTCTGAGCCTGGCCAACAACATCTTTCCCTCCTAAGATCACAGGGATTGCATTTGCCTGAATCGGTGACGGTTCCTCAAAGCCCATTTCTTCAATTGCTTTTAAAATATTCGGGTTTAACTCTAGTTCATCAAATCTTTTTAACTCCATATTTTAATTCCTTTCTTTGTATCTCTTATCTCATATATTTCCCATTCGTTATTCTTTCTATAAGCCCAACGATCTTTTATTCACGAATAAAACATCTTATCTATAATACATTCTGCAATACCTTGTCACTGCGAAAGTTCCCAAAAACAGCTCTTAGTCCGCCCGGACCAAGAGCTGAATTATCCAAATATAATGAAACAGATACTTTGCGTAGTATATCATTAGTACCATTTCTTTGTCAAGAAACATTTTTTACCCATTATAAATCTTATTTATTGTTTTTTGATCTGGAGTTCCCTGCAAACCCGGAACGTCCACCTCTTGCTCTGTCGCTCTTGCCCTTGTTCGCATGGAAGGGATCTTGCCGCATCGATGTACCCTTTTTCACTGTTTTGGTTTTACTCTTCTCAGATCTTTGTTGATCATTTTTACCGGAAGTTGGTTTTTTAAACGAAGTACTTACTTTTGGTTTGCCTTTTCCGTCAGTCTTAACCCATTGCTTCTCTTTTGCGAACTGTCTAGGTCTTATGAGACAATTCTTATCAAATCCGACCAGATCCATTCGATCCGCTTTCTTAAGTGCTTCAACGACCAAATCATAGTTCTTCGGATTACGATATTGAATCAATGCTCTTTGCATTGCTTTCTCATGAGGGGACTTCGGAACATAAACCTCTTTCATATTTCTTGGATCTAACCCTGTATAATACATACAGGTAGATATTGTGGAAGGTGTCGGATAAAAATCCTGTACCTGCTCCGGCATGTACCCAAGATCCCTAAGGTATTCCGCTAATTCTACTGCTTCCTTCAGCGAAGATCCCGGATGGGAGGAAATCAGATACGGTACTACGAACTGATTTTTTCCTACCTTTTGGTTCATCTGTTTATACTTTTGCTGAAATTGCTCAAATACTGCATTCTCGGGCTTGCCCATTAATGCTAGTACGTTATCACTGATATGCTCCGGTGCTACCTTTAACTGTCCGCTGATATGATGCTCGCAGAGCTCTTTCATAAAGGTCTCATCCTTATCTGCGATCAGATAGTCAAATCGGATACCGGATCTTATGAATACTTTTTTTACATTCGGTAAATTACGCAATTTACGCATTAGCTTAAGATAATCAGAATGATCGACCTTAAGGTTCTTACAAGGTTTTGGATATAGACACTGTTTGTTAATACACGCACCCTTCGTCAGTTGCTTCTCACAGGCAACATGACGGAAATTCGCTGTGGGTCCTCCGACATCATGAATATATCCCTTAAAGTCTTTATCCCAAATCAGATGATTTGCTTCTGCAACAATGGATTCATGACTTCTTGTCTGAAGAATTCTTCCCTGGTGGAAGGTCAATGCGCAATAATTACAACCTCCGTAACAACCTCGGTTACTTGTTAAGCTAAATTTCACTTCCTCGATGGCCGGAATTCCTCCTGCTTCCTCATAGGAAGGATGATAATCTCTCATATACGGTAAGGAGTATACTCTATCCATCTCCGTCTGAGTCAGTGGCATAGAAGGCGGGTTTTGAACTATATATTCATTCTCTTTATATGGTTCAATGAGTCGCTTTCCTGAATAGGGATCCGTGTTGCAATATTGAATATAAAAGCTTCTTGCAAATTCTTTTTTGCTATCCTGAATACTTTGAAAACTCGGGAGCTCAACTGCGTCATACACGGACTCTAAGCTTTTTGTCTTAAACACGGTTCCAGGAATAAAAGTAATATCCTTAACTTCGATTCCACTTGCCAATGCCTCCGCAATCTCTACAATGGAATGCTCGCCCATTCCATAAGATATGATATCAGCCTGAGAATCCAATAATATAGATCTCTTAACTTTATCACTCCAATAATCGTAATGGGCGAGTCTTCTTAAGCTTGCTTCTATTCCACCGATGATAATCGGTGTGTTTCTATATTGCTTCCGAATCAAATTACCGTAGACTGTTGTTGCATGATCGGGACGCTTTCCCATCACTCCACCCGGAGTATAGGCATCGGACTGACGTCTCTTCTTGGCCACACTATAGTGATTAACCATGGAATCCATGTTTCCTCCACTCACTAAAAAACCAAGTTTCGGCTCACCAAGTATGGTAATACTCGTACTGTCTTTCCAGTCGGGTTGAGCGATGAAGCCCACTTTATATCCATGACTCTCTAACACTCTACTGATAATGGATGGCCCAAAGGAGGGATGGTCTACATAAGCATCTCCCGTTACAAATACGAAATCGCATTGTTCCCAGCCCCTTTGTTCCATATCTTTTCTATTGATCGGTAAAAATTCTCTTTGCATGTGCTACTACTTTCTGTTTATTTTGCTTTTGGTGTCGCTGTTGGTGCAGGAGTAGGGGAAACTGTCTTTAATATACTACTCTCCATAATAAATCCATATGCTTTTTGTAATAATAAGCTACTCTTTATTTCTTTCTTGGACATCATCGCATAGATTTCTTTTTCAGATTTTCCATAAGATTTCATTAATTCTGCAACCTTATCTTTTACTTCTTGATCGGATACTTTCATTTTCTCAGTTTCAGCGATTGCTTTTAAAGCGATCTCCTGTTTAGCCTGAGTAGCAGAATAATCATCTACATATTTATCAAAAGCCTTTGCATCCATACCCATCTGTGAGATGTAGTCCTTTAACTCCATACCATACTGTTTTGCAGACTGCTCTGCTTGATAATTCAAATAATCTTTGTAATATTGCTGTAAATCTTTTGGAATATTGGAAAACTTGGAGTCAGCCACTATTTTATTAATAAGATTAGTTTCCATCTCGCTTTGTTTCGCGCTATCATTATCCGCTTCTAACTGTTTACGAATAGCTGCTCTAAAATCAGCAACCGATTTATACTCTGTATTATTCTTAATAAAATCGTCTGTTAAGGAAGGTGTAATCTGTTTTTCAATCTTATTGATGGTTACATTAAATACAACTGCTTGTCCTGCTAATTCAGCGCTGCTGTAATTTTTAGGGAAGGTAATGTTAAGCTTAACCTTCTCACCTACCTTGTGTCCTATTAAGCCTGATTCAAATCCCTCAATAAATTGACCGGAACCAATGGTTAAGTGAGCACCTTTGTCAGTGCCTCCCTGAAAAGCTTTTCCATCCTTTAAGCCTTCATAATCGATGTTAACGGTATCACCTTTTTCAACTACAGTTTTTCCTTTCACTTCTTCATACGCAGGAATACTTGCTAACTGTTGTTTCATACTATCTTCTACCTGTTTGTCGGTTACTGTTACTTTAGTGATCGTCACTTCTACATCTTTATATTTACCGAGTTTAACATATTTACTTGCTGTATAATCCTTTTTTTCAGGCAAAACCTTTGTGCTTGATTTATCTGTACTTGGGTTGTTTTTTAAATCACCTGCTGCTCCGCTTTTAGTGCAGCCCCCCGCCAATAAAAGTAGACTTAAGCCCATAACTAACAATACTTTCTTCTTCATTCTATTATCCTTTCCATTTTCCAATCGGCTCATGTATCAATTCACCGAAAAATTCTGAAGTACTATATTCCGTTATACCATATTTTTTAATAATTGAAAAGAAAAAAACAGTTTTTCACAAATTGTTCATCGGATTCTTATATTTTTTCAAACCGATCAACATCCACTACAAAGATTGTCGCGCCTCCCACATTTACCGCAACATTCATTGATGAATATTCTGCCAGTCCGACCGGGTTCGGGATAATCTGCTGCCTCGGTCCGCACTCTTTCTTAATAATGTCAATTACATTTTCAACATTATTCTCATCTGTGCCTATCATCAGCGTTGTATTACCTTCTCTCAGAAAACCTCCGGTGGATGCTAACTTTGTCACATAAAAGCCCTTTTTATTTAAAGCCTCCGTAACATATCCACTATCAACATTTCGTACAATTACGTAAATCATTTTCATAAAAACCCCTCCTTCAATATTTCTTATATGACTATCACTATACTTAAGAAATCAATTCGTAAAATGTACATTATCTATTTATCAATCTGTAAATCATGATTTTTCTTATCAATATTATAGTATAATGACCTCTTCTTGTCCATGTAATATATTCATTTTGAAAGAGTAAAACAAAAAGCACAATAGGTACTAAGTTTTATCACGTCCTTACCAAGTAATGTGTTTATATTACTTACCCTTAGGATACGGTTTTATACTTATATGCCTATTGTGCCTTCTCTATTCCCAGTTTACTATTCTTAACAATACATTTTTGTACCTATTGATAACTTTTAATAGCAGTACCACCTACCTAGTTATTCAATTATAACTTCTCTACGCCAAGGGTTACATTCTCACCGTTGATGCTCCAATCCTTGGTGTACCCTTTTACTTCATCAATGAGGACTTCCATGGCAAGAACTTCGGATTTGATTTCTTCGTTGTTGCGTACCATGATATCTTTGATTTTATCATTACCCTTCTGGGATACACGGATGTTATCCATCACTTCGAATCCGGCTTCCTTACGCATCGTCTGAATCTTGCTGATAATTTCTCTGACAAATCCTTCTTCGATTAACTCGGCAGTAAGATTTGTATCAAGTACTACCGTTACACCACGGTCGGAATCGGATACAAAGCCTTCCATCTGCGCAGCTTCGATTAACAGATCATCTTTCTCAAGAATCGCTTCTGCTCCATCAAGAGTAATTTTAAGCTGACCGGTTGCATTCAGTTCATCCATTGCCGCATTACCGTTTAAGCCAGCTAACACGCCTCGAAGTGCACCTACCTGCTTACCAAACTTCGGTCCGCACGTCTTAAGCTGTGGCTTAAAGCTGTAGGAGGTGAAGTCTCTTACATCATCTGTGAAGTTTACTGCTTTCACATTTAACTCATCTGCGATGATCTCTTTATAGAATTCAGAGAGTTCCTTCTCTGCTTTCACATACATGTTTCCAATCGGCTGACGGTTCTTGATGTTAGCTGCATTTCTGCATGCACGACCAAGTACAACGATATCTAATACTTCTTCCATATTTACTTCTAATTCGGTATCAATCCATGCTTCGTTATAAGTAGGATAATCGCATAAATGAATACTCTTAGGAGCTGTTTTATCAATATTTGCTACGAGGTTCTGATAGATATCCTCAGTCATAAACGGAATAAATGGTGCGGATAGCTTGGATACGGTAACCAGTGCAGTATATAAAGTCATATATGCATTGATCTTATCCTGAGGCATATCCTTAACCCAGAAGCGCTCACGACTTCTTCTTACATACCAGTTAGAGAGTTCATCCACGAAGTCTGCAAGTAATCTCGCGCCCTCTGTGATTCTGTAGTTATCAAGCTGCTCATCCACTGACTTCACTAATGTGTTAAGCTTGGAGAGAAGCCATTTATCCATAACCGGTAGCTTATCATATTCTAATTGATACTTGGTAGCATCAAAATTATCAATATTTGCATACAGCACAAAGAATGCATAGGTGTTCCATAAGGTTCCCATGAACTTTCTCTGTCCTTCGGTTACTGCTCCATGATGGAAACGGTTTGGTAACCATAATGCAGAGTTGATATAGAAATACCAACGAACCGCATCCGCACCATGTCTGTCAAGTGCATCAAATGGATCCACTGCATTTCCCTTAGATTTGGACATCTTCTGTCCATTCTCGTCCTGAACATGACCAAGAACAATAACATTCTTAAACGGTGCTCTTTCAAAGATTAAGGTTGAGATTGCAAGTAACGAGTAGAACCATCCTCTGGTCTGATCCACTGCCTCGCTGATGAAATCCGCAGGGAAATTATCATCAAAGATCTCTTTATTCTCAAATGGATAGTGCCACTGTGCAAATGGCATGGATCCAGAATCATACCAACAGTCAATAACCGGTTTAACACGGGTCATCTGCTTGCCGCACTCCGGACATTTAATTGTAACCGCATCAATAAATGGTCTGTGAAGCTCAATATCATCTGGACAATTATCTGACATGGATTTTAGCTCCTCGATGCTTCCGATACAATGGCGATGTCCATCTTCACATTCCCAGATTGGAAGTGGTGTTCCCCAATAACGATCACGGGAAAGACCCCAATCCTGTACATTCTTTAACCAGTCACCAAAACGTCCCTGACCGATGCTTTCCGGCATCCAGTTGATGGTATTATTATTCGCAATCAACTCATCCTTCACTGCAGTCATCTTAATAAACCAGGATTCTCTTGCATAGTAGATCAGAGGGGTGTCACAACGCCAGCAGAATGGATAACTATGCTCAAACTTCAACACTTTGAATAATAAGCCCTTCTGCGCCAACATCTTCATAACCGGTTCATCTGCAGTTTTACAGAATATTCCGGCAAAATCAGTTGCCTCCGGTTTGAATTCACCTTTTCCATCGATCAACTGAACAAATGGTAAGTCATAAATCTTACCTACACGGTTATCATCCTCACCAAAAGCAGGAGCGATATGAACAACACCGGTACCGTCGCTGAGTGTAACGTAATTATCACAGGTTACAAAATATGCTTTTCGATCAACCTTCGCATAGTCAAATAACGGCTCATATTCCTTGTATTCCAAGTCCTTGCCGACATAGGTTTCTACAACCTCATAATCTCCTTCAACTACATTAAGAAGCGCCTCTGCAAGAATATAATATTCTGTTCCTACCGCTACAGGAGCTTCATGCTCATGTCCATGATCATGACCACAACCACAGCTTCCATCCTTCTTTAACACATTGCCCTTTTCATCAACCTGAACTTTAACCTTCACATAGGTTTCGCCTGGGTTCACGCAGAGTGCTACGTTAGAAGGGAGTGTCCAAGGGGTTGTTGTCCAAGCTAGGATATACTCATCCTGAGTACCTTTCACTTTGAACTTTGCGATAGCGGATTTCTCTTTTACATCCTTATAGCCCTGAGCAACCTCATGACTAGAAAGTGGGGTTCCACATCTAGGGCAGTAAGGAACAATCTTAAATCCCTTGTACAGAAGACCTTTATCCCAGATCTGCTTTAGTGACCACCACTCAGATTCGATGTAATCATTATGATAGGTTACATAAGGGTCATCCATATCAGCCCAAAAACCAACTGTACCGGAGAAATCCTCCCACATGCCCTTATACTTCCATACACTCTCTTTGCATTTTTGTAAAAATGGCTCCAGACCATACTCTTCAATCTGCTCCTTGCCATCAATACCCAGAAGCTTTTCAACTTCAAGCTCAACCGGCAATCCGTGTGTATCCCAGCCAGCCTTACGAAGAACCTTATTACCTTTCATCGTTCTGTATCTAGGAATCATATCCTTGATAACTCTTGTTAATACATGGCCGATATGTGGCTTGCCATTCGCGGTCGGGGGACCGTCATAAAAGGTAAAGGTTTCGCCATCCTTACGTTCTTCAATACTTGATTCAAAGATATTGTTTTCTTGCCAGAATTTCAATACTTTTTTTTCTCTCTCGACAAAGTTCAAATCGGTAGATACCTTATCATACATGTTTCATTCCTCCTATTATTAAATAAAAAAAGCTCCCATCCGAAAAAGGATGAGAGCATAAGCTTTCACTTAACCACCTGTTTCACGTACTCCACCAAATATGGTTTTTATACATTATCTATATAACGGTAGATACCGGCTTAACCTACTTGGCAGGTAGTTCCTCGCCTTTGGGTCTAGCAACTAGGGAGTGATTTTCAGTCATTCGCTACTCATACCAGGCTCTCACTGCCCCCGGCTCGCTGCGATTTTTGCAAAATGCTTACTCTCTCCGTCAACGTTTTTAACAATTGATATAATCATTCATCCTCACAATTAAGGTTATGATGATCTGTTAGGAGATATTTTATAACATTCTTTGTAAAACTGCAACAAAAAATTTTGTATAATGCAATAAATCCGTACATGCGAAGAAAAGTACCCTCTCATCTGCTATTTTTCTATATAAAATTTCCCAAATTAATGATTGACAACTCTTTCCAAGTGATATATTATAGTTGCATGGTTAGTTACTTGACTAATTAACCGTATAACTATGATTTCATCTCTATTATAACCCATTACTTTTTTTATAAATCATGGTTTCTTAAAAACGTAAGGAGGTATCGCTGTGCAAATTAATATCAGCTCTGAAAAACCTATCTTTTTGCAAATAGCAGAGGGGATAGAAGACGCCATATTGTCCGGTGCTTTCCCGGAAGAAAGTCAGATTCCATCCATAACCGAGTTCTCGGTGAAGTACAAGATCAATCCGGCGACCGCATTAAAGGGAATTACCATGTTAGTTGATAACGGCATTATATTTAAGAAGCGTGGGCTTGGCATGTTTGTAGCCACTGGAGCATTAAAGCAGTTGCAAGACCAACGTAAAGAACAATTTTTTGACCATTATATTAGGAATCTCGTATCCGAAGCAAAGCGTCTTTATATATCGGAGGACGAGATAAAATCCATGATAGAAAGAGGGTTTAAGAATGAATAGCATCGAAGTAAAGAATATCAGTAAATATTACAATAAGGAATGTGCTTTACAGGATATTACGTTACAATTTAAGGAAAACAAGATCTACGGGCTGCTTGGTCGAAATGGCGCAGGAAAATCAACGCTACTTAACATAATCAGTAATCGAATCTTCTCCAGTAGTGGTTCCGTGTATATTGATGGGGAAAGCATTATTAACAATAACCAAGCTCTTAACAAACTTTTTTTAGTGAATGACAAAAATCAATATCCGAAACACATGAAGCTTAAGCGTATATATGAATGGACGAAACAATTTTATCCTGACTTTGATATGGATTACGCGCAACATTTGTCAAAAGAATTCTCTTTGGATATGAATAAGAGTGTAAAATCCCTATCAACCGGATACACTTCCGTCTTCAAGCTAATCTTGTCGTTATCTGTGAACACCCCATATCTTCTTTTAGATGAGCCAACATTAGGGCTGGATGCAAATCACAGAGACTTGTTCTACCGTTTGCTGATTGAAAAATACAGTGAAAATCCCTGCACTATAATTATCTCTACTCATCTGATTGATGAGATCACCAATGTAATAGAAGAGATTGTGATTATTGATCAAGGAAAGATTATAAAAAATGAATCCACAGAAGAGCTTCTATCACAGGGATACACCATATCCGGTCCTGCCGATGCGATTGATGATTATATCACCTGGAAAGAGGTACTCGGCATAGATACGCTTGGTGGTCTTAAGACAGCTTATATATTAGGAAAGGCAGAGGATGATATACCGAGTAATTTGGAGCTGTCTAAGCTGGATTTACAAAAGTTATTCATCCAGATGACGAATAAAGGGGAGGAATCAAAATGAAGATAAAAGAGGCATATCGTTATCAATGCAAAGACTTTTATAAAAATATTTTAGTATATTTAGGACTTGTTTTATTGCTATTTCTAGAAGCCCTCCAGGAGATTTACAAATATAAAATCTACCCTCCAACTAACGTTGACGGTAATATTGTAGAAAATATATACGCCGGGTTTTCAAACATTGAACTTATAGCAGGCGCAATCTTGTGTTTTGTGGGATACCGTTCTTTGAAAAATTGTTTTAGATTTCTCCTACAGAATGGAGTATCAAGAAAAGATCAAATAATAAGTCAGATTCTTTCTTCATTAACTCTGGTGTTTATTCTGTCCTTATTATGTGAAGTTCTGCTGTTCTTGGCAAAGCTTTGGGCAAGCCACATTACAACAAGTACTCGTGAAGTTGAATGGTCATCCCTTTTTGAGATTGCATATGAGAATATTCAATTGGACTTTATCTCCTTCCATATATATAATTATTTTTTTAACTTTTGCTTACTCCTAGCACTAATAGCATTCAGTTATATGGTAGCAGTAATTTATTACAATATTCATAGAATCCTAAGATATATAATAAGTATATCGGTGCTATCTTATTTTTTTATCTTCCCGAACATATCCATTACCCAGAGTTTACTAAGACCTTTGGAGGACATGAATAACTTTATTGTTTTTACATATCAAAGCAGCCCTTTCGGATTTATGTTGATGCTGTTGTTTATTACCACTATATGCTACATGATAAGTTACCTCCTTCTTCGAAGAACTTCACTAAAGGATTAATCTTTGGCCTTCAGCAATTCAAACGGCAACATCAATTCTTAACCCCTGC
The DNA here is from genome assembly GCF_059717775.1 of Variimorphobacter sp. HTMS_6. Lineage (NCBI taxonomy): Bacteria > Bacillati > Bacillota > Clostridia > Lachnospirales > Lachnospiraceae > Variimorphobacter > Variimorphobacter sp. HTMS_6. Next base: position 3,605,384 of record NZ_AP046094.1, read on the forward strand.
CGCTTTGACTCTGACTGAAGGCTTTTCTTTTTGTTGTAAACTACTCTAACAATTCGAATGAAATTCTTAACTTTTCACTTTTTCTTCATTCCCCCTTCAAGAATACTTGACTTATTTTAGAAAGTGGTATATGTTTTGATATGATAAAATGCTACTTACTTATATAGAAAAGCAGCCTCACTTTTTGTGTCAGGAGGATCTTATGGACAAACAGAACTTAACCTTATTGACTGATTTTTATGAATTGACAATGATGCAAGGTTACTATAATAACAACAATAATGAAACGGTTATCTTCGATGTGTTCTATCGTGAGAACCCTTCCGGTAGCGGTTATGCGATCTGTGCCGGATTGGATCAAGTGATTGACTATATTAACGAGTTAAAATTCACCGATGATGACATTGTATTTCTTCGTAACCAGAAGATCTTTAACGAGGGTTTTTTGGAATACCTGAAGAATTTCCGTTTTACCGGAGATATCTATGCGATTCCGGAAGGTACTGTGGTATTTCCAATGGAACCTCTGGTAAAAGTAATTGCACCTATTATGGAGGCTCAGTTAGTTGAGACCGCCTTATTAAATATTATTAATCACCAAAGCCTTATTGCAACCAAGGCCTCTCGCGTGGTATATGCTGCGGGTGGTCAACCGGTTATGGAATTCGGACTTCGAAGAGCACAGGGCCCGGATGCCGGTACACTGGGGGCAAGAGCGGCGGTAATCGGTGGTTGTATCGGTACAAGCAATGTTCTTGCAGCAAAATTATACGACGTTCCAGCTCTTGGCACTCATGCGCATAGCTGGATTATGAGCTTTGATGATGAATTAACAGCCTTCCGTAAATATGCGGAGCTTTATCCACAGAACACCACGTTATTGGTGGATACCTATGATACCTTACGTTCCGGTGTTCCGAATGCAATCCGTGTATTTAGGGAATTGAGTGACCTGGACAAAATGCCAGTAAAATATGGTATTCGACTGGACAGCGGCGACCTTGCTTATTTATCAAAAAAAGCAAGGAAGATGCTAGACGCTGCCGGTTTCCCGGAAGCAAGCATCACTGCCTCCAGCGATTTGGATGAATTTATTATTGATTCGCTAAAAACGCAGGGTGCAAAGATAGATTCCTGGGGGGTAGGCACTAAGCTGATTACTTCAAAGGATTGTCCTGCTTTCGGCGGAGTATATAAACTGGCCGCCATTGAACATGCCGGAGAATTCCAACCTAAGATTAAACTTTCTGAAAACCAATGGAAGATAACTAATCCGGGTAACAAGAAAATCTACCGTATCTATGAAAAAGAAAGCGGTAAGGTAAAAGCAGATTTGATCACGCTGGATGAGGAAATATTTACATCGGACAGACCCCTTCTGCTGTTTGACCCTGTTGCCACCTGGAAGAAAACAATTCTTGAAGAAGATTCCTATATTCTGAGAGAATTACTTGTTCCTGTCTTCCTATCGGGCAAGTGCGTATATACCTCCCCGACCGTTATGGAGATTCGTGATTATTGCATGAAGGAACTCGATACCATTTGGGATGAGGTTCGACGTCTGATTAATCCACATATCGTGTACGTTGATTTATCCTCAAAACTCTATAAGATAAAATCACAACTCATTGATAGCTTAACTGAAAAACCTCATACTAATTTACTGTAAATTTTTTCGAACTTTAGTAAACTTTTTATGAAACACTATCGTCTATTATATGATATAATGATTGAAGCGACCAAATTACACACTCAACAAATGAATACCATATATGGTAAATACCCTATCCTGATTCAATGTCATTTGTATAGTAATAATCAGATGACCTTGACGTCCCGGGTTTATTTATCAAGTATGTTTTTATACGAAAGGAGATACCCGTTTGAACAGAAAGGTATTAATACTCACAATTATTTCAGTTTTATCTCTTACCTTAGTCAGCGGTATCATTTATGTGGCTGTTTCTCGCACCATTCATTCCGATGCTAAGACTACAGACTCTTCTGACACCGCAGGTAATTCAATATCCCCGACAGTCTCATTGGATGATATTAATGAGGTTACACTAACTCCTCAGGAGCAGGAACAAACGGATAAAGAAATTAAAGATTTCGTTCCGGCTACTAAGATGGATTTGGATCCATCCAGCATCACTGTCTTTGTTAATAAAGAACATAGCTTACCAAAGACCTATAAGCCGGATAAATTAGTAAGACCGGATGTACATTTTAACACTACATATTCCGATGAAAAATCACTTATGCGCCCCGAAGCAGCAAAAGCATTGGAAAAATTATTTGCTGCCGCCGAAAAATCCGGCTATGATTTAACCGGAGTATCCGCATATCGTTCTTATAACAGACAGTACCAGATATTCCGCAATAATATCAAAACCCAGGGTAAAACGCATACCCTGATGTATTCCGCTGTACCGGGTACCAGTGAACATCAGACAGGATTATCTATTGATATATCCGCAGGGTCAAATAGTAATCAATTAAACGATGATTTTGCTTCTACCCCTGAGGGAATGTGGGTTGCTAAGAACGCTCACTTCTTCGGCTTTATCGTACGTTATCCTAAGGACAAGGCTTCAATTACCGGATACGCATATGAGCCATGGCATATTCGTTATGTTGGAAAAGCATTAGCATTCTATATGTATAAGAATGATTTATCGCTGGAGGAATATTATCACTATACTCCTGACCCGAACTTTGATTTTGAAACGGTCTATGCCAGCATGATTAATTATACTCCACCTACATATCATCGACCAGCAACACCAACACCGACTCCTGCTACAACGGTAACGGTTTCACCAACGATTACTTTACCACCGGATGATGGTGGTGATAATAATATAACCGATACTCCTAGTAAAGCACCTGTAACACCGACAATGAAACCGACCCTTACACCAACTCCTAAGGTAACCAAGGCTCCAACTCATACACCAACTCCAACGAAAGCGCCTACAACTCCAACAAGTCCCGGAGTTGATACCTCAGGATCTATCGACGGTGGTTCCGAATAGATGTTGCAACAGTAGAATAAACTAGTACAGATTATAAATCATTTAAAATCAGGAGGTTTTATGCGACTTATACTAACAGTCTTATTTTTATTAATATTTTTTATAATCAGCATCCCTTTATATTTGATCATGTGGATAATCGGAAGATTTAACCGTAGAGCTATGGTCGGCACTTCGCAAAAAATTGTTGTCGGAGCATTCCATATCATTAACTTTATCTGCGGTGTCAAAAAAACAGTAATCGGACGCGAAAACATTCCTAAGGATGAGGCTGTGTTATATATCGCAAATCATAGAGGATATTTTGATGTTCCAATTGCATACTCAACAGTTCCGACCCTTACAAGCTTTATGGCAAAGAAGGAAATCGGTAAAATCCCATTCCTTAGCTATTGGATGCGCTTCTTACAATGTCTATTCTTAGACCGCGATGATGTAAAGCAGGGATTAAAGACGATATTAAAAGGCATTGATTTAGTGAAGGATGGCTATAGCGTATATATCTCTCCGGAAGGAACCCGCAGCCAAGGGAATGATATGCTACCCTTCAAAGAAGGCAGCTTTAAAATTGCACAAAAAACCGGATGCGCTATCATTCCGGTTGCACTCTCTAACACTGATGAATTATTTGAAAAACATTCTCCATGGATTCATTCGGCACATGTGATTATTGAATACGGTAAGCCGATTTATCCAAAAGATCTGTCAAAAGAGGATCAGAAATTCCTTGGTTCTTATGTGCAAAATATCATTCGTGGAATGCTAATGAAAAACAATGAAATGATATAACGCTTTGATTTAAGTATCTTTGTATATTTTTCACTTTGCTATTTATTTTTTGATAAAAAGATGATACAATTATCGATGTTCCATATATGGACGGGTTTTAATCATTAGCATATTAATAAGGAGGTACCTAGCTCATGTATTGGTGGGTTATATTAATAATAGTTGCTGTTGTAATTATAGGTATATTAGTTGGTTTATATTTTTTCGCAAACCGACTTCAGAAAAAGCAAGAGGATTCACAAGCACAGATGCAGGCAGCCGCACAGACTGTATCCATCCTAGTAATTGATAAGAAGAAAATGAAGATGAAGGAAGCGAATCTTCCTAAGATGGTTCTTGACCAGACACCTCGATATATGCGTGGTTCCAAGATCCCGATTGTAAAAGCAAAGATTGGCCCAAAGGTTATGTCATTGATGTGTGACCCTAAGGTATTCGAATTAATTCCAATTAAAAAAGAAGTAAAGGCAGTTCTTAGTGGTATTTACATCATGGATGTAAAGGGATTAAGAGGCAATTTGGTTCAAAAACAAGCGAAGAAATCCATCTTTAAGAGAATCACTGGTTCTTTTAAAAAAGATAAATAATTAAAATTTAATCCTCTCACCATGATGTCACACTGTTAACATTGGTAAGAGGATTTTTATTTAACCGAAAATCCATCAATTATCAGTAAGTATACACATTTTATTCCATATGCCGCTTTCGGCAGAAATGAGGTAGTATGAAAAACCGTAATATTATTATTCTATTTATTGTAAGTGTCATAACCCTGATTGCGATCGGAGGGTTATTAGTATATGCATTCGAGTTGCAAAACCGAAAAGATTCAACCATTGCCTCGGATAATTCAGAGAATGGCAAGCCTACGAAAGCACCAACAAAAGATAATGCGACTCCCACCGGTGAGGGAAAAGCAACTTCTAAACCCACACCTTCTCCAACCCCTACCCTAAGTCCAGTGGTTCTTGGTTTTGCAGGTGATGTCAACTTTGATGAAAATAGTGATCCGGTAGCGAAATATGATTCCTCCGGTAAGGATATAACCGCTTGTTTTTCTGAGGATCTACTCAAAGAGATGCAGTCTGCAGATGTTATGATGCTAAATAATGAATTTTCCTACAGTACCAGAGGAACGAAGTCCGCTAATAAATCCTATACCTTTCGTGCTGATCCAGGTCGAGTTGACATTCTAAAGCAAATGGGCGTTGATATCGTATCATTGGCGAATAATCATGCACTAGACTATGGGCCGGATGCATTGCAGGATACCTTTGACACACTGGACAAAGCAAAAATCGATTATGTCGGCGCTGGTGAGAATATGAATCGTGCCAAAGCACCTATTTATCGTACCGTTGGAGGAAGAAAGATAGCTTTTCTCGCTGCCTCCCGAGTCATCTTCAAGGGTAGCTGGTACGCAACTGATAATAAGCTTGGTATGGTCGGAACCTATGATCCTGCTATGATAATTGAATCAATTAAAGATGCGAACGTCAACAGTGATTTTGTTGTAATCTTCGTGCATTGGGGCGTGGAACGCAACAACTTCCCAGAGGCATATCAGCGCGCGCTGGCACGTCAATACATTGATGCCGGTGCAGATGTCGTTATCGGCTGTCATCCACATGTGATGCAGGGTATAGAATATTACAAGGGAAAACCGATTGCTTATAGTCTCGGTAATTACTGGTTCAACTCTTCCACCAAACAGTCCGGTATGGCTAAGCTATATCTTGCACCCAATAATACAATAAAGTTCCAGCTTCTTCCCGTCATGAATAAGAATACCAAGACCTATCTTTTAACCGAACCGGGAGAAAAGAAAACCTATTACAACTTTATGAGATCCTTATCCACAAATGTTACTATCGATGAGGATGGCTATGTACACTAATCTTCCCAGGAATAATATCGAGGGGATGTTTATAAATAATTCTATCAAGGATTGATATTATTTGCCTCATACTGTATAGAATACAATTCTGTATCTTCCAAACAGTGTATAAGGTAATATAACTTTATACTTTTTTACACCTTTCCCTTTTAATACATGAATTTTATTAATGAATATTCTCATCAAAAAGCATGTGATTATCATCCACCAGATAGAAACTTTCTATTTGCGGATTATAATCACATGCTTTCTTAAATGCTATTTATATAAAATCAAACGAGTTAATATCTTATTGAATTAATATATTGTACTGCATCTACTTCGCTCTTATTATGATGTGCATAGTGTTCTCTGAAACCGGAGTGTTATTATTCGATAGGGTGTATTCAAGCAGTACCTCTATCTTCTCCTGTGTTTCGGAAACCTCAATTTTTTTTGTTGAGATATAGAGTGCCAAGTTACCATAGGGTGTTGGATAATTCATCTGAGAGATCTCGTTCTTATCAAAATACATCCAGGTATTAAATTCATCTTTTTTTCTATAAGTTACTTCAGAACCAGATATTTTTAACGTATTTCTAATTGTCTTTCCAGCCTCTTCATTTATCTCGTAATACTGAACATAATGCTTCCCATTTGTAAAATGATAGCTACCGGTTGTTTCTATTGTTACCTCATTATCTTCTATACTCTGTTGTTTTCCGATAATGCTGATTTCTACGTCCTTTGTCATCTTTGCCTCCATGTCTATAACTATTCACTTATTGTACTATTAACCTTCCCAAAGGACAAGTACTTATCCTATTTCATTATTTTCATATTCCCTTCATTGAAACCTAAGGATTATTTTAATCGTTTATGTATATATTACCATTATGTGGTAACAATCTAATTACATAACAAGTAGATCAGTGAAGTTACATCATAATAAATGGAGGATATCATGAAATCATATAAACGTATACATAGTAACCAAAGCGATAGCAGTAACAAATTAAATAAATTATTACTCATCGGAATCATCCTGTTCTGTGGCATAACCATGTGTGTTGTAAAATCGAGTGCTTTACATAACAAGGATGTTCAGCAGGGAATCGCAAAAGAGATCATCCGCTTCCACGTAATCGCAAACAGCGACAGTGCTTCTGACCAAGCACTCAAATTAAAGGTAAGGGACAAATTAGTGCAGAAGCTTTCCCCTCTGCTAGTCAAGGCCTCCTCAATTCAAGAGGCGCGTTCTATTATTACTAAAAACGAAGATATGATCCAGAAGGTTGCAACGGACACGATCCGGAAAAACGGATATGATTACTCAGTGGATGTTTCATTAGGTGATTGCTATTTCCCTCTAAAATTATATGGCCAATATTCCTTCCCACCCGGCAACTACGAAGCGCTCCGTGTTCGTATCGGTGAAGCAAAGGGCAAAAACTGGTGGTGTGTCATGTTCCCTCCGCTTTGCTTTGTTGATGATACCTACAGCGTAGTTGATAAACAAACCAACATGAAATTGCAGCATCTTCTGACCAAGGAGGAATATGATTCGTTGCTCTTAAAGAATGAACCGGTACACATTAAGTTCAAGCTATGGGAATCTTTCAAGAAGCTTTTCGATTAGTCACATTGTAAATATGCCATATTTATGATAAAATACCGTTAATCAAAAGTTACCGGAGGTCACCCATGAATTCTATATCAGTGAAAGCCTATGCAAAAATCAACCTAGGTTTAGATGTTTTAAGAAAGCGCCCTGACGGTTATCATGATGTTTGTATGATTATGCAATCTCTTGACGTACATGATACCATAACGATAGAAAAAACAAACTCTAATAAGATATTAATGAAAACAAATCTTTCTTATCTTCCCATTGATAAAGGTAATCTGGTATATAAAGCTGCCACCTTATTCTTTGAAAAAGCCAGAATAAAAGACGGATTGTTCATTAAACTGGAAAAGCATATTCCGGTAGCCGCAGGATTAGCAGGCGGTAGCTCTGATGCCGCCGCAACCTTAAAAGGGCTTAATTTACTCTATAACACCGGCTTTAGCCAGGAGGAACTTATGGAGATTGGAGTGAAAATAGGTGCAGATGTACCTTATTGTATTAAGTTGGGAACGGCTCTTTCTGAAGGAATTGGCGAAGTTCTTACCACACTACCACCTATACCCGAATGTCACGTAGTACTGGTCAAACCTGATATCAGTGTTTCTACCAAGTATGTTTACGAAAACCTTAAGTTAACCGATGACATTCCGCATCCGGATATTACGAACATGCGCATAGCTCTGGAGAACGGAGATCTCTCTGCTTTGACGAAAAATATGGATAACATACTACAGACTGTAACCGTAAATAATTATCCCATTATTAACGAGATAAAGAGCAAGATGTGTGAACTCGGTGCTTTAGTATCTCTCATGAGCGGTAGCGGCCCTACCGTATTCGGTATCTACAAGAGCAGGGAGCTTGCGCAGAACACTTATCAGTACTTCACAAAGCATAGACATTATGGGAAGCAAGTGTTTCTGACAAAACCCTACACTCCAGATAAATAAAAGGCTGTTGTAAAAATAAATAATTTTAATTAGGAGCAATGTTATTTGTCTCACACACTGTTTGGATGTACAGCATTCCTATTTTGTATTTCGTAGTCTTACATAAAAGTACGCCTTCGAAAATACATAATCATGAATGTTGTCTTCCAAACAGTGCATTATGACAATATAACATTATTCCTACGAATTATTTATTTTACAACAGCCCTTTTTTGATTACTGTTCATTATTATCCTTGCCGTCTCTCCAAGCCTCCAGCTTTGAAATTGCAGAATCATATGTCTGTTGGCATATATCAGGGAGCTCTCCTCCCCATGCTTTTGCAGCATCATCAAAGCCTTTCTTCACTGCTTCAATCAACTCATCCGCTTTCGAAGGATCTCCTCCTGCCAATGCTTTTGCAAAGGAAAAGATCCGATCTGAGGTTTGTTTCACACCCCAATAACCATCTTCTGATATATCCTGCTGTGCCTGTGCCTTGGTTTCCGGGTCTACATCTACTTTACCTTCTCGAAGTAAGGCATATATATCAGTCGAATCATCCACTGTTTGTCCCTGTTTTGTTATTAAACGCAACACCAATTCCCGTAAGCTTTGGTTGCGTCTGTCCGCCTCCGCTTTCAGGCGCTCAATTGTAGCCGTATCCTGTTTATAAACGGTGGTTTCTTCCGTTACCTGTCCGCTTTTTTCATAAACAGCAGCCACATCCTCTTGTTTTACTGCATCACTGCTTTTACCAGCTCTTCCATCCGACTTCGTCGCAGAACTGCTTCCATAGCTCTGAGATACATTCGTAATTCCATTTACACTCATATCTTATCCTCCTTGATTAGTAGTAAGACTACTTCTTCTACTCTCGATATACCGTCAGTTACAATGAGTATTTCGGATAAATAAGGAAATTTCTTAACCTTTTTCTGAAAGAATCATAAGTAGTGCAAAAAGAGGCCGCTCAGAAGTTTTTCATTCACAAGATCCCTCTTATGAATAAAACAACCTTCTCCGCAGCCTCTTTATAAAATTTCATTTCCTATTTATCATTTAGCTAGCTCTACAGAATTGTATCAACCATCTTCATAATAATCAGTTTGTCACCTTCATTGACTCTTGCATCAGCCAGATTATTAATATCCACGATACTATCCACAGTGGTTAGATATTTCTTTGCAATATTCCACAAAGTATCATCACTTTTCACCACATATCCGATAATTCCCGGCATTGATTGTAGCTTATCTAAATCAAGATCAGCCACTTCAATATCGGTGATAATCTCCTCTGTAATCATATCAAACACGATGGCATTCAGATTTATCGTAGCCTTAACCTCAATTTCATCTGCATCAAGCATCATCACACTTAACTGATCTATGTATGGTTTGATCTCATAATTGCTATCCGGCTTCATACCCTTTAATTCAATTACCTGGGTAAACGGTATTATTCCTTTTAGTAAATTCATCGGCTTACTATCATCCTCGGAGATATAGAGTATATTAACCTCTATCACACCTTCTACCTGAAGTTCCGTATCCTCTTGGGTGATATCGTCGATTTTTATATTTCCCTGTGCATGGCAAATTTGAAGAAGCCTCGGTTGATTTTCCGGTACACTTAAGCGGTCAGAAATTCTGTATTTGCTATTATTCTTGATAACAAGATTTTCATATATTGCATCACGCACTACAGGCCTAACATCCTTAGTCGGGCTGTATGCATCACATAAGATCTCCGGTTCTTCTGTCTTATACACCTTAATTCCCAGTTCCAGTATTACTTCTAAATCTATATTACGATCTTCACCATCTGCATCCGGCTTAATCTCTAAGTTCTTGCTTAGGATGCCGATTGTAATATCGTCAATCATATCCTCAGTGCATCCGGCACAATCGATTGTTCCGCTAAATGGAATGTCCGTTTCAAAATATTCGATCGGATTCTCTTCATCCGCACTGGTATACATAATGAATATCGGAAGCTCCCCTTTTATTGTGAATTTTTCATCAAGCAGCCTAATTTCTACGTTGCTCAGATTAATATCCTTAAAGAGTACCTGCGTGATGTTCCCCTTATTGCTTGGCAGATTTATCTCATCCTTAATACGAAATGTATCCTTTTTATTTACTGCTACGTCGGTAACTTCTATCTTTTTATTGATGCATTGAATGTCTTCCGGTCCTTCTACTCTGACTGCAGTTTCTTCATCATATAGATCCTCCACAACTACAAATAAGCGAATTATGGATTTTACGCTCAACTTTCTTGAGTTGATCAGTCCAGTAGATAAATCCTCCAAATCCCATTTTACAGTTGGATCATCATCAATGCAGGTTATATCCATATTGATTGTTTCATCAAATGGAATTTCTCCTGACATATTTTGAATCGGTCTTTGGTCACCTTCACTTAAATAGAGGACATTAAACGCCAGAACACCCTTTACAAGAAGTTTGCCGTTCATTGCTTTGATATCACTAATCTTGATTTCACCCTGCTCGGTTATAATCTGGTCTATATCCGGTTTTACATCCGGAACATTAAAATCGTCGTCCAATGTAAGTTGCAGGGCGCTCTTACATCTCAATTTATTCATATGAATATTCTTTTTAATCAAATCCACTTATATTCCCTCCTTAATTTGGACATATGACGGATGCCTCTGTCATATCTTATTCACGTCCAAAGGGAATTATGAATGGAAAATGTATTATAGAAAGCAAAAAAAGCTAAAGCCCCCCATATCTGGCTTTAGCTCTCTATTCATACAACGCAATTTCTCGCGAAGCGTGAAATTTGTTGCTTTAGGTCTAATCTCATCTGCAAAGAATCAACTCAACATCTTTTGTTAAAATATCAGTGTAACTATATGAGACAACCTTAACGGGTGTATCCTTTGATTCCTGAATCTTTACTAGGAATATACTTGGGTAAGTCTCTGATATAATTCCTTCTGATACGTCTACTTTGTGTCGTCCCCTGTTTATTCTAATCTTTACTCTCTTCCCTGTTTGGTTTATTACTGCATTTCTCACACAGTTTACATCATTTTGCTTCATCATTATTTTCTCCTTGCCAATATCCATAAATCCTATACGGAACAGGTCACCTTATTAGATCAATGAATACATCATAATAAATAAATCTGTTACAAATCACATGCGTCGCAACTATTATATCACTAATTCCAATTATCGTCAACAAATTTTCAGACAATTTGATGATTCACGACGATTTATTCCGAAAAATATGCACATGAATCGTAGAAATTTTTGTATACTTTAATGGAATATTTTCACTTTATCATATTCTTCCATATGTCAATTTACAAAAATGCACAAAGAACATGACCTTTTTTTGGGAATATCTAAGCAGTATTCCAAATTATTATAATACACAATATCTTGTTATTTAGCTCGGATTATTAACAAAATATAGTAACCTTGCTTATCTCTTCCACTATTTCACAGCAAATTTATTGATAATTTTAGGAGAGCAAGTAGCTTCCCTATGCCACATACTCTCCCAAATTATCGTCCATATTATTCAAATACAACTTTCTCATCTCGCCGTTCCAATTTCACAACTACATATGGATAGGTAAGACTTTGTGATACGGAAGCATCCTTGGATGGCCCAACCAAATTAGTATTAATGTAAATAGCATTTTTGGTAAGATACAATTCATCCACTGTAACACTATACCCTCCGGTACGTTGTTCACCATATCCAACCACAATGTAAAGGCTATCTTTATTCGTATAAGTCATTTTAAAAGGAACTGCTTTCTTCTCATCAATGAACTCTTTTAACTCACCCGGTACATCCGGATCTTCAACCACAGTAAATTCAAGATCCTTAAGTTTCTTTACATCGGTATTCACCGACTTACACCCTGTTAGTGCAGTGGACACTAATATTATTGTTAGAAGCAGAACTGCTAGAGCCGATCTCTTCATACAACCTCCATAAATAATTACTTATCTAATTCTATGAATTATTTGCTTAAAAAATTCAAGGTTACTCTCTACTAGTTTCTAAAGCCAAGCCTATTCGCATGAAACGGCTCGCCATGACCCGGATATATTGTAGTTACATGCTTTGACTTCAACTTTTGCACACTTTCATTTAACTGATTAAAATTGTCTGCATTCATCGCCGTGATAGGTTTTTTCGTATTACTAAACGTATCTCCAGCTATCAATATACCATCTTGCGATAATATACCAATTGATCCCGGTGTGTGTCCGGGTAAATGTACAACTTCACCCTCATATCCATACTGTAATAAACTTTCTCCATCCTCGATTAACACATTAGGGTAAAACGATTCGTAACTTTTCAATGTATTTTCAGATACTTTTTTAATTGTCTTCTTCATCACAAGAAAAAATAATTTTAGAATAAGTGATTTAAATTGGAAGCTGGAAAGCATCTTATCAACGGTAAGGTTTTGTGTGAGTTGCGTATCATCTTTATGCATAGCAATGATCGTTTGGTAATGATCTCTAAGGTATGCTGCATTCGTGGTATGGTCCACATCACCATGTGTTAATATAATGGCCTTCAGATTACCGGGATAACACCCTGCTTGTTCCAATTGATGCATCAATTCCTGCCTTCTGTTGTTATATCCTTTATCCATAATCAAGCTTCCGCCGGTATCAAATAATACATAGCTATTATTTCTTTTACAAAGATAACAATTCACTCCGCTCAAATCAATTCGAAACAGTTCCTGGTTCATCGCAGCTCTCCTTATCATGATTTTTATGATAGGCTCCATGAGTATCTTCATAAACCTTAAGATATAACGCATCAAACCTTTCCTTTTCTATATCAAAATACTTTCTCCAAGACTCTCCAAAACAGATGTAAGCATAATTAGGCATAAAGCTGGTGAAGAATTCGGCAATTCTCCTTTCTTGTATATCAATGTCCAATCCTTCTTTGCCTTCAACTTCCTTCGATATCATAGCATCAACAATATGGAACAAAATCGGTTTTTCCTTTCCCTTCTTAAGGGAATCTATTAGAATTACGCGAACGAGATCTGCATTTCGAATACCGAATTCATAGTACTTGTTTTTCATTTTATGTACCAGCTTTTCGCTTTTCTCGTGATGACTCTCTCCAACTCCTTCTTCAATTAATTCTAAATACTCATTCGTAAAGTTCTCAATCAATACCTGAAGAATCTCCTCTTTACTTTTAAAATGATAATATATCAAGGATTTTGTAACATTGGCTTCTTTGGCTATCTCATCGATACGAGAGCCCTCGTAGCTTTTTTCAGCAAATATTTTAATTGCAGTATTTAAAATCCTTTCTCTTGCATTGGGTATGTTCATCCTTATCACCTCTATGGTCTATTTTAGTACTGTATGTTCAGTCCTATATTTAATATAGAATATCGAAACCATTCTGTCAATATCTAGTTGGAATATACTCCCACTTAACGTATATTCAAAGTATAAATTCACCCCTTCACAGAACATCTTGATTTTGTAGAATAAAAAGGAGTGAGAACTCTTAACTTCACCTAAGTCTTACTAACTTGATGAAGTAAGTTGTACTCACTCTGATTTTTAATAAATTTTTATGGTTTATATCCTATATTACCGTCGCTACTAACTGATTATTCTCTACCTCAATTAAAATCGTATCCTGTGGACGAACCTGATCGCTAAGAATTAATCTCGCACTTAAGGTTTCTACATTCTTCTGTAAGTAACGCTTCAATGGTCTAGCTCCGTATGCCGGGTCATATGCGCTGTCCGCAATTAGATCCTTTGCTGACGGTGATAATTCAATCGTGATCTCCTTATCCTCTAATCGTTTGTTAAGATCTACAATCAACAGATCCATGATATCATTGATATTATCCTTGCTTAGCGGTTTAAATAGGATGATTTCATCTAGCCGATTGAGGAATTCCGGGCGAAAATGCGCTCTAAGCTCTGTCATAACCAGATCTTCAACCTCATTTTTAATCTCTCCTGATTCTTCAATTCCTTCTAATAAATACCTTGAACCGATGTTGGAAGTAAGAATAATAATTGTATTCTTAAAGTCCACTGTTCTTCCCTGGGAATCAGTGATACGTCCGTCATCCAGCACCTGAAGTAATACATTAAAAACATCAGGGTGGGCTTTCTCGATTTCATCAAATAATACGACGGTATAAGGCTTACGTCTAACTGCCTCCGTGAGCTGACCGCCTTCATCGTAACCGATGTATCCGGGAGGAGCACCGATTAATCTGGCTACGGAGTGCTTCTCCATATACTCACTCATATCAATACGCACCATATTGTGTTCATCATCGAATAAGTTTTCAGCCAATGCTTTCGCAAGCTCCGTCTTACCCACACCAGTGGGACCTAAAAACAGGAAGGAACCGATTGGTTTCGTAGGATCCTTAATGCCGGCTTTGGAACGAAGAATCGCATCGGATACTTTCTCCACTCCATCATCCTGACCTACCACTCTTGTATGAAGGGTATCACCAAGATGCAACGTCTTACTACGCTCCCCTTCGGTGAGCCGTGTGATTGGAATTCCTGTCCAACGGGATACAATCCTCGCAATCTCCTCCTCACTTACATTTTCGTGTACCAGAACCTGTTCTTCTGCTTTAAGACGTTCCTCTTCTGATTCCAGCTGACGCATCAGTTCAGGAAGCCTTCCGTATTTTAACTCTGCTGCCTTATTCAAATCATAGCTACGTTCTGCAAGTTCAATCTCATTATTTAAATTCTCCAGTTCTTCACGGAGCTTATGAACTTTCTCCATGGACGCCTTCTCCTTATCCCATGTAGCCTTTGCTGAGGAAAAAGACTCTCTAAGCTCTGCGAGTTCTCTCTGTAGTTCACTTAATCTGTCCGCACTCAGTCTGTCATTCTCCCTCTTAAGCGCTGCTTCCTCAATCTCCATCTGCATAATTCTACGCTGCATATCATCCAACTCAGTTGGCATGGAATCTAGTTCTGTCTTAATCAGCGCACATGCCTCGTCCACAAGGTCGATTGCTTTATCCGGAAGAAAACGATCCGAGATGTAGCGATTGGATAAGGTTGCTGCGCTGACTAGAGCGCCGTCGGTAATCTTAACTCCGTGGAATACCTCATATCGTTCCTTCAATCCACGCAGAATTGAGATTGTATCCTCCACCGTAGGCTCTTCCACCAGAACCGGTTGGAAACGGCGCTCCAGTGCTGCGTCCTTTTCAATGTTCTGACGATATTCATTCAAGGTAGTTGCACCAATACAGTGTAGCTCTCCTCTGGCCAACATTGGCTTGAGCATATTACCCATGTCCATCGAGCCTTCTGCCTTACCCGCTCCTACGATGGTATGGAGCTCATCAATGAATAGGATAATTTGACCCTCACTTTTCACCACTTCTTCCAGTACAGCCTTCAGTCGTTCCTCGAATTCTCCACGGTATTTTGCACCTGCAACCAAGGAACCCATATCCAGAGCAAATAGTTTCTTATTCTTTAAGGATTGCGGAACATCCCCTCTTACAATTCTTTGCGCCAATCCTTCTACTACAGCAGTTTTACCAACACCGGGTTCTCCGATTAGTACCGGATTGTTTTTTGTCTTTCTGGATAAGATTCTGATCACATTACGTATCTCACTGTCACGTCCAATCACAGGGTCGAGCTTTTGCTCCTTCGCACGTGCTACTAGGTCATACCCATATTTCTCAAGGGTATCATAGGTAGCTTCCGGATTATCATTCACTACCCTCTGATTCCCTCTAACGGACTGTAACGTTTTTAAAAAGTCGTCTCTGGTGATGTGAAATTCCTTTAGCAATTCCTTCACAGCCTTATTCGGCTGCTTGAGCATACTTAGGAATAAATGCTCCACCGATACATAGGAATCTCCCATCTGTTTCGCTTCATCTTCTGCGAGGATAAGAATTTTATTCAGGTCATTACTAATATAAACCTGTCCTCCGGAAACCTTTGCTCTCTTATTTAATAACCCTTTCACCTGTGCCAAAAACACCTCTGTTGAGATATCCATCTTCTCCAACAGCTTCTTTATTAAACTATCCTCCAATGAAATTAGGCTATAGAGCAGATGCTCTACATCTATTTCCTGATGACCATATTCATATGCCAGGCTCTCACACTGTTGTACCGCCTGCAATGAGTTTTGCGTAAACTTATTAATGTTCAAATCTACTCCTCCTTTATGAATTAATATTCATTTTTTCTAATCCTCTGTTTCATACATTATCAATCTGTACGAATTTAAGACTGATATAATTTATATTTATTTCTTAGATCTATCTTTTGTGATATCTGTTCTACAGATACTATAACACGTATATTTTATAGATTCAAGAGTGAGTTTCAAATTTTTACATCTTAACAAGATTTGCATAATTTATAGCACAATAATTATTTTACATATTTTTAAATCATTTTATAATCAAATTTGATATGGATTTCCTCAGGAATCAACATAGGAAAGAAGGTAGGATATGCAATTAGAAAAGTATCATGCATTGTGAAATGACTATCTTGTTCTAGATAGTAAAAATCACCCGAATCAATTGAATACGGAAATATAGATTTAATATTCTTATAAAATACATAAACAAGAACACACAGATAAGGGCTGCTGCAAATTAGATTATAATTTTTACAGCAACCCTTTTTTCAATAATTATAAATTATGATAATCCTAACCCTTTGCGCTTACCGATGATATGCGCTTCAATCATCTCAGCCACCTCAACAGGATTATCACCAAGTGCAACCTTACCTCCTGTCAATCCTTCCACATCTTCAGTTACTAACTTAATCAGATTCGGTGCTCCGGAGAGGAACGGCGTTGGTGACAAATGAGTGAATGCACCGTAAGCAACCGCAAAGATTCCATCAATTGTTGCCTTCTGTTCCATCCATTCCGGTGCTGTAACAGCAATCGGTAGTTGAGGTATATCCACATCCAAATGATCTGCAAGCGCAGTAACAAGCATAGAGATTCTACCGGTATCGGTACAGGTTCCAAAACTTAATACAGGTGGAATTTTTAAAAGCTCGCACACCTCTTTTAATCCTGCACCTGCCATATTTGCTGCCTCCAGACTACATAGCCCAGCTACCTCTAAACCATGATTACCACATCCGCCTGCCACAACTAGAATATCACGCTTTATTAACTCTTTTGTTAAATTGACCGTATTCCAATCATGCGGCCCATTCCGAAGTGTTGAACAATTTGCTAATGCTACCACACCTTTTAACTTTCCCGCAACGATTACATCTACCAGTGGATCCAATTTATTGCCTAATGCGCCGAGAACCGCTTCTGTGGAAAATCCTGCAATTGCCCTCTGCACTCTCTTCGGTACATGAGCCTTCACTTTGTTATGACGTTTTTTAAAGTTCTCTATTCCTAGTTCTATCAATCGTTCCGACATCTCATCCGCTTTATCCGGATGATAGGCCAACTTTTCCTGAATTCTAGGAACACCGATGATTGTACTAATCGCCACTAATGCCACCTGATATTTTTCAGCATAAGAATCAATTGCAGGTGGTGAACAGTTTTCCTCCATCGCTAACACATCCACCGCTCCGGTTGCTAACATAGGCTCAATTGCAAGCCAGTTCCCCATTAATCCAACAAAAACCTCATCCATCGGATAACGTTGAAGTAGCTCCTGACCGGTCTCAATAGAACCGATTACACGAATTCCCTTGGCACCTGCTGCCTTTCCTTTTTCCTGATATTTTGAATCATGAAGTTTTTCAATAGTTAATGCTCCAATCCAAGGCTGATGACCATTGAATACAATATTAATATAATCCGGGTCAAAGATACCAAGATCCGTATTCACCTCATGTGGCATCGGAGTTCCAAAGATAATATCCTGCACCATCTCAAGACCAATCTGTGAATTATAAATCGTTGCCAAACCAAGCCGTAATGCTTTTAACGCCAACGATGTATAATCACCATCCACGTTTGTAAGACAGCTTGCCACACAGTTTTGTTCTTCGTGAACAGTACCCGCCGGATACAGATGCAACTCTTTCCATACTGGTATTCTCTTTTTAGGAGCAAAGGCCTCAACCATTATATTCTTTTCATTCGCCCCAATGTTTTGTTGTGCTTCCAGAAGCTCCGCTAATTGAATCGCCAGCTGCTTTACATCCTGATTTGTGTTAATACCTACTTTTTCACACATCCACTTCAGTTTATTCTCATCTGTGATTTTAAATGGTGAGTTTCCTTCCCCGATAGATTTTAGAGTACGAAATGCTTCGTAAGCATGGTGGCTATAAGTTCCGGCTCCCAGTGTATTCTGAATTAACAGCTTTCTCATAGCATTTGCATCAGGGCCAATTCCGCATACCCCTTTATCAAATCCTTTTTCCACATTCCATCTACATGGACCATGGGAGCATAATTGGCAGCTTAAACCCTCAAGGCAGAATTTACAGCGAATTTTCTCCTGTTGAGCCCATCGATCAAATACATTGCTCATCCCATCTTCACGGATTCTTACTAGCATCTCTTCAACAGAGTCATGATAACTAACACGACCCTCTGGTTTTTCCAATATTTTTTCGGCCATATCAATATTCCTTCCTACAAATTCTAAAATTTCATGATTTAATTCCAAAATTTCATGACTTAGTATTCCAAACTTGCAGGAAAATATATTATTTATTTCAAATTTTTATAATGTGCTCTCGGCTATTAAAATTTTTACTAATTAACCCTTAGGCTTATTCCCAAATAATTTATCGATAAATTCCAGGTTAAAATTGGAGTTCTTGGGTTTATATATTAAATCATTGTGTTTAATTGTATTTTCCCCATAAGTATTAAAACTAAAAATGAGATGATCGGAGGAATCATAGCATTTCACCCCGTATTCCGATCCCTTGCCGGCACTATATCCCACAAGCTTATAGTGTTCTTGGTTAAATCGACCACAAAATTCCTGTATCTCAGTTTCTTTGTCAATAGTAACCTCTTGTGTTTGCCATTGAACTTTAATTTTTGCAATATGATCAGCAGATACCTTAAAGTTCCCCAGCCATAGATACAAAAAAGCAATGATAGCAGTAACAATAATTATAATAACAGCCCGTTTTATTATTTTCTTTTTCATATATTCTTCCCCCTATGCTATATACAAGCATCTCCGGTTTCTACCCAAGTCTATTATAATTCTGTTTCACTATTAGCCTTCGGTCTTTTCAGCATAATATGGTTATAACATACACGGGGTTGAAAACCGAATCCCGAATCTACCTGATCAAGAATACCGATCAATTCCCATCCCTCTTCTCCTAACTGATTTAGCTTATCCTCTAATTGCGTATCATCATCTACTTTAAGAATAGAATCCACGCCTAATACCTTATACTCCCACCTCATAATTATTCTCCTTACTTATACACATACTACAAAATATGGATATTGCTATTACTATTTTACATTATTTCACTTTCTCTTTCAATCCTTTACTAATCCTTTTAAGTATTAAATACTTTCCCAATTATAAAAGCACTGTTCACCACTTCCTTTTGCTTTTACACATGTCTCTGTAATATATGTATTGCTTCCTGCAATACTAAGTATTATAATGTTCAAGATACTATTTCCTCGGAAAGGGACGTGACTATGGCTAAGAAAAACAAGAATCAAGCAAAAAAAGAAATCAAAAAATACATCGATCTGCTCTATATGACTCCTTCACAAACGGGTGCAAAGGAGCTCTCAGAGCTTTTCAAAGAAAACAAGGAGCTCTCCGTGCAGTTATGGGAAGAGTTCAATGTCCTTGAATTAGAATTTAATAATGAAAACTCTGTGGATATTGAGAGTATTGATCCTCAGTTTAAGGATCCTTCGGATGCGTCTTTCATAAAAAACCGTAATATTCAGACTGTCTTTGCATTAAAGCTATGTGAAGAGGATCTTGATATTCTAGTCAAATATTTTGAAGCGGTTATTGTACAGTTTGGTGGCTTTTTATGTGCTGACAGTGATGATTTTAATCCCGTATATGTGGGATCTTCCAAGAAGTAAACAAATGCAACAGTAGTGTGTTCATCATAATCAATGTTATTTAAGTGCAAAGGATTGATGGTTTAATTTCCTAGCGGCTGAACCTGTCAGCAGCAATTATTGAAAGGTGTATATTTATATGGAATATTTTACTTCAAATCATACAAATACAAATCAAAAAAATGTAGATCACAAAAATCTAAATCACAAAAAAGCAGCTTTTCTGGCTGCTTTTCCATTAACCATCCCCGTATTGACAGGCTATCTTGTACTTGGGGCTGCTTACGGCATCCTAATGAATAGCAAGGGATTTCCGCTTATCTGGTCACTGTTAGCCAGTGTATTTATCTATGCCGGCTCCATGCAGTTTGTAACCGTAACCCTACTGGCTGCGGGCTTTGACCCAATCGGCGCTTTCCTTATGACGCTGGCGGTTAATGCAAGACATATGTTTTATGGAGTGTCTATGCTAAAACAATACCGTGGGTTAGGATTTGTGAAGCCTTATCTGATCTTCTCGTTAACGGATGAAACGTTCTCCATCGTCTGTTCCGCCAAGGTACCTGAAGATATCAGCACAAAGTGGTTTTATCTTTTTATATCACTGCTAAACCAAAGCTATTGGATAACAGGGACATTAATTGGTGGTTTCTTAGGAAGTATGCTTACTTTTAATACAAAGGGAATCGATTTTGTTCTCACTGCACTGTTTGTGGTTATTTTGATAAATCAGTGGAGGTCCGCTACAAATCATTTACCTGCAATCATCGGTATTGCTAGTGCAATCCTATGTCGTCTGGTATTCGGTGCAACTAATTTCATCATTCCCTCCATGCTCTGTATCCTTTTCTTCGTAACAATATTAAAATCACCTATGGAAAGGAGAAAATCGATATGAACTATACCGTGCCTCAATTGATCATCTTTTTCTCCGTGGTATCCTTAGGAACGGTTTTAACCAGAGTGCTTCCTTTTATACTATTTCCGGAAAACAGAGAAATACCCAAATACATAAAGTACCTTGCTGACATTTTACCTTTTACTATTATTGGCATGCTTGTGGTTTATTGCTTAAAGAATATCACGATATTGCACGCTCCTTTTGCCTTACCCGAGATTTTGTCCATTGCTTTAATTACAGTTCTCCATATATGGAAAAAGAACACCCTCCTCAGCATTGGAGGTGGTGCTCTTTTTTATATGATACTAGTTCAATATGTATTTATAAGTTGTTAGATAATTGATTCTATCGATAATTTATGATTTTTGTATAAATCCACATATTCTACGCCTATCTTTACGATCGGTCTTGCCAGGGACAGTCTGTTAATCATTACAACTTCTCCCTCTCTGCCGTCATTCAACCGAACGATATTATGTAGGTATGACTCAGCAATACGCTCCATAAAAATAAGCAAGAATCCGGGGTCATATTTTAAGAATCCATCCTTCTCAAAGCTTTCTACAACATCAAAAGGACAAATTGCTGTGCGGTATTCACGATTAGATGTCATCGCATCATATACATCCGCAATAGCTACGATTTTAGCAAAATCATCAATCTGCTCTGCAACAAAACCATTTGGATAACCACTGCCATCACATCTTTCATGATGCATCAGTGCAGCGAACTTAACACGGATATCCACCGGTTGATCTTTCAGTGCCTGGAAGCCTTTAAAGGTGTGAGTCTTGATAATCTCATATTCATCACTCGTTAATCTGCCTTTTTTAGACATGATTTCCTTCGGCATTAATATCTTTCCGATATCATGAAGCAAACCACATAGGGTGAGGGTTTTGGTATCTTCAGGGGAAAACTTTAACCAACCTGCAAATATATTACAGATTAAAGACACATTAAGACTATGTACAAAAGTCAGGTCATCATAATCCCTAATTCCATGGAGCATCTCCATTAAATGAGCTCCGTTACGGCTCTCTTTTAATATGCGATCCGTCTCTGATAGCATCTCCTCGACATTGATGTCCCCTTCGCCTTTAACAACTTTACTTAGGTTATCCTGTACATTCTCAATAGAGCTAACATAGGTTCTGTTGAATTTTTTAAATTCGGGAGTGCTACGAAGCATATCAATATATGATTCTGTGGGAACTTGCTTGATCCCTTTCTGAATTGCAACTGCCTGAATATTATAATATCTTAATCTGGTGATAATCTTATCATTTATCTCTGTTCCATTCGGAACGAGCAGTTGATCCATTGAATTATAGATATCGGATGCTGCTATCATACCAGGTTTTATTTGGTCAATTCCTATTCTTAAAATATCCACAATAAACTTCCTCCCAATACATATTACCTACCCATTTGAGTATAACTATAATTTGACAAAAACACAAGTGAAATTTGTCTAATTTAGGTCTCTCAGATCCAATAAAGTTGCCCTACATGGAGCCCCATCACTTCCTCCAAGCTTTAAAGGTGCAGCGCTGAGAAAATAATCTCCGGGTACGATTTCATCCAGCACTAATCCCTCCAAAAGAACAACCTCAGAACCCAAAAGTTCTAGGTGAACTTCCATTGGTCCATCCATTGGACCAACACTCTGTGGCTGAACACCAACCAGGAGGATTCCGTATTTGTTAAATAGTTTTGCTCTCTCCAACGTCACCACAGCGTCACCTTTAATCAAGAAACGTTTTTGACTATGGGCTAATATTTTCTCCAGTTCCTCCACAGTGATATCATCTGAGAACTCTGCTACAGTACATGGGCCAATACAGCGTGACAGATCCAGTTGTTCTACCGTCTTGCCGTTATCAATAAAATGATATGGTGCATCCAGATGTGTCGCATTATGTGCTCCCATAACAACATTTGTTAGGTTTACGACATCCCCTTTTGCGATTTTCAACACTCTGTCATAAGTGGGAGCAGGATCTCCCGGAAAAACCTTTCCCGAAAATAGTTCTTGTGATATATCATAAATCTTCATTAATTTTTCCTCCTCGTTACTATTAGTCTTGTTTATGTTACTTACGAAATATATTTTCAATCATTATCAAATCATTAATATGTGTATACTTACGATAATATCAAGCAATACGACTATTTTATTATCAGCTCAACCGGACAGTGGTCACTTCCTAATATGTCCTTATGAATGACACTATCCTCAATACGATCCTTTAATGCCTCAGAAGTCAAGAAGTAATCAATACGCCACCCTGCGTTCTTCTCACGAGCCTTAAACATATATGACCACCAAGTATACATATCTCTGGCCTCAGGATATTTATAACGGAACGTATCAACAAATCCACTACTTAACAGAGTTGTCATCTTCTCACGTTCTTCTTTTGTAAATCCAGCATTCTTGGTGTTGGTCTTAGGGTTTTTAAGATCGATCTCCTGATGAGCTACATTAAGATCACCGCATATTACCACCGGTTTTTTCTTATCTAGATTCATAACGTAATCCCTGAAGTCATCCTCCCATTCCATTCGGTAGTCAAGTCTGGCAAGCTCCCTCTGAGAGTTTGGAGTATATACGGTAACCAAATAGAAATCCTCAAACTCTAACGTGATAACTCTTCCCTCATCATTATGCTTGTCCATACAAAGATCATAACAAACACTAATTGGCTCCACTTTTGTAAATACTGCCGTTCCTGAATACCCTTTTTTCACTGCGGAATTAAAATATTGGCTGTATCCTTCAAAGGATACCTCCACCTGCTCCGGTTGTAGTTTTGTTTCCTGTAAACAGAACACATCAGCATTTACACTATAGAAGAAATCCGAAAAACCTTTATTTAAACAGGCTCTTAATCCATTCACATTCCATGATACCAGCTTCATGATATTTTCCTTTCGTATATGAGATATTGTTCTCTTGTTTCTTTTTTGCTATATATTATGTATAAATCTCTTTGTAAATATGATTTATATACATATATTCTTCATTACTCCAAGCATCTTTATTAATACTATATTGTACCATTCGATTATAAATTATATATCCATGATAACATCATATAGCACTTCTACTGTTTCAGCGATTCGATCTGCCTTATATTCTTCTAGCTCCTCACGGCTTCCAAATCCGTACAATACACCTACGCTTGCTAAACCTACCGCTTTCGCTCCTTCAATATCATGCAATCGATCACCTACCATTACCACTTCATCCAGCTCAGTGATATGATTCTTCTCTAAGGCATAACGTATTACCTCTTCCTTTGTGCTTCTCGATCCATCGAGGGATGAGCCGCAAACATCGGTAAAATACCCATCCAACCCAAAGTGTTCCACAACCTGACGAGCAAAAAACTCAGGCTTAGAAGTAGCTACAATCAAAGTTTTTCCGGCTGCCTTCAACTTCTCTAGACATTCTGCTATCCCTTCATAGGCTTCATTTTCAAAGATACCCTTTACAGAAAAGTATTCTCTGTATTTTTCTACAATATCATTAACTTGATCCTCTTTAATACCATGATATTCCCTAAAAGATACCCATAACGGCGGGCCGATATATTTACAAAGGTTGTCCAGATTATCTTCTATTATATCGTATGCCTTTAGAGCATACTGAACTGATTTTGTTATTCCAAGCTTAGGATTTGTTAATGTGCCATCCAAATCTAACAATACATATTTCATCCTAAAGCCTCCTTTCCGTTAAAAACATTCATTCAAGTCAGGGCTTTCTAACTTGCTTGATATTCTTTTCTACTTGTTTTCTGGGAATCATGATCTGATGTCCACAACCCAGGCATTTCAAACGAAAATCCATACCTACCCGGAGTATCTCCCATTCACTACTTCCGCAAGGATGTTGCTTTTTTAATTTGACGATTTCGCCTACATTTAAATCCATCGTATCCTCTCTCCCATGTCATTTTGTTATTAATCAATACCATCTTTTATTCATTTATTATATCACAAAATAACTTTTATTTAAATTTAAATTTCATCTTGCATATTGTTACGATATGTTGTAGTATTAAATTACGTTATATGTAGTATTAATTACTACATGATGAATTATTGATTCTACATTGTGTATAATCAGGCGAGAAACGTAAATAATTAATTTATCATAAAACTTAAAAGGAGCTGATTTTATGACAGTAAAAAATGTAACAGTAAAAGAACCGGGTAGTGCAATAACACACTTAATAGGTATGTTAATGGCGTTATTTGCAGCAACTCCTTTATTAATCAAGGCAGCGAGACAACCCGGAAGCGTCCATCTCATATCCTTGGGCGTATTTATACTAAGTATGATTCTATTATACACAGCCAGCACCGTTTACCATACGTTTGGCAAAACGATGACAATACACCAAAGATTGAAAAAATTCGATCATATGGCAATATACGTATTAATTGCTGGAACCTACACTCCAATATGTTTGATTGCACTCGGCAATAACATTGGTATTCCATTACTTCTATTGATTTGGGGTCTTGCAATTGTTGGTATTATTGTAACTGGTTTTTGGGTTCATTGTCCCAAATGGTTTTCCTCCGCTGTATATATTACTATGGGCTGGACCTGTGTATTGGCATTTACCCCATTAATCAGCACTCTGCCAAACGGAGCATTCGAATGGTTGCTTGCAGGCGGAATCATTTACACAGTAGGTGGTATCATCTATGCATTAAAGCTTCCTTTGTTCAATAACCGCCATAAGAACTTCGGAACTCATGAAATCTTTCACTTATTTGTTATGGGCGGTAGCTTTTGTCACTTTATGCTAATGTATTCCTATATTGCAGTAATGCCGTAAATTTAATTCAAATAATAATCGGGGCTTTTGTAAACATATACAAAAGCCCCGATTTATCATATCTATGTTAAGCAGCCGAATAAACAGGTAATTTACCAAGGTAATAAGCTGTTACACTCTTTATGAGGTATAAGGGATTCGGTTGCGAACGATTTAAGATATGTATCCAATCCCGACATCTCTAACTTACTACCTTTAATGTGATTAATATATTATACTCAATATATTCATGAATGTTCCTTGCCCCATTTTGTTTTATTGTATAAGAATATACAAATTATCGGATTACTAATCATTATGTTCCCATTCCAAAAATAAACCACTTAATCTGATATCTTATGCTGGCGCGGATGCATGTGCTTCACCGTTGCATTACCGAAACAAAGATATCAGATCAAATGGTTTTTGCATTAACTATAATATTCACCTGCGAATACTGAGTTATATATTTTTATATCGTCTTATAATCTCTTTAATAACTCTTCGCGCTGTGCTTCAAATCCTGGTTTGCCAAGAAGAGCGAACATATTCTTCTTATAGCTCTCAACACCCGGTTGATCAAACGGATTTACGCCGAGCATATATCCGCTTACACCGCATGCGAATTCAAAGAAGTAAAAGAGTTCACCAAGATAGAATTCGTTTTGTTCTGGTAATGATACAAGAAGATTCGGAACATTACCATCTGTATGTGCAAGTAAAGTACCTTTCATTGCGCTCTTATTCACGAAATCAACGCTCTTGCCTGCAAGATAATTCAAACCGTCAAGATCGATCTCTTCCTCTTCCAGAATAATCTCTGTTGCAGAATTTTCAATCGTAACAACTGTTTCAAACATGGTACGTTGTCCGTCCTGAATGAACTGACCCATAGAATGAAGATCGGTTGTAAAATCTACTGCTGCCGGGAAGATACCTTTTTGATCCTTGCCTTCGCTTTCACCATAAAGCTGTTTCCACCACTCTGATACAAAGTGAAGAGACGGCTCATAGTTTACAAGGATTTCGATCGATTTACCCTTACGAAGTAATATATTACGAACTGCTGCATATTTTAAGGAATCATTCTCCTCATAACTGCTATTCAAGCAATAATTTCTCATGCTTGCAGCACCTTCCATAAGCTTAGTAATATCCGCACCGCTTGCTGCGATTGGAAGAAGTCCTACTGCCGTTAATACAGAGAAACGTCCGCCCACATCATCAGGTACAACAAAGCTTTCATAACCTTCCTCTGTTGCAAGATTCTTTAAGGCCCCTCTTGCCTTATCCGTCGTTGCATAGATTCTCTTTGCCGCTTCTGCTTTACCATATTTCTCAATTAAGAGTTTTTTGAATACACGGAATGCAATCGCCGGTTCAGTGGTTGTACCGGATTTACTGATAATATTAATTGAAAAGTTTCTCTCCCCTATTACTTCAATCAAATGATTCATGTAATTGCTGCTGATGTTATTTCCACAGAAATAAATCTCCGGCGTCTTTCTGATTTCTTTTGACACTGAATTGTAGAAACTGTGTCTAAGGAATTCAATCGCAGCTCTGGCTCCCAAATAAGAACCGCCAATTCCGATAACGAGCAGTACTTCAGAATCACCCTGAATCTTTGCTGCCGCCTTCTGAATACGTGCAAACTCTTCCTTGTCATAGTCTACCGGGAGGTCAATCCATCCCAAAAAGTCGTTTCCTGCGCCTGTTTTATTAACAAGTTGATCTTTAGCCACTTCAACAGAAGCCTTAATCATACCGATCTCTTCGTTAGAAATAAATTTACTTGCCACAGAAAAATCAAATGTAACCTTATTAGCCATTATTTATACTTCCTTTCTTGCTTTGTACTTATATTCTAACAAAGGCAACCCTATTATTCAACGATTTTCTGTGACTGACCTTTTTATTCCTTACATTTTAACATCATCCGCATTCGTATAGCCCTTAAAGAGTGCTTTTTTATGTATATAATTAATTCGCTACGAGAAAAACTCCTTTAAAACATCTTCGATTAGTTTCTCCTCTTGTAACGTAGTGGTAAAAGTTTTTGCTTTACTAACGACGTTTTTCTCCGGTTTCTCTTTATCCGCAGCAATTTCTTCTAACCCACTTTGAAGAAGTTCCGTAGCCTCCTGATTATCCGCCACTACCTCTGCTTCACTAGGAGATTCCGGTTTTACTTTATCCTTTTCCTCCTGTTGCATTTTCAATTCATTTACATACTGCATCTCCTGAGCCTTCCGTTTGAGTTCAGCCCGTCTTGCTTCCAGCGCTTTTCGTTCTTCCTCCGCCTTTAGGCGCTCCTCTTCCCGACGCTTTGCTGCCATCTGCTTTCTTTCTTCCAGCTTTCTTTTTTCTTCTTCTTTTCTTTCTTGCTCTGCCTTCCGCATTTCTTCTTCGCGTTTCAATGCCTGCTGTTTTCTTTCTTCCTCTTTCTGTCGTCTAGCTTCTCTTCTTCGATTCAGTTCATCCTTCGTCTCCTGCTTAGCATTATCATCCGCATAATTGACATCCAGTACTTGCAGATACTCGCGACGATTCTGTTCCACTAGCTCCGGCGAACTTGCCTCTTGTTCCATGCGAACCTTACAAAAATTCTCTAAATAATCCAGCAAATTAATGCGAAATATTGTCTTTTTGTTCGACAAATTAATACTTTTATCCACAATTACTAATACCGCACTTGATGAGATACCCACAACTCCCGAGAACAAAATCGCAGCTTGTCCACAATTATAAATAACGCCGAAAACCGCTAAAATAGGCACTATTAGAAGATTTAGAAACAAGATTTGTCCACATAGATTCTCCCACGTGGATAATAAGGCTCCACAAAATCTATACCTCAGTACATTCTTATCCACAAAAGTATCCACATTATTCACACCTATCTTAAGACGATAGCAGGCCTCGAATTTCATCTTAATATAGCGAAGCATTTTATTCTTTGCTTTACTTAAATCTTCCGATTGTTTTACCAAATGCTTGTACACCATATTCACGATTAAACGGAGGAACAACCCCAATCCACACAAACCTGCATAGGTATAAAGTATAATATCTCTGTCGTATAAATATTGAACCATAAAATGCCCCTCTCTCTTTTCCATAATTTAACAGTTATTATATCTTACAATAATAACTTTGAAAAGAGAAAGGAGCAAAAATCGATAGACGCATTTCTATGCAATCCAACATTATATGATCCATAAGTGAAGCAATCTTTCAAGTATGACAGGTTTTGATAATAAATATTGTTGAAAAAATCTTCATACGGTTCCCCGTGGTAACTTACTTCTAATTTTTCGTGGTCTTTATCAATTCCGGATAATTGAAATAAGCATCAATATTATCATCCGCAATCTCTACCGTATAGCTCTTGGTATCGTAGCCATCCTTAATAAAGGTAAGCACATGCGAGCCAATTATTTTCTTATAGTTACAAGGTGCAACCCCAATAAAGCTACCATCAAAATATACGGACGCACCGGCTGGTGTCTGGACATAGATTTTATTTGTAGCATTCTCACTACCCGTGATCTGTGGATTTGGAGTAGGAGACGGTGTAACGGTTGGGGAATTATCCGTCTCAGTTGAAGTCGGATCCTCCTTCGTCGTTGCTACAGGCAACTTAATCTTAACTGTCTTCGTTTCAGAATTAACATTAACTACCCCTTCATAGGTATTATATCCACCTAATGAAACCTTAACTTTATGGTTACCATACTCTAGCTTAATTGCATTCTCATAGGTTGATAATTTACCATCTACAAACAAATCCGCTCCGTAAGGAGTAATTTGAAAGAATATTGATCCTGTTTCCGGTCCCACCGGCCCCATGTCATTTAACGATACATAGGTCACTTGACCTTTCTTCACCATTACACTCTTTGTAGCGCTATATAAACCATTTTCAACAGTTAGATTACTTTCTCCTTCTCTGGCAGTAATCTCTAACCCTGTTTCAATTTTTTGAGACTTCTGAGATCCCACCCTAATATTATTACCAAGATAGCCCTCATAATTTTCAAGCCTTATCGTACCATGACCCTTCGTGATAATGATGGACCATATCGTCTCACCATAACCCCATACGGTCAGTTCATCCTGCTTTGCCAGGGTATTTACAGATACAAATTCATCCCCATCTAAAACATTCAAACTCCCATTGTATTGGTACTTTTTATTCGCTATTGTCATTATTTGTTTTTGAAGATCAATGCCCATATTATTTGCTCTGACATATTCCCAAGCTTTCGTTGATAGATTCATACTAAGAAGCTTAGAACTCGAACTATCATAGGATGCATCCACCATAACTCCCAACGGAATCTGGCTCATGGAGATGATCTTATTGTACTTATCCGTAACATCCGTTCCACCGGTGTATGTCAGAGTTAATTCAACTCTGGTGTCTACATCCAGCAAGGTTATCAGTTGATTCTCGGAATCTATGTTTTTTACCACACAGAGAACCTTACCTTCATAATCCTGCTCTGAGCTGTCATCGTTTGACGATGTATTACCCCCATTTTGATAATTTGTACTCTGTGACGCCGCAATCATAGTTGCCAGAAGGATTAAAGTCAAAAACCCTAATCCAATTAGCAAACTTGTAATCGGCCTTTTATGATATTTTTTTCGTGGCTCCATTTATTATCCTCAATCGTATTCATAACTTTTGTATCTGTGGTTTATTATATCTTACCTAAATCCCTAATTCAATCCCGTAATCTATAGTATACTCTCCAATTTCTCCAGAAACATTTGTTTTTTTTCATTTTGCTCACCGATCGTATTCAGTTTCTGGGTATTTCTACCCGATATCCATGATTTTTTACCGTTATAATAAAAATTAGTGATCTTCCAAAATTTCTCCGGATAGAGGAGGAGCAGGTACAAGATATTCATTTCCTCCTTCGATATCGCTTTTACTCTATCATACGCTTCTATGATATTACTGCCGTACAGAATATCCCAATCGTTTTTTTCCATAACCTTACGAATGAATTGATATAAATCACAAATTTGCAATCCAATATAGCTTTTTTCAAAATTAGTGGTTGCGATCGGGTTCGACGCCCCTCCCAAATCTGCTACACTCAGTGATTGTTTATTAACCCACCCCGGTGGCACAAAACTTTTTGTCAAAGCATCCACCTTGTTTTTAAGCATAATAATATTGTGATATGTATAGTTACCATGACATACAGCGCCTTCTTTTATTGACTCCTTCATTAAAGCTTTATAGTTGGTTTTGGATAACCGCTGCGCAGCCACAACACCCTGTTCATAAAAGTTATCATAATAGTTCAGATAGAGTAGTTCAAATTCATTCTTCTGTTTTTTATCCCTTATATAGCCCTTAACCCTTTTTAATTCACGGTTTCTTTTATCAAAGGTATCCATCAAATCCGGAGATATATTATGCTCCATTTGTTCTTCTGTGAACTCGACCCCTTTGAGCACACTGTGTAATCTAGCTAAATTTGCAGCAGCAGTTTCTATCTGCGACAGCTCTTTTAAATTACATTCTTCACCCCAGAACCAGCTTTTCATGATATATTGGCACCCAGCGCTATCTTCACTAAGGATTTCATCCTCTATCGTCCTGACAAATAAGTCCGTATTCGGATAGCCATTCAGGAAGAGGTGTTCTTTGACCTTGTCTTCAAACAATGCCCTATTTTTGGAGCCCTCAAAGCTTTTATAAAGCTTCAACCCACAATCCGTCTCCAATAAAAAAGCACCCCTGGCTTTATATATGTTGTATATCTTAAGTCGATATCTTTTTAATGCTTCCTGGCTTCTATCCTCCACAGCTTACCCTCCCAACTAATGTGAAACCCGTCTACTAATATTATGATATGACTTGACGATTCATGAATATAAAAAAGCCTAAGATGAAAATAATGAAATTTTCTTCAAAGACTTTTCTAAATATATCATAGATTTATTGTTTAATTATTACGTAGTAAGTTAAGAATTGGTTTCAAACATCGGTCGCGCAAGTTCAAGCAATAAATCCTTACGGTTTAATTCCGGATGTTCTATTACCTCCTCTAAAAGTCGATTCAAGATCTCCCCCATGTACTTGCCCGGCTTTAAGCCTTCACCAATCAAATCGTTACCATTGATATTTAGCTCCTTCAGACTTACACATTCTTCCCGTTCCAGTATCTCTTGGTATAGACGTCTTGCTTCCTTCAGATTATCAAATTTTTCCTTCGTGAATTCAGGGTTTTTCGCAGAGGTATCCGCCCTGTTCACTTCAAATAGTAACTCCATATAGTTCTTGCCAATCTTTGAAGCAGCTTTCCTCATGCCTGCGGGAGTTAATGTAAATCGATAATCATGCCAGCGTATTAGATGCACTACGCCATCCAGTGTATCATTATCAAATTTTAATCTTTTTAATATTTTCTTTGCCGTTGTAGCACCTTTCTCCGGATGACCATAAAAATGATTCTGACCATCCTTACCTACCGTAATAGTACCCGGCTTCTCTATATCATGAAGCAACATCGTCCACTTAAGAATGCTCCGATGCGCTGGAGAAAATAACTCTTCTGACTGCTTCCCTGCAACACTTTCTACCGCATGAATCGTGTGTTCACCTACGCAAAAGATATGATGCTTATTCTTCTGCGGAGTGGTCATCATCAAATCAAACTCAGGTAAAATCACCCCTGTAATTCCTACCTCATAAAGAGTGTGAAGGCGATCCGGATGATCAGATATCAGTAATTTGGTTAATTCCACTCGAATACGTTCTGCACTGATATTATTCAATAACAATACCTTACTACGTATTGCCTCCATCGTCTTCTCTTCTATATCAAAACCCAACTGCGCCGAGAATCGTACTGCTCGAAGGATACGAAGAGCATCCTCATCAAAGCGTTCCACTGCACTACCAACACAGCGTATTAGCCCCTTATTCAGATCCTCCATTCCTCCGAACAAATCAATGAAGCCTTCCTTTTTATTATAAGCCATCGCATTAATGGTAAAATCTCTACGCTTTAAATCCTCCGTGAGACTGGAGGTGAACGAAACCTCCTTCGGGTGACGATTATCCTCATAGATCCCATCCAGTCGGTAGGTTGTCACTTCATAATGATCCTTATCCAAAAGCACAGTCACTGTACCATGCACTATTCCGGTATCTACCGTTCTACGGAATATCCTTTTCACCTCCATAGGTGTAGCAGAGGTAGTAATGTCCCAGTCCTCCGGTTCTCTACCAAGTAACATATCGCGCACACAGCCACCCACGGCATAAGCCTCATAGCCTTGGCTCATCAGCTCCTCTATGATTATATTCACTTTTTCGGGAATATGAAACTCCATTGACTGCCTCCTAAAATTAATTGGTATTTACGATTATAACAAAGCAGAGGACATTATTCAACAAAGATAGGTTCTTTGTTGGTGATTCTAGGGGCGGATAAGTGTCCCTATGTTCAGGGGATATGAGAACCACCAGAAAACAAACTCATTTTTCGGGAGTTTCTGTTCGCTTTACGGCTGTATCCTTTTCTCCATAAGCTTAAAAAAGCCCCTATCATCAAAGGTCACCTGCCCTGCATAGGTGAATCCTAGCTTTTCATATAAGCTAAGTGCAGCACGGTTTGCCGAAAAGGAGTCCAAACGGATAATTTGATATCCCTGCTGTCTAAGATAATCCTCCGATGACTTCATCATCGTTGTTCCTATCCCCTGCCCCTGATAATCCGGGTGAATACATAAGCGATGCACTACTGCAATCTTACCATCAGAGTATTGCCATTCACCATTACGGTATTCCTCATTTTGAAATTCATTCAATACTACACAGGCTTTTATTACATCATCCTCACTCAGAACATATAATTCTTCTTCTGCTATATCGTTTCGCAACACTTCTTCATTCGGATATCTCTCATCCCACTGAAATATATTCTGACCTCTCATCTTCTCAATTGCTTTTTTAAAAACCCGCACCACTTCTTGGAGTTCATGTTCTTTTGCTTTTCGAAATTTATTCATATGTAACCTACCCTCTATCCAATCTATTTATAATATAAATTATGCTATAAATCTGCAAAATATCAAGAGTATAGCATAGAAAAGTTTTCGCATACAAAGAGTATGTAACAAAGTTTAGAAAAAGCAGATCCTACCTCAGTTCGCAAGCATCTTACCTTTTATGATTTGAATTATCGCGTGACAATTAAAAAAGGGTAGATTATCCCGACTATACAATCGATAATCTACCCTTATTTTATATGCTTATTCTTTTAATAGTCTTCCTAGTGAAGGATGTATTTCTTTTAGCTTCTTAATATTTCTTCTTAATTTTTAGTATGCCTTACCCCAATAGGTCATTGCCTTAGCAGGTTTTCCACAGCACACGCAGGTGTCTGCGATATGTTCCTGTTCGAATGGCATACAACGTGAGGTAGCTCCTGTTTTATCCTTAATTTCAAGTTCACAAGCCTCATCCTGGCACCACATAGCCTTAATAAATCCCGGCTTCTCTGCTACCAATTTTTCGAATTCCTCCATATTGGTTGCGGTATACGTGTGTGTGTCACGATGTGTTCTTGCTCTTTCTAACATATCATTTTGCATGGTTTCTAGAACCTCGCCTGCCTTGGTAGCGATATCATCTAAGGACACAACGATCTTTTCTCTGGTATCTCTTCTAACAATAACAGCCTGATTAGAAGCGATATCTTTTGGACCAATCTCAATTCGAATTGGAACACCCCTCATCTCCTGCTCGCTGAACTTCCAGCCTGGGCTCTTATCGGAGTCATCTACCTTAACCTTGAAGGAGCTTAATGTATCCTTTAATTCATATGCTTTATCAAGTACACCTTCCTTGTTCTGATTAATCGGAATGATCATAATCTGAGTTGGTGCAATTCTTGGAGGTAAAACCAAACCGCTGTCATCACCATGTACCATGATAATCGCACCGATAATTCTGGTGGACATACCCCATGAAGTCTGATGAACATGCTGTAATGTATTATTCTTATCGGTATACGTAATGTCAAATGCTTTTGCAAATCCATCTCCAAAGTTATGGCTGGTACCGGATTGTAAAGCCTTACCATCATGCATTAATGCTTCAATTGTATAGGTTGCATGAGCTCCTGCAAACTTCTCTTTTTCAGACTTCTTACCCTTGATCATCGGAATCGCAAGTACATGCTCACAGAAGTCAGCATATACATTCAGCATTTGAATTGTTCTCTCTTCTGCATCTTCTGCTGTAGCATGTGCAGTATGTCCCTCCTGCCACAAGAATTCCATAGAACGAAGGAAAGGTCTGGTTGTTTTCTCCCAACGAACAACGGAGCACCACTGATTATAAAGCTTAGGTAAATCTCTGTGGGACTGAATAATTTTGGAGTAGAAATCACAGAACAAGGTCTCTGATGTAGGTCTAACGCACATTCTCTCCTGTAAAGCTTCGCCACCACCATGTGTTACCCAGGCAACCTCAGGTGCAAACCCCTCTACATGATCCTTTTCCTTCTGCAATAAGCTTTCCGGAATAAACATTGGCATATATACATTTTCCACTCCGGTTGCTTTAAAATCCGCATCCAGTTGTTTCTGGATATTCTCCCAAATCGCATATCCTTGGGGACGAAGAATCATACATCCCCTAATTGTAGAGTACTCTATCAACTCTGCCTTTTTTACTACATCGGTGTACCACTGTGCAAAATCCGCTTCCATGGAAGTAATCGATTCAACCAGTTTCTTATCCTGTGCCATAGCTATCTCTCCTTTATATAATTTAACTTCGTACAACAAAAAAAGCCCCTCAATCCCAACAGGGACCGAAAGACTCGGCGGTGCCACCCTAATTAGCTATTCTTTAAACAGCTCTCTCAACACCGTTAACGCCGGTTTTACGTTGCATTTCCCGGAATACTACTTCCTTCATACAATGCTCCAAGGCTGGTTCAATAACATCTTCATAAGAAGCTCTCACCTATGCTTCTCTCTCTGGAATGTGATTATTATCTACTGTTCCTCTTCATCGCTTAATTATAATAATATCTTTTCAATAGTGAATTAATTCTATGCCAGAAAATCGTCTTTGTCAAGCGGAAACCTTTGCATCCCTTTCATATAATCAATAAGCGACTTTCAATAGTATTAATTCATCTGAGTAGGTTTCATATTTAAAAGTCGCTTATTAATTGGATACAAAGAACCATTAAATCTTCAATCTTCATAAAACGTATGGTTTTCAATCTTTGCAATCTCCGTCTTGTCGTATATCACCTTATATACCGTTATAATAATCAGTAATCCGATGGGTCCTAAGAAAAATCCAGCGATTGAAAACAATTTTAGCCCAACATACATTGACATCAATGTAAACAA
This sequence comes from Variimorphobacter sp. HTMS_6, assembly GCF_059717775.1. Lineage (NCBI taxonomy): Bacteria > Bacillati > Bacillota > Clostridia > Lachnospirales > Lachnospiraceae > Variimorphobacter > Variimorphobacter sp. HTMS_6. Next base: position 3,641,861 of record NZ_AP046094.1, read on the forward strand.
AGGTTTAATACCGATTCGATTGCCAATCAACTTCGGTTCTAGAATTTCACGTATCACCTGACATACCAGAAATGTTGTAAATAAAATTGCGGCAGATAGAATATTGCCGTTAATCAGTGAGATGATTGCCCACGGAATAAATACCATTGCACTTCCAAGTATCGGTAGTGCATCAAGAAATGCAATTCCGACCCCTAATAATACAGCATAGCGGCTACCCAAAATTGTTAACCCCAGCACACTAATCACTGCAACCACAGACATAATAATCAACTGACAACGAAGGAACGCCAGTCCCGCATCCGATAATTTCTCTGTCACCTTATGGATATCCTTATACAGTGTGTTACTGTCAAATTTATCATGAAAAGCCGGTAATTCTTTTACAATCAGTACTGCTGCAACCAGCACAATCAAAGTAATTCCTATCAATGTAATAAATTGAAATGTGAAGGAGATGCTGTGTTGCGTAATCTTTGGCATAATATTTGTCTTTACCATGTCAATGGTACTGGTAATGTTCTCATCCAAAACTTCTTTAAAAGTTCCCACATTCAGACCAACCATACCATCACAGTGTTTGCAGATCGCATCTAATTTCCCCGCTATAATGTCCAGATAAATCGGGATATTTTTTACCAGTTCAAATGCCTGACGTATTAGAACTTTAATTAATAGAAACAGCGCTGTGCCAAATACCCCAATCAATAAGATTAACGATAAGGCTCCTCCCACTAGCCGTGGAATTTTAAAGCGACGATTAAGAGTTTCTGCCACCGGCCTAATAATCCAAGCTAGAAAATAGGATATCAGAAAAGGGAATATCAACGGCAATAGATAACGAAACCCTAAATAAACACTCGCCGTAATCAACGCAACGGAAATAAACCATCTTGCAATATTTGATTTTTCCATCCAGGATTTCATGCACTTACCCCCTTTAGAATATTTCAAACATTTTATGAAATCATATCAGACAGAAATTCCTTCCTACCAATGAAAGCATTCTCTTAAATAACATTAAAATGCTTCTTTCATAATCATTAAAAAAGAGAATTCATCGTTAATTGAATTCTCTCTTATCAATATTGTTTGTAAAACCCTCTTTTATATCCACGGGGATAATTTCTAATTTTTTTGCTAATATTATCTTGTTTAGAGTAATTTTTGATTACCAAATCTGTAAATCGTCGGCAGCAAAGGATAAATTAATCAAATTCATTGAAATTAATACATGTATGCTCGCTTAAATAGTATGTTTGACGAGTAATTTACTTTATCACTTTGACCGGCGCATAGCATGCTTTTGCGAGGAATGCGGCTTTTGCTTCATTCATTCCTTCCAGTACCTCATAATCATCGGCTTTCTTTCTAACGGAAATCACCTTGTCAATCTCATATGAAAGTGCTTTATATTCTTCCACCAATGACTTTAAAATCTTTATATCTTCTTCAGTGATATCTTCTTCCTTCACTAATCGCTTTGGAGAAACCAACATCTTGTTTGTCTCGGTCATATTGTTTTGATAAAAAGCTTTTGCCTCGCGAATAATGATCTCTGCTATTTTATCCGGTGAGCAGTTCGTACTATCAATGATCAGATTGTAATTAGAGAAGTCCATATAATTCAAATCATAGATATCCTTATATCTTCTACATTCCGTAGCAGCACGTTCCGCAAGTAAGGCCTTCGCCTCCTCCATCGTGGTATACTTTTCCTCAGCACCCCTATGATCATTCATGACACGATCTGCTGCCACTTCAAGACTTACGGATACAAACACCTTAAAGGATTTTTCAACGAAATGCCATGCAAGACGGGAGTCAAATATAATATTCTTGTCCCTGTTTTCTCTAGAAATTCTGGCAGTTTCATCATCTATCATTTTATCATATTTTTTATCACTACACATCAACTGGTTCAATTCCAATGTTGTCATGTTCATCTGTCTTGCTAATTCTCTCTGAACTTTGCCCGTTGAATATACCTCAAATTGATAATTTTCATTTAGCAATTTACAAATAGTAGATTTGCCACTACCTAGATTGCCTGTAATCGTAATATGCATGATTAACCTCTCTCTTCAACTCACTCTATAAATAGTTTTACAGTATTATAGCCCAATCAAATAAAAAACACAACCATTAATCAAATGACATTATTTTCATGGGCTGAGATAGTGCTAAATCGTTTCTATATTCAATGGTTTCTTCTCCTTCAGAGAAGACAGAGGCATTAATATTTTGACACATTTTTATAAAACCATTCTTATTCCTTATTGTTCATCCTTATAAAAATCTTCTGATTCTGATTCTTCTTGTTCGTCATCATCGTTCGTAGGTTGTGGCTCTACATCCTCAACCTTCATAAATAATCCAATAAAAAATAGGATCACTCCCAGGATAAAGGATATAATTGCCAAACTCCCTCCAAATCCGCCCGGATCTAAAACATATCCACACATTGCCAATACCAAAAACCCTATTCCAGCTACCATCGTTTTAATTGATCTCATTATACTCCCCCTAATAAATATCTTTATATACAAATTTATTATAACATAGCCTGCTTTCTATAACTACCATAATCTGTCATATATAAACAAGGATTGCATATCTTCTATGCTGTAATCTTTATAATTAAATAAATAAATGGTTCACTGCCACTCTTTTCTTAGCAACAGTAAACCATCCTTTATATTTATAGATATTATCTTTTAATATATTTATCTTTTAATATATTAATCTTTTTATTATAGATATTTTTATTTTTATTATCGATGTTTTAATCTAATGTAATCAGATTTCCTTCCAAACGTTTCACATCCTCAATCTCATGTGTCACAACAATAACTGTTCTTCCCTTTGTGCTTTCTTTAATGTAATTGATTACCTTATATTTTAACTCTATGTCCAGTCCGCGGAAGGGTTCATCTAAAATCAACAAGTCACTTGGTGCAAGAATTGCCCGAAGGATTGCTACCCTACGACGCATCCCTCCGCTATAATCACGTACCGGCTTATTTATACTATCTATAACTCCCAGCTTCTTAAGTTCTTCTTGAATATATCTATCATTTATCCCTTTACCACATACAAGCTTTACATTCTTTATTCCGTCCCAATGCTCGATTAACCGATCCTCTTGAAACACTGCTGCCATCCTTAATCCTTGATTGCCCGCGAGTTCACCTTTATCCGGTTTTATTAGTCCCATAATTAGATTGAGTATGGTTGTCTTCCCTTTTCCGGAGGCACCCATTAAGCAGTTGATTTTTCCCTCTACAAAGGACATACTTACATTTTGCAAGACAGGTTTTCCATCAAATTGCATTGATACCTGCATTAACTCAATATTCATAATTGCTCCTCCAACCTATTATTCCTCAGGAAGTAATTCTTTGTTCATTTCCGCATCCTTGTGAATCAAACACAAAAGCAGCATAACTACTTTTTCAAACATTATACTAATTAGGATAATAACGATTGTCCAGGCAAATAACTCTTCCATCATTAGGTTAAGCTCCGATTCGTATAGTTGCTTTCCAATCGACCCAGCTGGCTTGCCGATAACTTCTGCCGCGATACCGGCTTTCCAGCAAAAGCCCATGCCGACAGAGATTGCTGAGATAAAATACGGAACTACGCTGGGTATATAAATCGCCCGGATTTTTTTACCGTGACTCAGACGAAAAACCTTAGCCATCTGCAACAGCTTCTGATCCGCGGATAATAACCCTTGTAAAATATTCGAATATATAAGTGGCATTACCATTAAGAAGGAGGTCAACACAGATAAGTTCTTTGATTGAATCCATACCAAAGCCATGATGATAAATGAAGCAACCGGCATAGCCTGTATGGTTTTCATCAAGGGCATAAATAACTCCTTGATAAATCGACTAAGATAAGAGCAAACCGCTAAGAGTGTACCCACAAAAAGGGCTAACAAAAACCCCGCTATGATACGGAGCGAGGAAAATAAGATCGTCTGCCAAAACGATGCAGTGACGATTAATTTGAATAATGATTGTAAAACAGAATAAGGGGAGGGTAACAAAATATTGCTCGCCAGTAATCTGCTAAAGCCTTCCCAAATTATGAACCAGAAGCTGATGGCAAAGAGTTTAAAACCAAAGCTTTTACACCATTGATTTTTAGACTTCTTCTTTGCCATCGCGATCAGCTCCTGTCTATATTATTATTGGGGAATAATAACCGTAATGTATGAATGCTTTCTAAGCATTACTGAATATAATAGAAGTTGTCATCCGGCAGCTTACCACCTACTGATTTAGGATTCTGCTTAAATAAAGCATTCAGATATCCGCTGACCTTCTTCTTCATGTCATCACCCTGAATCATGGTGATATTACAATATGGAATAGCTTTTTTCATAGGAGCGGCTTTAAATATGTCAAACTTTTCAACCAAAGCCGATGCCTCCTCTATATTTGAATTAACGAACGCAGCAGATTCCTTATACTCTTTCATAAAATCATCAAAGGCCTGCTGATTCTTCTCTAGAAATTTCTTATTCACAACAACTACTCCGGTTACAACCGAGCTTCCACCCTTGCTTGATTTATCCCATTCCTTTGCTACATCCAGTGCAATATGTACTTTCGGGTTTTTCATCATAACCGTGGTTACATATGGCTGCGGAAGCATTGCAATCGCATTCCCTGACTTCTCAAGTAAGGAAGCAACCTCTGTCGGTTCACTTTTATACTCAATCGTGACATCCTTCTCAGGATTAATACCATGTGAGGTTAGTAGATAGTTCAAGGTGTACTGTGGAGTTGTTCCAAGACCTGTAGAGTATATTGTTTTCCCTTTCAGATCCTCAATCGTTTTAATTGTATCCCCGGTTTCTACAATATAGAGAACTCCGAGCGTATTAATACCTACCATTTTAATTGCACCATTTGTTTTATTATATAAAACAGATGCAAGGTTACAGGGTACTGCCGCTATATCAATATCTCCTTTTACGATACCGACCGTAAGCTCCTCCGGAGCGCCGGCTATCTTAAAGTTATAATCATTAACTGTCTTACCGGAAGCAGCATTCTCCATAACTTTAACCATACCAATTGCGGTTGGCCCCTTTAAAGCCGCAATATTTATCTTAACTTTAACTTTTTGTCCTTCTGTTACAACTGGAGATTTCGTCACTGTAGTATCTGTTGATCTCGGTGCTGCTTTATTATCTGACTTCGTGTCTTTGGCGCAGGCTACAAATAACACCACGCTTATTAACATAAGTAAAATCAACAAGTTACGTTTCATGCTAATACTCCGTTCTATCCATCTTATATCACACTATTAAAATATAAACTTTGCTCTAATTTAAAATATGTCAAAAATTTACCATCAAGCTGTAAACAAGCAGTACATCATCTCTATATCATTTAAGTCTATCCAAATTATTCATTACTTTTTAGAGTAAACAGTCTTTACACTAACTCCTTTTATCATGCCTAGCTTACCTGCCAAAGTACTGATGATATCAGCTTCTGCATTCACAACTACGCTTATGATATTTATGTTCTTCTCTCTATAAGGGATTCCCATTCTGCCTATAATATACTGTCCGTAATCATGCAGCAGTCCATTTAATTTTTCAACAGCATCAACATCTTCAACAATGATGCCAATCAATGCAACTCTGGTTTCCAACTGTTTATCCTCCAAAAAATCCCTATGCCATACAGCATAGGGATTAACTTTAACCACTTAAAAATCATCTTATTACGGTTGATTCCGGTCTTAAGATTTGACTTAAAATGTTATCTCCTATGCCTTTTCCTCAGATATCCTTATGAATTGGCTAGGATAATTTTAACATCTTCTCTAATCTATGTCAATAGTCATACTAAACTGGTAGGGATAATATTTAATGCTCATACCACCCAACCACACCCGGTGTAAGGTTAATATTAATTTGTTTAATCTCCTGATATTCTTCTAATCCATGAACACCAAGATCACGACCGATACCACTCATCTTATAACCACCCCAAGGTGCTTCGTTATAGGTTGGATTATAACAGTTAATCCAAGTGATGCCTGCACGTATCTCTTTTATGACACGATAAGCACGTGTCAAATCAGAGGTAAATACTGCTCCTGCGAGTCCGTATATTGTATCATTTGCCTTTGCAACTGCTTCCTCTTCCGTCTCAAAGGTTTGTATCGTTACGACCGGTCCAAAGATTTCCTCTCTAACTATTTTCATATCCGCGGTGCAATCATCGAATATGGTAGGCTTTACAAAGTAACCTTTCGCACATTCTCCCTCCGTATATCGCTCACCGCCATATACTAAGTTAGCTCCTTCCTCGATTCCGCTTTGAATATAGCTTAGTACCTTTTCCATATCCTTCTTTGTAATTAACGGCCCTAAATCCGGATTGTCTCTACCATCTCCGATAGTCATGGCATGTGCTTTCTTAACCAATCGCTTTACGAATTCATCCTTAATGGACTTCTCAATAATAATTCTTGAGCCTGCAGAACATACCTCTCCCTGATTAAAGAAGATACCAATCATAGCCCATTCTACCGCTCCATCGAGATCAGCGTCTGCAAAAATGACATTCGGTGACTTTCCACCAAGCTCCAATCCAATCTTTTTCACATTCTCAGCAGCTGCAACCATCAGACTTTGGCCAACCTTTGTGCTTCCAGTAAAGGTAATCATATCTACATCTATGTTCTTACCCATTTCAGATCCAACCTCAGCATCACCTTGAAGAAGATTTACACATCCCTTTGGCAATCCCACCTCGTCAAATATCTCAAATAATTTAATCGTAGACAACGGTGCCTTCGGACTTGGCTTGAATACAATACTATTGCCGGCTGCCAATGCGGGAGCAAGCTTCCATACCGACATAAGGAACGGATAATTCCATGGAGTAATCTGTGCCACTACACCTACCGGCTCATGCACGGTATAGGTATGCATTTTCCCGAAATTCCCATTAACATCATATACACCACCATAAGGTGCTTTAATTAATCCAGCATAATACCGGAAGGTATGTACCCCGTCATCAATATCACCTTGTGCCTCACGAAGCGGTTTTCCATTGTCCAGCGTATCCAATAAGGTAAGCTCATCGATACGGGCTTCAATTGCATCCGCAATCTTTAATAAGATATCTCCACGCTGCTGGGAGTCCATATCCCTCCATTCGCGCGTTACATAAAAGGATTCTTTCGCTGCTGCAATTGCTCTTCTGGTATCCTCTACACTACTTTCAGAAACCAGCGCAATAACCTCCTCATTCGCCGGATTAATTACCTCAATCACTTTACCGGATGTTCCTTCTATCCATTCCCCGTTAATATAATTTTTAAATGTTTCCATGTAAATAGCCTCCTTCCATGATCTCCATGTTACTTTTACTGCATTAAATATGTATTAATTGAAAACCTTATACCAACCCCAAAGTCAATACGCTAAATTAAATGAATTCTTCTCGCTAAGATATGTATATTTCCGTCAATTTTTCCAGAATGCAGATTTATTATATTTATATTAAATATGCTCTGATACCAGTCCCTCTATGGATCATGCAAATAAATCAATCATGTTTATATCATTATTTACAATTATATTTAATTGTTTATACATTCAATAACCTTATACCATATATAAAGTTTTACTCTTCATGATATATCACTTGACAATTTTTTATTAGATTCTATACTTAACATAAGTATCTTTATTCATTTACTATAACAAAGAACAAAACCAGGTTAATAGCTATCTTCACCTCGAAAGAAAGGAGGAGCATTCTTGGAGCTGGATCAAATATCAATCGGAAAAATGGCTGAACTGAATCAAGTATCCGAACAGACCTTGCGTCTATACGATAAGATTGGTTTACTAAAGCCCCAGATCATTAATGAGAAGACTGGATACCGCTACTACACCATCGGTCAATCAGCCACTCTGGATATGATTCAATACTATAAGCATATGGGATTTTCTTTAAAGCAGATTCAAGAAGAAATCACGAATATTGATTCCATGCAGCAGAATTTGAAAAAGCGTTATAATGAAATCGAAGCCGAGATAAAGAGATTGGAGCTATGTAAGAAATCTATTCAAAGAACCATGGATAATTATAATCGTTATCTTACGATGCCCCGGGTAGGTGAAGTATTCTTAGAATATATTCCTCCTCGTAAAATTATCGTATATAATACCGGTTATAATATTCTCGATTATGACTATAAACATTATGAATATAACCTGCGATTATTAAAGAATCATCTACTGGAAATCGACTTCCCTATGTTGTATTTTTGTAACGCGGGTACCATAATTAGAAATTCATACCTTGCATCCTCCCATCTGTATAGTGATGAGATATTCTTATTAACCGATGAAGATAGCACAAAGTACCCTTCAATAGAAGAAATTCCTCCCGGTTCCTACTTATCGATGTGCTGCTCCGGTTTCTATAAAGAGAAGGAATATGCATCGATTCTTATGGCCGAAGTAAAACGTAGGAATTATCATATTGATGGAGATTATTTTTGTGAAGTAATCTCCGAATACCCTAGGGATACGGAACAGGGCCGTCAGTTTTATTATAAAATTCAGGTAAAAGTCGTTTAGAATGTTGCAACTTTATATTGCGATATGAAATAAAGTAACTATAAACGGATCAATTTAATTCAAAGGAGCCCTCATATGAAATACGTATGTCCACACTGTCATGAAGTTGTTACCTGCAAATGGTGGGAATCAAAAGCAAAATTACAATGTAAAAACTGCCATAAGTTTGTCTTTGAATCCGTAAAACAAAAATTAAGTTATGTAACCTTTGCCTCCGCACTGCTTGGTATCTTATCCATCGTATATATTATGGAAATGCTACGTACTGCCATATGGATCAAAATTCCCTTGTTGATCGTTGTTCTTGCCGTCCTAGCTCTTCTTGTTTCCACAATTGAAAGTATAATCTGCAAAGACCTTTCAGCAGGCGAAAAATAAAACGTTATATCGTGAAATATGTATGAATCGCATATTCAAAATAAAAGGGCTGTTACAAAACAAATAAATTAATGAAATGATGTTTTATGCCATAATGCACGGTTTCGAATACAAACTGTGTGAAGCAATATAACAATTATTCCGAATTAATTATTTGTTTTGTAACAGCCCTATTTATAAAAATTTTTACACCTTAAAGCGGTATCCTACACCCCAGATCGTTTCAATATATTGAGGTTTCGAGGTATTAAACTCAATTTTTTCACGAATTTTCTTTATATGAACCGTAACTGTGGCTATATCGCCCACCGATTCCATATCCCAGATATCACGGAAGAGCTCCTCTTTGGTATAAACATGATTTGGATGCTCTGCCAAGAAGGTTAGCAAATCAAATTCCTTCGTGGTAAATATCTTCTCTTCTCCATTTAAGAATACTCTTCTGGCTGTTTTATCAATCTTTAACCCTCTGATTTCAATCAATTCATTTTCTTTTACTCCTGAACCAATTAGTCTGTCATATCTAGCAAGATGTGCTTTCACTCGAGCTACCAATTCACTTGGACTAAATGGTTTTGTCATATAGTCATCAGCACCCAGCCCTAAACCTCTGATCTTATCGATATCATCCTTCTTTGCTGACACCATAATAACTGGTATGTTCTTCACTTCTCGAATCTTCTTGCAGATCTCAAAACCATCCATATTCGGGAGCATCAAATCAAGAATGACTAATTCGAACTCTTCGTTTAATGCTCGCTCAGCTCCAACATCACCCGTTGTTTCTACTTCAACCTCGAAGCCACTAAGCTCCAGATAATCTTTTTCCAGTTCCGCTATCGCAAGTTCATCTTCTACAATCAATATTCTGCTCATAATATCACTCCTTATCGTATTTATAGCTCTTCTTCGCTCTTAAAACTCTTCTTTAGGGTAAATATAATTGTGGTGCCCTCTCCCTGTTCACTCTTCGCCCATATCCTTCCGGAATGATCTTCAATAATCTTCTTTGAAATCGCAAGCCCCAGTCCGCTTCCGCCCTTCTTAGAATTTCTTGAAGCATCTGCACGGTAAAAGCGATCAAAGATATAAGGGATATCAGCTTGTGGGATCCCAATTCCGTTATCTTCAATTTCGATTTGAACAAAATTACCAAAATCATGAATGCGAATTTGTATAATACCTTTACTCTTATCAATATACTTCACCGCATTACCAATAATATTATTAATAACTCTTTTTAACTGTTCTGCATCCGCTACCACATAGGTCTGATCATTCAAGTCATTCTCATACTTAATCTCCATGTTCTTCACCTCAAGATCGAGGGCAAGGTCTTCGATACAGTCATCAAAGTATTCTTGAATATTGATCTCCTTAAAGGAGTATGGCACCGTATTACAGTCTATCTTAGCATAGAAAGCAAGCTCATCCACCAAAATGGACATGTCATTTGCTTTTGTAAAGATTGTCTTTAGATATTTCTCCTGCTTCTCCGGAGTTACCGCAACACCGTCCAGTAATCCTTCTGAATATCCCTTTATCGCAGTTAGCGGTGTTTTCAAATCATGCGATATATTACTAATTAACTCTTTGATATCCTCTTCATATTGAAGACGGCTTTCAATCTGTTCCTTCAGCCGGATTCTCATCTCTTCAAAATCTTCACAGAGTTGTCCGATTTCATCATTTGTCACCGTCTGAACCGAATATTCCAGATCTCCTTCTTTAATCTGATTCATACCGGCACGTAATCGATTAAGAGGTCTTAAAATGCTTCGATAAATCCAAAACATTAGCAATACCCCAGTGAATGTTATGATTACTAAAAAAGAGATAACACTTTGGGAAATAACCGCTTTGATTTGAGGGAACAGCATGTTCAAGTCAGTTATAACAAAGATCGTACCCTCTCCTCCATCAGAAAAATAAAAATCCTGAGATTTTACCAAAAAAGGGTGCTTGCTGCCGAGATACATACCACCGTCAACATCGGTATTATATACCCCGAATCGCTGCAGCTCGCCGGATATCATATTTAATTTATCCTGATTACCAGCAAATATAAATTTATTATTTTTACGAATTGCAACAAAGGAATATTTATAGCTCAGTTCCTTATTAATGTTTTGTATATACGACTCATCCTCCAGTTTCTCCGGAGTTTTCAGAGCTGCCAGCTTAATCTCATTATATGTCCCACGGGTAAGTAGATTCAATATTTGTATAGGTCTGGTCAATATCTGAATCGTATCCGCTTCAACATCATAGGACTGCTGAACGGAATTTGTCTGAAATCTTACGATGGTTCCTGCCGCCACAGAAAGCAGGATGATCGGAAGTGCAATCATTATAAAAAACGCAGTCAATAACCTGTCCTTTAATTTCAATGGATCCAACTCCTCAATTCTATATTCAATCAATCTAAAGGTATCATTTTATTAAGTATATCATGTCATTCTCATCTTTGCACAGAAAAAAACCATGACGTTTCTAAAGTTTTCATTAATTAATAGCAAATATAGCAAGAAAAAGTTCTAGCTAATTTAGAATATTTAATGTATAATGTCTCACAATTATTTACTAATTATAACCAAAGTTTTAATTTAGGAGGTAGCTCATATGAATCATAACGAAATCTTTGACTCGGAATATTGTAATGTAAGATATGTAGAAAAAGACAATGTAGTATATTTAACGTGGAAAAAGTTCTGCTGCTTTGATAATTACAGAATTCCAGCAACTTTTGCGCAAAACCTGTTGTCCCGTCATCCCGGAAGTAATTTTATCGTGGATGCCAGAAATGGCTTTGAAGATGATAAAGAAGATGTTGAATGGGGCTTTCAAACTTTACTTCCCGGTATGTCAAAAACCGATTGCCAGTATGTAATTTTTATTCTGAATGAAGTCAATGAGATAGAAGGGGAAATGGATATGTGGACCAAAGAATTCACGAAGTATTTTACAACCAAAAAGGTCAAAAGCTATGATGAGGCAGTACGTGTAATTAAATCGTAAAATAGGGATGTTGTAAAATAAATAATTCTATTAAGGAACAATGTTATTTGCCTCACACATAGGTTGGAAGAACATCATTCATTTTTTGTATTTCGCAGTCGTACATAAAAGTTCGCCTTCGAAATACAGAAATCATGAATATTGTCTTCCAAACAGTGCATTATGGCAATATAACATTATTCCTATAAATTATTATTTTGCAACATCCCTATATACACTAATAACTATTTTAAATAGCCCTTAAGAACTTCAATTTTATCTGCCTTTTCCCAAGGAAGATCAAGATCAAGTCTACCAAAGTGACCATAAGCAGCTGTTTGCTTATAGATCGGTCTTCTTAAATCGAGCATCTTGATAATACCTGCTGGACGAAGATCAAAATGTTTACGGATAATGGTAACGAATTCTTCATCCGTTAGCTTACCGGTTCCGAAGGTGTCAACCATGATTGAAGTTGGCTCAGCCACACCGATTGCATAGGATAATTGAATCTCAAGTCGATCTGCAAGACCTGCTGCTACCAGATTCTTTGCTACATAACGAGCTGCATATGCTGCGGAACGATCAACCTTGGTACAATCCTTACCGGAGAATGCACCGCCGCCGTGTCTTGCATATCCGCCGTACGTATCAACAATAATCTTTCTTCCTGTTACACCGCTATCACCGTTTGGTCCACCGATAACAAAGCGTCCTGTTGGATTGATAAAGAACTTTGTATTTTCATCCACTAACTCTTTCGGAAGGATTGGATCTAATACATATTGCTTTATGTCCTTGCGAAGTTGCTCTGTTGTCACTTCATCTCCATGTTGAGTGGAGAGAACAACTGCATTTAGATGAATCGGATTACCGTTTTCATCATATTCTACTGTAACCTGAGATTTACCGTCAGGACGAAGGTATTTTAATACACCGTCCTTTCTAATCTTGGTAAGCTGTCTGGTAAGTTTGTGTGCTAAGGATATCGGATAAGGCATGAATTCTTCTGTTTCATTCGTAGCATAGCCAAACATCATACCTTGATCGCCTGCGCCGATTTTAGATAACTCTTCATCCTCTGTAAGTTTCTCTTTTACTTCAAAAGCGGTATCCACACCTAAAGCAATGTCCTTTGATTGTTCATCAAGAGCGACGATAACACCGCAGGTGTTCGCGTCAAAACCATATTCGGAATGATCGTAACCGATCTCACGAATCGTATCTCTAACTGTTTTCTGAATATCAACATAACCTTGCGTGGTTACCTCGCCCATAACAAGTACAAGACCTGTTGTAATTGCTGTTTCACAAGCAACGCGGCTCATAGGATCCTGCGCTAATAAAGCATCTAATACTGCGTCTGAAACCTGATCGCAGATTTTATCCGGATGGCCTTCTGTTACTGATTCCGAAGTAAATAATCTTTTTTGCACCATAATATTAATCCTCCTTGTGCGTATTATCCCAAATGCGATGGATATAATAACAATAAATAAAAAAATAAGCCCGCGAAAGCGGACCTGACATTAAAGTAAATCAAATCCCCTTATTGTTCGATTACTCGCTCAGGTTGGCACCTTCCTTAGCAGGGGTTGCCGTGACTTCATAGAGCCTTACTCTCCGTCACTCTGAATAAGAGAAAAATATAATATTCAATTTAATTACTTTTATAGCATTAGAATATAACGGATTCACATATAAGTCAAGAAAATTATTATAAATTATTTAAAGCTTATTTCGTAAGTGTATTCAATATCCATTTTATCCATTTTTTTATACCAACTCAAGGTTCGCTTACCTACATCAAATTAAAAATCACTAGGTATTTTCTATATTCCCGCACATTACACATACATCGATACAACTGTATTTCCCACCAAAAAAATGTTATATATCGACAATATATTGTAAATAGTACTAATTTAGTACACATTTCCTTTTTATTGAATTGACTTTTATTGGCTAAATACATATACTTTACTTATATACATGACCCAAAGTTTTTATCTTACCTAATCGATAAATCCATGAAAGGAGACCCGTAAAACTACGGATTAGTGATCCTTATGAAAACAATCAAAGTTTTAGTGAATCAGGCTGTTCCAGGTATGATTATTTCATCTGATGTTTATACGAAGGATGGTCATTTAGTGATAGCTAAGGATACCCCATTAACGGATAAGATAATAACGCGATTGGTATTTTACTCAATCCTGGATGTTTCGGTGTATGATGCTGCAAATTCCGAAAAAACCTATATTGAACATGAAGCTTCTTCATATTATGAAAACATTAAAAAGAGTGAGGGCTTCCTCCGATTTCTACAGGCTTATAAGAATACTGTAGTTTCCTTTAAAGAAGCAATCGATCGTGTTATAAATGGTGAACAGGAAATTGAAACCGATAAGTTACTAAAAGATACTAAAAATATATTGAATAAATTCGACTCAAATATCGACCTATTCAATATGCTTCACTGCATCAGACAGTATGATGACACCACTTATATTCATAGCCTTAATGTAGCAATTATTTGTAACATCATAGGAAAATGGCTTGATTTCGATCAGGAAGATTTGGACGTAATTACTCTAAGTGGGTTATTACATGATGTTGGAAAATTAATGATTCCCTCTAAGATCATAAAAAAGCCCAGCAAGCTTACAGACGATGAGTATACACTCGTAAAGACTCATACCATTCGTGGTTATAATCTTTTAAAGAACAAGGATCTCGATCCCCGTATCAAGCGCGCTGCACTGATGCACCATGAAAGATGTGACGGTACCGGATATCCCTATGGATTTAACAACGATCAAATCGATTCCTTTGCTAAATTAGTATCAATCGCAGATGTTTATGATGCGATGACTTGTGCAAGGGTTTATAGAGGCCCTCTCTGTCCCTTCCAAGTGGTATCTATCTTTGAGAGTGAAGGATACTCAAAATATGATCCAAAGTATATCATGATCTTCCTAGAAGGCATCGTTCAAACTTATATCCATAATACTGTGAAGTTAAATAACGGAGTGGAGGGGGAGATTATATTCATCAATAAGATGGAGCTATCAAGACCTGTCGTTCGTTCCGGTAAGCAGTTTATTGATCTTACCAAGCAACGGGATCTCCAAATCGCGTCCGTAATTTAAAATAGAAAAAGAGGGATGTTGCAAAACATATAATGTTTTAAAGGAATAATGTTATATTGCCTCACACACTGTTTGGCAATATAACATTATTCCTTCAAATTAATTATTTTGCAATATCCCGTCTTTATTATTAGCTAATTTTTAATTTAAATTTTTTGATTGATTTAATATCATCAGAATCAACCTTTATCATATCGGCGCCCAGACTCTGCATCTTATATTCTAACTTCTCATAACCACGTTCTACATATTCTACGTCTTCAACAATAGTAAATCCGTCTGCAATCAATCCTGCAATAACAAGGGCAGCTCCACCTCTTAAGTCCGGAGCAGAAACTACTGCACCTGTAAGCTTACTTACTCCTTCTATGATAGCGGTATTACTTTCAACCTTAATGTTAGCACCCATACGGCTCAACTCATCTACATATTTGAAACGGTTCTCAAATATACTCTCCGTTACGATACTAGTACCCTTAGATAGCGCCAGTAATGTGGTCATCTGAGGCTGCATATCCGTTAAAAAACCGGGATAAACCAAAGTCTTAACATGTGTACTACCTAATGTATTCTTTGCACTTACTCTTACCGCATCATCAAATTCTTCAACCTCTGCACCAATTTCCAGCAACTTTGCAGTAAATGCTTCCAAATGCTTCGGTATAACGTTCTTTATCAATACATCTCCCTTTGTTGCTGCTGCAGCAAACATAAAGGTTCCTGCTTCAATCTGATCAGGAATAATGGAGTATTCACATCCATGCAGTTTTGATACACCCTTGATACGAATTACATCCGTACCAGCGCCTTTAATATTCGCACCCATGCTGTTGAGGAAGTTTGCTACATCAACTACATGAGGCTCTTTTGCCGCATTTTCCAATATCGTCTGTCCTTCTGCAAGACAAGCCGACATCATAACATTAATTGTAGAACCCACACTACAAACATCAAAATAAATATGTGCTCCGATTAAAGCATCTGCGTCTGCACAAATCGAACCATGTTCAATCTTAACAGTTGCGCCCAATGCTTCCCAGCCCTTAATATGTTGATCAAAAGGTCTACTGCCGATATTACAACCGCCCGGTAACACAACGGAAGCTCTTTTATATTTTCCAAGTAATGCACCCACTAAATAATATGACCCTCTGATTTTTCTAACATAATCAAAATCCACATCAAGTGAATGAATATTATTACCTGTTATGTTCACGGTATTAGAATTAATTCTTTCTACCTTAGCACCGATATCTTCTACGGCGCGTAATAATACATCTATGTCTCTTACATCCGGTATGTTTTCTATCTTAACTGTCTCATCTGTCATAACTGCTGCTGCTATAATACCAAGCGCTGCGTTCTTATAACCACTAACGGTTACTTCCCCACAAAGTGGTTTTCCACCTTTTATTATATATTGCTCCATTGCGCACCTCAATTTTTGAACTTATGTTTTTCGATTCGTATGTAAATTTTTCCATATTTTTACTTATGATTTAACATCAACTTAAATTATACCATAAAGTAATGTTTTGTAAATAATTTTTATCATTTTTATAGGCTTTATGGCCTCTTTTACCTGTTAAGCATCTGTTTTTATATATTATCCTAATCATTTTTTCACATTAAATACTATTTTACATGAAATGCAACAAATAAGCCATATGTTACTATAGGAAATTTTAAATCTTTTTACCAATTGCAGTTTTCTAATTCTACAGACGGACTATGGATAAACAAACATCCTGTAATATTGGATACTGATCAAGCAGTGATTTGCCTTCTTGATTATCTATTGTAAGTATCACTGCAAAATCCTCTTTCATCTGCTTTGAGAATTCGATTAAGTTAAAAATAGTTGTTTGACTTAACTCATTTGTATTCTCAACGACCAAACAACACCCTTTTAAAATCTCACGTTTAGTTGCAAGCTTTAGGCTATTTAATTTTTGTGAAGTGATTCTTGCGATTTTGGGAGACGACAAAAAGCCTGCTTTATTCATAAATAAAGCCAATGCTTTTGATAGATCATTCTTACCCTCTTGATCATTACCTATAACAACCGTCATAACCGGTTTTAATTCCTCGCGTAACAAATTATCCAGAGCTTCTAATATCTCTAGCTTGACTGTTTCTTCACTGAGAAAATCGCCGAAAATATCTTCCGGGTTAACTCCCGTGGTTTCTTTTATGTAGCAAAGAATAGAATCTTCTTCTATTTGCTCTTCCAGATCAATTACAAAAACCTGCTCCTCCTGAGTTGGTTTAAATTCTTCCTCCCCGGCCGTTTCCGGTTCCTGGTCCTGGACTAAGCCAACGTTTTCTTCTTCCGCTACTTCTGGTTCCTCATCCTGGGTTGATTCAATTTCTTCCTCCCCAACTACTTCAGGTTCCTGCTCATGGCTAACAATAATCTCTTCCCCTTCAGCGTCATACTTATCGGAAGCATCTTCTCTGAGAAACACTGTCTCCAGTGCAACAGCAACCTCCTCATACAATTGATCTGCTGCCTCTTGGCGCAGCTGGTCGGTATCTTCTTGTTCTTGTTCCACTACTGGGGTTACGTCCTGTGTATTCTCCTGAACAGTTCCTGCTCTTCGCTTTAACTCCTCCATAATCTTTTCCTTGCTGGTACCATTTGTAAAGTAGGAGCGGAGTAATTTCGCTTTCTCAACATATATGCCATCACAAAACCAAAGAATAATGTCAGAGCATTCCTTGACACACTCTTTTTCCATTCCGGCCTTATAATATAGCTTAGCGAGTTCATAAGCCCATTTTTCTGAGTACTCCATCTTCTTAAGCTTTTCTAGGCTTTGTATTAGCTGTTCGTAAGACGTCCCTTGTAATTTATCAATTTTATAGCGAAAGATATGGCTTTCAAAATCTTCCTGCGAATATTTTTCATATAATTCAAAATATCTTTCAGCCTCTGATACATCATCTCTTTTGATAGAAATGTCTATTAACTGAGCGATTGTTTTACGTGTTTTTGTCTTCTGATATATTCTGTAATATATCTCTTCCGCCTCATCATAGCGACCATTTTCTTTAAAAACCGATGCCATGAGGTTGAGATCCGACAAGTTTTTAACCTTCTTTAAATCTATTGTGTCAAGCACCTCTTGTGCGGATAGCAAATCGCCTTCTTGTACTTTTTTTCTGATTTCTTCTGTTTTCACTATGATTGCATAGCTACCCATCACTTAACCTCCTTTGTATATTGTTAACCCTTTTCATCGAATAACTGATAACATTTATACTATCATTAGAATGCAGTTAACACAAGAGTAAGCTTTTCAATTTGTGTAAATTATTGGTTCTTATAAAAATCAAGAGTAAACTCCAATTCAGGAGTCAATTCTATGTTCTCTTTTTGAAGTGTGCGGTACCTTCCTTCTATTTCACGTATCTTCTTAAGCTTGTCTCTATAAAAGCGGGTCATAGCCTCTTCAAAAACCGGCTGGCTCTTTATTTGTTCACGTAAGCTCTTCTCAAAAGGACAATAGGTGGACATAATTTCTCTAACAATTTTATTTAATTTTGATACCCCGTTTGACTCTAATAGAACCCAGTTTTCATAATCCAGCACAAATATTTCCCTGCTGTTATTACGCCCCTTTTGAATCTGCATCTTTATCTTCTGTTTCTTTTCTTCCGATAAGTCCTTATTTTTGCGATAAAACTGGATATAGTCAGAATACTCGGAGGTAAGAGACTTCTGCGCAATATTATTCCAAGCGGTTCCTTCAATTGTACGGCATAGTTCCCAACGAAAACGTCCTAATATACGTACGAGAATTGTTTTTAAAGAACCTTCCGCAAAAATCGGAAGCATAACGCGTCCTGCACTATCTCTTCTTTTACCCGCAATCTCCTGCCACATAACACCGTTGCTACCCACATTAGGCATTAAGATAATGTCTGGATATATCACCTTCGTTATATATTCCTTAAGAATCTTTTTCTCCTGATTCGAATAAACCACTTCACGTGCAAATACAGAGTAGTCAATCTTCATAAGCTCGTCGATAGTATTCATAACTTTTGATCTTGATAAGTAATATCTCATAATATCTCCCGGCCATTGTTCACTGTACAAAATCGGAACAAAGCTCGAAAGCTGACCGTTCGTTGTTCTATTATTATAACGGAACATATTCTGAATCTCATAAGACAACTTTTTCTCAGGATCTATCGCCCACCTAGCGACTTCCTTCTCATTTAATTGTCCTCTTTTCTTTTGATCCGCTAGCATCTCCGGATACTCAAGGTCGAATTCATTCTTGGAAGGTTCTCTTTTCCCCTCATAAATCATGGTGAGCCATTCCTTTATATCATACACATAACAATTTCCCTCACCGGGCTTTTCTTCCTCCAGGAAATAGAGTGTAAGCGCTTGATCATCTGTCAGAAGGCGTTCATCCGCAAACCCGTACTTCAAGAACATGTCAACCAATCGGGATACCTGCCCCTCCTTATAAGCCCTGAGGAATACAAGGTGGTATAGTTCATAAAAATGATCAATCAGATGCCTACGAAGAGAACGTACACTTTCATCGGTTGAGGTTTTATCCTTTAACTGCCCGAAACGGTTCATCACAAGCATCATATTCTCTGCTTTGGAATCATCAACGCCCGAATAAGCTAACAGCTTCGCAAAGGAATCTTTCAATTCACCAAGAGCTTTTTGCATGTCTTCCTTCGTATATTTTTCATCACTAGAGTTTTCAATGTCAGGATTCAGCTCACTAGTAAGTAGAATGTGATAACCTTCCTCCATCTTTTTACGATTCACTTTAAGCTTCTGATCCAAGGAACGTTCTGCAAATATCTCGGCTTTATTAATCTGTTCAATAATTCCATCCAAAATATCAATCAGCTGAACACCACCAATATTATTCCCGTGTGAAGAATATCCGGTAATCTGAGCGAACAAGCAGTTATCTGTATCATCTACCAAACATTCTGCCAGCTCCAAGAAGGTTTGAGACAAATTCTTCAGCTCTTCCAGTTGTTGATTTACGATAGAAGACTGCTCCTCTAACTGAAACAAAGTAACGGTATTACCATATGAGTAAAACAATTTAACTGCATCCATCGGCAAACTCTTACACGCACAGTAATAGTTAATTCTGTCGCCGATTAATTCCAACTGCCTTTCCGGTTGTGCTAAAGTTTCAAACCGTTCAAATACAGGAAGTTGTATTTTGTTTTTTCTAGCCGTTACCTGCAGATTTTGATAGGTGGTAGATATATTCTGATATAGTTCTGTAACATTCTCCAAAAGTCCCTGATATATCTGATCCAAATCATAGATAGTCTTATAAAAAGACGCCACCATAATTCCATGATAATCTTTATTCGCTGTTAAAATAGTTTCAATTTCATCCGGTTGTTTAACCGCGAATACAAATACAATTAAATCATCAAAAGCTGTATAGGTACTTTGATATTTCCCAAGATATAAATCATTAATTCCCAAAAAAGCACCTGATCCCATAAGAACTTTTGCCCCATCATTGTGCATGAGAACACGGCCCTTTATAATCATTGCAACATAGGAAACCGGTTCCCCCTCTATAAAAAGATTACTACCTTTTAAAAATTGGTTTACAGTATTAGGATTCATTTATGACACCGCCAATCGTTATTATTCTTACGTCAATATAATTCAATTATATAGTAATTTTGACGATTCAGAAATAGAAAACTGTCATATTTTTATAATTTAGTACAAAAGGCTTATAAATATGGATTAATATGAAGAAAGATGATTATAAAAAAAAGAAAATGCAAAAATGCATTTTCTAAGTATATTCTTTATTTTAAATTCCGCGCGCTCTGCTTCGAATGCTTACCATAAGCGTTACCCTTACAGTTAACTCGACTCAGGCATCCTCACGGCACACAGGAGCTTTTGTTTAGTGCTGCTTCATTCCTGACCTGACACGGTTCACAAATTCCTGTTGCGCAAGACCCAAGCGTCAACATCACTTATAAGGGGCAGCCCTACAGTAAAACACCCTAGGCAGAACATCACCCCTGCTGTAGCGGATTGCAGGTACAGGGCACCGCTATCTCCCCGGCTGCGCGGAAACTTTATGACGATTTTAGTGAAATCTTTTCATCAGCAAATGAGCTGTATTGCAAGTATATAATTTTTAATAGAGAATGTCAACCCTCTTGCTTTTCCAATTTATTACGAATCCGTAAATCCTTGAAAAATGATTGTAGCATGTCGGTACACTCCTGTTGCAAAACACCGATTTCCAGTTCGACCTGATGGTTAAATTCCTTCATCTGTAAGAGGTTTAAGATAGATCCTGCACATCCCGCTTTTGGATTCATCGTCCCGACAACAACCTTTTTTACTCTGGCTTGGACGATGGCACCGGAACACATCTGACAGGGTTCCAGAGTAACATACATTGTACAGTCCTCGAGCCTCCAATCGCCCATCGCTTTACTAGCCTTCTCAATAGCAATGATCTCTGCGTGGGCCAAGGTTGTCTTT
The DNA here is from genome assembly GCF_059717775.1 of Variimorphobacter sp. HTMS_6. Lineage (NCBI taxonomy): Bacteria > Bacillati > Bacillota > Clostridia > Lachnospirales > Lachnospiraceae > Variimorphobacter > Variimorphobacter sp. HTMS_6. The sequence goes on from NZ_AP046094.1 coordinate 3,663,546, forward strand.
TTTGTGTTTCGTTTATTATAACCACGGCCAATTATTTTATCCTGATAAACGATGACACAGCCGATTGGCACTTCACCTAATCGAATTGCTTTCTTTGCCTGTTTCAACGCTTCTTTCATATACTTCTCGTTAGACATAACTTCCCGGTTCCTTTTCAACTGGACTAGCTTCTCCATATTTGGTATAGTTATTCTATCATAACACGTAAGAGGTGACAATATGCAGTTATATGGCTTTAACAAGCTCACGCTTCTGGATTACCCTGGCCATCTTGCCGCTATTTTATTCACAGGTGGCTGCAATATGAGATGCCCATTTTGTCAAAATGCATCTTTAGTCACAAACCCCACAGCACAATCTCCAATACAGGAAGAGGAGGTATTTGACCTTCTTAAAAAAAGAAAAAACATTCTGGAGGGAGTATGCATCAGCGGGGGCGAACCTACGTTAAATCCTGATCTCCCAGACTTTATTAGTAAAATCAAGTCACTTGGATATAAGGTAAAGCTGGATACGAACGGTTATCATCCTACGATGTTAAAGGAGTTAATCAGTCATAATTTAATTGATTACATCGCCATGGATATTAAAAACTCAAAAGAAAAATACCCTCTTACCAGTGGAATACGCCATATAGACATGAATAAAATTGAAGAGAGCGTAGCTTATCTCTTATCTTCACCAGTGGATTATGAATTTAGAACAACCCTTGTAAAGGAGCTTCATAACGAGGATGATGTCCTCTCTATCGGTCAATGGATTAAGGGTGCGAAAGCCTATTATCTTCAATCCTATAAAGATTCGGGAGATATCCTTTCTCCGGGTTATCATTCACATTCGAAAGAGACGTTAACTCATTTTACATCACTGTTAACTCTATATATAAAACAAGTTGCGTTACGCGGAATTGATTAATAAAACAAGGAGCTTCCCATGACGATATCCCATGAAACCGACCGTCTTATTCTTAAGACACTAAAAAAGGATGATGCTGCTATGGTTCTATCCTTCTATGAGGATAACAAGTCCCATTTTGAACCATGGGAGCCTCTTCGCAATCCTAATTTCTATACCTTACCCTATCAAAGAACCTCCCTTACAATAGAGCATAATCTCATGTCAGAGGGAAAACATATCCGCTACTGGATCTTTCTAAAGGATAACCCACATGAGATTATTGGTAGCTTATGCTTTCAAAATCTTCTTAAGGAACCTTATCGTAGCTGCTGCCTGGGCTATAAGCTCAGTCACAGATATCTTCACCAGGGCTATGCATCGGAGGCTCTCACCAAAGGAATCGATCTCTTATTTCATGAACACCATATTCACCGAATCGAAGCATTCGTTATGCCGGAGAACAAACCCTCCCGTCACCTGTTACGGCACCTCGGTTTTCAAAACGAAGGGATCTCCTACTCCTATGCACGTGTTCAGGGTGTTTGGGTTGACCACTGCAGGTATGCATTAATTAACCCAAATGACTAGGCGATATCTATAATATTTAAGTGATTAACAAAGGGTAGGTTATTATAAAAGATTCAGGAAGTCACTTTATTCCGTCTCTGATGAAACGTTGCAATTCACTAAAGGTTTTTTCATATCGTATAGCAGGGCTAAAAAATGCAAACTCCTCGCTTCGCTCGTCAAACATGTTATTTTTTAGCCCTATACAATATTCAAATCCCTTAAGTGAATATCGCAACTTTTTCATATGAGCTGAATAAATGTAACTTCCTGAATCTTTTTCTGTACACACCGTTGGTTAAGCAATTATTTAATATTATGGAGATAATAAACTATACAACTTATATTTAATTAAAGTTAACCGGCAAGAACCAGTAGCCGAAATCACCTTGCTTTAATTCACGCTTTTTCATGGACTTGAAGTTTTCAAAACCAAACATTTTTGCCATAAACTGCTCCCGGTTATGAAAAATTCCCGGTACGCCGAGTATATAACGGCTTCCATACCGATTTTTCATCTTAGCAAAGATCAGATGATGATAGCAGTAATATCCATGCATCAGGAAACTGTTATTGCTATATGGCCATACTTCCTTCGGAAGTAAATTGATATCCTTTGGTTCTATTTTTACACACAATAGCACCTCGTTATCCTCAAACGGATATATTCTTGGATAATTACTAAAGATTTGTTGAGCCGTAAGCGGATCAGGAAGATTATCTTCTTGCTCATAAGTCTCCTCATTGTTCTCATCCTCTTCACAAGACAGTCCATTTTCTTCTCCACTGCTATTTACAGCGGATTCATCCATTGTATTCCCATCAAACACATACCCATCACTATATAGATTCTGTGTTTGATTCACTGCTGATTCATACACTTCATCCATTTCGTAATTATGATCCGTTATGTTATAGTTCTCTTCCTTGTTTTCATCTATAACCACTCCTTTTGGTGATTTATGTTCCTCAGTTGATATATCGATGGCCCGTTTCATCTCATCGGATAAATCCTTTTGCTCTTCTTGTAACTGAGCCGGCGAAACCATCGCCGCTGCATAGGATTCCTGTAGCCGCTCTATCATCTTTATGCCTCCTGGCAGTTTATACTTTGGAATTCTCAGCTCATCTTCTAAGGTAAGCTTACTAGTAAAAATCTGTGGTTCAGGTGCTAAGTTTATGGGAATCTGAACATTAACAGAATCAACTATAGGTATATCCTGTTGTTGATTCTCTGTCTGTATCCCCTGCTGCTCATTCTTATACTCAACGTTTGGTATTTGGGCCGGTTGGTAATAAGAAGGGGCCGACTCAACAGGAGTGATCGGTTCTAATACTACTTCAGGAGCCTTTATTACTTCCGGAGTCTTTATTACCTCTGGTGGTTTTATAGCTTCCGATTTCTTTTTTGATGTTGGCTCCTTCGAAGCAATGGTTCTCTCCTTCTTGGGCCTGAGTGCCGCCAAAACCTCCTCCGCAACAACTGGTTTATCGTCCCACTCTGTTGCAAAGAAAATATTATCATGCAAGAATAATAAGATACCTCCCATATCGGACAGCCGAAAGCCTGTACCCATAATATCGTTTTCTTCCGCTGTTAACTTACTATCCATAACCTGATTCTTTAATACGGCATCGCCCAGGTAGATTAACTCCAAATTGCCCTTACTTCTCTGTATTAAATAGGTGGGAAATATGCTGTCCAATTGACCGAGGAGCTGCATGTGAATTGTAAATTTACATAGTCCACCCTTTGCCTCCACCTTTGCAAAACCAACATTTTTTCGTTTTACTCCGTTCTCATATTGATACATATAAGATACCATTCGTTTATAATCTGCCAAATATATCACTCCCTCGCTTTCCAAGCTATACTACGTGTTTATATTCTATTCAATATATTCGTATTCCCTTCTCATTATTACAAAGGAGCGTATGGATTCATCGTTTTACAACGACGCTAATATATGTTAGAATCTGGTAATAAATATGGATGGGGGTTCTTACATGGTAATAAAAAGAGTAAAAAAATTAATCATCATATTTGGCATAATTCTTCTTTCCTTTTCAGTCATTATACTATTACTGTATTTATTTCTATATCCGTACCGAGGAAGTGTAAAATCGTGGGCTCCTAAGAATGTTACGCTTGATCAACGCTTTACGAAAAAAGAGGCTATCGAAGATTTAACGTACATGTTGAAGCGATATCATTCTGTAGATTATTTGTTTAAAGACGGTAATCCTACAGCATTCCAGTTACAGTATGATAAAGAGTGTCAATCCCTTCCCAAACATCCAAACACTTTGCAGATATGGCAAGCTGCCTCCAGAATTACGAATACATTAAAAAATGGTCATGACTCCGTATATGCAAACCTTGCTGAAGATAAATATTATAACGTATTTTATAAGATTAATAACGGTACCCTATTCCTATGTGACAAGGATAAACAATATGTAGTTAAGGATATTAACGGTACCCCTGCTGATAAAATCATCTCCAATGCCTCCAATCTACTCTCCTATGAAAACAATTATTATTTTAACTATAGAACCACCTCTTATCTTCAGTCAAAGTCCGGTGTTGCTTATCTGACAGGTAAGAATAAATCTGATTACGAAGTAACCTATCAAAAGGATAATCAGGTCATTAAGAAAGCAATTGAAATCTATCAGGCTACAAGTTCAGGAAGGGAAACCTCCGATTTTATTCACTATACAATAGATCCTGAATTTAATGTTGGAATCCTAACCCTGGATCAATGTAATTATAATGATCACTATAAAACGGTTTTAAAGGAATTCTTTACCGAAGTTAAAGACAAAAATATAAAGAATGTTGCCGTTGATTTAAGACAAAATGGTGGTGGAAACTCTATGGTAGCTTATGAATTTATAAAATACCTTAATGTTAAAAAAACAAGTGATTATACCTCCTACTATCGCTTAAAAATACTAAACGGTAAAAGCCCGAACGATTCCGTAAAAGGAAACATGAAGAAGGATCTCGTGTTTCATGGGTCAGTTTATGTATTAACCTCCACGAAAACCTTTAGCAGTGCGATGCAATTCTCTGTTCTGTTACAGGATAATAAATTAGCGAAAGTAATCGGTGAACCATGTGGGAACAAACCTTCCCAATACGGTGAAACAGTAACCTTTGCCATGCCACATTCTAAGTTATTCTTTAATTGTTCAATCAGCTATTTTGTAAGACCGGATAAAAAACGAAAGGATCAGGCATACCAAATACCTGATTATGAGATAGGTGCAGATCAAGCAGTAGAAAAGCTATATGATATTATTGGAGAAGGAAATTAACCGCAAAGTATAATTAAGCTTAAATCAGGTAATACAAAAAGGTGCTAACAATCAGATAGAATGCAATACACAAATAGCAATACACAACTGACAATAAACAGGATGAAATTAACAAGATTTAATAAACAAGATGCACTCACCAGATACTACTAACCTAGCGTAATAAAGGTTGCAACATTTAGAAGTCCCTTCCCTATGAGCATAAACATTTAGCTCCTGTGGATATTCTCTGTGCTGCAACCCTTTTATTATTCATTATGATTTATTATTGATATGAATGATTTCTTAAGAAAGTAGTGCATTTGTCAGCTCTGCGAACTGCCCTAAGGTCAATGCCTCTCCCCTAATATTTTCGGTTACTCCCATTTTTACTAAAGCCTGCTGGATCTCTTCCTTTGTAAAACTTAGGCCCGCTGCATTATTTAAACCGTTCACTAATGTTTTACGTCTCTGATTAAAGGATGCACGAATAATCTTAAAGAGTACCGCTTCATCCTTAACCTGTATTGGTGAATCAGTATGCAGTGCAAGATTAATCACGGCAGAGCCTACATTTGGGCGTGGCATAAAACAGTTTGGAGGAACATTTGCTGCAATGTAAGGTTTTGCATAATATTGTACTGCAAGGGACAATGCACCATAATCCTTACTTCCAGGCCCAGACTGCATTCGGTCCGCCACTTCCTTCTGAACCATAACAGTTATATTAATAAGTGGCAGGTGTCTCTCAAACAGATCCATGATAATCGGTGTTGTAATATAGTAAGGCAAATTCGCTACCACCTTTATCGGTTTTCCCCCATTACGTCCCTCCACCAGTGCGTTCAAATCAAGCTTTAGGATATCGTTATTTAGTACTGTGACATTATCATAGCTTGATAGGGTGTCCTCAAGGATCGGGATCAACATCTTATCTATCTCAACCGCCACTACTTCTCTTGCATGCTCACAAAGATACTGTGTCAGTGTCCCAATGCCAGGCCCAATCTCTAGAACAAAATCATCCTTCGTAATATCTGCTGCAAGGACTATCTTATCCAAAACATGTGTATCAATTAAAAAGTTCTGCCCGAACTTCTTTTGAAAATTAAAACGATATTTATTTAGTATCTCAATTGTGTTTTGGGGATTTCCCAAGTTAGCCATATATAGTCTCCATTCTTTTTATACACAAGTACAATATCCTTTTACATACTTATGTCTTTCTCCACTTTTCGGGTGTGATTATCCACTGAGGTCCTCGGTTTTCAGAGTTTTATCCACATTTTTATTCTTTTATACACAATCTTTCGGGAAAATCATCCTTACTCTTACCATTACTCTGAAATATGATAAAACTTCTTGGCATTTTCATTGGTAATTCGAACAACCGTATCATAATCCACCTGTTTGATTCTTGCTATCTCCTGCACAACATGGGTAAGATTTAGTGAGCTGTTTCTCTTTCCTCGAAACGGAACCGGGGAGAGATATGGGCAATCTGTCTCGAGTACCAACTGATCAAGTGGTGCAAACTCTACAACCTCTTTTAGCTTCTTCCCATTTGTAAATGTGATTACACCACCAATTCCAAGGTAGAAGCCCATATTAAGATATTGTCTCGCCTGTTCAACCCCATAGCCAAAACAATGGATAATTGCTCCTATGGTATCTGCTTTTGAAGCCTTCATCATCTCATACGAATCATTTGCTGCATCCCTGCTGTGAATCACCATAGGAAGCTTCAATTCGCGGGCCAGCTCCATCTGACGCTCGAACCATATTTTCTGAATCGCACGATCCGGGGTATCCCAATAATAATCCAATCCAATTTCACCAATTGCGACATTCTTAGGATGTTTTGCCTTCTCCTTCAACCATTCAAATCGCTCCTCATTCAGTTCTCCCGTTTCACTTGGGTGAATACCGACTGTGCAGTATACATATGGATAACCCTCCGCCAAACCAATTATCTGGTCAATTGACTGGATCGAAGAGCCCGCATTAACAACATATTCAATTCCATTTTTAGGAAGGCTCTTCAATAGCTCCTCCCTGTCTATATCAAATGCTTCATCATCATAATGTGCGTGTGTATCAAAAATCATATTCATTCCTCTTACTCTATCGTATATTGGTAACATCTTTGAACGACATAAATGCCTTCAAAATATATGGTATCCATTATACACTAGCTTAAACTTCATTTCAACACAGGAAAATTTGTGGATGGTGGCATAAAAATCGAAAAGATTGGCAACGATCTTCTCTTATTATTAAGTTGTTTTATAACGTCCCTTATATCGGGTCTTAGCTAATTCGGTATATTTTTTTACGAATTCCCCTTTCCCATCCGTATAGGCATCCCGATTATGTTCAAAAAGATTCTTTAGTTGCTTTTTTAGAACAACATACCGCTCGCTAATCTGAGGGTTTTCTATCAGATAATCTCTAAAATATAGTTCTCCCCAATCCTGCGAATAGCGTAAATGCAGATGATAAACTCTCTCTTCAAAACCGTGATTTGTATATCCTTTGCAATAGGACTGAGTAAAATATGGATCTTCTGAGGAGTTCATAAGAGTCCAGCCCATCGAGGTCAACTGTTTATTTATATCGCCCACATTAATGCAAGTCCTAACCTCCATCAGTATATCAATAATCGGTTTCGATATGATGCCGGGCACCGCAGTACTGCCTATATGATTCATTCTAATAATGCTTCCATCATTAAAACATTTCATTAATTTAACCTTCTCTTCTTCAAACCACACCGGGTACTCTTGATTGTATTCCTTAAGTATGATAGGGAAAAGCTCCCATAACTCTTCTAACGACATCTCTGATAATTCTTTTCCCATGGGATTTCCCTCCAATGCTATAGATTGTTTTATTCTTTGTACTTTATTTTAAAAGTTTTGGTAGTATTTTTAATCTCTTCTTCAGGGATTGCATTAATACCGCTACTTGTCTTCCTGCTAAGCTACATGTATAATATCATTATATTGGAATTTATTGTATGTGTAAAGACACTTGGATTTTACTTGCTGATATGAATTCTTATAGTTAATTATTTATCACGGGACATTTTGTAAATGGATTATTGGAATGCCTGTTTAAGTAATTACTTAATTAAAAAGAAGAGGTGAATATTATGTGTAAGTCAGATTGTGCAGTGGCATGTTTTAACAATGGGTACAATTGTTCTCAGGCCGTATTCTCTACATATTGCGAACAATTAGGTTTAGATGAAACGCATGCTTTAAGAATTGCCGGAAGCTTCGGTGGCGGTATGGGGCATATCGGAGAAACCTGCGGAGCTGTAACTGGAGCTATTATGCTTATAGGTTTAAAGCACGGCAAGGTTCAAAAAGATGATAATGAAGCCAGAGAAATAACATATAACTTAGTTCAGGAGTATACAAAACGTTTCAAATCAATTAATGGATCCGTAAAGTGTACTGATCTGCTTGGCCACGATATAAGTACGCCTGATGGGCTAATCGCTGCCAGAGAAGCAAACTTATGGAACACTGTTTGTTCTAAACTTGTAAAAGATTCAGCCTTAATTATAGAAGAATTACTTGAACTGAAATAATTGTGCCTGAGGGAACTATAACATGAAAACAAAAGATACATCCCAACCCTAATATGTTAAGATGTATCTTTTATTTAAAAGTAGAATCATTATACATACCATAGACAACAAAATTTCCAATAATATACTTACAACAACAAAAAATAGTAACATCGTAAGTGATAGAAACCAAGAAACATCTCCATCTAATTTACCTGGCTTCTACATCTTGGTTATTGATTTGGATTTTAGTACTACAAAAGGCTCATAGGATAAGTAATAAAGTATGATCCTATTATAACAGCTAAAACATTCACACCTAATAAAATTAATAAACATTTTAAATGCCAAACCTTGAAATATATCATAGGTATTAAAAGTATCAAGCTCATTATATTAATAATAAACGTAAGTGGTACTAACATCACATAAATAAAATAGCCTTCCATCATAAAATAGTCTGGGTAAAACCTTGCAGTTAATGCAAATATCCAATAAAAAACGGCAAATAATACTACTATGTAATGAACCTTAAACTTTGTAAGCAAATGTTGCATATTCATCTCAATCTCCTTTCTATATCGTATTATTTTCAACTCATCTTTTCTTTGTTTCATTTGCTTTTCTACCTTCGCATAATTTTCATTTTCTTTTTCGTATTATGTCCTGATGTTGATACTCTTTCCTTTTCATCTATGCACATGATATCATAGTCAAGTACCAATTTCCATCATATTCCATTAGAGCGTGCACTCGCTGGTCCCACAATAGAAAAAGGAATGCACTTTTTATGCATTCCTTTTTTATAAAATAATTTTAAACTATATAATGATGATTTGATTCTTGAACTTTATATTTCATCGAAAAACTATATTTTACTCACAAAAACTGTGAGTTCTCGAATAGTTTGAGAATTTCTTAACGGATTTACTAGGTTTTAGACACACACTTCTCAAATAGTTTGAGAGGAATTCTCATAAAGTTTGAGAGTTTCCTCATAATTCTCATAATGTTTGAGAGTTTTTCACCCTTTAAACATATTTAGTTTCAATGATGATAATTTACATTCCCCTATATTATGATTAAGTATTTGTGTTGATATTATCAGCTATTCTATTTCCCCATCAACAGAAATGATACCATCCTTCATCCTGTACTTAACATCGGCAGCTTTTGCGACATCAAGATCATGGGTTACAACGATGACACAATAACCGTCCTCATGTGCGAGTTTACTAAGTAATGCCATTATATTCTCCGTATTTGCAACATCCAAATTACCGGTAGGTTCGTCAGCAAGCAGGATTTTAGCGCCTGAGGCCAAACTTCTCGCTATCGCAACACGCTGCTGTTCTCCCCCCGACAAGTTCGAAGGAAAGCGCTTCACTTTATCTTGCGTAATGCCCACGCTAAGAAGCAACTGTTCCGCTCTCGGTTTTGCATCCCTAGGATGCATCCCTCCCAGCTCCATAGGATAACAAACATTTTCAATAACTGTAAAGAGTGGTAGTAGCTGAAATGACTGGAAGATCATCGAAATCATCTGGCTACGATAACGGTCAAGATTGATTTCTTTCAGGTTAGTTTCACTAATGAAAACATCCCCTTCGCTAGGATGGTCAAGCCCAGCCAACATGGAAAGAAGGGTTGATTTCCCTGAGCCACTAGGCCCCACTATCGTATAGAGCTTTCCTGTTTCAAAACTACAACTTACCTGATTCACCACTGGTGTATCGGAGTTTCGATATCGGTACGTTACTTTTTCCAGAGTTAGATTAGACATAATTAGTTCCCCCTATTCTTTTGACTGAAGTAAATCTAATACCTTCAGGTTAGATGTAATAATTCCGCTTATTAAGCTGCCAGCACAGCATCCTACAAAGAACATAGTAGCGACAAAATATAATTCCGTTAATATTCCACTTATCGCTGATGGACCATTGTAAAGCAAAAGTCCGAGTGCTCCTAGTATAAGCCCGACGATACAATACATTACCTGTTCTAATATTAAAATTGTGCAGGTCTTTCGCCTAGTAGTACCAAGTACTCTCAAGATAGCTACCTCTTTTGAAGTATGTAATATGATCAAACCGCAAACAAGGCCTTCTATTAACACCACCACCACTAAAACTACCGGCAAAAGTTTTTCAAAAAGGGATAGTGTTTTTAATAGATTGTCGATTTTACTAGTATCCATAATAAGAGAAAGGCTATTCGATGAATTTTCATTTGCCTTTATTCCAAACATCTCTTCCACACATTTACGGAATTCATTTATTCGTAGATTATCTTTAAGCGTAAACTCTGCACGGTCAGGAGCTTCCCCTTTCTTAAATATTCGAGCTGAGTCCAGTGTGTCAGGTGAAAAAACCGTATTTACATATTTGTCTGATTGAGTTGTAAAAGTTCCAACTATCGTATAGTCCAGTCCCTGACGCAATAGCTCCTTTTGTAGTTCATCACTACTTCGTTCCAATATTTTATCATCTGTTAATACCGTATCCGTGTGTTCACTTTTATACTTTTTAATATAATCTTGCTGAAGATCCTTTAATGTTCCGGTGATCGTAACATGAACCTTATCTCCAAGCTTTAGTTTGTATGCTTTCAACATCTTATCGCTGACAACGCACACTTCACCATATTTTTTCATGCTGGATTTATTATATCCATCGGCATAAGTTATGTTTATCTTTTCACCTGTATAAGTAGCTATATTATTTGTCATAACCCAGTCGGTATTCGAATAATTAAAGTCGGCATTTTTCTTATATTCGTAATATGGATTTGTTACATATCCTGTTTCCATAAGCTGATTTATATTAGAAAATGAAAATCCATTATTAAATTTCACCTTTATCTCTGTACTTTTACATAAAGTAATATAAGACTGACGCATCGCCTCGAATTGTCCGGCTGCTCCAAATAATAAAGTAATCAGTAATATTGATAAAATCGATTTTCCAGCCGATCTACGTATATGCTTCGCTATGTAACGTAATACAAATCCGCTATGCTTATTCTTCTTGTCTTAAGGTTGACATCCGCATCATTTGCTATAGTAGTATTAAAGACATGGGTCACTATTGTATTATCGATTGGAACAATCGTAACGGAATCGTCTTTATTAACCTGTATTACCTGTTCCCTTTGCACCAGCTTTTCACTTTGCACCGGCTTTTCACTTTGTACCGGCTTTTTACTATGATCCTTTTTACTATGAACCTTTTTACTCTGATTATCCTGTAGAAGCATAAGTGGAGGGATTGTGCTTATTCTCCATATTCGATACAATGCGATGATTAGCACAAGTAATATCTCACCCAGTATACAGAATGCAGCTACATTTATTGGTATTGAAGAGTTAACCGTATGATCCTTTATTTGTGAAAAAGTGTTGCTTTTCGCAATCGTATTTGTTGTATAAATCCACGCTATGCAACTACCCGTGAGCACAGCAGTTATACTTAACAACATGAAAGGCAGGATGAGAGCCTTAACCGATTCTTTCCTGGTGGTCCCTAGTGCTCGGAGTATTGCATACTCTTTTTTCTTCCTTCCGATAAAAAGATATACGATAAGCACCGTTGACGCAATTACTGCTACAGATATTGCAATGATAGCAATCAGTGATAATTTGATTGACATTTTGTATTTGTCAACGATATCAGGCCAGCCGCCATCGTTAAATATTATCTTAAGTCCCATATTCTTTAACGTGGGAGTTCCGTTTTTAATGATTTTTAGAAAAGGGAGTATATCCCATGCATTATCCACCGTAAAACTGACTTCGCTCGGTGAAAACTTATGATTGGCTAGCTCACTCTCACCTAGTGGAAGCAGTGATTTCGGAACAAACACTGTGTTGATTGAGTAGCTCCAGTTGGGCTTATTTGATTGTTCCGTTGTACTGTCCGTATCTAAATAGATACCGACAATTTCAAGTTCTTCTGGCTTATCCGGTCGAGAATACCTTTCACGTGTCCCCGCGATTGCTCCAATTCCTTTATATTGTTCGAATAGTTCAGTTCCAAGCTTTAAGGTTATTTTATCACCCACATTCAGTTTATTAGTGGAAGCGAAATCGCTGCTCACCACACAAACCTTAGCCCCTTTATCGCTGTCTTCCTTCGTCAGTTCACGTCCATCCTTTATTGCCATATTCCCTTCTGCAAAGCGCATAATGGAGGACATATTATCCGTATAAACTACATCAAACGTATGTAGATCGGAATTCGTGAGTTCTATTATTTCATTTAGCGGCGTAAATTTCTTAGTCTCAAGATAGTTTTTAGGTTGACCTTTAACCGATTGAATCGCTTCACACCACTTATCTGTCAAAGGATCACTAATATATAACGATATGGAATCAGACAAAGGATCATAGCGCCCGACAAATACATATCGGTCGCCTAACGTAAGTTTTTTAATAAATTCAGTATCATACTTAAACCTATCATCATAGCACGCAATCATTCCATTATTTGAACCGATGCCAATCCCATTACCTCGCTCAATTTTATTGGCCCAGGCATGAATTATGATTTTTTTATCTTTAATGGAAGCTGGAATCTTTCCTGCCAGTAAATTGCCTCCTTCAAGTATTAAATCATTATAGCTAAAACCTTCAATTTTCACCCCATACTTAACTTCAGATAATGTACCTTCAATAATAAAACGTGAAGTATAGTTATAGTAATCTGTTCCCTCATTCATTCGATAATACTTATCGGAAACACCGGGTGTCATGTAGCGAGTACTTAACGAAGAAACATATGGGAGTTCTGATAATGAACTGATTTGTTCTTGTGATAATGGCTGATATAAATAACTAGAATTGCCTTTTGACAGATGAGAATACATGTATTTATCTTGTGGAAGTGCAGGATGTGATTCAGGAGCCGGTGCAATCTCTGCAGTGCCTATGCCACGGTATTCTTTCGTGACATTTTCGATTTCTTTGTTTGTAACTGAATACTCACTTACCCGAGAAAAGAGCACAAAGGTTACAGCCGCTAGCAATAAAAAGGTGAGGAACGTTTTAAATGGTGTTCGAAAAAGTGTTTTAATTAACTGTAAAGGTCTCATCACATACTCTCCATTATTATACTATAGTATTTTATTTGTTAATCGGTAATTGCCTCTGTGATACAAGTACATGTGCATATATAACTATGCATAACTACGCAAAACTTTTTATCTCATGTCACTTCTTGTATTATTCTGCTAATATTATACATTTAATATAATGTTATATCAATAGACGAGAAGGAATAATTTGTATAATCTGTATGCCTATGTTTTTCTATACTAATATTATTCATATAACATTTCTAGCAGTGCTTCCATATAGATGCAATGAGCGGTTCCTGCATGACGATGAATCTCAATAAAAGAAACAATTATTGTTAATAAAGTACAATAAATATCCTATACATTTATTGTACAAAAAAAGGAACACATGATTATGTATTCCTTTTTTTATATCGGTGTTTTAAGTTATCGAATAATTATTTGGTTTTGAAACTCTATTTTACAAACACAGTATTTATTTTATATACCAAACCTACTCAACCGTAACAGCCTTCGCTAAATGTCTCGGCTGATCTACATTGTAGCCACGGTGCACACAGGAGTAATATGCTAATAACTGTAGTACTATCGCTGCTGTAAATGGTGTGAAGTCATCCTCAATCTTAGGTAATACTACATGGTAATCATATACGGATGCTTCCACCTCAGCCTCACCATTCGTGATCATAATTACTAACGCATTTCTTGCCTTTACTTCACGAATGTTAGAAACCATCTTAGAGAATACCTTTGTCTGAGTAGCTATCGCTACAACCGGTACTCCTTCTGTGATTAAGGATAAGGTTCCATGCTTTAATTCTCCGGCTGCATATGCCTCGGAGTGGATATAGCTGATTTCCTTAAGCTTGATTGAACCCTCCCAGCATAAGGCGTAGTCAAGTCCTCTTCCGATAAAGAATAGATCCTCTTTATCAATCAAATTCTTACAGATATCCTCCATTACACCATCTAATTTTAATGTTTCTTCAATTGCTGTTGTTACATTCTTTAAGCCCTGTGTCCACTTTGCACATTCTTCCTCTGTTATAGTGTTACGAGCGATCGCAAATTTGAACGCGAACAGGTATAAACAGGAAAGCTGTGATGTGTATGCCTTGGTACTTGCAACTGCAATCTCAGGTCCCGCCTGTGTATAGAGCACATAATCACTTTCTCTGGCTATAGTGGATCCCTTCACATTTACGATAGAAAGAGTGGTTGCTCCTACTGACTTGGCAAGGCGAAGTGCTGCAAGCGTATCCGCAGTCTCACCGGATTGTGAGATTGTAATAACTAATGTATTCTGATCCATAATCGGATCTTGATAACGGAACTCGGATGCTATATCTACAATTACCGGAATACGAAGAAGCTTTTCAATCATTGCTTTCCCTACCAAACCAGCATGCATTGCAGTACCGCAAGCGGTGATAATCACACGATTTACATTCTCAAAGATGGAGTCCGGAATATTGTCACCGGTAAAATCCACAACACCGTTTTTCATAATTCTTGGTGTGATCGTGGAGCGGATGGCATCCGGTTGTTCATTTATTTCTTTCAGCATAAAGTGAGGGTAGCCGTTCTTTTGCGCTGCTGTAATATCCCAGCTTACATGAAGCATGGTAGGTTCTACAATTTCATCATCAAAGTTAGTTAAGGTAATTCCTTCCTTGGTTAATCTTGCAATATGCTTCTCCGGAAGTACAAAATAATCCTTAGAGAATCCGATCAATGCAACCATATCAGATGCAATTACGGAACCTTCCTTTGAATAACAAGCTACCAACGGGCTTGCGTTACGTAAGCAATAGATTACTTCCGGCTCATCTGCGAATAAAATACAGAATGCATATGCGCCTTCTAACTTTGCTTCTGCCGCTTTTATAGCCTCTATTGCATTTCCTTGATATAGACTGTCTAATAATAAAGCCACGATTTCCGTGTCGGTTTGAGACACAGGATATCTTCCTGTTGCTGCTAACTCTACTTCAAGCTCATGATAATTCTCTATAATTCCGTTATGAATTAATGTTACTTTTCCATGAGTATGTGGGTGCGCATTACCATCTGTCACTCCACCATGAGTTGCCCATCTTGTATGGCCGATACCGGAGGTTCCGGATATATCACTTTTTGAAGCCTTCTCCATCAATTCAGTTACCTTACCTGCCGCTTTAATGGTTCGAATATTTCCTTGATCGAACATAGCAATTCCTGCACTGTCATAACCACGATATTCCAAGGTCGCAAGTCCTTCTAATAGTATATTTTTAGCCTCGAGGTTACCTGTATAACCTATAATTCCGCACATAAATATCCTCCTTTTTGTCGCTATGAAACGACATAAATATTTTATTTTCAACGTTCTTTAATAGAAGAATTCGCAGTACAAGAAAGCTTCGTCATAATTACGAAGTCAGACTAATACCTAATTCTTTTTCCTGGTTATGCCGCTATTGTTCTACGGTTGCCCATAGATTTTCTCGACATATGACGTACCCTAGGTATACGAGAGAGCATCCGCCGAATACTTCGATAACTCTCTACCTCGTCGACCTCCAAATAACCTTGAGCATAATATGCTCCGTTCCCAATAGAGGTGCATGGCGCTAATACAAAACATTTCTGTTAGTCAGATCTTGGGTTGATCCTGTTAATAGTTACTATGATATCACATTAACATTCTATGCAGCGTTCCCCCTTCCTGCCATTCTTTCTTATCATTTTATCAAATAAGATCTGTTGACAATAAAATGTTCACGTGATGTTACTATGTTATCATTCAGGCCCATAAAAGTCAATGTAAACGGGTATGATTTCATTGGAAAAGCCACCAATCATAGTAAGAGAACTTCTCCCTCGTGGGATGAAGGTAAACTTATCATGATCGATGGCTTTTCCAGTTTAACTTATCTTTTATCTAAAATACTCTCTTTATCCTCAGTTAAATTACAACGTATCGATACTTTATTAAATCTTATATTTGCTCAGATCTTCCTGGAAATTCTTAATCATCAAATCAAATACATTAATCTGATGGGATAATTCATTAATCTGATCCATATATATTGCAACATTGGAGCTTGCTTCTTCCGTTGCTGCTGAATTCTCTTCTGCAATTGCTGCAAGGCTGTGCATATTATCAAAGATGGAGGAGATGTTATCCGCTTCCGTTTTTAGTTCCTGAGAAGTTTCAATCATTAAATCAGATACGGTCTTAAGGTTCTGATTTGCTTGACTCGATACATTAACCGCACCGGTAAGCTTAACGCCTTCCTTCTCTAAAACATTGTACTGTACATCAATATCGTTTACAACACCACCAATACTTGTTACAAATTCTGTTAAGTTATCATTTATTTCAGAAACTGCCTGGTTTGTTTCAACAGAAAGTCTTCTTACCTCTTCTGCAACTACAGCGAAGCCTTTTCCTGCATCCCCGGCTCTTGCTGCCTCAATTGAAGCATTTAGTGCCAATAGATTAATCTGCTTCGCGATTGCCGATACAATTGATACAATCTCGGTAATACCAGCTGCATTTTTCTGGAGTTCATTACTGTTTTCTTTAATCATTCTAAATTCATTCAAGACATTGTTGATTTCCATCGTAGTATTATGAACATTTGTAAAACTACTTTCCAGATTGGACATCGCAACTTCGATTTTATCCTTATTATCCTGACTTGCGTCGGATATTCTGGTAACATTCAAGATACTTTCGTTCAGTATAGATACGGAATTCTCTGTATCCTCCGCCTGAGTCGTAGCCGCTATTGCAACTTCATCAAGTACCGCAGTGATATCATTGGAGGTATCCTGCATCGTATGTGCAATCTCAGTAACAGACTGATTAAAGGTATACATCTCATCTACAATTGCATTGAATCCGATAAAGTCCTTTTGAACAGTTCGTTTAATATCATTCAAAGCATCAAAAAGTGCTTCATTCTCATCCTTCGATTGAACAACAAGATATTCCACAAAATCGCCGGAGCTAAGTCTTTTAAGCTCCTTCATTAATAACTTTTGAGGTCGATTTAACAAGGTGGTACTTGCCAATGTAACTAGCAGGGTTACTCCACCGAGTATCAATGCATCAATTTTATTGGATACAACTAATAATCCAATTAAAGTTACAATCGCTGTATTAACGATTGCTGCCTTTGCTGCTACATTTTTAAGAAATCCAAAGGAAAGCACTTTGTTTATGTGATATTTCTTTGTGAATTGAATCTCATTTTCAAAAGTCAGCTTAATCTGTACACCCTCTTGATTTTGTTCCACTAATTCCAGATCAATCTTCTCATTAAAATAAGCCGCCACGCCATTAATCAATCCGAATAAATAGTCTTGCATTCCACGATTGGAACGATAAGTAAATATTATCTCATGGGAAGAAATCGGCTTAACATCAAGTATTGGAGGTTTTGCTCCCGCAAATCTCTTCATAACAATTACATGTACATCGTTCATTGATTTTAAAAATTGATATGCTGATTCATGACGGAAAAATCCAGGGTAGTTTTTGCTGAAGGTTTTTATATTCTGCTCTCCCATAATACCCCAAATTTCTTTATGATCTTTACCTACTTGACTCCCCACATGATCAACAACTCCGGTTGCTACCTTATCGTCAACGTCCTGAAATGGTGTAAATATAACGTCATGAGACAGATTATTAGCAGCTAGTGCTTTATTAACCACTTCATTACCATATAAAATACGACAAGATTCTATCCAAGATGAAACTACAGTCCCCTTCATCCTTTACCTCCTTTGTTGATTTTTACAATATATTATCATATTATACCACATTTTAAAATTAATCAAGTCAATTAATAATAAGAACCATTACTAATTGAGGAATTATTATAATATATTGCAAATTATTTACTCGGTATGATAATAATGATAAATTGTCATTGGTTAAGGATGAATCTACTATGTTTCTTCTCAGTCTCAGTATTTACTATTTAGTATTTAGTATTTTGTCTTCCTGTTCCTTCTCTTTTTGCATTATGCTGTTGATTTTGATTCTCCGGCTTATGTGATTTGGTAATACTATTGAATTCATTCTCCTCTTTTTGTTCTCTTAATTTTTCTCTTTTATCTTGATCCATAGATTGCCACCTCTTTCACTTTCTAATTGTTCTGATATTTATATATCATCCATCATTATTATTTGAAATTGATTTAAAAATATGTACTCGTTACAACTCTATAAAAATTAATAAATTATTCTATTTTATGAAACTTAGTATGTGTTTTCTGCAGATTAGGTATCCTTTGTTGATAAATTCTGGAAGAATTAGTATAGTAAAATCATAAGGAGGTGCAGTAATTTGAGAATTCATATCAATGAAGATCCTAACGTGACAGAGCTTGAGATAACCATTACTTGTAATCGCATCAACAGCGATGTCGAAAGTATTATATCCAAGCTTCGCGTTATGGATTTGAAGTTAACCGGCAAGAACAATAACCGAACCTATATCCTGGATGCCGCAAAAGTTCTCTATATCGATACCGTAGATAAAAAGACCTTTTTTTACACAAAACAGGATGTGTACGAAACAGACCTTCGACTATTTGAACTGGAGGAGCAATTAGCTGCACTTGACTTTATCCGGGCAGGGAAATCCTGTATCATCAATTTTCATCATATTCAATCGATCAAAGCTGATATAGATGGCAAATTATTAGTGATGATGAGCAATTATGAAAAACTGTACGTGTCCAGACAATATGCACAAAATGTAAAAAAGAAGTTAGGGGTGAAATCATGAATTATAAAAATCATGAAAAATATAATTTTATTGCACAAGTAATGATACTATTTGCATTTGATATACTCTTTCTTATCATTATTGCTTCATTATTTGGTGAGGGAGCGAAAGAAATCTCTACGTTATATTCTTTGGGTTCGAAGGGGTTATCCATGTCCACCTTATTAGAGTTTTTATTAAACTCTTTTATCGTTATATTTTTTAAAACGATATTTTTCTCAGAATATATATTTAAGCACATGATGGCATTATGGCGGACAATACTTATGTTATTTAGTATTTTTTCCTCTAGCATAGTCTTTATCATTGTATTCGATTGGTTTACGCTAAATAATTTAGAGGCCTGGATTGGTTTTATATTATGTTTTATGCTTGGATTCTTCGGAAGTATGATCTTTATGATTATCAAGACAAGGATGGATAGTAATAAATACGATGAACTTTTATCGAATTATAAAAACGAGCATGGAGGGGTTGATGATGCAGAATAGTATTAACATTCAAAAGGTTTCAAAATCGTTTGGAGAAAAGAGAATTTTAAATGAGGTCACTTTACAGGTTGCCGAAGGAGAAATCTTTGGACTGTTAGGGCCCTCCGGCGCAGGTAAAACAACTTTAATCAAGATATTAACTGGTCAACTATCCTATGAGGGTATATCAGAAATTCTAGATCAGCGCTGTAATCGGCTAAACCGGACTATTTACTCAGAGATCGGAATGATGCTAGACAGTTCAGGAACCTACGATCGCTTGTCCTGCTATGATAATATGCTGCTGTTTGCTAAACTTCATGGGGTAAATAAGGCTATGATACATAAAGCTCTTAAACAGGTAGGGTTAACCGATAGTAAAATCCCCGCAGGCAAGCTGTCTAAAGGAATGAAGCAGCGATTGGTGCTGGCACGCTCAATTATGCATCACCCAAAGATCCTCTTTCTGGATGAACCAACCAGTGGTCTTGACCCTTCCACCGCTGAGGAAATCCATAAACTTTTATTAACGTTAAAGAATGAGGGCTCCACCATATTTTTGACCACACATAACATGGAGGAAGCCTATCAGCTCTGTAATCATATCGCTCTTCTTAATGACGGGAACATCGTAGAATTTGGTGTTCCTGAGGAGATATGCAGAAAGTATAACTCACGTAATAACGTGACTATATTAAGTAAAGATGGTAAACGAGTTACCTTAACCAATCATCCCGATTCCGCTGAGGCGATCGCTACCTACTTTTTAGAGAATAATGTGGAAGCAATTCATTCCTCTGAACCAACCTTAGGAACCGTCTTTATGACTTTAACCGGAAAGGAGTTAAACGTATGATTCGTATACAAAACATTCAAGCTCTTTTTATAAAGCAAATTAAAGATTTCTTAAAAAACACTCCAATTCTGGTACTGTTTCTCGTTTATCCCATCATTGCGATTATGATGACAAGCGCTATGGGAAAACAATCTGGAGCCGGAGAATTTATAACCATCTTTGCAACAATGCACTGCGTATTTTCCCCTGCTGTCTCAGCTGCATGCATTCTCGCTGAGGAGAAAGAGCAACATACACTACGCCTTTTGATTATGTCTAATGTAACACTTAGAGAATACTTTATCAGCATCGGTGGTTTTATTTTGATTGCCAATCTGATCACTGGGGTCAGCTTTCTATTTTTACTAAACTATGATTTAGTCTCATCGCTAATCTTCATGGGTTCTTTGTCAATGGGCAGCTTAATCTCCACAATACTCGGCTTTTGTATCGGTTTATATGCAAAAAATGCTTCCGCCGCCAATGGCTTGGCCGTTCCCTTCGGTATGATATTCGCTTTTTTACCTATGCTAGCAAGCTTCAATAAGGGCATCGAGTCAGCATCCCGCTTCACCTTTGGCCAGCAGATAACATATCTTCTAAAAAATAATCGAATAGATGTATTCGGAGTCATTATCATTACAGTCAACATAATGATACTAATCTGTTTAGCAACTGTACTATACAGAAAAAACTTAACTGAGGAGTAACTTATAGAAATAAGGATATATGTTTTGCATTTCTAATCAACACTTTAATCTATGAATATTAACAAAAAGATATTAACACCAGAGCTTCTACACTCGAATTATCAAGATTTAACAGTTACCTTCATAAACATACTTCAGATGCTTTCGAGCTACTTCTGCAAGACGATATACCTGATCGACCGGAGTTGCCTCCTTATCCGACATCTTCCACCGAGGAAAAAATCGGGAGATATGGAGCACAATATCCGGTCGTATTCCTGCAATCCAACCACTTAATCGTTCCATCTCCTCCTCCGAGTCATTCTCCTTAGGTACAATCAGTGTTGTAACCTCAACATGCGTTGCCTGAGCCGCCAGCGCAATTGTACGCTTTACGGTCTCTAAATCTCCACGAAGCTTATGATAATATTCTTCTGTAAACCCTTTAAGATCTATATTGAAGGCATCGACAATCGGTAATAGCTCCAACAAGGGCTCTTCACAGAGATAACCATTCGTAACCACAACATTCTTAAGACCTTGCTGTTTTGCAAGAACAGCACAGTCTCTGACAAATTCAAATCCAATTAACGGCTCATTATAAGTATAAGCGATTCCGATATTCCCAACACTCTGATAATACAAGGCTTTCTCCACTAATTGATCGCAGGAAAGAGCCGCACTTTCAACCCCCTCATTACCCACCATTGAGATATCACAATTTTGACAGAAGGGACAGTTCAGGTTACAGCCGTAGCTACCCACGGATAGAATTTTACTTCCCGGATGAAAGTGGTATAGTGGCTTCTTCTCAATCGGGTCCAGTGCCATGGCAGTAATCCTGCCATAGTTATCACAGATTATACACCCTCCTTGGTTTTTTCTACCCTTACATAGACCGGTATGACCTTCTTCTATCTTGCAGTGATGTGGACAGATATTACATTCCGTTCTCATTTATGTCTCACCACCTCAAAACGCTCCATCGTATACGCTTCATTATCATAGATGCCGGCCTTTTTTCTTGCAATATCAATCTGTTGATCGACGGAATCTACCCCCTCCAAGTTTGGTAAAAGCAATCCTCTCTTTCTTCCTGAAGTTACAATAACACCATAGCGGTGAACATCTAGCTCCTCTTTTGAATGGATCGGCTCCGGCTCTGCGAGCACATCCACGCTATATACCAGTTCGTCAAGTTCCTTTTCCGTTACTGGTGGAAATCTCGGATCCTCTAGGCCCGCACTGATTGCATTCCGAAAGATTTCATTAGCCACACTTGATGTAACCGGTGCAATCGTACCGATACACCCCCTAAGGCTTCCATGTTTCTTGAGGGATACAAACACTCCTGCCTTTTTATTCATCAGCTCCCCCGGTAAATCCTGTGGAAGCTTTGCATGTTCGCCGGTTACAATGTAAGTCTCTAAGGAAGTTCTAGCTAGATGCACGTAGATATCCTCTGTTCTTTGACGTTCTTTTGCTAGTGCTCTTTGCTTTTCTTCAAATATCTCATCGAAATTCCTGCTCTCTGCTTCCCCTGTTATCTTAAACTCACAGATCGCATAACCCACACCAAAGGTTCCTTCATAGGATAGAAAATCAGTGGTAACAGACTTTCCGGATAATGCCCCCGCCATAATAACAAAGGATCTCAAACCACACTCTGCTGCAGATTCACATACATCCGGGGACATCTCAAGGAACTTCAAAAAATCTCCCTCCTTCATCGCCTCTGTGACTTCTCTGTCAAATTCGGGCCCTTCTTTTGTGAATCCGTAAGGTCCCTCTTCTTTTAGCTTGTGTGATAGATCCCCGCTGGCAACAAATACAATTCTCCGGTTCAGTTTCATCGCAGTTTTTTCTATGCACTGACCCAATCGGTAATGCTCTGTTAAGGCTAGGCCCGAGAGTCCGATTCTTACCAGTTCATAATTGTTCAGATATTTATTGATAAAATATAATGGCACCATTGTTCCATGGTCAAGAGCAGCATCCTTTTCACCTAAAGTACCTGCCTCCACTCCTACACGTTCTGCACACCCCTCCAAAGCCTCCACAAATTCTTCATCGTATGTGACATTAAAGGAGATATCCTTAGCACCGAATCTTGCAAAATCTCCTTTTGCGCCATCTCCCGGTGAAATATGAAAATAATCCGAGTACATAATGGAATGTGGAGTGGTAACTATAATTGTATCCGGCTTTAGCTCTTTGATTCTTTTTGCAATTTCATGATAGCTATCGACCGTTTGACTTACCTTCTTCTCTTGGCCCTTGCCCACTTCAGAGATGATGAGGGGTGGATGTGGCACAATAAATGCACCTAATAGTGGCATATTACTACCTCCGATTCTTTTTAACTTTTGCTTGATTTTCTTAATTCTATTTTTAACAGAATCTCTGATATTATCATATCGATATACTTCTTGTCCTATTTTTAACTTAACTCATACTTTATATTATTCTTTATATTTCCATTATAATAGTTTTTCTATCTTTCGAAAAGAGAGGAAATCACATGACTCGTGTCAGGTTCAACTAATATAAAACAAATCGAGACAAGCTTGTAAATCAACATACTATAATTCAGTTTCAAATAGAAATCTCCAACGGAAAGATACTTCTACCCATAAGCAAGGGAACAAACATCCTTCAATTGGAGATTTTATTAATTAACTAAAATACCAGGTTTGTAATAATGGTGCTGGCTACCACACCGCTGATCATCGCTACCAAGCAGCCCACAAGCGTATATCTCGTCTTCTTAACCCCGGCAGCCATAAAATATACCGCTAATGTGTAGAAGATCGTCTCCGTGCTGCTCATGATGATACTTGCAAGTCTCCCAAGATAAGAATCCGGTCCATGCTCCTTGAATATATCCAGCAACAGGCTATTGGCCGCCGAGGAAGAAAACATTTTAATAATTACAAGCGGAACCAGCTCTGACGGAAAATGCAGAAAGCTTGTAACAGGCTGCAAGATTCCAGCCAACCCATTTAACACCCCGGATGCTCTGAGAATTCCGATTGCAACCATGAGTCCAATCAACGTAGGAAGAATATCAAGAACGATCTTAAATCCATCCTTTGCCCCTGTGATAAAATCATCATATACGTCCTGCTTCATCAGAAGCCCCATGCCAATAATATAAAATAATATGAACGGAATCATATAATCCGATATGTAGATGAGAAATCTCATAGTTCAGATTTCCTTTCTCCTATTTGTTCTATTGTATGAGCTCCCGTTTTTACATATGTCAGTTCGTATAAGGTATGCAACATTACTTTGAAGGCCGTGCCGCATCCTTTTTCTTCGCGATATTCCTTGCCGTCACTGCAAACAGCACACCCACTATGGTTGAACAGATTGTAGCAACAAGCCCAGCTCCCAGAATTTCTGCCGGGTTAACCGAACCATATTGACTGCGGAATGCAATAATATTAACCGGTATTAGCTGAAGAGATGAGATATTTACTATTAGCAGAGTGCACATATCATAACTCGCCACATCTGAGTTTTTATTTAATTCCTTAAGTTCCTTCATGGCCATGAGTCCCATTGGGGTGGCGGCCCAACCAAGGCCCAATATATTTGCAATCATATTAGAAGCAATATGTTCGTTCGCCACATGACCTTTGGGAACATCAGGATACAAAAACCGGATTATGGGCATAAGTCCTCTTGTCATTGCTCCAATTAACCCACTTTTTTTTGCTATCTGCATTACACCGGTCCACATGGACATAATACCAAGCATTGCGATACATAATAGTACCGCTTCTTTTGAAGAATTAATTGTTGCTTTACTGATCTCCCCGATGTTTCCGTTTATCACTCCGATCGTAACTCCGAGAACAATCATATATCCCCATAAATAATTAAGCATTACGCTTTCTCCTTCAATTTTCATATAAATATACTTAAAATAGTATACGTTTTTAACAAAATTTTATGACTATCTTTGTAATATATTTTACATGATAGTACATATTATCCCAAATTGGCTCATTTTCTTCCTGATTTATGGTATTATGTGCATCCCTTTTCCATATATTGCTTATATTGTGCTATCTTTTGACAATTATTTTAGTTGACTATAATCAAAAGCTATGATATCTTAAATAAGGTTTATACAAATAATGTAATAAAGTTATCATAATTAATATTGTTTATTAACATGATTAATTAATGGTATCTTTCTTTATTTGTAGGACTTATATGATACATATTCTATTTTATTCCCCAATACACTAGAAAAAGGAGGCATACCATGAAGAGCACTGGTATTGTTAGAAGACTCGACGAGCTTGGAAGAATTACACTTCCTATCGAGTTAAGAAGAACGTTAGACGTTAGCGAGAGAGATCCATTGGAGATTTTTGTTGATGAAGGTAGAATTATCCTTCAGAAATATGAGCCAACTGATATCTTTAACGGAAACAAAGATAACTTAATTGAATTCCAAGGAAAGAAAGTTTCCAAGGAGACAATTATTGAGCTTGCGAAGATTGTAGGACTTATTCAATAGTACTTCAACCAACTAAGGTTTAAAAAAGAGCTGTTGCCAAGCAGACATCCAAAGGATAGCATTTATGCATCCTATTCGGTTGACTGTTCGCAACAGCTCCTTTTATCTTGCTAATCCAGAAGGCTTTGATAGATGTCACGTTTACTCACGCCTCTGTCTTTTGCAACCGCTTTCATCGCCTCTTTTTTATCAAGTCCTTTATCAAGATATATTTTCATATGTTCATTGATGTCCAATCGTTCCCACTGTTCCTGCTTTTCCTCTTCCATCTCCTGAACGGATCTTCCCTCCATAACCAGAACGAATTCTCCCTTCGGCTCCTGAAGCCCGAATGTCTGACATGCTTCCTCTAGAGTTGTCACCAATGCCTTCTCATACTTTTTAGTCAGTTCCTTAATTACGGTAATCTTACGATTCCCCAAAGCGTTGTATAACTCCTTCAGTGTCTTATTTAGACGATGAGGTGCCTCATACAGGATAATGGTTCGGGTTTCCGTCTGGAGCTCCTCTAGGATACGTTGTAGTTCTTTCTTATCCTGTGGCAAAAATGCCTCAAAGCAAAATCTTCTCGTAGACAGTCCCGACAGAGTCAGAGCCGTAACTGCTGCACACGCTCCAGGTAATGAAGTAACCTCAATCCCTGCCGCGTAGGCTTGTTTGACAAGCTCTTCACCGGGATCAGAGATACCGGGGGTTCCCGCATCTGTAATCAAAGCGATATTTTGACCCTCTAATAGCTGTTCTACTAGATATCTTGCTTTCTCCACCTTGTTGAACTCATGATAGCTTGTCATCGGTGTTTTAATTTCAAAATGATTGAGTAGTTTGATGCTGTGTCTAGTGTCCTCCGCAGCAATCAAATCTACTTCCTTTAAAATCCGAACTACACGAAAAGTAATATCCTCTAAATTACCAATCGGTGTTGCACATAAATATAATATACCGGACATTCAAATCGCCCTTTCTAATTAGAGTAAATCAAAACCACTTAGTATCCGTAGATTTCATAAATCTCATCTGTATAGACATTCGGTTCTTTATATACGATTAAAGGTGACTCCACTTTTACCATGGATTTTGCACCCTTAATACATTCCAACAATACCATATTGGGTTCTTTATCCACGTAGGGATATACTAGTTTCATTCTCTTAGGCTCCAGCTTATAATCCGTCAGCGTCTTTATAATCTCCACCAGGCGAAACGGTCTGTGGACCAAATAGAATCTGCCGTTTGGCTTTAATAATCTACTTCCTTCCCGAACAACATCCTCCAGAGAACATAGGATTTCATGACGGGCAATTGCTTTCGCTTCACCGGGATTTACAATTCCATGATTATGATTCATATAAGGTGGGTTACTTGTAACAACATCAAAGGAAGCCGGCCCAAAGCGGGCCGAGGCTTCCTTAATATCACCTAACACTATGTCTACTTTATCTTCCAGCTTATTTAGCGCAACACTTCTTCTCGCCATGTCAGCACTTTCTTCTTGAATCTCCAACCCAGTAAAATGCTTTCCCTGGGTTTTTGCCTCCAAGAGAATGGGAATGATGCCGGTTCCCGTTCCCAAATCAATCACTCTTTCACCCTGATTTACCTTTGCAAAACCGGAGAGTAATACAGCATCCATACCAAAGCAGAACTTTTTGGTATTTTGAATAATTTTATATTGATTCCTATGAAGGTCATCCACCCTTTCATCAGGCTTTAATAGTCCCTCCATCTCCAAATCTTTATTCATCATCAAGCAGGGATTTCCCTTCCTTCTTCTCTAACAATTCGAGCACCCTTAATTCCTCATCATCAATTGGTGATACGCGCTCTTTTCTCTTCTTTTGTTTGAACTTAAGGTCGTCCACCTTATACTCACGAACTTCCTTTTCATCATTTTCTAATGTAACAATCACTTTAACCAATTGCTTTAGGACACTTACGCTTTGAACTTCACCCCTAAGGTTATCATTCGTTGTAACAAAGTCTCCTACGTTAGGAAGCTTGCTGTTAAGCTCCTCATAAGCCTCTTCCTCGTTCTTAAGGCAGCACATTAACCTTCCACAGACACCGGATATCTTTGTTGGATTTAAAGATAGATTTTGCTCTTTCGCCATCTTAATGGATACCGGGGCAAATTCTGATAAATGGGTATGGCAACAAAGCGGTCTTCCACATATACCAATACCACCCACAATTTTTGTCTCATCCCTGACACCGATTTGACGAAGTTCTATACGTGTTTTAAATACCGCAGCTAAGTCCTTAACCAACTCTCTAAAATCAATTCTTCCGTCTGCTGTAAAGTAGAATAACACCTTATTGTTATCAAAAGTATATTCGGAATCAATCAGCTTCATCTCTAGACCATGCTTCTTGATCTTCTCAAGGCAGATATTAAAAGCTTCCTTTTCCTTCTCTTTATTCTTCTTTTCAACCCCATCATCCTCATCAGTAGCCTGACGAATCACCGGTTTTAACGGTTGAATAATCTTATTATCCTCAACATCTCTAGGCCCTAAAACCACATGCCCATACTCTATTCCTCTGGCAGTTTCGACAATTACATTGTCCCCCTGCTTAATTTCATAACCTGCAGGATCAAAGAAATAAACTTTTCCTGCCTTACGGAATCTAACTCCAATTACATTAACCATTGCTATTCTCCTTTATTGACAGTAGCATAAGTTCGATTGCAATATCAAAATTAACATTTGCTTTCAATCTAATCTTTGCTTTCTCCATAGCTTTTAATATTTTTTCTACGCCTTCATAGCTACGTATGCTGGCTTGTTTATTAATATAGGACAATTCCTCTTTGTATAATAAGAGATCAGGATTCTTTGTTGCCTTAAACATCAACACATCCCTGTACCACATTATCATTAAGTCGATATAGTCCTCAATATTATTCTTGTTCGTTGTTAGGAATTTTAAACCTGATACAACCTCATATAGTTCCATCTCATCGATAAACTTGAGGATGTGTAATACATTGCTCTTCATCTGATCAAAGTCCTCTGATGAAGCATACTTTAAAGCTTTTCCAACATTCCCTCCAGAAAATCCGGCTGCTACTTCCGACATATAATCCGGTATCTGATATGATTTCATCAAAAGAGTCTGAATGGATTGTTTATCAACCGGCTTCAGATTTAATACAACACATCTGGATAGAATTGTAGGTAAGATGGAGCTGATGTTCTCAACCAACAGAAGGATCACTGCGTATTCGGGAGGCTCCTCCATGGTTTTTAATAGTGCATTCTGGGCCTGTTCCGTCAGCTTATCCGCATCATCGATGATATATATTTTGTAAGGGCTGCTATACGGTCTTACATGAATGTCACCATTCACCTGAACTCTGATATCGTCAACGCCTATGCTTGCTTTTTCATGGGTTACCCATATCACATCGGGATGGTTTCCAGAATCTATCTGCATACAGGATTTACATCGGTTACAGGATATAATTCCTGCCTCCTCACATAGTAGGGTCTTTGAGAATGCGGTTGCCAAAGATTTTTTTCCCATACCCTCTTCCCCATGAAATATATAGGCATGAGAAACCTTATTCGATATAATAGCGTTCTGTAAGTGCTGCTTGATACTTTCGTGTCCGATAATTTGTTCAAAGCCTTGCATTTTCATCACCTGAGCCTTTCGATTAAGAATAAATTTATAGCAAATATCTACTTGGGCTTATGTTAAAATATCTAGTAGCATCCCTCTGATCTCATCAATTTTATTAAGAATTGCTAAATGATCCTTTTCATCTTTTATCAATTCTTCTGCCAATTCGTCCAGATTTTTATCCACCAGTTTAATCATTGCATATACTCGATGCCTTCCCTTTTTATCTAGAAAGTTCTCTCTTGAAAATTTATGTGAGCGATTTACAATTTCATTCATAAACTCTCGTATTAATTCCCTATAATGCCTCATGTCCTTGACGTCCATGTGTTTGGCAATTTTCTTACCATGTGCTGATATCTCATTCAATATGGCTTTTAAGGTGTTTTGCAATTCCTGTTCCTCTATATGAGAAATTAACGTAAATTTAAAATTACCATCATTCTCCGGAACCGGAGCTTTCGGTTCCACTGGATTAATCGGCTGAGTTTGGTTTATTTTAATATCCATGTTTCCCCTCCAATCGCTTCCGTAACAATATCCGTGCTGATACTAATCATATCATACAATTTCCAAACATTACAGCAATTTTTTAACATCTCGGATAATCTCCTGCAAGCATTCTTCTATGTCAATGTTCTCATATCTTTTGATTATGCCGTTCCTCCTCAGATTATCTTCTGAAAAGTCTTCCTCATCAGCCAGGAATCGTCTGCACATTTCAGCATATTTGGGCTGTCCCTGTATTTGTTCTCTTTTTATGGCTCTCATTAAGCGAAGTCCGTCCTCAACTTCCACATAGATCGGCACCACTTTCTCTTGACCAAAATACTCACGAATCTGCTCATAGGTTTCTAATGTTCCTATCATAAGATAATTTGCTACTTCCAGATTGATTTGTCCGTCATTTACCGTAAAATAGTGCCATATTCCATGCACCGTATGATAGGAGCGATGTTCAATTATCTTCTTGTTATTATTAAGCTTTTGCAATGCCTCTTCATCCACAAAATGATATTCTACTCCATCGATTTCTCCCACCCGAATCGGTCTTGTTGTATACATTACGGCTGTTTTTAAATTAATATCGTCGCACTCTAGCAATCTCTTATATATGGTGTCTTTTCCTGTTGCACTCTTTCCCATTACAATAAAGATCTTTGACATATATTATCCTTTCTGTCCCTTATTATTCCCTGTCTTTATGCAAAACTTCAATCTCGTTATTTTTACCGAGTCCCGTAATATTTATGTTGTTTTGAATAATTGACTGAATATACTCCACCGTTTGTATATCAATTCTCTCCCCCGGTACTAAGATCGGTGAACCAGGCGGATACATACAGATAAAAGAAGCGCATATTCTTCCCACACTATCTATTAGCGGAATCCAATCACTCGGGGTCTCCATCGCTTCTGATATCAGCATCGCGCACTCCGGTTTTATGGCTTCCATTCTAGTCTTATTATTCGGTAATCCTATTGACATGTGTTCATCTACTGAAAGAAGCGCTTCAGATAATCGCTTAAATCCTTCCGGTTGATCCCCAATTGATGTCATGGCTAATATATATTCCGGTGTTTCCATCTCCATTACGATGTGATACCTGTTATATAGAATACTCTGTAATTGATGTCCGGTCATATTGGTATCACGAACAGAGATTGTAATCTTTGAAGGATCTACATCAAAAACTCCGTTTTGATCGATAAGATCACGTTTTAGAATGCTCAGATGTTTTAGCTGATTCATCTTTTGATAAAATTCAGTTAACTCAAGGTAGTACGTATTAAATAACTCATCTCTCTTTTCTTCTAATATATTAATGCATCGTTCAATACCTGCCATCAGGAGATAAGATGGGCTACTGCTTTGATAAACAGCAAGGTATTTTTGTATTCTAGGGTTTAACTGCTCCACATTGGAATGTAACACTGCCGTCTGAGTAAGGGAGGGAAGTGTTTTATGAAGACTTTGAATTACAACATCTGCTCCTAATTGAATAGCACTCTTTGGGAATTTCTTATGAAATCCAAAATGAGCACCATGTGCCTCATCCACCAACAGATATGCTCCATGCGTATGAACGATATCTGCAATCTCTTTAATATCCGACACGATTCCTTCATAGGTTGGAGAAGTAATAACCACTAACGAGATGTCCTTATGTTTTATCAACAACTCCTCTATGTCATGGGCCAGAATTCCACCGTACACTGACATACCTTCGATTTTAGGTGGATAATAATAAACCGGTTGTAATCCTCTTAACTCTATTGCATGATAGACTGACTTGTGGCAATTCCTTGCAACAATTACTCTAGCTCCATAATTCGTTAAAGCAGATATTCCAGACAGAATCCCGCAGGTACTCCCATTCACAAGGGGGTATGACTTCTTTGCACCGTATAAGGCAGCAATCCGAAATGATAAATCCTTTAGAATTCCCTCTGCCTGATGAAGGTTATCAAACCCTTCAATTTCAGTGATATCGATGGCATAAGGGTTGATCATCTGCATCAACTTCGTATTGCGCTTGTGACCCGGCATATGCATCGGATAATAATCCAGTTTGCTGTTCTCAACCAGTTGATCGTATAAATTATCCTTTGCTTTCATGCTATTCCTCACATTTATTTAATAATCGGTTTGGTCCCTTTTGATACTTTTGCTTATACATTTTTGAGTCCGCTATAATGATACAATCCTCAATTGTGATAGAATTGCTTGGCTTTATAATGCTTATGCCATAGCTGACTTTTACCTTAAAATCATAGCCGTTGGCTCGATTGAATTTATCGATATCCTCTTCAAATTTTTGAATAAATCGGTCTGCTTTATCCTGATCATAATTCTTACCGATAACCACAAACTCATCTCCGCCGACCCTCATGCAGATTTCACCTTCAGTCGCTGCATATCTTAATGCATCCGCAGCAACTTTAATTGCGATATCTCCTTTACCATGACCATAATTGTCATTAATGTGCTTTAATTTATCCATATCAGCAGTGAATACCATCAAGTTGTTTTCTTTTTTTATACATTGTTGAAGATACTTGTTTCCCAGAGTTTCAAGGGCTCTTCGATTATACAGATTAGTCAGCTCATCCTTAATAGACATATCCTCCAGCTTAGTCACCAACCGATTCAATTCGTTATGAATTCGGATGTTTTCTAACGTATTGCATATATTTATCAACCAGCCTTGGTAGGAGAATTGATATCCACCACCATCTTGAAAGCTGATAGCAGTATAACCAAAGCATACCTCCCGATAATGTATCATATTAAAAAAGAATATCTGCGGATCACTATCTCCATAAATCGGTGGGAGCAAATGGGGGCTTAAAAATTCCGTTTTCTCAAGCCACTTTCCGTTTTTTAGGCCCACTTCCATTATTATCTCTTTTCTATCGGATTGCTTAAGAGTTTCCCCTTTGGCATAAATATCCCAGTCCTTATAAAGCATCATATAAAAGCTGGAAAACCCTTCATTCATGTTCGTATAACTGGAAAGTCGCTTGTCCAATCTCTCTAAGGTAGTGATGCTGGTCAACTCTACTGACATCAATGCATTATTATAATTATCTTTTTCTAAATCTTCTATTTTACTTATTGTACGATTTCGCTTCGTTGTTTTTTTATAATTCTTAATATGTCTTTTACAACCACAGGATTCCCTGATGATTGGTGATGTATCCAGATAGGATATCTTATCCTGTGGGATTCCCTCGTTATGGTTATGTATTTTATTAACCGCCTCAACGCCCATATCATAATTTGGCATATTCACCGTGGTAATAGGTGGATAAAAATCTTTGGACAATAATATATTATCACAGCCTGAGATCGCAATATCATCCGGGATTGATATACCGCGCTTGGACAACTCCGTACCTAATGCGATGGCCATATAGTCATTACCACATATAATCGCCTCCGGAAGCTCCTCTTCTCCATCAATCCATTTCTCAACTGCCCGTTTGGGTGATGTTTTCCAAAAGTCTCCATAATAAACTCTTTTTTCTTCAAACGGTATATTATTTTCTTCTAAAATACATTTATAAGTATTTAATCTCTTACTGGATGGCGTATTATCTTTCGGCCCAGTTAAGAAATTAATTTTTTTGTAGCCATGATCTACAACAAAATGTCGAATGATATCTTCAAGTACGATATCGTCATCAATTAATATATTATAGTATTCATCCAGTTTTTGGCGTACACTAACCACAGGGCAACTACATTCCCTCCTGATATTCTCTACAATGCTGTTCAAAAACTTTGGTACATACATCGTATCAGGAAGTAATATAATACCATCTAACGTACTATATTTGGGTAGGTCAGCAATACTACGTTCTCCAATCTCGTATTGAAAATCGCCATATCCCAAAAAGTTTGTAAAGAACGCAACATTATAACCAAGTTCCACTGCTCGAGCGCATACCCCTCTGCAGACCTGATCCTGGTATTCCTGAAATTGTTGCGTAACAAAAACACCAATCGTTCTTCTTTTGTTCCCTAACATACACTTCTCCTAATGCCCATAATAGGTGACGCGATTTCATTGACGGGTTATACAAATACTATATTATTACTATATAACAATTTTCCAATAAAAACAAGTTTAACCCCTTATATTCATCCAAAACAACCCATATGGAACGTCGTTATCAGACAAAAAGAGAAAAGCGATGCGGCTCCTAATTTTACTGGGATACCTGCATCGCTTTTGTCCGATATTTTTAAGTAATATTCATGTTTATTTCTAATTTGTTTGAGGCTTTTTCATACTTTTGTTGATACATCAGACTATCAGCAACTCTCATACAGTTCTCTATGGTAGTATCGTGATCCGGTATAATCATGTAAAATCCATAGCTGACAAATACTCTTACATCATGTTGTTGTATTGTATTAAACCGATCAAGCTCATTAACAAAACGATTAATGAACTTATTAATCTTTCCATCATCATAATCAAAGCCGATTACCATGAATTCATCGCCGCCTAATCGAATACAGATCTCATCATCATCGGCTGCTTTTTGAAGAGCAACTGCAATTACCTTTAAAGAGATATCACCATAAAAATGTCCAAAGGTATCATTGATGTATTTTAATCGATCCATATCTGCAATAAAAACCATCAATTTCGATTGCCTGTCCACACATTGACTTAAGTACTTTTTTCCCATTGTTTCAAGCACTCTTCGATTATATAGCCCTGTCAGCTCGTCCCTAACTGACATATCCTCTAGCTTATATACAAGACGGTTTAACTCCGCATGAATTCTCACATTCTCCAGCGAATTGCTAACATTATTTAGCCAAGCAGGAAAAGTTCTCATAAAGGTTTGTATCCGGTTAAAGCTGATTCCTACGTATCCGAAGCAGTGTCCACCATGATGTAGTAATGCAAAGAAATAATTAAGTGGCCGGTCTTCAACGAACTCCTCCGGCAATAGTGCCTTTTTCTGTACTTTTAGTTTCGTATAATGAACATCATCCTTGATCCCTATCTCTGCAACAAATTCACTACCTAATAGAGCGGATTCGTCAACTTCATACGAATTATATTGATCCCAATTCTTATGCAGACACATAAAAAATCGATTGAAATTCAAATTACTGTTTACATAGATCCATAGTTTCTCTATAATATCATCTAATTTTGTCAAGCCTGTCAAATCTGTGGACATAAATGCATTCTGTGCAATTTCTGCCTGCAAAGTTTCACGTCCGTATATTAGGTTACTTCTTCTTGTATTGCTCTCTTGATACCAATTCTTTGTACATCCACAGGAATCCCGGTATAAGGTAATCGTATTCAAATAGGAGTCATGAGGTTGTGCCACACCCGTATTATGTTTATGAATTTTATTAACTGCTTCGATGCCCATCTCGAATATCGGCATCTTCGCTGTAGTGAGTGACGGGCTATAGTCAATCGCATCGTCGATATCATCACACCCGGAGACTGCTATCTGACCTGGTACAGCAATTCCACGCTCCTCAAGTGCTTTACATACCGAGATAGCCATGAAATCATTTGCACATATAATCGCCTGTGGCAACTCCTTATTACCGTCCAGCCAGCATTCTACTGCTTTCGCTCCAGAGTTCTTCCATAAGTCTCCATAATAAATCCTCTCGTCTTCAACCAGAATATTATGTTCTCTTAATACCCTTTTATAATTCTCCAACCTCTTGTTTGCAGCAATGTTATTCTTTGGACCGGATAAAAAATTTATTTTAGTAAATCCATGAACTTCTATAAAATGATGGATAATTTCATCTATTACTGTATCGTCATCAATCAATACACTATAATAATCTTCCATTTCCTTACGTACCGTTACAATAGGGCAATGGCACTTCTTGTGAATAGAATTTTTATATTTTTCTATCAATCCAGGAAGAATCATAATGTCAGGTGTAATAATAATCCCTTCAAGTTCCTCATAATTAGGAAGATCAACAACATGGATTTCACCTGCATCATAAGAAATCTGGCCAAAACCACCAGAGTTTGCAAAAAATGCCACATTATAATCAAGCTCGTTGGCTCTTTTCATAATCCCACGACTTAAGGTATCTTGATATTCTTCAAATATTTGGCAAATAAGTACGCCAATTGTTTTTTTATTATTTCCGAACATACCATCCCTCGATTCTTTAAGATCGTGCACATAAACAGAATTAATAGTATAATTATAAATATATATCATTTTTATCTTGATTTCAATAGAAGTGTGTGGTATACATCGCTATTTTGCTGTTTTTCTTCATCATTCGATAAATTTTGTCGCAAAATTAGGGCTATTACAAAATAATTGTTTATTATGTAACAGCCCTATGCGTTTACTTTTATAAATTTTTATCAGTTTAATCCTGATAATCTTCAGAATACTGGATCGCCTTCCCAGCTTTAAATGCGAACAGGATGGTTTCGATTGCCTGTGCCGTGATAACACGGTATTGAAGAAAGTACATCATATTATCTACAAAATCGATATAGTCTGATTTCTTTTCGTCCAGAATTAAAGTAGATATATTCTCATTATTTAAACATCTTAGCAAATATCCGGTAACAAACCGTTCGTTTGCAAAGGTTAAGTTATAATCCTCTAAATTATCCTTTACAATCATTAAAGGCTTTCTTTTAATTAGCCAGTACGCAGTATAAGAATAGATCTTCGTAGTACTAATTCTATCGATTCCATGAAATTGCTTTAACCGGTCAATATCTACAAAGTAATCAATAATCATCTGATTCAGTGCATTCTTAGAAATGGCCAAATAATCTTCATAATGATGACGCTTTATAAATTCAGTCATGTAATCCCATATTGTTGCATATCGATTCTGTATTCTCTCTTCACCAAAGGTATCAATTAAATACTGATATGTCTTGCTATTAAAGTTCTTATAATTGTCCATTGTAAGCCACCGTCCTAGTTTCAACATAGTTATAATATGACATCGTTTTAAGATACTTTGTGTAATTCCTAAAATCAATGTTTTCGCTCTCTAGCGTGTAGTCCTCATAATTATTCGGTAATACATGCTTTGATAACGTACCGTTCTTTATTGCAGAGATAAATTCACCGGCCGCGGCATCAGCTTCCTTACTATGATCAATAAACATATCTTCCCCTACCTTTCCGTTCTATTTCCTGATCTCTGTTTCATATTAATACAAATCATTGATATCCTTTACTGATTTTGAGGCGATACTTCGACTATGCAAATTATCATATTTTCTGCTTTCAATGAATTCATAAGTCGTCTTTTCTATACTTTTCTCAAGTGCTTTCTTATTATCCACCTTCTCATTCGGTACAGAAAATATTGATTCATCATAGTAGTCATGCATAAACATACTCAGCTCATCCGCCACCTCAGCGACCTTACTTAACAAATTAGAAGTACGATTTAGTACCAACTTCTTATTCCCTGCATAAAGCTTATAAACAAAGTCATGATCATTCTCACTCCAGGCCTCGTCAAACAACGTTCGAACCTGAAGCTCTATATAAGTACCAAGATAATTGATAATATAGTGATTACTACTATAGCCAGGGTTATTTTTTTCAAAATCAAAGATATCACGACCCTTCAACTCATAGCATTTGGTATTCTCCTCGTAACGGTAAAATACCTTCGGACGTTCTGCTAAAAAGGGGTAGTCGGCTTTTCCGATATAATCCTTCGCACGATTTTTAACGTACTTTTCTGTCCCTCTAAAGTAAAGATGCCAGATCAAATCATGAATTTCTTCCCATTGATAGCGATGACGAATTAAAATTCTGGCGCCTAATAGATCCATAATAACCTTTTGGTAAGTATCCTTAGTAATATTAGCATAATCCAGATCAGTGAAATCACTGCATTTTTTTTGAACAATCTTAACAATCAGACTCTCGGGACTTTTCATACGGTAACGCATGGAGTGCATCGCTGTCGGTGTTCCAAACTCTTCAATAAAGGAAGCGATAATCCTCTTTAAGCTTCCGTTTTGAATCTTCTGTTCATAATCCTCATAAATATCCTTGAGCGTATTCCACAGATTCGGATCCAATTTTTCAAGCTCGCAAAACTTGTCGGTTATCTTATTCTTTTGTAAAAACTGTTCTTTATTATCCACTCAATCACCACTTTTCCTTGAATATGCAAAAAAAGCAAGGATGGGTCTTCGTCGCTCCATCTTTGCTCGTCCATCGTATTATACCACAAAAGCTGGTA
Source organism: Variimorphobacter sp. HTMS_6 (assembly GCF_059717775.1). NCBI lineage: Bacteria > Bacillati > Bacillota > Clostridia > Lachnospirales > Lachnospiraceae > Variimorphobacter > Variimorphobacter sp. HTMS_6. The sequence continues at coordinate 3,701,665 of NZ_AP046094.1, forward strand.
AATGTTAAGACGGAACATAAAAATGTGACAGGATTTTTCATTTTTTTAAGGTTTCTATTGCAACACTACCACCTCTAACGATTTCTATACGGTTGCAGTAATATTGATTCAACAACTTTATCAAATCATTATTCTTATCTTCGCTCTGTACACACTCTAATAATATACTGTTTCTTGCATAGTCCGTTATCGTAAGTCCATATATGTTTGCTATTCGAATAATCTCTTCCTTATCCGACTCGTTACAGTGCATTACCTTCACATATAATAATTCCTTCCTATGGGTTGGAATATCCGTATAGTCTACCACTTTAATAACCTCAACCATTCTGTTTAGCTGTTTTTTCATCTGCTCAAAGGTCATATCGTCACTGGTTAATCCAATCGTCATCCTCGATATCGTAGGATCCTCTGTCTCACCTACCGTTAAGCTGTCCAAATTATATGATTTGCCGGAGCATAGTCCGGATATCCTTGCTAGAACACCAATTTCATTTTCTACAAACAAACAAATCCATCTTTTCTTCATACATAACCTCCAACATGCAATATATTAATAAATATCTATTAACAATCCATAATCATATCCGTAAGCGGTTTCCCTCCCGGAACAATTGGTAATACATTTGCTTCTCTCTCAATCATAAATTCTATAATCGTTGGGCCAAATTTGTTCTGCTTTGCCTGGGCAAAAGCCTCTTCCATTTCTTCAATTCGTTCAACGCGAATACCTTTTGCATCGTAGCTCTCTGCCAATCGAATAAAATCCGGTGAGTACTTCGGACAACACTGATCCGGGTTCATACAATCTCTATTACACCGTCTTCGATATCTAAGGCAGGTACCAGAATATCGCTTATCAAAGAACATCTCCTGCCACTGACGTACATTTCCTAGGTAGGAATTATTAAAGATGCAAATAACAATCGGCAATTCTAATGCAACAGCTGTTGCCATCTCCTGAATATTCATCTGTATTCCGCCATCACCCGTTATACAGATAACGTGCTTTTCCGGATTGCCAAGCTTTGCTCCAATCGCCGAAGGTAGACCAAATCCCATCGTTCCCAGCCCACCGGAAGTAATCAGTTGTCTATTTTCATCTAGCTCAATATATTGTGTTGTCCAAAGCTGGTTTTGGCCCACATCCGTAGTTATAATGGACTTCTCATACATACGGTTGATACAAGTAATAATAGCTTCCGGAGTAAGCCCTTCATAGCGATTCATATGAATTGGATATTGTTCTTTCCATCCCTGAATTAATGAGCTCCACTGAGTTATATCACAGGGCTTCGCTTCTTTCAGCATTTGCTTCAATGCATTCTTCGCATCCGCAACCACTGGGTAATCCACCTTAATATTTCTTGAGATAGAAGCCGAATCAATATCAATATGGACAATTGTTGCATTTTTAGCAAATTCACTGATCTTACCAGTGATTCGATCATTAAACCGGGTGCCAATCGAAAACAGTACATCACATTCACTGATTGCATGATTGGAAGCATAGCTGCCATGCATTCCGATGTTGCCGATATAATTTGGATGACTAGTTGCAATTGCCCCCCTTCCCATAATTGTGGTGATAACCGGAATACCGGTAATTTCAGAAAATCTAGTTAATTCCTTTGAGGCTCCTGATATATTTACTCCTCCACCGATCAGCAATACCGGCCTTTTCGCCGAATGTAAAACTTCCATAACACGTCTTATTTGCCCTACATGAGCACTGCTGTTAGGCTTATATCCCCGAATCGTTACGTTTTCCGGGTATTCACTGTCACCGTATTCCTGCTGGATGTCCTTCGGAATATCAATAACTACGGGACCCGGTTTTCCGCTTCTTGCGATATAGAAGGCCTTTTTTATGATCATTCCTAAATCTTTTCGATCTCTAACAGTAACCGCGTATTTGCATATGCTTCTGGTTATCCCGACAATATCAACCTCCTGGAAGGCATCGTTGCCGATCAGGTTTGTATATACCTGGCCCGTAAAGCATACTAATGGTACGCTGTCAAAGTTAGCCGTAGCAATTCCGGTTACCAGATTCGTAGCCCCAGGCCCGCTGGTAACCAGACATACTCCGACCTTTCCGGTAGACCTTGCATAGCCATCTGCCTCATGAATCAGTGCCTGTTCGTGTCTCGGCAAAATCACATCGATATCCGGATCGTTGTACAGGGCATCAAAAAAATCAATTGCCATTCCTCCAGGATAACCGAATAGAGTGTTTACACCCTCTTCTTTTAATGCTTTTACAAATAATTCAGTGCCTCTCATTTCCATATGGAATCCTCCTTTTCTTAACCTTTATTTTAGTAAATAAAAAACGCCCTAAGCTAAATCACTTTAGCTTAGGGCGAATATGTCATCCGTGTTACCACCTAAATTCAGATCGAATACATGGTATTCTATCTGCACTCTGCCAGTACGGATATAAATGGGTACTGACTTGAATAATCCAATCAGTACGGATATTACTATCGATACCGTTTTCCTTGTAACGGTGGAAACTCCGTTGAAGTCTACTAAAGATTTCTCTCGTTCGGTTCACTGCTCAGAGGCTACTTCACTAATATCCGAATGAAGATTCACACCAACCATCTTCTCTCTGAAAATCAGAATACTAACTACTTCTCCTCGTCATTGCCTTTATCTATATTCATATTTTTTACAATTCTATCATTAGCCAACCATAAATGTCAACCTTTTTTTATCTATTCGAATTGCACTGGCATTGCAACAGAATTTTTTGCGCTTCTTCTGCTTTTTACAACGGATAAGATAATCGTTAAAGACATAAATACTACTAATATTGCAAATAGTATTCCACCATTTCGAAGTACTTCACTCGTATCTGGAGAAGTTATTGCCTGTTTAAATAGTGCAACCGAATAAGTCATAGGCATAAATGGGAAGAGCTTGTTGAATAACTTCGGAACCGTCTCCATTGGGAAGGTTCCTCCGCAGGAAGTTAACTGAAGGATTAATAATACGATTGAAAGCAACTTTCCAACATCCTTCAAATGAACCATTAAAAACTGAACGATTGATATAAATACCAAGGATACTAGGCAAAGAGAGCCATAATATAATCCAACATTATCCACCTTCAGGCCCAAACCGAATTGAATTACCATTGCTAATGCAATTGCCTGAACTAATCCGATTATGAGAAACAAAAAGCTTCTGGCAACCTTATGTCCGGAGTCTCTAGATAGTATTTTAAACTTTCCTTCTGTATCAAGATAGATGCCTACGAACAGAATTAAGGCTCCTACCCATAGTGATAACGACATAAAGTATGGAGAAAATGCTGTACCGTAATTATTAATTGTGGTTACATTGTTTTGATCTACTGAAATAGGTTTTTCTGCATATGAGGACAGTCCGTCCAGTTTACTTAATTCTTTATCAGAATCCGTAATCGCAGTATCTACGCCATCCTTTGCTGTTGTAATACCGTCTGATAACTTCTTAGATCCTTCATTTAAATCTGACGCACCTTTTGCGATGTCCCCCGCTGCATCAGAGATCTTTCCGGTTGCACTGTTAACTTTATTCATACCGTTGCTTAATGAGGATGCACCCTTTGATAATGCATCGGAGCCTTCCTTCGCCTGATTAACACCGTCCGATAAGGTTGCAAGTGCACTTTTTAATTCCGGAAGACTTTGGCTTCCCTGTGATAATTGCCCGGTCGCTAATTTTATTTGTGAAGAAGCTCCTTTTAATTTCGTGCTTGCATCTTGAAGTGCCTTGATATTTTGTGCATTTGATGGATCCGACATTTTGATTACAAAGGCACGGAATGTAGGGTCAGCCATAATAGCCGGATTTACTTTTGTTACATATTGAGTTAAAAAGCTTGCTGTATCGTTTGCGGATGATATAAGCGCATCCACTCCTGTTGTATACAGGGTAAGGCTGGTATCAAAAGTCTGTGCACCGGTAGCGAGTTTTTTCGCACCTTCGCTCAGTTGATTTATATTTGCTGTACTGTCTTTAATCTGTTTTGCACCCTGCTGTAATTGCGCTAATCCTTTATTTAAATCAGATGCGCCGCTTGACAGTTGATCCGCTCCTTTTTTCGCTGATGTTATCCCAGCGCTATAATCCTTGAACTTTGTGTTAAATGTATCCGTACCATCACTTAAAGTATTAGATCCGTCCTTTAAATCCTTTGATCCGTCTTCCAATTTCCCTAATCCACTCTGTAGATCAGTCAGCTGATTTGGTACATCTTTTAGCTTGTCGCTAAGATTCTGAACGATTTCCTTATTCACATTGGAACGGGTCTCTTCCTCGATCTGAAGTACCGCTCTGCTTAATATCTGGCTAGCTAAATAGTTACGTTTTTCATTTGGTGAGTAGATAATGTTTGCGGTATGCTTATCTTCTGTACTAGCTGATGCTATATTACTAGAAAAATTATCAGGAATTGTTAACATAGCATAGTACTTTGTTCCTTCCGTTCCTACTTTTGCTTGTTTTTCATCAGTAAAAACAAATTTTAGCGTCCCATCCTCTTTTAATCTATCACACATTTCTTTGCCCAGATTGCGTTGTTCCCCATTAATCAGGGCACCCTTGTCGTTGTTAACAACCGCTACGGGTAGGGAGTCCAGCTTAGAATATGGATCCCAAAAAGCTCCTAAATAGAAGTAACTATATAGAAGCGGTACGATTATGACTGCTAATATGACAGCCGCACTAAATATCCTTCTCTTTGTAAATATTTTCATCCTCTATACCTCCAATATTTCGTTGTTGGGAAGTATATCACGCCTTTATAGGAATGTAATTAGACAGTAAATTTATCATGTATAAATTTTAGACAAAAAAAGAAATCTGACGAATTTTTTGACAGATTCCTGGTTTTGTCTATAGGACATAGAATTTATTATGATTATACTTGTATTAGAAATAATTCTTCGTGGAGGTTATTATGCTACTGGATGGCAAAATCAAACGAGTGGTTCTTATCGCTGCTGTAGACATCTGCATACATCGAGAAAAAATTTCTCCAAAAAGATGTGCACGTAATATTATCGAGCTAGGTACCTCAGCTTATCCCGATAAGCTGACCTCAAAGGAAAAGAACGATTTATACAATCAGCTACTTCCTGCCCTAACAGGTAAGGATATAGGGGCAATCCACACCTTGTTTTCTGATGCATTTTTTTAATGATCACTCTCTTGATTTTTCTTTCTTTCAAAATATCTTGTTATTGCAAACTTACCGGTACCAAGTGCCAGATTTCTAAGTTGTGAAGCGATATATTCTGGGGTTTCCTTCATCCCCTTCGAGACCCACGATGTTATGGTTCCGGTTATTCCATAAGAATAAAATTCAGCTATAAACCGAATCTCATCTTCATCCAGTTTGACATTTCTCTTTGCTATTCTACCAATAATTTCACAGAAAAGCTCACTAGTAACTTTCAACAAATACTCCTCGAATTCATTTTTAACTGAGGCTTTCAACGTATTCACATAGAAATATTCTTCCTCCTTCATTCGTTGTAGCATCTGAAGTACCTTCTCAGTACAATTATCATAGGTCAATTGGTCAGTAACTAATAAAATTAATTCATTATAGTAAATCCAGTTGACTAGCTCAAATTTATCTTGAAAATGATAATAGAAAGTTTGACGATTTAAGCCACAAGCTTCTGTGATATCGGATACTGTTATTTTATCAAAACTCTTCTTCTTTGCTAGTTCCTTCATCCCTGCAGCAATTGCTTTCTTCGTTATTAATGATTCGGACATAGTAGCACTGCCTTTCTGTTGCTCATTGATTCTTAATTGTATTATTCTTAAAATTTTGCTTTAGTTATTATAACATAGTTTCGAAAAAATGTCAGTTTATAATAACGTCTCAATTAGATACTGAGAATTAATGACGCTCCAAAGCTGAGGGAAGTAATTCATGATATTCCAGATTGCTGCTCCTCTATTACTATTGCTATTAATTAAACTCATAATTGCGTCCACTGTTCTTGCATCTACAAACCATACAATATGCTTACGAAGAATACCATTCTTATTCTCGGTATAGCGAAAATATGGTGTTTGAGACACCTCATCAAATTGTATAACTGCACCTACATTGTTTGCCAGTGTAATTACCGATTGAATAGATAACGATTTTGTTTTCGTAACTCCGGATACATAAGGAAGTTCCCAATCATAACCAATAGTCGTAATACCGACTTCAGATTTTCTTGAGGGAATCTTTGTATTCACATAATCCACAAAGTCCGAAATATTTTCATAAGACTCAACGGGAGCCGGTGGGCCATAGGTATATCCCCAATTAAAGTTAAGTAAAGTAAATCCATCCACTGTCTTACCCAATTGAGTATAGTCTATTTGCTCAAACGTTATGAAATTTCCTTCATATACAAAATTCTCTGATAATGTGATAAATATTGTATATCCTTCCTCATGCAAACGTCTTGTAAATAACTTTGCCATATTTTCATAGTACGGGCGGCTATCTTCAGTTATGAATTGATTCGTCAAATTAATACCTTTGTAACCCTTGGTTTTTAATAGCCGTAATATATTATCAATTATTTTTTTGATATTAGCATCGCTATAAATCAAACCATAGGCTGCATCCACACTTCCGATGCCCTGCAAATTTAAGGTTGAAAGCATCATAATTGGTACAACACGATATTCTTTTGCTAAGTTTATAATTTCATCATCATCATTTATATCAGCAATTTCTCCATCGTCTAAAATTCGATAGCCAAATACCGTTAAATATGTGAGAAAGGGTAATGTTTTCTTTAATACATCCATATTAACAAAAGGATTTACGTATCCGTTTGTTGTAACCCTTCCCTTAAGACTACCATAACTTATTACCAGGGTTTCACCTGGATAGATGTATTTTCTATCATTCAAATATGGGTTATTTCTTAATAACTGTAGTAAGGTTATACCATTTTCCTCTGCTATCTTGGATATTGTATCCCCTTCCTGCACAGTATAAGTCCTAAGAGGATTAGCTATAACAAGTGCCTGCCCGTGGACCAAATTCGTGGTTTCTGCCAATCCGTTATCCTGAAGAATTCGGACTGCTGAGATATTATATTTTTGAGCAATAGTTGAAATCGTATCGCCAGGCTGGACTATATGTATTATCATAACTGACCTCAATATTATATTAATAATATTATTAATATAATATGTACAGAAAGTCCATTTATTCGAATCATTTAGCATGAAAAGCTTCCTCAAAAACGTTTAACCCACATAAACAATCATTGGTATTCCAAACATATCCGTTTAAATCATATTTTTATTTTACTGTAACTGTTATTGTATTGGAAGTGAATGATTTGCCGTTAAGAGTAACTTTTGCTTTGATTTTTACTTTTCCCTTTTTTTTCGCTTTTAGTTTGCCGGCTTTGTCTATTGTTGCAATCTTTTTATTCGAACTACTATATTTTACATTCGCTTTTGTGATATCCGCTAACGAACCATCTTTTAGTTTTCCTGTTATAATAAATTGTGTAGAGCTTCCTTTTTTTAGCGTCGTTTTGTTTGCTTTTAATCTCACTGAAGATGGAGCATTATAGCTAAACACGATTTGGTATGATTTTACTGTTTTTTTGTCTTCTGCTGTGACCGTTATTGTAGCAGTTCCAGGTAATTTCTTTGGCATTTTTACTGAAACAGTTGCTTTCTTATTTTTAGCTGCTACCTTTAAAGACGGTTTCTTTTTTGAATTAGAAGGTAATAAAACAGTATATTTCGTCTTCTTTCCGTCAAATATGGATAACGCTTTCTTATCAACCGAAATCCCCTTCAATGAAGTGTCATTACTGGGAACATATATTTTAACTGAGTTCGATAAAATCTTCTCTCCGCTAAGTGTTGCAAGTAAATTTATGGATGTAGTTCCTGCGTGCTTTGCTGTTATTAAGCCCGATTCATTTACTGTAGCAATACTGGGGTTTGCGCTGACATATTTTATTGAAACCGGCGATAAATTCGCTGTTTTTCCATTTTTTAAAATACCCCTATATGTAGTCTGAATCGATTTTCCTAAGAATAATTTAGAAGCGGTTGGAACCAAATTTATTTTTGATAGTCTTTCACCGCTTACCGTCACGGAGATACTAGTCGTTAGGGTCTTTCCATCCGGGTTTATAACATCCTTGGGTAATATTACAGTACCGCTTACGTTGAAGGTTTGTTCCCTTCTTACTTTAACATGATAGGAACTGCTTTTTACATTCCATACCACATCGGTTAAGACAACGCCATTACTTGTATTTATGAAAACTTTATTCGGTAATTTTAGCTCCTTAATAGTCTTTCCGGTGCCGTATGGTAGTCCGTTAATGGGAGAAGGATTAATGCAATTCTTAAATATATTAGCTCCGTATACCTCAAGTTCATAAAGGTTCGCAATCGAGGACGTCTTTTCATCATAATTGGAGGGTGTATTATAAAAAAGTTTAATGTATCTTACCCGTGTTCTATCAAAAAACCGGTCAGTGATATTGGATACATTACAAGGCACTGTATCTAAAGTAGTCCAACTACTCCCATCCATACTACCCATCAGCTGATAGCTTTTGGCATTCTTTGATATGGTCTCTCCGAATCCACCCGGATTCTTTACGATCCATCTGGATACATCAAATGCTGTACCAAGATCCACTTTAATCCATTCCTTGCCGGAAGCTGATGTAGAGGCCCACTTAGTCATATTTTTGCCATCAACGGCTTGTCCCGCAGTATAAGACTGTGCTGAAGTGCTGGCAGTAATACCTTGCTTTTTTAATACTAGGTTGGTAGGTGCATCATTGGTCATCAATGTTTTAACGATTAGATTATTACTTGATTTTGATTGATTACCTGCGATATCCTTTGCCTTTACTACAAATTGATAAGTCGTATTCGGCTTTAAGTTTTTAACTCTAAATTGATTGCTTCCATGGGTTCTTCCAATTAAGTTCCCATTATTATATACTTCATAACTCGTTACACCAACATTATTAAATATAGATGTGAAGTTATCCGTGGAGTCCTTCCATTCTAAATCAACTGATGTATTGGTCTTATGTAATAATACGAGATTTTGCGGAGTAGTCGGTGGTTGCTTATCAGTTGATATATTTGTAGCGGTAAAACTATGTATTGTAGTTGACCAAACTGTTGATTTTGTGGAAAAATCCCTACCGTTTATAACAATCCGGTTATTATAAACATCCAAAATAATTCCTTCCGGTTTTTCGCCATCGTTCTTTGCACCTTTTCCTGCACATCCGTTTTTTATCATGGTACAGCCTTTTGCATTATACAATACGCCCCCCACTGTAATTTCATTATGGATATGACCACTGATTAGAATACTTTGAGGATATTTACCTAAAACTTCTATTAGTTTTCGGTCTTGAACCTCATCGCTTATTGATACATTATTTATTTGTTTCTGTGTTAAGGTCTGACTAATGGGTTGATGAAGAAATAGAAAAATCGGCTTGCTTAGGTGAGCGTCCTCTTTTAGTTTTTCCGCCATCCAAGCTATTTGATTATCAGATATATAAGCATCATCCTTGTTACCACTTTCTGTTGTTAAATATAAGAAGTGATATCCGTTAATCCATTTGTCATAATAAGGTTTGCTTGCAGTGATACCCATTCCGGTTCCATTGTTAAAACGGTTAACTGCCGTAGAAAAGTCCTTATATTTAACATCATGATTACCCATTACATAATTAACAGGAATTTTTGTATTCGCGCTCATAATTGCTTTTAAATTAGCATACTCCGTATCACTGCCGTTATCTGTAATATCACCAACTACCGAGATCACGCTACATTGATTGTTATTTGCATCTTGTAACGCACGGATTAGGTTCTCCTTTTGAAAAGTGGAGGAAGTAATCGTTGAAGAAGATGTCAAATGCAAGTCAGACATGGACATAAAACTAAATTGAAACCCTTCTGCAGCTTTTGATATTACTTTTACGTGTGCAGTAAGTGGTATATTGTTCTTATTTTCAATATTCTGTGGCAGCAGTACTGTCCCCTCTACCTCAAATGCTTGTTCCGCTTTTACATTCGGCTCATAATTCACACCCGATAGAATCCATTCAATCTCCACATCTTGTTCTCCTAAAAGCGTGGATATTTTAACCGTTTTGGGTAAACCAAGTTCATTTGCATCCTTAGGGGTGCCGTTTTCAACTGTTATTACACCTTCCGGATTAATGATACTTAATAGATTGTCATTATTATCACCTGTATCCTCCGGAGTTTCAATCGTTTCCTCAGTCTTAGCTGCATTCGTTTCACTTCTAGTGACAATTATGTTATTTACATTAATTTCACTGGAGTTTGCTTTGGCTAGTGTTGGGGGTTGTGTTGACGTTATAATTATAGTTAAGCACAGGATGGTTACCCATATTCTCTTTATTCGTATTATTGTTTTATTCATTCTTAATATCCCTTTTTTTCTAGTTTTTCCATTTAATCCTTTATATAAAATTATAAAAAATTAATATCAAATGGTCAATTGTAGATATTGAATGAAATCGAACTGAGATTTATGTTAATTTTTGGTGTTAATTTTTCGTGTTTAATTGTGTCTCCTGTAAATCTATAAATTAATATTATGTGATTCTTATAATAATAAAAAGTGGCTTCGACATATTATTCGAATGAATATTTTCAACCGAACTAATATGGAAGCCACTCCTTATTATATCCTTTGTATATTTCTTTTGTTTAATTTACTAACCGTTTATACTTATTGATAAATGAACTATATTATCTAATATCATGATACCGTAATTTTAATTGCCTTTGATTTATAATTTGAACCGTTTAATTTTATCTTTACACTAATTTTGGTGATACCACATGCTTTTGCTTTAAGCTTTCCATTCTCATCCACACTTGCGATTTTGGAATTAGAAACAGAATATTTCAGCTTTGCATCAAACAGGCTCACTTTATTCTTCTTACTGTCAAGACCGTAGGCTGTTAATTTCATTGTTTTTCCCTTTTGAAGTGTGTCCGGATCTTGATCTGGTTGTAAAAACACCCCGGACAACTTAGTCTTAATAAAGTTAATTTTATAGTTCTTCGTTGTTATACCATCTTCTGCTATAACTGTTATCTTAACCATCTCTGAATTTGGTGGACCATTTATTTTTATTTTCGCTTTGTTACTATTTGGCTTTGCCTTAATCTCAGGATCCATTTTACGTTTTTGTGGTATCCAAACATTATATTTGGTGACCATTTTATCAAATCCTATAATCTTTTTCCCATTAATTGTTATATATTTTAATTTCGCATCATTACTCGGTACATGAACTTTGATATAATTTGATTTTACTTTTTCTCCATTTACCGTAACAATAACATTAATTGTGGTATTTCCTGCTTCCTTTGCAGTTATCATACCGTTATTATCAATTGATGCTACTTTTGAATTTGAACTTTTATATTGCATGGTAACAGGCGATAAACTTGCAATCTTGCCATTCTTTAGGGTTCCCTTTACGCTTATTTGCAAAGTTTTCCCTATTGTCACCTTATTCTCATTCTGATATAACGTGACTTTAGATAATTTTTCATTACTAACTGTTACGTTGATTTTCGTTTTTAGTGGAATTCCATCTGGATTGATGACACCAAGCGGTAGTTTGATTGTTCCGCTCACTGTAAATGTCTGCGTGGTAGATAAGTCGGCATTATAGCAAGCATCATTCACATTCCAATTTACATCCGCCACAAAATCACCGGCACTGGTCTTGATTGGTAACTTTAACGGTAAATTAAGATCCTTAGCTGTCTTTGCCGAACGACTGGGTAATTCTTTTATATCAAATGGATTACTATAACCTTTTAATATATTCGCACCATACACTTCAAGTTCATAAAGTTTCGCTGTTTCTTTTGAGGAAGCAGACTGTTTATAATTACAAGGCTCATCAAAATATACTTTAAGGTACCTCACTGCCGCTCTATCAAAGTATCGATCTGTTACGGTGGATACATTCTCATATACACCATCTAAATAAAACCACCCTGCTCCATCAATACTTCCCATCAGTCGATAGCTTTTCGGATTCTCGGATTGCGCTATTCCCTGTCCGTTCGAGTTTTTTACCACCCATCTGGATATATCATACACAGCTCCCAGATCCACCTTAATCCATTCAATGTCCTTTGCCTTTGTAGATGTCCACTTCGTTGTGTCATCCCCGTCTACGGCCTTATTGGGCCCACATCCCTTTTCTGATGTGCTGGCAGTTACCTTTTTATTCAATGCCAGGTTAATCGGAGCATCGTTACTATACAAGGTTTTCGCTTTTATCGGTTTTCCGGAATTTGATACGTTTCCCTTCACGTCTTTTGCCTTGATGGTAAATACATGCTTGGTGTTCGGTTTTAATCCTGTTACGGTAAAGCTATTTGATCCATTCGTCGATCCTACACAGATATTGTTATCATAAATATCATATCCGGCAATTCCGACATTATTGTTCATGGATGTGAAATTGTCCTTAGAGTCATCCCACTTCAGTGCAATTTTTGATTCTGTTCTATGGGTTATGGTTAAATCGGAAGGGATGGACGGCGGTTGCTTGTCCTTAGCTCGATTTGTCTTTGTGAAATTATTAATAGTCGTTCTCCAGATAGTTGAACTTTTACTGAAATCTCTTCCATTAATAACTACGGAGTTCTTATAAATATTTATGATAAAGCCTTCCGGATTTTTTCCGTCATTCCCCGCGCCAAGGCCCGCTGATCCGTCTCTTAGCATGGTACAGAATTTTGTATTATAAATGGTTACATCTGATCGTAATTCATTATGAATATGACCGCTGATTAGAATACTCTGCGGAAATTTACCTAGTATTTCAAGAATCTTACGGTCTTGTACAGCGTCACTTCCCGATACCTCATTCACATACTCTTGGGGCAAGGTTTGTCCTATCGGTTGATGAAGAAATATAAAAATGGGCTTTTCCAAACTCGATTTTTCATTTAGTTTCTCATTTAGCCACTCCAATTGTTTGTCAGAAATATATGCGATGTCCTGATTATCACTTTCGGTACATAGATATATAAAGTGATACCCATTAATCCACTTATCATAATACGGTTTATCGTATGTGAGTGGCATTCCGGTACCTATTGAAAACCGTTCAACTGCTGTCTGAAAGGATTCCTTCCACCTTGCATCATGATTACCCATGATATAATAAGAAGGTATGCTTGTATTTTCTTTTATTATACTTTGAAAATTACTATATTCCTTCTCATCCCCGCCATCCGTCAGGTCCCCTACAATCGAAATTGCACTGCATTTATTTGATTCCGCATCTTTTAACGCCTTTATAAAATTATTCTTTTGATATGTGTTTGATTCAAGTGTTGAGTCTTTGGTAATGTGCAGATCCGAGATTGACATAAAGCTAAACTTATATCCATCTCCTAAGACGGTTACATCAATTGTAGTCTTTAAGGATTTATCATACAAATTAATAACATTTTTCGGAAGCAGCACTGTTCCTGTTACGGTAAAGAATTGCTCCTCCTTCTTATCTGGATCATAGCTTACATTACCCATATCCCAAATCACCTCCGCATATTTATCTCCTCGGAAGGTGTCAATCTTAACATTCTTAGGTAGTCCAAGCGTATCAGCACGCTTTGGTGTTGCATTCTTTACCTGTGTGATTCCCTGAAGTTTAGGAATACCAATAAATATATCATCACTGCTTATTATGTTATCTGCCATCTGGGTTTGTTGGTTCTTATGATTACCGGTTGCAATTACCTTTGGCATAACTGTTAATATACTACTTAATGTCAAGGCTAATAATAATGGGATAATGATTTTTTTCGGTAGCTTAATCATTTTAATCATCCACCTTTTAAAATTTTCTAATTTCGCCGTTTATACGTATAGAAATAAAAAATCAGTTAATAATGTAGATTATATTAAAATTTTTACCGAATTTAGCTTTATTTATACTATCTAAAAAATGGAGAAGGGTTTAGCGACCTGCACCGCCACCTCGAGGGCTTTGTGAATGTGTATATCGCGACCTACACCGCAACCTCGAGGGCTTCGCCCTCTTCGGTCGCGTTGGCTTCGCCAATACAAGAAAAGGAAAGAGTACTCTCCTGAAAGCAAGCTTTCGGTGAGTATTCTTTCCTTTTCTTTGTGCAGGTCTCGCTTTTTACGCGCAAGAAAAAAGCACCGACCCCGCAGCTCTTGTGTCTGCAAAACCGATACCTTTGTTAGTGCGCCTCCAGGGGCTCGAACCCTGGACACCCTGATTAAGAGTCAGGTGCTCTACCAACTGAGCTAGAGGCGCGTTTTTTTTAATTCGTGAACGCAAAAGTTATTATATATAATTCAAAAACAAATTGCAAGCGTTTTTTTATAATTTTTTAAAAAATATATTCTTTTTATGAAAAAGGTAAGAAATACCGAGCTTTTGTGGTGTTTCTTACCTTTTATCACCATATTATTACATGGTGATTCCGATAATAGTCATTTTTATCCATGCATTTCCTTGGTTCTTTTTTTCTTTGTTTTTATCCTTATTATTCGGTCCCCCAAATAACCAAAAAACAAAATATTACTATTATAGATGAGCGTTTAATTTATCCTGAAGTGTTTTTTTAGGAACCGCTCCAACGATAGTATCTACCACTTCACCACTTTTAAGAATTAATAATGTCGGAATAGACATTACTCTGTATTTCTCTGCGGTTGCAGGATTTTCATCTACATTTAATTTACCAATCTTGAATTTGCCTTCTAATTCTACTGCTAACTCCGCTACGATTGGAGCCACCATTTTACAAGGTCCACACCAGTCTGCATAAAAATCTACCAGTACAGGGATGTCCGATTCTAACGCTTCTGTTTGAAAATTCGCATCTGTAAATTGTAAAGCCATAGTTATAATTCCTCCTATCTTTTTTCAAGCCAGATTATGCTATCATAGCTTATACTTATCCTATTGTATTAGTATCTCTGTTCTATCACTTATTATGTGATATGGTTACTATATTATAAGCCAATCATAAATACAAGCACCTTATTATCTTTTCTTCTTTTTTACTGAACTATTTAACATATTAGATACTTCATCCCAAGAGGATTTCAGCTGAAAGATTTTTTTATCTATGCTTCGATTCGCTCCTGTCATTTTTGCCACTTTGTATTTCCAATTTGGTTTCATGGGGCACCCTCTTCCCTCTTTTTATCATTTTATGATAATTAGTAGGTTTTAGCACCCTCATTTAATATTAATATTAGAATTACTTTCTATATGCTACTAACCGGTGAATAGGATTACCCAATGCTGTAAATCGTTCTTCATATTCAGTCATAACATTACCTTCCGCATATTCACTATTATGAAGGTCGAACGTAACGTCTTTAAGCTCCCAACCGGCTAGTTTGATATCCTCTAAGGAAAAGTCGAATAATGCTCGATTATCGGTCTTAAACATCACCTCTCCGTCATGTTTTAAACATAAATTATAGCGAGCCATGAACTCTTTTGAGGTTAATCTTCTTCTTGCATGACGATCCTTGGGCCATGGATCCGAAAAATTAAGATAAATTCTTGATAACTCTTCTTTCTCAAATATATTATTGATATACTCCGCATCAAAACGAATAAAATACAGATTATCTAGCTCTACTTCACTCCTTTTCTCTAATCCTCTCAGTAGGACACTCGAGTACTTTTCAATCCCTATATAGTTTACATTGGGATTCATAGAAGCAAGTTTCATAATGAATTTACCTTTTCCCATTCCAATCTCTACATGGATTGGATTATTGTTTTGGAACAGTGAATTCCACTTTCCTTTATATTGTTCCGGTTCCTGAACAACGTATTCATTTGCTGCAACACTTTCTCTGGAACCCTTTATATTTCTTAATCTCATGATATTTCTCCTTGCAATTATTCATTCAAATTTTATTATAGTGATAAAGCGTCTGTTCGTCAATTCTTGTATTTTCGCTTTCTTTTTATTTCGACAATTACTCTCTTTTCACTATTTAAATTTGGCTATTTTATATGTTATTAATGTCAGTTTTGTATTCCAAATCATGTTAGTATGTAGTATACTATAGGAAGCTCAAATGATATACGAATTCTATTAAGAAAAATTAAATTATTATAGACGGTAAGCAAATATAAAATGACGGAGGTTACTATGAAAATTATTGCAATTAACGGAAGCCCTAAACCACAGGGAAATACATATTTAGCATTGAAGACAGTTTGCGACGAGCTCGCAAATCAAAATATAGATTGTGAGATAATTCATGTAGGTAATATGGATCTGAAGGGATGTATCTCCTGCGGACAATGTAAGGATGGACATTGCCGTTTTTCAGATGACAAGATGAAGGAAATCGTAAATAAGATTTATGATGCAGATGGTTTAATAATCGGTAGTCCTGTTTATTATGCCGGTATCGCTGGTACCTTAAAATGTTTTTTAGATCGTTTATTTTACCCAACTCGTGGCCGTATGCGTCTTAAAGTTGGAGCAGCGATCGCTGTGCTGAGAAGATCAGGTGGTGTTGCTACCTTTGATCAGTTGAATCATTATTTCCTAATCTCTGATATGATGATTGCGCCTTCAAACTACTGGAATGTAGTTCATGGTGCTGTTCCGGGCGAGGTGCTCCAGGATGAGGAAGGAATAACAGTTATGAAGGATCTAGCTGCAAATATGGCGTGGATGCTTAAAATCAAGGACTACAGTAAGGAAGCATTTCCTGTTCCTGAACCGGGTCCCCGTGCCAGAACCAATTTTATAAGATAGTTGGATTTCATATCTGTTTATCTTATTACTAAATTAACGTTTATCTCTTGGAATAATCTGCATAAATATTACAAATATTATACCGAGAGTGTTTCTTTTATAATATTACGTCATTATTCGGTATTGGCTAAATATTGTTATAACAATTTAGGAGGTCTATATGAAGCGAAAATTAATTGCTATCTTTAGCATGATTACTATATTATCTATGAATCTAGTTTGGACAAGCCCTACTCCGGCGTCGGCAGATGAAAAATGGCCGAAAGGGCCTTCTGTATTTGCAGAATCTGCGATTGTTATGGATGCCTCAACGGGCCTGGTCTTATATCAAAAAAATATGAACGTACAACGTTATCCGGCAAGTATTACTAAAATCATGACTGTTCTATTAGCTCTTGAGAACTCCTCTCCTGGTGATACCATAACCGTTTCTCATAAGGCAGTATACGATGTTGAGGCGGATAGTAGCCGTATCTGGATCAATGAAGGCGAAAAGCTCACCATGCAGCAATGTCTATACGGTATCTTATTAGAATCCGCTAATGATTGCGCTTACGCAGTAGCAGAGCATGTATCAGGTAGTATAGAGAATTTTGCTAAGTTGATGAATGAAAAGGCAAAAAGCCTAGGCTGTAAAAACACTCATTTTACTAATCCACATGGTTTACAGAATGATCAACATTACACCACTGCCTATGATATGGCATTAATCACGCAAGAGGCGCTTAAGAATGAATCCTTCCGCAAAATATTCAGTACAAAAACCTATCAGATCCTTCCAACTAACAAGCAAAAAGAGACTAGATATTTAAGAAATCATCACAAGATATTAATGAATTACAGTTATCACTATGATGGCGTTGTGGGTGGCAAGACCGGATATACCTCCACCTCTAAATATACCCTCGTTACGGTTGCGAAAAGAGGTGACATGGAGTTAATCTGTGTCATCATGAAGGATGATACCGCACCTCATCAGTACAATGACACACAACGTCTATTAGATTTCGGCTTTAATAATTTTTCAACTTATTCTATCTCTGATACAGAAGGGATCTCTGCATTAAATGAATCACCGATGTTTACTAGGTATAATCCTCTTTTATCCGGTACTAACACACCGGTGGAAACAGATAAGAATGCCTTTGTTGTGCTACCGAAATCAGCCTCTATCTCTGATGCTAAAAAGGAAGTGACTTTTTTTACAGAGAGCCAAAACGATACATCATCAACCACTACAAAGAGTGATAGTAAGGTGATTGGTAAGATATCCTATACCTATAACGACAAATATGTAGGCGGAACAAATATCCTATATAAGGGTACAAATTTACCAACTTTAATAAAGAATGATACCATATCAAAAAATCCTACTAACCCAACTTCGAAATCCTCTTCAAAAAGCAGTTTCCGATTTATAATCATTGGATGTGTTGTAGGATTCATTGTAGCCTGTGCTGTGTTATATTATATATTTCTTGAACGTCCGCGATTAAAAAGAAGAAAGGCTTACTATAAAAAGAAAGCCTCTCGCCGATTTAAAAATAACAATTATTTAAATTTATAATTAATGACTGTATGATGCAAACAGAGCAGCTATCTCATCTGCAGATAGAGCTTTGTTTGGATCATCGTATAATGGCGTCACCGTGCTATTCTCTTCTTCCTGATGAACGTCTTCTGTAGTTGAAGTCTGTTCTAGTTCTTCGTGTGATTCTGTCAGTTCCTCACGGGTAACAGCAACCTCATCTTGAAAATCATTATTTTCTTCTATTAAATCGTATCTCTGACTTTCACTATGCGTTTTCTTTAATAACTCTTCATTTTGTTCCAATAGATTAAGAATTCGATTTATCTTACCATCGACATCCATCTTATCTCCTAAGGACTGCACCGCTGATATTAATTCCTTGGTATTCTCACGATTATAATGAAGTTGATAGTTAATAGCCTTCTTCTGTCCTTCTAATGATCTTCTTTGTAGCTCTGCAACCAAATATAAGGCAGAGGAATTATTGCTTTCTAACGTATCGATACGATTAGTAATTTCTTTTAAATGGCTATTTAATAATTCACTACTCTTTTTAGTCGCTGTATAAGTTGCCTTTTGAATATTGGTTAACTCCGTCATTCGGGACTTCCAATCATCCATCTCATTTGAAACAAGTTGATTTACGTATTGTGATAATTTTTCTTGCTTTCGTTCAATACTATCGCGTATTTCTGCAAAGAAAAGATAACCTGTTAATAAAGAAACCAGCCCAAAACCTATGAAATTTAATAATTCACCCTTTAAAACAAAAATACTATAAGCTTCAGCAAATAATGCCGCTAAAAAACATACTCCAAAGAATACACAATTTAATCTTCTTCTCATCTAGGATGCCCCCGTCTATGCATTTGATTTACTACCCCTAATGATCAATGCCTACAACGAATCGAATTAGGAATTTCGTCCTAACATTGATACTATAGTAGTATATCGGAATAAACTGAGTAAATATTTACACCTTATGCTCGCTATTATTCTGAATTAACGGTATTCTTACTGTGAATTTGGATCCCTCCATCAATTTGCTTTCCAATTCAATGCTTCCATTATAGTAACCAACGATATGTTTAACGATAGACAAACCTAATCCTGTGCCGCCCACTCTCTTGCTTCTACCCTTATCAACTCGGTAAAAGCGCTCAAATACTCTTTGCTGGGAATCTTCCGGTATACCCATTCCGGTATCCTCCACAATAATGATAACATCCTTTGTTTCTGAGGTTACAGTCACGCTAACCTTTCCATTAGGTTTGTTATACTTAATCGCGTTAGAAATCAAATTGGTAAAAAGCGCTCTAAGTTGTTGAACATTGGCATGCATGCTTATTGGTCTGCAATTCATCAATAATTCTACCTGATATTCTTTTGCAAGTGGTTCAAAGGATTTACATACCTCACGAACTAACGGGCATACCCTAACGTCGGATATCACAACTTCTGCTTCCTTTGTTTCTAGCCTTGATATCATAAGAATATCATTGATGAGATTTGTCATATTACCAGTTTCTTTTTTAATTCTGGATAAAAAGTCCCTTTTCATCTTCTCGTCCGCTACCATATTATTCTCTATTAGTTCCAAATATCCGCGAATCGAAGTAAGTGGGGTTTTTAGCTCATGTGAAGCATTTGAAAAGAATTCCTGCCTAATCAGTCTCTCGAACTCAATACGGTTCATGGATTCCTTCACTGCTTGAGACATCTGCATCGTAGTTGCAGCGATTACATTCATTTCATCATACTGATAATGCTTAAAATGAAAATCGGGCTTTTCTTCTTTGAGCTTTAGCATCTCCTCTGCAATTTCATGCAAGGGTTGTGTTACAGACTTTGCAAAGCGGTTTGCTAATATAAGTGATAAAAACAGGGTAACACCAATGCTGATTAATAATGCAGGAACCAATGCGCTTAAATATCGTTCAATTCCGGAAAAAGGAACTGCAATACGAATATAATAATTCTTATTATCCGATATGGCTGCCACATACAACATGGACTCTTTTAATGTTACGGAATCTCTAATGGCATAGCCCGTTCCTTTTCTTTTTGCTTTTTTAATTTCTTCACGATTTAAGTGATTTTCCATGTGAATGATATCTTTTACATCACTATCAGCCAACACTTTACCATTTAAATCAACAATTGTAAATCGTGTGGATTCATTCCCTTTGATTTTTTTAAGATCATTGATCTGTGCCTGTAAATCTCCGTTATAATCCATTCCATGATCTGCTATTCTCACGGAATACAACATATCTTCTTCTGTTTTATCCAGAAGAATATTGCTCAACACAATCTCCAATATACTTGCACTCAGCAAAAGTGCTAATAACAATATTAATATAAATCTTTTAAATATCGCCTTTTTCATGTAACCCCCTGTTTATATCTTAATGTAACAAATGCTGATGCAAAAACACTTACATCAGCACCCTTTTAATTATCTGCTTTTACAAATCGATAGCCAACACTACGCACTGTTTTGATACAGTCAGTGCCGACTCTTCCGAGCTTTTGGCGTAACGTACGGATATGACTGTCTAGTGTTCTGGTCTCTCCGTCATAATCATAGCCCCAGATCTGATTCAACAATTCATCCCTGTTTACCACTCTGGAATCATGTTCTATTAAGTATAATAATAGCTCATATTCTTTAAATGTCAATTCTACTAATTGACCATCATTTCTTACCTCACGGGTCTGTGTATTAATTGTAACGGAATTAATGTTTATATAAAAAGCACTTTCTTCCCTCACAGAACGACGGAGTAACGATCGAATTCTCGCTGCAAGCTCTAATACACCGAAGGGCTTCGTAATATAGTCATCCGCACCAACGTCCAATCCCATGACTTTATCCAATTCTTTGTCTTTTGCAGTCAAACAGATAACGGGTACATTTTTTAACTGTGGGTCTTGACGGAGCAAACGAATTGCGGATAAGCCATCCATTCCCGGCAGCATTAAATCAAACAATGCCAAATCAGGCTTATCCTCCTTCATATCAAGTAACGCAGGTTCTGCCGATTCATAAGCTTTAATCTTATAACCAAATCCTTCTAATGCTACCTTTAACAATTCCCGTATACTTTCATCATCCTCAATAACATATACTTTTTCCAAATGGAATCCCCCCATTTTATAATATTCTGATATTATTTACGGATCCTGTTTCATTAAATTCGGTCCATTCACAGATGTTTACGGCGTGGTCACCAATACGTTCAAAATATTTTGCTATCATTAATATGTCTACACATTGATCGACATGTTCATTCGAAGCACGAAGTAACAATGCTACTTCTTCCTTTACTTTATCAAAAAGATCATCTACAATATCATCCTTTTTAGCAATTTCTTTTGCTTTCTCCGTATCAAGACTTGTAAAAGCATGAACTGAATCATGCACCATCTGCTTTGCTGCTTTACCCATATCAGGAATATGCTGTACCAGATTAAATAATGGTTGTCTTTTATCTCGAATGATAAGCTCAGCAATATCAGCTGCATGATCACCGATACGTTCCATATCTGTTACTACTTTAAGAGCGGTAGTAACAACTCTTAAATCTCTTGCAACTGGCTGTTGCTTTAATATTAGGGATAGACATCTGGATTCGATTGTCTTTTCTATATCATTAATGGTTCGATCTTCTTGTATAATCTCATTTGCAACGGCTTCATCTTGAGATTCAAATGCAATTAAAGTTTTCTCAATTGCAGATTCAATCAGTTGTCCCATTTCATGTAAATTATCTTTTAGTAATTGTAGTTCATGTTCAAAACTCATTCTAGCGGTCATAAATAACCTCCTTAATACTAATTATAGTTGATGTTTCTTTTATAGTCAAATAGCAGACTACTGAATCAACCAAATCTACCGGTGATATAATCCTCTGTTCTCTTATCCGTAGGTCTGGTAAATAAGGTGTCAGTAGTTGCGAATTCAACAACTTCACCGACAAGGAAAAATGCCGTATAATCTGAAATACGAGCAGCCTGTTGCATGTTATGGGTAACGATAGCAACCGTATACTTTTCCTTGAGATCGGACATTAAGTCCTCTATCTTTAAGGTGGAGATTGGATCAAGCGCTGAAGTTGGCTCATCCATTAATAGTACCTCCGGCTCTACTGCAAGTGCTCTAGCGATACAGAGTCTTTGCTGCTGGCCACCGGATAAACTTAATGCTGATTTTTTTAATCGATCTTTTACTTCCTCAAACAGAGCTGCACCAATTAAACTCTCTTCCACAATCTTATCAAGTTTTGCCTTTGATTTGATTCCATGAATTCTTGGACCATAAGCAACATTATCATAGATAGACATCGGAAAAGGATTTGGCTGTTGGAACACCATACCTACTTTTTTTCTCAACAAAGTAGTATCTACCCCGCTATCATAGATATTTTCTCCATCCAATATAACAGAACCATCAATTGTAACATTAGGAATCAAATCATTCATTCGATTTAATGTTTTTAAAAAAGTAGATTTTCCACAACCGGAAGGACCAATAAAGGCAGTTATCGCTTTTTCTTTAATATTCATGTCAATATCTTTTAAAGCATGGTTTGTTCCGTAGTGCAAATTTAATGCTTGCGTTATGATTTTATCTTTATTCATATATCCTCCATCTAAACTCCACACGTATGCGCCGGGAATTTAATTATTTATATAGTCTATTGCTTATTCACGTTAAGTTTATGTGCTAAGAACTTCGTAAGCATATTGATACCAAATACGATGACCAGTAAAACCAATGCGATACCAAAGGCCTGTTCGTACTTTGCTTTCTCCATCCATAAGTATAACTGTATTGTAAGTGTACCACCCGGCTGTCCTACCTTATCAATCAAACCCTCACCGTAGTTTCCTAATCTCGGAAGAAGATAGCCACTACCAGCAGTGAATAATAAGGCTGCAGATTCACCTACAATACGTCCAACTGAAAGAATAATACCTGTTATAATACCCGGCATAGCGGAAGGAATTAAAATTGTTCGGATCATATACCATTTTGTAGCGCCGATACCGAGAGCGCCGCTACGATAACTGGAAGGTACGGTCTTTAAAGCTTCCTGTGTACTTCTTGTGATGAGCGGAAGCACCATAATTGCTAAGGTCAACGAACCGGTCAATATGGAGAATTTAAAACCTAATGTAGCACCAAAGAACACGAAACCGAATAGACCAAATATAATAGACGGAATACCTGCCAAAGTCTCAGTTGTGAATTCAATAAGTCGCACTAGTCTTCCCGGTTTAGCATATTCATTTAAGTAAATTGCTGCTCCGACACCAAATGGTACCGATATTAATAATGTAATTAATATGATATAAATTGTGTTAACTATATTACCTGCAATACCATAGGTCTGTCTTAAGCTACTCGTGACGGTGGTAAGAAATGACCAATTAACAGCTGAGACACCACGGAAAAATACATAACCTACAATTCCGGCAAGGATAAGGATCGATACTGATGCACATAAATAAATCATTACATGCGCTAATGTATCCAGTGTTCTTGAGCGCTTGTCAAATATACTTTTAGTTGTCGGCATCCTTCTTACCCCCTTTCATTATTTTATTAAGAATAAGATTAATGACCATAATGAATACGAATAAAACTAGACCGATTGTAAACAGTACTTGTTTGTGCGTACCGGATGCATATCCCATCTCACTAACAACTGCGGTTGTAAGAAATCGAACTGAACTAAATGGAAGCGGAATATTTACACCATTACCGGCTACCATGTTGATCGCCATAGCCTCACCGATTGCTCTTCCGACACCAAGTACGATTGCGGTTACAATACCGGATTTTGCTGCCGGAATAATCACCTTAAAAATCGTCTGAATATGGGATGCACCAAGCGCTAAAGAAGCATGTTTATAGTGACTGGGTACTGCTCTTAATGCCGTCTCACTGATATTAATAACAGTAGGAAGTATCATAATCGCTAAAACCAACACTGCAGATATCAGATTAGACCCTCCAGTAAATTGATGATCCGGTGAGTTTTTAAATATAGACATTTCTATTTTATAAATTAATGGGCTTAAAATCAAAATACCCAATAAGCCATATACAACAGAAGGGATGCCTGCTAATAATTCAACAGCAGGTTTAACGATATTAGCAAGACGTTTGGGTGCAGTTTCTGCCAAAAAAACTGCGGTCATAAGTCCAATTGGTACACCAATTGCTATCGCCATAGCAGTACCTACGATAGAAGTAAGTATTACATATAGAATACCGAAGCTTGGGTTCGCAGCCGTTGGTTTCCAAACGGTTCCGAATAATATGTCCTTTAATCCTACCTTAAATATAGCTGGCGTGCCACTAATAATCATATATAAAGTAATTGAAAATACTGCAACTACCGCTAATAATCCGCAGGCTACAAATATAACATGTGCGATTCTTTCTACGGTGTTCTTTGTTTTATAATTTCCTATAATAGAAAAGCTCTTATCGCTCATATAGTCTCCTTGTTATTTACTTTTGAACAACTGTAGGAAGAATTATCTTGAGTGATAATTCTTCCTTAAAGTATGCTTATATTAGATATTAGTCAATTGTTACTAATCCAACACTCTTTACAAGCTCCTGACCATCAGCTGATTTCATAAAGTCGAAGAATGCTTGAACTAATTCGCTCTGCTTAGCGATCTCACCTTTTGTTGCCATTACGAAAGGACGGCTTAATAAGTAAGTTCTTGATTTTACGTTTTCTTCAGTAGGTTTAACATTATCAACGCTAACCGCATTCACTGTATCATCAAGGACATCAAGTGATACATATCCAATTGCTCCCGGAGTTTTTAATACTTTTGAATAAACACCACCGGTGCTGTTGATTTCGTTAGAATACTTACAAGCATCTTTAATCTCAAGGAGTTCTTCAAATGCATCTCTTGTACCGGATCCTGCCTCTCTACCTATTACTACGATTGGCTGATCAGCTCCACCGATTTCTTTCCAGTTCTTAATTTCACCCTTATAAATTTTTGCTAACTGATCTTTTGTAAGATTTGCTACTTTGTTTGCTTTGTCTGTAATAACTGCAATACCATCAATCGCTACAATATTCTCAACTGCGCCTTTGCTCTTTTCCTCATCTTTTAAGCTTCTTGAGGAATCTCCGATATCAACGGATCCTGCTAGCAGTGCTTCAATTCCGGCGCTGGAACCGGTGAATTCAGCAGATACTTGTACATCAGGATTTTTCTCCATAAATGCTTCTGCGGCTGCGTTCGCCAATTTTTCCATTGAAGTGGATCCTGCTAAAGTAATTGATCCGCTTAAGTTTTTATCTGGACTCTTTGTTGCTTCTGTGCCTGGTGTATTATTATTATCTGATTTGTTTGAATCTTCACTTTTGTTCCCGCATGCAGCTAATGCTCCTGTAATCATAACTAGTGTCAAAAATAAAACTGCTATTTTTCTTAAATTCTTCATCTTAAATCTCCTTTTTCATTTACAATGTTCTCTCTGATTACAATACTAAGTTAACATGAATAAGCACACGTAAATACCACACTTTTGTATTGTTTCTGTGAAATCCATGTAAAGTGGTATAATTAAGTATACATTTGGTATTATAAATAGATTTAGAAGTTCTATTCGTAGAAAACAGAAAAGATGCAGCAAATTTATCGATATACAACGACTAAATTTACAGCATCTTTTCTATTTTCTAAAATATTGAAAAAAGTATCTTATGTCCTGATTCTAAGTTATTATACTTAACATACATAAAACAAATCTTTAATTATAACCATAACACAATCATATGCATATTATCATGAATAATTTGCGTGACAGGAATCTCAGGTTAATAAGGGCTTATAATACCCTAATTAAAGTTATCTTTCAAACCTCGATTCAAATAATGTGCTTGACGGGATTCGAACCCACGGCCTTCCGCTTAGGAGGCGGACGCTCTATCCTGCTGAGCTACAAGCACGTAAACAACATAGTTATTCTACTATTTCCTACCCGGTTAGTCAATGATTAAATGATAAACCAGAAATGCAAAAATGAGCTGATGTATAATATTAATTCCAAAACAAATTAAAATAATTTCAATCGGAATAAATACCTACAGCAGCTCTTTTATATTAAACATAATTATTATTTTTCATTTTCTGAAAAATCTATCTTACCCTGCATCCATATATTACCCTTAAATCTTCTTCCAACAGCAGGTTCCCCTAAAAGATCTTCCTTATTAATACATACACGAAAACTCAAATCATTACACATTAATTGCAAATCATATATTTCTTCTGTGGTGATCTGATTGGTAATCAAATTACTTTCCGTAATCGTTGCGATAATACTATAATTATCTGACTCTGATCCGAACGGAATAAATGATGTATCCACGATTGTATAGATGTCTTCTTTCTTAGCTCTTCGGGATACCATCGCATAAGTATCAATATCATCAATTGTTAAGCTATCAATTGCCTCCTGATTACCCTTTTTTGCTTCAGCAATCAGATTATTACGGTATTTCGTCTCGGCGGTTATGTTTCGTACCTGTATTTCATCCTTTTCTATAGGTAGAAGAATTCTTCCATCTAAAGACAATGCGGCCAAAGTAATTGAAAAAGGTGTTGTCAACGGCATATTCTGCTTTTTCTTCTCCAAAAACTCAATTACATTCTGCAGGTAAAAAATCAATGAAACCCCAAGTCGAAAATCATCACACATTCCGGTGTATGCCTCAGTATCTACTCTTTTATTAATACCAACCTCTTCCCTGGTGCTGACATTCTGACCATAAAGACACGGAAAATAATGTTCAATTTGAAACTTATTATTTTCATCCATCTCCCCACGGAGTGTTATGCCCATCCCCTCGGCATATTCCATTGTCAGCTCGGTGAGATTCTCCTTCTCTCCAATCTGAATTAGGCGCATTCGTGTGGGATGATCAATAATATCTTCAAATAGAACATTTAAATCCATTCTATTATTAATGTTGCTAAAACCTATTGCTCTCATAAAACTATGCATTGTTATCACTTCCAATCATTACTGAACAAACTCATTATATTTTACGTTCCCTATATCAATTTCATGTAATAATTATTTATATCATATTTTATTCATACTGGCAATAGATTCGTATGGTATTACTTTAATCCACCTACTAAATCATAAGTCTAAATATAATCCACAAAATTTTACAATTCATGCACATATGTTTATAACTTCTTTTCAATTTATTAATTCATACTCTTTTTTAATATATACCTGTTATTATATGGAAATTTAAACAAAAATTTATATATTACTCACATGATTTTTATGCATGATATGTTAACTTTTATCATACAACTAACAGTGTTGTATATCTTCGATATTTGTTTACAAATAAAATAGAAATATTTGATTGTTATATGTTTAACAATCTTATTTGTGAAATAATAATTGTACTTTATATTAAAATGATATTATGCTATGTATTTAACAATCTAGGGAGGAATGAACATGTCCAGTGAAAATCTGAAACAACCCACTCCTAAGGAGCATGTTGATAGTTTGGTAGCCAATGCAATTCAAGCTTTAAAAGACTTTCTAACTTTAGACCAGGAAACTATTGATAATATCGTTCATGAGATGGCGTTGGCGGGTCTTTCAAAGCAACAGATACTCGCAAAAATGGCCGTTGAAGAAACGGGAAGAGGTATTTACGAAGATAAGATAACAAAGAACATCTTTGCTACTGAATACGTATGGCACTCTATCAAGTATCAAAAGACTGTCGGTATAATTGAAGATAATGATGAAGAAGACTACATGATTGTGGCTGAACCTGTCGGAATTGTGGCAGGCGTAACTCCGGTTACAAATCCAACTTCAACCACTATGTTCAAATGCCTCACCTGTATAAAAACCAGAAACCCAATTATCTTCGGCTTCCATCCAAGTTCACAACAGTGTTCTAGGGAAGCAGCTAGGACATTATATGAAGCAGCAATAAAAGCAGGAGCTCCAAAGAACTGTATTCAATGGATTGAATATCCCTCCATCGATGCAACAAGAGAATTGATGAATCACCCTGATGTATCTATGATTTTAGCAACCGGTGGTTCCGGCATGGTTAAGCAAGCATATTCCTGTGGTAAGCCGGCTCTCGGTGTAGGCCCGGGTAATGTCCCTTGCTTTATTGAAAAAACAGCTAATCTAAAACGTGCTGTTAATGATTTAGTATTATCTAAATCTTTTGATAACGGTATGATATGTGCCTCAGAGCAGGCTGCTATTATTGATGCCCCTATTTATAAAGAAGTTATAGATTTAATGAAGAAAGCTGGCTGCTATTTTGCGACCAAGGAAGAGATTAAATTATTAGAGCCAATCGTAATAAACGAAAAGACTGGAGCTGTTAATCCTGCCATTGTTGGTCAACCTCCGGTGAAAATCGCTGCTTTGGCCGGTATAGAAATTCCTGCTCAGACTAAAATATTATGTACCGAACTAGACGGCGTTGGTCCGGAGTATCCATTAAGTAAAGAAAAATTATCTCCTGTACTAGCGATTATAAAAGCAGCAAGTGCGGAAAAGGGACTGGAACTCTGTGAAAAGATGGTTGAGCTTGGTGGTCTAGGACACTCTTCCGTTATACATTCTTCAGATGAAAATGTAATTAAAAACTTTTCAGCCAAGATGAGAACCGGTCGAATACTTGTAAACTCCCCATCTACGCATGGAGCGATCGGTGATCTCTATAATACAAACATGCCTTCCCTTACCTTGGGTTGCGGCTCCTACGGTGGCAATTCTACCACACATAATGTTTCCGCGGTTGACTTAGTAAATTATAAACGTGTTGCTAAGAGGAGGGTGAATATGCAATGGTTTAAGGTTCCGAGTAAAATATATTTCGAATCCGGATCAACTGCATATTTAGCAAAAATGCCAGGCATTACAAAAGCCTTCATAGTAACTGACCCATCCATGACTCAGTTAGGTTATGTAAATAAAATATTGTACCAATTAAGAAAACGTACAGATTATGTACATTGTGAGATATTCGATCAGGTTGAGCCGGATCCAAGTCTTGAAACCGTATTAAAGGGCGTAGATGAAATGAACAAGTATCATCCAGATGTTATAATTGCTCTCGGAGGTGGATCTGCTATCGATGCGGCTAAGGGTATGTGGCTCTTCTATGAGGATCCAGAGGCGGATTTTAAAAACATGTCCCTTAAATTCTTGGATATTCGTAAGCGTACCTATAAGTTTCCTGTGTTAGGTAAAAAAGCACAATTTGTTGCAATTCCGACAACCTCAGGAACTGGATCTGAAGTAACCTCATTCGCAGTTATATCGGATAAAAAGGAAAACAAAAAATATCCGTTGGCTGACTATGAGTTAACTCCTGACGTTGCAATTATTGACCCTGACTTTGTTATGAGTGTACCAAAGATATCTACTGCTTGGACCGGTATGGATGTATTAACACATGCAGTTGAATCCTATATCTCAATTGTTGCATCCGATTATACCGATGCTTTAGCAATCCATGCAATTGATTTGGTATTTAAATATTTAAAAGCTTCTTACGAGGAGGGTGCTGCTAACCCACTAGCCAGGGAGAAGATGCATAACGCCTCTACTATTGCAGGTATGGCTTTCACTAATGCCTTCTTAGGCATAAATCACTCCTTAGCACATAAGCTAGGTGGTGAATACCACGTTGCTCATGGTTGTGCTAACGCTATCTTATTACCTCATGTAATTCGATACAATGGTGTTGAATGTCCTACAAAGTTTACATCATTTCCGAAATACGAAAGCTACATCGTAGGCGATAAGATTTTTGAACTAATGAAGAAATTAGGAAAGAATCCGAAAACGAATAATGAGGCAGTCGAAATGTTGGCAAGTAATGTTGAGGAGCTAAATAAATGCTTAGGCATTCCTGCTACATTGATCGAACTTGGTGGGATTGATGAAAAAGACTATTTATCAAAAGTACCCGCCCTTGCGGATCTTGCTTTTAGTGATCAATGTACCACTGCTAATCCCAGACTTCCTCTAGTATCTGAACTTGAGGAACTTTATTTACTAGCCTATTATGGTAAAGGAAATGTTCCAAAACCGGTTAATAAATAAATATGTTTGTTGACTTGTTGTGTAATAGATTGTGTCCCTATATTCTTAACTTAAGACATCCAGTGAAGTGATGATCTTCCTATATAAGAAGGTGCAGTCATCATGGTTTTATTTTATCAATGAATAGAACAAGGCTGTTGCATATGATAATTAATACGAAAGATGTAGCATTGCCATAATGCACTGTTTGGTAGACTATGTTTATAATTATATTTTTCGAAAGCGAACTGTTATGTACGACTTTGAAACACATAATATGAACATTGTTTTATAACCTGTGCGTGAGGCAATACTACATCTTTCCTTAAAAAATTATTATATTACAATAGTAATTTCTTGAAAACTATGCCATAAAATTATTACTATTTAATGCTTGATCCAATGATTTTTTCTCATCCTCAGAAAGCTCCAGGAAGGACTCTCCCTTGATGATTTCTTTTATATAAGTATAGCATCCTTCTCTACTGCTATGTACTGAATTAAGCAGGATGCCATTGTTATTCTTATCAAGTAAACAAAGAACAAAGCTTAATTTACCACCCATTTCTTTGAATGCATCATATTTAACAACACCGATTTTTTGGAATGTAATAAGTAAATTATCATTTACCTTTTTCAGTTCTTGGTTCAATTGCTTCGCTTCATTCTTAAGCTTATCAATATCCGCAAATCGAGATAAAATTTGCTCTTCTAAGTTTTCTCCGCTTCCACCCATCATAAATTTCTTGTATTTTTTTTTCAACTTTCTTTGTTTTACTGCAATAACGATAAAAAAGATTAATAATAATAGTGAAAATGCTGCAAGTCCAATTGCCACATATGCTATATTATCGTTGATGAAATCTATTACGTTCATTTTACTTTCCTCCCAAGTGATTATATATTTTTACCCATATTATTTCTAAGCATTTGTGTAAGTTTGTCCAGAGGACATCACAGACACAATAGGTGAGAATGATGCCTTTGAATAATTTACACTAATCTTTTATGACAAAGCATCAAAAAGTTCAATGATTCTTTCTAATTCTTCGCTTGAATAATATTCAATTTCTATTGATCCTTTATTGTTATTCTTACGATGAATAGATACTTTAGTACCAACTTTATTTCTCATTTTATCTTCAATATCACGATAGATTAGGATGTCCTCATTAGTAGCAGCAATGTCCTTTTTTGGTTTGTCTTCTCCGATTTTCTTAACAAACTTTTCAACTTCTCTAACACTCATCTTTTCATCGAAAATCTTATTCGCTAAGCTATACTGTATCTCTTTATCTTCAATCGTAAGCAATGCCCTGGCATGACCACTGGTTATCATATCATCAATCAACATTTGTTGCACTCGATCATCCAGTTTAAGTAATCTCATCGAATTAGTAACGGCTGCACGGCTTTTCGATACACGTTCCGCAACTTCATCTTGTTTTAAATTAAACTCCTGAATCAACCTATGATATGTCTGTGCTTCTTCAATCGGATTGAGATCTTCTCTTTGAATGTTTTCAATTAATGCTACTTCAACAATTTCCTGAGGAGAATAATCTTTCACAATTGCGGGGATATCTTTCAGTCCTGCTAATCTTGCTGCTCTCCATCGTCTCTCGCCTGCAATTATTTCGTAATATTTGTCCTTCTTCTGCAAGATTAAAGGTTGTATTACCCCGTATTGCTTTATTGAGTCAGCTAGCTCTTGGAGTGCATCTTCATCAAATCTCTTTCTTGGCTGCGTACGATTTGGTTCAATATCACTTATACGGATAAATGTTTCACGTGAAACATTTTCCGTATTCTCCTTAGCATTCTCAATAATTTGCTCCGGAATCATAATATCTAAACCCTTGCCAAGTCCCTTTTTTACTGCCATATGAGACCTCCTTCATAGCATCTATTTTTTCTTTAATTTCGTTTTTTTCTTTTTTGATCTTTTATTATCAATCTCATCACTATCGTAATACTCAGCATTATCTTTTTCAATCACTTCCATGGCTAGTTGTCGATAACCTTCTGCTCCAGCAGACTTTGAATCATACAAGTTAATAGGCAAGCCGTGACTTGGTGCTTCTGCTAATCGAACATTTCTAGGAATAATTGTTTTATATATATTTTGCTTCAAATTACTCTTAACATTTTCAACAACCTGTAAAGAAAGATTTGTTCTAGCATCAAACATAGTAAATACTACGCCTTCCATCTCAAGCATAGGATTAAGTCTTTGTTTCACCAAATTAATTGTATGCATTAACTGTGTAAGACCTTCCAATGCGTAGAATTCACATTGTATTGGTACCAAAACTGTATCCGCTGTCGTCATAGCATTTACTGTTAATGTATTTAATGAAGGTGGACAATCTATGATAATGTAATCATACTCGTTCCTAATTTTTTCAACCTCTTTTTTTAATATGTATTCACGTCCTTCAACACCAATTAGCTCAATTTCTGCTCCTGCAAGATTAACATTTGAAGGTAATAAGTCAAGATATTTAATAGGAGTATTAATTCTGCAATCTTCTATGGAACACTCACCAATTATCATCTGATATATTGAATTCGTAATTTTTTTCTTATCAATTCCCAAACCGCTTGAAGTGTTTCCTTGAGGATCAATATCAATCGCCAGAACCTTTTTCTTCTTTTCGGCTAAACATGCAGATAAATTTATTGCAGTAGTTGTTTTACCGACTCCGCCTTTTTGGTTCGCGATAGCGATAATTCTTGCCATAATTTCTCCACCTCTCTTATCTTATCTTTAAGGCAATCAAACATATTTCATCCTGACTTACGCATCCCCTATTATATCATTAATTATTTATTATATCTAGTGCCTTTTCATAATCTAATCCATAATATCTATATTATATTTCTGTAATTGAATATAGAAATAACATTATTGATACTTCGGAAATTATATTCAATCTATATAGATTGATTTTAGAAATAATTGAATATATAAATATTCAGTGCAATCGGTATTCTAAAGTTAATTAATAATTTATAAATTGTATTGATGTTTATTCGTATAAATATTGTGAAACAACAATCCTTAATTATTTAACATACTATAGATAATGTTTCACGTGAAACATAGAGATATTACGAACTACAAATAATTATATTTGCTACATGTGAAACTGATAGACTATAAACGGTCAAAAAAATAGAATGTTTCACGTGAAACATTCTATCCCTATTCAAATTAAAATAATTCTACTATATTATTCTTTATTGCATAAACCGCAGCTTGTGTACGATCTGATACATCGATCTTTTTAAATATATTAGAAACATGATTTTTTACTGTCTTTTCACTGATGCTTAAGATGTAGGCAATCTCTTTGTTGAACAATCCTTCTGATATCAGTTTCAATACTTCAATCTCTCTTTTGGTCAGCGTTTCTTCTACAACCCCGATCTTATTGCTCTTTTCATCTAATTTCATTTTTAATAATGGAGCAAGCTCCGGTTGAATAAATACTTCTCCATTATGCACACTAAATATTGCTTTTTTTAGTACTGATGAATCAGAATCTTTTAACACATATCCATCAACACCAATTTCAACTGCACGCATTAAATATTCAACTTCGTTATGAATCGTTAATATTAATACCTTTACTTTTTTGTTATTATCCTTAAGATATTGAAGTACCTGTAGCCCGTTCATGATTGGCATATTGATATCAAGTAACAGAACATCTGTTTGTGTCTCGTTCAGTTCGTCAATACACATTTTCCCGTTACTAGCTTCGGCATTAACAATAATATCTCCATCCAATTCTAGCAATTGCTTTAATCCCTCTCTAACCATAGAATGATCATCTGCTATCATAATATTAATCGGCATGTTCATATATTTCCCCCTCATAAGTAGTTAGCGGTACTGTAATCGTAACTATCGATCCAATTCCCTTTTCTGATTTTATATCTAGCGTTCCTGATAATAACGAAATTCTTTCCTTCATAATTGATAGTCCAAAACTAGATGACGGTTCTGATGTGGTTTTGAGCATTTTCTTAGTATCAAATCCTACACCATCGTCTTTAATGATCACTTGAATACCTTTTTCATCATATCTAATATCAATATCGATCACTGATGCATTCGCATGTTTAATTACATTATTGCAGGTCTCCTGAATAATACGAAATAATGTCAGTCGAATAACAGGTAATATTTCAGTAGGCTCCTGATTAGAATTTACTATAACATGAATATTCTTTTGACTCATAAGTCGATTAGCAAAACGTTCTATTGTTATTGTTAATCCTAAATCATCTAAGGTCATTGGTTTTAAATTATAAATAATACCTCTCATGTCATTTATGATCAATTTTAGGGTATTAGACATAGTATTTAGTTCAAGTTTGGCACGAATACTATCGATATCAATCAATTTAACACAAAGTTCTGATTTATGTACTAAGCTGGTTAAATTTTGTACTGTAGTGTCATGGAGATCTCTCGCTATTCGTTGTCTTTCGTTCTCTTGCGCCTCCAATATGCCGAGACCATTATCTGATGTGTTTTTTTCTTCCTCTGTGGAATGTATCTGTTCCTCTTCCGGTTCTTTCGTATAAATTTCTTCAATTAACTGTGCGGCAATTTTCAATCCTTCAATTTTATCAGTCAATTCTAACATCTCTTCATTAATCTTTTCAATATTTCTCTGAATTTGATTTATCTGAGTTGCTAGTTCTTCATTATCATTTGTTTTTTCATAAATTGGAGAAAAGAAATCAATATTATGTGCTTTTGTACGATGATTCTCTGTTAATTCCTGTTCTTTCTCTTCCAGCAAATTAGTCTGATCTTTTAATTGCATTGAAATCGAAAAAAGTTTTTCCTCGTATTCAATAGCGATATCCTTGAGTAAATAATTTGTGTCTTTCTTTTCTTCAGTATTTACTTCTTCACTTTCAATTTTATTAATAGTCTTCTTGTCCATTTATTACAGGCTCCCTTTCATTACTGGGACGATTTAATCTGTCATTTAAAACGTCATTATTTATCGCTTTTCATCAGACTATATCGTAATTAATATAATTTATACGAATAACTAATTATATCATATAACATAATAACAAATATATAAAGGATTAAATTCGACCTATAAAATATTACTAATTTTATTATATGGGCCAAAAACTGATTAAATTGTTGATCTAATCCCATAAAATTTACCATACATACAAAAACGAATATAAAAGCTTTCCACCTTTACATTCGTTTTGATATATTTATCATATGGTCTCGAATTAATGCTTGCACTTACACATAGAACCCATATTAGTTAAATTTAATATCATCTTGATTTTTCCATCAATTTCTGATTCACTCTCTAAAACTGTAAACCCTACCCTCTCAAAGAATCCGACTACATTTCTTGGTGATACTAAGGATATCTCATCGATACCGGATAGTAAGGCCTTATTGATTAACATACGAATTGCAAAATCTCCATACTCCTTGTTCCTATAGTCCTTAAGAACTGATATATGTGCTACTTCACAGATATCACCATCATAAGTGATTCTTCCGGTTGCAACAGGAATCAGTTCTTCTGCCTGCTCTGATAACTTCTCTTCATATACCAGAACATGCATTGCATCCGGGTCATATCTATCAAATTCCTGCTCCTTTGGTACTCCAAGTTCTTCTACAAATACTTTAGTTCTTATATCATAAATTTCTGATAAATCATCACCATAGGACAACATCTTTCCTCGAATCATCTTTTTCACCTTTTCCTATCATAATCTTAAATTCATTTATTAAATGTGTTTTATAGTATTTCACAATCGACTAAAGTCGATATAATGTTCTATAGAGCTTCCTTGGTAGGCTTACCTGCACTTCTTGGATAATTTTTTGGTGTGTTTTTCGTCTTTTTAATCATAATTAAAGTTCTCTCAATATCTGTACCAGGTAATTGATATTCCTTTACAGACTCCAACTTGGCACCAAGTATTTTAAATGCATTTTCAGACTCTTTAATTTCATCGTCAACTTTACCAGACTTATAAGGAATAAAATATCCTTCCTTTTTAACAAAAGGCAGACAATACTCTGATAGGGATGAAAGCTTTGCCACTGCTCTTGATACGCATAGATCGAATTTTTCTCTATATATGGCTTCTCTACCATAATCCTCAGCTCTACCGTGAATTGCAGTTATCTTCTTTAAGTCTAGCTTCTCAATAACCTCATTTAAAAACGATATTCTCTTATTTAGAGAATCTAGTAACACAATATCGGTCTCGGGGTATACGATTTTTAGAGGAATACCCGGAAATCCTGCACCGGTACCAATATCGAGAATCTTCTGGTTTTTTAACTCAATCGCTTTTATTAAAGAAATGCTGTCAATAAAATGCTTTATGATTACTTCTTTAAAATCAGTAATCGTAGTTAAATTCATAACTTTATTCTTCTCTACCAAAAATTCATAGTAATCAATAAATTGTTGCTTCTGCTGAGCGGTTAACACAACACCTAAGTCATCCAATCCATTTTCAAATATAATCATATCAGGATAATTAGTATATACCATAATTGAGCTTCCTTACCTTCCTTTCGAATAACGATTAACTCTGATCTTCCTTCACGGGCCTAAGCTGTGATAAGTATACTAACAATACGGAGACATCTGCTGGAGACACCCCTGATATTCTGGAGGCTTGTCCAATCGATACAGGATGAAACATCTCCAGTTTTTGTCTTGCTTCAATTCTTAAGCTTGGAACATCCATATAATCGATATATTCAGGAATTTTTCTGTTCTCAAGTTTTTTAAACTGTTCTACTTGGCGTAACTGGCGGCTGATATAACCATCGTATTTGATGTTAATGTTAACCTGCTCAATTACATCCTCCGGTAATATACTTCTATCTTTATCAATATCTTCAAGTAACTCATAATTCAATTCGGGCCTACGGATTAACTCGGCCAATGTTGCAGCTGTATTCAGTTCAGAACTATTATGCTTCAATAACAATTCTTGAACTTCTTTATTTGCTCCAATATTGGTACGTTCCAGCCTTTTTATTTCCTTCTCTATAAGCTCTTCTTTCACTGTTAATTTCTGATAACGTTTTTCATCAATTAACCCAACTTCAAATCCCTTTTTGGTTAATCGGATATCTGCATTATCCTGTCTTAGTAACAGACGATATTCTGCTCTGGAGGTCATCATACGATAAGGCTCATGTGTTTCCTTTGTTACCAAATCATCAATTAAAACACCTATATAAGCCTCTGAACGATCCAATATTAACGGGTCTCTATTTAATAATTTCATCGCTGCATTAATTCCGGCTATCAAACCTTGGGCCGCAGCCTCTTCATATCCAGAGCTTCCGTTAAATTGTCCTCCCGCAAATAACCCTTCGACATTCTTAAATTCTAGAGAAGGTTTTAATTGCATCGGATTAATGCAATCATACTCGATTGCATAAGCATTTCTCGTTATATTTGCATTCTCAAGTCCTGGTACAGATCGATACATCTGATACTGGACATCTTCCGGTAGTGAACTGGACATACCTGCAATATACATTTCATTCGTATGATTTCCTTCCGGTTCAATGAAGACCTGATGACGATCCTTATCAGCAAATTTCATAACCTTATCTTCTATGGATGGACAATAGCGTGGGCCAGTACCCTTAATTGCACCACAATAAAGAGGAGATCGATCTATATTGTTGCGAATTATATCATGGGTATTCTCATTTGTATAAGTCAACCAACATGATATCTGTTCCTTATTTAAATCTTTAGGATCGGTTGTAAATGAGAATGGTACTACTTTCTCGTCGCCAAACTGCTCCTCCATTTTCGTAAAATCGATAGATCTACTATCAATACGAGCCGGTGTACCCGTTTTAAAACGATACATCTGTATCCCTAATTTCTTTAATGAATCCGTCAAATAGGTTGCTGATTGTAACCCATTTGGTCCTGTATGATTAACAACATCTCCATAGATACATCTTGCATTCAAATAAGTACCGGTACATAGTATTACTGCTTTACAAGGATATATTGCCCCTGAATATGTTTTGATTCCTGTGATTTTATTATCTTCTGCTATAATCTCTGTGACCTCAGCCTGCTTTAAAGTCAAATTTGGTGTGTTTTCCAAAATTAATCTCATTGATTTTGAGTATTCCGCTTTATCTGCCTGCGCTCTAAGTGAGTGAACAGCCGGGCCTTTTGATACATTTAACATCTTAGACTGAATATAGGTCTTGTCGATATTTTTACCCATCTCACCACCTAGTGCATCAATTTCACGGACTAGATGTCCCTTCGATGTTCCTCCAATATTCGGATTACAAGGCATCATCGCTATGCTTTCCATGCTAACTGTAAAAAGTAATGTATTTAAAGATAGTCGGGCCGAGGCTAATGCAGCTTCACAACCGGCATGACCGGCACCTACTACAATAACATCGTAGCTCTCATATACAAATGACATAAGTTCCTCCCATTCTAACCGTTTTTCACGGACTTTATATAGTAATCAAGTAGTTTGATTATTTACCCATGCAAAATTCTTTGAAAATCATATTTACCAGATCCTCTTCGACATTCTCTCCAATAATTCTTCCCAGCGCTTCATATGCATTCATCAAATCAATGGAGTAAAAATCCTCCGGCATTCCAGCTTCTATACTATTAAGAACCATCATTAAGCTCTGATTAGCCTCTAGAAATGCTTCCTTTTGCCTCTCATTTGTAATATATATTTCATCATTAAATGATATTTCGCCACCAAAGAACATCTCTTTTAACGTTTCTCCAAATAGAGAAAGACCGGTCTTGTCCTTAACTGACACATTAATCACCGTATGCGTTGTTTTTTCTTGTAGGTCTTTCATAGTAACCTTTGATTCAAGATCGGATTTATTTAATAATAGAATTGACTTTTTCTCTTTTATCATTTCAAGAATAACTTCATCATTTTGATCGAGTCCAGTTGAAGAATCCAAAACATAGACAATTAAGTCAGCATCCTCAGCAATTTTAAGAGCCTTTTCCACTCCAAGCTTTTCAATAATATCCTGTGTATCTCTAATACCTGCCGTATCGATAATATTCAGAATAATCCCGTCATAATTTATAGTCTCTTCCAATGTATCTCTTGTTGTTCCAGCAATATCGGTGACAATTGCTCTTTCTTCACCAACCAAGTAGTTCAATAAACTTGATTTACCAGCATTGGGCTTTCCAATAATTACTGTTTTTATTCCCTCTTTTATAATCTTACCGTTCCTAGACTCCTTCAGAATCTGTTCTATTACACTACGTTCCTTATGAATATGCTCCGTTAAATCTATATCAAAGCCATCTAAACTGATATGCTCCGGATCATCTAGCGCAGCCTCAATAAAAGCGATGTCCCTAAGGACATCTTCTCTAATATTTTTAATCAAATCAAGAACATTACCCCGTAATTGATTTAATGAATTTTTTAATGCCATTTCATTTTTTGCATGAATTATGTCACATACCGCTTCCGCCTGAGATAAATCAATTCGTCCGTTTAAAAAAGCTCTCTTCGTGAACTCACCGGGTTCTGCAATTCTTGCTCCATTTTTTAACACAACTTCTAATACTTTTCTTGTCACAACAATGCCGCCATGACAGTTTATCTCAACACTATCTTCTCTTGTATAAGTTGATGGTGCTCTCATGATAGCCACCATTACTTCATCAACCACTTTTTCTTCGTCGATAATAAAGCCATAATGAAGTGTATGGCTCTTTTCATTGGATAGCAGCTTATTTCCTGTTTTTGATTGATAGATACGATCAATAATTTGAAATGCTTCATCACCACTAATTCTAACTATGCTAATACCTGCATTGCTCAATCCTGTGGCAATTGCTGCAATTGTTTCTGTCTTCATGCCATACCTCCAATTCCGGTCTAATTCTTATTCATAATATATCATTATACAAAGATTCACAAGCAAAAAGTAAGAGGCTGTCGCAAAATGAATAATCCTTAAGAACAATGCTATATTCCCCTTATAATAAATGTGGTTAATTAGCAACATTGTATTTAATAGATTAACTTTTTGCAACAGCCCCTTACCGCATACATATGATTTAAACTGTTTCTACGCTTTCTTCTTTCTTTAACTTGCTTTCTTTGTACTTTTCATAATCCTTTTTATAATCAGTACTATAGTTCTTGTTATATCCGCTCTTGCTGGTGTTGTAAGGTTTTTTGTAACCACCCTTATTGCGATCACCATTGCTAAAATCTTTTTTATATCCTTGGGAAGGTCTATTGTTAGAATATTTGTTATCTCTTACTGACTTCTTAATATTAATAACCACTTTTCTAAAAGGCTCTTCTCCTTCAGAATAAGTTTCAACAAACTTATCATTCTGTAATGCGGAATGAATAATTCTTCTTTCATAAGGATTCATTGGTTCCAAAGATACCGGCTTTCTGGTTCTCTTCACTTTAAAAGCGATATTCTTTGCAAGATTTTCAAGTGTTTCTTTTCTTCTTGCTCTATAGTTCTCTGTATCCAATTTAACCTTAATATACTCTTCGTTATTCTTATTAATAACAAGACTTACAAGATATTGAAGGGAATCGAGAGTTTGTCCTCTTTTACCGATAAGAACACCCATCTCTTCTCCATTAATGTTAATCTCAACGGTTGCATTTTCTTTATCAAATTTAACTTGAATTGTTGCTGTAATGCCCATAGTCTTAAATACATCATCCAAGAATTTTTTAGCTGTATTTTCTAAAGTTGGTTTTACTCTTGCTTTAATTTTTGCAGGCTTACCAAACATGCCTAGAAATCCACTTGATTCTTTTTCAATGATTTCATATTCCATGTTATCTATTGTAGTGCCCAATTCCAGCATTGCATTAGTTAATGCTTCATCAACTGTTTTAGCGGTTATTTCTTTCCACTCCATACAATTGCCCCCCTTTACAGATTTTTATTTTTTAATAGATTTGCTATATCAGATATACTCTTCGGTGCATTTGAAGGTTGATCTTCGTCACTACTTTCAATGACTTCCTTATTATCAGTTTCAAGTTTATCTGTTACTGTATTCTCGATTGATTTTGTCTGTGTCTTAGCAATATCGCGTAATGAAACCCCATTTGCATTTGCTGCTTGACGACCTTTACCTTTTTTAGATGCTTTCGATACATTCTTCTGAATCAATTCATCAACATCAACTTTATCCAAATATTTATTTACAAAGTATTGTTGGATGATTGCAAATACACTACCAGCAATCCAGTATAAACCAATACCGATTGGGAATGAGATACAGAAGAACAATGACATAATTGGCATGATAACATTCATGGAATTCATAGCTGCAGCTGCAGGGTTATCCTTATTATCTGTGGTCGTTTTTGTTTGCATCTGTTTACCTTGGATAAACTGAAGCAAAGCTGCTAAAACTGGAATTATTAATGCAATTGAAGTAAATCCAGGGTGATTTGCTATATTCAAACCAAAGAATTCATTGGTATGATTAATTTTGTGTACATTTTGATTAATGGTATCTGTTAATTGAGGAATTTGTGATGATAAATCACTCCATTGTTTGTCCCCGTATTTTGCCAATATATTGATAATATGATTCGGATCACTCACATCCATCTTTACTGTAAGCTTTCCTGCTTTTGCAATTTCCTTCACCGTATTCGCATAATCAGCATGGGCAGCTACTTTTTCTGCGATTGGCTGATACATCGCTTTCACTTTACCAACATATGCCGGAATATTACTGATTACATAATATAATGAAAACATGATAGGCAACTGAATGATTACCGGTAGACATCCTGATGTAGGATTTGCACCATACTTTTCATAAACCGCCTGATTCTCTGCCTGCATTTTTCGAATGGATGCTTCGTCTTTTTTACCCTTATATTTTGCCTGAATTTTTTGAATCTCAGGGTTCATTCTAGATGATAATTTTGTAAATTTCTGTTGTCTGATGGTTAACGGAAGCATCGCTGCTCTCATTAAGAAAGTAAATATAAAAATACATAACGCGATATTCTGAATGCCAAATACATTAAAAAACGAATATATCGCATTCATGATAATACCTAATAGACTTATAATCGGTCCTAAAGGCCCACCTGTGGGTGTTAATAATGTAATCACGAATTTTTCCTCCTTAGAGCTATTGTCCAACTGACAATAGAATATACCTGAAGACTATTTTTATCTTCATTTTTAATTACGGTACTGGATCATATCCTCCCTTATGAAAGGGATGGCACCTCAATATTCTTCTTACAGCTAGATAAGATCCTTTAATTACTCCATACTTTTCCAATGCTTCAATGGCATACAAAGAGCAAGTAGGTACATAAATACAACTTGAAGTTCTCTTAAGAGGAGAAATATATTTTCGATAGAATTTAATTATCAAAATAAGAATTTTCTTTATAATCACTTCGATACCCCTACTATAACTATCTCTTATATGTTAATCTGTCCTTCTTTTCCAACTTTATGGAGCTTAATCAGGTGTAATAACGCACTTTTAATCTCACTGTAATCTTTTCCTTTT
Source organism: Variimorphobacter sp. HTMS_6 (assembly GCF_059717775.1). Lineage (NCBI taxonomy): Bacteria > Bacillati > Bacillota > Clostridia > Lachnospirales > Lachnospiraceae > Variimorphobacter > Variimorphobacter sp. HTMS_6. The sequence continues at coordinate 3,744,809 of NZ_AP046094.1, forward strand.
GCTCCTACTCGAGCAACAACGATAATGTCTAATCCACTTAATATACTATCCTCTGATAATCGATAGCTTTCCCTGATTAACCTGGTTATTCTGTGTCTCACAACACTATTGCCAACTTTTTTACTTACCGATATTCCAATTCGGTTGTAGTTGAATTCGTTTTTCTTTAAATACATAATCAAATACTTATTAGCATATGATTTTCCGGTACTATAAATTTCTCTAAATTCTTCATTCTTTTTTAACGATTCTGTATTATTCATTTCGCCTTGCCTTTTCCCTCTAATAAAACCTATTGCTTTATTAGTTTAATTCAATTTGGATAAACCGTACTCTATTCCATACATATATTAAAATAATAGATTCTCATATGCATAAAAATTGTACAACGAAAAATTACGTTGTCAAGAATTATAATACAAGTGAACTCGTCTAACATATTCATGTTACGAATTCACTTGTTATTAATTCACTGGTTAATATCCTGTCTTCTCAACACAAGACTGATAATTAAAATTCCTATTACTATGAATAGAAGAAAAGGTCACATAATTGCGACCTATGCTGAAAGCTTCTTTCTTCCTTTTGCTCTTCTAGCAGCTAAAACCTTTCTGCCGTTTGCTGTAGCCATTCTTGCTCTAAATCCGTGAACCTTAGAACGAGATCTCTTTTTCGGTTGGAATGTCATTTTCATTAATCTGCACCTCCTTTTAAACTGTACCGTGCATTTTGGTAAGCGAATTTTATCTTTTTATATTCAAAAATATCAGAGATAATCTTGAATTATATTATCATGACAAAATGAAAAGGCATACCTATTCACTTTGTATGCATATTGGAATATCACGTCTATTATAGTAGGAATACGCATTTCCGTCAAGTAAATATTTTGCTTAATAGTTATTCACACCCTGTGGAAATATGGATTTCTTCCTATATATATAGTAAAATGTTGATAATATTTAAACTTATGTGGATAATCTGTGTTTTTATATGATGTTTTATACTTGATTGCTTAGTTTTATACACATTGGACCCCTGTGTATAATGTGAAACTTTTTATCAACTTATTCACATTACAAAAAATCAATCTATTCTTAAAAATTGCATTTATCCACAGTATATAAGAAGAATGGCATATTCACCATTGAAAATTTAATAAATTTGTTATAAGATATAACTATGTGAGTATTAATGGAGGCTATAATGAAAAATTTAATTCAATCAAAATGGGATGAAATATTAAAATATTTGATATCCGAATATGGGATTACCGATGTTTCTTATACAACTTGGCTTAAACCGCTAAAAGTATATGATGTTGTAGATCATGTAATTACCATTCTTATAAACGATGAACGTATTGGGCCTCCGAGTCTTAATGTTATACGTAATAAATATGAACTTTTATTAAAGGTTTCTATTGAAGAAATAATGAATGAGCCTTATGAAATAAAATTCGTTCTTCAAAGTCAAATTGATACTGTTGAAAAAGCAGTGGAACCGGTTGTTAAGAAAAAGAGCAATGGTCCCACCTTTTTAAACCCAAGATATACCTTTGATACTTTTGTCGTAGGTGGGAATAATGAGTTTGCGCGGGCCGCAGCCTTGGCTGTTGCCGAAAACCCAGGCGAAATCTACAATCCTTTATTTATCTATGGTGGAGTTGGTCTTGGTAAGACCCACTTAATGCATTCCATTGCTCACTTTGTATTAGATCAAAACCCTGACACAAAGGTACTTTACGTTACCAGCGAAAAATTTACAAACGAATTAATAGATTCTATTCAAAGGAATACAACACATCAATTCAGAGAGAAGTACCGGTCCATCGATATTCTTCTGATTGATGATATTCAGTTTATTATAGGTAAGGAACGAACACAGGAAGAGTTCTTCCATACCTTCAATACCTTACATGAATCGAAAAGACAGATTATAATCTCCAGTGATCGCCCGCCGAAAGAGATGCTTACTCTGGAGGACAGGCTCCGTTCCCGTTTCGAGCATGGTTTACTGGCAGATATTCAATCCCCTGATTACGAAACAAGAATGGCAATCCTTCATAAAAAAGAAGAATTAGACGGATTAAAGATAGATGAAGAAGTAATAGGCTATATCGCTACGAATATTAAATCAAATATCCGTGAGCTAGAAGGAGCACTTACTAAGATTGTCGCTTTCTCCAGACTTAAGAAAAGAGAGCTTAATCTTATTTTAGCAGAAGAAGCATTGCAGGATATTATCTCTCCTAATGAGAAGAAAGTAATTACACCTGAATTAATTGTAGAAGTAGTATCAGAACATTACAATTTAACTCCCAATGAGATTTATTCGAAGGATAAGAGCCGTAATATATCTTATCCCAGACAAATTGTTATGTATTTATGCCGTAAATTAACTGATATGTCCGTTACTGAGATTGGTAAAGTACTCGGTAACCGTGACCATTCCACAGTTCTTCATGGTTGTGAAAAAGTATCTAATGATATTTCATCGGATTCCTCTTTACACAATACCATTGATGTATTAATAAAGAAGATTAACCCAGAATAATTAAGAAGTTGATAAGACGTTGATAATTGGTTGATAAATCGTTGATACTCTGTTAATGAATATTTTTTACATTTTATGTATATTAAACTATCCCGTGTTTTCCACATACTTTAACACGTATATTAGATTGGTTATCAATCCCGTTAGGCTCTTATTTTTAAGGCAAAAACACAGATATCAACATTTACACGACGCTTATTATTATGATTACTAAGAATCTTTTATATATTTATCTATTTAAACGCGAAGGGAGATTATACACAGATGAAAATCCAATGTCAAAAAGCGGATCTTTTAAACGGTGTTAATATTGTATTAAAAGCGGTACCCGTTAAATCAACAATGCCTATTTTAGAATGCCTGATTATAGAAGTAACGGATGAAAGTATTAAATTGATTGCAAATGATATGGAACTTGCAATTGAAACTATTATTAAAGGTACGATTATTGAAAAGGGTGTTGTAGCTTTAAATGCTAAGGTTTTTTCAGAGATTGTAAGAAGACTTCCAGAAAATGAAGTAAGTATTACTACCGATGAGAACTTTATTACAGAGATAATCTGTGAAAAAGCAAAATTCTCTATCTCTGGACGATCAGGAGAAGAATTTCCGGGACTCCCGAATATCGAAAAAGAAAATCCTGTTGTACTTTCACAATTTACATTAAAAGAAATTATCAGACAAACTGTATTCTCAATTTCGGATAATGAAAGTAATAAAATCATGACCGGTGAGTTATTTGAAATCAAAAAGAATGAATTAAGAGTAATATCTCTGGATGGTCATAGAATATCCATACGTAAAATCTTTATGAAGGATGACTATGAGGACCGAAAAGTTATTGTACCGGGAAAAACTTTAAATGAAATCAGTAAGATTTTATCAGGGGAAGCCTCTGCGACGGTACAGATTTTCTTCACCGATAAACATGCGTTATTTGAATTTGATCATACTGTTGTTTTAACCAGATTAATTGAAGGTGAATATTATCGTATCGATCAGATGCTTTCTAGCGATTATGAAACAAAGGTAACAATTAATAAAAAAGAATTACAAAGTTGTATTGAAAGAGCATCATTGTTAATTAGAGAGACCGATAAGAAACCAATCATCATAGATGTGAAAAATAACAACTTTGAATTGAAGATTAATACAGCAATCGGATCCATGAATGAAGAGATTGATATTACGCTGGAAGGTAAGGATGTTATTATTGGATTTAATCCTAAGTTTTTATTGGATGCATTGCGTGTTATTGATGATGAGAATGTAGATATTTATTTAATTAATGCAAAAGCACCTTGCTTTATCAGAGATAAGGATCAATCTTATATTTATTTGATCTTACCGGTTAATATTAATGTCGTAGCGTAATGTACACTGATAGGAGAAGAAAATTAATATGCAGCAAATTAAGTTAAGAGATGAGTTTATAAAATTGGGACAGGCTTTAAAGGCTGCGGGCCTAGTTGAATCCGGTGTAGTTGCAAAGATTGAAATTTTAGACGGTAATGTTAAAGTCAATGGAGCAGTAGAGATGCAAAGAGGAAAAAAACTCTATGACGGTGATATTGTTGAGTTTCAAGGAGAACAGGTTAAGATCGTTAAATAATTTTAGAAAAGACAGGAATACAAAGAAAAAGGAATGTTGGTGTTTATATGATCGTAAAGTCATTGGAGTTAAAGGATTATCGAAATTATAATGATCTTAACATACCTTTTTCCGGTGGTACCAATATATTGTATGGTGGAAATGCTCAGGGAAAGACAAATATTCTTGAAGCAATCTATCTATGTGGAACTACCAAATCCCATCGAGGAAGCAAGGATAAGGAAATTATAAAGTTTGATAGGGATGAGGCCCACATCAGGATATTTCTCGAAAAAAATCAAATAACCCATCGAATTGATTTACATCTAAAGAAGAATAGGGCTAAAGGTGTGGCCATAGACGGTATTCCGATTAAAAGACAAGGTGAACTATTTGGTATGCTTAACCTTGTGTTTTTTTCGCCGGAAGATCTTTACATCATAAAGGATGGCCCGGGCCAGAGAAGAAGATTTTTGGACCTAGAGCTGTGTCAATTAGATAAAATTTATCTAAGTGATTTGACTAGTTATAATAAAGTTCTAGAACAACGAAACAACTTATTAAAGCAAATTGGTTTCAATAGGGATTTATTGGATACACTTTATGTATGGGATAATAAGCTCCTAGAGTATGGGCTTAAACTCATCCAAACTAGGCAGGAATTTGTTATTAGGCTGAATGAATTGGTATATGGCATACATAAGAAGCTAACCGGAGATAAGGAAGAGTTACTAATTCAATATGAGCCGAATGTAAAAGCGGAAGATTTTGAGGAAAAATTAAAGAAGTCTTTGGACCGAGACTTAAATCTCAGGATGACGAATGTTGGTCCTCACAGAGATGATCTCAGTTTTATAATCAATAAAATTGATATACGCAAGTTCGGTTCGCAAGGCCAGCAGCGTACAGCTGCTTTATCATGCAAATTAGCTGAAATTGATTTAGTGAAAACAGTAATAAAAGATAATCCGATTCTATTATTAGACGATGTATTATCGGAATTAGATAGACAAAGACAAACTCATTTGTTAAACAGCATTGGAGATATTCAAACGATTATTACTTGTACCGGATTAGAGGAATTTGTAAGTCATCGATTTGATTATGATAGAATTTTTCATGTGGATCAGAGTGTTGTGACAAGTGAAAATAATTAAGTATGGCGAAACTTTATATAAAGGGGAGAATGATTAGTAACCGGAGGATTAACTTCAAGCTTAAGAAGGGAAGCTTCCACAAACAAAAGGAGAAATCCTTTTTAGAAACGGAGGAGAAATCCTCCCTAGAAACGGAGGATTGAATTAAGTATGAGTAATGAATACGGTGCAGAACAAATACAAATATTAGAGGGTCTGGAAGCGGTTAGAAAAAGACCTGGTATGTATATTGGTTCAACTTCATCGAAAGGATTACATCATTTGGTATATGAGATTGTCGATAATGCAATTGACGAGGCATTAGCAGGATATTGTGATACCATTACTGTAACCATTAATGAAGATAATTCAATAACAGTAGTAGATAACGGTAGGGGTATTCCGGTTGGTATTAACCAAAAGAAGGGAATTTCTACCGTTGAAGTCGTATTTACCATTTTACATGCAGGTGGAAAATTTGGTGGCGGAGGATATAAGGTATCCGGTGGTCTTCACGGTGTAGGAGCATCTGTAGTAAATGCTTTATCAGAGTGGCTGACTGTAGAGATTTGTGTTGACGGCAAGAAATATTCCCAGAGATATGAGAGGGGTAAGGCTCCTAAAAAGTTAGAAGAAATCGGTGATACCGATTGTAGAGGTACAACGGTTACATTTTTACCGGACAAAGAGATTTTTGAAGAAACGGTTTATGATTACGAAGTATTAAAGCAAAGACTTCGTGAGATGGCGTTTTTAACTAAGAATATTAAAATTGTTCTACAAGATAAAAGAGAAGAAGAATTAATAGAAAAGGAATTTCATTATGCCGGAGGTATCAAGGAATATGTAGAATACCTTAATCGTCATAAGGATCCTATTTATCCTGATATTATCTACTGTGAAGGACAAAAAGAAGATGTTTATGTAGAGGTTGCATTTCAGCATAATAATACTTATACCGAAAGTGTATATAGCTTTGTTAATAATATTACTACACCAGAAGGTGGTACACATCTGGCAGGATTTAAAAATGCCATTACAAAAACCTTTAATGATTATGCAAGATCAATGAAATTCTTAAAAGATAGTGATACAAACCTGTCCGGAGAGGATATTAGAGAGGGACTAACCGCAATCATTAGTATCAAGATACCGGAACCTCAGTTTGAAGGTCAGACAAAGCAAAAGCTTGGTAACAGCGAAGCGAGAGGCGCCGTAGATAGTACAGTCAGTGAGCAGTTAACCTATTATCTTGAACAAAATCCAAATGTCGCAAAGATGATATGTGAAAAATCAATTCTTGCGCAAAGAGCAAGGGATGCTGCTAGAAAAGCAAGAGATTTAACGAGAAGGAAAACTGCACTTGAAGGAATGAGCTTGCCAGGTAAATTAGCAGATTGCTCCGAAAAGGATCCTTCCAAGTGTGAAATTTATATCGTTGAGGGTGATTCAGCGGGTGGATCTGCAAAAACAGCTAGATCCCGAGCAACACAGGCAATATTGCCACTTCGTGGTAAGATTCTTAATGTTGAGAAGTCTAGACTTGATAAAATATTGGTGAATAATGAAATCAGAGCAATGATAACCGCATTTGGTACCGGTATCTCCGATGATTTTGATATTGCAAAACTACGTTATCATAAAATTATCATTATGACAGATGCGGATGTTGATGGTGCACATATCAGTACTTTGCTTTTAACTTTCTTCTATCGTTTTATGCCTGATTTAATTAAGCAAGGTTATGTATATATGGCCCAACCGCCGTTATACAAAGTGGAAAAGAACAAATTTCTTCGCTATGCATACAGTGATGAAGATTTAAATCAGATTTTAACCGAAGTTGGACGTGACGGTAATAATAAAATTCAGCGTTACAAAGGTTTGGGCGAGATGGATGCAGAGCAGTTATGGGAAACAACTATGGATCCGGAGAGAAGAGTTCTGCTTAGAGTAACAATGGATGAAGAAGAGTCTTCAGAAATTGATTTAACATTTACGACCTTAATGGGTGATAAAGTTGAACCAAGAAGAGAGTTCATAGAAGCAAATGCGAAATATGTTAAGAATTTAGATATCTAGTTTCGTGTGAATTAATAAAAAGCATAATTCATACTGTGAAGTTTGTGCCTGTATAATTCTTGGTATAAACTAATTCAAAGGAGATTTATGTAATGTAAGTTTGAACGGAGGAAAAGTAATGGATGAGAATATCTTCGACAAGGTGCATGATGTCGATCTGAGAAAGACGATGGAAACGTCTTACATTGATTATGCGATGTCAGTAATTGCAGCACGTGCACTACCCGATGTAAGGGACGGTTTAAAGCCGGTACAGAGAAGAATTTTATATGCAATGATAGAACTCAATAACGGGCCGGACAAGCCTCATCGTAAATGTGCTCGTATTGTCGGTGATACGATGGGTAAATATCACCCTCACGGCGATAGCTCTATTTATGAGGCACTTGTTAAGTTAGCTCAGGATTTCTCCACCAGATATCCATTAATAGACGGACATGGTAACTTTGGTTCCGTTGATGGTGATGGAGCAGCGGCGATGCGTTATACGGAGGCCCGTCTTAGTAAAATCTCGATGGAGATGCTTTCCGACATCAATAAAGATACGGTTGATTTCTCACCAAACTTTGATGAAACAGAAAAAGAACCAGTAGTATTGCCTTCTAGATATCCCAATCTATTAGTGAATGGAACATCAGGTATCGCGGTTGGTATGGCTACTAATATTCCTCCTCACAATCTGAGAGAGGTTATTAATGGTGTTCTTAAAATTATAGATAACCATATTGAAGAGGATAGAGAAACAGATATTGATGAGCTTTTAAAGATTATCAAAGGACCGGATTTCCCTACTGGAGCTGAAATTCTTGGAACTGCAGGCATAGAGGAAGCATATCGTACAGGTAGAGGAAAAGTCCGTGTTCGTGCAGTCACAGATATCGAAGCAATGTCTAACGGAAAAAATCGTATTGTAGTAACAGAGCTTCCATATATGGTTAACAAGGCTCGATTAATTGAAAAGATAGCAGAGTTAGTAAAAGATAAAAAAATAGATGGTATTACAGAACTTCGAGATGAATCTGACCGTACCGGTATGAGAATTGTAATTGAGCTTAGAAGAGATGTAAATGCGAATGTTTTATTAAATCATTTATATAAGCATACTCAATTACAGGATACTTTTGGTGTAATTATGCTTGCACTGGTTAATAACGAACCAAGAGTTTTAAACCTTTCTCAGATGTTAAATTATTATTTAAAACATCAAAAAGAAGTTGTAACCAGACGTACACAGTATGACTTAAACAAAGCAGAAGAAAGAGCTCATATTTTACAGGGATTATTAATTGCACTTGATAATATTGATGAGGTAATCTCAATTATTCGTTCCTCTCAAAACGGTGCGATTGCCAAAGAGCGATTAATAGAGCGTTTTGGATTATCCGAGGCTCAGGCTGGGGCTATTATTGACATGAGACTTCGTGCATTGACCGGTTTGGAACGTGAAAGACTGGAAAATGAATATGCAGAGCTTATGGCAAAAATAGCAGAGTATAAAGCAATCCTCGCAGATGAGAAGCTTTTACTTGGAGTAATTAAAGAAGAGATAACGTTTATCAGAGATAAATTTGGCGATGATCGAAGAACCTCTATTGGATTTGATGAATTTGATATCTCAATGGAGGATCTGATTCCGAATGAGAATACCGTAATTGCTATGACAAAACTCGGATATATCAAACGTATGACGGTTGATAACTTCAAGAGTCAGCATCGTGGCGGTAAAGGTATCAAAGGAATGCAAACCATAGATGAAGACTTTATTGAAGATTTATTGATGACAACCAATCACCACTACATCATGTTCTTCACGAACAAAGGTAGAGTATATCGTCTGAAAGCGTATGAGATTCCGGAATCCGGAAGAACAGCAAGAGGAACTGCAATAGTCAATCTCCTTCAGCTTTTACCGGAGGAAAGAATTACTGCAATTATCCCGATTAAGGAATATAAGAATGATCGTTTCCTCTTTATGGCGACAAAAGACGGAATCGTTAAAAAGACGCCGATGAAGGATTATGCAAATATTAGAAAATCAGGACTTCAGGCAATTAGTTTAAGAGAAGAAGATGAGTTGATTGAAGTAAAATCAACGAATCATCTGAAAGATATTATCTTGGTAACAAAGAACGGTATGTGTATCCGCTTTAATGAGCGTGATGTAAGACCAACCGGACGTACTTCAATGGGTGTAATTGGTATGACATTAACCGGCGATGATCAGATTGTGGGAATGCAGCTGAGTACCCAAGGAGAATACTTACTATTCGTATCAGAAAATGGTTTAGGAAAACGTACCTTTATGGATGAATTTACAGTGCAACGCCGTGGAGGTAAAGGTGTTAAATGTTATAAGATTACCGAGAAGACAGGTGAAGTAATTGGTGTTAAAGCAGTAAATACCGATAATGAAATTATGATGATCACAACAGAAGGTATCGTTATTCGATTAGCGATAAATGATATCTCCGTATTAGGCCGAATTACTTCTGGTGTGAAACTGATGGCAATTGATCAGGAAACTGATATTAAAGTTGCACGTTTTACAAAAGTTCGTGAAAGCGATGCAGCTTCTGAGGATGAACTAATTAAAGAGTTGGAAAAGGAACTGGATGAAGAGGATGTTGTTATTGATCCATCCCAGCTTCCGGAAGAAATCTATAGTGAAGAAGACGTGTCCTTAGAGAAGTTACTGGAACGAGCAAATTCAGAAGAACCTTCTGATAACAGTGAAGAATAATTAATTAGTTTAACACCAGGTAATAGAATAACCAAGCTTTGTGAAGGAGTTTACATGAGAAGCTTACACACGGATGAAATTATTAAAAATATAAAAGAAATGTGCATCGAAGCCAACTATAAGTTGGCTTCTGATGTAGAAGAACGAGTTAGAGGGGCAAAGGAAGCGGAAACCTCTACGCTCGGTAAGCAGATATTAGATCAATTAGCAGAAAATTTAGATATTGCAACCCAGGACCTAATTCCAATCTGTCAAGATACCGGTATGGCAATTATCTTTATGAAAATCGGTCAACAAGTCCATATTGAAGGAATGAATCTGGAGGATGCCATCAATGAAGGGATACGCCAGGGTTATAAAGAAGGATATCTAAGAAAATCTGTTGTGTCGGATCCGTTAATTAGAGAGAACACCAAAGATAATACTCCCGGTATCATTCATTATGAGATTGTTACAGGTAATAAGATTGAGATCACTGTTGCTCCAAAGGGGTTTGGCAGTGAGAACATGAGCCGTGTTTATATGTTGAAACCATCTGACGGTGTAGAGGGTGTTAAGAATGCAGTTATTGAGACGGTAAAACTGGCAGGCCCAAATGCGTGTCCACCGATTGTAGTTGGTGTTGGTATTGGAGGAAGCTTCGAAAAATGTACGCTATTAGCGAAGAAAGCACTTGCAAGAAGTATGAATCAACCTTCTCAACTGGAGCATATAAAAAATTTAGAAGAAGAACTGCTGAAGGAAATTAATCAGTTAGGAATTGGACCTGGAGGTCTAGGAGGTAAAACAACGGCACTGGGTGTAAACATTGAAACATACCCAACACATATAGCCGGATTACCTGTAGCGATTAATATATGTTGTCATGTCAATCGACATGTTAACAGGTCAATATAATACAATCTCATTAATATTATGGGTCAACTACTGTAAAACAATTAATTATAATTACATAATATCTGGGATGAAGGGAAGAATAAATATATTGTTTTTATTACTTCCTTGGATACATTATTAAGATGTGTATGAATTACGTATATAGAAAGCGGATGAAAGAGGAAGCTGATATGGATAAATACATTAATACACCCTTGACAACGGAAAAAGTGGAAGGATTAGAAGCTGGTGATTATGTTTATATTACCGGTACGATATATACAGCCAGAGATGCAGCTCATAAAAGGATGTTTGAAACAATGAAAGAGGGTAATAACATTCCTTTTGAGTTAAGTAATAACATCGTCTATTATCTTGGCCCTACACCAGAGAGAGAGGGGCAGGTTATTGGATCAGCAGGACCAACTACAAGTTCAAGAATGGATAATTACACTCCCTTATTATTAGATCAAGGATTAAAAGGTATGATTGGTAAAGGTAAGAGAAGTAAGGAAGTAATTGAATCAATGGTAAAAAACAAAGCAGTGTACTTTGCTGCGGTTGGTGGAGCAGGAGCTCTTCTATCGAAAAGAATTAAGGCGTCGAAAGTGATAGGCTACGATGACTTAGGAACAGAGGCAATTAGGGAGCTTTATGTAGAGGATTTTCCGGTAATTGTCGTTGTTGATTCAAAGGGTAATAATTTATACGAAATAGTAGTGCAAAATTGTTGACAAAATTAAGACTATTTGCTATACTAAGTCTTGCTTCTGTGTGAAATCACAAAGGTATATTTAAATTAAAAGAATTATTTCTTGATTATCGGGAATTTGTCTTTTAATAATTTAATATTTTAATATTAAGTTCTGTTTCTGGAGAAATACTCAAGAGGCCGAAGAGGCGCCCCTGCTAAGGGTGTAGGTCGGGTGACCGGCGCGAGGGTTCAAATCCCTCTTTCTCCGTATCAATTAACTGAATAATTTCAGTATCAAAAAACCTGCTAACCATGCAGGTTTTTTGATGTTCAATCATACTTCTGGATCAACTAAATCTATTCACTCATTCAATTTACATCCCAGTATATATAAATATTTACAAAATAATGAAAAATATAATATTTTATGGTAGTTTTTATGCTACAATATGTGAAAGTTAATTTTTAATATTTAGTGTAAGGTTTGATATTGAAGGGGGATTTAATGTGGGGGATAGTAAGGAAATAAATAATAACAGATCTATCAATAGTGTTTCATCTAAAATTATTTTGGGACTAATATTAACATTTTTTCATATTAATATATTTGATTTACATCTTGATACATATCTGCCATTTATTGGACTATGTCTATTAGTAACAGCTGCATGGCAATTACGTCATGAAACAAAACAATTTAAATATATGTTTATAACAGGAATCGTTCAACTGGCTATTATGGTAGCCGGATTTGTTATATCAGGAACTAAAATTAGCCAAGATTTATCAATTGTATTTTTGTTTACATTCGTAAGTAGCATTTTCGCAATTGCTACTTATTGTTGGTTATCAAACGGAATGGCTCAGTTAGTAAGGAAAATCAATAAAAATGAGAATAATAAAATTAATGAATTAGAAAGGGTTACATCTATTAGTAAGGTTATTGCGAATGATGTTATTGCTGAAAAGGTAAATAATTGCAGTTACATTTATATCACCATTTCTATTGCAATGTTG
>NZ_AP046094.1:3762500-3882500 GCF_059717775.1 Variimorphobacter sp. HTMS_6
GCACGAGATAAGTTGGGTAGTCAAAAGGGAAAGAGCCCAGACCACCAGCTAAGGTCCCAAAGTGCGTGTTAAGTGGAAAAGGATGTGGGATTTCGAAGACAACTAGGATGTTGGCTCAGAAGCAGCCATACATTCAAAGAGTGCGTAATAGCTCACTAGTCGAGAGGTCCTGCGCCGAAAATGTCCGGGGCTAAAACACGTCACCGAAGCTGTGGAATTACACTACGTGTGTAATTGGTAGAGGAGCATTCTTAAAACGACGAAGCGTTACCGTAAGGAGGCGTGGAGATTTAAGAAGAGAGAATGCCGGAATGAGTAGCGAGATAGAAGTGAGAATCTTCTAGGCCGAATATCCAAGGTTTCCGGGGTAAAGCTGATCTGCCCCGGGTAAGTCGGGACCTAAGGCGAGGCCGAAAGGCGTAGTCGATGGACAACAGGTTGATATTCCTGTACCTTATATAGACAGAACTGTGGGGACACGGAAGGGTAGGAAGAGCCGGGAATGGAAAAACCGGTTCAAGCACAAAGGTTAGTCTGGGAGGCAAATCCCCCGGATGTTACTGAAGTGTGATGAGGAGCGAATTTAAAGTAGTGAAGCTTCCGAACCCATGCCGTCAAGAAAATCCGCTATTGTTCTATGTAAGCCCGTACCGTAAACCGACACAGGTGGATGAGGAGAGAATCCTAAGGCCGACGGGAGAAGCATTGTTAAGGAACTCGGCAAAATAACCCCGTAACTTCGGGAGAAGGGGTGCCTACGCAAGTAGGCCGCAGAGAAATGGCCCAAGCAACTGTTTAGCAAAAACACAGGTCTATGCAAAACCGTAAGGTGAAGTATATGGGCTGACGCCTGCCCGGTGCTGGAAGGTTAAGGGGAGAGGTTAGGAGCAATCCGAAGCTTTGAACTTAAGCCCCAGTAAACGGCGGCCGTAACTATAACGGTCCTAAGGTAGCGAAATTCCTTGTCAGGTAAGTTCTGACCCGCACGAAAGGCGTAATGATTTGGGCACTGTCTCGACAATGCACCCGGTGAAATTGAAATACCAGTGAAGATGCTGGTTACCCGCGCCAGGACGGAAAGACCCCATGGAGCTTTACTCTAGCTTGATACTGGGATCCGGTAATGCATGCACAGGATAGGTGGGAGGCTGTGAAGTTGTAACTCTGGTTACAATGGAGCCACTGTTGGGATACCACCCTTGTGTTACTGGATTTCTAACATTCAGCCGTAATCCGGCTGGTGGACAATGTCAGGTGGGGAGTTTGACTGGGGCGGTCGCCTCCGAAAGGGTATCGGAGGCGCTCAAAGGTCTTCTCAGAATGGTTGGAAACCATTCGAAGAGTGCAAAGGCAGAAGAAGGCTTGACTGTGACACCGACGGGTGGAGCAGGTACGAAAGTAGGACTTAGTGATCCGGTGGTATAAAGTGGGATTGCCATCGCTCAACGGATAAAAGCTACCCTGGGGATAACAGGCTTATCACTCCCAAGAGTTCACATCGACGGAGTGGTTTGGCACCTCGATGTCGGCTCATCGCATCCTGGGGCTGTAGTAGGTCCCAAGGGTTGGGCTGTTCGCCCATTAAAGCGGTACGCGAGCTGGGTTCAGAACGTCGTGAGACAGTTCGGTCCCTATCCGGCGTGGGCGCAGGATATTTGAGAGGAGCTGACCTTAGTACGAGAGGACCGGGTTGGACGAACCACTGGTGCATCGGTTGTCATACCAATGGCATGGCCGAGTAGCCAAGTTTGGAAGGGATAAACGCTGAAGGCATCTAAGCGTGAAGCCCCCCTCAAGATAAGATATCCCATAGCATAAGCTAGTAAGACCCCTGGAAGACTACCAGGTAGATAGGACAAAGGTGGAAGTGCGGTAACGTATGTAGCTGATTGTTACTAATAGGTCGAGGGCTTGACCTTAAAAGGTTTACAGTAAACGAACAAAACGTTCGTAAATGGATGAAACATTTTCTAGTGTAGGTTAAAGTCAATATGGCCTGGTGGCTCAGTTGGTTAGAGCGCCGCCCTGTCACGGCGGAGGTCGAGGGTTCGAGTCCCTTCCGGGTCGTTAAGTCTAAAAAGACTTATTGTTATCTCAAAAAAGGGTTGACAATTGATTCATTTTTATATAAAATCATTTAGTAACATTTTTTATAAACCAATATCCCATGGGATCTTAGCTCAGCTGGGAGAGCATCTGCCTTACAAGCAGAGGGTCATAGGTTCGAGCCCTATAGGTCCCACTCAATACAATATCGTATTGGTTTTAGATATTGCCGATGTGGCTCAATTGGCAGAGCAGCTGACTTGTAATCAGCAGGTTATCGGTTCGAGTCCGATCATCGGCTTTTCAACTGAATATTGTTGATATTAATTTTGGATGGGTTCCCGAGTGGCCAAAGGGGGCAGACTGTAAATCTGTTAGCGACGCTTTCGAAGGTTCGAATCCTTCTCCATCCATTGGCTTAATGCCAGTAAGTAATAAATATAAAAAAGTAATACAGGTTTAAAAAAATTGTCGCGGGGTGGAGCAGTCTGGAAGCTCGTCGGGCTCATAACCCGAAGGTCATAGGTTCAAATCCTGTCCCCGCAATTTAACACTATTTCAATCGAATAGTTTCGTAAACCAACGGAGTTAGCGTTTTATCCAATGGTACACGATTTTGACCTTGCCCAGATAGCTCAGTTGGTAGAGCAGAGGACTGAAAATCCTCGTGTCGCTGGTTCAATTCCGGCTCTGGGCATTTTGCTTGGAATAAAGCATGGGATATTAGCTCAGTTGGTAGAGCACATGACTTTTAATCATGGTGTCCCGGGTTCGAACCCCGGATGTCTCATTATTAATTAAACAAGAGAATGAAAAGAGAAGATAATATTCTTCTCTTTTTTTATTGCAATTTATATTAATGTAATGATCGCAGGCTTTATTTCGTTGTAATAATATATTATTGTAGAATAATGCAGTTAATATATTTACGTGTTATATATAAACCGTTGTTATACATGAATCTATAAAAAGGTACAATATATTAGTAACTGACGGTTTACTATATCAATAGCGAATGAGATTCTTGTAAAGAAAATCGGATAGGTATAATATTAAATCTAATCTTAGACCAGTATAAGAATATTAATAGAGTAAAAAATATGAGTATCGGTTATTCGAATTATAAGAGATATAGATACTTAAAAATGACATTATTTTATCGTAATTTGAATAATCAATAGGTCAATTTTATGTAGGTTTTACATAAAAAGTTATTTTAATATACGAATTAGTATATTGAATTGACTAAGTGGATAATTTTTTGGTTATTTTTTATAAAAGTGTAGTAAAAATGTGCATTGTATTGTCTTCAATTATATAGTATATTTAGTAATATATGAGCAAAAAATAAGTAGAGTAACTCAATTGTTTAGGAGTACTTTTCTTAATATATTTTAGGCGAAGTTCCGAAACTTTAGGTCTATGTTTTAGACGGATACTTTGACTTATTTTTAGTCACAACAATACTTTAAGACAAGCTATACGACCAATTTAGGGTTCGAGGAGTTTTGGTTGAATAGCATCTATCACAGGAGGTAAGTTATGAAACTTTTTATTGACACAGCCAATGTCGAGGAAATTAAGAAAGCAAATGATTTAGGTGTAATTTGTGGTGTTACAACAAACCCTTCTTTAATTGCAAAAGAAGGAAGAAACTTTGCAGAAGTTATCGCAGAAATTGCTTCCATCGTTGATGGTCCAATCAGTGGTGAAGTTAAAGCAACAACTGTAGACGCAGAAGGTATGATTGCTGAAGGTAGAGAAATAGCAAAAATCCACCCTAATATGGTTGTTAAGATTCCTATGACCTTAGAAGGTTTAAAAGCTACAAAAGTATTAGCAAGCGAAGGTATTAAGACAAATGTAACACTTATCTTTTCTGCTAATCAAGCGCTTTTAGCTGCAAGAGCAGGCGCAACATTTGTTTCTCCTTTTGTTGGACGTTTAGATGATATTTCTCAGCCTGGTACTGAGTTAATCGCAACTATCGCTCAGATTTTCGAGACTTATGACATTAAATCAGAGATTATTGCAGCAAGTATCCGTAACCCGATTCACTTAACAGAATGTGCTTTAGCAGGCGCTGATATTGCAACTGTTCCTTATAGCGTAATTGAGCAAAGTTCAAAGCATCCTTTAACAACATCCGGTATTGAGAAATTCGTTCAGGATTATAAAGCTGTCTTTGGTGAATAATTAAACTTTAGTGTAATAACCGGAATTCGAACGTTTTGAAATCTTAAATAATAAATCTATGTGATTTAAGGAGGAACAAAAATGAGTAATATCGATACCATGTCAGTAAATGCGATAAGAGTATTATCCGCAGATGGTATACAAAAGGCAAATTCTGGACATCCCGGACTTCCACTTGGTGCAGCTGCAATGGCATATGAATTATGGGGTAAACAAATGAACCATAATCCTGCAAATCCAAAATGGCCTAATAGAGACAGATTTATTTTATCCGGTGGACATGGATCCATGCTTCTATATTCTTTATTACATTTATTCGGATATGGTCTTACAACAGAAGATTTATCTAATTTCCGCCAGGAGAATTCTTTAACTCCAGGACATCCGGAATATGGTCACACAACTGGTATTGAGGCAACTACAGGTCCTTTGGGAGCAGGTATGGGTATGGCTGTTGGTATGGCTATGGCTGAGGCACATCTCGCTGCAAAATTCAACAAAGAGAATTTCCCGGTTGTTGATCATTATACCTTTGTACTTGGTGGCGATGGTTGTATGATGGAAGGTATTACATCAGAAGCAATGTCACTTGCTGGTACACTTGGTCTTGGAAAATTAATCGTATTATACGATAGCAATAAAATATCAATCGAAGGTAGCACAGATATCGCCTTTACTGAAGATGTAGCGAAGCGTTTTGAAGCATTCGGATTCCAGACTTTGACCGTTGAAGACGGTAACAATCTTGAAGAGATCGGTGCAGCGATAACAGCAGCAAAAGCTGATTTAACCAGACCTTCTATGATTACAGTTAAGACTAAAATTGGTCATGGTAGCCCTAGAGAAGGTCTTGCAAGTGCACATGGCGAGCCTCTTGGAGCAGATAATGTTAAAGCTTTAAAAGAGAAGCTTGGTTGGCCAAGCCAGGAAGACTTCTTCGTACCGGATGAAGTATATGCAAACTACAAAGAACTTGCAAATAATGGTGCGAAAGCGGAAGAAGCTTGGAATAAATTATTTGCTGATTACAGCACATCTTATCCTGAGTTGAAAACGTTATGGGAACAGTATCATGATGAAGATGCTCCAAAGAAATTACTTGATAATGAAGAATTCTGGGCATTTGCAGATAAGCCGGAAGCTACTAGAAATCTTTCCGGTTTAGCTATTAATAAACTTAAGAATATCCTTCCTAACTTAATTGGTGGAGCAGCAGATCTTGCTCCTTCCACTAAGACATATATGAGTGATATGGGAGATTTCTCGAAGGATAATTATGCAGGCCGCAATCTTCATTTCGGTGTTAGAGAGCTTTCGATGGCAGCGATGGGTAATGGTCTTGCTATTCACGGCGGACTTAGAGCATATGTATCAACATTCTTCGTATTCAGCGATTATGTAAAACCGATGGCAAGATTATCAGCTCTAATGGGATTGCCGTTAACTTTCGTGCTTACACATGATAGTATCGGTGTAGGTGAAGACGGCCCAACACATGAGCCAATTGAACAGCTTGCTATGCTTCGTTCTTTACCGAACTTTACCGTATTTAGACCGGCTGATGCTACAGAGTGTAATGCTGCTTGGTACTATGCGGTATCTTCAACAAAGACACCTACTGCTTTAGTGCTTACACGTCAGAACCTTCCACAGCTCCCGGGCTCCTCAAAAGAAGCATTGAAGGGTGGCTATGTAATCTCTCCTTCCAAGAAAGATGTTCCGGATGCTATCATCATGGCGAGTGGTTCTGAGGTTGAACTTGGCGTAAATGCTCAGGCAGAGCTTGCAAAAGAAGGTGTAGATGTTAGAGTAGTAAGTATTCCTTCTATGGATTTATTCGAGGCACAGTCTTCTGAATATAAAGAAAGTATTCTTCCTAAGAGCGTTAGAGCTAGAGTAGCGGTAGAAGCTGCATCCGATTTTGGATGGGGTAAATATGTTGGTCTTGACGGAACAACAGTTACTATGAAGGGCTTCGGAGCATCTGCTCCTGCAAGTATTCTCTTTAAGAAATTCGGATTTACTACTGAGAATGTAATAAATGCAGTAAAAAGCGTATTATAATAATTAAAAAAAGAATAGAAATAAAGAAAGAAGTCGCAGGTTTTTCCTGCGGCTTCTTTCTTGTAATATGATCATTATTTAAGTTATGTTGTAGTACTTACATATGCAGCGTACATACTTAGTTTACATAGTTTGCTCATCTAAGGTAGGGTTTTTATGAAATTGTAAGTAGGCTCCTTCGATCAATATATTTACATATTTACTTTCTAATGAAATTCTAATTTCCTTATATTGAAAAAAATGATTATAACCGATACAATGGAGGAAGAAAGTTCATTTGGAGAAATTGATGTTGTATATAATAGAAGCAGAGAGTTGCATCTACGAATAAGAAAGTTTATTAATATAAAGTATGGAGGGATATACATGGCTAAAATATTGATTGTTGAGGATGAGGTTAAAATTGCCCGCTTTCTGGAGTTGGAACTGAAACACGAGGGGTATGAGGTTGAGCTTGCCGGCGATGGCAGACTAGGATTAGAAAAAGCGCTAAATAATAATATAGATTTAATTGTACTAGATATTATGCTTCCCGGTCTAAGTGGTATCGAAGTATGCCGAAGAGTAAGATTGGAATCTCAGGTTCCCATTATTATGCTTACTGCCAAGGATGATGTAACGGATAAAGTGGCTGGATTAGATATGGGAGCGGATGATTATATGACAAAGCCGTTCGCAATAGAAGAGCTTTTAGCAAGAATTCGTGTTGCGTTAAACCGAAAAACGAAAAAAGAGGAGAACAAAAGTGAAATTCTTCAAATTGGTGATTTAAAACTAAATATAAAAAGTCATAGCGCATTATATAAAGAGGAAGAATTGGTATTGACGAAGAAGGAATATGAACTTTTGGAATACTTAATACGAAACAAAAATACTGCACTGACAAGAGAGCAGCTTCTCAATAATGTATGGGATTACGAGTATTTTGGTGATACCAATGTTGTAGATGTGTATATTCGTTACTTGAGACAGAAGATAGATGAAAAATACGGAATACGCTTAATATCAACGGTACGTGGGTTGGGCTATATAATAAAGGATTGAAGATAAATTACTTAACGAAAAGGGAGAACTTTTATGGGTGAAAAGCTGCTTGAGCTGATACGAACTATATTAAGGAAAACTGTTCTTCCATTTAGAAAGAAAAAAGAAGAATTATTGAGTAAATTCCGGTTATCGATGGCATTTCGAATCTCCGTATCCTATTTCAAATTATTATTCCTATATGGAATTTTGCTAATGATAGGATTTTTCTTTCTATATATGTATACAGAGGAAAATACTTATGAGAACATGGCTGATAAAGTTGTTAAAGCTTATTCAAACAAAGGGGTTGACGGGATTGTTAACCCCTATTATATCAATGGAATCTCTGTTCGAATTATTGATAAGAAGACGAAGACAGAAATCTATAGTGATATGGATAAGGAAGCAAATAAAAATATGGAGTTCCTATATGGAATTCACTTTAATAGAAAAAGCCAAAACAATATATTAGTTATCGACCAAGATAAAAACTTTACGGTGGATGGAAAGCATTACTTAGCCGAATTTAATTTTGATTTAACAGGGAGCTATTTAAACTTTTTTAATTTACTATGGAAGTTGATTATTCTCTATCTTGTAATTGTTATATTCATATTAAGAAGCGGAAGAAGAAGCGATGAGAAGCTTTTTGAACCACTTCGGATTATGTCAGCAACGGCGAATCGTTTGACGGTGAACAATCTAGATAGTGAGAGGTTAAATGTAGAAGGGACAAAGAATGAGTTAAAAGATTTAGCAAATGTAATCAATGCTATGTTAGATCGTCTGGAAACTTCGTATGAAAGTCAAAAACAGTTTGTATCAGATGCATCACATGAACTGCGTACTCCAATCGCCGTAGTGCAAGGGTATGCAAATCTCTTAAGTAGATGGGGAACGACAAATGAAGAGGTTTTGCATGAATCCATTGAGGCCATTCAGAATGAATCTCGATCAATGCAGGATCTGGTAGAGAAATTATTATTCTTATCAAGGCACGATATGAAAACCTTAAAACTAAACAAACGACGTTTTAATATGAGACTAGTTGTGGAAGATATGGTTAAAGAAACAAAATTGGTGGCAACGAATAGAATTATCAGTAATCCAATTATGGAGGATGTGATTGTATACGGTGACAAGCAATCATTAAAGCAAGCGATCCGCATCTTTATTGAAAATGCAATAAAATACACACAGGATGGGGATGAAATAACAATCCAATGTCAAAAGATCAATGATGACTGTGTAATTACCGTACAGGATACCGGTATTGGTATGAAGAAAAAGGATATCGATCATATATTTGATCGTTTTTACCGTTCGGATTATGTAAGAAATAAAAATATCAGCGGGCACGGCTTAGGTTTATCACTGGCAAAGTTGATTATCTTAGCACACACAGGAAGAATTAAAATTAGAACCCAGTTTAAGGCGGGTACTAGCTTTATTATTACCCTTCCGAAGAGAAGATATTAAAATATATACCAAAAAAGAGAATGTTCCGGGAAAACCTCGTAAAGAATTCGTACGAGATATATATAAGCTTGTAGAGATATACCGAATACACAAATGCTAGTTAAGATATACGGGATACTCGTAAGCTTGTGGAGATATACCGAATACACAAATGTTAGTTAAAATATACGGGGTACTCGTAAGTTTATTGAGACATATATAATACTCCAAATTGAATGACTTGCAGGTTATACGAGTAATAAGATTTAATTATCTGACTCTATACAGTATTCTATAGTATGCTGTTGTAAAGTATTAATCGCTAAGAAAGAATGTTAGTAGACAACATTCTTTCTTAGTAGAAATGTATTTTACAACAGCATTTTGTTATTCTGATTAGAGACAGCCGTTATCCGTTAATATGGCAGGAACATCAAATTTACTTAAAGTATTTGAATCAGCAAAGGATATTAAATGAATCAGATAAGAGGAACCATTTTGCTGAATATTAACGGTGACATTCTCGGGTATTTGACCGGGATCAAATTGGATTAATTTTATTGCATTTTTACCACTGTATACTATATTCCATTCATTTTCAATTACTCCGCCATCCTTAAATGCAAAGCGTTTTACTTCACCTTTATTAACCCAACCGATCGTAGAGATTGGCTTGGAGTCTAGTTTTTCTTGTTTCTGTGTAACACTCCAGATTCCAAATGAATTCTTAGTTAGAATAGCAAGAGTATCTGATTTATCCTTCGAGGTAGTTTTAATCACTTTGAATTCTTTATCATTTTCATCATGACTGGTATCAATAATCTTAACATCGGAGGTGCTATACCCTGCGATTAATAAAGTAATGTAAAAATTTTTAGCCCATGCGGTTGACAGGGCAGTTATTAATACGGCTGCAACAGCTAGTATAATAATTACCGGCTTCTTCATAAATTTCCCCTTTATTAAATAGTCTTTACAGTATAATTATATCCAAATGTAGAAAAAAGGTGATTTATAAGACGAAAAGATATTATATGCAGAATTATGCGTAAACTCATGCTGTTATTAAAGTGTTATTGAACTACTACTATAGGTTATCTATATAATTATACATCTTACCTACGTATTCTGCATCTTACTGGTAGAGATATTGAATATCCAATAAAAGGATAATATAATCATAGAAGATTAATAATGGAGGTAATTATGGAAGATATCATTCAAGTAAATAATCTTAAGAGATATTTTAAAGAAGTAAAAGCAGTTGACGATATCAGCTTTCGAGTTAAAAAGGGAGAGCTTTATGGATTTTTAGGAGTAAATGGAGCAGGGAAATCCACAACCATCAATATTTTATGTACATTACTTAACAGCGGCGGAGGGGACGTTAATATATGTGGGCATACATTAGGGAAAGAGGATAAGATGATCCGACAAAAAATTGGAGTTGTATTTCAGGATAATACCTTAGATGAAAACCTTACAATTAAAGAAAATTTGTTAACCAGAGCAGCCTTATATCACAAAAGCAGTAAGGTGATTCATGAGAATCTTAAATATGTGAGTGAGGTTCTAGGAATCGAAGACTTGATGAAAAGGCAATTTCGTAAGTTATCCGGTGGGCAAAAGAGAAGATGCGAGATAGCAAAAGCATTGATGAACCGTCCTGAAATCCTCTTTCTGGATGAACCAACTACCGGTTTGGATCCTCAGACCAGACAGATGGTATGGGAAAGTATTGAGAAGTTGAGAAAAGAGGAAAACATGACGGTGTTCTTAACGACTCATTATATGGAGGAAGCGGCAAAAGCACAATATATCTCGATTATGGAAGCAGGCAAGTTGGTGGCTACAGGAACACCACCACAGCTAAAGGAAACATATGCTCATGATATATTAAAGCTCGTGCCGGAGGATCTAGATGTACTGAAGGAGGATTTACATAAATCCAATATAGATTATCTAGATAAGAGCAACCATATTCATGTAATAATTCCGAATACTATGTATGGGCTGGAGATTTTGAACCATGTTAAAGACAATCTAAAATCTTTTGAGGTAATTCAGGGAACCATGGATGATGTATTTTTAAATATAACAGGAAAGAGTTTATAGGAGGTAATTATGCTTTTATTAAGATTAATAAAAAGAAACATCTTAGTTTACATCAGGGATAAATCAAATATATTCTTTTCCTTGCTATCTATGCTTATTATTATCGGGTTAATGGTTGTATTCCTTGGAAAAATGAATGCAGATGGTGTTGTTGATCTATTAAATCACTATGGCGGCACAAGAGATAAGGTAGCAGACCGTGACAATGCAAATCAATTAGTAATGCTGTGGACACTTGGCGGTATCGTTGTTGTAAATTCCGTTACAATCACTTTATCCATGATAGGAATTATGGTGGAGGATGAGGTAAAGAAGAAGCTTGGTAGCTTCTATGTATCACCGGTGAATCGAATTATATTTGTGCTTGGATATATTAGTGCTGCAATAATTATGGCTATTATTATGTGTGTGCTAACGGTATTTGTGGGGGAGGTTTATTTTTCAGTAATTGGTGCAGACATTTTATCCGCTACACAGTTCTTTAAAATTTTTTGTTATATTGTTTTAAATGTCTTTACTTCTTCATGTATGGTATTCTTCATATTGAACTTTGTGCACACCCAAAGTGCATTATCCGGGTTAGGAACAATTATCGGAACATTAGTAGGTTTTATGTCTGCAATCTATCTGCCGATGGGAATGCTTCCGGATAAAGTTCAAACGGTGTTAAAATGCTTTCCGATGGTACATGGATCGTCTTTTCTTCGAGATCTTTTTACCTCTGATATTTTAATAAAGACATTTGAGAATTGTCCTCAGAAGGTAATAGATCAATATAAGGAGTATATGGGGATGACGTTGACATACCAGAATGACATAATTTCGGATGGATTTAAGATAGCATTTCTGATGATAAGTGGTATAATTTTTATAGGAATCTCTACGATTTTGCAGAGAAGAAGAAATGTTATGAAAAGATAGGAGCCCTATGAAGATTATAATCGAAGAGCCAAATCCAGAAGAGGAAGATCAGATTATTATTCGCTGCAAGGTTATGGACGAGAATGTATTAAAAGTAATATCGGACTTAAGGATGGGACAAAAAAAACTGAGCGGAGTAAAGGACGGTAATATTACCATGATAGATCCCATCAATGTGTATTACTTTGAAGGGGTGGATAATAAGGTGTTTATGTATTGCAAGCAAAACGTATATGAAACCCGGTTAAAGTTATATGAAATAGAGGATGATTATAAAAATACTGATTTCTTTCGAGCGTCAAAATCAGTGATTCTAAATGTAACCAAGATAAGAAGTATAAGCCCCGCATACTCTGGGCGTTTTGAAGCAATTTTACTAAACGGAGAAAAAGTTGTCATTTCAAGACAATATGTACCAGAGCTTAAAAGAAAGCTTGGTCTTTAGGAGGTAAGAATATGTTTGTATATACAATAAAAAACATGATTAAGATCTTTTCCTATATCATGGCTGGAATGTCCATCTGTACAGCAACCTTTATCACAATTTTTAATGGTAATGCAAATATTACAGTGGATATATTATGGCAAATAATCGCGATAGCAGCCGTTTGTTCCATGGGAAATGTACTCTATATAAATCATGCTGTATTAACCAAGCGAATCATGATTATAAGATTTTCCTTCCACTATCTTTACGTCAATCTAGTTGTAATCGGAGGTGGGTTTTACTTCAAGTGGCTTACCATGGATAAGTTTTATGAAGTGGTAGTTATGTTCATAATGATTGCAATCGTCTATATAATCATTATGGTGGTTGATTTTACGCAAGATAAAAAAACAGCTGATTCCATCAACCATCATTTACAGATGAAGTATCCACACAGGGAGGAATGATGACTTTTAACGAGTGGGTAAAATAAAAGAAGCAATATAATAATAATATTGAAAAAAAGAGAAATAATGTATAAAACCATGGATTAATTTTCTTGAATTTACTTATACTACATAGTAATATAAGAGTGTAAGACAAATTATGGAATATAGAAGGTAGGGTGGAGTAAATGAAAGGAAAAACATGGTTAAGGTATCTGTTTTACATTATTCTAACTATTATAGCAGTGTACTTTAAGGGGTATTTTGAGAATTTATATGCTAAGGAAATAAGCGAAAATTTTAAAGTAGAATGGTACATGCTTATTTCAACGGCTCTGATCACAGCAGCAATTGGGGGTGCTTTGGGATTAGAACATCTATGGATTCAAGCGAAAGAAAAAGGGGTTTGGAGATTAAATGGCGGAAGGTTTATCATTCTGGGAATACCGGCGCTCTATCTTTCCTCGATGTATATAATATCCAATATGCCTAATATGAATGGATTAGTGTGGCCAGTTTACAAGATTTTTGGTAATGCATCCTTTATATCCATTTTTCAAATTGTTTTTGGTTATGTGTTAATCACTTCGTTTTACAAGAAAGAACAAATGGTGAAGCAAAGTACATTTGATGATTTAATGAATGAAGATATTGAGGATTCAGAACTATTGGAAGAAGAAACAGAACCGAATCCCGGTGCAGAG
The DNA here is from genome assembly GCF_059717775.1 of Variimorphobacter sp. HTMS_6. Lineage (NCBI taxonomy): Bacteria > Bacillati > Bacillota > Clostridia > Lachnospirales > Lachnospiraceae > Variimorphobacter > Variimorphobacter sp. HTMS_6. The sequence continues at coordinate 3,775,904 of NZ_AP046094.1, forward strand.
TTATATTTTTATTAATTATTAAATTATAGAATGCGAACTACTATGAATTTATGTAGTGTAGTTCGCTTGGATTTATAAAAGAAGGAGTGTTTAAAACCAGCTGAGATTATCTTATACGAGATCTCTTCGGGATTAACACTCCTTTTTAATTTTATAGGAAAAACCTTGTTATTTTAAGTGATAAAGTTTGTGAAGCCTATTGGTATGTTTTATAGCAATGTCATGGATTATAGGTTCTTAAACTGTGCCATATAGAGGTCGTAATATAGGCCTTTTTTCTCTAGAAGTTCCCCAGAGGAACCCTCTTCCATAATTCTTCCTTCATCAATGACGAATATACGATCTGCTTTACTGATTGTAGAGAGCCTATGTGCGATGACAAAGGAGGTTCTTCCTTTTAATAATGCTTCAATACCCTCTTGAACAAGTAACTCAGTATGCGTATCGATACTTGAGGTTGCTTCATCCAGTATCAATATCTTCGGCATGGATATCATGGTCCTTGCAAATGCAAGAAGCTGCCTTTGACCGATGGAAAGGCCTGCACCTCTTTCTTTAAGCTCTGTTTCATATCCAAGCTCCATCTTCATTATGAAATCATGTGCATTTACTGCTTTGGCAGCAGCGATAATCTCTTCGTTGGTTGCATCCAGCTTTCCATATCTAATATTATCTGCGATGGTGCCGGAGAATAAAAAATTCTCCTGTGTCATGATACCCATCTGCATTCGCAAGCTCTCTATTGTAACATTCTTTATATTGTGGTCATCTATAAAAATATTGCCCTGCTGAATGTCATAAAAGCGGCTGATTAGGTTAACGATGGTTGATTTACCGGCTCCGGTAGGTCCGACCAAAGCGATAGTCTCTCCAGGATTTACAGTAAAGCTCACATCATTCAGTACTTTAGAATCCTGATCATAAGCAAAGGATACATGATCAAAATGAACCTTGCCGTTGATGGGAGGAAGCTCTGACACGGAATCTGAATCGGTAAGCTGCGGGGCGGTATCCAAAATCTCAAAGATACGCTCAGCACCTGTCATATTGGTGATTAAGGAATTATAAAAGTTACTTAAGTTCATGATTGGTTGCCAAAACATCGTGATATACATACCAAACGCCATCAAGGTTCCGACGCTTCCAGCATTAATACCTAGGATAGAGACAGCTACGAAGTACATCGCTACGGATCCAATACTCCAGCTGATATCAACACTTGGAAAGAACGCATCATTGAGTCTTACGGCTTTAACAAAGGCATTGCGATGATCGACTAGAAGTTCTTCAAATGATTCCTGTGCCTCGTCCTCCGCAGTAAAACTTTGAATAATTCTTACGCCGGATAAATCCTCGTGAATTAAGGCAGTTAAGTTTGAGCTCTTCTTGCGCCATGTTTGCCAGTGATGATGAGAGTGGGTCTGTATGAACCACAACACAGCCATCATTAGCGGCACTGCGATAAGTGCTGCTAATGCCAACTTCCAGTTGATAATCAACATAATGGTTACGACGGAACAGATCGTTATAAAATCCGGAATCAAGGTTGTAACACTATTAGAAAGGACATCCTTTAATGAATTAACATCACCAATGATTCTGGCCAAGATTTTCCCTGTAGGTCTGCTATCGAAAAAGTCAAAGCTTAGTTTCTGTATATGAGTATATAACTCCTGTCTAATTGTGAGCAAAATTTTGTTGGATATCTTCGCCATAATATACATACGAATCTTAACCAATATAACAAATAATATATTTAGACCAAAGGCAAACAATCCAAGCTTTATCAAACCGTCAAAATCTTTATTTGCGATGTTGTTGTCAATAGCGGATTGAATAATGAGTGGGTTCGCTGTCGTGATCCCAACTGTAACTAACATAATCAGAATAACTAAAGCGATCGAACCCTTATAATCTAGCATATATCGAAATAATCGAAGAAGAGTAACTCTTTTACTTACTATCTTCAGATTTTCATCTTCTCTGGTTGAATTTACTGCCATATAGCCACCTCCTTTGCATATGAACCACCTGTATAGGTATGGCTCTGTTTCTTGTTCAGATAATCGCCATACTGTGCCATATAGGTTTTATAATAATATCCTTTTTCCTGAAGAAGAGTTTCATGGGTACCACGTTCCACAATACGACCTTCATCAAGAATAATAATCTCATCGGCATTACGTACCGCAGAAATACGATGAGCAATAATAATCTTGCTAACTTCAAATTCTGATAAGGAGCTCTGAATCATATGCTCCGTTTCCATATCCAAGGCGGAAGTAGAATCGTCAAGAACCAGGATAGGAGTTTTCTTAGCCAGTGCTCTTGCAATACTGATTCTTTGTTTTTGTCCACCGGACAGCCCGACACCTCGTTCCCCAATAACGGTATCATATTGATTATCCATTCTTTCTATAAATTCAGTTGCTTGGGCATTTGCAAGCGCCCCCAGTACATCATCTTGTTTCACTTGCTTTTTGTTACCCATTTTCACATTCTCATTAATTGTATCGGAGAATAGAAAAACATCCTGCATTACAAGGGAGATGCTTCCTCGTAATTGATTCAGTGTCAAATCTTTAACATTTACACCATCCAGCTTAATCGCTCCATCCGTAACATCATAAAAACGCTGAAGCAGATTTATAATAGAAGTCTTTCCGGTACCGGTTGCACCCATGATGCCGATTGTCTTGCCAGCGGATAAGTCAAAGCTAATATCCTCTAGAATACTCTTATCATCGAGGGAGAAGGAGACATGATTAAATGAAATATTCCCCTCCACCGTATCTAGGGATAGAGGATTTTCTGGATCGGTTACAAGTGGCTTTTCCTCGAATATTTTGCTGACTCTGTTGCCTGAGGCAAGGGCTGAAGCAAATAGATTGGACAGCCATCCAAACATCTCTAAGGGCCATACGATATTCATGGAATATTCTGCAAATGCACCCAGAGTACCAAGCGTAATTTTACCGTCAATTACCATCTTACCACCAAGCACAACAACAACTAAAGGAAGAATCTTTGTTACAAACTGAAAGTATGGGTATAACTTAATAAAGATCCTGGATTGTTGCATGTTTAAATCATAATACCTTTTATTATGGGATAAGAATTTTTTGATTTCATGCTTTTCTCTGGCAAAGGCTTTTACCGTACGGACACCCGCTAAGTTCTCCTGTGCTACCAGGTTTAGCTTTGAATTCTCATCACTGATTTCTTCATATACCTTACCTAATTTCCGTTCCATATAGATAGCGAGCATACCCATAACAGGAATTAGAATCACCGGGAATATCGATAAGGTAGGGGACAAATTAAACATACAGAATAATATAATTACGGTATGAATCGTGATTTCAATCAGCAGCATGCTGACGAAACTAAGACCCTCCCATATATGATCAACATCATCCTTTACACGTGACATTAATTCCCCCGTGTTTGTTTTATCAAAGAATCTTAACGAGAGACTTTGAATATGTTTAAATAAATCTTTTCTTAGATTTACGGAAATCTTTGATCCTACGAGGTCAAATAGGATTTCCTTCGTATAATGAAAGATACATCGCCCAATACCTATAATAAAGATAAAGAGTAATAGCTTAGGCAGCAGGTTTTTATCGCCCCCTACGATGACATCATCGATTACACGCTTTGTAATCTGCGGTGTAAGCATATCAAGAGATACAGCTATCACCATACTAAGTATCGCAAAGAAATATACGTACCAGTATCTGAATATATATTTTGAAATTTTTTTCATTCATTCCTCCGTTCTTGCATTCCCTCAAATGCAAATTATGTAATACATGTTGTCTGAATAATTGTTCTCATGGATTTTCGAAGATTGATAATGATTTCTTCGATAATGGCGATAGTTAACCGGGCGAAAGCGCAAAAAAAACCACGGTATGACATACCGCGATACTATAGTTAAAATATGTGATTATAATTCATTCTCTCGGCTGCAACAACAAGAGAAGTAGAAGTAAATCTTAATTTTTACTATTCCATGAGGTAATATCATATAGCTTATTCAGTATTAAATTATTGCGTTTGTTCATAATTGCAATCTGCATATGTTTTACCTCTCTTTCTGTAATAGTCTGCCAATATTATAGTCTGCATAAGCTTGTCCTGTCAACCTATATTTATAAAAAATTTATAATTTGCATGAAAATTATGGGATTTACAACGCGTTTTTAAGGATGAACAAGTATTTCATAGGTAAATGTTTCAAGATTCTTAATTTTTGATTAATCTTTTAAAACTTCAAGAATTGTTCATATTTCTATGATATAATAAAAAACGTAAATAAGATATGAACACAGATTACCATAGTAGTTGGTGAATGATATAAAAGGATAAGGTGGTACTTAAAAATGGAGTTACCGGTGTTTTATAGCGAAGCAGAGGATTGGGGAAGCGCTTTGTTATTGTATGATGCTGCGCTAAAAGAGATAAGCACAAAGTTAGAGATATTAAACAATGAATTCAAAATGGATCATCAATATAATCCGATTGAACATATTACATCAAGAATCAAAACACCTCAGAGTATTGAGAAAAAGCTTAGACATAATAACAGAGAATTAACGATTGAAAACATAGTAAAGTATGTTAATGACGTGGCAGGAATCAGAATTATCTGCTCGTTTACTTCTGATATCTATCGAATTGCAGATTTAATTGCCAAACAAAGTGATATCAAGGTGCTGAAGGTAAAGGATTATATTATGTGTCCGAAAGAAAACGGTTACACAAGTTATCATATGATTGTATCAATTCCGGTTTTCCTCTCAGATCGTACCGTAGAGACCAAGGTTGAGATACAAATTCGAACCATTGCGATGGATTTTTGGGCGAGCTTGGAGCATAAGATCTATTATAAATTCGAGGGTGGAGCACCGGAGCATATTCGTAAGGAGTTAAAGGAGTGCTCTGATATTGTATCGTATCTTGATCAAAAGATGTTAAAACTAAATGATGAGATTAGAAGCTATAGCAAAGATAGAATTGGAGAATACCATTCTGAAATGACCACCAAGCACCGAACTGTGGTGGCTGAAACCTTCGGTACCATCGTGGAAGAGGAAGAAAACACAATTGAAGTGACGATTTCAAACGAAGAAAATACAGTGGAAAGTGAAAAGACGAAAAAACGAACATTTTTTGGCTTTCGCTAGAGTGTGATTTTACATTAATAAAAACTATACAACAATATAATAGGATATTGAAGTTCAAAGACCAACATGAGTTTTGTTACCTTGAACTTTAATATCCTATTTGTCTACACTCAAGTCAGAACGCACTGTCAAATTAATCAATTCGATATCTCAAGCTCTATAAGATAATTATATGACTAGAGTTAAGTGTACCTCTTTTGTCATTAACCATATTATAGCTTAATATTCTTTAACAATGCAGCAAGTCCTGTAGTCGCTTCTTCCCCGGTGGTAAATGTGTAAGGGGCCACTTCAATATCTTCAACGACTTCTTCTTTTTCTTCAACTGCTTTGATGCTTAAGCTTATCTTACCTTCTTTCACATCGATGATCTTAACCGTTACAGTCTCCCCTTCTTTTAGAACCTCATTCGGAGATTTGATTCGTTTATCACAGATTTGAGAGATATGAACTAATCCGGTTAATCCGTCTCCAATGTTAACAAATGCGCCATACGGAGCTATCTTTTCTACTACGCCGGTGGTTACAATTCCTATCTGGAGGTGAGAGATTTTATTACTCTTCTCATTACTTTCTTTTTCACGTTCCACTTCCTTTGCTGATAAAACCAACTTCTTATCTTCAGAGGATGCTGTAATCACGACTACTTCCACTTCTTTACCAATCCACTCTGATAGATCCTCAACGTAGGATAGGGATAACTGGGAAGCTGGGATGAAGGCACGAACACCGTGTAAATAAGTTACTACTCCGCCATTAACGGCTTGTGATATTTTAACGGTATATTTTGTTTTATTACTTAGAGCCTCTACCAGATGATCCCATGCTAGAATATCATCTGCACGTTTTCTGGAAAGTAATATATTGCCCTGACCGTCATCCTCACGAATTACAATTGTGGATAATTCTTCGCCCATCGTAACATCGGCTTTGATGGAGAAGGAAGGGTCATTGCTTAATTCCTCTAATTTTATAATTCCCTCTGCATAATAACCAAGATCAAGAATTACTTCGGATTCAGAGATACCGATTACGGTACCGGTAAGTATATCACCTTCTTTGACTTTCTTGAAAGAGCGAGCAATCTCCTCTTTGAATTCATCCATTGACGGGATTACTTCAGCAGTAACCTCCTCTTCTACAGAGTTATTTTCAATCTGTTCATTTGATACATCATTCATAAGTCGAACCTCCTTTATGTTAATATTAATATCAAGTATACCACATATACTTGGAAAAATTAATGATTTTACTGTGTAATTAGTTAATCGGTGTATCCAAAAAGTCATAATTTCTACGGGAATATACAAAAGTATTGCCCTTCTTCCCAATTCTTTCAACAAGGCCGATATAATGGAGTATACGTAGCGCAGTTTGTGCATGGTGCAGGGATAGTCCGGAATCTTTCTTATAATCTTTGGAGGTAAAGGTTTCGCCAAGTGTATCCGGGATTAATAGTCGGTAATCCATCAATGTATTGATTTCCACCTCTTTGACTAGTTCGGTTGGGATGCGGTCGCAGCGAGTGGATCCTTTCTTTTTATCCTGGCTCCATCCGTCAAGAAAACGATATTCCTCCAAATTCATCATAATAATCTTAAGCTTGAGATTTGGATTAAGCAGGAAATCCTTTATTTTATACAATTCTGGAAAGATACTGTAGGGTGATCCTGACTTTGGTGATTTTCTACGTGGACTAATTTCACCTGTTTGTGGATTAACCCACCGAATCCATTTGATATTGTGGATAGGATATACGATGGTAACGGGTGAAACTACGAGAAATGCTTGAAGCTTTCTTCGAAGCTTATCAAAATTCCTTGTTTGAACTTCAATAATTTCGTTGCCGGTGCAGATATCCGCTACAAAGCCGGCTACTTTAATCTCATGGAGAATTTGGTCGGGTGCCAGATAGTTTTTTATTACAGAATGGACTGTTTTTTCAGCTAATGTTCCGATCCCATTTCTCGTTTGAATTTGTCCAATCACATCATCGCATATTTGATCAAATAATTGCTTATCCATTACTTCTTCTCACCTTCTTCATATCTTACATTAAGAATAAAGGATTCCATCATATTAAGCAATACAGAACATAGTAAGCAATAAAAGTTGGAAATTCTTTTATGCATTATTACATAATAATCATAAAATATGATAATTCCTATTGACATATTGCCTAAAATTTGATAATCTGATAAAGGCTAGTACGTGAGAAGGTATTATCCGGAGGAAGAAGCTGGGGAAGCGAGAGGGTAGATGATAGAATAAGGTTGACTGAAACGTATGTCTTTATGATATACCTTTTCGGTCAACCTTATTTGTTTATTCCTACATACTACTCAAATACTTAAGAAAAAGTAATGAGTGGTATGCAGGAAGATTGTTAAGTTCATCGATTTCATAATCAGGGTTTATACCAGCTACCGAGAACCTGCTTTGCCAGGTTACAAAGCTTCTTATAGGTTATGTTACCTTGCTTTGCTAAGTCTGAAACTCCGTGTCGTTTCGCTAATTTTTCATTATAATCATGGAGCTTATAGATGCCATAATGATAGTCCGCAGGTCCATTTTCATAATGGGTTACAATTGGGGTGATGGATGATTTCGTAATACGAGTTCCGGAGGAATCTTTCGTAATTGTTACTTTTGCCATACCGCCAAGCATACGGGGAGCTTCCCTTTGATATGAGATAAAATTACCTAAGGAATAATACACTAACATACTATGATTGGGTTTTGTTTTAATCCATTTTACGGGTTCGATTACATGAGGGTGAGCTCCAATGATAAGATCCACTCCATTGTTATAGAAAAATTGGGTCAAATCCTTTTGGTATTTGGTCGGGGAATAGGTATATTCGGTGCCCCAATGTGGAAACACAACTACAAAATCTGATTGTGCTTTTGCCTTTTTTATATCCGCAGCCATTTTCTTTTTATCGATAATATTAACAAGATAGGATTTGTTCTTAGGTGGTTTTTTACCACCATTTAATCCGAAGGTATAGTTTAGCATGGCTATTTTAATACCATTCTTGTTGACGATATCAATCTTATCGCGTTCCTTTTGAGAAGAGTTGATTCCCAGTACCGTAATTTTGGGATGTTTCTTCCAATAGGACAAAGTATTTTCTACTCCCTTAACACCCTTATCCAGGGTATGATTGGAGGCTTGAAGAACAACATCAAATCCAGCCTTAATCACGGCATCGCCGATCTGGGTCGGGGAATTAAAAGAAGGGTATCCGGTATAAGGGATACTTTTTCCGCCAAATATTGTTTCCTGATTGATCACGGCAATATCTGCAGCCGAGATATCTTTCTTTATCTTGGAATAAAGATGATCATAATTATAAGTACCATTTTTCTTCTTGCCACTTTCGATAATCTGGATATGTATTAAATTATCACCGACTGCCAATAAAGTTACCGAGGTAGATTTCTTCTTGGTAGTAGTGGCGGCTGTCACAGGAATGGTATCCGTCTTATTATCATTAAGTGAAGGTTTTAACGTTGGGGTCTTGTTATCCTGTTGATTGTTTTCATTATATAATGAAGCTCTTTTGGTACCACAAGAACTTAACGGTATAAAAAGTAACAATAATAATGAGAATAATATGTATAGGATCAATCTTTTGTGAGATAATGCTTTATTAGATACTTTCATAACAATGCTCCATTCTGCCAATACTCGCAATTAATAAGAATTGCAAAACATATTTTGATTTTATACATTTCATTATAACAACTATCAGGAATAATACAAGTTCTTAAGGTAGAAAGCCTTTGACAAAGGAAAATCAGCATGATATACTTTGCATAAATATTGTAAAGGCAATGAAAAGAAGAGTAGGTAGTGGATCGGTCAACAGAGAACCCCGGTAAGCTGAGAAGGGGAGATGAACGAAGTTCTATGTGCCCGAGGGGCGGATACGAAGAAGCTGCTGAAGATGGTCTTGGAGCTGCGCACCGAGGAGAAATCTTAGGCTGCGACGGATGCAACCGTTATATTGCTTAGCTGTAGTTCATAGCAGCGATGGAGGCTTTTACTGTAAAGTAAGGGCAAATTAAAGTGGTACCACGAGAGTTTCTCTCGTCTTTAAAGTGATTTTAAAGGCGGGGGTTTTTTTATTATATTTCTTAGGAAATATGCTGGGCGTTCCAGACAGAATGAGAACTCGGTGGCTACGATGAAGAAGCATGAAGATAATATGTTAATTAAATGAAATAGTGAAAGGAATGATAGGAAATGAGTAAAAAACCGTATTATATTACAACCGCGATTGCATATACTTCCGGTAAACCACATATCGGTAATAGTTATGAGATCGTATTAGCAGACAGTATCGCACGTTATAAGAGATTTGAAGGTCATGAAGTATTCTTTCAGACAGGAACGGATGAGCACGGACAGAAAATCGAGTTAAAAGCTGCTGAGGCAGGAACAACTCCGAAGGAATTCGTTGATAATGTTGCCGGAACCATCAAAGACATCTGGGATTTAATGAATACCTCCTATGATAAGTTTATTCGTACTACAGACGCGGATCATGAGGTTCAGATTCAAAAGATATTTAAAAAGCTGTATGAGCAGGGTGATATCTATAAAGGAACTTATGAAGGAATGTATTGTACCCCTTGTGAATCTTTCTTCACTTCTTCACAGTTAGTGGATGGAAAATGTCCGGACTGTGGCAGAGAGGTACAGCCTGCCAAGGAAGAGGCATATTTCTTAAAGCTTAGCAAGTATGCGGATCGTTTGATTGAGCATATTAATACACATCCCGAATTCATTCAGCCGGAATCCAGAAAGAATGAGATGATGAATAATTTCTTGCTTCCTGGACTTCAAGATCTCTGTGTATCCAGAACCTCATTCAAATGGGGTATTCCGGTAGACTTTGATGACAGACATGTCGTATATGTATGGATTGATGCATTAAGCAACTACATCACCGGTATCGGCTATGATGCCGACGGTAATAGCAGTGACCTGTATAAGAAATTCTGGCCGGCAGACTTACATCTGATTGGTAAGGATATTCTTCGCTTTCACACCATCTATTGGCCAATCATGTTAATGGCGCTTGGAGAAGAATTACCGACTCAGGTATTCGGTCATCCTTGGTTGTTACAGGGTAATGCAGGTGACAAGATGAGTAAGTCCAGGGGTAATGTAATTTATGCCGATGATTTGGTTGAATTATTTGGTGTAGATGCGGTTCGTTACTTCGTGCTTCATGAAATGCCGTTTGAAAATGACGGAATTATCACTTGGGAGCTGTTGGTAGAGCGTATCAATTCTGATCTTGCCAATACCTTAGGAAACCTTGTGAACAGAACAATATCTATGTCCAATAAGTACTTTGGTGGTATCGTTCAAAATGGTAAAGTAACAGAAGCAGTGGATGAGGAACTCATCGCCTTAGCTCTTGAAACACCTAAGAAAGTCGCAGCAAAGATGGAGCTGCTTCGTGTGGCTGATGCAATCAGCGAGATATTTACGTTGTTTAAACGTTGTAACAAATATATTGATGAGACCATGCCTTGGGTATTAGCAAAAGAGGAAGAGAAGAAGGCACGTCTGGAAACCGTTCTTTATAACCTGACTGAGAGCATCTGTATCGGAGCAACCTTACTTGCGTCCTTTATGCCGGAAACAGCTAAGAAAATCTTAACACAGCTTAACGCAAAGGAAAGAACGATTGAAGACCTCTCCTCCTATGGTTTATATGAAGACGGTACAAAGGTGACCGAAACACCGGAGATTTTATTTGCAAGACTTGATCTTAAGGAGGTACTTGAAAAAGTGGAAGCATCAAAAGAAGTAGAAAAGGTATCAACAGAAGCTGTGGTAGAAGAAACAAAGGCAGCAGACGTGATTGATATCGAAGCAAAAGCGGAGATTACTTATGACGATTTTGCAAAGTTACAGTTCCAGATTGGTGAAATCATCGCCTGTGAGGAAGTTAAGAAATCCAAGAAATTATTATGTTCACAGGTAAAAATTGGTTCCCAGGTAAAGCAAATTGTATCAGGAATCAAACAGCATTATTCTGCTGAAGAGATGGTAGGTAAGAAGGTTATGGTAGTTGTAAATCTTAAGCCTGCAACCTTAGCAGGTATATTATCAGAGGGTATGCTCTTATGTGCAGAGGATGCAGAAGGTAATTTATCTCTTATGGTGCCGGAGAAGCCAATGCCTGCAGGAGCAGAGATTGCTTAAGCTTAGGAAATAAAAGTAGATTAATCGTTAAGCTAGATTTATAAATTAATAATTCGGGAAGGTTCTAGAATAGAGTTACATTCTATAACCTTCCCGTTTAATATAATAAAATAATTCTTTATTTTTTAGTATTCTATTTTCAATCATTATACAGTCATAAACAGTATGGAGTAGATAGATAATGCATTACTGCTTCATTTCTCTAAAATCGGTTGGGGAGATTAAAAAATAATTCTTAAAGGCCTTACTAAAATAATTACTATTACTATAGCCCAAAAGATCGGATATCTGTTGTATCTGAATATCGTCACGTAACAATAACTCCTTTGCCCGATTCATTCGTAAAGAAAGAACATATTCATAGATACCAATTCCATAGCTCTTTTTAAATAATTTAGATAAGTATTCCTTGGTAAAATGATATTTTTCACTAATATCAGTTAAATTAATTTCTGTAGTATAGTTTTCATTGAGATAGTTCTTAATAACCTCCGGTATCTCAGCAGTATTATAGGTTTCTAACTGCTTGATATCCGTATCCGTAGACTGTCCTGTATCATTATTTAGCGAAGATACAGCAAGTGCGATCACCTCATTCAATTCCTTGCCGGATATCGGTTTTAGCAAGTAATCGATGGCTTTAGTCTGAAGAGCGGTTTTTACATAGGAGAATTCATCGTGGCCACTGATCACAATATACTTTATGGAGGGGAAACTGACGGAGGCCAGCTTTAAGAATTCATTGCCATCCATAATGGGCATCTGCATATCTACAAATACAATGTTGGGATGGAAATCGCGAATCATCGAGATGCCATCTTCACCATTTGTTGCGGTGATTGGAGGCTCGATTCCGAAATCCTGCCACCGACCAAGCTTTGAGATTAATATACGTGAGGATTTTTCATCATCAATAATTAACGCCTTATACATTAAAACCACCCTCCAACTCTGAGTCATCAATAGGAAAAATCTTAATACTGATACAAGTGTATTTGCCGTAGACACTGTCAACCTCTAATGTGGCACGTTTGTTATATAAGATCTTAAGTCGGCTAGCAATATTATATAGACCGATGCTTCGGTTTTTACCTGAAGTATCGATCACGTCTACGTCCTCCAGAGATTTCTTGATGGAACTTAACTTGTCCGGAGGGATTCCCATTCCATTATCTTCTACCCTCAACAGGATATAATCCTTGCATTTTTGAACGGTAATGTTTATTTCAATCTTTTGACCGGAGCCCTCCATACCGTATATGATAGAGTTTTCAATCATTGTGATAAAGGATAGCTTCGGCACTTGAATATCCAAACAATCTTCAGGTGCATGAATGTAATATTCCACAAGATCCTCAAACCTGGATTTTTGTAAAAAGAGATAATCTTCTACATGTTTTAGCTCTTCCTTGATCGGAACCAAATCACCACCTTTTATGGAATAGCGGAACATATTAGAGAGAGATAAGATCATCTCATGAATATGCAGCTGGTCATTTTCTACGGCCTTGGCGCTAATGGTTTGAAGGGTGTTGTAAAGAAAATGAGGATTGATTTCTGCCTCTAGAGCAAGTAATCTGGCGGTTTTTTCTCTAAGTTCTGTGACGTAGTTTTTCTCAATTAAATCAGTTATCTGAGTAATCATTCCGTTGAAATCTTCTGTTAATGTACTGATTTCACTACAACCACTGATATCAATCGTGGTTTTGAAATTACCCTTACCTACCTGACGCAAACGATGTGCCAACTTGGATAGCGGCCTGGTAAACAGTTTAACAAGAAGTATGGCAAGCAAGGTGGCAATTGCAATAGCGATGACACCGATAATGATCGTAACATTACGCGTTAAATTAGCTAGCTGATCAGTGATATTCTGTGAACTTAAGGAAAATACAGACCATCCACTTTCGGAATCCTTAATTGAAACAAATAAGTATTTATCACTTCCTAAATTAATAATGCCCGTTTGTTGATTCTTATTCGCTAAAGTTAACTTCGGATTATAATCTTTCTTACTGATGATCTCCGGGTTACTACTGTATAGAATTCTACCGTTTTCATTGGATATGCAAAATATTGAGTTATTCTCGGTTTGAGTACGAGCAAGTTCATTGGGGTATGAATTATTAATGCTTAACTTAACGATGGCAAGGGGCTTTTGTGTTTTTATATCTATGATTGTTCTATAGTATATAATAAAATCATTATCGTTTGGTGCAGGATATATTGCACGAAAGTAAGGTGGTTGTGTAAATATTACAGAGCCCATTAATTCACCCACGGATAAGAAGGGTTTCATGATTATATTACGATTGGTTTTTGATATGGAAAATGAGGATTTTTGATTCACTAAATATAAATCATATCGGTTTAAATCGTTACGGGAATAGAAATTTACGCGAAGAAGATTCTGAATATATATAATGTTGCTTTGGGTTAATCCCTCATTAGAGGAAATCAGCTTCATAAAAGACTCATCACTTCGAAGCAGCAAAGAGTACTGATCAAGCTGGTTTGCATAGGAATTTAGATTTTTATCTTCTAAGGAAAGAAGAGCCTGCTGACCGGAGGCCTCTAGCTTGTTAATTGTATCGATGTTTCTAATATAAGAATAGCCAACGACCAAAAATAGAATAATGGTCATTGATAGAACGAGCATGACGGTTAGTTGGACTGCCATGGATAATGCATTTATTTTATTCTTTATAAATTTCAACTTAAATCACCTCGTATTTGGTATTATAACACGGAATAATCATTAATTCCAAGGATATTTTTGTTCATTTTTTTACCCATAAGCGTTTTGGATATTGCATTCACCATATATTCTGACAATGATATAATCAGATTACAAAACATAATTCAACATTTTTTAGGAGGAGATATTTATGAAAAAGCTTTTTGCTGTAATGTTAGTATCGCTCTTACTGGTATCATCCCTTGTAGGTTGTTCCAGTAATACATCAACAAATGATAAACCAACTCCCGCAGGAGACAAAAGCTCGAGTGAACCGGTAACACTTCACTTTATGTTAAACAGTCCGGAGAACACAGATGCTTATAAGGCTATGGCCGCTGAGTATCATAAAGAGTTCCCGAACGTAACAGTTGAGATGGATATCTTACAGAATGATTATCAGACTGTGTTAACAACGAAACTTAATTCAGGAAATGTTCCTGATCTGTTTATGACTAGTGCTTATAGTGATAACACAACTTATAAGGATTATATCTATGATATCACGAATGAAGGCTTTATAAAAAACATTGATCCGGCGCTTCTATCCAGTGTGTCGGTAGATGGCAAAGTAACCGGTTATCCATTCCTTGTTCAAGCACATTCCTTCATTTATAATAAAGATCTTTTTGAAAAAGCAGGAATCACTGCATTACCTAAGACACTTGATGATTATAAGGCTGCTTGTGAAAAGCTTAAGGCAATTAAGGTACAACCTTTTAGCTCTGGTTTTGGTGAATGGTGGGTTATGCCTCAGACAACCTATCCTTCTATGAGTGATGCATACAAGGGTGACTATGTAAAACTCTTTGGTGATGTTCAAAGTGGCGCATTAAAATTCGGTGATCTTCCTCAGATTGATTATGCACTAGATCTTCTTGATATGATTAAGAATAACAGTGGTAAAAAACCGATGGAATCAACTTTCGATGTACAGGTATCTGATTTAGCATCTGGTAAGGTAGCTATGATTCATCAGGGAACCTGGGCAGAGGGAAGCATTCGAGCAATCAGCCCTGATATTAATATCGGATTCTTAGCTGCACCTCGTTTGGATGGCAAGGATGTAACAGCAGTAGAATCAAACCTCACTTTCCGTGTGGCAAAGGATTCCAAGAATCGTGATGAAGTTTTAAAATTCTTAAACTGGTTATCAACCTCTGATTATGGTAAGAAATGGGTTCCTGAAGTGGTTAAACAGAACTCACCGCTTGTTGGAGCACCGGCACCTGATACACAATTAGCAAAAGATACTGCAGCAGCGCAACAATCAGGCGATATTTGCCCTTGGTGGATCTTTAATGCTCCATCAAAAATGGAACAACCATTTGGCGAAGCATTACAAGCTTATGTTGCAGGAAGTGCTGATCGTGCACAGACGAAAACAGCCCTGACCAAAGTATTCAAGGACGCTTATCAACAGTAAAGATATTTAGTGGGGTAGGGGGTTACAACATCCCCTACCTTTTATAACGAAAGGATCGTTCTAATGAGCAAAAAAACTTCCAAAAAGTTTACCTCCACATTGCAATTTTTTGTATATACATCACCGGCAATTATTGCAATTATGTTGTTTGTAGGAATTCCGTTTTTATCTACTATCAATTATTCCTTCCGCAGTTGGAATGGTATCGATAAGGTTTCAACCTTTATCGGTTTGAAGAACTATATTCGTCTATTTACGGATGATCCCTCCTTTCTCCATGCGGTGGTTTTCACATTTATCTATGCATTGTTTGTTGTAATCTTCGTTAATATATTTGCACTATTATTTGCGCAATTATTGGAATCAAAGATTCGTGCTAAGGGACTCTTTCGAACAGCCTTTTATCTACCTAATATCATCAGTCTTGTAGTAATCGGTTTCATATGGAAATTCATCTGCACACGTGTATTTGACCAGTTGGCGACAGTTTCAAGTATCGGATTCTTTGATATGAGCTGGTTGGGTGATCCAAAGCTAGCGGTTGCTTCCGTAATCTTTATCTCAGTTTGGCAAGGGTTAGGATTTTATATGGTAATCTACATAGCAGGATTACAATCTGTACCAGAGGATATCGGTGAAGCAGCCATGATTGACGGCGCAAGTTCATTTCGAAAATTCTTCAAGATAACACTACCGATGATCATGCCTTCAATTTCTTTCTGTATGTTTTACTCGGTGGCAAATTCCATGAAGATGTTCGATCTTATCTTCAGTCTTACAGGTGGCGGCCCTGGCGCTGCTACTACACCGATGTCACTCGATATCTATAATACCGCTTTCGGAAAGCAGATGATGGGATATGGAACTGCGAAGAGTGTTGTTTTATTCATTATCGTTGCAGCGATATCGGTTATACAGATTAACTTTTTCAAGAATAAGGAGGTAGAATCATAATGAGAAGAAAACGCAATCTTACTACGATACTGATTACGCTTTTACTGATGTGTTTTCTGGTGATCTATTTGTTACCACTTGTGCTTATGGTTACCAATTCCTTTAAGTCCTATAGTCAGGTTATGCTCAATGCGCTCTCCCTCCCGAAAGTATTCTCCTTTGACAACTTTAAAAAAGTATTTGAGACCATGGATTATCCAAAAGCATTTATTAATACTTTTATTATTACATTGATAGGAGTTTTTGGTATAATAATAATTGGATCCATGGCAGGTTATAAATTAGCAAGAACCAAAACAAAGCTCAGTAAATACGTATTCCTGTTTTGTATTATGCCGATGATGATACCCTTCCAGTCCTTTATGATTACCCTTGTACAGGTATCCAGGCAGATGCATCTTACAAATAGTGTGTTAGGAATTACCGTGGTATATTGGGGTCTTGGCGCACCGATGGCAATCTTCCTGTATCAAGGTTTTGCAAAATCCATACCACTGGAGCTTGAGGAAGCAGCGATTATTGACGGCTGCAATCAATTTCAATTGTTTACAAGAATTATATTCCCCCTCTTAAAATCAGTAACGGCAGCAGTCGTCGTAGTAAATGCGATGTGGGTTTGGAATGACTTTTTACTTCCGCTCCTAGTACTTGGAACAGATAAAAAGAACCAGACCCTGCAGCTGGCCGCATATTCATTTATGGGTCAGTACAAGATGGAATGGCAGAATATTATGGCAGCAGCCATTATGATTATTATTCCTGCTCTAATTATCTATCTGATTTTCCAAAAGCACATTATTAAAGGTATGATAGCCGGTGCGGTAAAGGGATAGTAAAGTATGATTATAAATTTTATAGAAAGTGAAGGATAGATATGAAATTTACAGATGGTTTTTGGGTTGTTAAGCCTGAATTTACAGCAAACTATGTCCAAGACATATACACCGCAAGAGAAGAAAATGATACATTATATATCTATGCTCCTTATAAAAAGGTTCAAAACAGAGGTAACACACTCAATATCGGATTGATGAAAATTACTGCAAGTGCACCCATGGAGGATGTACTAAAGGTTACGCTGACTGCTCATGGCGGTAAATATAAAAAAGCGCCGGAATTTACTGTAGCGGAAGCACCGGTTAAACCGGTGATATCAATCGATGAAAGAAGTGCTTCGATATCTTCCGGTGCATTAAAGCTTTCGGTAGAATACGGAAGTCCGATGCTTACTTATACCGCTAATGGCAAGCCGCTTACTTCCAGTAAACATAAGGATTTGTCACAGATGACCCATAAGGATGGAAGAAGATTTATAGTTTCTTCCCTTTCCCTTGATGTAGGGGAGACAGTATACGGTTTTGGTGAGCGTTTTACCGCATTTGTAAAGAATGGTCAGTCCATCGACATATGGAATGAGGATGGAGGAACCTCCAGCGAGATATCCTATAAATCAATACCATTCTATTTCACCAATCAAGGCTATGGTGTGTTTGTAAATCATCCGGGTAAAGTCAGCTTTGAAGTAGCAAGCGAGAAGGTAGAATCGGTACAATTCTCGGTGCAGGATGAAAATATCGAATACTATATAATATATGGACCAACTCCTAAGGATATATTAGAAAAGTATACCGCCCTAACCGGTAGAGTGCCACTTCTTCCAAAATGGAGCTATGGGCTATGGTTAACAACCTCCTTTACAACCAATTACGACGAAGCTACGGTAAATAGCTTTGTTGATGGAATGGAGGAAAGAGGCCTTCCGTTAAGTGTGTTCCACTTTGATACTTTCTGGATGGAGGCCTTTGAATGGTGCAGCTTTATCTGGGATAAGAACATGTTCCCGGATCCGAAAGGTATGATAGAACGTCTTCATGCGAAGGGACTAAAAATTTGTCTCTGGATTAATCCGTATATCGCAGAGAAATCCCCTCTCTTTCAAGAAGGTATGGACCTTGGATATCTGCTTAAGAATTCTGAGGGTGACGTTTGGCAATGGGATATGTGGCAGGCCGGTATGGCATTGGTAGATTTTACGAATCCGGACGCGGTAGCCTGGTATAAGAGTAAGCTAAAAGCGCTACTGGATATGGGCGTGGATTGCTTTAAGACTGATTTTGGTGAGAGAATCCCGGTTAATGTTCAGTATCATAACGGTGCAGATACCCTAAAGATGCACAATTACTATACACAACTTTATAACCAGACGGTATTCGAATTACTAAAGCAGGAGAAAGGTGAAGGTCAGGCAATTCTTTTTGCCAGAAGTGCAACAGTGGGCGGGCAGCAGTTCCCGGTTCATTGGGGCGGTGATAGCACAAGTCAGTTCGTATCTATGGCAGAGAGCTTACGTGGTGGTCTCTCCTTAATGGATAGTGGATTCGCTCTATGGAGCCATGACATTGGCGGTTTTGAGGATGAAGGATCTGCAAGTGTATATAAGAGATGGGTTCAGTTTGGTATGCTGTCCTCTCACAGCAGATTGCATGGATCGGATTCTTATCGTGTTCCGTGGAACTATGATGATGAGGCATGTGATGTGCTACGCTTCTTTACGAAGTTAAAGTACCGCCTGATGCCTTATATCTATAGCAAATCAGTGGAAGCACACCTAACGGGTATTCCGGTTATGCGTCCGATGCATATCGAATTCCCAGATGATCCGGCTTGTGAGTATCTGGACAGACAATATATGCTGGGTGATTCCCTGCTGGTTGCACCGGTATTTAACGAAAGCGGTGACGTTTCCTTCTATCTACCAAAGGGTAGATGGACGGAGCTTTTGACCG
The DNA here is from genome assembly GCF_059717775.1 of Variimorphobacter sp. HTMS_6. NCBI lineage: Bacteria > Bacillati > Bacillota > Clostridia > Lachnospirales > Lachnospiraceae > Variimorphobacter > Variimorphobacter sp. HTMS_6. Next base: position 3,795,228 of record NZ_AP046094.1, read on the forward strand.
GTAAAGTTGTGGAGGGAGGAAGCTGGTATCAAAGACAGTACGGATATTTCGAACTACCCCTCTTTGTGAGAGAAGAATATTTCCTACCGATGGGTACAGAAGAATCTACACCGGTATATGATTATGCCAAAGACACCGTGGTTCATCTATATTATCCGACTAGAGAAACAACCTGTAGGGTCTATAATGAAAGCGTAAATCCGGAGCTGGAGATAACAGTGAAACCGAGCATGGATGGTTATGAATTTAACTGTTTGATCAAGATTGGAGTGGAAATAGTCCTTCATACCGAGAAGAAACTGCTATCTTGCACGAATGGTTGTGTATGTGAAGAAATAGAAGACGGAATTCGCATTGTTCCTGTGGAGAATAGGTTCTCAGTGACGGTAAAGTAATAAGAAAAAGGCATATTTTATATTGTAATATAGATTAATAGATAAAAAGTGCTGTAGAAAATCCCGGATTTTCTACAGCACTTTTTTAAAATTTATTTTTCAAGCTCCGCTACAACATTCTTTAACGCTTCGAGTGCATCTTCAGGAAGTTTATCAAACCCACCCTTTTCGGTATCTCTTGATTCAACGAAAGCGATTCGATCCTTCATTCTTGCAATCAACTGAGCCTTGTAAGCAGGATCATCAAGATTAGGAACGAATCCATCCCACTCAAAGATTTCAATATCAGAGAACGGTCCCCAAGGCTTAAAGTTGGTTTTGCCTTCTACAACGGCTTCGATTATACCTAATGTGTCAGCGGGCTTAACCTTCTTGCCCATGAAATCACCGGTATTGATGATATAACAATCCACGTTTCTTTCCCCAACGAGCTTCTTAAACTTCTCATAGTCGTTTACCAAAGGATAGGTTCGGAATGGATTGGCATAAGGCTCAACAACCAATGCATTAGGGTCAACACCCGGGGCGAGACGCTCAGCGGTTGTTCTCTTAGTGGCGAGTGTAGCGCCCATGACGGAAGCCAAGGAAGCACCTTTTAATTTAACAATTGGTGGTATCGTTGGATCTTTCATAATCCAGAAGATTGAGTTAACCGGTTCATAAATCTTATCAACACGGTTTGGCGACCACAGCTTTGACTTGATTGCACGACCGTTACCATTACGGATATCTTCCGTTACGAGTACGACTTTGCCGTCTTCGTCGATCGTTGCAGAACAGTTTTGAGCAGTCAGTAAGTATTTGTTATCCTCACAGTTTGTGGGATAATCCTGAGTTTTATCAAAGTATGTAGGCTCCATCGCGATAGAAGAACCGGTTTCTGTATTGATAATGAAAGCATCATCATGAAGAACCGTCACATCATATTTGTTGCCATGCTTTGCATGGGTTATGGTTGATTTGCCGGATCCTGAGAGACCGAATACAGCAGCAACATATGATTTACCGTCAGCCAGGTTATATCTCTTCTCTCCGCCGTGGCAGGAAGCATAACCGTTACGATTAGCGATTGCCCAGGCTATAGTCAGAGTACCTTTTTTGTGTTCACCAAAGTATCTCATACCAAGAAGAGCAGCACAGTTTGTGGTTGTATTAAAATAAGTTAATCCCATAGGGTGGTCGGTATGCTTCCACTGGGGATTTGAGAAGATATAGATATCGCATTCGTCCCCAACCTGCTTAGAGGATTTATACATTCTCACATATTCATCAGACATATATTGAAAATTAAGCATCCAGGAGTAAAGAATATTTTCTTCGCCCTCCGGTATTAATAAATGAGCCTTTACCATAAATTCCGGATCCAATCCGATAAATACTTCAGCGTGGTATAGTGTAGAGTATCTAGTGTCATAGATAGCGTCCATCAATTTACTGTCAAGATTGGTCGTGTCTACTCCGGGTTCACCGGTTATCTTTCTTGCAGATGCAGCGCGCCCGGTCACAAAACCGTCGTTAAATAATAAAACCTTTGCATCTTTTTCCAAACCGAAATCTTCGCCGTGGTAGACCGGCATATCTGTAACTACAGTACCTGGTGAATTTTTTGCCAGTTCATAAGCTTCTCTTAGAGTATTCACTTTTATAACATTATTACCATAAAATGCAGCCTCAATAATAGAACGCGTTTTAGAAAACCCGGGTTTTCCGGTGCCGATTTCGTCACGTTTAAAGTAAGCTTTTGTTGACATGTTAAATCCTCCTAATTTCGTATTTTAAATAAAAGCCATACACGGCATACGAGTATTACTGTATACAATATCGCTCTTATTTAGTATAATTGTCAGAAATTAAAATGTCAACGAATAAAAGTAAAAACAAGGAAAATTTAGCAATTATTTCTTGATGTTTTTGACCCATTCATTCATATGTTCTTTAATGATTTCAAACTGTGCAGGGCCGATATCCAGAAGGAACTGATGGAAGTCTTTTGCAACAAATTTATCGCCCAATGCACTTTCTGCATCATTTCTTAAATCATCCATCTGAAGGTAACCGACAGCATAAGGAAGATAGATTGCAGGTTCCTCAAGAAGGGTATCATAAATCTGTTCCGCGGCGCTATCATCATTAATATACTGCTTGATAAATGTAACCACATCCGCTTTTTTCCAACCTTGATAATGGATGCCAATATCTGCACGAGCGTACATGCAGAGGACAATGATATTATTGTACTCCAAAAAGTCGGCTAGCTTATCATCGATTCCTGCCAGGTGGTAGGAATATAGCTCAACATAAGTGGCCCATCCCTCATCATACCCGGTAAAATCCAGTACACTGCGGATCGGAGCCGGGTTTTGATTACGGAAGTATACGCATTGGTACAAGTGTCCGGGGTATCCCTCATGTGCTACAGTGGTATAAATCATGGAGAGTGTTTTTTGATTATTTCCATTTATGTAGATGTTGTTATTATTAAAGTTATCAATCGGCGGAACCAGGTACATAGCAGGACTGAGAAAATCAGACAATGACGGGGGAACATATTTAATCTTACAGTTAACCGGTACGGCAGGAGGGAAATCTTTCGCGATATCCTTTTTTAAATCCTTCAGAATATCCTTCGGGTTAGTAATTGGGAAGGAGTTAAAGTCCAGGTATTTGTCGATTACATCTGGGTCGGATTCTGTTAAAGCATTCAAGTCTGCCATATTGCGATTAATTCCGGAATTAAGTAACTGAATCATCTGATCCATCGTCTCATTACTGCCAACCTTCGACTGAGCAAGACATTCATAATAATCCTTACCCTTAGGATAATAATATAAACCGGCACTGTTTTTTCCCGTTCCTAACAAATTCGTAAGGGAGGTAACCAAATTCTGGTACGCAGGGATAACATAGCATAAAACTGCTTCTGTATTTTGCTCTTTATAATAGTTAATCTGATCTTGTGAAAGCCCTTTAAAGTTCGAAACCTTCTCATTAAAATATCCTATTAAAAAATTACTTTCAGGATTTTTTATAAATGTTTTACATTGCTCTATAATTCTCTTAGCCACGGAATCACTCATAAATAGCCCATTTTTTGATTTCTCCTTCTCGTATTGAATGATATCTGCAAAATAATCCTTTACACAGGGCAAAAGGTTTAAGTATTCTTCGATGTCCTGTTTATCGTTAAAGCTGAACTCAGCCAGGAGGATGGGCAACTGCGCCTGTATTCCGGTAGTGGGTCCTAAGCATTCTGAATAATAAGGATATTTCTTGAATTTGATTTGTTGCTCCAAATAACTTCTAACGATTTCGTAAGTAAGCTTCTGCTTTTTAGTAAGTTTGTTATAATTATAGTTTTGAAGCTTTTTTAATTCATTTTCAGAATTTGTCCAATCCTTTTTCATCTGGGTCAGGCTATATTCTCCAAAAGTCGCAGTGTTTTCATTAATACCGTAGTTTTCAGGATGTGCGAGGGAGTAATTTAAAGATAGAGTATCAGATTGAACCTCTTGAATAAAGATATCATTCATAAAAGAATCAAACTGATGCTGCATCAGCTGATGTTTTGTTTGGTGAGCACAACCAAATGCGATTAAGGCAGTACAAACCAGAAAAGTGAGGAATAGAATGGGCTTGAATCTTTTTTTAATCATAAGGACCTCCTTAATCATTTCCAATAACAATATGATGTACCATGAAAGATCATCCTATGGCGAGGGGAAATACCCGGATGTACAAGATATCTGCTTGTTCGCCATTTATCAAGAGGATAAGCTTCTCCCAGTATGTAAAATGCTATTTAATTCATGTTTATTCGAGAAAATGGACGATAAGAAGTAGTACAATTAACTTTTAAATAAAAATTGTATCATATTACCTACGCTCAACAATGCGGACAAAGGTTAAGTTTTGTCATTGGTTTGCCGAAATATACAGCATAGGCAAGAATAATGAAAACGCTTAATTGAATGCAGAAAGCAAAGGTGTTCGAATGAAATATAACAATATATTAAATAACGGAACCGGAGTTAAGACAAATAAATCAAATATTAATCAACTTAAAATAGAACAGGGTAACAAGGATAAGGGTATCAATTCACTTAAAAATGGGCAGCAGATAGCTGGACTGGTTGTGTCTGTGGGTGATCAGATTACGCTTAATTTTAACGGTCAGGAAGTGACTACCTCAAATAGAGTGCTGGGTGATGTAAAACCCGGTGATGTGAAAAAGTTTGAAGTAGTAAAGGCAAATGGTAAAGAGATAGAGCTTCGTGTACTAAATGAAACACTAAGTGCAGCCGGCACTACTTTTAAAGCAGTCTTAAAAAAAGATTCGGATTGGGAATCCGTACTTGAACAGAAGAAAAAGAATGCAGATAAATCAGAAAAAGAAGCTGACATTAATCAGACGAAGAATAAATTGAACAAACTGCAAGCCTTGATAACGGAACAGGATTGTACCAAGCTAGAAAGCGCCGGTTACAAAATAGAGGATTATACAATTAGCGCGTTACATAGGGCTTTAAAAAGAATTAAAAGACAAGAAAAGGGAGTGCAACAGGAGCAAGCTAATGATCATCAAGGAAATGATGTGAAAGGGTTTGAGAAGGTATTAAAAGATAATAACTTACCAACAACCCCGGACAATGTAGCGGCGTTAACCAAAGCAATGGAATTGACCTCTTCAATACAGGGAATGAATGATAAATCCATGAAATATCTGATATCCACGAATTCAGTCCCTTCTATTGAAAATATATATAAAGCAAATTACAGTCAAACAGCGGTAAATAAAAACAGCACCCAGTCATTATCTGAGGATACCTGGAAGGAGCTTCAGGGTCAGGTGGAGGATGTGATAAAATCCGCGGGGTATGAAGTGAATGAGAGCAGCCTAAAGGATGCGAGATGGTTAATTGAAAATAATCTTCCATTGACAGAGCAGACCTTTACATATAAGAAAAGTCTTGATCAGATGAAAGAAAATTCAGACGATAACACCATATTAAATAAGATGGTGGAAGGGATGAAAGAGGGTATAGACCCTAAAGATGTCTCTTTGGTGGAGGGAAGCGCGGGTAATGCAAAGCAATTGGTTGATGATGTCCAATCAATTAGTGATGAGGCTATATCAAAGGCTGTTCAAGACGGTGACGAGCTCACCATAAATCGATTAAAGACGATACAGGAAGGACTATCCTCCGTTAAGAAAGATGATAATGGTGCTGAGAAGGATGTAACGATACCTTCCGATGAAGATACAAAACAAGCAACAGTGCAGGATCAGAGCAATCAACCTCAGGAGATTACATCTAAGGAATATGAAGAAGCAAAAGCAAAAAGGCAGATGGAAGAGATACGACTGAAGATGACACTGGATGCTGCCAGACAACTTGAGAAAAAAGGGATAGATGTTGATACGCAGAGCCTGGAAAAGGTAGTGGACGAACTTCGTCGTATTGAGGAGCAATATTATCAGAAGGTTCTTCAAGAGAGTGACGTGGAATCAAGTGATTTTGCTGTTCAGATATTAAGAGATACTTCGAACAGTATGGAAACGCTCCGAAATATGCCGAGTGCTGTACTTGGAAGTACCTTAGCAAATCGTGCGACACAAACGATACCAGGGTTATTATCAGAAGGAAGTAAGCTGCAGTCAGAGTATGCTAAAGCCGGAAATGCTTATGAGTTATTAGCTACCGTTCCAAACGCTGAATATGGTGATTCTATTCGAAAGGCATTTGGTAATGTGAGTGAACTACTGGCTCAAATGGGACTGGAAGATACACAGCTAAATCAAAGAGCGGTTCGCATCCTCGGATACAATCAGATGGAGATTACAGAAAGCTCTGTTAATCAGGTTAAGGCATATGACCAACAGGTAACAAGCCTTATGCAAAATCTTAACCCTGCAGTAACGGTTCATATGATAAAGCAGGGAATAAACCCTCTTGATATGACGATTACGGATTTAAATAGGACAATTGATCAGTTGAAAGAGGAACAGGGGATTAACGCGGAGGACAAATATAGCGTATACCTAAATAAATTGGAGAAGCAAAACGGCATAACCGAAGAGGAGAGAAAAGCCTATATCGGGATCTACAGGCTTCTATATAATATAGAAAAATCAGATGGAGCAGTTGTTGGCTCTGTGGTGAAAGCGAATCGTGAGGTAACATTAAATAACCTACTAACTGCAATTCAAACGAATAAAAAGGGAAGCCTGGATGCAGTAATCAATGATGAGTTCGGAACACTCCAAAGCATCACGCAGAATAAGGAGAGCATCTCGTCCCAATTAAGCTCGTTTAACGGGGAGGGTGCCAAGAAACAACCGGAACAGCAAGGTACCGGGCTGTCTGTGGAAGAGCAGATAGAATATGCTGACCGCGTATTAAAGCAGCTAAAGGATGAATTATCTCCAGCCGGGTTAATGGATGTTGTAAGCAAAATGGCACATTCGGGTATGCAAAAAGGAAAATCCACTACCGCAGCACCGATTTTATCCGGGGATAATGGGGTATGGGATAGCATTAAGAATATGTCACCTGAAAAGTTGATCGATCAGCTTCGCCAGAACGGAGATAGATCTGCGGAAGGTGACTATACAGCCAAGATTAATGAACTTCGCGAGATATGTAAAAATGCAGAGCAGTCCATTCGGTTTTTAAAGGACTTTAGAATGCCAAGTACACCGGCTAATATGATGATGACAAGTCAGATATTAAGCAATGGAGAATCCGCGGTTAAAAAGTTTCTTAATTTGGAAAAAGAAAGAAAAGTCGAAAAATCCGAAAATGATATAAAGAATCCTGACGATTTATCCGATAAACTAATCGACAGCCAATCAATGAAACAAGCATACGAACAACTAGATACCCAGGCGAAGAGCGCAGTGGTTCAAGCTTGTTCAGGTGAACAGATTGATAGCGGTAAGCTAGCGCAGTTAAAAAGTATCGGGCAGCAGATAACATTTGCAAAAGAATTAGCCCACAGAGAATTCTATCAGATACCGATTGAAACCAAGAATGGTATTACGAATATGAACTTGACCATACAGCGGGGAGCGAAGGAAAGCGGAAAGGTATCCGTATCTCTAGCCTCAGAGCAACTTGGGAATGTGAAAGCAGAATTCATGTTAAAGGAAGATAAAATAATGGGCTTCCTCGGTAGTGATAAGAAGGATGGTTTGGATTGCTTGAGACAGAATATGGGCGCGATAGAAAATGCCGCACAAGAGCAGAACGTAACGATAAAACATATTGATTACGGGGTATTGCAAAGAGACAATGATACTTACAGCTATGGGAATGTAGATGCTGATGGAAATGGTACAAGCATATCTACAGATACAGAAAGAATTCTGTATCGAATCGCAAAAGCGGTCGTTCAAACAGTACGAATGGCAGAAAACAGTGAAACAGCTTTTGATAAAGCAGTTTCCTAAATGAGATTAAATCGGCCACATGGAGGTTGCTGATCATAGAATAAACTTTTATGTAGAACCATCAATTCACGGAGGGTAGATGGATTCGATCAGAAAGGGAAAAGGTGAAACACAGTGAGAATTAATCATAATATCGCAGCTTTAAAAGCAAATAACCAATTAGGAAAGACCAACAAATTATTAGACAAGAGTTTGGAGAAATTATCCTCCGGATACCGTATCAACAGTGCAGCAGATGATTCTGCAGGTATGGCAATTTCTCATAAGATGAAAACTCAGATCGCAGGTCTTGATCAGGCATCCAGAAATGCTTCCGATGGTATCTCGGTTATTCAGACAGCAGAAGGTGCTTTGAATGAAGTTAGTAGCATGCTCCAAAGAATGAGAGAACTGGCGGTACAATCTTCAAACGGTACCTATACAACAGAAGATCGTGGTGCAATCCAGTCGGAAATCAATCAGCTGAATCAGGAGATAACAAGAATCTCAAAAACAACAGAATTCAACACCATGACATTATTAGATGGTAATATTGATAGAAAATCATTTTCCAGTAACAACAATGTAAAATTGGTATCCTCCTCAGATGATGTACCGATCGGTGATTATAAGATAAAAGTTGAGGAAGATGCAAGACAAGCGGTATTTATAGGTAACACCTCTGCTTTTGGTGGAACGACTACAATTGGAGAAGAAGGAACCATTAATCTTAATGGAGAAACCATAGAAATCAAAGCAACCGATACCTATGATGATATATTCAAGAAAATCATTGATGCCGGCGATACTGTTGGGGTTGATGTATTTGCAACCTCAGCAACAGCAGCTTCCGGTAGCACAGGACCTGCAGGATATGCAACAACAGCATGGGCAACCGGTACTCGTTTGGGGTTTGCATCCCAAGACTACGGTTCAAGTCAAAAGATAGAAATCTTCACAGATAATGCGGCATTAGCAACAAAGCTTGGTTTATCCGCTGCTAAAGTTACTACGAACGGCATTGATGCAAAGGCATCCTTAGTACTGGGAACCGGTTCACAATTTACGAATACAACAACACTTTCCATCACAGGTAATAAAATTGCGTTATCGGATAGAAATAATTTCTCCATGGTAACAGAAGTAAAGCCGGGTACTTGTGGGACAGTATTTAATGATGCTGTGTATAACGGAACAACAACAACCGCACAAACTATTAATACAGCAGGACCTGACACAACAGTTACAATATCCGTACTGGATGCAGGCCCGATGGATCTTCAGATTGGTGCAAATGAAGGACAGACAATGTCAGTTCGTATTCCTAAGGTTGATCCGGAGACACTTGGTATCGATAAGATCAATATCGCTACGGCAGAGGGTGCACAGAATGCAATATCCCTTTTGGATTATGCAATTAATCAAGTATCTGCAATTCGCTCTAAGCTAGGCGCTTACCAGAATCGTCTGGAGCATTCCATCTCAAATCTCGATACGACTTCAGAAAACTTAACTGAGTCATTATCCCGTATTGAAGACGTGGATATGGCTTCTGAGATGGCAGAATATACACAGAAGAACGTATTGGCTCAAGCAGGAACATCGATGCTGGCACAGGCAAATCAGAGACCTCAGTCTATCTTAACTCTTTTACAGCAGTAAAAAGGATAAGTCTCGAGACAGAAGCGGTTAGTGGAGGTTATTCATGAAAAAAGAAGCAATCCAGGCTTTTACAGCAAGAGTGACGCAGGCATCAAGAAGTGAACTCATCGTAATACTTTACGAGATGATATTAACGGAGCTTGATGAAGCAAAAGAAGCGTATCATAAAGAAGATTTAGTAACATTTGAGAAGGAATTAAAAAAAGCTCAAAAATACGTGAATGAATTAATGGCCAGTTTAGACTATCATTATAATATTTCTTATGATTTGGTTAGTCTTTACCTATATATTAACAAAAGAATCATAACAGCCATCATGAAGAGAAACCCGGTTTCTCTGGACAGTGCAGAAGAGGTAATTAAGAAACTGCTTATTGGTTTTGAAGAAGTTAGTAAAGAAGACAATAGCGGTCCAATGATGCGCAACACACAACAGCTCTATGCGGGCTTAACCTACGGGAAGGGAACATTGAATGAAACTTATATCAATCCCTCCAATGGAAACCGTGGGTTTATTGCATAAATAAGCCACTACCAAAGAAGCATTACAAATTACAAACGAATCAAAAGTACCGAAGAAGTGTTAATTTACGAAAGAGATTCAACAATGACTTACAAAAGATTTTAAAGATACCTAGGAATGTAATTAACAAAAGAAATCAAAGGTACAAAAGATGTATATGTATGGTGCGGAGATTTCCATCCCAAATAGCTTACCAAAGACTTTAATATACTAAAGACTTTAAAGAACCAAAGATTTAAATTTACTAAAGATTTTAAAACACATAAGATTTTAATATACGAAAGATTTTAAATACAAAAGAATAATATAAGAATGTACGAATGACATACCTGTACATAAGATAAAAAACTGTCCCAAGGATGAGAATGAAACCACGAGTAATCGTAGGATCATCTCATAAGTGGGACAGTTTTTTTGTGATTTACCATTATCCAAAATTAGTATCGGTTTCCTTTGCCTGCCTTAGTAAGAACTTGTACCTGTTTTGAACAGCATTAAGTTCATAAATACAACTGTCGATCAAATCGGGGTCAATTACATTTTGGAAATTTGAGTATGCTGCTTCCATTGCAATCTTTGTCTTGTTAATTTCGTCTATCAGATAATTATCTTTCGGAACTTTCTTTTTCGCGAATACCAGCACGATCTCACCAACCTTATAAGAATATATTAATAGTATAGTCAAAAATATTTCCATTTATTCTTTTAAATAACATAAAATGGATGGACTTGTATATAAATGTATTAGGTCGTATCTTGATAGGGGGGTGGACACATGGGAACGGAAAGTAAAGTATTCCTCGGCATCATAGTTGTCTGCGTAATATTTATTGTTATTAGTCTAGTTAAACATAAACCGGAAATGATAGTGAATGCGTTTTTGCGTACCTTTATTGGTACGGCAGGAATCTATCTTCTGGATTTCGTTCTAAAAAGTAATGGGATACAGGTTAATGTAGGCATCAATGCTGCTACGGTTTTGACGAATTCCTTTCTTGGCCTGCCCGGTTTTATCATGCTTTATGGCTTGGCAGCCTATTACACTTATAGTTGATCATATATTATAATAGATCGTACGAGAAGCCCGGAGGAGAGATAACCCCCAAATCATAGCTGAGTAAGCTAAGGTTTGGGGGTTGTTTCGTGCAATTTGTTTGATAAATCAGACAAAATATGTATAAAAATTACAAAGTTCTGCAATTACCCATATCGTTTATTGACAAGATAAATTGAATAATGTAATATTATTAAAAAATATAGAAATAAATGTAACTCAATTGAAGTACATGAGATGTTCTATTACTTTTCCAACTCGTTGTCACACGAGGTATCGTTTTTTGCAATTTCTTTGTTATGAATTTCCCCAAACACATTATATTCAAAAAGGAGAATAGCATTGGATAAAATTCTCGCACTTTATGATTCAGATGTAGGTTATGCTACCCGTTTTATGGAGTATTTCTCAAAAACAGAAATCCCCGAATTTAATATAGTTGTATTTACATCCATCGATACTGTAAAACAGTATGCTATTTCACATCCCATAGAAGTGTTACTGTTTGGAGATAACACGACCCTTGAAGACTTGATGACAGAGCACATAAGATATATATTTCAATTAACGGATCATCAACGACCGGAAGGTGAAAATCAATATCAAGGCATATTAAAATACCAATCCGTAAAACAGATACTAAAGCAGGTTCTTACTATCACATCACAAAAAGAGGAACACCCACAAGCACGTAAGTCTGGTGATACCACAATTCTATCAATTGTTACATCTATTCCCCAATTAGAAACATTATCTTTTGCATGGTCACTAAGCGCCATGAGGTCGGAGCAAAGTAAAACATTATTTACTTTGTTTGATCTATTCCCCATTCCATTTTTATCCCATATAAACCATCAAAACCATAATCTATCTGACTTGATTTATTACCTAAAAGAGAGTGATAACATTACTTCAAGATTTCATTCTTTAGAACAATCGTTTCCACTTTTGAATATAAATCACTCGGTTCATTATCTAACAGGAATTCACCACTGCTCCGATTTATTGTCCATAAGTAAAGAAGATATCAGCACCCTCGTTGAAGCAATTCGAGATAAGACAGATTATGAAAAAGCGATATTTTATGTAAGCTTTGGCTCGGAGGCAATGATGGAGTTATTGAATCTGAGTGACTCGGTATTGGTCCTATCACTGGATAGCGAGTATGAAAGAGCGTGTCTAAAAGAGTGGTATAGCCAAATGGAGCGAATCGGATTATCTTATCAATCTGATAAGTATCAATTTATAACATTACAAAAGGATGACAGAAGTCCTAAGCTACCGATAACGATTCAGGAGCTGTCCCAAAGTTATGCGTGGGAAAGAACTAAGGAGTATCTGAATTCCTGTACCTAGGAGGTAGAGGTGCATCATTATAAGGATATACTCAGACAAAAGGTTCTGGAAGATGTTGACCTATGTCGAGATATAGATGACAAAGAAATATTGGAGATGATCGACCGAGAAATCCTAAGCTATAGCAGGGAAACATATATCAGTATTCAAGATAAGCTATCTCTGAGAAGAGAGATCTTCAACTCGATTCGTAGGCTTGATATCTTACAGGAATTCATTGAGGATAGTTCTATTACCGAAATCATGGTGAATGGAACAAACAATATCTTCTATGAAAAAGGTGGTCAGATACTTCAGAGTACAAGAAAGTTTGAAACAGTACAGAAACTAGAGGACGTAGTACAGCAAATCGTATCCCAATCCAATCGTATCATCAATGAAGCGAGTCCTATTGTAGATTCCAGGCTATCAGATGGTTCTCGTGTTAATGTAGTACTTCCTCCCATTGCTTTGGAAGGTCCGATTATAACGATAAGGAAATTCCCAAGCAATCCAATTACCATGGAGCAATTAGTTCGACTTGAATCCATAACCGAAGAGGTAGCCTCATTTTTGAAGCAGCTTGTAATAGCTGGCTATAATATATTCATAAGTGGGGGAACGGGTTCAGGAAAAACTACATTTCTAAATGTCTTATCTAATTTTATCCCCTCGGGCGAAAGAATTATTACGATTGAGGACTCTGCGGAGCTTCAGATTCGTAATATATCCAATCTTGTCCGCCTAGAGGTCCGGAACGCTAATTCGGAGGGAAGCAATGAGATTACTATTCGTGATTTAATAAAGACTTCTCTTCGGATGCGACCCGATCGAATTATTGTTGGAGAGGTTCGTGATGCGGCAGCAATTGATATGCTGCAGGCTTTAAATACCGGGCATGATGGATCATTATCAACCGGACATGCGAATTCACCCACTGATATGTTAAGCCGATTGGAGTCTTTAGTCCTAATGGGTACTGAGATCCCTCTACTCGCTGTTCGTAAGCAAATAGCCTCTGCCATTGATATTATTGTTCATCTGGGTAGGCTAAGAGACCGATCCAGAAGAGTACTTGAGGTAACAGAGGTACTTGATTGTATTGATGGCGAGATCATGATGAATCCAATTTACGTATTTGAAGAGATAGGCGAGAAGGAAGGACAGGTGATAGGTTCCCTAACCCACTCGAATAATCTTCAGAATAATGACAAGCTTTTACGTGCCGGATTAATGAGAAAGGAGACTTATATTGATTCGGGATTACAATAAGTATCAATTTACTAAGAAGGAAGAAATAATCTATTCTATGATGGGTGCGATAATCGTACTGATTCTAGGGATTTTATTCTATCGAAATATTGTCGGGGTGATTATTCTATCACCAATCATCTATTATTTTAGAATATTGAAAAGAAATTCGGTTGTAAATAATAGAAAGTGGAAGTTGAACCTAGAATTTCGTGACGGTATTGCCGCTCTATCAGCAGCCCTGGAGGCAGGGTATTCTACTGAAAATGCGTTTGAACAGGCATGTAAGGATTTAAGATTGTTATATGACCAGGACTCGATGATAATCAGTGAGTTTAACTATATCGTTAATCAGATACGAATGAATATTACCGTCGAAGAGGCTTTTAGAGATTTTGGTGATCGGACTGGAATTGATGACATCAAGAGTTTCGCGGAGGTTTTTAACACAGCCAAGAGATCAGGTGGAGATCTGATTAATGTTATTAAAACAACCAACTTAATTATTAATGACAAAATTGAAGTAAAAAGAGAAATCATAACACTCATTTCTGCTAAACGGTTGGAGGCCAATGTAATGAAGGGAATTCCACTGTTTATTCTATGCTATCTGGCAGCAACATCTCCAGGCTTTCTGGATCCCCTATATAATAATCTGATAGGCTTTATGGTTATGACAGTAATGCTGGCATTCTACTTAGCTGCATTTTTGATCATTGATAAGATAGTTTCAATTGAAGTATAAAAAAGGAGGATATCTTGTTCGTAATAAATATTATAGTAATAGTATCCTTGGTTATGCTAAGTACTTTTTGTTTTTTGAGAGCAAAGAGTGGTCAATTTAATTATGATAAGAAAAAGCATAAGCTATATTTTTTGTTTCCGTTCGCAGAGTGGATCCTAGTGAGGGTAAAACCGGATCGATGGATAAAGCAAAGTGAACGAAAGCAAGAGATGATGAAAGTACTTAACAGTGACTTAAAAAAAGAGGAGATATCCAAGGTATACTGGTATGACAGAATATCCACTGTAATTGCCATTGTAATCCTATTTAACGTCTTATCCATGGTAGCACAGCTGGCAAGCAGTGGCTCCGAACTAATTAATGGTGAGTACATCTTAAGACCTGATCCGGGAAAAGGAAGTAAGAGTGTAGAACTGAATGTTACCATGGAGAAGGAGAGCAAAGGAAAGAACTTACAAGGATCGGAGGATCCAAAATCAAAAGATATAGGGATTACCATAAGGGAACAGGCCTATAGTTTAAAGGAGAAAGAACAGCTATTTGAAGATGCATACACCTACCTAAAGGGCAGTATATTAGGTGAGAATAAATCCTTTAATAAAGTTTATACGAACTTAAACCTAATAAGTCAGATACCAAAGACGTCTATCACAATTGAATGGAGGCCATCGGACTATTCTTTGATTCAGGCGGACGGTCAAATCCATAATGAAAAGATTAGTTCGGAAGGAAAGAAAGTGACGGTCACTTCTGTGCTATCACTTCAAGAGGAGAAAAAGGAATATAGGTGGGATTTTATAATCATGCCCAGAGAGTATACCAAAGAGCAGCTTGTAGAGAATGGTTTAGTTGAAAAGCTAAAAAGCTATGCGAAGGACACAATAGGAATGGATTATCTAAGGCTACCAAATGAGGTTGAGGGTTATCGATTGAATTGGAAGGACAAAGAGAAAGGTAATACTATAAATTGGTTGCTTCTAGGTGTGATGGCTTCCGTTATAGCCTGGTTGATTGCAGATAAAGAGTTAGAAAATAGTATGAAAAAGCGTAAAGATCAGATGGAACTAGATTACCCCGAGATTATTAACAAATTCACACTCTTAGTAAATGCGGGAATGACGGTAAAACAGGCATGGAGTAAGATTATAGAAGATTATAGAGAAAAGTCTGACTTAAAATCATATCAGAGAAGATTTGCTTATGAAGAGATGATAACAACGATGAATGAATTAAAATTAGGAATTACGGAGCAGGTCGCTTATGAGCAGTTCGGAAGGCGAGTTGGATCTATTCGATATATTAAATTTTGCTCCTTAATCAATCAGAACCTAAAAAAGGGAACGAGAGGATTTACGGAGTTATTAATGAAAGAGGCAGAAGATGCATTTGAATTACGAAAGCAAAATGCGAAGCGCCTAGGTGAAGAAGCTGGGACGAAGCTATTGATGCCAATGATGATGTTACTAATTCTTGTGTTTCTTATCATTATGATTCCAGCATTCTGGTCTTTTAAAGGATAAAAAGTTTGGAACAAAGTACTTAATTAACAAGAAAGGGAAAGGGGTAGTAAAGTGAAAAACCGTATCAAAACGTTATTTAAGAAAGCCTCAACAGTAGAGTTAGATGGAATTGGAGTGATTGAAATCATATTAATTCTGGTAATAGTTATCGGGCTAGTATTGATATTTAGGAATCAGATTACCGAGATAGTGCAGAATGCATTCAACTCTATTAATGGGAATGCTGACGGAATAAACGAAGAGATAAGTATTAGTAATATAAAATCATAACATGAGATATATAAATTAGTGTATTCGGTATGTTAAAGAGAGGGGGAGTGTTTACTGAAAGAAATGATGAAACAAAAAGAAGAGGGAACGATTACGGTATTTATGAGCCTTGTCCTAATTCTAATTCTCTCCTTACTTCTAACTATTATTGAGGGAGCAAGAGTGAATACAACGAGAGCATTTGCGGAGCGTGCATTGATGACAGCGACGGATTCTCTGTTGGCAGAATATTATAAGCCCCTCTGGGATGAATACCATGTCTTTGGCTACTATTCAAATCAAAATGACGAGCTATCAATGAAGAAGGGAATAGAAGACAAGCTATATGGTTATATGAGCCATACTTTCCAACCGACAGAAGGCTTAACCAGAATTAATTCGAAAGATTATTATAATTTTTATCCGATTGAGATGGGTGATTTAACGGTTGAAAATGAGACATCGCTTATGGATTATCAGGGGACTTTGTTTATCAATGAAGCTGTAGAATATATGAAATATAAAGAGTTAGGCAAAGGAGCAGAGCTTATATTGGATAAATTCTCGCTTCTAGAGGAGCCTGAGAAACTCAGTTATGTGTATGAGAAGAAGCAATCAGTGGAGGAAGAACTGGTTGAGATTGATAAAGGCATACTAGAATTGATGGAATTGCTGGATGGGCTAAAGACAAGCAAAAGTGGTATCGAAGTGACTAGCAAGGGTAAATTATCCTCCGTAGATTACTTTGTTAAAAAGATATGTTCTTCTAAAGTATCTATGAAAAACTTGGAGATTAATCAGAAAGAGGTATATCAGGCAGTAAAGAGCTTATATTGCAATCCGAAAAAAGATTTTGAGACGATAAGCAAAGAGGTTGGAGAAGTAGAGAAGGAACAGGGTCTAATCGATGGCAAAGAAATAAAGTGTAGTGAGCTAGAGGATGAAATCTTAAAGAAAAAGAATGAAATAAAGCTTATTGAAGATATGGACAGTAAAACAAGAGAGAATGCAATCGAGGTATCTAGACTAAATAATGAGTTGACGGATTTTAAAAATAGCAAAAAAGATATAGAAAATCAACTAGAGGAGCATAAGGACAATAAGAAAAAGCTTCTTCAGGGTATAGAAGATAGGGAAGAAAAGCTAGAAGTATTATTCAAGAAGGTTAAACCAGTGATCCAAGAAGCGATAACTTGCGTGGACACTCTTGTTGTAAAGACAGAAGTAGCAAAGCCGATATTGCAGAAATATAAGACATATTTATATAGTCAGAAGGAAAGCCTGGATCAAGATACATTTTCTGGTTTGGAACAAAACTATAAAGAACTTGATAAGTATGTGGGTAACGGTGGTAATGGTTATGATTTTAAGAATATGAAGAAGATTCTTAATGATAATCTTGAGGTAGTAAATAATGTGAAGGAATTATTAGCGAAGGAACAGACGCAGTTATCCAATCAGGAGTATACAGATGCTAAGGCGAGTGCCGGATTATCAATAACAGCGCTTAAAAGTTATAAGATAAAAGGATTAAAACTGGATTATAGCACACTGGTTCTGGATAAAAAAGCACATATGGATAATCCAATTGATGGCATCAACAATCTATTGAAAAAGGGTATCTCTACACTGGTCATTAATCCGGAGGACATATCGGAGAAAAAGCTTGCTGAGAGTGCATTACCCTCGGATATCGTTGAGATGTCGAGAGATAACAGGGATTACACAGGCGTATTCACTGATTTTTTTGATAAGATATCAACAAAGGAGGATTCCTCGGGATTAGGAGAAGTATTTGGGAGTTTAGGAGCAAACAGTGATTTTAGTACAGTCCTTACAGGGGCTGTTAATAATGTAGCGGAAAAGTTTTTGTATTTGGATTATATGAAGGAACATTTCTATACGTATAATACAAGTGAGAAAGATAGGAAGCCCTCTGCGCTCACCTATGAACAAGAATATCTTCTATGTGAGAATTCATCCGATGCAAAAAATCTATCCTCGGTAATCATGAGAATTACGATGCTGCGAGCAGTCATGGACTTTGTGAGTATATCTGGAAACAGTACGAAGAGAAATGAAGCGAGGGCATTGGCAGCAGCTCTGGTTGGGTTTACCGGGCTGCCGATATTAATCGGTATCGTTCAAGCAGTGATATTATTGGCGTGGGCCATAGCTGAGGCATTACTCGATGTATGTGCAATGATGATGATGGGAAAAGATATTCCAGTACTAAAAAAGAAGGTTGTTCTGCAATTACCTGAGATATTTTTAATTAATCGAACATTTCTACAAAACAAAGCAAAATCGATTCCGGATTCGAAGGAGTTTAGTTTAGCTTATCAGGATTATCTTAATATTTTTCTGTTTCTAAAAAATAAACAAGACTTAACCTACCATGCAATGGATCTGATACAGGAGGATATTAAACTTCGTTATGATTCACCTGGGTTTCAGATAAATCATTGTTTGTTTGGATTTGATGTGAAGGCGGATATTGTAATACCCGCCAAGTTTATCAGCTTAAATTCAGTTGGTAATATGTTCAGGAATAGGGAATCGGGTTTTCGCTTTTCTACAAAATTATCAAACAGCTATTAAGTATATAAGATCCTTGATGGACTGGGATGTCCGCTCTTCTGCCTAAATAAAAAATCCTAAAAATAACGATAAAAACTCTCCAAGAAATCATTTGCTGATATGAAATAATACACCTTTTCTTTGGAAGAACGGACATCCCAGTCCATCAAATTATAACTACATACTGTATATTCGGTTATACGTGAACTATTAACCTTGAACCGGAAATGAAACGACTATGATTAAAATGATAAATAAGTTAAATGGAATATTTTCAAAACAAAATAGGAGATTTCTACAATACAGACAGACTTATAGCGGAGCATTAACCGTAGAAGCGGCATTAGTTACGCCAATTTTTCTGTATTTTATGATTGCTTTTCTGTATTTTATTCAGATATTTACCATTCAGGAGCAACTTCAGTCATCCGCAACAAAGATGGGTCTTGATATATCTAAAGCTGCGTATTTTTACCAGGATTTCCCCGATCTTTCAGAGGTATTGGATTTTGATAAAACGGTGTTACCTGAAGAGATAAATTCCATGCTCACGGATGAATCCAACAAGTTTGTAAGTGAAAGTAGCCTGTCTCTTTATGCACGAAGATATATGGATAAGGATCGCTTCAATCACTCCTGTATTAAGGGAGGGTTTCATGGAATTAGTTTCTCATATTCCAGTATTCTCAATGATGAGAATATAGTAGATATTGTATTACAATACAAAGTAAATCTTCCACTAAGAATTATTCATATAGGCGATATGAATATGTTGCAAAGAGTTCGACTTAGGGCTTGGACGGGATATTCTGTCGCACTGGCATATGGTACTAACCAGCCCGGAGAAGAAGAGATGGTATATATTACAGAGACCGGTACGGTATACCATAAAACACTGGAATGCTCCCATATTAAACTGTCCATTCGAGAAGTAATCGGCATTCCTACTGATTTACGAAATGTTAATGGAGCAAAATATTATCCCTGTGAAACTTGCTGTAAAGGTGGCACAGTAAATGGTGGAGTATTCTACATAACATCGGACGGCACAAGGTATCATACCACGAGAGGTTGCTCCGGTTTGAAGAGAACGGTAAAGAAAATTCCAATATCTCAGGTTGGAACCAGGAAACCTTGCTCCAGATGTGGGAAATAAGAAATAGAAGTAATATAAAATAAGATTTGAGAAATGAAATAAAGTAATGTGCCAGAATTATTGTTTTAGTTGAGATAGGTATCTATCATAAATTATGCTAGTAGAAAGAAGGAAAAACAATGGCTGAGCTATCAATACAATGGGTTTTAATGGTTATGATATTCTTATGTGGAATTCAGGATATGCTTAAGAAAAAGATTTATCTATGGTTTATTATAACTGGTGCATTACTTATCATTGCCTGTGTACCCTTTTGTCAGTCATATGAATTATTAGATCGACTTGCCGGGTTTTCCATCGGCGCAGTAATCATTGTAGTAAGTATTGCAACTTCAGGCAAAATTGGTTTAGGGGATGGAATATTACTCTGTGTTACTGGGCTTGGATTGGGATTTTGGGGTAATCTTGAACTGTTTGCGATCGCACTAACACTCGCAGCTGTTATTTCAATCGGTCTTCTTACCTTCCGTCTTGCGGACAGAAAAAAATCCATACCGTTTGTTCCCTTTTTATTCATAGCTTATCTATTTATGTTCTTTTCAAATCCATAGGAAATGAGGTAATAGTGATGGAAAGAAATCAAAGATATCATAAAATGAATTATGTTAAGCGGGATCGTTCCCTTGTTTCGGTGCATTCGACTATAAATGGATCAATTACGGTGGAGGCTTCCTTTGTTATGCCATTCGTATTGTTATGTATCTTTGCATTAATTTATCTATCTTTTTATCTGCAGGATAAAAATCGGATTCAGACGGTCACTGATACATCCTTACAAAAGGCTGAATTTTATTTTAAACATAGATCAGATCTGGTAACAGGGAAAGTTGATTATAGAAACATTAGTAACAGGGGTGTGTTTTACCTGTTAGCGGATACATTGACATCCAAGGAGGAAGCAGTAAAAAAGTTAATTATAAAGCAATTAGCCGATAAGTTATATCTTTTGAGAGTGAAAGAGATTCAGGTGAATGCTAACCATAATAAAGTCACCGCAGTGGTTTCTGCTCATTCAGAAATTCCGATACCATTTATAAAGCAACTATTTCGACCTTATTCATTAACGGTGATAAGTGAGGACTATTCCATACATAACCCAGCAGAAACAATACGATGCATGGAGGTAATATTGGAAACGGGATCAAAAGTTAAGGGAGTCCGGCAGCTACAGGATAAATTAAAGCAGATATTAAAATAGTTAGACGGGAGGTACGTATAGGATGAACATAGAGTATAAAAAGGACTTAAGGCATAATTATCTGGTTATTACGGATGATTCCTTACATCGGGAAGACTACAGTACAAAGGTATTGGAGCATCAGAAGCTGGAAGGATTTCTTACCTTGAATCAGAGAATTATGGATAATAAAACCTATTTATATTATGATATCTCTTCAAAGCAATCCATGTCGGTAATGTATGAAAAGGTACGCCTATCCTATGAGATGATAGAGGGCATGTTTAGGCAGATATTCATCATTATACAAACAGCATATGAATATCTTCTATCGGAAAATGATTTTCTACTGGAGCCGGAATATATTTATCTGGACTTATCAACAAATAAACCGGTTTTATGCTTCTTTCCGGGACTTAATAAAAGTCTTAAGGAACAAATTGTATTATTCTTAGAATATCTGATGAATAAGGTAGATTATAACGACAAGGAAGCAGTCTTGCTAGTGTACCGATTATATGCATTAAGCAAGGAAGACGGATATACAATCGATCATCTAATTCAAGCTTTAACTTATAAGAAATTTGAGCGCTCATTACCGGAAGTGCAAGAGGAGATAAATCAAGAAATTTCAAGTCAGAATTGTAATGAGAATATTGATGACTACAATGAGCATAACAAGGAGAATATTGATGATTACAAACAACATGATGTAGAAGAAGTTATAAAGGCGAAAACTGGAGAAAAGGACCAAAAGAATATACATAAGAGTTTTCAGAAGCAATCTAGGAAGCGAGAGGTTAATGCAGAAAAGAACATTCCAGTCATGTCGGAGAAACTAGAAAGTGAAAAAGAAGTATTATATTACCCACTAAAGACTTATTTGCTTACAGGTGCAAGTGTATTAGCCTGTTGTATTCTGTTCATTGGTTTCTTGATGTCGGGGATACTATATAATTCCTTTGGCAATAGACTGGACACCACAAAATTATTAGCGATAGTTTTAATTTTTCTATGTTCTGAAAGCTATCTTCTCAAATTGATCTGGGAGAAAAAGAATAGATTATCGAAGATTGTAATCCATCATGAGTATGTCGATCCCAGGGGGATCACACGAACCGGTAGCGAGATGAATAGGATGAAAGTAGATCAAAAGAGCGCAGTATTCGAACAAAGCCAAATAAATTCAGGAACGATTCAGAAGGAATCAAGTAAGAGCTACACACAGACGAATAAGAGTTTTGCTCAGCCGAAACAAAAAGATATCAGCTATCAAAACGAAGAGAAGCTACTATCTGGGGAGAATAAGGAAATTGAAAAGATTGATGTAAAGTATTCGGGGAAACAGGCCATCCAGAATAACTCTAATATTACCCTCAATCCAACCCCTAAAAATCATAAAAAGTATATAAGTAAAGGCATAAGTTATAGTGATAATATTATTCTCGGCTTTGAAGAGGATAATCCGACCTGCTTGTTAAATCCCATTCAAGAAGAGGTCGATGAAGAGGGTGAGAGTGGATTTGCAGACACCCAAGAGCCTCAGATTGTCCTTAATCCGGAAGATGATACACTTTATCAACCGATTGTCCTAAATGCTATCCCCTTTTTTGTGGGTAAAGTAAAGAAAGATGTGGATTACTGTCTGGAAAATGAGGTGATTAGTAGATATCATGCCAAAATCTTTACGGAGGAGAATCAGTATTATATCGCGGATCTCAACTCTACAAACGGAACCTTTGTGAACGGTGAAGTTCTAATGCCTTATCAAAGGAAGGAGCTTCAATTAGAAGATGAGGTGATGTTTGCAAACATTAAGTATAGGATTGAGCGAGTATAGAGAAAAAACGATTATCAATCTATCAAATCCAAAGAGGATTTGATAATAAAATAAATATAAATAAAGATTAACGTACAGTTAGGCGCCCCGAGCTCAGCAGCTTCTATACCCCCAGATTCCCTGCTGAGCTTTTTCATCATATTATGTAGTGACAGGAAGATTTCTCTTGAATAGGGAAACTTCTTGTCATATTAAGGCACCGAATAGTGGTCGGATGCACTCCTCACCACTATATAATCAGCTTGTAATGGATGGGACAAAGGTGGTAAAATAAAGGTAGAAAAAGAAAGTTCCCCGACGATTGGAGGTATTCTTATGATGAAACGTTATGATATAACTCAGACAGTTATTTTAGCTTTGCTTCTTGCATTTTCCATATGGGTTGGTAATGTGGTAATCAAAGGAATCCTTTTATTGCTTTTCTCAGGGATGATGATATTCAATATTATCAACATATTGAAGAAAAAAAGGGAAGATAAGTACATAGCGAGAGTCTTATATGGCTTATTATTGTTCTTAGTGTCTATACTGGCACTAACCTCAATTTATATGATAGCGGTTACCATTGTTAAGGCTTTTTAAGCAGTACATACATAATACGAAGGATATGAAATAATTTGAAAAGAGGATAGCAGAATGAAACAATACATAATGGCGCTAGATCAGGGAACGACCAGCTCAAGATGTATTATTTTTGACAGACAGGGAAAAATGAAGAGCGTCGCACAGAAGGAATTTACTCAAATATATCCGAAACCCGGCTGGGTGGAACATGATCCGATGGAGATCTGGTCCACCCAGATATCTGTTGCCACCGAAGCGATGGCGAAGTCAGGGATTAGAGCAGAGGAGATTGCTTCGATTGGAATCACGAATCAGAGAGAGACCACGATTGTGTGGGATAAGAAAACTGGACATCCCATCTATAATGCAATTGTATGGCAGTGCAGAAGAACCTCTGATATAATCGATGAGCTGAAGGCGAAGGGCTTTGATGAATATATTAAGGACAGAACCGGACTAATACCGGATGCTTACTTTTCTGGAACGAAGATTAAGTGGATTCTGGATCATGTACCGGGAGCCAGAGAGGGAGCAGATGCAGGAGACCTGATATTTGGAACAGTGGACAGCTGGATTATCTGGAATCTGACGAAGGGAAAGACCTTTATCACGGATTATACGAATGCTTCGCGAACCATGCTTTATGATATTAAGGAATTAACCTGGGATGAGAAGATATTACAGGAGTTGAACATACCAAGAACGATGCTTCCCGAAGTGAAACCCTCCAGCTGTATCTATGGATATACGGATAGAAGTCTGTTTGGGGAAGAGATTGCGATAGCTGGAGCAGCAGGCGATCAGCAAGCTGCTTTGTTTGGACAGTGCTGCTTTACAGAGGGAGAGGTTAAGATTACGTATGGAACCGGATGTTTTCTGCTTATGAATACCGGTAATTTGGCGATTGAATCAAAGCATGGATTATTGACTACACTGGCAGCAAGTACGCAGGAGAAGCCACAGTATGCCCTTGAGGGCAGTGTATTCGTAGCCGGAGCTGCGATTCAGTGGCTTAGGGATGAACTACAGCTGATTCGTACTGCAGCAGACAGTGAAAAATGTGCACTTAATGTGGAGGATACGAATGGTGTATATGTCGTTCCTGCATTTGCCGGACTTGGCGCACCTCATTGGGATCAGTATGCGAGAGGTACGATCGTAGGAATCACCCGAGGATGCAATAAAGATCATATTATACGCGCTACTCTGGAAGCGATTGCTTATCAGGCTCATGATGTAATCCGCTCAATGGAGGCAGACTCAGGCAATTCACTGAAATCCTTAAGGGTGGATGGCGGAGCCTGTGCAAATAGATTCCTGATGCAGTTTCAATCGGATATATTAAATACGAATGTATTAAAACCGGAGTGTATTGAGACGACGGCACTTGGTGCAGCATATCTTGCCGGATTGGCAGTTGGTTTTTGGAGGGATAAGGAAGAGATTAAAGCAAATTGGTCTTTGGAGAAAATCTACGCATCGAATATGGACACATCAAAGCGTGACAGGCTGATTAAGGGATGGAAGAAGGCGGTAACCCGCTCTTTCGCCTGGGAAGAGTAAGTTGTTAGTAATTCATCTAAATGAAAGTGTGAGTCGATAGCTTGATTTATAGATAGGTTTATAGGTCTGCTTATATATCGATTTCGCAATTCTTTATAAAACTTTAATTATGAGGTTATTGACAAAAGTATCCTATGATAAAATATAATAAACATATTATTATACTTAGGGATTGAATGAAAGTTTTATAAATCAGGTTAATATATTGACATAAGAATATGTTATACTTTTAAGAAAAGGAATTATACAATGTTTGAAGATAAATTAAATGATAATTTAACCGGAGCAGGATTTCAGAGATTGAATTCGAACGCACAGGGTGTGTATCTGTATTATCGAGTGGAGGAAATTGGAGTATCCATATTATCCGTTGTTCAATCGATGCATGGGGATGAGATTACACAGGAACAATATACCCATATCCTAAAGCAAATCAAAGAGAATTTTCAGCAGAACTATAACCTTCCGGTGAGACTGCTTAGTCTTATTCTTACGCTTAACCCGGATAAGGTAAAGCATTTGTGTTCCTCGGATATGAATGATAGTCATTGGATTGTGGATTTATATCGCTATCGACTTATGATTTATGAAACGCAAGCGATTAACTTTTCGGGGCTTGATAAGATGATCGAACAGCTTCTTGAGTTAGAACAACAGGAGCAAGGCATGAGTTCTGGTAATGCAGAAAATACAGCAAGTGCAGGAAGTGCAGGAAGTGCATACAACCCCGACGAAACCGGTAGCAATTATTCGAATTCGCCATATGAACAGAAACAGGGAAAAGCCTTCTGGGCATCTCAGTTTACATTAGTCACGACGATACTAATTGCTCTTAACATCGTAATCTATATCGTCACTCACTATACGAATGCGTTTGGAACGCCAACCGAAATGTATGTTAAGGGCGCACTGTCCTGGTACTTCGTAGTGAATTACCATGAGTATTATCGATTCCTTACGGCGATGTTTATGCATGCGAATTTAGAACATATTTTTGGAAATATGTTAGTTTTATTATTCCTGGGAGCAAGCCTGGAACGAACCCTTGGAAGATTTAAGTATATTTTGATTTATTTTGGCTCTGGCATCCTTGCGGGGTTGGCTTCCTTCGGGTATAATATGTGGCAGGAGCATGCTGTAACGATTGCGCAACATACATCGATGGGAATCGGAGCATCGGGAGCAATCTTCGGTGTGGTAGGGGCGCTATTATATATTATCCTGATTCACCGTGGATACCATAATGGAATTAGTGCCGTACAGGTGATAATATTTACCGCTTTAAATATTTATAACGGAGTTATTGATGCCCAGATTGATCAAGCGGCTCATGTCGGTGGATTCATTGCAGGCTTTTTATTGGCACTTCTTCTTTATCGAAAAGAGACCTATAACAAAGTGAGTTCGTGAGTAAAAATACTGTAAGTAAACAGCAGGAGGAGAGATTGTAGAATGAAGATTAATATCTATTACGGTGGCAGGGGTTTGATTGAAGATCCAACACTCTATGTAATTAGCAAATTTACGTCAGTATTGGAAGAACTTCGGGTACAGGTGACAAGAATTAATCTGTATGAAGAGAAGAATGCAATCTCCATGCTGCCGAAAACCTTGAAGGAAGCGGATGGTGTAATCCTTGCAACGACTGTGGAGTGGATGGGTATTGGTGGCTTGATGACCAACTTTTTAGATGCATGTTGGTTGTATGCGGATAAGGAAAAGCTAAGCAAGCAATATATGCTGCCGATTGTTATGGCGAATACGGTGGGTGAACGAGATGCGGAGACTACACTGATTAAAGCCTGGGAAGTGCTTGGAGGAATTCCTTGCAATGGTGTAAGTGCTTATGTAGAAAGCCATGTGGAGTTTGAAACCAGCCCGGAATATGCAAAGATTATTGAGAAGGAGGCAGAAGCTTTTTACCGTACTATAAATCAGAAGAGTAAGATGTTACCGACAAGTCATTCTGTGATTCGACAGAATGTATTAAATAATACGATTGTGCTGACCCCTCAGGAGAGTGAGCAGCTGTCCATGTATGTGTCAGATGATGCATATGTAAAGAAGCAGAAGGAAGATATCGAGGAGCTTACACAGCTCTTTAAGGACATGATGGATAGCAACAGTACAGAGAGCGATCAGGATTTTATTAAGAATCTAAAGGATAATTTCCAACCGGTGGATGATTTTATCGCTTCTTATGCAATTACATTAACGGATGCGAAGAAAACCCTTATTATTGAGGTGAACGGAAAACGTCTCAAATGCTATTATGGTGAGAAAGCAGACGCGGATGTTATCGCTAAAACCACACACGCGATGATGAACAGACTTGTGCTGGGTCGTATTACATTTCAAGGGGCATTCATGTCCGGTGAATTAACTGCAAAAGGTAATTTTAAGACCTTGCGAACCTTTGATCAGGTATTCCAATTCAATATATTATAGAACGATAAATAGTAAATAAAATAATCATTATAAAAGCATGGCATATACGATTCAAACAAGAGCCGCTACCTGTAAGTTGAGACGGTTTTCTCTTAATAAGAATAGTAATTCGCCATGCTTTATTTTATACCAATTAAGATTTATTAGTGTGTTGAAAGCAATTATTAGATTTCTGGTTACGTGCACTTCGCTTGTTTAAGAAAGTTACTTATGGCACTTTGATTTTTTCAAACTACAAGGGCAACAATATGGAAAATGAGGTTAAATCTTCATCCGATTCCACACAGATACTTCCGTAGTGAAGGTCAATCACTTTCTTAACCAGAGCTAGTCCGATGCCGGTACCGCCTTTTTTGTACGTGACAAATGGAGTAAAGATATTGGAGATCTCATCTTCCGGGATTGGAGAACCATTATTTCCAATCTGAATCAATAGCTTAGAAGGAGCAGGGCATTCTCCTTCTTGATAGGACAAATGCACTCTTATGAAATTCCCTGAATCAGTTGCTTCTAATGCATTCTTAACCAGATTAGAAAAGACCTGTTTCATCTTAACACTGTCACATGCATAATCCTCAAAGTATTCTTCACAGTCAGGACTAATGGATAGAGATAGAGAAACGCCCTGAGTGAGAGCCTGTGGCATAAAGCTGTCGATAACATTTTGAATTAATTGTAATAAGTTGGTGCTTTCTTTATGTATATAATTACAGATATTTAATTGAGAAGCATCTGCCATGATATGTTCCATATCATTTAATAAATCCTGGAGCTGATCCCAGTATTTATACTCCCTTGCCTCCGGATGCTTTTGCTCTATATATTGAACTGTTCCCTTAAGCAACGCCAAGGGATTACGAAGTTCGTGTACAAACATGGAGGTCGTCTTCTTATTCTCGTCTATCATATTTTTAATGACATTTTCAAAATCAGGATTCGCTTTGACCATACATGCTAGAGCATCATTGTTAAATTCAGAAAACATAATGTAACCCCCTTTTTCCTCCATACAAATCGAAAAAGTATGTCGATTTGTATAACGCAAGAATAATTCCTGCAGTAAAATTAAATAAATAGTATTACGGTGTTGACATTGACCCAACAAATAGATAGTATCAAATTATGGAAAATTATGCAATCTTAACATTGCTACAAAAAGTGACATAGGAGGTTATTAACACAATGAGTAATTGTATCTTTTGTAAAATAATAGCGGGAGAGATTCCTTCTTCAACCGTATACGAGGATAATGATTTTAAGGCAATTATGGATATATTCCCTGCGGCGAAGGGACATGTAATTATTTTGCCGAAAAAACACTATCAAAATCTGTTTGAGCTAGATGAGGAGATATCGGCAAAAGCACTTGGGGTAGCAAAAAAAATTGCTATTGCTGTAAAAGATGAATTAAATTGCGACGGCATCAACATTCTTCAGAATAACGGAGAAGCTGCAGGTCAAACCGTGTTCCATTTCCATATGCATGTAATTCCAAGATATAATAGTGATAAGGTTCAGATAACCTGGAATCAAGGTAAGTATGATGAGGGTGAGGCAGAGTCCTTAGCAGCAGCAATCGCAGAAAGAATATAAATAAACCAAATACCCAGGGTTGTCACACAGATGTGTGGCAACCCTTATTACATATATAATTTTATATCATAATTAGCGTGTGATTATTATCATATTGAGAAGGTTTGTAGCTCTATGTGCAACAAGCGTATGAGGGATTCTCAGGAAGATAATAATTATACGCTATTTTTATATAAAATGTTAATATATGGTATTGACATTGATTTAAGACAGTTGTAAAATATGTATAACACAAATGTAGAAAATGACAAAGTAAGTGTGGAGTATTAAGAGTATCTGCACTATAAATGTGTGCTGATGTACCATTAGTGGGTGCCAGCAGAATGGAGACTGATATGAGAGAACTAAAAAAACTGCCTGATTCTGAATTTGAAATAATGAAAGTTGTTTGGTCAAATGAACCACCTATTTTTACCGGAACGGTTATGGAACAATTGGGGAAAGAAAAGGAATGGAAGGCACAAACGATCATTACCTTGTTAACAAGATTAGAAAAAAGGGGTTTTATTAGAAAAGAGAAAAAAGGGAAAGAGTTAACCTATTTTCCGATTGTTCAAAGAGAGGATTATTTAAAGTTCGAATCGAATGATTTTTTAAAGAGGTTTCACTCGAATTCATTATTTAGTCTGTTTGCTACTTTGTATAAAGACAAAAAATTAAGTGAGAAAGATTTGGATGAGTTGGAGAAGTGGCTAAAAGAAAAGAGGGAATAATATGAGCCGATTTTTATCTACGATGCTAAGTTGTTCAGTAGTAATGTCAGTAATATCATTAATATACTTGGGAGTACTTCCATATCTTAGAAAGCGATACTCAGCAAAATGGCTATATTATATATGGCTTATGGTAATCATCGGATGGATTATGCCATTTCGACCATATATCGGCTCAATCTTCATGACTTCAATTATGCCAAAGACGCAACAGTTACAAGGGGATTATAAGATATATAATCAACAGCTCTGCAATCTTCCAAGCCAATCAAATAGCATATCTCATATTTCCGTTATGCTGATTATGATCATCATATGGGCAGTGATTGCTGTGGGTGTAATTGGTTTCCAGATCTGGAGGCATGCACAGTTCCTTAAAATCGTAAAGAGATGGAGCAATGATGTTGAGGACCCGGAATTGTTACATCACTTATCACAGCTCAAGCATGAAATCGGAATAAAACATAAGGTGGCTATAAAAACATGCCCCACAATTGCCAGTCCGATGATGATTGGATTTTTTAAACCAACCATCTTAATGCCATCTGTGAAAATATCCTATGATGAACTGGACTTTATACTTAGGCATGAACTGTATCATTTAAAAAGAAAAGATTTGTGGTATAAAGCTATCGTACTATTAAGTACAGCGATTCACTGGTTCAATCCGCTAATCTATTATGTTGCAAAATCCATTGAGGTTCAATGTGAAATCTCCTGTGACGAATTATTAATAAAAAGAACTGATTTTACACAACGAAAGAGGTACGGAGAGACCTTAATCGGAGCAATAAGAAAAGGGAACAATTTACATACAGCGTTATCGACTGATTTCTACAGTAAGGAAAAGGTAATCAAGACCAGGCTAGTTCATATCATGGATACAACCAAAAAAAGTGCCGCACTCATCGTGCTGTGCCTAATATTTGTTCTAGTTCTTGGCTCCGGAACAGTGTACGGCTCCAATATTCTGGATGACTCTAAAACGACGCAAATTATTAATGTGGACGTGAAATCTCTTGAGAAGGGACAGCTTGCTTATATCGATGGATCTTACGTACTAAAAGCGGGAGATGTTATTAAATATGATATAACCTCTGATAACACACAGAGTATGTACGTCGATTTTATTAAAAAAGATAGTATAAAAGCCGACACTGATATACGATATCAGCCATTAAGGGGTTATATTATGGGATATCCTAATTGCCAATCCACAGTCTATAAGGGGTTGGAGGGAGAGTTTTGTGTATTAGTGAAATTCAGTGATTTAGATGCGGGAAACAATATTAAAGGTAAGATTGAAATAGTGAGAGGAGAATAGTGGAGTGGATAAAAAGATCAATAGAAGGCAATTTATCGGCTATGCCGGCGCAGGAATCATATCATTGGGATTATCAGGCTGTAAAGTATTTAACCAATCAGATGCCAAGTTAACACCAACCATAACCCCTACGAGTGTACCAACTGGTATACCGACTCCGAAACCAACTCAGCCTGTGGTGAAAACAGTAAGTGAATTAGTGGTTGCCCATGGAAATGATCCGAAAAGCTTGATTCAAAATGGATTAAAAGCAATCGGAGGACTCGGTAAAGTAGTGAAAAAGGGAAACATAGTAGTGATAAAACCCAATTTTAGTGTTATCCGAAGTCCGGAAGAAGCAGCTACAACAAATCCTGAACTGGTTGGGGCGGTTGTGAAAGAGTGTTTTAAAGCCGGTGCAAAAGAAGTTAAGGTAATTGATTTTCCTTTTATGAGTCCAATCTGTCTCAACAAGAGTGGTATTCAAGATGCAGTGGAGAAGGCCGGTGGAAAAGCATATTGCATAGACATGAAAAAGTTTTACAAAGAAGTAAATATGGGCGGTGTTGTCCTAAAGGATACATTGTACTCAAAGGATGTACTGGATGCAGATGTATTAATTAATATGCCAGTATTAAAGCATCATAATGTAACGAGGGTTACGATGGGATTAAAAAATATGATGGGATTGGTTTGGGATCGAGAGCATTTTCACAGCTCCGATTTAGAGCAAGGAATCGCAGAACTTACGGCTTACCGCAAACCGGATCTTATTATTATGGATGCAATAAGAGGGATTACGGAAAATGGCCCGATTGGTCCCGGTGCTATTAAAGAGTGGAATCAGGTTATCTTCGGAGTAGATCCTGTCGCAGTTGATGCATATGCAGCGGATTTGTTTGAGTTAAATCCTATGGATATAAGATGCTTATCAATCGCATATAGTCTTGGTTTAGGTCAGATCGATCTAAAGAAGATAAAAGTGCAAAAAGTGTGAAAGAGGTGATATCATGTTTGGAAATATTGGTGTGATGGAGTTAGTTTTAATTCTACTTGTTGCTCTCGTGATTTTTGGACCGGGGAAGCTTCCTGAGGTTGGGAAATCATTGGGGAAAAGTATCGGTGAGTTTAAGGAAGCCTTAAGAAAATCAGAAAAAACAATTAAGGATAGTTTGAATGATGATGAAAAATGAGACCATGATGCAACACTTGAAAGAGTTGCGGCAGGGTATAATAATCTCTCTGCTTGCCTTTTTGACGGGTGCACTCGTTTGCTACTTTTTGCTGGATGATACCTTGATGTCCATAGTATTTGATCCGATTCGCCATATTGGCAAAGATGTAGTGCTTACCGGTGTTGCGGAAGGGTTTATGATTCAGCTAAAGCTCGCATGTATTGGAGGAATCATTCTATCCGCGCCTATCATCTTATGGCAGATAATCTGGTTTGTATTACCCGCACTATATAAGAGTGAAATGAAAGTGTTCTTAATATATTTTTCACTCTCACTCGTATTATTTATCTCAGGAATTATGCTTGGGTATTTATATGTTCTGGGGATTGGATTACATACATTTTTAATTGATTATAATAAGGGATTTGCTACAATGATATCGGCAAGCAGATATATATCCTTTGTTTTAAGCTTTTTACTTCCGTTTGGATTAATATTTCAAATCCCATTGATAACATATTTCTTCAGCTATATTGGTTTGATTAAACCAGGTTTTATGAGGAAAAAACGAGCCTACGCAATTCTTATTATACTAGTCTTTGCCGCTGTACTTACACCTCCTGATATTCTATCACAGATTTTACTATCCTTACCAATGATATTACTTTATGAAATAAGTATCCTTATAGCTGCGTTTGTGGACAAAAAGAGAAAACGGAAACAGTCACAATAAAACGGGAGGATATTGTAATGAAGCAAAGGTTAATTACTATAGTTCGGTATACAGTTCAATTCATAATACTGGCTTTTTACGTATATTTGTTTACAAACCTATTTTATCCACTGGAAGGGCATGCTGATATCTTAAAAAAATTTTCCTGGCTTGATCCATGGGGGTTAATTAATTATATACGCGCACAGGGTAATATTCCGGTATGGACCGCGCTGTCATTGATTACAATAGCCTCCGTGTTCGTCCTTGGAAGAGTATTCTGCGGTTGGTTCTGTCCGTTTGGTACGCTACTTATGATTATTGATAAAGCAATTCGTTTTATAACCGGAAAATTAAGATTTAGAAGAATAGAAAAACTAAAATTGTGGTTAATAAAGCGTGTACAGCCATATCGATATGTATGGTTGATATTCCTATTCCTTTTATTTATCTTCGGAATCAATGTAGCATACATGCTAACACCTTTTGCATTGTTTAGCGACGGGATAGTGAAGAGTCTTATGGGTAAAATTCCGTGGCTGCTAATAATTGTTATTATACTAACAATCGTATTCTCTAGAATATGGTGCTCGGTTATATGCCCGACAGGTTTACTACTATCTGTTTTTAGCCATAATCGTTTGTTCAGATACCAAGCCACGGAAGGCTGCGTTCATTGCTCAAAATGTACAAAAGCTTGCTCCGTAGGAGCCGATCCGGTAGATACAGGAATAAGTAAAGATAACTGCATTGTGTGCGGTGATTGTAAAAGGGCATGTAAAACCAATGCAATCGAGTTTAAATTATTAAGTTTTAAGAAAAGTAGAGCGGAAGCTAAGTCTGATACTAAGTTTAATTCAAAGAAGAAAACCACTGAAAAAAAAAGGGAGCAAGTACATTCAAGGCGTCAGTTCCTCAAGTTTTCTGCTGCAGGGTTATTCGCCGCAGCGGTTGTTCTGGGGGAGAAGACGGTGTTTGCGATGAAAAAAGTTTTACGTCCACCTGGCTCCATATCAGAGGAGACATTCGCATCCGTATGTAATCGTTGTGGAAGATGTATGAAGGTATGCCCGAATAAGGCTTTAAAGCCAATGGGTCTTGAGAATGGGATAGAAACCTATGGAACGCCTTATATCAAACCACGTGAAGCAAGTTGCTGTTTATGCTTTTCCTGCCATGAAGTATGTCCAACGGGTGCGATAAAAAAGGTGGAATTTGAACAGGTGCATATGGGCAAGGCGGTTCTGTACAAAGATAGATGCCTAGTATGGGATCAGAACAAGTTGTGCTTAATCTGTATGGAGCAATGCCCAACCGGAGCAGTAAAATACGACGAACAGAATAGGCCTATTGTTCATACCGAGCTGTGCATTGGTTGTGGATCCTGTGAGAAATGCTGTGCAGTGAAAGGTGAAGCAGCTATTCGAGTTACACCCAAATAAGTAATTCCCCCAATAAATTAATTATAAAAGCTAATAAAAGGGTCATGATGATAACTTTATTTAACAAAGTTATTTTATCATGACCCTTTTGTGTAAATTTACATTATGATCAGGCGATCGAAAGCCTTGAGAATAAAGTTAAGATTCATATATGCGGAATTGCTTATCACTATGAATTGCGAAACAAATATTCTTATGAACTAATACATGGAAGAAAGCCTATTAATAAACGAATCTTTATTTACTTGATACTTCTTTGATCAGTTTGATTATCGTATCAATCGCATTATTTAATTCACTCTTATTCATAGCAGTGATATATTCCTCTTTTTTCTCCATAACCGCTTTGATGGATTCCATCAACGAAGCCGGTGTTACATTCTCCTCATTCAAAACAAGGGAAAAGCCTTGTTTCTCAAAGGACTGTGCATTTAGAATCTGATCGCCTCGGCTAGAAGCTGCAGGCAGAGGAATTAAGATATTTGGCTTTCTTAATGCAAGCAACTCGCAGATTGCATTTGCTCCTGCTCGGGAGATTGCAATGTCAGCTGCAGCAAACAGATCTCTAAGCTCGCCCTTAATGTATTCATATTGAACATATCCGACCGTATGGTTTAAGGACTCCTCCAGATTGCCCTTACCACATAGATGAATCACCTGATAATCCAGCAGAAGGTCAGGAAGAATGCTTCGAATTGCATCATTAATCGCTCTAGAACCGGTACTTCCTCCGATAATTAAGATAACTGGCTTATTGGCAGAAAAACCACAGAAGTCAAGTCCTTTGATGCGATTGCCGGTGAATAATTCTTTACGAATCGGAGTACCTGTAAGTACTGCCTTCTGCTCAGGAAGGTACTTCACGGTTTCAGGAAAGTTTGCACATACCTTCGTTGCAGAGGGCAGTGCCAGTTTATTAGCCAGTCCGGGAGTCATATCAGATTCATGGATGATTACCGGAATTTTATGTTTTTTTGCTGCGAGTACAACAGGAACGGTTACGAATCCACCCTTCGAAAACACAACATCAGGTTTTAATTTCTTCAATAATTTACTTGCTTCAAAATATCCCTTAACAACCTTAAAGGGATCAGAGAAATTCTTAGGATCAAAATATCTTCGTAACTTACCAGAGGAGATACCGTGGTAAGGAATCTGATATTCTTCAATTAATTTTTTCTCGATACCGTCATAGGAACCGATGTACTGAATGTCATAATCTGCATTTTTAAGCTCGGGTAATAAAGCGATACAAGGGGTCACATGTCCGGCGGTTCCACCTCCGGTTAAAACGATGCGCTTCATGCATTTTGCCTCCATTCCTTTAAAGCTTTTGCTAATTGATCCGGGCAAGAAGTAGGTCTAAAACCACATTGGATACCATCTAAGCGGGAAATTACTTCATCCACCTTCATTCCAATCAGTAGACTGGAAAGACCGCTGGCATTACCTGCACAGCCTCCGATAAATTCTACTTTGTTGATTACTCCACTGGTTTCATCAATGTCAAACTTTATTTCACGGCTACAGACGCCGGCTGGTTTATATGTCATATTATATCCCTTTCCTTTTGTTCTTTATATTTTATGAGAGTTGAATCATCTAGGGCACTCTTAATCGAGTACATTGTATATCAAGCCTCTGTTTTTTGCAATGCTTTCCTTGCAAAATTCATAGGAGAAGAGATATAAGAGAATGGATGGAAGGTTCTAATTAATTATTAATGTGCTTTTAAGTAATCTATACTTTACAGAGAATATGTTTAAGTGATACGCTTCCTTTAAAAGGGTAGATGGAGGGAATTATGATAACTATTTTTAATAGAAAAGAAGTTCTTATAACGATGGATGCACAAAAGTTTTATGAAATGACGGGAAAGCTTAGAGATGCAAATATTAAGTATGATTATAAAATCCGAAGCATGATGGGAAGTGGACAATCGCGAGTTGGCATGATTGGTCTGAATCATAAGTTAATGAATCAATACTACCTATATGTGCATAAAAAGGATGTTGAAATTGCTCAATATGCGATAAATAAAAGATAAAGAATTAATTATTTATGCAGATGATATATTCCTAGGAAGCTGATATAATAGGACTGTACTAAAGTGAAATAGGTGAGGAGAAGAACAGATGAATCAGAATTTGAAACAATTAGCCACCTGGTCAAAAGTAGTAGGTGTGTTCTTTATTATCGGTGGTGTTGTAGAATGTCTTACAATCATAGGAGTTATAGTTGGTTGGTTATATATCCTATTAGGGATTAAGTTAGTAAATGCATCAAAAGAGGCGAGAGACATGAATCGAATGCCAATTCCGGTCAACAGCAACTTGGATCGTATGCTTCGGGAATTCAAAGGCTTCTTCAAAGGTATGGGTATCTACTTTATTGTTGTTGCATCATTTGCTCTATTTGCAATTATCATTTTTTCAATATTATTGGTTATCACAGCCTTAAGAGGAGCTGGTGGAATAAATCAGTTTTAAGGTGGACACGAATATGGATAGAACGATTCAAACATTTATAGCGGAATTGTCCTCCGGCTCACCGGTACCCGGTGGAGGAGGAGCGAGTGCATTGGTTGGAGCTGTGGGGATAGCATTATGCTCTATGGTGGCGAATTTAACGCTGAAGCAACCGATGGACTCTCAGGACAGATTAGTATTAGAGAAGATCTTAGTAAGGGCGCAGAAATTATCCGGCCATCTGTTAGAATTGATACAGAAGGACGGTGAAGTGTTTGAGCCATTAGCGAGGGCTTACCATCTCCCATTGGAAGAACCGAACCGAGATCAGATTTTGGAGGAGGCTCTTGTGACGGCCGCTTCGGTACCTATGGAGATAATAGATGAGGTTCATCAAATCATTGAGATCATTGAAGAGCTGCTGAGAAGGGGAACAAAGTTTGCTATCAGTGATGTCGGAGTAGCCGCCTCCACTTGCCGCAGTGCCCTTGAGAGCAGTGCAATGAATGTATTCATTAATACTACACTCATGAAAAACAGGGAATATGCGTCAGTGTTGGAGATGAATGCACAGTCGTTACTATTGGATGGTGTAAGACGTTGCGATGTTGTCTATCAACAAATCATGAAAGATCTAATAACCAATTAGTTTAAAAAAATATGTGAATATACCAAAGGAGTTTTATATGGGCTTAAAAATATTTGTATTTGTATTTAATTTATTAATCCCTGTTATGATATTAATTCTGGGGTTGATTTTTAAAAATGTTTCCACAAAGATCAATTATATCTATGGTTACAGAACGGTTCGTGCCATGAAAAATCAAGATACCTGGGAGTTTGCCAATAAATATTACGGCTCTATCAGTATAAAGATGGGTATCATATTCACTACCATTGGTCTCGTAATTAGTTTGATAACTATGAATTACGATACAACGGTACAGGGAATTGTAAT
Organism: Variimorphobacter sp. HTMS_6; assembly: GCF_059717775.1. NCBI lineage: Bacteria > Bacillati > Bacillota > Clostridia > Lachnospirales > Lachnospiraceae > Variimorphobacter > Variimorphobacter sp. HTMS_6. The sequence goes on from NZ_AP046094.1 coordinate 3,833,083, forward strand.
GATTATATGGGTCACAGTGCAAACCATAGCAATCATTGCTACGATTCCTCCGGTGGAGAAGGCATTAAAGAAAACTTTTGATGACAATGGCAATCGAAGAGTTGATGGTAAATAGTAAATAATTTAATGCATCATCAGCTGAGTTTAAATATTTAAGAGACAATGATAGGATAGATGGAGGTACAGGATGAAGAAAATTGGTATTATCGGTGCAATGGATGAAGAGGTTGCAATTTTAAAGAGTCGTCTAGAAGGGGCGACCATAAAGACGATTGCGTCCATGGAATTTTGTGAGGGGCAATTACGGGGGAAGGATGTTGTTGTGGTTCGTTGCGGTATCGGTAAGGTGAATGCCGCGGTATGTACGCAGGTATTGGCTGATTTATATCAGGTAGAAGCAGTAATCAATACTGGTGTGGCTGGTTCTTTGCGACAGGAGATAGATATTGCAGACATTGTACTTTCAACAGATACACTCCAGCATGATATGGATGCTACTGCATTCGGCTATGGGATTGGAGAAATTCCTAGAATGGACAAGTCCATTTTTGAAGCGGATAAACAGCTACTGATGCTTGCGCAGGACGTATGTGCGAACGTACTCCCTAATGTTGGAGTACATGTTGGCCGCGTAGTTAGCGGTGATCAATTTGTATCTGATAACGGCAAGAAGGGATGGCTCGTGGAGAACTTCGATGGATTCTGTACCGAGATGGAAGGCGCTGCAATTGCGCATACAGCATATTTAAACGGAATTCCGTTCTTGATTATTAGAGCAATATCTGACAAAGCTGATAACAGTGCGCATATGTCCTATACTGATTTTGAACATATCGCAATCGACAACGGTATCAAGCTTTTGGATGGTCTGCTTGCTAAATTATAAATTATGACGATGTACTTAAGTATAGTTATCTTCTGATTTAAAACCACTTATTTTCGTATCTTTAATTTGACTTCGAGGTATATTAATTGTCAAATTAAGATCAAATTAAGTGGTTTTTTATTGTTAAAGTTTGCTGCGATGGTAGTTTTTGGTATATAATTATTGTTAAGTTAGTATAAATGTAATTATTTCCTTGCGGTAAAATTGGTAATTTATTATAATTAAGCTATATAAGTAATAAGGGTGTTGGGAAGTTTAGTGGAAAAGGAGAGGTTTCCACTGAATCTAAAGATGGGAGGAGTTTATGGAAAATCAATTTAAATTATCTAAAATGGTACATAACATGGAACAAATCATCGTAGGAAAGCGGGAAGTAATTGAGCATACCTTAATTACACTTTTGGCAGGAGGTCATCTTTTGTTGGAGGATGTACCGGGTGTGGGTAAGACGACACTAGCTAAAACACTAGCACAGACAATAAATTGTGGATTTACAAGAATTCAGTTTACACCAGATACGCTCCCGAGCGATGTTACAGGGTTATCAATCTATAATATGCAAACCGGTAAATTTGAATATTCCAGGGGAGCTATCATGAACAATATTGTCCTGGCGGATGAGATCAATCGAACATCGCCTAAGACACAAGCAAGTTTGCTAGAAGCGATGGAGGAAAAGCAGGTAACTGTGGATGGGGTTACTTATCCGATTGGGCTTCCATTTATGGTTATTGCAACACAAAATCCGGTTGACTACCTTGGTACTTACAACCTGCCTGAGGCGCAGTTGGATCGTTTTATGATGAAATTATCCATTGGATACCCACATGTAGGTGATGAGCAGGTGATGGTAGACAGATTTTTAAATCATCAGCTTACGCAGGCGATAGAAGCGGTTGTGGAAGGGTCTGATATATTATTGATGCAAAAGGAAGTTGAGCAGGTAAAGGTAAATCAGGATCTGGTTACATATGCAACAAAAATAATTCATGAGACCAGAAGAGACAGTAATATTTTACTTGGTGCAAGCCCCAGAGCAACACTGGCACTACTTCGTGCAGGACAGGCGATGGCTTATCTGTCGGGAAGGAGTTATTGTATCCCGGATGATATTATTAAACTGGTAGAACCGGTTCTTGCTCATCGAATCATCATGTCGCCGGAAGCAAGACTATCCCAAATCAAAGCTGGGACGGCTTTAAAAACAATCCTAAATAAGATAGCGGTACCTGTATTGGCATCAGTATAGGGGGTAATGTAAAATTTTACACTATAATTTTACCTGAGGGCTTAAAGTCCGCAGCATATGAGGAAGGGCATGGTTATTTTTATGAGAATAAATCGTATGGTTTGTTTTTTGCTCATCATCGGAAGTGGGGTATATGCTTCCTATTATGGAGGTAATATTTCTTACGCACTATTCTATCTGGCGCTTTTGCTTCCCGTCTCCGCCGTGCTTTATACACTGTATGTCTATACCCGATTTAAGCTATATCAATCCATGGAAAGCTATATCGTGGTAAAGGGAGACTGGACAAAGTATGACTTTGTTGTGGCAAATGAGAACTATATTACATTTCGAAATATCAAGGTTAATTTTTTAGGTGATAAATCAACGATAGAGTCAGCAATATCTGGTACGGAGTATAGTTTACTACCAAGTGAAAGTGAGAGATTAGAGACACGACTTCGGTGTAATTACCGTGGAGAGTATTTTGTAGGAGTAGATTCAATTGAGGTAACTGATTTCCTGTTTCTATTTAAAATAACGTATCCCGTCAGAAGCAAGATAAATGCAACAGTTTTGCCACGTATTGTGCATCTGGATCGAATGGCAATTGCACCTTCTCAAAATGATGTGAAGAATCCGATGCGATTTTCTAATTCGGCGGAGGAGGAATTGGACACCGAGGTAAGAAAATATCTTCCGGGTGACTCAAGGAAGAAGATTCATTGGAAGGCTTCCGCTAGAATGAGAGAGCTAATTAGTAGAAAGTATCAATATATTCCTAAGGCACAGACCGTCATCTATATGGATTTGAAGAAGATTAAGGATGACGATATGAAGGTAGTTATTACAGAGGATAAGATTATCGAATGTGTGCTGGCTTTGTCAAACTTTTACGCTCGTCAAAGAACACCCTCACATATTGTCAGCAATATGGAGGAAAGAAAATTGATTACAATCCGTTCTGTAGAAGAGTTTAATGCATTCTATAAAACCTGTGCAAAGATACGATTTGTGTCAGAACAGCCTATCACAGAGTTGATGAAGGAAAAGATTCTGTTGGAGGGTCAGGGATTATTCTATGTGGTGGTAACACATGATTTGACGAAGGAGTTATATATGAATTCGTTGCAGCTGGTGGAGAGCGGTAATCATGTAAGTATCCTGTGGGTATGTGATGACACTTCAGATAGTACGAAGAGCCTGGCAGAAGGGATGAAGCTATCGGGAATTAACGTATATCAGATTATGTCGGAAGATGAAATTGGAGAGGTATTAGCTAAAGGGAACGTATTATAGCAAATGCTTGGGGGGCAAGAGAATGCTAAAAGACAGAGAAAAACTATATCAGGCATACCATACCATGTTAAGCATGTCCTTAACATGGGCGTTTGTGCTGGTGCTGAATCAATATTTTAATCTTAAAATGCCGATGTGGCAATCCGCTGTATTTTCGTTTATTCCGGTAATACTAGTCAGTGTATTTATTATAAATCGTAAAAATGTAATTAGTTATATTGTGGTCGGTGGCACGATATCCGTAATAGGTGTTATTCTATTTATAACAAAGATAAACCTGGTAAAGTGGATTCAGGAGTTTATTCATTGGTGTAATACTTATAATGGAAGCAAGCGCCTATATCAAATGCGTTTTGCTTATTTAGCGATCTTTTTGTTAGCAATTGTGAGTGCGGTTTTATTCTATCTGTTGATAAAAATTGAGTTTACGAAGATATGTCTGGCCATTACCATTATCATCATGCTGTTTGTGCTGAGTATTAACAAGATGGATGTAAGCAAAGTAGTTGTTGGCATCAGTATCTTTTATATACTAACTGTTTTGATTGAATTGTTTGGAATAATCTATTGTAAAAGGGTAGGAAGGCAGGATAAGAAGGAAGGGATACTTTATCTGGTACCTATTGGCCTGATCATAGCTTTCATTGCGGTAGCACTTCCTTCAAAATCGGAGCCAATTCGATGGACATTTGTTAAAAACATATATACCAGTACAAGGGAAGCACTTGAGCAGGTGCAATTGGATTGGGATTTCTACTTTGGCGGAAGTGGTGAGTATTTTACGGTAACAGGATTCTCAGATAAAAAAGGAGATCTTAGTTCCGGAAGTGAGTTACATACGGGAACGAAGGATGTGCTTGGTGTTGGAGGATTGATCGGTGGAACAAAAGTGTATCTGACCGGTTCCATTAGTAACGAATATACCGGGCACAGCTGGGAAGCCAGTAAGAATAATTACTTTGAAGGAGATAAGGAATATAATCTTGACTATCTCGAATTGTTCTATGCACTTTCAAGAAGAGATGAATACTCATTAGAAAAATATGCATTTATGCGTAGAAATCATGTGAATCTCACTTATGTTAATATTAAAACGAAGACGGTATTTTTTCCACTTAAAACCTGTAGATTTACCACCGAAAATGACTATCAGTTCTTAGATCAGGCACCGCAGATTACATTTTCAAAGAGAAGAGGAAAAGGGACTGTGTATGCAGCCGATTACTTAGATCTGAATCTGGAAGGCAAGGCATTTCAAACGATGTTGCGGGAAGCTGATTCTTTTACCTATGGGAAGGCACCCGTGGTAAGTGAGAAGAAAGTGAGAATATTAGAGCGCTACTCCTTAACCAGTGGTCAAATATTTAACCCGGAGAATATGGAGCTTAATTACCAAAAGCTGAAGGAACGTGAGCAGATGATTCGCACCCAGTATACTCAGCTACCGGAGGAACTGCCTGACAGAGTGAGACAGCTAGCACTTCAAATTACTGCGAAATATGACAATGATTTCGACAAGCTGAAGGCAATAGAAGCCTATCTGAAAAAATATCCCTATTCCGTAAAGACGGATAAGGTTCCCAAAGGACAGGACTTTGTAGATTATTTTCTGTTCGAGGGCAAGAAAGGATATTGTACCTCCTATGCTTCAGCGATGGCAGTGTTGGGACGCTGCATCGGCGTACCAACCAGATATGTGGAAGGCTATGCTGCTGAGATGAAAGAATTTAAAAAAGACAAATATGTTGTACGTAACGATTGTGCACATGCCTGGACAGAGGCTTATATTAACGGTGTTGGTTGGATTCCCTTTGAGGCGACTTCTCCCTACTATTCCAACAGATATCTAAAGTGGGCAGAGGAAATACCTAAGGTTAATACGAATAAAGGGACAAAGAATAACTATGACCATCCTCAAAATACAAATCAACATCAAAAGGATATAAAAAATAAGGATAAGAACGGCAATAACGAAGTGTTAAGGATAGTGGTTATATGTTTCCTTGTAATCTGCGGTATCATCCTTACCATACTCTTGTATTACAATATTCTAAAGCTTCGATATAAACATGAATTCAAGCAAGCAGATTATAGTAAGAAGATGTACCTTCAGTTTCTGCATATATTAAGATTATTAAGTAAAATGGGATTCCCTCTTGATCGACAGGAAACCATTCAAATGCTTGCAAACAGGGTAAAGAATCATTATCTTTTTGATCGTGTCACTTTCCAGGACGTAGCCACGATCTATATGAGCTATCGATATGCAGAAATGCCGGTAAGTAAGTATCAATATAATCATGTAACACGATTCTATGAAGGGCTATACGAACAATATAAGAAAGAACAAAAGCCCTATAAGATATGGCTTGAGGAATTTGCATTCCTCGCCAAACGAAACAGATGATTATGTATTTACGAGGGACGGTGAAGTGGCTGGGGGTATCAGATTACTCCCAGCCACTTCACCTGTCTATGTAAATAGGAAAGGCGAGGATATAAATAGCTAACCTAATTTTTAATGTTCACAAGCTTATTCTCCGTCAGTCACGTTGGCGAACTTCACCCCCGTGTAGTAGTAGCTGAGGATTTCCTTGTAAAGAGAACCTTCCTCTGCCATGGCATTGGCGCCGTATTGGCTGAGCCCAATCCCATGTCCGGAGCCGTTGCAGATGATACGAGCTTTTTTATCATACTTTTCTATGTAGAAATGGCTGGACGGTAACCCCACCACCTTAGTGAATTCATCGCCGGATACAGATTTGCCGTTAAGATCCATTTTTAAGACGTAGCCAGAACTGTCCCTGGTGGTCACTTTGACCTGAGAGAAAAATTTATCTTCGGATAAACTAATCTTAGTGTAATATTTATTGAGTATAGCAATCAGATCGGATACGTCGTACTCTTGGATCTGAAGATAATGGGTGGAAGTGACATCCTGTTTGCTGGGAATACTGATCAGGTAAGGAACTTTAGTTCCCCAAACCTCAGAAGCATTGCGGGTAAAGCCACTACCGGTATCAAAAAATAGAGGTAAAATTAATTTATCATCATATACAAGAACCTGGTTCTTGGTGGAATATAGAGCATTTTCTATCTTAGAAAAGTAACTTTGATAATCATTGCCCCAAAACTTCTTTAAAGAACCTAAACTAATATAGGATAAGCCCAATTCAGTGGTGGTGAATTGGGTTTTGCTCTTATTACCGTCTGAAAGTAGAGCCATGTTGTATAAAGCATAGGTTCGAGCTATGACAGCCTGTGCTTTTAATGCTTCTGCCTGATATCCGGCCGGCATGTTGGCAGCAACAACCCCGATCAAATAGTCATCGAAGGAGAGCTTATCCTTGGAGCCATTTTCATCGTTATAAATCGTAAAATTCATAGCTTGTATCGATTCCGGCTTCTCTTTGTTTTGAAATAGTATTGTAATTGCAAATGGTATTAAGAGAACCAATACACATGCAATCAGCGCTTTTCTAATAACCTTCTTCATAACCCCTCCTGAACTTGTAGCATTAATACATTATATTATGTCATTTAAGGTTTATGATACTTATCGTTTGGCTTGTACAATTATTATTTTGAAGCAAACCACGCAGCCTAAGCACCAACGACTTCATACAGTTGATTGAGAATATATGGTTCATAATTCTTTAGGTAACATAAACTTTTTGCATAATGATGAGATGATAGATGAGAAGGACTTTTGACGCCCTAATCCTCATAGGTTAACGTGAGATGTGTAACACATCAGGAGTAAGCGTCATATATTATCAATATTAATACATATATAGGAGCAGTGCGTTTATGAGTAAATTGGATCCGAGAAAGTTATATGTGACATACAAAGATGGAGTTACAACAACAGATCCTATCATACCAAGAAGGTATACATTGACACACTCCGACATTACAGGAGAGCTGTTTTTGGATATAGGACCTGATTACGCGAATGATAAAATAACGGAAATGAAAGATGATGTACGAGGAGAATGGGTGGAGAATATCGGAGGTTATTTATATTACATATACCTCGATGTAGACGGTGGGTCAGGCCGCGGAATCACCGGTGTTCGTAATTTTATATTCCGAAGGGAACTGCCATTAGCACTGGAGGCAATACGATTTGGGGATAGGGATTTTTTTGAGGCACACCCTGAGTTAAATTTTGTACCAATTATCGTATTCTTTCGATCAAATAATCTCAGATATAATTCAATGGAAAACTGGGGGATGTTCACGGATTATGACATAACAAAAACTCCAAATGTGAAGCAGCTAAAAGCGATGAATATGAATAAAGTAATAATTGATACTAAATACGGAGATGTGAACGGGGATGGCGTTCCGGACACTGTAATTTTATATGGGACTCGAAGCGATGATAATGAAAGCACATATATAATGAATATCTCAGTAGTTATTGAGGACGGTCGGACGAAGGCTCTGAAAACAATCCTTCCTCAGGTTAACTCCGGTTATAATCCAATGATATTTCTAGGGGATTTTACAAAAGATAAAGTGGATGAGATTAAGTTAAGCATGGATACCGGTGGTAGCGGAGGATATGGTGTATTCTACATTTACTCAGCTTTTGATAATCAAATAAATGAATTATTTAATACGGATACATATAATTTGCAGAACACCTATACTGTTCGATATGAGGATCAGTATAGGGTTAATGTAAGTAGTGACCAATTGGATACACAATTTATAATAGATATTAGTGATAAGGGAGAGTCATATTTGTCACAGTATTATCATGCGAATGAAGAATTAATCGACCCGACAAAGGGGGAGGTGCTATCACTTAGTTCATTAATTCCATTCATTAGTAATGAGAAGGAAGGATATTACGAGCTATCGGCAATTCAAAGGATAATCGGTACATATAATGCGGATACACTCGGTTATATCCAAAATCAGTTAAGCTGGAATGGGAATAAATTTGTTCCGACTCGTTTGTTGGTTTCAGTGGGTGGAACGAAGTTATCAACGCCTTATTAAGATTATCATCAATATTCCAACTTTAATGTAGTGATTTAAGCCTGTAAATCCCAACATATGTAAAAAGGTAACAATTATTTCTGGTTTCCCCAATAATATGTTTGTGATATAGTAGAAAGACTAGCTAAATTATTACAATTAAGTTTACAAAGGAAGAGAGATGATTGTTATCAAACTAAAATTTTTGGATACGTATAAAGGATTGCCTAAGAACATGTATATATTGTTCCTAGCTACTGTTATCAACAGATTCGGTGAATTTGTTTTTCCGTTTTTGGCGATGTATCTTACCCTGAAGATTGGACTCTCCATCGGAGAAGTCGGTATTATCGTAACAATAGCATCGTTGATCGGGATTCCATCCTCCATCATTAGCGGAAAGCTTGCAGATGAATTCGGAAGAAAGAAAACTTATCTGATTGCGCAGGGTGGAGCAGCCTTAACATTGATTCCATGTGCATTTATTCAGGAGCCTATGATTGTTATAGGGCTGATACTATTATCGACCTTCTTTGGGGGAGCGGTTCGGGCACCGATGCAGGCCATCATAACGGATATTCTTCCCCCTCATCAAAGACAGCAGGGAAATTCGTTACAATACATAGGTATCAATTTAGGTGTGGCAATTGGGCCGGTGGTAGCAGGATTCTTGTTTAATAATTTTCTTCCAATGCTTTTTATCGGCGATGCAATTACTTCATTTATAGCAATCATTTTAATATGGAAGTATATCAAAGAGGGGAAACCGGAGCAAATTCATGCAACGGCATATACGGATAAAGAGAAATTTGAAAAGGGTAGCACCATTAGTGCTTTACTTAAACGACCACAGATCATACTATTTTTAATCATATACATTTTATATAGCTTTGTTTATACACAACACAGATTCTCATTACCACTCACAGCCGATTCCGTATTCGGAAGAAGTGGCGCAAGTAAGTTCGGTATCTTAATGTGTGTAAATGCAGTTACTGTGTTAGTATTTACCGTAGGGGTTACTGCACTGACGAAGCATAGAAAGCCATTGACTAATATCGCGATGGCAGGTCTATTATATGCGGTCGGATTTGGTATGCTCGGTTTCATTCATAGTTTTCCGTTATTTATCCTATCTACGGTGATCTGGACGATTGGAGAGATTCTGGTTGTTACGAACTTTAGCGTATATATGGCAGATAACAGCCCCAGTAATTTCAGAGCCAGATTTAGTGCCATCGGTTCGTTAAGCTGGTCGATCGGAGCAGCAGGTGGAACATCCATAGCGGGTAAGTTTATACAAGAAGTTGGGCTAAAATATATCTGGCCTTTGAGCTTTGTACTGGCACTTCTGGGTACGGTTGGTATGTATGGAATTTATCTGAGAGGTAAGAGAAAAGAAATAGAAAGTGATCCTGTTTATGAATCAATAATACAGTAGTCAATAAAACACAATAATAAAAACAGAGCTGCATAGATAAGTTATGTCAAAATCTATTAACAGCTCTGTTATATTTTATAGTATAATATATAAAAATAACTAACAATGAAGTTGTCATAACTTCTAATTAAATAAAGCTACAAGCATCTATAATAGAACGAAAGAAGAAGGGAGTATGTCTTATGTCAGAGAATGTTCATCAATGTACCCATTGTCATAATCAGCTATGCCTTCATAAGGTTCCTATATTCGGCGGACTAAATCATGAAGATATGTTTCGTATATCTGAATTAATCTTACACAAATCCTTCAAGAAGGGAGAAGCGATATTCTCCTTAGGAGATAATCTGGATTCTATCGTCATTATTAATGAAGGAAGTGTTAAAGCGTATAAATATACCCCGGAGGGCAGGGAGCAGATTCTTTATCTCTTTTCAGAAGGAGATTTCTTCGGAGAACAGTATCTATTAACACAAAGAAAAGCAACTTATACCGTTGAGGCATTAGAGCAGGTATATATATGTATGCTATCCAAGGAACATTTTCAAAAACTATTACTTCAATATCCGGACATGGGCATTAAGATCATCGAAGAATTAGGGAAGAGGATGATTCGGCTAGAACATTCCATGGAGAGCATGGGAGTGAGAAATATTGATATGAGAATTAATGCACTCCTGCTGGACTATTCCGCTAAGTTTGGGAAAGAGGTGGAGGAAGGGGTACTGATTCGTCTCCCTCTAAGCCGAGAGGGTATGGCTAATTACCTTGGAATAGCAAGGGAGACAGTGAGCCGTAAATTAAGCCAGCTTGAAAATGACGGAGTAATACGTTCGGTATCAAATAAAGCTCTATTAATTCTGGATCAAGCAGCCTTAGAAGAAGGTAGTGATAATATACAGTAAGCAGTGGGATAGGACTTGATTTCATCAAATGCTATATTGCTTCAGTTATAAAATAATAATGATAATTATTTTACAATGAGTCAAAAAAAATTAATTAAATTAGTTAAATTGAGAGAGAAAAGTGTGACTGCAATCACATCTTTTCTCTTTTTGTATGACTATAATAAGTAACATAAAGAAGCAATTAACAATTCATCTAATAAAGATAGTTATTCTGTAAAGAGAACAGGATAAAGAAGGGGGATTATATGAGAAGATATCAGGATAAAAATGTAACGATCGGTGAAGTAGTAGTGGAATTACCGCAAGCGACAGAGGTATTTAAGGAATTTGGTATAGATTTTTGCTGTGGTGGACATCGTAATTTTATTAAGGTAATTGAGGAACAGAAGATCAATCAAGAGAAATTATTTGATAGACTGGATCAAGTGTATGACCAGCGTAAGGCAAGCTATGAGAAGGCAGATAAAAAGTTTGATCAAATGAGTCCGGAGGTGCTGACCACTTACATTGCGGATACCCATCATGAATATATGAGACGGGTACTCCCGGAGATTTCTGAATTACTGAATACCTTAGTGAGAGTACATGGCAAAAATCATGCAGAGCTATTTGATGTGTACCGGGTATACGGACAATTAAAGACAGACTTAGAACAGCATTTGTTAAAGGAAGAGACCATGCTATTCCCGGATTTTGACCAGATTGATGAGAACAGAGAAGAGATTACAGCGTTAACTCGAACCATCATCGAGGAGCATGAGGGAGCAGGAGAGTTGCTCACCAAACTTCGTGAGCTTACGAATGACTATCAGGTACCAACAGATGCTTGCAAGACTTATGCAAGAACTTATCAATTACTGGAGGAGATGGAGGATGATCTCCATCAGCATATTCATCTTGAGAATAATATCTTACTTAAGGAATATGCAAAGCATTAAATTAGGTGAAAGGGGTAGGCTATGAATAAAGTAATTTATTTAAATAAATCAATTTATGAATTGACCGGTGAATACCCTGAGATGATTGAGATACTGGTGTCGCTTGGGTTTACAGATATTACAAAGCCGGGAATGCTAAAAACCGCGGGTAGATTTATGACATTACCAAAGGGAGCGACTTTAAAGAAGATCAGTTTAGATGAGATTAAAAAGACTCTTGTTGAGAAGGGATTTGAGTGCAAGGATTAGAATGGAGGGATATTATGAGTGAGTTTATAAACAATAGAGAGTATCGTCAACAGACGATGAAAGAGATTATTAAACAGCTTCACGAGGGAAAGTCGGTGGAAGAGGTTAAAGAACAGTTTGAAGAAGCATTTCAAGGGGTTTCGGCGACGGAGATCTCGGAAGCAGAAGGTGCATTAATCAAAGAAGGGCTACCGGTTGAGGAAATCCAAAAACTATGCGATGTACATGCAGCGGTATTCAAAGGTTCCATTGAGGAGATTCATCAACCAACGGATCAGACAAAGATACCCGGACATCCGGCACATACATTATTCCGTGAAAATAGACAGATTGAACTGATTATACAGAAGGAAATCGAACCTTTTCTATCCGGTGAAGCAGACGGGATAGAACGAGATAAGCTATTACAGGGTATGGAGGAGTTATTGAAGGTCCATATTCATTACCTTAGAAAAGAAAATCTTCTATTCCCATACATGGAACAATACGGAATCACAGCGCCCCCTAAGGTTATGTGGGGAGTGGATGATGAGATTAGAGTACAGATTAAGGAAGTGAAGGCACTGCTAACCCAGAAGGATGGTAACGCTATTGAGATAAAGCAAAAAGCAAAGGATGCAGTGGAACGGGTTAAGGAGATGATCTTCAAGGAAGAGAATATCATGATCCCGATGCTGTTAGAAACACTGACCCAGGATGAATGGAAGGTTATCGCGGATGAAAGCAAGGAGATTGGATATCTGGTTGATAATGTTCCGGTATGGACTCCGGTGAAGGATGAGAAAGTAGAGGTTGCCCAGGATCCAAAGGAGAATCATGAGCCCGGCCGTGTAAGATTGCCATCCGGAGTGTTCGAAGTGGAGGAATTAACCGCTGTGTTGAATTCGCTTCCTTTTGACATCACTTTCGTGGATAAAAATGATCTTGTGAAATATTTTTCCGAAGGAAAAGAGAGAACCTTCCCACGTACTAAAGCCATCATCGGACGAAATGTATCCAACTGCCATCCACCGGCTAGTGTTCATATCGTAGAAAAAATTGTTGAGGACTTTAAGAACGGTGTGAAAGATCACGAGGATTTCTGGATTAGGATGGGAAATAAACTTGTACTGATACGGTATTATGCCGTTCGTAGTGAACAGGGTGAATATCTTGGAGTGTTGGAGGTTACACAGGACATCAAACCAATCCAGGAGATCGAGGGCGAGAAGAGACTCATGTCGGAATAGCATTAGAAAACATTAGGAGGAATTAGTGTGAAAAATCATAGATTTTTCACACGCAAATTTGTGCCTGCGGCCCAAAGTTTGCAGGCTATGTAGAAAGGCATGGTTATTAATATGGGTAAGAATATAACAGATAAAGTAACTTGGGTAGGAAAAGTGGATTGGGAGCTTAAGAGCTTTCATGGTAAGGAGTATTCAACACGAAGAGGCTCCTCTTATAATTCATATTTAATACGTGATGAAAAAATAGTATTAATTGATACTGTATGGCAACCCTTTGACAAAGAGTTTGTCACTAGATTAAAGCAGGAGATTGATTTAAATAAGATTGATTATATCATAGCGAACCATGGAGAAATCGATCACAGCGGCGCTTTGCCAGAGCTTCTTCGGGAGATACCGGGAACCCCTGTATATTGTACCGCGAAGGGTGCACAGATATTAAAAGGGCATTATCATGAGGATTGGAACTTTGTTACGGTAAAGACAGGGGATACGCTAGACATTGGTGAGAGTAAGCTTATCTTTGTTGAGGCGCCCATGCTACATTGGCCGGATTCAATGTTTACTTATATGACAGGGGAGAATATTCTGTTCAGTAATGATGCATTCGGACAACACTACGCTTCGGAATCTCTCTATAATGACTGTGTGGATGAAAGCGAGCTCCATGAAGAGGCAATCAAATACTACGCAAACATATTGACCCCATTTAGCGGTCTGGTAACAAAGAAAATTCATGAAGTTTTGGGCTTTAATCTTCCGGTTAATCTCATCTGCCCAAGCCACGGTGTAATTTGGAAGGAAAATCCTACACAAATCGTAGAAAAATATCTTGCCTGGGCGGATAACTATCAGGAGAATCAGATTACAATTATCTATGATACGATGTGGAACGCAACCAGAAAGATGGCGGAGGCGATAGCCAGTGGAATTCATGAAGCAGACCCGGAGGTTACCGTTAAGCTTCATAACGCATCGAAGACGGATAAGAATGACATCATCACAGATATCTTCCGTTCGAAAGCAATCTTAGTGGGTTCACCAACCGTGAATAATGGCTATCTTCATTCCATTGGCGGATTAATTGAGATGGTAAAGGGGCTGAAGTTTAAGAACAAGGCAGCAGCGTCCTTCGGAAGCTATGGTTGGAGCGGAGAAGTGGTGAAGCAGTTAAATGAAGAGCTTACGAAGAGCGGATTGAAATTAATGAATGAAGGACATCGTTCCTTGTGGGTTCCGGATGTAGCAGAGATCGATAAAATCAGAGAGTATGGAAAAGAATTTGTGAAAGAACTAGAGAAGAAATAACTAGGTAATAGGTAAGATGATAATATAGATTAAAGCACAGCAAGTTGGGGTGTGGTATTCCCCAAACGACTGTGCTTTTTTTCTAGATTTTGAAGCGCTTTATATGGTTGGCTAGATGAGTGAATAATTGAACCATTTCATTACTTACAGTAGTGGTTTGCTCATATGCAGATAATTGCTCTTCCATGGAAGCAGATGCTTGTTCTGTAGAGGCAGAGCTTTCCTCCGCTGAAGCAGATAGGTTTTGAAGTCGGTCAAGAACCTCATTTTTCTCACTATCCATAACCGCACTGGATTGATCGATAAGCTTAGTAAGATCTCGAGAAATATTTATTAGATCTGCAATTTCTTTATATTTTTCTTCAGTGTTCTGTACATGATCAACTTGTTCCAGTATGATTAATTCTAAATCCTTCATAGTATTGACCGTTACGGAGGAATTTGTGATAAGTCCTTTAATAATTTGCTCAATTTCATCCGTAGTTTCTGAGGAACGCTGTGCTAATTTTTTAATCTCTGCGGCTACAACAGCAAAACCTTTTCCTTGTTCACCGGCTCTTGCTGCTTCAATGGAGGCATTTAAAGATAAAAGATTTGTTTGCTCTGCAATCGCGTTAATTAACTGAGTTGCATCTTGTATTTTTATTGCGCTTTCATTGGTATGTATGATGTCGTTATAAATATCCTGCGCTGATTTTTGAGTCTTATTAGTAATAAGCGTTAAGTCATCAACGGATTGCAAACCATGTTGTATTGCAACATTGATTTTATCAGAGCTATCAGTGAGCATTCTTACAGTATTTCTTGTTGTATCAATATTCTCGCCTAGAGTAGTAAGCTTTTCAAAACTTTCAGCGGTACTTTGTGCCTGATCAGACGTAACAGAGGAGATTTCATTAATGGTCTGTGTGATTTCCTCCGTGATTTCCAGAGACTGCTGTAATGTATAGTTTAGCACTTCTGATTTTTTAGATGATACGTGGGAGGCATTGGTCACCTCTTGTAGTATACTGTTTACATTGTCAAATAGCTCATTGCAGCATTTTGCCATAGTACCGAATTCATCTTTTGATTGAAAGGGAATCTGCTTTGTTATATCAATGGTTTCCCCATCCATATCTTTCAGGATTCCGGTCATGATACGTATTCTTTTTATGATTAAAGATTGAAGAGTTATGTAGGTTCCAAATATCATAAAGCATAAGAGAACCATCACAATCAAAGTATTAAAGCGGGTATTATAGGTATTGGTTCGGATGTTTTTGCTGCCTTGTTTAAAGGATGATGTAGATTTATCTAGTAAGTCCTGAACTTGCTTATCTAATTCCTTTGCAATATCCTCAAGGGTAGTCATATATAAATTACCCATCTCAGTACCACTTTGAATATATGTTCTAGCCATAATTCGGCCATGCTGATAATAATCACTAAGTCTTGATTTCAGCTTATCAGCAGAACTCTTATCCAATCCAAGTGTTTGTAATTTATCAATATCTTTTACCGCCTTATTATAGCATTCTTCCGCTTCTTGAAAACCATCATTATATCCCGGTTTTGATTTCGTTGCAGATATTTCGGTCAAGTACTGTCCGATTTCAATGATTTCCTTTTGTAATTCTAATGCAGTAAGCATAGTAGGAGTTCCTTTGTTTTCGTGCTTGATACTGATCTTCTCGATGTTAGTTAATGAAGTGAAGATAAATACGGTAAGAAGTATGGCACATACAATCATAGATGACATCATTAATGTGAATTTAGTAGATATTTTCATGTTACCTCCGGTTATAAATGTTTTTTAATGTGATTGGTTATTCGCTGGAAACTATGCATATGGAGATGTTCCATTAAAATACATAAATTGGAGCAGCATATACAAGGTTACTACTGAATTCTCAAATTTTTCTCAAATTAATATAAAAATAAAATAAAGTAGAAATAAAATAATACATTTACAACTTATTTTATAAGTGTTATTATATTAGTTTAGTGACAAAATTATATAGGACAGAAGTGAAAGAGAGTATATATGAGAACGAATCATAATGAATACAATACTGAAACGGAAAAATTAGAATATTATAAATTACTGGCTGTTGATAATACGGTGGAATGCGTATGGGTTTATTCCTTGACAAGCAGTAAGTTCAAATATATCAGCCCTTCGGTGGAATCCCTGCGTGGAATGACAGTAAAAGAGGCATTAGATGAAACTTTGGAGGATTCGCTTACTTCAGAATCAATACAAAAAATAGAAAAATCAGCAATAAGACGTTTCCCACGATTTGTTGCAGGGGATCGAAGTGAAGAGATCGTATCAGAAATCAGTGAATTTGAGCAGTACTGCAAGGATGGTTCGATAAAGATATTAGAGATATCCACAAAATTGGTTTTGGATGAGATAGATCAGGGAATTAATATTATCGGTGTATCAAGAGATATAACAAGCAGAAAACAATATGAGCGTATGCTGCTTGATAAGATTAGAAAACAGACAGAGATCATTGAACAGCTACAATGGGGAGTACAGGATAAAACAATCAATATACGAATCTATTTCTTTCACAAATTTTTAGTATATGGAGTAAACCAGCAACATCCGGTTCGTTGGCAAACAGCCAAAAATGAAGAACTATTTGCGTTTTTAATAAGCAGAGAAAGTACTTCTGTTAGTAAATATGATATCATCGAGTGTCTGTGGCCGGAATTGGATTCGGACAAGGCCACTACGTATTTACATAATACGCTTTACTCCATGAAAAAAGATCTTCTGAGTGTGGGGATTGAGTTCATTACAAAATTTAAAAATAACCATTATATCTATTCTATGCCGGAGTACTATTCCGATCTAAAGAGGTTCAATGAGATTATTAACTATACTGTTCAACCATATGAAGGTCTTGATAATGAGGCAGTAACTCGATTCGGACAAATACTTTCACTCTACATGGGAGATTATCTCGAACATGATGCTTACGGATGGTCACTGGTGGATAGCTCCAGATACAGGGAAATGTTTTCTGCAGCAGCGTTTTCCCTTGCTAAATACTACTACATTAAAAATGATTATCCATCTACAAAAAAGATATTATTAAGGATGCTGGAAATAGATAACCTGAATGAGGATATTCATGAGCTCTTATTACAGGTATACGTGCTAAACAAGGATTATTTGGTCTTCTTAAAGCACTACCGGGAGCTAGAGGCCTTATTGCAATCAGAGTGCGGGACAAAGCCAAAAAGTTCGATTCAGGATTTGTTCAAAAATTGCCATGATGAGGTCATGGTGGCAGTGGATTCTCAGATTACACATTTTTGAGATATTCTGGCGGGTTAATCCGCCAGAGCCTCATCAATGATCCCCTTAAGGTTAAGGCTATCCTCAAATTCTGGATCAAGCTTTAGGGATTTCTCGAGGTGTTCTAAAGCCGTATCAAGTACCTGCAGATTATAATAACACAGAGCGATTTCGTAATGAATGGAGGTATCTTCACCGTAAAACTCCAGGGAAGTTTGAAATAGTTCTATAGCATCATAGTCATATCCGAAGTAGGCTAGTATGGTTCCTAGACAATAACACAGATCACCTTCTTCGCCGATTGGAAAATAGCTTTCCCGTACTCCATCAATGATTGACACCAGCTCTTCTCTTGGAAAGTTTTCTTCACTTTGAATTCGGCTAAGCAGTGTATTATAGAATTCCAGGAAGGTCCTTGAATCATACATAGTGTATCGCAAAAAGGTCAGCAGTTCCTTTGTGGTTAGGGATGCATGATGAGGAACAACAGCCTTCTTAAGGATATAAAAATCATCCGGACCGATGCTTTCGATAATCTCATTATAAGCCATAGTCGTCTCTACAAAAGCATGTGAGCGCCTACTTAGTAAGAATAAGGACATTGTTACATTCTCATGGTCATAGAGGGTATGAATTGCTTTTCCACCAAGACGATTAAAATAAAGCTCCATTGCATGAAAGTTCACAGTCAGAGAGATGGAACCGTGCTTTGACAAGTAGGGATGATATATCCGCTCCATCGAGGAGATATTACGATATCCTTTATCCGAGGAGAGTAACACAATATCGTCATTGAATAGTTTTCTTAAGCGATTAATACACCGTAGTGCCACAATCGGTACAGAAAATGCACTATCACTCAGAAGCTCCTTATAAGATAAGAGGATATCATTCAGATTATCATCCTCATAATATTCATTCCCCTGAATCAGCTTGTCCGTATATTCATAATCCAGACCTGCCAGTATGGAGTGATCCTTCGAATCAACCGCAGCATCGGTAGAGGTCACGGTAATCAAACCTTCATAGAGCTCACCGTCATTCACATAGAAGGTATCCTGAGGCAGACTGTCGAAGGTATAGTTAGCGAATAGTATAAGAGGATTTTGAAGGTTGCCTTTGCTTAGAACTTCACCGGAGTATCGTAATGTAAGCTCGTCATCCTTCGTCATATCAAAGGTGGCACAGTCCAGCACCCCGCTCTCGAAGAAGGGTTTCAAATAGCTATGACCTAACCAGTACTCTACATTTCGCTCTGCAAGATCTGTAATAAGGTACTTGAACTTTAACCCCTTAAGGGAGGAGTGTTCAATCATCTTAAGGAATCTTTTTAAAAATGTATACGTAAACCGTCCCACACCGGCAGCAAGCTCCATGATATAGATAGTGGAGTCCTTGTTAAAATCCGTATCATATACGATATCCCTGCAATAAGAGAACACAGTCTTTGCATAGAGATTTGCGATGTAAGGGTTGGTCGTAATATATTGAGGTACAATTCCTCGAATCCAAGCCTCAGGGCCTTGGTTTTCATAGAAATCGGATTGTAACTTCCAAACCATCGACTGAGAGAGGGGTTTGTCTGATTCCAGAATAGTTGTATTTTTATTAATGGTTGTGTCATTACTTGATTTGATGGATTGTGATTTATTAGTTTGTGGCACGGTGCTTCCTCCTAGGCTATGGTGTTCAGTGAGAACGCTTACTAATATACATTAGTGGCAGGGATAATTCCTTGTACAACGATACGATCACCATCTCTATAGCCGTTTACGGCATAGCTTCCGATTAGCATAAAGTCCTCATTTTCCCCAAGTGTAAGCATTTCATTCATGTTGGCTTTTATCAGTTCGATTACAGCCTCTCTTTTTTCTTCCGGTTCTATATTAAATATTATTTTTAAATTATTATGAGCCATGTTGTCCAAGTGCATCCTCTCCTTATGTTTTGTGTAGAATTACGCTTTTATCGCCCAACGTAGCTTAGCAGAACGTGCACGGCTATTGGTATTGCATTCTTCTTGAGATGGTCGAATAAAATTCGGGGATATCTCTTGATAGATGCCTTCCTGGTATAAACGCTTGAAAGATTTCTTAACGAGGCGATCTTCTCCGGAATGAAACGAAAGGATTGCAACACGTCCGCCCTTCGCAAGTGCATTCGGGAGCTTATCTAAGAATTCATATAGCACTTCAAACTCTTTGTTAACATCAATACGTAATGCTTGAAAGCAACGCTGACAGGATTTTTTAACGGCTTCCTTTCGTTCCTTTTCCGGAATGAATTTTAGAGCATCATTGATGATTTGTTGGAGTTGTGTCGTTGTTGAAATGTCAGTTCCTTTTTTGATTGAGGAAGTAATGGCACGGGCAATTTCTGCAGCATATATTTCATCCGCATTCTCTAGCAACATACCGTGTAATTCTTCTAGCGATATGGTTTTCAGGCGTTCCGCCGCAGATATCCCTTTGTCTGGATTTAAGCGTAAATCAAGTGGTCCCTCAGTCTTATAGGAGAACCCACGGTCGGGATTGTCAATCTGCATAGAGGAGACACCCAAATCTGCCAATACAAAATCCAGCGGTCCCGCTTCACCAGCGATTTGGTCAATCCCTGAAAAGTTCATGTGTTTTATCGTTAAGATCTCCGGCCCGTAACCCAAGTTCGCTAAGCGCTCCCTGGTACGTGGTAATTCAACCGGGTCTTCATCGGTTGCATATAAGTGACCCTCTGAATTCAGACATTTTAACATCTCTAGAGTATGGCCACCATAACCCAAGGTCGCATCTAATCCGGTTTGTCCGGGAGCGATCTGTAAGAATTCTAATATCTCCTTCACGCAGATCGAGCGATGCATGCCGGCAGGGGTATTGCCTTTTTGAATAACCTTTTCTATTGCATCAGCATATTTTTCGGGTTGCAGTTCCTTATATTTATCTTTAAAAGCTTTTGGGTGAGTGCCCTTATATCGCGGACGTCTTTGATGTTTTTGCTCTTGATTATCCATTATTGTATCCACCTTTATATTCACTATATTAAATATTGTAACAAATCATATGATATCAAATACATTTCATAATAGCAAACGCATAAAAAAGATTATATAAGGAAAAGAAAATTATAGTAAAGAGATCAGCAAAAATAGTTTTTATTGCATAAAACTGAATACCCATGTAGAATTGTTTAGTACTTCATGGTAGTATTAGGTCTAGAATAAAAAAGTGATATTAAGTTTCTTAACGTGGTATAATGATAAAATGGTAGGATTATTTAGAAGGATAATTCACAAACACACAAAGGGTAGACATGTATTTCTAATGTGAAATATATGATTTTTGAAAAATAAATCATTGTATACTGAATGAACATGATTGATACGCATATATTCGGAAGTAATTATACGGAAGATTGAGTGATTCTTCTAAGGATTTATACTGCCCCTAAGTGGCAGCAAGGAGGTTAAGTTGAATAACAACGATATATTAATAAGATTAAGATATGCGCTTGATATTAGGGATATAGATATGTTGGAGATATTTAAGTTGGGTGGAATAACGGTAATGAGAGAAGAGCTGCAAAGAATGTTATTAAAACCCAAGAACGATGCGGATATCGATTCGGACAAGTATGAGTTTATCGCGCATGATGATATGAGAAAATGTAATAACTTCATGTTTGAGTCTTTTTTGAACGGATTCATTATATTCAAAAGAGGAAAACAGGAAGCTAAGCCAGGTGAACCACAAAAAGAAGTATTTATGATTAAGGATAATAAATCGGTCAATAATGTATTTCTGAAGAAAATTAAAATCGCACTGTCGCTCACAGGTGAGGATATGATGGATATATTTAAACTAGCAAACGTCAATCTATCAAGCAGCGAATTAAGTGCAGTATTACGTAGAGAAGGTCAACGTAACTATAAAGAATGCGGAGATCGATATGTCAGGAACTTCTTAAAGGGCTTGGCAATGAAAAACCGTAAGATATAACAGAGACAATGATAGGTAATCGAGAGAGGAGAGTATGATGTATACATAATCTACATCATACAAGTTAATATGCAATTTAATGAATTAAAGGTTATGCCAGATATATTAAAGGCACTAGAGAAAGAAAATTATTCGGTTCCTACACCGATACAGGAAAAGGCAATCCCCTTTATATTAGAAGGAAGAGATCTGCTGGGTTGCGCACAGACGGGTACCGGTAAAACAGCAGCATTTGCAATACCAACACTACAACTACTCGCAGAAGACAAGTCTTCACACACTTCCGATAAAAAAATACGTGCATTAATTGTAACACCAACCAGAGAGCTTGCACTTCAAATATATGAAAGCTTTTGCACCTATGGGAAATACACCAAATTAAAAGCATGTGTTATCTTTGGTGGAGTTTCTCAAAAACCGCAGGAGGAAGAACTACGCAAAGGGGTGGACATCCTTGTAGCAACTCCCGGTAGATTAAATGACTTAATTAATCAGAAACACATTGATTTGAAGAATCTGAAAATATTTATCTTAGATGAAGCGGATCGTATGCTTGATATGGGATTTATCCATGATGTGAAGAAGATTATCGCTAAAATACCTGAGAACAAGCAAACCTTGTTATTCTCAGCTACCATGCCACCCGATATCGCTAGGCTGTCCCAAACGTTACTCAAGAATCCTGCAAAGGTTATGGTAACACCGGTATCTTCCACCGTCGATATCATAGATCAATATTTGTACTATGTTGATAAAGGAAATAAGAAGGATCTACTTCTACACATATTACAGGATAAATCCATTGTGTCAGCATTGGTATTCACCCGTACAAAGCATGGCGCAGATCGATTGGTTCGTCAATTATCCAAGGAGAAAGTGACGGCACAAGCAATTCACGGCGATAAATCGCAGGGAGCACGTCAAAGTGCCCTACGTGATTTTAAAAACAAGAAGCTTCGTATCTTGATTGCTACGGATATCGCTGCAAGAGGAATCGACATTGATGAGCTTTCTCATGTAATTAATTATGATCTTCCAGAAGTACCGGAAACCTATGTGCATCGTATCGGACGTACCGGACGAGCTGGCCAGGAAGGTGTAGCAATCTCCTTTTGTGATTTTGATGAGAAGGAATTACTTCAGGACATCGAAAAGCTGATAAGAAAGCATCTGAAAGAGGTTAAAGATCATCCTTACCCATTGATGAATAACTTCCCCGCACCAAAGAACACACAGCCAAGGAATAAACCAAAGGCAGCAGGGGGAACGTCAGGGAAATCTCAGAAAGCTTCGTCCGAATTAGTCGTTGACCCTAAGAAAGGTTCTTCCAGAAGGAACTCCGCACAAACTGCTTCTCAACAGGTAGCAGGTGTTGACCCAAGCAAAAAGTATCGCATGACGGCGGATGGAAAGCTGAAGGAAAAGAAGAGTTTTATGAGCTTCTCTAAGAAGGGGAAGACAGGGTCAGGGTATTCCAAGAAAAAGAAGTAGAAAAGAATTGTAATAGAGTTGGGATAAATGATAGTCATTACAATGATTATATATTAAGACAAGAAGACCTATAGCACACAAAATGTGTTATAGGTCTTCAATACTTACATTAGCCAAATTCATTTTTCTTATTTGTATACTTTACACCCAAACCCATTATTAAAAGCAAAACATTTATTACAGGATAGGCATTTTGATTTTCTTCTGTCGCCTGATTTCCAAATGTTGGGCAGTTCTGGTTCGCATATAAGGGGACGGCATAAGCTTATCGCTTGAATATCTCCTATATTCAAATACTCTTCAATCTTATCGGGTGTGCGATAATTGCCGACACTGATTACGGAGGTCTTCACTTTTTCCGCAATCTGCAATGCATTTTGAGCAAATGCACCTTCTTGATCAGAAGCGGACATTCGTCTGGCAGAAAGGCTATCCATTGAGATGTTGATACCACCGCTTACTTCAATTCCGTTTATACCTAGTCGATCCAACTCACTACATACCCATGAACAATCTTCAAAGCTAAGTCCTCCGTCTATGTAGTCTTCGCCATTCAGTTTAATCCAGATGGGATAGTCTGCCCCAACTTTTTCACGAATAGCAGAATAGACTTCAAATACAATTCTTGCACGATTAGATATATCTCCGCCGTATTCATCGTTTCTTTTGTTATAAAAAGGACTGAGAAATTCACTGAGAAGATAGCCGTGAGCACCATGTATCTCAACTCCGTCGGCTCCTGCTTCTTTGCACTGCTCAGCAGTCAGGGCAAAGCTCTGAATTACACTTTGTATTTCTTCTATTGTCATGGCTTTGGCTGTTTTGTCAGGGGCTAATACTAAATCTGAGGGAGCTAGCGGTGCATTTCCGTTATCAGGTAATGCTTTTGCACCACAATGCGCTATTTGAACAATAACTTTGCAATCATGGATATGTGACCTGCGAACTAATTCTGTTAATCCGGTTTGAAATTCATCTCCATACGCTTTTACCATAGTGGGAAGTGCTCTTGAGTTTTCATCAACTCCCATCATGCTGGTAATAGCTGCGCTTGTTCCTCCTATCGCAATCTCATCATAGATCGAAATCAACTTCTCTGTGATATGCCCGTTGAGGTCAGCGCTACCCTCCTGGGTTGCGCTACGTATAATACGGTTTTTTAAAGTCATTCCGCCCACTTTTGTATTCTCAAAAATTGCTTTCATACTAATTAACTCCTTATTTTTTGATTTAGTTACAACTGATTTACGAACTTGCATTAATAATGAAAACGGATTGCTGATTATTTAACCCATTGGATTAATGCTTCTTTTGACCCTCTTGTTTTTGAATAAATGATTACTTCATCCGGTCGATATCCAAAAGCAACTAATACACTCACTCCAAAATGCTTCGGTTCAATTAAACCTTCATTCGCTAAGATCTCCTCAAATCGAACTCGATCAAATCCCTCCATCGGGCAAGAATCGATACCTAGCAAAGCACTTGAAGTCATCATATTACCCAACGCAATATAGGTTTGCTTACAAGCCCAATCAAAAAGTTTTCTTTCAGTATTCAAATCAAAATCATTTATCTGAAAATTCTTATAAAATTCCCCCTTCATCTTTTGTACCTCGTCGGGCAATCCTTGCACATCCCTTAAAACCATATTGATATAATCTGACCCATACTTTGTATCAATGGCCTTACGTGCTAATATAACGACAAAGTGGCTTGCTGTTGGTAATTGACCTTGCCCACCCCATGAAACCTTCTTAAGTTTTTCGCGAAGTTCATCGTTTTGTATAACTAAGAATTTCCATGGTTCAAACCCAAATGAACTGGGTGATAATATTCCACTTTCCATAATTGTCTGAAAATCGTTCTCCGATATTTTCTTGTTAGGATCAAATGCCTTACAAGCATAACGAAATGTAGAAGCATCTAAAATTTGATCATTAATGTTGTTCATCTTCATCTCTCCATTCTTTTTTATATTTATTGTTATTATTATGGTTGCTGATTTTATAAAACATATAGTAATTCTAGACCGAACGTTCTAAAATACCTAAAAATAAATTATTTATCAAGAACCGATAATGAAAAAGCAGCTATACGGTGTAATTTTTCTTTGCTGGTGGAGTTTCTAATAAGAACTCTAATCCCAAGCAATGTATTGTGCAGGTATTCTGCTAATATCTCAGCATCAGTATCACATGAGATATCACCCTCATGTTGCCCCTTTTGAATAAGCTTCATTAGAAAATGCTCTGTTTGAGCGAATGCTTTTCCTGCTCGCTCCTTTACTTCGCCATCTCTGAGGCTCAGTTCTACTGAAGAATTTACAAACAAACACCCCCACTGCTGCTCCACATTCCATCTGCCTTCAATTACTCGGTCAAACATTAATTGAATCGATTGCTTTGCGGTACTTTCTTTTAATACTTCGTTCATCAATGAATCTTGCATATGCTCTCCAAAAAGGTCTAAAACCTTCATGAACAACGAATGCTTATCACCAAAAGTATCATATAAACTCTTTTTATGAATTCCCATATGTTCTACCAGATCATTCATGGAAGTGCCTTCATAACCCTGTTCTAAAAATAATTCCATCGCTTTTCTAAGAACTTCACGTTCCTCAAACTCCTTACTACGACCCATTTTCTCACCTCTATAGAGGCATTATACTCATTCTGGAACGATTGGTCAAGAAAAATATTATTCGATTTTATTTAATAATTGCAATGTAAAAATTGTAACTTTGAGGCAGGTTCTCTTGTGAGAAACAGAGCTTCCGATTTATCAACCAAATATATCCTTGTAATAAAATGTATATTATATTATCATAGAAATAGGCTGATAAATGTAGTTTTTTGGCATGTAAGTGGAGGGTGATATAGAGAGTATAAATAATAGGATACATCATGGAGGCTAAAGGAATGCATACAGTTGGAATTGATCTAGGAACAACGAACAGTCTGATTGCCGTTTGGATGGAAGAAGGACCGGTTATTATTCCGAATGTCTTTGGGAAAAACTTAACACCTAGCATCGTCAGTATTGATAAGAATAATGAAGTGATTGTAGGAGAAGCTGCCAAGGAGAGGCTCATTACCTATCCGGACTGCACCGCTTCTTGTTTTAAACGTTTCATGGGAACAGATAAAGTATATAAATTAGGGGGACGTAATTTCAGAGCTGAAGAGTTGTCGTCCTTTGTATTAAGGTCTTTAAAAGAGGATGCGGAAATATTCTTAGGAGAACCTGTTACAGAAGCAATCATTAGTGTTCCGGCATATTTTAATGACAAGCAACGCAAAGCCACAATGAAGGCAGCAGAATTAGCCGGTTTTACTGTGGAACGCTTAATAAATGAACCTACTGCAGCTGCGATTTCATATGGCCTGAACGATCCCGATCAGGAAAGCAAATACATGGTACTGGATTTGGGTGGTGGGACTTTTGATGTATCAATTTTAGAGATGTTTGATGGAATAATGGAGGTGCATGCAATTGCTGGGGATAACTATCTTGGCGGTGAGGATTTTACGAAACTAATTATTGAACATTTTCTAAATGAAACATCGTTGAAAATGCATGAACTCACTTCAAAAGAGCATTCAAACATCTATAAAAGGGCAGAAAATGCCAAATTTAAATTAGTGAAAAAACAAAATGCTATTATAAAGATGCTAGTTAAAAATACTGAAGTGGAAGTTCAGATTACGCCTGAGCGGTATGAAAATTTATGCTTGCCTCTACTGAGACGTTTTATGAAACCAATTGAGAAGGCACTTCGTGATGCTTCCTTCGAGATAAATGATATAGATAATGCTCTTCTGATTGGTGGGGCCACAAGAATGCCTACCTTCCGTAATTATGTCAGCAAGTTGATGGGTAAGCTTCCTTACGTAAATATCAACCCAGATGAGGCGGTTGCGCTCGGAACGGCAATTCAGGCAGCTATTAAGGAGCGGAACGAGGCACTAAAAGAAATAGTATTGACAGACGTCTGCCCATATACGTTGGGAGTTGAAACAACTCACCGTTCGGCAGAAGGAAGATATTCAGGAGGACACTTTAGTCCTATAATTGAACGAAATACGGTAATACCAGCAAGCAGGGTAGAAAGATATACTACCATTTCTGATGATCAAAGAAAAGTTATATTCGGGGTATTCCAGGGCGAGAGCCGTTTGACTAATGAAAATCTGAAGCTCGGAGAAGTTGGCGTCATTGTTCCAAGCGGAAAAGCTGGTGAGGAAACAGTGGATGTCAGATTTACATACGATATTAACGGAATTCTTGAAGTAGAGGCAACTGTAATTTCTACAGGATCAAAAAGAAGAATTGTAATTGAGCAAAATCCAGGACAAATGACAAATGAAGAAGTTGAACGTAATTTAGATTATATAAAACATTTAAAGATTCATCCTCGTGACCAGCAGATAAATAGGCTGCTACTGGAGCGTGGTAATAGGTTATATGAAGAATGTTTGGGTGATATGCGAGATTATGTGAGCGAGCTTATGAGGAATTTTGAGGATGTACTTGACGGTCAGAATGAATTTGAAATTCGAAAAGAAGTTGCAAGGCTTTCAGAGAGTCTGGATAAACTGGAAGGAATAAAAGATGATAGCAAAGAGTGATTGGGTACTTTTGGACATTGAACCAACTACGGATGTGCGACAAATAAAAAAAGCGTATGCTAAGAAACTTAAATTATATTCGCCTGAAGATGATCCGGTTCAATTTCAAAATTTAAGAATGGTTTACGAAAGAATATTACAGTATGTCGAGCATGATAATTCCTCAAGACATACAGAAATTGCTTTTGATACCGAAGCTTCTACACATATTGATGATACTTTATATGATCCTTATGGAAAAGAGTCTGAAGTCACCGAAAAAGAACATATTAAATCACGATTCCATGAGATAGAATATGGTGAGGTCGGAACTTGGGAATTCTCGGATGCGGAGTCTTCATATGAGAAATTTACAAAGCAGGTAACTGATTTATATGCGAATTTCAATAATCGAATGAACCTAAAAAATTGGGATGAAATTATTAAGGATGAGGTGATGTGGGATGTTGAAACATATCGTATCCTGAAAATATGGTTTTTGGATTTCCTGTACGACGGGCATTTTGTACCGAGTGAAGTTATACAGTCATATAATAAGTATTTTCTGTGGGAACTAGATAGTGAAGAATACTATCAAAAATATGGTGAAAATTTTTTAGCATATATAAAGGCACAGATAAATGGAATCATTACACCTGGATATGAGTATCTAACGGAAAATTGCTGCGAAGATATTGAGGCATATATTAGTTACCGCGAGAATGGATTTGCGCAATATCTAAGCGGTGATTGGGATTCGACTCGAAACTTAAGTATTGCTTTAGAAATGATACCTGAAGATCCATATTTATTATGTATTTTAGGTGCATATAATGATGCTGCGGATAGTTCAGATGGAATGAAGTATATCAAATCAGGAGCAGAATTCTCTACGGATCCATGGAGAATCTTTTTGTTTGGTGGACAGTTATTGCATCGCATGGGAAAGTATAAAAAAGCATTGCGTTATTTTAGAAAAATCCCAAACACTTCACATTATTATATTAAAGCACTGACAGCCATTATAGATTGTCTTTGTAACATGGAAAAATTTCATAAATGCGGCTCTTTGCTCCGGAGTATAATAAAGAAAAACAAGGAAGATTCCGAACTAAAAGATATTTTACTTAAATATTATGATACGATTTTAGGATTTAAAAAGCGTAATCCTAACAGTCTTATTTTTTTGTATGAAGCACGCAAACTATATCCTTATATAAGAATGCGTGGAGAAAAACCCCAACATAAATATACGCCTAATTATATTTTGCCCTCGCTAAAGCTTGTAGCTATAGCCATATTAGCCGTACTTTTACTCATATGTATCATTGTAACAAAAGGAGGAATTGCAGTAGGGATAGTAATTGTTTATGGTTTGGCATGGATTTGTTCACGTGGTAAAAACTAGGACAGGGTGTGAAACAAGTGATTACTTATATACGATGTTGCCAAATGATGAGTTGATGTGTGAGTACAGTATACAAAAGTGGTATTTAGATGACGCGAAATGTATGATGTTGGAGTACAAGATATTGATGATTGATAATTAAGTGTTTGAATCTAGCAAATATGTTAGTTAGGGTTGAGATTATTAATTCACTTAGTAGAGAGGTGGTAGTTATGAAGCATAACAGATCAGTTATTATAATTATTGGAGCTCTTTGTTTAGTTCTTTTGGTTTTTGCTATATTTAAAACTCAAAACACGGATGCAACTTCCCCTCAGAAAGTTTATTCCAGTAATCATAAAGCGGACTTTATTGTACTTGATAAAAAGGTTTATCTTAATGCTGAAGATAATGAATGGGTAGACCAACTTTCTTTCAGTAAAGGAGAGTTATTAGGACATATCAATAGAACAGGCAGAACAAAGAACTTTGCTGATTGGGATGCTACTAAAGTGGAGGAAAATACGAAAGTATTCAAATGTAATGAAAGAGAAGATATTGTATTAATCGAAAAAAGTAATAAGTTGGTTTCATATTTGGCTTATGTTGAGGGATGAGCTGAAGATGTTCCTGGAAATACATATTAAATGCTAAAGTGTATGAAGCGTAGATAATGTTATTAGATATAAAATCATACGAAACAACGAGTGATATAATTCGGACAAGGCGTGTCTCATTGAGATTGTTCATTAAATTATAAGATTAAGGTTCCTGATGTTTGAGGAATCTTATTTTTTGGTGAAAGAAAGTACTTAAAAGGAATTTGATAACGTCTGCAGGGTTGGTACCTCTTTAAAATGTTTTAAAAACAGTTTAAGGAGGTTGAATTGAGATGTCACTATTTGTCCGGATACTTAAGGTATGCTGTCCGGATAATTCAAGAACAATCTCCGGATGTGGCAAGAATAATCAATATGAAGGAAGTATAAGAAAGATATATTATTATTTTGTTATATATCATAATTTTAAGAAAGAAAATGTTAAATTGTTGAATATTTAATGTAAAAGTGTTACAATAATATGGATAAATTAGGATGGTACACTATGCTAAATAATAATTTATATTGAGGTGAATTTTATGGATGAAATACAAGGATTTTTAGCATATTCTAATGAACCTAAATCATTAGAAGAAACACTAGAAGCTGCTATAATAAAATTAAATAATACACACGTATTTGATATAAGAAGTTGGAAAAGTATGAATATTACAGGTAAAATTATCATAAAACAAATTTGTCTTGAAATAAGTAATAAAGATATATTTATTTGTGATTTAACTACTATGAATTATAATGTACTTTTTGAATTGGGTTATGCTATAGGGAAAAATAGAAAAATATTTATATTGCTTGATAAAAACATACTAAGCGCGAAAAAACAATTTGATACCTTAGGGCTACTAAAAACTATTGGCTATATATCATATTCTAATAGCTCAGATATTATGAATTCATTATTAAAGTACAATTATGACGAAAAGACAGATAGTCTAATTGAGACTATTGTTAAGTCTATGAATTCATACGATGATGTACCCAATGTATTTTACTTAAAGAGTTTAGTAGAATCAGAAGCATCAATTAAATTAGCAAGAACGGTGAGTGATCAAAAGATTAAAGTAACTATGGATGATCCAGCTGAAACAAGTAATAGAACTCTTTCTTGGTATATTGAAAGCTTATATAAATCAAATGGAATCATAGCACATTTATTATCAGATGATCATGAAGATAAAATTATACATAATGCGAAATCATCATTAATATGTGGAATTGCATATGCTTTAGATTTACCGGTATTAATGTTGGCTCATAGTCCTTTCGTGTCTCCTATTGATTATAAAGATATTATAGAAGTACATGAAACGGCTGCTGAATGTCAAAAAATTGCTGAAGAATGGTTTGAAAATCATCGCGATAAATTAAATGAAGTTAAGTCGTATGAAAGATATACAAGAGATGAATTAAAAGCGCAAAATGATCTACAAAAGTTAAATATAGGTGATATAGTGGCGGAGAATGAAGTTAATCTTTTGACTGAGTATTTTGTTCGCACTACATATTTTGAGGAAGCGTTAAGATCAAATCATACTATCTTTATAGGGAGAAAAGGCT
The DNA here is from genome assembly GCF_059717775.1 of Variimorphobacter sp. HTMS_6. Classification (NCBI taxonomy): domain Bacteria; kingdom Bacillati; phylum Bacillota; class Clostridia; order Lachnospirales; family Lachnospiraceae; genus Variimorphobacter; species Variimorphobacter sp. HTMS_6. The sequence continues at coordinate 3,864,516 of NZ_AP046094.1, forward strand.
GTGGAAAGACAGCTAATTTAATAAATTTAAATAATGAGTTAGATAATAATCATAATCATGTATGTATAATTAAGCCAGTAGCATATGAAATAGAAGGTGTATTAGATGTTTTACGTAAAGATTTATCAAGAGCCGAAAGAGGTTATTTAGTTGAAAGTTTGTGGAAATTCTTAATATATACTGAGTTGGCAAAAAGTGTTTATAGAAAGTTGAAAGATAAACCGGCTCATTACCAATTTATGGCAGATGAAAAAAGTATTATAGATTACGTCGAAAAAAATAAAAATATTATTTTGCCTGAATTTTCCGTTCGATTAGATTATGCAATTGAACAATTAAAACAAAAAGAGCTTAATACTTCATTAATAGAACAGAAACAACGCATAAGTGAATTATTGCATAATAATATAATTAATAGATTAAGAAATGTGGTAGGAAACTATTTAAATAAAAAAGAGAAAGTAGCAATTTTAGTAGATAACTTAGATAAGGCATGGAATATTAATACGAATATAGAATTAATGAGTGAATTTATTTTTGGATTACTTGATGTTGGTGATTCGATTTTAAAAGATTTTTCGCATGAAGATCATTGGAGACAACCGGCTAATATATCACTCATAATTTTTTTGAGAGATGATATTTTTAATCAAATATCTAGGTATGCACCAGAAAAAGATAAATTACCAATTAAGAAAATTTTATGGGAAGATCCTGAAGTTTTATTAAGAGTAATTGAAGAAAGAATGTATTCTGATGAGCAAAATATTAATGTATGGAATAAGTATTTTACTAAAACTGTAAAGGGACAAAATCTTAAATCCTATTTATGTGAATTTACTATTCCTAGACCAAGAGATATGGTTTATCTTGTTAAGGAATCATTAAGTAATGCTATTAATAGAAAGCATTTAAAGATTGATGAAAAAGATATTATAGATGCACAAAGGACGTATTCACAATTCGCATTAAATACACTTATAACAGAAAGTGGAAGTCAAATATCAAAATTAGAGGATTTTTTATACGAATTTGCTGGCTCTAATGAAATTATATATCAGGACGAAATTATAAGTTTCATCGAAAATTGTAACCTTGATTTATCTAAATCTAATGAAATTATACAGTGTTTGTGCAACTTATCTTTTTTGGGTATTGAAACAAATGAAAACAGTTTTACTTTTATTTATAATGAAGAAGACTTTTCTAGGTATAAGGTAATGTCTAAAAAGTTAGTAAAGTCAAGTAAAAAAATTAGATATAAGATACATAAAGCGTTTCATTCATATTTGGAAATTAAAATGTAAATCAATATAAAATGTAAAAAATAATCAAACGATATATCTGACAACCTACAGTTGAAAATTCTATTTCATGAGAAGTCCATTATCCACATAAAAAAATGAAGAACTTATGGGGATGTTGTACTTCAAAAATTAATTAACATTAATAATATTTGAGAAAATCTGACTTATATTATCATATTACAAAGGAGGAAGAAATGGGAAGTCAAATAGCTAACTATTTATCTACTAATTATATTGAGGTTATTTTTGGAGGTATATTTTGCATTATAGGCGTTATTTTGGGAGCTATATGTGGTGGTAAAAAGGAAATTCAATCTTTGAGTAATTCAACTACGATTAAACAAATACAAATTTTAATAATTAATAAGTATAATCAGCCAGTTCCAGAAAAAAAAATTGTGAAAAATTACAATACTAAAAGCTCAGATGACTCAAAAGAAACACTAGGGATGTTACTTATATCAGGTATTGTTGCTGTAACTTTATATGTGAAATTTCATAATGAAATTATGACAGGCATAATAATTTTTAATCTTTTTACAATTTTATTATTATTGACATTGGTAATATTATTAAACAGAAGTAATCAGCTTGATAATATGAATAAAATGTGGTCTTTTATGTGTTTAGTGATTATAATATATAATTTTGTCTCGCTAATTATTATAAATAATCAGGATTTAACAATAACAGAGGGTATAAAGAGCTATTCTCGAATAATTACATATGTTGGCGGTTTTATTTTCCAGTTAATTCCCAACCTAATACTTTTATGTATTATTATTTATTTAATATCACTTAATACTTTTTTAAAGAAGGTCAATAAAGTCAACCGATTTTTGATTAATAAATTAAATTTTATTACACAAAAACCAAAATTTATAATTGGTTTTATTTGTATAGTTATAATTATTTCAATTATTTTTTCATCAGGATTATATTATAGTTTATTTCAGAGAGGATGAATTAGGTTAACGTGATTTGTGTCATAAAATAATATATTCTGAAAACCCCACAGTTGGAGTGCTAGAATCCATTGTCTGTAATAGATTTGCAACAAAAATAAAATATAAGCTACTTACTTATTATAAGTTTATAATGAGATAAGTACGTTTATATACTTCACGTAATTATTGAAACCTAATTTTGTTTGCTAAAACAAACATTTCGAAAAAGTATCCGCTTAGAACCTAGCTATGGCTGATATTCTAAGAAGTATTGTAGATAACTGGGATTAAAGTGATTCCAAAAACCGTGGAATTACATAGAAAGAATTCACAATTGACTGAGAGCGCTTGCATATTCGCCCCTATTCACTTTTACAATTACCTAATTAGAATCGTATAACCTAGAAACCAAGGATCATAAGTCCTTTCAAATTAGGTTCAATATTAAATTTTCTATAGAGGAAACTGGGAATCAAAAAGTCTTACCCAAAAGATGGAAAGGCCTCGGAACAATAAAAGATGCTCACCAGTGGATTCCCATTTTATTCTTCCTGACTCACTTATATGTATCACATAATAAAAAAGTAGTAGTAGCACTCAAACCCAGTGCCACTACTATTTTTAGTCATTCGGATAACGGGTAATCGAAACGTCTTTCCGAAGACCCCGGAAAGACGTCACAAGAAAAAGACATTTCGCCAGAGGGCTCATGCTTTTTCTTGCAGTGTCCACTTTTTATGGTCTATCCACACAAAATAAAAAAGGTCTAAGCCACATAAAACATGTGTCCTAGACCTTTTCTATTTTAAGCGGATAACGGGAAAACCCTGATTCCGAAAACACCGGAATCACGTAGGAAGAATAAAACACTCGCCAGCTGGCTCCTGTTTATTCTTCCCGACTCACTTATATGTATCACATAATCAAAAAAGGAACTATAGCTCAAGAAAACCTGAGCCTTAGTTCCTTTTCTGATTAAGCGGATAACGGGAATCGAACCCGCACTGCAAGCTTGGGAAGCTCGCGTTCTGCCATTAAACTATATCCGCATAACTCAATTTTACTCAAGTGGCATAAATTGTCAACCCAATTCGACCAAATTTATTCAAAATTGTAATTTATCTGAGACTAAAATTTGTTTAAATGGAAATAATAAGGTATGTAAATTACAACTTTGTTTCTAAGGAAAGCCAACCGAGGAAAAACGAAGTGTAACCTCATACGCATTGCTAGGGGAAGAAAATAATTCAACTAGGTGTATGGAAAACGTATAAATAAATTTTTACAGAGAGAATATTGGTGAGGTGATTACAGTGAAGAAGAACAAATTTAGTGAGTTTTTCAAGGGAAAAGGGTATTATGTGTTATTGTTTATCGGTGTAGTTGCGATTGCAGCAGTTGCCATCATCGGATCACAGTTGTCAGCAAAACAAGGTGATCAGAATTATGTCAATTTGAACGAATCGGACACAGCCAAGAATGATAATAATCAAGTGGCTGACAATAAGCCGGTAACAAAGGCGCCTACAAAGGATCAAAATACTACGAAAAATCCTATAACAAATGAGAACCAGCCGGTGAATAACAATGCAGCAGAGCTGGAGGGTTATAACGAAGGCAAGACCGGAACAAACAAACCACAGGTTGGCGACACCAAAGGAAATGCAGTTGAAACATCAGGCAAGAATGTAAAAAATGATTACAAGGCTGAATTAGCGAAGTTGACATTCAAGTCTTCAGACGGATTGGTTTGGCCGGTAAGCGGTAATGTTCTTATGAACTATAGTATGGATCATACTGTATATTATGCAACTTTAAAGCAATACAAAGTAAATCCGGCTATCATAATTGATGCAAAGGTTGGCAAGGAAGTAAAATCCGCAGCAAGAGGTGTTGTAACTAAAATTGATGCGAAGAATGATGAAACCGGTTATACCGTTACCGTAGGTATCGGCTCCGGCTATAATCTTACCTACGGGCAGCTTGATAAGAAGAGCGTATCCTTAAAGGTTGGCGATGTTGTTCAAAAAGGTGCTGTAATTGGTAAAATTGCGAATCCGACTAACTACTATGTGGTTGAAGGAAGCAACTTATACTTTGAGGTTATGAAGAATTCCAAACCTGTTAATCCTATGTTGCTATTAAAAGATTAAGCTTATAAAAAACGAGTAGAATGATTCAGGGATTGCCTTGAATTGTTCCACTCGTTTTTCTTTTGATATACTTTGTTATGATTCTATTAGGTAGCCCTTTTTCTTCAATGCTCTTTCGATTCGATCTAACATCTCCTGTGATTCTGCTTCTACGGTGTGACGGTGGATACCGTCTGTTAATTCCTTTAGCGGAATAATCTTTTTGTCATGAACCTTTTTCACAAAATCATAAACATCCTGTCTGTTTCGTATAATTAATGCAGTAGTGATATCGCCGTAGATCTCATGGGTCACAAGTACATCCAGTATCTTGCCGCCGTTATCGACGATGGTGCATAGTTCATCTTCTATCTGCTCATTGGTATGTTTTACTTTGAATATCTTTTTAACCATGGAGGATTCGGATTGAACCAGTAAATATCCCCTCGTGGTAGCGATAATATTAATGTCAGCTGCACGCAGCAGTGCTATATCCTGAACAATTACCTGGCGGCTAACACCAAGCATACGGGACAGCTCACCTCCGGAGATGGGTTCCCCATTCTCTTTTATAATTTTTATCAATTGTTCCCTGCGTTTGCTTCCCTCCATTAGCGTCTCCTTCTCATCGATCTATCAATGGATTGCTTGGTTGACGAATAATGTGATGAACATATATAATACTAGTAATGTGTAAGCACATCAACCCATTAATATTACAAGCCTTGATAGCATAATTATATACTGCGAGGCAGGGATTGGCAATGCTTTTTGATGTGAAGTATACCGTGAAGAGAGGATAGGAACATGTTTCGTTTATGGGCAAAAGTTTTTAAGGATAACCGCATGGTTAAGGATATGGTAGTGTGTGATGACAGTAAGGATGTTCGTAGAACTCAGAAGGTTTTTATGGCCATAGATGAAATCTGCAATACATATGATTTGTCAAAGCCGATTTGGCTAAATGTTACTATAGAGGATTTTAAAAAACACGATAAGACAAGGTTTACCAAGGATAATTTTATTGAATCGATTGACTTTGATTATCTGGAGATACATGTGATTGAGGAAGACGACTAAGGGACTCCGGAACCGTAAGGGGAAAGGCTTGGTGGCTTATGCGTAAGACAATCATTGCAATGGGGTTTCTGCTTGCGATAATCCTACTTGTACTAAACCTTTTACCAAAGGATAAGACTGTGGCAAAGCAGGATAATAGGGACGGGATTACATTAACACCGTCAATAAACAAGGCGATGAAGGCTATTCACACCCCCACTCCTACGATTACAAAGCCTATAAAGCAAATAATTCAAGGGAATAAGGAGGAGAAATCCGCGGAGGCATCGAATCAGGATATAGTTGATTTTTACTATGAGAGAATACCGACATCTGTTAAAACAAGAATAATGGGGAAATCCTATGGTGAGAATTGTGATGTGCCCATGGAGGATTTACGATATGTCTCGGTTCTCTACTGGGGCTTTGATAATCAACCCCATAGGGGAGAAATGATTGTAAATCATAAGATAGCATCGGATACGGTTGACATTTTTCAGGAGTTATATGAGAAGAAGTATAAGGTTGAGCGAATGGAACTCGTGGACAATTACGACGCGGACGATAATACATCCATGGCTGCGAATAATAGCTCCTCATTCAATTACCGTAACATTGATGGGACAAAGAAAATATCTTTGCACAGCTATGGCTTAGCGATTGATATTAATCCTCTCTATAATCCCTATGTGAGAGGGAGTGGGGACAACACCGTAATCACTCCGGTTAATGGCGTGAAGTATGCAGATCGATCCCTGGATAATCCGTATTATATTAAGAAGGGTGACATCGCCTATCAGGCATTTATTAAGAGGGGTTTTACCTGGGGCGGAGAGTGGAATACCCAGAAGGATTATCAACATTTTCAGAAAACCTTTGACTAATCAATCTAGCATAATCTCTTATGAACCAGTAGTTTATGGTCATAGATGACAACACAAATCATTGTTTTAAAAACAGAGCTATGGTATAATATCGCGTAAGTGAGCCAAATCTGTTTTGTAAGGGGGTGGCGGATGGATGCATATATTCTTAGCGGATTATGAGAGTGAATTATATCAGTTTTCGGAGCATGCTTTGAAGGAACATCATAAGGTGCTGCCACTACCGGAGGATGATAGGCTTCTGCCGTATTTTAAGAGTAACTCGGCGGATGCGTATATACTTATGCTTACCCAGGGGGATAACAGAGCATTTCGAACTTATGATATTCTAAGGAGAATTCCGCAGGTACAGCATAAACCGATTCTGTTTCTTGCGAAGGAACCGATGCAAGAGGTGGAGAAGAGAGCACTTTTGGCTGGGACGGATGATTATCTGACGATGCCCATTACTCCACAATTGCTGCTCCATAGAGTCAATACCCTAATGCAGCTGGCGAATCTTCGAAAGAGGAAAAACTATGTGGATTCCTACGAGGAGGAGATCTCCGTTATCTTTGCAGAACTTATGGAATGCAGAGATATGGATACGGGAGATCATCTGAAGAATACCACGAAGTACTTTAAGATCCTATTAAATGAGGCTTATCAGGAACAGCGGTATAAGGACATCATATCGGAGGAAGACTATCATGATGTGGTGCGTTCTGCCATGCTTCACGATATCGGAAAAATTGGTATATTGGATGGTATTTTGCGTAAGGAGAGTAGCCTTGATTATGACGAATTTGAGCATATGAAAACACACACCACACTTGGAAAGCAGACCTTTGATAAGATCATTCTGGAATCGGGAGGATCGAAGTGGTTGTACCTGGCAAGAGATATGGCCTATTATCATCATGAACGCTGGGATGGTGTCGGGTATCCGGATGGCTTGAAGGGTGAAGAAATTCCATTTTATGCGAGAATGCTTACGATTGCGGATGTGTATGATGCACTTACCTCTGACCGAATCTATAAACAGGCATATTCCCATGAGAAAGCAGTAGAAATGATTCGGGACGGTCGGGGAACTTCCTATGACCCGGATTTGGTGGATATGTTTATTAAGGTAAATAAGCGTTTTGAAGAACAATTGAATTTTTCTCGATACGCCAGACAATAGAAAGGAAGTAGCCTATGTCATATACGGCGCTTTATAGAAAGTTCCGCCCGGATAATTTCTTGGATGTGAAGGGACAGGAACACATAGTAACTACATTAAAAAATCAGGTAAATGCGGATAGAATTGGACATGCTTATCTGTTCTGTGGAACCAGAGGAACTGGTAAGACGACGATTGCGAAGCTGATGGCAAAGGTCGTTAACTGCGAACATCCGGTGGACGGCAATCCCTGTAATGAATGCAAGATGTGCAAGAGTATTGCTGCAGGGAACTCAATGAATGTAATTGAAATCGATGCTGCCTCTAACAACGGTGTGGATAATGTACGTGAGATTGTGGAAGAAGTAAGGTATTCTCCTACGGAAGGTAGATTTAAAGTATATATTATTGACGAGGTTCACATGCTGTCCGCGGGTGCGTTCAACGCACTTCTTAAGACAATTGAAGAGCCGCCGTCCTATGTTATCTTTATTCTGGCTACGACAGAGGTTCATAAGATTCCGATTACGATTCTCTCAAGATGTCAACGATATGATTTTAGACGTATTACAATCGATACGATTACGGAGCGATTGGTAGAGCTAATGAATACAGAGAATGTTGAGGCAGAGGAGAAGGCGCTTCGTTATGTCGCAAGAGTGGCAGATGGCTCCATGCGTGATGCCTTAAGCTTATTGGATCAGTGCATCTCATTTTATCTGGGTAAGAAATTAACCTATGATAATGTGTTGGAGGTACTGGGTGCAGTAGACACGCAAGTGTATGCGAGATTACTGGGCTATATCCGTTCCCAGGATGTTGGGGCATGTATTAAGCTGTTAGAGGAGATAGAGAATCTCGGGCGTGAGCTGGGTCAATTTACGATAGATTTTATCTGGTATATGAGAAATCTTTTGCTAATCAAGACAACAGCAGATGTATCTGAGGTTGTCTTTGAGATCTCGACAGAGAATCTTGAGGTGTTAAAGCAGGAGGCGAATCAAATCGATGAGCAGTCTCTGATACGATACATCAGAATCTTTTCTGAGCTATCCAATCAGATTCGATATGCTACCAGAAAGAAGGTTATGGTAGAAATCGCTTTGATTAAGCTATGTAAGCCGGAGATGGAGCAGAACCTGGAATCAGTAAATGCTCGTCTACGTCTTCTGGAGGAGAAGCTTGAGAAGGGCGTGGTGGTTAGTGCGAATGCTGCACAGGTTACAACCGGTGCATCCCAAGTACAAGAACCTCAAGAAGTAGAAGTACGACCAACCATTTTACCGGATGCAGTTCCGGAGGATGTGAAGGAAGCAGCCACAAAGTGGAGGAATATCGTAACACAGATTGCAAAGAAATCTCCGTCACTGGGGCCGGTACTAAACACTGTAACACTCAGTGTGGATGGAAATGCATTGTTGCTGGTGGTCAAAGATCCGTATGATAAGGATATGCTTGATAGAGAAAATCACATGCAGCTGATTAAGGATACGATTGGTCAAGTGATTCAAAAAAAGGTTCAGGTCAACACCCGTTATCTGGATCGCAATAAAGATAAGATGAATGAGGTTCCAGACTTATCAAAGATTATTAAGGTACCGATTGAGTACGAGTAATAATATGCTACGATTATAATAAAATAAGGATACAATAAATCATATAGTTGTATTATTATAATAGAAATATAAATTAAAGGAAACGATTTGAAAGGAGTTTAAGAATATGGCTAAAAGAGGTGGATTTCCGGGTGGAGGCGTTCCGGGAAATATGGGTAATTTAATGAAACAGGCTCAAAGAATGCAAAAGCAGATGGAGGATAAAACCAAAGAGCTTGAAGATAAGGAATATGAAGCAACAGCTGGTGGTGGCGCGGTAACAGTTAAGGTATCCGGTAAAAAGGAAATCGTATCTGTGAAACTTTCTCAGGAAGTGGTTGATCCGGATGATGTTGAGATGTTAGAGGATCTGATTGTGGCAGCAGTAAATGAAGCACTTCGTAAAATGGAAGAGGAGTCCTCTTCTGTTATGGGTCAAATTACAGGCGGACTGAACGGTCTTGGAGGCTTTCCTTTCTAATGGATTACTATAGCAGGCAAATAACGAAGTTAATAGAGGAATTGTCAAGGCTACCGGGAGTTGGAGCCAAGACAGCGCAAAGACTTGCATTTCACATAATTAATATGTCTGAAGAGCAGGTGGGCAGTCTTGCAGATTCAATCGTAGAGGCGAAAAAAAATATTCACTATTGTAAGGAATGTTTGACCCTTACGGATAAAGAGCTTTGTCCGATTTGTTCATCACCAACTAGAAATAAGAAGTTGATCATGGTGGTAGAGAATCCGAGAGATCTGGCCGCTTATGAAAAAACCGGCAAGTTTGACGGGGTATACCATGTTCTGCACGGGGCTATTTCTCCGATGTTAGGCATCGGGCCTGCGGATATCAAGCTCAAAGAGCTGATGCTGCGTCTTCAAGGTGATGTTGAGGAAGTGATTATTGCTACCAACTCGAGCCTAGAGGGTGAGGCAACTGCGATGTATTTGAGCAAGCTGATTAAACCGGCAGGGATTAAGGTGAGTAGAATCGCCAGCGGTATTCCGGTGGGCGGAGACCTCGAATACATAGACGAGGTTACGCTGCTTCGAGCATTTGAAGGTAGAGTGGAACTGTGATAGGAGATAGATATGGCAGGTATAACAAGCTGTGACAGCTGTATGAATTATGTTTATGATGAGGAATATGATTGCTATGAATGCCAAATCAATCTCGATGAGGATGATATGGGTAGATTCTTAAGCTACAGCGAATTTAGCTGTCCGCATTATCAATTCCAAGACGAATACAAAATAGTTAGAAAACAGATATAGGTTAATTGGTGTTCAATCAGTATCCAAGTTATATGATATATATGCAAAATTAAAGTAAAGTATAAGGGCTGACACGACAGCCAGATTCAATGATAAAACAGGCATAAGAGCCGGGTTGTTCTATTTTATTGAATTTATAACTTTCTTGGTAATACTTACGTTCGAATAAAAGCGATGAATTCTGGGAATCATTCAAGCTTTGATTTGAATGTTTAGTATTACCGAAAAGTTATAATATGATAATAAAATAGATAACTCGGCTCTTATGTCGTTTCTAGAATAAGTTTCTTGTTGTGTCAGCTCTTATTCTGCGCTTTGATGCTTTTTCGCGAACGATATCGAATTTTGTTGAATATATTGGAGTAGAAAGGAGGAGCATTATGCAGGAACGTTATTGGAAAAAGTTAACGGATAAGAGATACCGATTAATATATATTAATGAATACTATAATCAATGTATATGGGTACAGAGAGCAATCAATTTATTGCTGGCGATCACCTCCTCGGGAGCAGTTGCTGCATGGGCAGTGTGGAAGGAGTTCCCTGTTGTGTGGGCTGGCGTTATCGCGGTGTCCCAAGTGATTACTGCGGTGAAACCCCTTCTTTCTTATGAGAAAAGGATTGAAGTAATTCATGGCATGATCAATCAGATGACCTTACTCTGTGATGAGATAGAATCAAAATGGTTTTATGTTGCCAACGGTTCGATGACAGAAGAGGAGATTAACAATTTGTATTATCAATATGAGAAAAAGTGGAGTGATATTGAAACGAATAGTTTGAAGGGGGATAGTATTCCCGCTGATATACGACTGGCACATATCGCAGATATAAAGAAAGACGATTATTTTAAAAACGATTTTTAATATTACAAGGAGGGTTCATTGTGAGAGCTTTAAAATCAGTAAAAGCTGCTAACACTTCGGATGAAAGACTGAAATCAATTAATATACCTCCACAGGCGACGGTACCCAAGATGCCACCTGTTCAACCTCCAAAAAAGTCAAATTAAATAGGTAGGAGATATGATTGGCTGTTACTGTAGTAAATATGTAGCAGCCATTTATTAATATTTTGCCAAGTATTATCAGGAATGTTATAATGAATTTGTGTTATATCTTTTAGCTCTCTAGTTAAGTTTGTTAACTTTTAAATATGAGTCATAGAAAGGGGTGGAACATGGAGGTTAAAGTTTGCAAAAACTGTAGAAGATTATTTAAATATATGTTTGGTCCGGAATTATGTCCTGAATGTTCCAGAGTGGTATGGGAAAACAAGCAGGGATCTGCCGCAGCGGACAATTCCCCCGGGGTAAAAACAAGGATTCTTGAAGATGAAGAAGAATATGACAAGATAAAAGAATATGTTTTGACGCATCCCGGAGTTACCATAGCGCAAATATCGGAGGAAAACGGGATTACACCGTCAAAAATTCTGGAGTGGATCAGGGAAGAACGCTTGGAATTTTCAGAAGATTCCGGTGATGCATGGTTTGCCTGTGAGCGATGTGGAACGAAGATTCGCAGTGGTAGGCTTTGTGTTCGATGTAAGATAAAATAGTATGTAAGAATCCTAGATGAAGACACCGCCATTTCTATGGGCGGGGTTAACATGTTTTGATATATTTTGGTATACAAAAACAGCAATTTATGTTAAATTAATAAGGTACGATAATATTCTGAGAGGAGCGTGAGAAAGAATGTTGAAATGGAAGAACAAGCACCAAACTTTCATAGTTTTGTTATGCTTTATTTTTTTGTCCAATTTAATTCTCACCCCTATGATTAGTGGATTTGGACGAACATCAATATACAATGCAGTCCTTTCAGACGAGTTGAAACCGGAGTCCACTTCTATGACACCGGTAAATAAGTTTTCCTTAATCACATCGTACTATAACATGAATGATATATTAACTGAAGTGAACTACTCCTTCTCTCAATATACGAAGTTAGCACAAGATCGACAATTAATATTTAAAAGTTTATATATAATGGCTTTATTGCTGGCCGGTTATTGCGTTCTGTTGTCTTATCGAAGATGTTTCATGAAACCAACGGTTCGCCATATCCCGCTGCTGTCCATATCATTAGGTGGACATGCTCCACCGACTATAATTTAAAAGAGAAATTATAAAATATGAAAGGATAAGAAAATGAAAAAAAATAAGCCAGTATTTTTTATAGTATTAGTGATTGCATTACTTATGGCGTATTCGGCTATTTTCGGAGTTAACTTTAAAGTGGGTGACTCCAATTTTAAAATTCTTGGATCTCCGGATATGCGTTTTGGTACAGACATCCGTGGTGGTGTTAAAGCTGCATTCCAGCCGGTTGGACTTGATCGTAAACCAACCCCTGGGGAATTAGAATCCGCACGTTCCATTATTGAGGTTCGTCTTGATCAGAAGAACATCTTGGATCGTGACATCACGATTGACAAGGAACATGGATTTGTAATTGTCAATTTCCCATGGAAGACAGGAGAGAAAGATTTTGATCCTGCAAAAGCGATTAAAGAATTAGGTGAAACAGCACAGCTGAAGTTCACCAATGATAAAAAAGAGCTATTAATCGAAGGATCCCATGTTACGAAAGCAGCACCTGTTATGGACAAACAGAACGGCGGCTACATGGTAAGCTTAACCTTCGATTCAAAGGGTACAGAATTACTGAAAAAAGTCAGTACAGAGTATCTAAATAAAGAGATGGATATCTACATGGATGACAATCTTATTCAGTCTGCAACAATTCAAGCTGTGATTAGTGATGGCTCTTGTGTTATCGAAGGAATGGAGAACTATAATGCAGCAAAGGCATTAGCAGAGAAGATTAATGCAGGTGCCCTTCCTTTCTCCATGACTGCTAAGAATTACTCCTCCATCAGCCCTCAGCTTGGTGCAGGTGCATTAAACGTAATGGTTCAGGCAGGTATTATTGCATTCTGTATCATTAGTGTATTATTGATATTCTATTACCGTTTACCTGGTCTGGTTGCTGTTATCTCTCTGATTATTCAGATGTCAGGACAGTTACTGTCAATCTCCGTTCCGCAGATGACATTGACCTTACAAGGTATTGCTGGTATTATCCTGTCCATTGGTATGGGTGTCGATGCGAACGTTATTGCTTCGGAGAGAATTAGTGAAGAGATTAAGGCAGGTAAGAGTACCGCGTCCGCGATTAAATCCGGTTTCTCTAACTCCTTCTCCTCTATCTTTGATGGTAATATCACAGTATTAATCGTAGCATTCATCATGATGTTTATGGGTACAGGATCGTTATTATCCTTTGGTTATTCATTATTTACCGGTATTGTATTCAACTTCATTGCAGGTGTAACCGGATCACGTTTGATGGTATTCTCCTTGCATTCATTTAAGTTTTTGCAGAAACCGGCACTTTATACCTGCTGGTCAAGGAGGGTGACTTATGAAGAATAGTAATAAAATAATTCCGTTTTTCAGTAAACGATGGATTTACTTCACCATCTCTCTTACAATTATGGTAGTAGGTACATTATTTGCTATCTTTGAAGGAGTTCAGTTGGACATTCAGTTTAAGGGTGGTGCGATGCTCCAGTATACCTATGAAGGTAAGATTGATGAGAATGCAGCTTCTGATTTTGTGGAAAAACAATTAAACAGACCCGTAACAGCTAATATTACCCAAGACTATACCACAGGTAAGACGCAGATTGTATTCAACTTGGCTGGTAAGTATGGCTTAGATGCAAAGGATCAGGATGCTCTTAATGCATCGTTAAAAGAGAAGTTCCCTGAGAATAAACTGGACTTGAAACAAACAAATATGGTTGAGAAATACTTTGGTGATAAATTCTTCAAGAATGGTATTCAGGCAGTATTGCTTGCCGCTCTATTTATCGTATTATATGTATGGATTCGATTTAAGATGATGGGTGGTCTCTCCGCCGGTGTAATGGCGTTAGTAGCACTCGTGCATGACGTATTTGTCGTATTCTTCACGTGCGTCATATTTAAGATTCCGATTGGCGATTCCTTTATCGCCGTGGCGCTGAGTATTCTCGGTTACTCGATCAATGATACCATCGTAATTTACGACCGTATCAGAGAGAACACCAAGGCATTGGTGGGAGAATCCATTGAGAAAATCACTGACCTGTCTATTACTCAATCCATGATGCGTTCTGTCAATACTAATATTGCGGTTATGATCAGTGTAAGTATGGTTTACATTATTGCACATTTGAATAACATTGACTCCATAAAAGCATTCGCACTTCCTATGGCAGTAGGTTCCATCAGTGGTTGTTATTCTACAATCTGTATCGCTGGACCACTTTGGGTAATGTGGAAGAAGAGAAAAGGCAATACGGTTATCTTTGAAGAGAAGAAACCAGCTCAGAAGAAAAAATATTATTAATTAGAATATTGGATTAGAGTGTCAAAATCGAATATCATTATTTGCCATCGCCAATATGCATAAAAGCTTTTGCCACTCTAATCATTTTACAGCCTAACAACATAAAAAAGAGGGTATCAGTAAAGTCAAATATGACTTTACTGATACCCTCTTTTTTAGCCTCCAATTCCACTACGTACTTCATCCAAGCGGGAGCGTGTTGCAATGAAATATGTTTTATAGTACACATCCAATTCATATAATTATATTGAATTGACGTTTAACGTATGAGGCTTTTTAAACTTCTTTATTGCAACGTCAAGACTCGTAGCTTGCTAAAGCAGTAATTAATGGCGAGGCAGATTTGATCTGCCATGGACATCACCACATTTAAACGGGTGGTCTGCAAGAGCATATTATCAAAGTCACCTGAGAAGTTCACAATACCGGTGATAAAGACATCTCCAACCTCCGGCAGATCCTTATCCACACCGGCACCGGGCTTTAGTGGACCCTCACCGATTGTTATATATCCGATATGATTGGATTTTCCAAGCGACGCGTCAATTGCAATGATATACGCATCGTCATGTTTCTGATAGATCTTCTGGATCGTTTCTTTTAAGTTTTTCGCATGAACCGGCTCCTCCAGAGTACCATAGATAAATATGTTTTTATGCTTTCGATATTTTGTTAATTTATATCCGATGATTGGACCCAGACAGTCTCCGGTGGCTCGATCAGAACCAATGCATAAAAAGATAATTGCTTTATTTAGAAGAAATTGCTCTCTCAGCAAATCGGATAACATTTTGCCAAGATCAAATGCAATATTTTTATCGGAAGAGTTGAAATATGATACACTGCTTTTGCTTTTGAAAAAAATGCTCATTCTACCTCCACTTGCCCGTTTTGTACGGGCATATCGTTTCGTCATAACAAAATAAATTTCATTGTTTGTAGGTTAAGTATTACCAAATGTTTTATGTAATAGACACGGAAAACCAGATAACTTGGGATAATTATTGCATTTTTTACTCATTTTTCGTTGTTTGTCATCAATCCGCTTGAAAAAAAACAACCAATAAGGTGATTTACACATTTATTAAGTAGAATCTTGATGAAAAGTTATATTCTGGGGTAAACGCGATGTGACAAAATGCATGTCCTAAATATGCTATGATAAATTATATTTCAGAAAGCTCGAAATTATGTATGGAATAGGAGTGAGAATTTTGATAGAGACGATTTATAGCAATGATAATTCGGATTCAGATAGAGTGGGCAAGGCGCAGTCTTCCCTAAAGATGCCAAAGAACATAAGACAGGTGGGTAAGGGGAATAGTTTTAAGAAGATATATATTGAAGATTATGTTATGACCTACGTGAAACAATTGTCCGGAGAGGAATATACCGGATTAAATATCGCAGTACTGGTTGGCCAGTGTATCAGAACGGATAGCAGTAGAAATATATTCGTATCAGGAGCCGTAAAGGTGAACGATACCGGAGCAGATAATGAGATAACATTTACAAATGATACGTGGACGGCAATATATGAGGACATTAAGCAATATTTTTTAGATTGTGAGATAGTTGGATGGTTTGTTGGGGGACCAGGATATTTGCTAGAAGAGGACGAGAAGATTCTGCGAACTCATTTGAATAACTTCGGGGGGAAGGATAAGATTTTACTTACCTATGACTCTTTGGAAAAAGAAGAGAGTTTTTTATGTTATGAGAACAACCGCCTGAACAAACAGGAAGGTTATTACATATATTATGAGAAGAATGATGAGATGCAAACCTACATCATAGACCATAAAAAGCCAGAAAGCATAGAGGCTGAGTACGATGATAGAGTATCTAGGGAGATACGAACCACGATTCAAAGGAACACGGAACAAAAAGAGGAGGATAATAGTAAGCATGTAGCACGATTGATGTATGCTGCAGGAACGTTGCTTGCGATTGTTGTTCTGATTGTTGGTGCTGCGATGTTACGTAATTTTGATCAGATGAAGAATATGCAAAACACAATAGATACGTTAACTCATAATATGCAAAACTATCAGGGTGGTGTAGATAGTAAGGATGATGGGAAAAATTCTAACGTGAAAGATAGTGATAAAAATTCGGCGGATAAAACGGTAACTCCAAAAGTAACCGATAAACCGGTGAAGAATTCGGATAATAACCAAACATCTAATAATGGCGACGGACTGGATGTTGAAGTGGAGCCGGGGAATGTTAATCCGATTAAGGATGGCGGTACTAAAACAGCGAATAACACTACCAAGAATAATAATAGTGATACAAAAAGTCCCACAAAAAACAGCTCGTCTGACAAACCAAAGGGAAGCCAGACCTCAAAGCCACAGGTGAAGTATTATACGGTTAAAGAAGGTGATACCTTAGCAGATATCAGCCATAAATTATATAATACATATACGAAAGTGAAAAAGATAATGGAACTAAACGGTATTACTGATCAGGATCATATCAAGGTCGGACAAAAATTGATCGTCCCTTAATCGAAATGAAAACAATGGCGTACCGGTTTCGTTTAAGTGATATAATAATTGGGCTTTTGCAATGTCGCAAAAGCCTTATCTTTTTGGGTTATAGTCATTCTGAATTATATTAAGAAAAAACTAGTGTCATTATTTTGTAAATTTGTTATAATACACTCATGAAATTGGCTATGGGAGATTGCTATGGAGAGAGAAAATGAGGACAAGTCCGTCAGAGGATATGCCAGTCGTAAGAAACATTATAAAAGAACCAGAAATTTGCTGTTACTTATCCTGTTAGTAGTGGTATCGTTAATCGGTATCATTGTAACATGGAGTATATACAATCGAAATTATCACAATTATAAGGCGGTGAAATCCACACAGATCAAGGGTGAAACAACGGTAGGTTATTTGAGCTACGGAAGTTATATCATTAAATATGGTAAGGATGGCGCGATAGCCTACAATCGTGATGGTAAGGTGCAGTGGAATAGTTCATATAATATGTCCGACCCGGTTGCGAATGTGTGTGATAAGTACATTGTCATAGCGGATCGAGGGAAGAAGCAGGTTTGTATTTTTAATGCTAAGGGTTCGGTGGGGCAATATTCTACGGAATACAGTATCATTAAAGTCGAAGTCGGAAATCAAGGTGTGGTTGGTGCTCTGATGGAGGAGGGAAATAATAGCTATATCAAGTTGTATAGCGTGGAAGGCCGTGTTCTTGCTGTAATTAAAACCAGTGTG
>NZ_AP046094.1:3887500-4258256 GCF_059717775.1 Variimorphobacter sp. HTMS_6
TGGTGATGAGGTGTGGATAGGGGAGAAATTCCAATCGAACCCGGAGATAGCTGGTTCTCCTCGAAATAGCTTTAGGGCTAGCCTCGATATAGATTAACGGAGGTAGAGCACTGAATTGCCTAGGGGGCGTCAAAGCTTACCGAAGCATATCAAACTCCGAATGCCGTATAATTGTTTATCGGGAGTCAGACTGCACGAGATAAGTTGGGTAGTCAAAAGGGAAAGAGCCCAGACCACCAGCTAAGGTCCCAAAGTGCGTGTTAAGTGGAAAAGGATGTGGGATTTCGAAGACAACTAGGATGTTGGCTCAGAAGCAGCCATACATTCAAAGAGTGCGTAATAGCTCACTAGTCGAGAGGTCCTGCGCCAAAAATGTCCGGGGCTAAAACACGTCACCGAAGCTGTGGAATTGCACATAAGTGTAATTGGTAGAGGAGCATTCTTAAAACGACGAAGCGTTACCGTAAGGAGGCGTGGAGATTTAAGAAGAGAGAATGCCGGAATGAGTAGCGAGATAGAAGTGAGAATCTTCTAGGCCGAATATCCAAGGTTTCCGGGGTAAAGCTGATCTGCCCCGGGTAAGTCGGGACCTAAGGCGAGGCCGAAAGGCGTAGTCGATGGACAACAGGTTGATATTCCTGTACCTTATATAGACAGAACTGTGGGGACACGGAAGGGTAGGAAGAGCCGGGAATGGAAAAACCGGTTCAAGCACAAAGGTTAGTCTGGGAGGCAAATCCCCCGGATGTTACTGAAGTGTGATGAGGAGCGAATTTAAAGTAGTGAAGCTTCCGAACCCATGCCGTCAAGAAAATCCGCTATTGTTCTATGTAAGCCCGTACCGTAAACCGACACAGGTGGATGAGGAGAGAATCCTAAGGCCGACGGGAGAAGCATTGTTAAGGAACTCGGCAAAATAACCCCGTAACTTCGGGAGAAGGGGTGCCTACGCAAGTAGGCCGCAGAGAAATGGCCCAAGCAACTGTTTAGCAAAAACACAGGTCTATGCAAAACCGTAAGGTGAAGTATATGGGCTGACGCCTGCCCGGTGCTGGAAGGTTAAGGGGAGAGGTTAGGAGCAATCCGAAGCTTTGAACTTAAGCCCCAGTAAACGGCGGCCGTAACTATAACGGTCCTAAGGTAGCGAAATTCCTTGTCAGGTAAGTTCTGACCCGCACGAAAGGCGTAATGATTTGGGCACTGTCTCGACAATGCACCCGGTGAAATTGAAATACCAGTGAAGATGCTGGTTACCCGCGCCAGGACGGAAAGACCCCATGGAGCTTTACTCTAGCTTGATACTGGGATCCGGTAATGCATGCACAGGATAGGTGGGAGGCTGTGAAGTTGTAACTCTGGTTACAATGGAGCCACTGTTGGGATACCACCCTTGTGTTACTGGATTTCTAACATTCAGCCGTAATCCGGCTGGTGGACAATGTCAGGTGGGGAGTTTGACTGGGGCGGTCGCCTCCGAAAGGGTATCGGAGGCGCTCAAAGGTCTTCTCAGAATGGTTGGAAACCATTCGAAGAGTGCAAAGGCAGAAGAAGGCTTGACTGTGACACCGACGGGTGGAGCAGGTACGAAAGTAGGACTTAGTGATCCGGTGGTATAAAGTGGGATTGCCATCGCTCAACGGATAAAAGCTACCCTGGGGATAACAGGCTTATCACTCCCAAGAGTTCACATCGACGGAGTGGTTTGGCACCTCGATGTCGGCTCATCGCATCCTGGGGCTGTAGTAGGTCCCAAGGGTTGGGCTGTTCGCCCATTAAAGCGGTACGCGAGCTGGGTTCAGAACGTCGTGAGACAGTTCGGTCCCTATCCGGCGTGGGCGCAGGATATTTGAGAGGAGCTGACCTTAGTACGAGAGGACCGGGTTGGACGAACCACTGGTGCATCGGTTGTCATACCAATGGCATGGCCGAGTAGCCAAGTTTGGAAGGGATAAACGCTGAAGGCATCTAAGCGTGAAGCCCCCCTCAAGATAAGATATCCCATAGCATAAGCTAGTAAGACCCCTGGAAGACTACCAGGTAGATAGGACAAAGGTGGAAGTGCGGTAACGTATGTAGCTGATTGTTACTAATAGGTCGAGGGCTTGACCTTAAAAGGTTTAACAGTAAAGAAGGAACGAAAGTTCTTCGGATGACATTTTCTTGTGTAGGTTTTAGTCAATATCAAACAGAAATAGCTTTATGGGATTTCTGTTTTTTACATTATAAGGGTAATTGATAAAATTCTCCTTTTACAGAGGTATTGAAATCAATTATTCCTCGATAGCTCAATGGTAGAGCACACGGCTGTTAACCGTGGGGTTGTAGGTTCGAGTCCTACTCGGGGAGCTACTTCTGAAATATAGAAGTTTATATATATGTACGGCGACATAGCCAAGCGGTAAGGCATGGGTCTGCAACACCCTGATCACCAGTTCAAATCTGGTTGTCGCCTCTAATATTATTCAGCTCTAGTATCTAACCGATGCTAGAGCTTTTTTCGGAAATTCAGTAAGTTAATAGGATTTGTGAAACTATATTAGCAAAATATCTTTCAAGTTAATGTATACTTGAATGCAATTAATTTTTACTTATTAAATTCTTATTATTAAAAGGTAGTAATCCTACCTATATTTTGGAGGACATTATGATAGAGCTAAAGATAAAACCCACAATAACCGGCAAGAGAATTATACTCCGTCCGTTCATAAACGAAGATTTAATAGATTTGGAGGAATGCTTAAAAGACCCGGAGGTAAATAAGTTTACCGGAAGCGATTCGGACTATGATAAAGAGGCAATCCGTGAATGGTACAATACAAGAAATGATCAAGTCAATCGTCTGGATTTAGCGATCGTAGATAAAACGACCAATAGGTTAGTTGGAGAAGCAGTGGTAAACTTATATGACGAAGAAAAAAGTAGTATGAACTACCGAATTTTAATTGGTCCAAGAGGCCGAGATAAAGGATTCGGAACAGAAGCGACCGAATTAATGGTGGACTACATATTTATGAATACAGATTTAAAACAGCTTATGTTAGGTGTGTATGCGTTTAATCCGAGGGCACAAAGAGTGTACGAGAAGGTTGGATTTGTATTAGAAAGTATCGATAAAGATGATTTGGAATATGAGGGGCAAATGATTGATGCATATAATATGATATTAACGAGAGAAAATTGGAGAAGTAATATTAAAAATCAATCTTTATAAGTTAAGGTATAGTTTATTAATCTTATAATCGAAAAGGAAGTGAGAAAAGCTCGCTTCCTTTTTTTATTTAAAAATAACTTTAACTAAAAGAAAAACACAGTATTAACAATTTAATTGTTGGTAGAATATCATTTGTCGGATGATGTACATATATAGTATATAATGTCCTTTTATGCACATCCATGTTGCTATTTAGCATAATTAGGTATATAATATGTAATAAAATAGCAATAAATTTATACATGGAATGTGCAATACAATAAAAAGTCAATAGTGGGGGAATGAAATGCAGAAAGTATTAATTGTTGACGATGCACCATTCTTAAGGATGATGGTAACTAAGTTACTTACTGAGAATGGATATGAAGTTGCCGGTGAAGCGGAAAATGGTGAAATCGCTGTACAAAAGTATAAGGAATTGAAGCCGGATATTGTTACAATGGATATCACAATGCCGGTAAAAAGCGGTCTGGAAGCATTAAAAGAGATTATTGAGTATGATAGAGAAGCAAAGGTGGTTATGGTAACCGCTATGGGTCAACAGAGTATGGTATTTGAAGCAATTCAGCTAGGTGCAAAATCCTTTATCGTAAAACCGTTTAAAGATGATGTTTTCATCGCAACAATTAAGCAGGTTATCAAATAATATTACGGTTAAGGGAGGGCATACATTTGTCAAATTATAATTCCAATGATGTATTAGAAATGTTCATTTTTGAATTTTCTCAATTAATAAATCAATTGGAAGATCAGATCCTAGCAAATGAAAAAATGAATAGTTATACGGAAGATTCAGTAAATGAAATATTCCGTATTATGCATACATTAAAAGGGTCTTCCGCAATGATGGGTTTTGAGAATATATCAACTTTAGCTCATTCGATGGAGGATCTTTTTTATTGTATTCGCAATGGACAGGGAGAGTTGATAGATTATTCTGAGCTAGCAGATATTCTCCTTGAGTGTGTAGATCTTCTGAAAGTTGAAGAATTAAGAATTAGGGCTGGTCATCCGTTGGGAGATGTAAATGTGGATCTTATCAACCGGATTAAAGGGTTGGTTCCGAATCAGAGTCAGGAACGGAAAAAAGCAAAGTCATCCGCTTTCGGTGGTATATTATTGGAACCATTATCTGGTGAGGAGAATGATGGACAAGAAAGTTTTTATTATTATGCTCATATTCATTTTGAAGATGGAATCGGAATGGAAAACATGCGTGCCTTCTCGATTATACATGATTTAGAAGGGGTACAAAAGGACATATATCATATACCGACTGATATCGTTGAAAATATGAATAGTGCTGAAGTGATTCAAAATGATGGATTTATTGTGTTACTTAAATCAAATTGTTCTTATGAGACAATAGAGAATATTCTTAAAAAGACTGTCTTTTTAAAGACGCTTGAATTAAGTATAATACCGGACGAGCAAGAGTTTAGGAAACAATTAAATCATCTTTTAAAGAGTAATGGCATGTTAGTCCAATCGGTACAGGAACATGAGAGCTGCAACAAAAAAGATATGACTAATGATCTGAAATCGGTCAGTACCCAACAAAGCATAATCAGTGTTAATGTATCTAAACTAGATAAATTAATGGACCTGGTGGGTGAGATGGTTATTGCTGAAGCGATGGTAATCGAAAATTCTGATTTGGCAGGACTTGCGTTAAACAATTTTTATAAATCAGCACAGCATCTGAATAAGATTACGACAGAAATTCAGGATACGGTTATGGCTATCCGAATGGTTCCGCTTTCTGCAACATTTCATAAGATGTACCGTATTGTTAGGGATATGAATAAAAAATTAGGCAAGGAAACGGAACTGAATATCATTGGTGAAGACACAGAGGTAGATAAAAATATCATTGAACATATCTCTGACCCATTGATGCATCTCATTCGTAATTCCATCGATCATGGGATTGAAATGCCGGAGGAACGTATAAAAAATGGTAAGTCAAAAAACGGGCTAGTTACGATAGAAGCAAAAAACTCCGGCAGTGATGTTTTAATTCAGATTAAAGATGACGGAAGAGGTCTTGATAGGGACAAGATATTACAAAAAGCGAAAGAGAAGAACCTATTGAACGTACCAGAGACAGAGATTACAAACAAGGAATTATTCAGTTTAATATTATTTCCCGGCTTTTCAACAAATGACGAGATTACTGAGTTTTCGGGTAGAGGTGTTGGGATGGATGTGGTATCCAGTAATATCAACGAGGTTGGAGGATCCATATCAGTTGACAGTGTCCCGGATCAAGGGACTACCATTACATTAAAGATACCACTCACTCTGGCAATCATTGATGGTATGAACATTAAGGTGGCGAATGCTTATTATACGGTACCTACTATAAATGCAATAGAGTTTTTCAAACCGGAGAGTAATCATATTATTGTGGATCCGAACGGAAATGAAATGATCATGGTGAGAGGTCAATGCTTCCCGGTATTAAAGCTTTATGAAGTATTTAATATTAAGGGAGCAAAAACAAAACTTACTGACGGCATAATAATTATGGTTGAAGATAATGAAAAAACGTTTTGTTTATATGCAGACGAACTATATGGTCAGCAGCAGGTAGTGGTGAAAAGTTTACCCGAGTATGTACGAAAAACCAAGAAAATTCATGGACTATCAGGATGTACGTTACTTGGAAATGGAGGAATCAGCCTAATTCTCGACATAGCCGCATTATCGAGATTTTGATGAGAAAGTAAGTTATTAAGACATGTTGGTAAATGTATCTATGAGGAGCATTTCCTTGTAGTATTACATACGGATTAGAATAAAATGAGAGGGGATTTGTTATGCCGGAAATTGATATCAACGAGCTTGCGTATGAAGAAGATACGCAAAAAGGAAGATACTTAACCTTTACACTTGGGCTGGAAACATATGGATTAGAGATTAAGTATGTCACAGAAATTATAGGGATTCAAGCAATCACAGAATTACCGGAGCTATCAGAATATATAAAAGGCATTATTAATTTGAGGGGAAAGATTATACCTGTCATGGACGTAAGACTTCGTTTCAGAAAGGAGTACCGGGAATATAACGACAGGACTTGTATTATTGTAATTAATATTAATGATGTATCAGTAGGATTAATTGTGGATAGTGTATCAGAAGTATTATCAATAAAAGAACAGGACATCGTGGAGCCGCCAAAGATCAATAAGGGATTACAGAATAATTACATAAAGAATATTGGTAAAGTCGGAAGTGATGTAAAGCTTTTACTTGATTGTGAAAAATTACTCTCTGAGGATGAACTGGTTGTCATTGACGAAGCAATATCATGACAAATTACTAGAACAAAAGAATATTGATAAGATAATACAAGAGTTAGATAAAAATTTTTAATGTGAGCTGAAGGAGAAAGGATTATGATAAAAAAATTTGTGGATTTAAAAATAGCAATTAAATTAATTTTGGGATTTATATCAATAGCTATAATTGCATGTGTCGTGGGTGTAGTGGGACTAGTTAATATAATAAATATTAATAAAGCGGACAGTCAACTGTATCATGGTAATACCGTGGGAATTCAGATATCAGCGGAGGCTAATATATCTTTTCAAAGATTAAGAGTAAACCTATTTAAGGTAGTCACAGATAGTGCTAAAAATGACGAACATTTAGCTAAGATTGAAAGCTATAAAAATGATATCAATAAAAGTTTACAAACATATAAAGAAACCATTTTTTCAGCAGAAGATAAAGCTAAATTTGATGAAGTAGAAAAAAATATAGCACCTTTTTTCACTGCAGTTGATGACATGGTTGCTGCAGCTAAAAATAACGATATCAGCAAAGTGAAAGATATATTACAAGGAGATGGTCAGACAAGTGCAGACAACTTGCAGGGAACCTTTGATAATCTTCTTAAATTTAATTTAGAGCAAGGCAAGATAAAATCGGAAAGCAATGATCAAGTCGCTAATCAAGCGATTATAACGATGCTTATAATCATTGCAATAGGTGCAGTTTTATCTATAATATTAGGTCTTTTAATATCAAGAACCATCAGCAAACCAATCAATGTTATGGTAAAAGCAGCAAATAGATTGGCACTTGGTGATGTTGATGTGAAGGTGGATATTAATTCTAAAGATGAAACCGGTCATCTTGGAGAAGCATTCCAAAAAATGATCACAAATATTCGTTCCCAGGCGATGACCGCAGAACGTATCGCAGACGGTGACCTAACCGTTGAGGTAAAAGTTAGTTCTGAAAATGACTTGCTTGGTTTAAAACTTTCTGAAATGGTAGCAAGAAATAATGAAGTACTCTCCAATATTGCAGCAGCTTCTGAACAGGTAGCAGCAGGATCAAAACAGATATCCGATGCAAGCATTGCTTTATCCCAAGGTGCTACAGAGCAGGCAAGCTCCGTAGAAGAGTTAACTGCTTCCTTAGAGCAGATATCAGCACAGACTAAGGTGAATGCAGATAATGCCAACAAAGCTAATGATTTGGCTGAGATTGCAAAGACCAATGCATTAAAGGGAAATACACAGATGAAAGAGATGCAGAATGCAATGGCTGATATTAATACATCTTCTTCAAATATATCAAAAATCATTAAAGTAATTGATGAAATTGCATTCCAAACCAATATCCTAGCGTTAAATGCTGCAGTAGAAGCAGCACGTGCAGGACAACATGGAAAGGGATTTGCTGTAGTTGCAGAAGAAGTAAGAAATCTTGCTGCAAGATCTGCGAATGCAGCCAAGGAAACTACCGATATGATCGAAGGATCTATACAAAAGGTAGAGACCGGAACTCGTTTTGCCAATGAGACAGCAGAAGCCTTAAATAAAATAGTAGATGATGTAGCATCAGCGGCAGCGTTAGTTAACAATATAGCCATTGCATCGAATGAACAGGCAATCGGTATAGAGCAGATCAATCAGGGTATCATGCAAGTATCCCAGGTTATTCAAACCAATTCAGCTACTTCGGAAGAGAGTGCGGCTGCAAGTGAGGAACTGTCCGGCCAGGCAGAGCTTTTGAAGGATACTGTAAGCAAGTTTAAAATTAAAAGAATCCATTCAAAATATGATAGATTAGATGATATCAGTCCGGAGCTTTTACATATGTTACAGAACAAATTCAATAAACGAAATGCACAAGCAGAAGAAGCTCCTCTTGAAAAGTCAGATAAAAAAATTACGATCTCATTATCTGATAACGAATATGGGAAGTATTAATAGCCAGCAAATCCCCTAATCATATATTTGGTAGAAAGGTCATTCCTTTCAGTACAGTAAAGTGCTGGAGAAGGATATGACCTTTCTTCATTTATGGAATTGGAGGGTAATAGAAATGCATAATATTAATACAGCAAAGTAAAAGACTAAAAAATAAAGAGCCAATGTATGTATGACATGCGAGATATTTTTTATATTATGTTATAATAAGTGTTATAAAAATTATAATTTAATGAACTATAGTTATTAAGCGTAAAAAATATTTGTGTAATCTTTTTACTAAGGGGGAAATGATGTAATGCAAATTAGAAAAATAAAAAGCAGGGGAGTTTTATTTACATATAGTAATCCAGGGTGGGATTTAAATGTTTACTTAATCATTGGTAAAAATTATAATTATATTATTGATACGGGGTTAGGGTCTTTAAGTGTTGAACCAATAAAGGAATACTTAAAAAATGATAATAGAACGACAATTGTGATAAATACACATTATCATTGGGATCATATTTGGGGAAATGGTTCGTTAAGCGATTGTATCATTGTATCCCACAAATTATGTAGAGATATGATTCAATCAAAATGGGAAGAGATGATACAGAAGAATAACCAGTATTGCTATGGTGAAGTTGAAATTTGTCTTCCCAATTTGGTTTTTGAAGAAGAACTATATTTCGCAGAAGACAAAATTAAATTATTTCATACACCTGGACATACATTAGATTCAATAAGTGTTTTAGATGAAGAAGATAATGTACTTATACTTGGTGATAATATCGGTGACAGTATGGATGATATTATTCCTAGTATTTATTGTGAGAAGGATGTTTATATTAAAACTATGAAAAGATATGAAGATATGGATTTTGATATTTGCATATCAGGTCATAATACAATTCTAAAAAAAGAAGTGGTAGGTAAAATAATAAGTAGCATGTAGTTAGAATATGATTCATTCGCAACATTCTTATACTGAGAATTATGGGTGGACAATCCCACTTATAATTTAAGGATATATTTCAATATGATTAAAACATAGTCTATTAAAAAAGAAAGAATGATATATTTTGTATTGACGTATTAAAATTGTGTCATTATAATATATATATTCTGTGGCGACATAGCCAAGCGGTAAGGCATGGGTCTGCAACACCCTGATCACCAGTTCAAATCTGGTTGTCGCCTTGAAAAAGAGAGAATGTATCACGTAAGTGATGCATTCTCTCTTTTTCTTTAGGAAGAACCCAGATTTGAACTGTGTTCAACATCGGTTGTCGCCGCTACTTTTTAAACGGTGAATTAAAATATCAATTTACGAAAATATATTCTGTATCACGTAAGTGATGCATTCTCTCTTTTTCTTTAGGAAGAACCCAGATTTGAACTGTGTTCAACATCGGTTGCAGCCGTTACTTTTTAAACGGTGAATTAAAATATCAATTTACGAAAACATATATTATGAGATATGTTACTGGGCACATGATAGGAGGGATATAATTGATAAGAAAACGGACAACATTATTTTTAAGTTTAATGATATTATTGTTATTCCCTATTTCGTCAATAGAGAATGCAGACGGTCATACTTTTATTAAGGTAAGCTCTACAAATACAATAGTCGAAAATAATAAGAGAATAAATTTTTCTGATAAAAATCTAGAGGCAGCAGTAAGAGAAGTAATAGATAAACCTAACGGGGAAATATATGCAAATGATGTGGACATGATTGAGGAATTAATTATTAATAATAAAAATATTTCCGATTTAGAGGGCATTCAATATTTAACTGGTCTAAAAAAATTAAATTTGATGTTTAATGACATACAAGATATTAGCCCGTTAAGAAATCTAAAGAATCTTCAAATGCTAAATTTAGGTTACAATAATATATCAGATATTAGCCCAATAGGAAACTTAATCAAACTAACAAATCTTAATTTACAAAGCAACAAGATTTCTAATATTGATATACTTATGAATTTAGTAAACTTGGAATCTTTAAGTTTATATAACAATAGAGTAAGCGATTTACGTCCTTTAGGCTCATTGGTAAAACTAAAGGAATTAGATTTGTACATTAATAATATTCAGGTGATAAAATCTCTAGATAGATTGGTAAACTTAGAAAACTTATCATTAGGAATGAACAATATATCAAATATTGATTCTTTAAAGGGACTGACTAAACTTAAAATACTAGAATTAGCCCAAAATAATGTTTCTGATATAAAGCCTATAAGTGGATTAAACCAATTAAACGATTTATATCTATACGGTAATCAAATAACGGATATAAGTCCTTTGAGTTCATTAAAAAACTTGAAGTATCTCGAGCTTTCAAATAATAAAATATCTGATGTAAGTGGATTGAGATTATTGAAGAACTTGAAGCGATTGAATATATCGAACAACGAATTAAAAGGTGTAAAAGGTCTTGGTTCATTAAAAAGTTTGGAATCCTTAGTATTATCGTATAACCAGATTAGCGACATAGATGAATTAGGATCATTAAATAATTTGCAAAGCTTAAATCTTAATAATAACAAAATTAGAGATGTTAAAAGTTTAGGTAAATTGAGAAAATTAATGATTGTAGATATATCTCAAAATCAAATTAATGATATAACTCCATTAAGGATGCTGGATACATTAGCATTAACAAATATAAATTTTTCAGGAAATCCATTACCGAAGTATGTAATTGATGATCAACAATACCAACAGTTAATACTTACTGTGCTTTATCCCAATATAGATAAGGCGGTTGAAAAATACTATGGTGAAATAAGACAATATATGAATGATGGAATTATAGATATAGAATCAACTAATGATGGCTTTAAAATAAAGGTTATAATAGAAACATTTGTAGGAGCACATAACCCTCCTTATGGATTGGATACGATTACTTTCATCAAAAGTGATTCCGCGATAAAGGAAGTGGATTTTAATCATCAAGATGCAAATACTTTATAACTTTAAAAAGGCCGTAAAGGAAGCAACGGTTAGGGAGAAGAGATATCTGGTAAGATGCATCTTCTCTTTTTCTTTATTAACCAATCAATAATATTAGCTGTATTTTAGTAATTGGTTAACTTACGGTTAACAATATTTACATAAGTTAACTATGGGTCCATTGAAATAATTGGGAATCAGAGATACAATGAATTTAGCTTTAAAAGATATAGTGTCAAAGGATATAGTGTGAAAGGATATAGCTTAGGGAGGAGAATTTTGGACTCGATACAGATAGGAAAAATAATTTCTGCAAAGCGGAAAGGGAAAGGGATTACACAGGAGGAGCTGGCGCAGCATCTCGGTGTATCAAAGCCAGCGGTGTCAAAATGGGAATCCGGTCAAAGCTATCCGGATATTCTTCTTCTGCCGGTGATGGCAGCCTACTTTAATATCTCTGTCGATGAGTTGTTAGGCTATGAACCACAGATGACCAAAGAGGATATAAGAAAGCTTTATCATAAGCTCGCAAATCGATTCGCCAAAGAGCCATTTGAAGAGGTCTATGAGGAATGTGAAGCTTATCTTAAGAAGTATTATTCCTGCTGGTTCTTGCAGTTTGAGATTGCCGTTTTGTATATTAATCATTGCACTCTTGCAGGGTCACCGGAACGAATGAATGAAGTAATTCAAAATACACTTACGGTATTCGATCGAATAGCGAAATCTGCTGATGATATCAGTCTTGCCAAGCAAGCGCTTCTCTTGAAAGCGTTCTGCTATCTCAGCCTGAACGAACCAATGGAAGCAATTGATATATTGGAGACGATGAAAGAGACCCCTCTTCAACCTGAGACACTTCTGGCCAAAGCGTATCAGATGAAGGGAGATAAAGAAAAAGCCATGGAATATCTGCAGGGGAATGCTTATATTAATTTGAGCAGTTTACTGGGTCTTGCACCTGATTTTTTCATGATGTATGCGGATCAACCGGAGAGGATGGATACGTATTATCAGATCTTTATTAAACTCTGTGATTTGTTCGAGTTAAAGACGCTGTATCCCGCAAGACTGTATACAATCTACCTGGTAGCAGCCTCGGTGTATGTGATGCAAAATAGACCGGAGGAAGCGATGGATGTTCTCGAGGATTATCTAGACTTGGTAATTCAAAGCTATGGTAAAGAATTCACTCTTCACGGTAACTCAATATTTGATGTTCTTGATAAATATCTTGCTACTGTTGATATAGAAACTACATCACCAAGGAGTTCAGCGGTCATTTGGAAAGACGTTAAGAATGCAATTCTGAATAATCCGGCTTTAGCACCACTAGAAGGCATGGATCGGTTTAAAAAGCTGAAGAGACGCATGCCGGAATAAATAGAAAGGAGAATTATGATGGAGGAGATATTAAAGTATTTACCATTTATTATACCGGTTTTGGTGATCGAATGGGGTCTGTTGATAGCAGCACTAATACATGTATTAAAGCATAAATCATATCGTTTTGGCAATCAGGTACTGTGGATTATTTTGGTTGTATTCATTCAAATCATTGGTCCAATACTATATTTTACAATCGGAAGAGGCGAGGAAGAATGAATATATTAGATCTTGATCATGTTTATAAACGGTTTGGTAATACAGAAGTAATCAAAGATTTGTCTTTATCTGTTCCGGAGCATTCGGTGTTTGGATTTATCGGGAAGAATGGTGCCGGTAAGACTACTACAATGAAGATGATTCTGGGTTTCTTAAAGCCGGATGAGGGAGAGCTTAAGGTTTGCTCGGAGAAGGTGGTTTATGGGAATACCAAGACAAATCGCCACATCGGATATTTACCGGATGTTCCCGAGTTTTACGGCTATATGACGCCGAAGGAATATTTAAAATTATGTGCGGAAATAACCGGATTAAACGCGGATGTGACAAAGGAAAGAACAAAAGAGTTGTTAAATATGGTAGGACTGGAAGGGATAAACCGACGTATTCAGGGCTTTTCCAGGGGGATGAAGCAAAGGCTTGGAATTGCTCAGGCACTATTAAATGAACCGAGATTATTAATATGTGATGAGCCGACCTCCGCTCTGGATCCGGTGGGAAGAAAAGAGATTTTGGATATCTTGGCATTAGCAAAAGAAAGAACCACCATCGTATTCTCTACCCATATCCTATCGGATGTGGAACGAGTGTGTGATAGAATCGGAATTCTCGATAGCGGAATGCTAAGGATGGAAGGAACCGTTGACGAGATAAAGGATCATTATCGTACGGATACGCTAAGGGTAGAGCTTTTACAGGAGGCAATGATAAACAAAGTAGCAGATGATATGAAGAAGTTACCGTTTGTCCGATGCATCAGTATAACAGAGAATAAGATTGATATCGTATTATCAAAGGTGCAAGAACAAGGGATTCAGGTGATGTCCTACCTGGTAGCGGAAAAGATCCCCGTTCTTCGTTATGAGATATTAGAGCCTTCTCTAGAAAATGTTTTTATGGAGGTGATTTCATGAGAGAATATATCGCATTCGTAAAAAAGGAGATGCTAGAACAATTTCGTACCTATAAAATGCTCATTCTCATCAGTGTGTTCTTTTTGTTCGGTGTGATAAGCCCGCTATTTGCAAAGCTCACACCGGATATTCTATCCGGGATGAAAATTGAGGGGATGACGATTCAAATCCCTGATCCAACCAAGATAGATGCATATAGTCAATTCTTTAAGAATTTTAATCAGATTGGATTGCTGGTGTTACTGCTCGTATTCGGTGGAACCTTATCCAATGAACTTGTGAAGGGAACACTGGTTAATGTACTAGCGAAAGGTCTGTCACGCGCAACGGTTATATTATCGAAATTCACCTCTGCGGTAATACTGTGGACGGTCGGATATTTGGTAGCAGTACTAACATCATATGGATATACCCAATATCTATTTGGTAATGCAGCTGAACCAAATTTAATCTTTTCTTTATTTTGTTTATGGATATTCGGTTGTTTCTTAATATCACTTATATTACTATCCAGCACATTAACAAACGGAAGCTTTGGCGGGCTTATTGTGACAGTAATTATATTGGTTGTTTTGTTCATCATCAGTATAATTCCGAATGCCTGGAAATACAATCCCATAACTTTGGCATCTAAAAATCTTGATTTGTTAAAGGAATCAATGAAAGTAAGTGAGCTTTATCCCGCATTAATTATCACAGCAGTATTAACAATAGCATCCTTATATATTGCCATTTCTTTGTTCAGAAGAAAGAAAATGTAAAACTTACTGTATTTTGCTTCATAAGAATGATATAATCTTGGAACAATATCAGAAACTAATCGAAAGACAAGATTATATTTGAGGAGGAGCAAAAGAAGATGAATAATATATGGCATGACATCAGACCGGAACGAATTCAATCTAAGGATTTTGTGGCTGTGGTGGAAATATCAAAGGGAAGCAAGAAAAAATACGAGCTCGACAAGGAGACTGGTTATATAATTCTAGATCGTATCCTTCATACATCAACCCACTATCCTGCAAATTACGGATTTATTCCAAGAACTTACGGAGATGACAATGACCCGCTAGATGTCCTAGTTATGTGCTCCGAAGCAATTGAACCGATGTCTCTGGTCCGCTGCTATCCAATCGGTGTAATGAATATGATTGATAATGGTAAGGGTGATGAGAAGATCATTGCGATTCCATATAATGACCCGACCTATAATATGTATACTAACATCAGCGAGCTTCCGCCTCATATCTTCAATGAGATGAGACATTTTTTCAGTGTGTATAAGGAATTAGAGAATAAAGATACCGCGGTAAATGAATTCGGTGGTCCGGATGATGCGGTAGCGATTATTGACCACTGTATACAGAATTATAAAGATAAGTTTATTAAATAAGAAAAAACGGTAACAGTAAAGCAAATTCGCTGCTACAAAATAAATAATTAGTAGGAATAATGTTGTATTGCCATAATGCACTGTTTGGAAGATTATATTTATCATTTGTATTTTGATGGCGAACATTTATGTACGACAATCAAATACAAATTTTAAATATTGTCTTCCAACCTGTGTGTGAGATAATACAACATTGTTCCTTAATAGAATTATTGTTTTGTAGCAGCGAATTTTAGATGAATTACGATTTGTTATCGCCCTTCATAATGCTGTAGGCCGCACTGAACATTCCAAATAGTAAACCTGTGACCGGGAAGATAATCCAGTTAATAGACCATAGATTAAATACCAGTCCGGATATTAAGAATATTATGACAGCAAGTGGCCATACGATGGAGGCAACTGCTCCGATTAATTTATCCTCTTCTTTCTTACTGGGTGTATAGTCACCAATTTTTAAAAGTCGTTCATAGTAGGACTTTTGATTACCTCTGACCACAAAGATCATCACAGCGATATCGATAATGAGCAGCATAATCGTTAGCCCGAGTTGATTGACGAGGTCACTAGCATTCGACGTAACAAATAAGCAAATCGGAGACAATATAATAAGGCATACACCGATGATGACACTCAGATTGAACATGGGGGTAAATTGTTTATACTCTTGATTAACTTCATTTTCTAAATCGTAAGGAAGAAGGACACCTTCTTCGATATACTTGTAGGGCTCTAAACTCATGCCTGATTTAATAAATATTCCGACCGCTACTGCAATCAGGATAAAGAGTAATATAATTCCGGAATTATCCGGTACACGGATGATGTCGTTATCATCTAAAGCAGTGATAAGTATCAATACGATCGGTGATAAGATACATAAAAATACACCGAGAGCGACTTGAATACCGTTTGCCTTCTTTGCAGCCTTGTATTCCATAACTTCATCGCGGCTTACTGTACGGGTAACATTCTCATCATTACTTGATTTTAATCCCAATTCACTGGTTAGCTCGTCGATATTACCGAACTCAGAGATAACGATCCCGATTGCTTCATTTTCTGACTTACCCTGACTTTTTAGTTCCTGATATTTTTCTTCCATATTAGTGAGAATATTGTTCTTTATCTCACTAACCTGCGCTGTTCTAGGCAGCCCGGCGAACATATTCTCTAGATAGGTTCTGATTGTTTCCATAATTACCTTCACTCCTTAATAAATCGATTGATTACATCCTTGGTTAGTACCCATTCCTTGCATTTCTCCCTGTAGTATTGAGTACCACTCGGGGTGATTTTGTAATAAGTACGCCTTTTTCCAAAGGTTTCTTCTCCATAGAAGGATTCAATATACCCATTGTTCTCAAGTCGGTTAAATGCTGAGTATAGGGTAGTTTCTTTCATGATATATTTTTCTTTCGAATGTTCCTTGATGTTTTTCGATATCTCATATCCATAAGATTCACCTTCTAGGAGGAAATATAGGATGATAGTGTCATTGTAGCCTCTAATTACATCGCTGCTTATCAAATCGTAACCTCCTTGACTAGGATTTATGATGGCGCGCGATCCATCATTTATACTACTCCATCTGTCGTAGTAAAATAAGTATATCACAATTACTACGACAGGTAAAGTACTTTTGATATATTTTGCAAATTTTACTAATTTTCATTTTACTTATTGCAAATAAATTAAGATAAAGTTAAAATGATTTTAGTTTGTTAGCTAAGGGGGGGGCTGTTCGTTGGGAGAAATTATTATAGAGAAGATAAATTACAAGGCATTTGTTGTAATGCTGGCCAATTTGTTTTTCTTAATAGCGGCGGCAGCGATTGTGATTCTTGGCTTAAGAGAGAATAAGGCGGTTTATAGTTTTCCGGGTATGGCAGCAGCATTGGCATTTTTAATTGGCTTTATTGTCTCGCTGATTAATGTGTTGCAGGTGAAAAGCCTGATTACAATTACGATGGAGGGGATTATCGATAATTCTACAATGAGTGCGGCTGGGTACATATCATTTGATGACATCAAGGAGTTCATAATCGTAACGGTATATGGGAAGAAAGTGATCGCAGTCATTCCGAAGAACATTGATGACTTCTTATCAAAATTAGGTGGGGTGAAGCGCCGCCTGGCAAAACGTAATATTAATCTGAATTTACCTCCGGTTATGATTCCGATTGATCTTGCAAAAGATATGGATCCGGAGGACATCCTATCATTATTAAAGAAAAGGTTGTCGGATAATAACAGTTTATACTAACTTTTACAGTAAAATTCACAAATTTAATAGAGACATAAAAAATAAGTTGTAATATGTACTAACCTATGGTATCATAGTTAATTGTGATATGTTATACTATAATTTCCTTGTTCTTTAAATGTGATTATGATTCTTCGTCAATCAGATTACATTAGAAAAGAGCCAGAGACCAGAAGGAGGTGCTAAACAACTATGAATCAATATGAATTAGCCTTAGTTGTAAATGCAAAAATCGAGGATGAAACCAGATTAGCTACATTAGAAGCAGCAAAAGAACTTGTAACCAGATTCGGTGGTAACGTTACTAATGTTGATGACTGGGGTAAGAAAAGATTAGCTTATGAAATTCAGAAAATGAAAGAAGGCTACTACTACTTCATCCAATTCGAATCTGATTCTACAGTTCCAGGCGAGATCGAGCAGAGAGTTCGTATCATGGAAAATGTTATCAGATATTTGTGCATCAGAAAAGATGCTTAATGAATAGCAAGCCGGGTTCAGTTACACATTAGGGTGTAGGAACATTGATTTGGCTTGTGGATATACTACCCTAAGGCGAACTTATTAAGGGAGGTATTAACTTATGAATAAAGCTATATTAATTGGACGTTTAACCAGAGATCCTGAGGTTAGATACTCACAGGGTGAGAATGCTACCGCAATTGCGAGATTTACTTTAGCAGTAGATCGCAGATTCAGAAGAGCCGGTGAATCACAGGAAGCGGATTTTATAGGCTGTGTTGCTTTTGGCAAACAGGCAGAATTCGTGGAAAAGTATTTCAAGCAAGGCATGAAGATGGTATTGGCAGGTAGAATTCAGACCGGTAGCTACACCAACAAGGATGGAATTAAGGTATACACGACTGATGTGGTAGCAGAAGATATTGAATTTGCTGAAAGCAAGGGAGCGAGCTCAGATATGGGCGGACAAGGTGGATTCCAAAGAGAATTCAAACCGGAACCAAGTTCAGCGATGGGGGATGGATTTATGAATATCCCTGACGGTATTGACGAAGAATTACCATTTAACTAGATTATAACAACTGGAATAAATGAGTGAATTATATTCACTAACTTTATTAAATTTCGGATAAGGAGGTCATGTTCATGCCATTCAAGAAAAGCAATGATGATAGAGGCGATTCTCCGATGAAGAGAAAATCCTTTGGTCGTAGAAGAAAGAAAGTTTGCGTATTCTGTGCTGATAAAAATCACACAGGTATCGATTATAAAGATGTAAACAAATTAAAGAGATATGTATCAGAGAGAGGTAAGATTCTTCCTAGAAGAATTACCGGTAACTGTGCAAAGCATCAAAGAGCTTTAACAGTAGCTATTAAGAGATCAAGACACATCGCTTTAATGCCATACACAATGGACTAAATTAAATTTGAAAGCCGTTTCATAACTTAGGTTGTGAAGCGGCTTTTTTTCAAGTCTCTGTAAGCGGGCACATTTTGGGCACAAGCGTGATATTTAATACACATATGCATGAGCTTGGATCCTATGCTGACAGGATGAATCAGGAAGTCTCGGGGGATAGTAAAATTATTAGTATGGTTACTGGATTGGTGGAAGGGGAACGTTCTTATATTATTATACCGGGGGAACCAACAGGAAAGAGCTACGCGATGGATATCGCGCTAAAATTCCGAATTAGCTACGAGCAGATTTTAGACACCATCAAAAAAATAATTCTTAACACATATCCTAGAGCATTATAGTTCAACTAGTATATGGAAAAGTCTAATAAGCGGTTATTATAATTTCTGTCATATAATATATTAGTTACAAGATAGTTTCTATTAAAGGAATACTGATATTTTCGTGATTCCTTTGGAAAGAAGATAAGATGAAGCGAAAGAAAATTGTAACGAATATAGCTGTAATTGGCTTGCTTTTTATCCTCTTTGTGGTGTGGGATCAGATATTTATTAATAGAGCATTACCAACTTCAACTACACCATCTGTAAAGAATTACAACTTTTATCTAATTACAACAGATAATCAAGATGAATTTTGGAAGTATATAAATGAAGGGGCATCGGACATGGCAGCACTTACCGGAGTTCGATACTTTTGGAGATACCCGGACGAAAGGAATCCTCAAAAGCAAATTGATGTTATTAATGAAGCGATTACGCAAGGTGCAAGTGCATTATTAATAGCAGCGGATGATGTCAGAAAATTATCGGGAGTTGTTGAGGATGCTAAGGCTAAAGGTATAGAGGTAATCTATGTAGACGCACCTGCAACTGAAGAGGCGGTTACGACACTTTCAACGAATAATTATGAAGCAGGCTTTGCAGCAGGAGAAAAGATGATTGCCTATCTGAAAAAGGAAAAAATTGAGGAGGGATCGATCGGAATCATTACGTTTAAAGATAAAGTGACAGAAGTTCAACGGGAAGTGGGATTCCGCGATGCTTTAGCAAAAGAGCCTAAATTTGTAATTGTTCCAACGGTATATTCAGGACTATCCGCTGATTCAGCAGAGGTTAAGGCTGAATTGTTAATGAATACGCACGATGATTTGGTAGGAGTGTTTGCAACAAATGAACTCACTAGTGAGGGTGTTGGTAAAGCGAATAGTCAGGTTAAAAATAAGTATACTGTAGTTGGGTTTGACAAATCGGAGAAAACAAATAAATTATTAGATGAAGGAAGTATAAATGTAATTATTGAACAAAATCCATATACTATGGGGTACGTTGGCATGGCAGAGGCTATCGCTGCAGTTCTCGGCAAAAAAACAGGGCCCATTTTTTTTAATACCGGATTTAATATATTGGAGAAGTAATGGAATATATATTATAGAAGTTCATTTCATATAGTTATATGAGACATATATATATGAATATCGATTGGAAGGCTGGTAAAGATGGGGCTGAAAAAAATAATTATAAATATTGCTATAATCGCGCTGGCATTTATGATGTTTGTTTTATGGCACCGTTCTTACTTAGAATCTTCCGTACAGACGAATGCTTCTAATGTAAAATATTATAAAGTATATCTTATAACAGTAGATAAAGGATTTCAATATTGGGGAATGCTCAATCAAGGAGCATCCGATATGGCAAAATTGGTTGGGATTCAGTACGTATGGGATGCACCGGAGGTCAGAAGTACGAAGGAACAAATTGAGATTATTAACAGGGCTGTAGAAAACGGAGCAGATGCATTATTAATAGCAGCAGATGATCCTAGAAATATATCAGGTGCAGTAGAGGATGCTAAGGCTAGGAATGTAAAAGTGATTTATGTTGATTCGCCCGCATATGAAGAGGCAGTCACAACACTGACTACTGATAATTATGAGGCCGGCGTTAAGGCGGGGCAAACAATGCTGTCCCTTCTTAATAGCGCAGGAATCAAAAGTGGAGCTATCGGTATTATTAATCTGGCAGAGAAGGCGAACACAAAATTAAGGGAAGATGGATTTAGAAAAGTAATTGAGGAGGATGGAAGGTTTACTATCCCACCCACCATATATACAGCTACGGATAAACCGGAAGATACTCAGGTAGCGGCAGAAAAGATGATTAGTGAGACCAAGGATTTGGTGGCACTCTTCGGTACGAGTGAAGGAACCAGTATTGGTGTTGGTAATGCAAACAAGGCAAATAATAATAAATACATAGCAGTAGGGTTTGATAAAACTCCGAATATTCTGAAATTGTATCGTGAGGGAAGTCTAAAAGCCATTATTGCTCAAAATCCATATACCATGGGTTATCTTGGAATGGCAGAAGCTGTAGCTGCGATATTAGGTAAGGATACTGGTCCGGATTTTATCAATACAGGTGTTTCTGTAATTAGTGAATGAAATAAATTAGAGTAGCTTTATGGTAGATCTGCCATCTAACTTAATATAATCATTATTCCGGCGTAGAGTTCGATTTAAACGAATTCTGCGCTGGATTTTTCTATATATACCATGGATTTACATAAAATTAACAAAATTATACATACCCTTAACGCTTGTCTGATATTAGATTTCACAATGAAGAAGTTATAATTAGTTCGTAATCATGTGAAATGAATATTAAATAAAAAGGAGATGTATCATGAAAAAATTTCTATCTATCGTTTTATTAATTGCATTGGTAGCAACCGGCTTTTCTAATGTTCCGACATCTGCTTCAGCAGCATCGCTCAAGGGAAAAGTAGTATTCTCAGGCTCAACATCAGTTAACCCACTCCTTCAGGCACTCGGTGAAGCATTTATGAAAAAGCATCCAGGTGTCAAGATTGTTGAGCAGAATGTAACGGGTTCCGGCTCAGGTATTTCAGACGCAAAAGATCTTAATAGTGGCGTTGATTTTGGTATGTCCAGTAGAAAACTAACAAGTGATGAGGCAAGTGAATTAAATAAATTCCAGATTTGCTTAGATGGCCTAGCAGTAGTAGTAAACAAGAGTAATCCGATTAAAGGAATTAGTTCAGCAGGACTTTATAAGATTTATACAAAGAGCTCTTCTGCAAAGAATTGGAATCAGATTAAAGGTTCCTATTCCTCCAGTGTAAAGGTTGCTCCATTTGGTCGTGAGGCAGGCTCCGGAACCAGAAGCTGTTTTGAAGATTTCTTTAAGGCTGATTATGGCGCAGCACTCCCTAGCGGATATGATGTAGCGCTTGATGGATCTCTCTCAAGCACCGGTGTTATGCAGACGACTGTTCAAAAAAATAAAGGTGCAATCGGATATATGTCCTTTGGTGATATGGATGAGAGCAAGGTAAAAGCATTAATGGTGGATGGTATCGAGCCATCCAAGTATACAGTAGCAGATGGAAGCTATCCGATTAAGAGACCTTTCTTACTTGTTTATAATAAGAAAAAGGCTCTGAGCCCTGAAGCAAAGGCATTCGTAGATTTTGTAAAGAGCTCAGACGGGCAGGCTATTATTAGCAAGAAGGGCTTTGTAAAGAACAACCTCGTTAGAGTAAAGGCTCAAAAAATTAGCTTGAACAAGACTTCACTTACTCTTAAGCCAGGAGCAACAGCAGGCATAACAGCTACAGTAACTCCTTCCAATACGACAGACAAAGCAGTGACATACACATCATCAAATAAGAAAGTTGCTACAGTAAGCAACTATGGACTTGTAAAAGCAGTTGGAGTAGGAACAGCTGTTATAACAATTAAAACCAAGGATGGTTCTAATGTTGTTCGTAAGTGTACTGTAAAAGTTATTCATCCAGTATCAAGTGTTAAATTAAACAAAACAAGTGCTTCAGTAGCAGTAGGAAAAACACTTACATTAAAA
The DNA here is from genome assembly GCF_059717775.1 of Variimorphobacter sp. HTMS_6. Taxonomy (NCBI): domain Bacteria; kingdom Bacillati; phylum Bacillota; class Clostridia; order Lachnospirales; family Lachnospiraceae; genus Variimorphobacter; species Variimorphobacter sp. HTMS_6. The sequence continues at coordinate 3,910,346 of NZ_AP046094.1, forward strand.
GCAACGGTTAATCCAACCAATGCAACAGATAAGTCTGTTACCTGGAAATCCTCTAATACCAAAATTGCTACAGTGACATCCAAAGGTGTTGTTAAGGGTAAGAAAGCAGGAACAGTTACAATCACTGCGACTTCTAAAGAAGGTGCAAAGAAAGCTACCTGCAAAGTAAAAATTGTTAAATAAGAGTACATTGATCAATTGATAGCAACCGTTAATTAATGAATCCATCCAAAAGAAGGAAACATGGTTGCAAGAAGGTGAATGGCACTGCAGCCTGGCAGTGCCATTCACCAATTCAAGACAGATAAAATACCTGAATATCATCTCATTTTTAAGGAGTATATATGAATAATAAAAGGATACATAGAAACAATAGCATATTCAAAACAATCGTTTTTTTCTTTGCTTTTATTACGTTTCTATCAGTAGTTTTAATCGGTATATTTATGGTTGCAAATGGAGGACCCAGCATTATTAAGGTGGGCCTAAAAGATTTCCTTCTAGGATCAATTTGGGACTCTGCGAATGATCCACCTAGGTATGGAATATTAAACTTCATTTTGTCTTCTTTCTATTCGACTTTCTTTACCGTACTGATCGCAGTTCCTATATCTATTCTGGTGGCGTTGGCAATTGGCCAGTTGATGCCAAGAAGTGTTGCCTCTGTATTGCGCGCAATTATTAGTCTACTGGCAGGAATTCCTTCAGTAATATATGGCTTTTTGGGACTTATTTTCGTAGTTCCGTTTGTTCAGAAATTATTTGGTCTTTCATCAGGGTTAACGATGCTCTCTGCGATAATTGTTTTAATCATCATGACCTTACCTACCATTATCAGTGTTAGTGAAACCAGTATAAATGCAGTAAATGAAGGATATATAGAGGCTGCTTATGCACTCGGAGTAAGAAAAGAGTTTGCACTTTTTACGATTGTATTACCGGCAGCGCGTTCCGGAATTATGGCAGCAGTATTGCTGGGTGTGGGAAGGGCAATTGGGGAGACGATGGCAGTTATGATGGTTGCAGGTAATATTCCGCAGATGCCATCAGTGCTTAAGCCCGTTCGATTTCTTACAACAGCGATAGTTACAGAGATGTCCTATGCTACAGAACAAACCAGGGGGGTATTAATTGGAATTGGACTTGTACTATTTGTATTTGTTTTTCTAATTAATTCAGTATTTCGATACTTTATTAAAAAGGCGGGTAAGGTGAATGGATAAAAATTTATATAAAAGACAAATAAGACCGGGCATTATTGCTGTAAGAGGATTGATTTATGCAGTTACTTTTATTGTAATTAGTATGGTTGTTGCAATTATTATATATCTTATTGTAAAGGGACTACCTTATGTCAGTTGGAATTTCTTAACCACAGCACCCTCGCGTTTGGATGAAACTTATGGAATCGCGCCTATGATTATCAACACATTATATACCGTCTTACTTACACTCATTGTATCAATACCGGTTGGAATCAGTACGGCAATTTATCTTGCTGAATATTCCAAGCCAGGTAGAATTATCAATGCCTTTCGTTTCTCTATTGAGATTCTTGCGGGCATTCCTTCTATCGTTTATGGATTATTTGGTCTTGCATTCTTTGTAAATACCTTTCGAATCGGCAGCAGTAGCGGTTCTATGTTGGCTGGGGCATTAACCTGTACCTTGATTGTACTGCCAACGATGATACGTACTACAGAGGAAGCATTGCTTCAAGTCAATCCGACGTTCAGAGAGGCGGCCTATTCTCTGGGAGCTTCTAAACTACATATTATCCGTACTATTTTACTGCCGGGAGCTTTGCCGGGAATAGTAGTAGCGGTAATACTCAGTATAGGGAGGGTAGTCAGTGAGTCTGCTGCACTGCTTTACACCGCCGGTATTGATTACAACATGCCCGCGAATTATTTGAAGCATATTACGGAATCAGGAGCAGGATTGACCGTTCAGCTATATCTATATGCAACAGAAGGGGGCTCTCCTGATTGGGTGCCTTATGCTATGGCGGCAGTGCTGATCATTCTGATATTTATTATTAATATGACGGCTAATATTATTGCAGGTATATTCAAAAAGAAGGTGAGTTTAAAATAATGAGCATTATTACTACGAAAAATTTAAATCTTAAGTACGGAGAAAAGAAAGCTCTGAATGATATCAATATGGAGATTCAAAAAAATGAGATCACAGCATTGATCGGACCTTCCGGCTGCGGAAAATCAACATTTTTAAGAGTAATTAACCGCATGAATGATACAATCGCTAATTGTAACGTAAGTGGGCAGGTGATTTACGATAACATCAATATATATGATCGTGACGTTGATCCCATGCTGATACGTAAAAGGATTGGTATGGTATTCCAAAAGCCCAACCCCTTTCCCTTATCCATATATGACAATATATCATATGCGCCCAAGTATCACGGTAAAAAGAAAAAAGAACTGGACGAAGTAGTGGAAAGTAGCTTAAGAGCGGCAGCTCTATGGGATGAAGTGAAGGATTCTTTGAATAAGAGTGCATTGGCATTATCCGGGGGTCAGCAGCAGCGCTTATGTATCGCGAGGGCAATCGCCTTAAACCCGGAGGTGATCTTGATGGATGAGGCAACAAGTGCTCTGGATCCTATCTCTACATATAAGATTGAGGATCTACTGGCAGAACTAAAGAAAACCTATACGGTAATCATAGTGACGCATAATATGCAGCAAGCTTCAAGAATTGCCGATAAAACTGCCTTTTTTCTTCTAGGTGACCTTGTGGAATTTGATTCTACCAAAGCAATATTCTCAAATCCTCAAAATAAAAAAACCTTAGATTATGTAAGCGGACATTTTGGCTGATCGTAGGGGGTCAAATTTCAGGTTGCATAATAATGCGAATTGTCGTATATTAGAGTTGGTTCATCCACTTTACTAATGAGTGGTGAAGTTCTGTTTGACTTGGTTCAATCAGTTATTAACAAACAGGAGGAGGTACCAACATGGTGTCTATGAAGGACATCGCTGTCGCATGTGGAGTGTCTGTTGCAACCGTAAGTAAAGCATTGAATGGACATAATGACATTGGAGAAGAAACAAAAGAGAATGTCAAAAGAACAGCGAAGGAGATGGGGTATTTTCCGAACTCATCAGCCAGAGCATTAAAAATGAATAAAAGTTATAACTTGGGAGTTTTGTTTGTTGATGCATCGCGTAGCGGTTTGACCCATAACTATTTTGCCTGTATCCTAGAGAGTTTCAAAATAACGGCAGAAACGCATGGATATGATATTACGTTTATTAACGGAAGTAAGCAGCGGAAGGACAGAATGTCTTATGTTGATTGCTGTAAGCATAAAGGTGTAGACGGAGTTGTTATAGCCTGCATTGACTTTGACGATCCAGAGGTAACCGAATTGATTCAAAGCAATATCCCTATTGTTACGATTGATTATATGTTCAATAATCGGATAGCAATCATGTCTGATAATATAAAAGGGATGAGAGATCTGTTCCAATATATTTATGATTTAGGGCATCGAAAGATAGCCTATATTCATGGCGAGAGCAATTTGACCGTAACAAAAAACCGTTTGGCTAGTTTTTATAATATAGCAGAATCACTAGGAGTGGATATTCCTGATGAATACATTGCAGAAGCTCCTTATCGCAATACTGAGCTGACGTCTCAGGTAACTGATCAAATGTTAAACCTGAGTGTTCCACCAACCTGTATTATGTTTCAGGACGATTTTGCAAGTATTGGTGGTATAAACATAATTAAATCGCGAGGATTATCGATTCCGGAGGATATCTCAGTGGCCGGATATGATGGGATTCAAGTGGCTAAATTTATAGATCCTGTTCTTACTACGGTGAACCAAGCTACCGATGAGATGGGTAAAATCGCTGCAGAAAAACTGATTTCATTGATCGAAAAGCCGAAACTTACTTTGATTGAGCAAATAGTAATTCCGGGAGAACTAGATAAAGGTGCTTCGGTTAAGAGGCTATCATAAGATATAAATATATTAATTATAAAATGCATCTATAAATACCATCAAATTGGGGTATTGATAGATGCTTTTTAATGAAGAATAGAAATGTTAAATAATGTAATTTCCGATATGAGCTACATAAATTAGCCTGATTATCTATCAATCATGACTATATTATTTTAAAAATGACATATTATTAGAAACGGTGATTGTTCTGGGAGGCTTAGAATGAAAAATATAATAACAAGTTGGTATCATCCGGAACTTCGTAATGATTACAAACTTGGTTCACAAAGAAATTATTATCTGGATAATCTGAAGTTTGCACTTATCATACTGGTTGTAATCGGGCATTTTTCAATGCGAATGACATATGTACAAAAGATAGTATATATCCATCATTTTATATATATGTTCCACATGCCTTGTTTTATATTTATCAGCGGTTTCTTTGCTAAAAGATTAAATCGAGATGGTAAGCTCCGAATTGATAAGATATTCTCAATCCTGTGGATGTATTTGGTGTTCCAGATGGGATATGTAGTTTTGAATATTCTCTTTGATGCGCATGAAGAAGTGAAACTATTTGAAGGGACGTCAGCCCCCTGGTATCTTCTTGCGCTATTTGTGTGGTATTTATGTGTACCGATGATTGAGAGAATAAAAACGGTCATTCTAATTCCGGGTTCCTTTGTGATTGGCTTACTTGCCGGTTATATAACATCATTGAATGATGTTTTTTCGCTATCAAGAGTGCTTGTTTTCTTTCCTTTTTTTATAATTGGTTTTTGTTTGGGACAGGACAAGCTGGAGTGGATATTGGGTTTGAGGATTAGGATCCTGGCAATCCTGTTTTTGGTTGGCGTATTCATCTGGATGATTAATGATTGGGATATTGTAAAAGAATACTTTAATATTGTATATGGATTTTCTCCGTATAAAGAGGCTTTTGCAGATCATACACAATATGGGTACATTGTTAGAGGAGTATGGTATCTTTTGGCAACTTTGCTCTCGCTATCATTTATGCTTTTAATCCCAAGATCAAAGACATTCTTTACCATATATGGAGAACGGACAATGCAAGTTTATATGATGCATATATGGGTTCGTAATGCATTAGGATACACTGGATTTTTTATTGCACTCAAGGAATATCCACAGTTTGTCTCAGTATTGGTGGTGATAGGGTGTATTCCATTGGCATTAATCCTATCTAACAAATGGTTTGAAAAGTTGTTTGAAATCTTAATGGCACATAAATTATTTAAAGCAATCATAAAGAAAAATTAACCAAATATTGAATCCATTTGTAAAAAAGAGAAATTGATAAGATTATTATCTTCCCTAGAAGGGCTGTTGGTGATATAATCAACCTAACCGACTTTATAATTTTCTAATCTAGACGAAGATTTGAGACGAAAAGTTAATCCATTGATCTTATAAATTCTTTAAGGAGTTCGATATTATGATTCGAAAATTAAAGCTCAGAGGAGCATTGAGGTTATATTTATTGTGGCCAATTATTTTGACCGCACTTTTGTTGTGCATGAATTTGAGCGTTTATGCTATTAATAAAGATGCTGCTATCGTCTCAGTGTTATTTACTGTTTTATATTTTATATTTGCCATGGCGATCTACTATTCAAAACGCAACCCGATTGCTTCTGAATTAGTACGTTATGCGATGGATTACGGACAGGTTCAAAAGAAGCTTCTAAAGGAGTTACATCTCCCATATGCAATACTCGATGTAGAAGGAAAGCTTCTATGGGGTAATGATGAGTTTATGGATATTGTTCATGAGAAATCGATATCCATGCATTCCATTACAAAGATGATTCCTGAGATAACGCCGGAGGTGCTACCCCAAAAAGAAAAAGATGAGATTATGCATATCTCATTTCAGGACCATAATTATATGGTGCTATTACGCAAGGTTGTTACCCCTGATTTTGATGAGGATATGGAAGAGAATCTTGAGGACACCGAACGTATATGGAATGATCGAAATGCATTAATAGCGATGTTTTTGTATGATGAGACGGATAATATCTCCTTACGAAAGGAAAATAAAGAACAGAAACTGATTACCGGTTTATTATATATTGATAATTATGAAGAGTCATTGGAAAATATCGATGAAGTAAGACGTTCTCTATTAACTGCGCTGGTTGACCAAAAGATTAATAAATATATGCAGAGTATTGATGCAATTATTAAAAAGTTAGAAAAAGATAAATACATCTTTGTATTTCAACAAAAATACCTTCCGATACTCCAGGCAAGCAAATTTTCTATTCTCGAGGAAGTACGCGGAATTAATATGGGTAATGAGATGTCTGTAACCATCAGTATTGGTATGGGTGTGAATGCAGATACCTATGCAAACAGCTATGAATTGGCAAGAGCTGCGATCGATTTAGCGCTTGGTAGAGGTGGAGACCAGGTGGTTATCAAAGACAAGGATAAGGACAAGATATCTTATTACGGTGGTAAAAGTGTATCAGTTGAAAAGAGTACCCGTGTTAAAGCAAGGGTAAAGGCGCATGCATTCCGAGAGTTTATTGAGGGTAAAGATAACGTTGTTATAATGGGACATAAAATCGGCGATGTTGATTCTCTAGGATCAGCGATTGGTGTGTATAGAATAGCAAAGAATTTTAATAAAAAAGCACATATTGTAGTGAATGAGGTCACTTCCTCACTTCGCCCAATGATAAATAAATTTATTGGTAATCCGGATTATGAAGAGGATATGTTTATAAAAAATGAAAAAGCAAGGGATATCGTGGACAGTAATACGCTGCTGGTTATTGTAGATGTTAACCGATCAACCTATGTTGAGTGCCAGGATTTATTGGATTATACCAAGACAGTGGTAATCTTTGATCATCACAGACAGACAAAAGATGCGATTGACTATGCAGTATTATCCTATGTTGAGCCCTACGCTTCCTCTACCAGTGAAATGATTGCGGAGATTATGCAATACATCGGTGGTAACTTAAAATTAAAACCGATTGAAGCAGATGCATTATATGCTGGTATTATGATCGATACAAATAATTTCCTGACAAAGGCTGGTGTTAGAACCTTTGAGGCAGCAGCATATCTACGTCGAAACGGAGCTGATGTAACGAGAATCCGAAAGTGCTTCAGAAGTGAGATATCGGACTTTAAGATTAAAGCAGATGCCATCAGTAGCACAGAGGTTTATTTAAAGCATTATGCAATTACTGTTTGTGCAAGCTCAGATGTAGACAGCCCTATGGTTATCGGTGCACAGGTTGCAAATGAGCTATTAAACATTACAGATATTAAGGCATCTTTTGTATTCACCGAGTATAATGATAAGATATTCATCAGTGCCAGATCAATTGATGAAGTGAATGTTCAAGTGATTATGGAGAAATTCGGAGGAGGCGGCCATTTGAGTGCAGCCGGTTCCCAATTAGTTAATACAACGATAAGAGAAGCCATTATTAAAATTAAAGCAACTCTGGACGAGATGACTCGCGAAGGTGAGCTGTAAAGGAGAGAAATCAATGGAAGTTATTTTATTACAAGACGTAAAGGCCCTTGGTAAAAAGGGTGAAATAGTAAAAGTAAACGACGGTTATGCAAGAAACTTCATATTCCCTAAAAAACTAGGTTTGGAAGCAACGAAGCAAAATCTGTATGATTTGAATAATCAAAAAGCGGCTGAAGCTAAAAAGCAAAAGGAAATTCTAGAGGAAGCACAGGCTTTAGCAAAGAAGATTGAAGAATTCAAGGTGAATTTATCTATTAAAGCTGGTGAAGGTGGAAAAACCTTTGGATCGATATCCTCCAAAGAGGTTGCGGCAGCAGTAAAAGAACAATATGGAATTGAGATTGATAAAAAGAAAATTCAATTAAATGATGCGATTAAGCATGCCGGATCCTTCACTGCAATTGTAAAATTACATTCACAGGTAACCGCAGAGCTACAGATTAAGGTAGACGCAGTATAAGGAAAGGCCGTAAGGGGGAATACCAATGGATGAATCATTAATTAAGAGAGTACTTCCGCATAGTGCTGAAGCAGAGCAATCTGTAATCGGTTCCATGATTATGGACAGGGAAGCCATTGTTGCAGCCTCTGAATTATTAACCGGTAACGATTTTTATGAAAAGCAATATAGTATTTTGTTTGATACAATGGTTGAATTATCAAATGAAGGAAAACCGGTCGATCTGGTTACACTTCAGGATCGACTAAAGGAAAAGGATGTGCCACCACAGGTAAGCAGCCTGGAATTCATCAGAGATTTGGTTACATCAGTTCCAACCTCTGCAAATGTGAAATATTATGCGCAAATCGTTCATGACAAGTCAATTTTGCGTAAGTTGATTAAAACAGTGGAAGAAACGGCGAATGATTGTTATCTGGATAAAGAGAAGCTTGAAGTCATTCTTGAGAAAACAGAAAAGCAGGTCTTTGATATCGTTCAAAATAGAGGAACGAAGGACTTTACCGATATAAAAGAAGTAGTACTTAGAACAATAGACAGCATTGAAGCAGCGGCTAAAAACCAGGGAAGCGTGACTGGTGTTGCAACAGGGTTTTATGATCTGGACTACAAAACAGCGGGACTTCAGCCATCGGATTTGATTCTGATTGCGGCGAGACCTTCTATGGGTAAGACTGCATTTGTACTTAATATCGCGGAGTATGTTGCGATTAAGTCAAATATACCGACCGTTGTATTCAGTTTGGAGATGTCGCAGGATCAGTTAGTAAAGCGTGTGCTTGCGATGAACTCCAAGGTGGATTCTCAGGCACTACGTACCGGTAATCTCTCCGGTGAGGATTGGTCAAGCTTAATGGAAAGTGCAAGAGCGGTGGGTAACTCAAATCTGGTGATAGACGATACTTCCGCTATATCCATCAGTGAACTTCGTTCTAAATGTAGAAAATTAAAGCTTGAGAAAAATCTTGGGCTTGTTATAATCGATTACCTTCAGCTGATGACCGGTAGTAAAAAATCAGAATCCAGACAACAGGAGATTTCAGAGATTTCAAGATCGTTGAAATCCTTAGCCAGAGAAATCAATGTTCCTGTAGTTGCTCTATCACAGTTAAGCCGTGCGGTTGAGCAGCGCCCTGACAAGCGACCGATGTTGTCCGACTTACGTGAGTCCGGTGCGATTGAGCAGGATGCTGATATTGTTATGTTTCTCTATCGTGATGATTATTATAATAAGGATACGGAAGAGCCCGGTGTATCTGAGATAATTATCGGTAAGCAGAGAAACGGTCCGACCGGTACAGTGAAACTGGCATGGTTATCACAATTCACGAAATTTGCAAATCTGGAGAGATAACACAATATATAGTAGTAAGAAATGTATTAGGCAAGAAATGTAGAAAAGAGGAACCTATTTATGGGTTTCCTTTTTTTATGTCGATAAGTTATATGTAAATATGTGGAAATTATATTGCATTTGAAAGTTGCTATGTTATAATGTAAAAAGTGGAAAATAAATACATATTCAGGGAGGGCAAACGAGTGGAAGAAGTTAGGTATATGATTTCTGAGGCTGCAAAGCGGGTGGACGTAGAGTCTCATGTACTCAGATACTGGCAGAAAGAGCTTGCTCTACCGATTTCACGTAATGAGATGGATCAGCGTTATTATAAGGAATCGGATATTGAGTTGCTGAGAAAAATAAAACTTATGAAAAAACAAGGGTTTGGATTGAAAGCAATTAAGATGTTCATTGAGAATGAAAGCTTACCAGATTCACTTGATGCTAAAACTGATATACAGGACCGTGATATGCAGAAAGGGGATAATAAGGAGGATAAGGATATAGACATGATACAGGAGGACAAGCTAATAGAAAAGGAAGAAGGGACAAGCCTAGTTACCGAAGAGGGCAGACAAGAGTTAAAGCCACAGCAGGAAACAAAAATGGAGCAGTTCAAATCCATCATGAATCATATCATTCTTGATGCATTAAAGGAGAACAACGGCACCTTAACGGGTGAGATTAATACCCATGTTACTGAAAATGTGGTGCGAGAGATGAGTTATCTGATGAGAGTTCAGGAGGAAAAGGAAGAAGAGCGCTTTAAGAAATTTGATGCCACCCTCCGTGAATACCAAAGAAGCAAAATGCTGGCCGCAGCCAGCGTGGATAAAAACAGAAGGAAATCGAAGTTCTTTCAAAAAAATAACGTAAAGATTTAATTATCTAATAATAACAAACAAAAAGAGGATATAACAAAGCCAATAAATTAAAGTTTAATGGTTTTGCTATATCCTCTTTTTATGTATCATATTATTGTGCAGAAATTGCACTTGTAGGACATGTGTCAGCACATGCGCCACAATCGATACAAGTAGCAGCGTCGATTTCATAATGAGAAGCGCCTTCAGAAATAGCACTTACTGGGCAGTCGCCTGCACAAGCACCACAGCTAATGCATTCATCGCTAATAACGTAAGCCATTGTAATTACCTCCTTTTTAAACAATCGATTACATTTTAATATATGCTAGTGATTTATGCAAGTAAATTCTAGTACTTTATTCTGGTAAACGCATAATTTGACTCCTTGACGGTTTGAATACGTTGGAATATAATAAGGCATAGCCATGAGATTTAATACATTGGTAACTACAAAATTAACATAAATTAAAGGAGGATTTAATATGTCAATAACTAAGGATATGACTATTGCTCAGGCAATTTCTACTAATCAAAATATTATACCGGTACTTTTAGATATTGGTATGCATTGTCTTGGTTGTCCTTCTGCACAGGCAGAGACACTAGAAGAAGCAGCTATGGTTCACGGATTGGATCCGGAGGACTTAATGAACCGAATTAAAGCTGAGATCGGCGAATAATTCTGAGTCAAACAATTATTAAACAAATGAAAGAGGCTGATGTGAAAGGGTTTCCTTTACCATCAGCCTCTTCTTTTACATTACAGATAATACCTGTAAAGCGTGACTTTTAACGATTATTTCATAATGTTCCTCATAATAAGTGGAGCTTGCATAAGTAAATCGCTCTACCTTTCCGAATTCGGATATAATATTACAGATTTTATTGAACTCCTCCGGAGTGTGATCAGAGATACTAATTACTAAATAGTAAATTGAGGTAACCGGATTCTTATATAAGGTATTGATACCATGATAGGTTCCAAGCAAAATATTTGATAATTCAATAACTTCTTTTAACGAACGGAAGGAATAAATCTTTACTAATTTAGCGATAGGCGATACCCCTGGTTTTTCAGGAGCATCATTGGAGTCGATTTCAGCTGTTTCGAGTACATCCTCTTTTGCGCTGTCTTCATTCTCTTCAGAGAGATCATCTTCAGACTGATCAAAACAATTAATTATCTCATCAGCGTAGGACTCTTCATCGTCATCCTCTGTATCATGATCACCATGAACGTTGAAGGAAGAAAACTTTGAAAAGCGAGTATCTAATTCATCTGGATCTTCTACTTTGGTTATCACTAGGATAAGACATTCAGTAGAAACCGGTATCGCTTCTATCATAAGCGGAATATCATCCACCTCAAAACCGAACTCATAAAAAGCCTGTTGAATCATATCACGGAATAACTCTTTTGCTTTCTCAGTACCATATGCAAGCTCACTAATCTTTAACTCACGGTCTATTAAATCACTTTTATTCAAGGTACATCTAATCTGATTGTCACTAATTTTTTCTATCTTCATAAAGTACACCCCTTTCTAAAAGGAACTGATTGACGCAATACGAAAACCATCCATTGGTGTAAAAAAAGTATAATTTAAAAAAGTAGTAAAGTCAATATGCCCCAGTATTAAATTTGTATTTTATAGAATTCTAAATATTACAGTAAAATACATGATTTGACATTGTTAAATCCTACAAAAAGTCTAGAAAAGTTTGTGAAAAAGGTCAATAGAAAATTAGTTGATGTATTACCATTATTTGTATATAATTAAGGTGACTTAAATCTGCTTTAGTATTGATAGGAAAGGAGCGAATGCAACAAGAAATCTGGTTTCAAAAGTATCAAATCTTGGGTTTAATTGGCAAAGGAGGCAGTGCCAAGGTATTTCTTGCAGAACACATCAAATTAAAATCACTTCGTGCAATCAAATTCATTTCTAAAAACCATCCCCTATACGATTTACAATTGAAAGAAGCATTTGTATTAAAAAATCTGAAACACTCTGGTATTCCTATTATCTATGATATTGAAGAAAATGAAGATGGTTCCTATATTATTGAACAATATCTAGAAGGTGATACTCTAAAAGATACATTATCTAAAAACGGCCCGCTTCGAGAAAACATTATAATCAACCTTGGACTTCAACTATGTAATTTATTGCAGTATCTCCATTCCATTGAACGGCCAATTCTGTATCTTGATTTGAAGCCTGAGAATATAATTCTATGGGAAGGAAGTCTAAAACTTGTTGACTTTGGCAGTGCATTATATATGGATGAAACAGAGTCTGAAGCACACTATTACGGGACTAAGGGGTATGCTGCACCAGAACTATATACGAATCAGCACATTGATGAACGCTGTGATGTATATGGCATAGGATGTCTGTTATATTACATGGTTACCGGCCAACCAATAAGACAAGTTGGAACAGAGAAAGAGCATATCGATTATACTGGAGCATGTTCTAAGAAACTCAAGAAGGTGATAAGTCGTTGCCTCAGGTTTAATCCTTCTCAAAGATATGCTTCCGTTACCAAACTTTATACAGGATTATTCGAATTAAAAAAACATATACAGTATCAAGCAGAATTAAGTCGGCCAGTAACGGTAGCAATCGGTGGTTCACATCCTTATATCGGAGTGACTCATATGGCTTTTCGCTTAGGTAAGTATTTATCAGGAGCAAAGTTAAGCTGTCTTTATCTAGAAAAAAATGATACAGGAAGCGTATGGTCATTAAAAGGTGTCAGTGATAAAGTTGATATTAACAATGGGATATACATAATAGAAGGAATACCTATGGTTCCGGCTCACTTAAGCCCAGAGATAAACGATGAGGATTATCGCTATATCATTCGAGATTATGGATGTGTAACCGAAAAAAATAGGGCGCAGTTTTTATCAGCGGATATAAAGTTGTTCCTTCTGGGAGCAAAGGAATGGGAAGTCGATTCAGCGATAAAGAATATTCGCATGTTTTCTGAACATAATGAGGTTCGATTTTTATTTAACTATATGAACGGGAAGCAATTTCAATGGATTATGAGGCAGCTTCCTATGATAAATGGTGATCGAATTCCATATGAGCCTGATCCGTTTGCCCCGATAACCCGTCAGAACGGTTTAGAATTATTTACGGAAATTCTCATGAATTAACAACTGATTCGTTTTGTAATTACATGAGATATAAAGGGGGGATTATATTAAGAAAGAGAAGGAAGAATCATGGGTGGGATAAGCTGTACCAACCGAAGACTAGAAAGGTAATCGGACTAATCGGCACCCATCATGGTGTGGGTGTTACTTTTACCGGACTTATGCTCGCATTTTATATGGGAGAGGAACTAGGGATGAGAACAGCGTACCTAGAATGTAATCCGCATCGTGATATGGATCTAATCCGATATGCCTATGATTGGAACGATGAAGAGGAGAATTCATTCTCCTTTCACCAGGTAACCTGTTATTCTAAGGTGACTTCGAAGCAGATTGCAGATATCATGAATGAGGATTATGAGTGCATGATTCTAGACTTCGGTACGGCTTTCAAGAGTAATAGAGAAGAATTATTAAGATGCAATACAAAGTTTGTAGTAGGGGGAAGGACTGCCTGGGATATACAAAAGCTTCAGAATTTTATTGAAGAAGCCGCGAGGTTAAGTGATATCACCACTTGGAAGTGCTTAATTCCTATGGTAACTGAGAAAAATGTAAGTAAGATAAAAAAAGATTTAACAACAGAGGTCCTGGCCGTACCATTTATTGAAGAACCGGTAGTGCCCTCTAAGATCATTAACCGTTTTTGGGAAAGGGTTTTCCAAAGAGGAATATAGTTACAGGAGTCGCTTTTGAAGGGATAAGTATAACATATCACAAATGAACTTCTTATCCGAAAAAGTATATGAGAAACACGTTAACGAAGATATCGTAGCACCACATTCCTGTTACATACGACCTTACCTTGAATAAAACACGGTGTAGTGGTTAAGCTTTTTATAAAAGGCAAACACAGTAGTAATTGTAATCTGCTAACTGACTTAAAAGCCCTCTATACTTTTTTGGTTAGTTGACTTGAGTAAAGTTATGAACGGTTATGTCTAGTAGTAAGTCCGGGATGGTTTATAAGCAGGCCTTCCATAGTGATATTCAGAAAACTTGCCAAGAAAAGGGGCACCTAACTTGAAGATTTCTGATGAAAACTACGGAAGGCCTCTTTTTTGGAAAAAAAGTCGATTTTGGTAATGACGATGAAGCACATTAATGCTATAATATTGTAAAATGTGCAAATGATTTATTTGGAGGATACTATGGAGAAAAAAACGAAATTAGCGATTATCGGCTCTGCTTTAGCTGTAATAATCTTAGTGATTGCCTTGATATCAGTGATTGTTGAGAAGTTTACTCCGAGCAAAGAAATTATGAAATTAACGGATTACTATAAATTAAAGGATTCAGAGGTAGAAGTTATACTTCAGGATGAGTTCTACGATAAAAAGGGTGTTTTAATCAATGATAAAGTATATATAGATTATGACACTATTATTGGGCATTTTAATAAGAGATTCTATTGGGATAAGAATGAAAATATATTAACGTATACAACTCCAACCGATGTTATAAGGGTGGAAGCGGATACGAAGGAGTATAGTGTAACAAAGAGTACGATACAAACAAAGAATGCTGTCGATTATCCTATCGTAAAGGTATTTGCTGATCAGGTTTATATTGCTCTGGACTTTGTGAAGCAATACTCTGATATGAATTATAAATTATATAAAGATCCAAATCGTATTGTGGTTAATTACAAATGGGGAGACTACCTTTACTCTTCCGTGGCAAAGGGTACACAGATTCGCTTTGAGCCAAATATTAAAAGCCCAATTTTACGCCAGCTTGCAACCGGAACCAATCTACAATATGTAGATAAAAAGGAAGCTCCCAAGAAGGGCTTTGTTAAGGTTATGACGGAGGATGGAGTAAAAGGTTATGTTAAGAAAAATATGGTAACCAAGGGTGAATATAAAAAGGTCGAAAGCAACTATCAGGCTCCACAGTATACCTCACAGACACGACCGGGTAAGATAAATATGGTATTTCATCAGGTGTTTAATAAGAGCGCATCTTATTATATGGAAGGGCTGATTAATAAAACCAAGAAGGTAAATGTCATCGCTCCAACCTGGTATAGTATCAATGATGAGTCCGGCACCTTTACCTCTAATGCAATAGATAGTTATGTGAAAAAGGCAAATAATCTTGGTATGGAAGTATGGGCAGTTGTAGATGATGTGAATAAGAAGATCAATATGAAGGAGCTGCTCTCCTATACATCAAGAAGAGATAAATTATCCAATGCATTAATAGAAGAGGCGCTAACACATAGACTTAATGGTATCAATATCGACTTCGAAACGATTCCTCTAGAGGCTGGTAAAGATTATATTCAATTCTTACGAGAATTATCGGTTAAGTGTCGTAATAATGGTATCGTTCTGTCGGTAGATAGCTATGTTCCATCTGCATATTCCAAATACTACGACAGAGAGGAACAGGGCGTTATCGCGGATTATGTGGTGATTATGGCGTATGATGAGTTCCATTCCGGTTCAGATAAACCCGGCCCCGTGGCTTCCATTGGGTTTGTAAATGAGGCGATTAAGAATATTCTTGATATGGTTCCGAAGGAAAAAACAATTATCGGCATTCCGTTCTATTCAAGACTTTGGAAAGAAACGAATGGCGAGTGGTCTTCCAGTAGCATATCTATGAAAGAGGCCAAGAATCTTATTGCGAGTAATGGATTAAAAGCAAAATGGGATGATAAAATTGGTTGCCATTATGTAGAGTATAAAAAGGATGGTTCTACCTATCGTTTATGGCAAGAGGAAGATAAGTCAATCGAAGAAAAGATGAAATCAATCTACAGCGCTGATATGGCAGGCACAGCAGCATGGAAACTTGGACTGGAAAGCGAAAGTGTGTGGAATGTAATCATTCGTTATCTTAATAAATAAGTACAAAAAATGCAAGTGAGCTGATGTAAAATATTAATTTAATATAGGAGCAAAGTATATTGCCTCACACACAGGTTGGAAGGACAGCGTTTGTCCTCCAAACAGTGCATTATGGCAATATTACTTTGCTCCTATCAATTATTATTTTACAACAGCCTTTTGTATAAATTTTTCACTATCTCTAATGCATTATTTCTTCTATAATTATTGTCCAAAATCATAAGTGAATATGACAACTTTAGCATTGGTGCCGGAATAACGATAGCATATTGTCTTTTTGTAGTCTATGTATATGAAATTATAATGCTGCTATATGGTTGGTATATTTATTTATAGATAACTCATTTTTCCCATGAGAGGTGAGGAAGGGAAGTTATAAAGTGCTTATAATGTGGAATAGGATAAATTTTGCTTGCCTTTTGTTTAAGATAATTCATTTTCATCATGGGAGTGTATAAGGGATGGCGTAGTTAATTTTAATGACCAAGGATAGAGCTGCTGATATAACTTTCTTCTGGCTTTGGTGTATTTTGCTTAGTATACCGCAGGGTTCCTGTTCATAAGATATAAAGAGCATATTTGTGGAAGTCTGTTATGAAAAAATATTTTAGTGTGTTCTTTCTATTATTTGTCTTAATTGCTATTATAATAACCTCAGAGCCTTCTTTGAAGGTTATGAAGCGTATTTTCTTTACCCAGGGGAAAGATTCGGGTAGTCAAATCGTAGTTGTAATTGATCCGGGGCATGGAGGAAGAGATCCCGGTAAAGTGGGTATCAATAATATTCTTGAGAAGGATATTAATTTAAGTATATCCATGAAGTTAAAGAACCTGCTTGAGCAAAATGATATTAAGGTCTATATGACAAGAGAAGATGACAACGGATTGTATTCCCAATCGGATGCGTATAAGAAAAGAGCAGATTTGGATAACCGGGTGGACTTTATTCATGAAAAACATGCAGATATTGCAATCAGTATCCATGAGAATAGTTTTCCTGAGGAGTATGTTAAGGGAGCACAGACTTTTTATTATGATAAATCCTTAGGAGGGAAAGTGCTTGCCGAGATGATTCAAGATCAAATGAAGAAAACGATAGCGGATGGTAATCATCGTGTTGCTAAATCGAATACGTCATATTATATGTTAAGGAAGACAGAATGTCCTTTGGTTATTGTGGAGTGTGGATATTTAACGAACTATAAGGAGTCATCACTTTTAATAAAAGATGACTACCAGGAGAAGATGGCATGGGGAATTCATCTTGGTATCATGCAGTATATTAATCAAAGCGGACTTAAGGCAGGGAAAGCTGCTTTGGAGGATTCTTCTGATAAATAAAGCGAATTCTGTCGCTAATAGCAAAAATCAACTGTTTGATATTATTAGTTATTCATGCTATAATGTGAGTTACGGTTATTATCTTAACCATAGGGAGTACGAATAATGATTACTAAGATAATTAAAATAGATACAGAAGATTGGCAGGGAAAAAGTTTAAAAGATGCCAAAGAAATACTGGAAAACGGTGGGCTTGTAGCATTTCCTACCGAAACTGTATACGGATTAGGTGCAAATGCGCTTAATGAGAATGCTGCCAGAAAAATCTATGAAGCAAAAGGGAGACCTTCTGACAATCCACTAATAGTACATATTGCTTCTATAAGTGATATGGAAGTTTTAGCGAGAGATATTCCGGATACGGCTTATCGATTGGCGGAGGTGTTTTGGCCGGGGCCGCTTACGATTATACTAAAGAAAAAAGATTGCGTTCCGAAGGAGACAACAGGTGGACTTGATACGGTTGCTGTTCGCCTTCCAGCGAATGAAATTGCAAGACGATTGATTAAAGATTCTGGAGTCTTTGTAGCGGCGCCAAGTGCAAATCTATCCGGAAAACCTAGTCCAACAACCGCTGGTCATGTCATTCAGGATATGGATGGAAAAATTGACATGATTATCGATGGAGGGAAAGCAACGCTTGGTTTGGAATCTACAATTGTGGATCTGTCAGGGCAAGAGCCTATGATTTTAAGACCCGGTTGTATTACTAAGACCATGCTTGAGAATGTTATTGGGGAAATTGATTATGACCCAGCGATACTAACGATGAATCCGGATGTGAATCTAGTGCCGAAAGCACCGGGTATGAAATATAGACACTATGCGCCGGAAGGAACCTTAACCATATATCAAGGAAATATTGATGAAGTGGTGAATGCGATCAATACAAGAACTTTACAGCATTTGGAACAAGGACAGAGTGTCGGAGTAATCGCTACGGACGAAACCAAGGATTTGTACCGATATGGGACGGTAAAAACGATTGGTTCCAGGCAAAATGAGGCAACGATTGCTGCAGGGCTGTATGCTATTCTTCGTGAGTTTGATGAAATTCATACAGAATACATTTATTCTGAGAGCTTTGCAGACAATAGCTTGGGACAAGCTATTATGAACAGACTGCTAAAAGCAGCAGGTTATCATGTTGTTAATGTATGAACAGATTTAAAAAGAGAATGTGTGGATTTAAAATCAGGGGACAAAAAGTGTTTTAGCTGTGCTAACTTGCACAATATCGGAGGTCTGTATGGGGCAATATAAAAAGTTAATATTCGTTTGTACAGGAAATACTTGCAGAAGCCCTATGGCTGAAGCGATCTATAAAAATTTAGAAAATGTAAGTGAAATACAGGTGCTTTCACGTGGATTGGTAGTGCTATTTTCTGAGCCAATCAATCCAAAAGCTGAAATTGTATTGAAAAAACACGATTTGGAATTACCGGGTCATGTTTCAAAAGGCTTAAAGGAATATGACATTGACGATGATACCATGATTCTGACTATGACGGAGAGTCAGATGAAAAAAATTCTTGAGGATTATCCTGATACCAAAAATATTTTTACAATTAAGGATTATGCCGGTGAAATAGGCGATGTAGTGGATCCGTATGGTGGGACACTAATGGATTATGAGGAATGCTACATCGAGTTAGGAAGGCTGGTTAAAAAGACATTATATAAACTTAATGAAGAAATGGAGAGATAACAGATGATAGCATTAGGAAATGATCATGGTGGATATGAAATGAAAATAGCCATAATGAAGTATCTGGATTCCAGAGGTATTGAGTACAAGGATTATGGTTGTGGCAATGTAACTGCAAGTGATTACCCGGATTATGCGCATGCTGTAGGAAGAGCAATTCAGAACAAAGAATGCGAGCTGGGAATCTTAATTTGCGGTACAGGAATTGGTATATCGATTGCGGCGAATAAAATGAAAGGAATTCGTGCAGCGTTGTGCCATGACTGTTTTAGCGCAGAAGCCACCAGATTGCATAATAACGCCAACATTTTAACGATGGGTGCCAGAGTAATCGGTGTTGGACATGCACTAAAAATTGTAGAGACCTTTATTGATACTCCTTTCTCAGAAGATGAGAGACATATTAGGAGAATTCAAATGCTGGAAGAGGATTAAGTTGCTCAATTTCATTGATCGGAGTTTGAAGTTGAACAAATTGTTTGTTATAAATTATATTTAGTAAAGAATTCAGGGTTCGTAAAGCATGGGTTGATTCAATCTGCGTAATTAAACCTTGTTCGGTCGCATCACATAACTCATCAAGATCCATAATACGAACAGTACCGTCTTCATATAGAATGACATCGAGCAACAAGTCTTCTATGATGACGGTATTTTTTTCGTAATCTTTTTTTGCTTGAATGATATCACAATACCAATAAACTACATTGTTATCACAATTATATACTTTGCTGACTTTGTAACCTTTATCCAGATAATAAGCAGAGATTCCCCGACATATATCCTTTCTTGGATGAAGGGTAACCCACTTTGTAATAATTAAATTCTCTTGAATTACTAAAATGATATCGTCTTTCAGACAGATAAGCTCATTCGGGATAAAACGCCTTCTATAAAGTGTAGGTACATTCATAGAATACCTCCTTTTAGGAAAACTATATGCTTTGGGGTGGAAAGTTTTAACTCATTATATCATGAAAATTTGAAACGGTATAGGAGAACCATAAGAAAATATATTACTTTATATGCCTAAATTACCACAATATACTAATCTTTTCTTAAAGTCGAATAAAACTCCAAAATATGGATAAACTGATGAATGAATTAACTACCACCAGCATGTGAGGAGGATTTCGATGGATAATATAAAATTAGATCAAATTATAGAAAAACTAAAGTATACCTTCACTTTAAAACAGACCAGAATTACTTTATATATTGTTATTGTTTTATGGGTAGCATTAGGTGCACAAGTATTTATGAATCGTATGTTTACAGATCAGGTTCAAATTACGGAGGCATTTGTAAAGTCAGATACATCAAAAATGGAAAGTAGTTTACAAGTGGTGGCAGAATATAATAAAAAAACGTTAAGTGAAAATGAAAAGAAAATTATTATTAATAACCTTGCAAATGCAATCGGTCTGGTGATTGATAAGGACATCACCGTAACGAAAGATGCAACAAGAAGTGAAAGTTATTATTTTAAGAAAGCAAAGAAAGCTTATACGCAATTGGAAGTATCCAGTGTAAAGGAAAAAGACGGTCAATCTACTGCAATCAGGCATTATATTATTGCCAGACTTAATATATCTGATGGGATCAGTAGTATAGATAGATATAAGAAGGAACTAGAGAAAGCCATTAAAGCACAGGGAGTTAAGAATATTCAGACGACTTTAAAATACGAAGGTAGTAAAAATGGGACCTTAAGTAAAGATCAAAAGCATAAGATGGCTACCATGCTGGTTAAGGATCTGGAGGGTAAGATTGCAATGGAATACGATGAGGGAGATCTGTATACTGTGTACGGTTATACAGGGTTGTTGAAGGATTACGTGAAATCTCTAGGAAACAAGATTAACATCCAGATAGCCATAACCTATAATGAATTGACAAATAAGACGACAATTACGTTGGCTACACCTGTCTTGAATGACAGTTATTAAGATTAATTATTAAGGGAGCACATTACTCCGATAAAGATTTCCAGGCGATAAGCAACCGAAGGCTTACCTTTCTTGAAAGCTTACGGGATAATATTGCTCCCTAATATTATATCATTACTATTTCACGAAGGCGTATTCACAGAAGAGGCTTTTAGTACCAGCGCCTTCTTCCGCGATGACGTCTTCTTCGATTGAATATTTCATTTAAAAAGATAACGCTTACTAAATCATGAAGAAAATCACGCCTTGAATCGGACGGAAATAAATTGATGCTCTCTGCCTCTACCGTTGGTTCCTCCAAGGAGTCCTTAAGTTTGGCATAGATGCGGTCTACTATCCTTTCCACGGATACTTTATCAGGGTTCTCATCGAACATAAGACTTCCGTCATACTCCAAGAAGTCAGCCTCGCTGTCTACTTCAAGCTGAATCATCTTTGCTGTCTTCGGATAAAGATGGCGGATATAGATTATATCTTTCTCGGAATCATGGGTGTTATCATAACCATATAGAGGAAATAATGGTACACCCATTGGTGCAACATATGGGTTCGTATTCGTTGAAAATACACTCTGAGAATCTGTTCTCCCTGCCATCATACCCAGTTCAGAGAAAGGTGTGATAGGAGTCCGATTAGCGTTCGGGTTTGTAGTTGGCATCGGAGCTGGTGAAGGAGTAGCAGCGCCCGGTGTGGTTGGAGCAGTAGCACCTGGTGTAGTAGGAGTAGTTGGAGCAGCAGGTCTATTCATGTCAGCCGGAGAAGGAGCGGCAGTGCCTGGCGTCATGGAAGGTGTTGGAGCAGTAGTGCCTGGAGTCATGGAAGGTGTTGGAGCAGTAGTACCCGGTGTAGTTGGAGCAGCAGATCTATTCATGTTAGCCGGAGAAGTTGTTGTAGTTCCCGGCATAGGTGAAGTCATAGGGGTTCCCATCGGCCTGGAGTTTGTAGTGGGTGATTGTGTGCTCGGATTCATAAATGAGGGCATGTTGTTCATATTATTTTGTGGTCCACCTTGCGGGAAAGAACGATAAAAATATGGAGGGAATCCACCTGGTGCAGTTCCGGTTCGGTCTTGATTTAAAATAGGAGATGTAACAGGTGAGGTTGGTGCCGGCATACCACCTGTTCTAGGAGTCGTTCCACCCGGTGTAGAAGGTGTAGTAGACGGCACTCCGCCCGGCAAGGTTGAAGGGAAGCCGGGAGTCATTGAAGTCGGAGGTGTACTAGGATTCATAGAGCCAGGCATGCCACCTATTCTAGGAATCATTCCGCCCGGCATAGAAGGTGTGGTAGGAGTCATTCCGCCAGGCATCGGGGAGGTTGAAGGAGAGCCGGGAGTTATTGAAATCGGTGGTGTGGTAGGAGCCATTCCGCCGGGCATCGGAGATGTTGACGGGGTTCCGGTTCCTGGTAATGTAGGAGTTGTTACACCAGGTGTGTTTACACCGGGAATTCTGGTTCCGGGTGTAGAAGATCCACTTGGCCCAGTAGATGGACTTGGAGTAGAGATATTAGGAATGGCGGGATATACCTGACGCTGACTTCCTGTACTACTTTCTGACCCGGGTGTGGTTGGAGTAGGGATTCCGGTTGTAGAATTTATCTGGGATCCTGCTGGAGTATTAGGTGTAGTAGTATTATTAATACGTTCTTGACTTATGTTTAAAACTTTTGATGAAGACTTCTGTGATGTGCTGGTTGAGGACTTACCAGAAGAACCAGGAGTCTTCATACTTTGAGAATTTGCATTATAATTTGGCACTCTATTGCCTCGGTTGGTGCCATAACTTCTGCCCATAGTAAACGACATATAAGTACTCCTAAGCTTTTTGTTATAATATATGCAGGGCATAGAATATATGTGAAATGGGATTTTTATGATGAATATATCAAATTTTATAATAATTAGGTTGTACTATCGGTGAAAAGCCTTTAAAATAGAGAAGGAATCATAATAAATGCCGAAATAAGTAAATTTTATGATAGATTGGATAAAACAATGGATCAAATAATTAGGGAAACATTCGAAGAGGCAATAAAAAACCAAGTATTAAGTATTATTATCTCTAATTCATCGGATAGAGAAAAAATAAATAAAATAAAAATAAGGCCGGTAATGTTAAAAGAAGTATTATATTATCAGGTATCAGAATATATCGGTAATCAAGTGTTTCATGCGAATTACCTGACTGAAGAATTATATAAGCTGCTCCCGGATTGGTTTTGCGGATTGTTTCGACAGGCAGAGATAACTACCGGACGCGGCAAGGTAATTATACTAATCAGTAAAAAGGGAAAAGTAACGGTAATGAACAAAGACAACAGGCAAGAAGATGCAGCGAAGGAACAGGCGGAACTGTCTCATAATAAGAAGAAAAAATATATTCTACAGGATAATGTAGCGTTGCCGTTTTTGATCGACCTTGGGGTAATGAATAAAGATGGGGTGATCATTAAGGCAAAATCGGATAAATTCAGACAGATCAACCGCTTTCTTGAATACGTGGAGGATATTCTTCCACATCTTGATAAAGGGAAAGAATTGACGATTCTGGATTTTGGATGCGGCAAATCATATCTGACCTTTGCATTATATTATTATTTGCGTATATTAAAAGGTTATCAAATTAATATAATCGGATTGGACCTTAAAACTGATGTAATCAAACATTGTAATGAATTAGCCAAACAATATGGCTATGATAAACTCCGATTTTTTGTCGGAGATATTGCATCTTATAAGGAATGTTCATCGGTTGATATGGTGGTTACTTTACATGCATGTGATACCGCAACGGATCATGCCTTATATAAAGCAGTAAATTGGGGTGCGAAGGTTATTTTGTCCGTCCCATGCTGTCAACATGAATTGAATCAGCAGATTAAAAGTGCTACATTAAAGCCGGTTTTAAAATATGGAATTGTGAAAGAACGTATGGCGGCATTAATAACAGATGCGTTGAGAGCAGAGCTGCTTGAACAGCAGGGTTACCGTGTACAGTTGCTTGAATTTATTGATATGGAACATACGCCTAAGAATATTCTAATACGTGCGGTTTTGAAGAAACCTTCTCAAAAGGAAGGTGAATCTTCGAAGGCGGAACTAGAAAGTTGTATGGAGTTTCTGGGAGTTAATCCATGTTTACTAAAACTATTCAGGGATGGTAATTAACTATCATTATATGAGATTGATTTTATCCAATAAAAATCATACAGTATTAATGATGCTTTGATGGCATCATGGAGGTATCGATGTTAAAATATGTTTATCGGGCGATTATATTAATCGCAGTATTTATAGGAGCTTTATTTTATTTTAGTAAGGATATCAAAGAGGTGGTATTTAATGTAGATAATACCATTGCAATGGAGGATGCAACACTTCCATTGGTAACATTAAAAACCGACGACCGGGTGATGAATATGCTGCATGGTTATAGTAGTAATATTGCGGCGAATAAGGTCAGGGAAGCAGTGACACCGCTCGGAGCAGATCAAACCTTTGAAGTCCTATTTAAAAATGATTATTATAAAGTAAAAAAACTAAATTATGAGGTTAGGGAGTTTGTTGGTAATAAATTAATCGAAAATTCGTCTGTTAGTGTATTTGAAAATAGTGATGATTATAAATCTGCTAAAATCAAATTAAATGCGACTTTGGAACAAGGAAAAGATTATGCAGTCAAAATCACCTTAATTACGAGTAAGAGTGACAAGATATACTATTATAATCGTGTTATAGTGAGTGGGGATGCTCGTGTAAAGGATGATATCGATTTTGTAATGAACTTTCATAAAGCTATTCTGGATAAGAAAACAGCAGAAAGTATGCAATTATATCTGGGGACACCGACCAATCTTGATAAAAAACCGAATCTTGCAAATGTATCAATGGATACTTCTGATTTAGATACAATCAGCTGGGGCAATTTAAAACCTACCGTAATCACAAAAGTGGTTCCGACTGTGAAGGAAATATATGAGCAAATGGCGTTAATCGAGCTGAATTATTATATTGAAGCTAAGGTCAATGGTAATACAGAACGATTCCGGGTAACGGAATTCTTCCGTATACGTTACGGTACCGATAGAATGCATCTTTATAATTACGAACGCCATATGGAATCAATATTTGATGTAAATATGGCAGATACAGCTAAGAGTCAGCTTAAGCTGGGCTTAACGTCAAATACTCAGATACCGTATATGCCATCAGTTGATCATAATAAACTGGCATTTGTTCGGGATGGAGCGTTATGGTTATATGATTTAAATAAGAATGAGGTAACCAGAATCTTTTCCTTTGAACAGAAGAAGTCGGATTACATTCGTGACCTTTATAACCAACATGATATCCGTATCCTCGATATGGATGCAGAGGGTAATATTGATTTCTTGGTATATGGATATATGAATCGCGGTCAATACGAAGGCCATGTGGGAATTTTGCTCTATCGTTTTGTTAAAGCAGAAAATCGTATAGAGGAAATGGTTTACATTCCGGTGGAAGAACCCTATCAGAGCTTAAAGGAGAATATCGGTGATTTAACCTATGTCAGTACGAATGCGGTATTTTACTTTAATATCTATAATGCAATTTATGCATATGATATGATAACGCAAAATTTATCCGTCATCGCATCGAATGTTGATAAAAACCAGGTGGTTATCCTACCAGGCAGTAAGGTTGCCGCATGGCAGGATAATGCGGATTTAAAGAAATCCAAAAAGGTTAATATCATGGATTTGGATACGGATAAAATACAGTCAATTGCAGCACCTGATGGATATAATATAAGGTTACTGGATAAGATAGATACAAATATTGTATATGGATATGTGAAGAATAATAGTATTGCTTCCTTGGTGGATGGTAGCATTGTTGCTCCTATCAGTACCGTGGAGATTGCTTCCGCGGATAAGAGAATTTTAAAAACATATAAAAAATCAAACTATTTTATAACCGGAGTATCAGTTAAGGATAATATCCTTGAGCTTCATAGAATAAAGAAATCGGGAGATAACGGGAACTCTTATGAAGCAGCACCTTCCGATTATATTATGAATCAAATAAAGGCAGAGAATCCTTTGATTGGGGTGGTTTCTAGGAAGTCGGATAAGGGATTTAAAGAATACTATATGGTACTTCCCAAAGGGTTCGAAATGGTAACAAAGCCCAAGGTTTTGACTACTGTTAACACAGTAATCAGCCAGGATCCGACACTTCGATTGCCCGAAGTAGAGCAAAAGCATACCTATTATTATCCAAATGTCACAGGTGGAATAGCCGGTGCATATGAAAATGCTTCCGATGCTATCGCAGTGGCAAGAGATAAAGTGGGTGTCGTAATGAGTAACCGTAATCAGCTCGTGTGGATGAGAGGTGTACAGGCGATTCTTGGTGAGCATACAATTGCAGACTTAGATTCAATGAGTTGGCAGGTGGGTTCTGACCAAACAGTTCAAAAATGTATCAAACTGATGCTTCAGCATCAGGGAACCGATGCATCACTCGATAAATTAAATATTCAGGGAAGCAGTGCTTATCAAGTATTGAAGGACTACTCAAGGTACAATCCAATCAGGTTGACAGGTACCTCTCTGGAGGATGCATTGTACTATATAGCAATGAATCGACCAATACTTGGCATGAAGGATTCCACTCACGCAGTACTAATCTATGGATATGATCAACAAAATATTAAGGTGATTGACCCATCTACGAATAGTGTGAGAAGAATCGGTTTAAATGATGCCAGACAGATGTTTGAGTCTGCAGGTAATGTATTTATATCATACCTTGAACAATAAAAAAGAGACAGAATGATTAGCCGCAGCAGATCGGCTGGATGGAGGTAAATATGGACGAGAGAATTAAAGTATTAGCGCATAATTTGGTTAATTACTCAATGCAAGTAAAAAAGGGTGACAAAGTATATGTTCATTATAATGGACCCGCCACTCAGGATTTAGCCAGACAATTAGTGAAAGAAATCTATATAGCTGGAGGATTACCGTTTACACATTATACGGATGCGAAGTTGCAAAGAGAAATCCTCTTAAACTGTACCGAAGAACAGTTATCACTTATGGCTAAAATTGATGCAGCAGAGATGGAAGAAATGGATTGCTATGTTGCGGTAAGAGGCTCTGAGAATGCAACAGAGTTAGCTGATGTCCCCGCTGAGAAGATGAGAATGTTCGATACCTATTATCAAACACCGGTTCATCATGAAGTACGTGTTAAGAAAACCAGATGGGTAGTACTACGTTATCCGAATTCAGCTATGGCACAGCTTGCGAATACAAGTGTGGAAGCATTTGAAGATTTTTATTTTAAAGTTTGTAATCTGGATTATTCAAAAATGGGTGAAGCAATGAAAAGCCTAATTGCATATATGAATAAAACGGATAAAGTAAGAATTGTGGGACCAGGAACAGATTTAAGTTTCTCTATCAAAAACATTCCTGCAGTACCTTGTGCCGGGGATCGCAATATTCCGGATGGAGAGGTATATACCGCTCCAGTACGTGATTCCATCAATGGAACATTAGCTTACAATGCACCGGCAGTATTCCAAGGCTTTACCTTTGAGAATATAACCTTCCGTTTTGAAAATGGTAAGATCGTAGAAGCAACTGCAAACGACTCTGAGCGTATCAATCACATTATGGATACCGATGAGGGAGCAAGATATATCGGTGAATTTGCGATTGGTGTAAATCCTTACATCATCAAACCGATGAAGGATACCTTGTTTGATGAGAAAATCATGGGATCATTCCACTTTACACCGGGTAATTGTTATGAAGAAGCTCCGAACGGTAATTCCTCAGCAATCCATTGGGATTTGGTATGCATCCAGACTCCGGAATACGGTGGCGGAGAAATCTACTTTGATGATGTACTGATTCGTAAAGACGGACGTTTTATCGTGAAAGAATTAGAATGTTTAAATCCGGAGAATTTAATATAATATTTTAGAGAAACTATTTGAGCTGTCCTATGGCAGCGTGGAGGTTAAGTTATTATGAAATTACTTACAGCAGCAATACCTTGTTATAATTCGGCCGCTTATATGAGTCATGCTATTGACACTTTACTCACCGGCGGGGAGGAGATAGAAATCATCATTGTAAATGATGGCTCCTCAGATGATACTCAGAAAATTGCAGAAGAATATCAGCAAAATTATCCGAGTATTGTAAAGGTGGTTCTTCAGGAGAATGGGGGACATGGTGAAGCGGTAAATACTGGTTTAGCAAATGCAACAGGCGTTTATTTCAAAGTTGTTGATAGTGATGACTGGGTAAATGAAAACGCACTGAAGCAAGTAATGGAAGCTCTTAAGAGTTTAATTGAAGACGGTAAGAGTCCTGATTTATTCTTGGCTAACTATGTATACGAGAAGGTAGATGCAAAAAAGAAAAAGGTAATTAATTATAACTGGGCATTGCCGAAGGATCGGGTTTTTACTTGGGATGAAATTATGCATTTTAAGCAAAGCCAGAACATACTGATGCATTCCACAATTTATCGTACAAAACTACTGAAAAGCTGTGGAATTCGTTTGCCAAAACACACCTTCTATGTGGATAACATTTTCGTTTATCAACCGTTGCCATATGTAAAGACGTTGTACTATATGGATGTGAATTTGTACCGTTACTTTATCGGAAGAGCAGATCAATCGGTTAATGAACAGGTTATGATTCGTCGTATAGACCAACAGCTTAAAATTACAAAGATTATGATAGAATCTCATGATCTGATGCAAATCAAGAGCAAAAAGCTTCAAAATTATATGATTAAGTACCTGTCTATGATGATGACGGTTAGCACGGTCTTCTTAATTAAGGAAGGCAGCGACGAGAGTCTTGCGAAAAAGGAAGAGTTGTGGGAGTACCTAAAGAACTACGATAAGCATTTGTACAAAAAGATTAGATCTCAGATACTCGGAAGATCAATGAATTTACCGGGCAAGTTCGGAAGGAAAATCATTGAGATGGGTTACAACATCACCCGTAAGATTTATGGATTTAACTAAGAAGTAAAGAATGCCAAAAGATCGCTTTATGTAATAGATAAAAAAGGGTTAATATCCTCAAAAATCTGAGGACATTAACCCTTCTTTTGTTTTATGTGTTGCAATGTTGAATATAATAATTAAGGTTGATTTGATAGAGTATTAAGTATTTGATAATTTTTGCTCCGCACGCTTGGGTAGCTTTGCCCAGAAGGGAACATAAACAATAAAGTATAGGATAGTGCATAAAATCATCGCTCCAAACACATCCAAAATCGAGTGTTGCTTTAAAAATACAGTGGACATACAGATGGAGATTGTTAATACTAAGGAACCCCATTTTATCCATTTTATTTTACCAAGGCGTTCGCTTTTACTGATTGCAATGAATGCTCCAATGGAGTTAAATACATGAATACTGGGGAATACATTAGTAGCAGTGTCTACACTATATATTTTTGCAAGCATATCAATGAAGATATTACTTCTACCCAGAGAATTTAAATCCACTCTAAGGTGATGGCCATTAGGGAAAATGGTATAAATAAAGAGGCATATGGTCATCCCGCTGAACAAGAAAGCACAGCATTTGTAAAAATCCTTTTTTGAAGTGATTAAAAAATATGCCACAGTTACGAAGATATATATAAACCATAAAAAATATGGGATAATAAATACTTCATTAAATGGAATAAAATCGTCCAGTCTAGAGTGAATTACATTAAAATGAGTAGTAACGGTGCGTTCCAGATAACTGAACCAAATAATATATATAAAAAAATATGATAGGATAAGACCGTGCTTGTACTTTGTAAAAAGTGATTTGAAAGCATTCGCTTTTTTCATAATTATCACAACCCTTCTGAAGTCCATTCTTACATGGCTTCGTAAATTATAGCACAGATAGTAAGGGATAACAATATACCAAAACTTACTTTATAATATGAAGATATGAGCTGTAATACCTTATAATGCAAGGGAAGACAAATTCTACCAACCATATTATTTATCAAATTGTGTTGTTTTTACTCATTAAAAACAGGATAGACAAAATGCGTGTTAAAGTCATTTGTGCAATTTAAAAAGAGTATTGTATAACATGGACATAAGAAGGAATTCTAATTATAATAATATTAACTACTGGTTTGTATGTCATGGAGCCATTAATGATCCAAATAGGAGGTAGAAAAATGAAACGTGTATTTATCATTGTGCTAGATAGTGTTGGGGTGGGAGAGTTACCTGATGCAGATAAATATGGAGATGTGGGAAGCCATACCCTTTATGCTGCATCTACGAGTAAATATTTTAATATGCCGAATATGAAGAAGTTAGGTCTATTTCAAATAGAAGGTGTGAAAGAAAAATTTGCTAGGGAACAATCGGATTCGTCGTTTGAAGGAACAGTCGCAAGAATGATAGAGGTTTCACAGGGAAAGGATACCACAACCGGACATTGGGAGATAGCAGGAGTTATCTCAGAGAATCCTTTTCCGACTTATCCCAAAGGATTTCCACAGGATGTTATAAAAGCCTTTGAAGAGAAAACAGGGCGAAAAACAATCTGTAATCTTCCGTATTCAGGTACAGACGTAATTCGCGATTATGGAAAGGAACATGTAGAGACAGGGGCTCTTATTGTTTATACCTCCGCCGATAGTGTGTTTCAGATTGCGGCTCATGAAGATGTTGTACCGCTTCAGGAGCTATATCGTTACTGTGAGGTGGCCAGAGAATTATTATCCGGAGAGCATGGAGTGGGTCGTGTTATCGCCAGACCATTTACCGGGGTAAGTCCTGACTACAAACGAACCTCCAATCGTCACGATTATTCACTCATTCCACCGCTTACGATGCTTGACCAACTTAGTCAAAATGGGTTGGATGTGCTGGGAATTGGCAAGATATATGACATCTTCGCGGGAAAAGGGGTTACCGACACAGTTCGAACCCACGATAATGCAGAAGGGATTGAATTAATCATAGAGCATACCCGTAGAGAATTTGAGGGGCTTTGCTTTGCAAATCTGGTAGATTTTGATATGATTTACGGACATCGCAATGATGTGGACGGTTATGCAAAAGCCTTAACTTATTTTGATGAGCAGTTACCGAGAATACTGGAAGGCATGAAAGAAGAGGATATCTTAATTATCACTGCAGATCATGGATGTGACCCATCTACTCCATCCACAGACCACTCCAGAGAATATATACCTTTAGTAGCATATGGAAAACGTGTGAAACAGGGATTAAACCTTGGAACCAGAGGATCTTATTCTGATATTGCTGCTTCAGTTTTAGAGTATTTTGGGGTGGAACAAAAGGTTGCAGGAACTTCATTTTTGAAAGAACTACTAATGTGAATTAATGAGAAACATAATTCACATTAGTATGGAGAAGAAATATGGAACGAATAACACACCCGATATCACCCATTTATAATAAATCATCAAGAATCTTAATTCTTGGATCTTTCCCTTCTGTAAAGTCCAGGGAGGGAGAGTTCTTTTACCATCATCCGAGAAATCGATTCTGGAATGTGATAAGCACTATCTATCAGGAACAGTTGCCGGTAAGTATTGATGAGAAGAAGGATTTCTTACTTCGTAATGGAATTGCAGTATGGGATGTAATCCAAAGCTGTGAGATAGTTGGCTCCTCTGATAGTAGTATAAAGAATGTTGTCCCAAATGATTTAACTGCGATTTTAAGAGAAGCGGATATACAAGGGATCTTTACGAATGGGAATGCGGCATATCAATTATATCAAAGATATATCTTGCCCCTCACCAGGAGGGACTGTATCAAGCTTCCATCGACCAGTCCGGCGAATGCCGCAAGCAGTCTGGAACAGCTATTGCAGGAATGGGCATGCATTAGAGATAAATAATAATTCATTCAAATGAAAAAGAGAGAATTGCTGATGCTCAAATAATGGGTGTTGTCAAAGGGAGGAACTTATGAGAATTGTAATACAGCGAGTATTGGAAGCAAAGGTTAACGTAGATGGAGAATGTATCGGCTCTATTGGAAAGGGTTTTTTGATACTTCTCGGCGTCGGTAAAGGAGACACCAAGGAGATTGCAGATCGTTATATTGACAAAATTATAAAAATGCGAATCTTTGCCGATGAGAATGGTAAGACAAATCTATCCTTACAGGATGTTGAGGGCGAAGTACTTGTGGTATCTCAGTTTACGCTGTACGCGGAATGTAAGAAGGGAAATCGCCCCGATTTTATTAATGCAGCAGGTGCGACCCTAGCAAATGAATTATATAAGTACTTTTTAAAATGTATAGAAGAACGTTTAGGCAAAGTGCAATCCGGTAAATTTGGTGCAGATATGAAAGTATCGTTAATCAATGACGGACCCTTTACCATTGTATTAGATGAATCGATATTGTAGATAATATGATTGTTTTACTAGGGACGGTGTATTGTCCAGAATGAATCTATTTCACTTCCGGTTAGCATTAATAGAAAGGTTCCAGATTTTACAAACTTCACTTTAATTTCACCATTATTTCAATTAAACAAGAGGGAAACTTGTAGAAAATTTGTATAAACTGTTGGTATACAATAAGAAGGGGTGAACTTAAATTAATGAAGAGCATTAAGACGAAATTGATTGTATCATTTGCGACACTTATCGTGGCAGTAACCTTGGTAATGGGAATTGTCTTCATAAGAAGCGGTTATCAATCACTGAATGACGAAGCTGAGAAATCACTAAACATTATGGCGGAGGATGGGGCAAAATTAACGGAAAGCCGTATTGAGACGTTAATGACTACGCTTAATATTATTGCAAAGAAGAAAGAAATTGTTGACATGGGTTTGGATGTCAATACCAGTGAGTTGAAAGAAGAGCTTCATAAAACTAATTTTATTGATTTAGCATATGTTCTACCAAACGGCTATGCCAATTATACGAATGGTACAATGAGTTTGGTGAGCGATAGGCCGTATATAAAGAGTGCATTAAAGGGTAAAGCGGATATGTCCGACGTTATATTTAGCAGGGTTACTAGAAAGCCTGAGATAGAACTCAGTGTTCCGGTAGTAAAGGATGGTAAAATTGTTGGAGCGTTACTGGCAAGAAAAGAAGCGGACACGCTGGAAGAATTGATTAAAGATAGAGGATATGGCAAAAAAGGATATGCATTTATGATAAACGGTGAGGGCAGATACATAGCATATCCGGATACCGAGAAAGTGTTAAAACTATATAATCCGATTACGGAAGCGCAGAAGAGTAAGAAGGATACTTCCCTTTCTAGGGCTTTTAAGTCGATGTTAAAACAAAAGCAGGGCGTCGTAAGCTATACGGAGGGGAATAAAAAGTATTTTGCCGGGTATGCTCCAATCGAAGGAACGGACTGGGTTTTTGCAATAACAGCGAATCAAAATGAGGTATTCTCTACCATACCAGAGATGATTCGAACTATTATTATTGTAATGGTTCTAGTGTTAGCGGTAAGTATTGTCATTGTTTATTTTCTGGATCATAGAATCACAGGACCTTTAATAGGTATTACCAAGGTATCGAAGCAGATTGCTAATCTGGACTTTCAAGTAAATATATCAAAGAAATATTTAAAACAAAAAGATGAGATCGGTACACTTTCAGGCACATTTGAGATATTAGCTTCCAAACTTAGAGAAATCATTACCCAAATATCAGAGGCTGCAATTGATGTAACAGCGTCTGCTCAGGAACTGTCTGCGACTTCTCAGGAATCTGCCCGCATTTCTCTGGAAATATCCAATACCGTGGAAAGTATATCAAACGGAGCATTGGAGCAAGCGAAAAATACGGAAGTGGGAGAACAGAATGCAATTTTGCTTGGCTCTAGAATCGAGAAAAATCTTAAGCAGGTTGTGAACCTAAATGAAACGACTGAAACGGTAAATGATCTCGTAAAAAGTGGTTTACTAGACGTTGAACGGTTATCGGAGGCTACAAGAAAGAATAAGCTAGCAACCGATGAAATATGTGAAGTAATTACACAAACTCGTACTAGCTCTGAACAAATCAGAGAAGCGAGTAACGTGATTGCGGATATATCGAGACAGACGAATTTGCTTGCTCTTAATGCATCGATTGAAGCTGCCAGAGCTGGGGAGGCTGGAAGAGGGTTTGCGGTCGTTGCTCAGGAAATTCAAAGAATGGCGGATCAATCAAATTCTTCGACACAATTCATTGATGATATTATAAATGAACTTCTTCAAAATGTGCAAAATTCATCGCAGAGCATGGAGAAAGTAAAGGTTACTTCAGAGCATCAACAAGAAAGTGTTAACCAAACCATTGAAAAATATCAGAATATCGCGAGCGCAATGGTGAGTTCCGAAAAAGCACTAAAGAGATTAAATGAAACGGAACAGGATATGGTCCATGCTAAGAATGAAATAGTAGACATGCTACAGTCCTTAGCTGCAATAGCGGAGCAGAATGCTGCAGGCACGCAACAAGCAACCTCCTTCGTGGAGGATCAGGTAACATCTGCGCAGACATTGGCGGAAACAAGCACAAAATTATCTTCCTTAGCGACGAATCTGCTCTCAGTAATTGACCAAGTAAAGATATAATAATTGAGAATAATTCTCTATAAATAAAATAATATTTGAAATAAATGTATAAACTTTCCCATTTTACAAACACTATAATTAGTAAATGTGATAACAATTAACTGCATACTCAAAATACATTAAATGGAGGAAGATAATACATGAAAGCAACAGGTATAGTAAGACGAATAGATGACCTTGGTCGAGTGGTTGTGCCTAAAGAGATTAGAAGAACCTTAAGAATTCGTGAAGGAGATCCTCTTGAGATCTTCACCGACAGAGAAGGTGAAATCATATTAAAGAAATATTCTCCGATTGGAGAATTGGGACAATTTGCAAAACAGTATGCGGATTCATTGAATCAAACAACCGGATATATCGTTGCAATTACGGACAAGGATCAGTTTATCGCAGTTGCCGGACCTACGAAAAAGGATTTGATTTCTAAGGGAATCAGCCATGAGTTAGAGGAAGTCATCAATGAGAGAGAAGTTATTGTGGCCTTTAGAGAAGATAAAAACTTTATTAAAATTATGAATGAAGATGATACAGAATTTTTATATCAGGTAATCACCCCGATTATTAGTGAAGGTGATGCAATCGGATCTGTCATTATGTTGACCAAGGACTCAAAGACGAAATTCGGGGAGTTGGAGATAAAACTCACTAGTACGGCAGCAGCATTTTTAGGTAGACAAATGGAACAATAAAAAATCATTAGAATAGGATGCTGAAAAGTTAAAATTACAGCATCCTATTGTTATATCTTGTAATCTTGAAAAGTACTGTTATAATGGGCATAAGAATTTGATATTTATGGAATATTGTGTAACAGGATGATAAGGATGATAGAATACGAAAGAAGGAGAGGGCGATGGCAAAGTATAATTTCGATGAATTTATGGATATAATTCGAAAGCTCAGAAGTGAGGAGGGGTGCCCTTGGGATAGGGAACAAACGCATGAAAGTTTAAAGAGCTGTTTGATAGAAGAGTGCTATGAGACCATTGATGCGATTAATAATAAGGATGACGAAAATCTTTGTGAAGAGCTTGGAGATGTGCTACTACAAGTGGCATTGCATAGTGCTATTGCAGAAGAGAAGACCGAATTTGATATCGATCAGGTGGTATCAGGTGTGGCTGAAAAGATGATTCGCAGACATCCCCATGTGTTTGGAGATGTGGTTGTTGATAATTCACAGGGAGTAATCAAAAACTGGGAAGAGATCAAGAAGGCGGAAAAGAATAATAAGAGCTTAACACAGGAAATAATTGACATACCAAATGCGTTT
Organism: Variimorphobacter sp. HTMS_6; assembly: GCF_059717775.1. NCBI lineage: Bacteria > Bacillati > Bacillota > Clostridia > Lachnospirales > Lachnospiraceae > Variimorphobacter > Variimorphobacter sp. HTMS_6. The sequence continues at coordinate 3,946,449 of NZ_AP046094.1, forward strand.
CCTGCTATCATTCGGGCAGAAAAAGTACAGAAGAAAGCGGCAAAGTCAGGAATGGATTTTGAGGGGTATGAACAAGCGCTCGAAAAGGTTTACGAAGAGCTTGACGAATTGAAAAAAAGTATTGAAAATGGGGGTAAAAGTATAATAGAAGAGGAATTTGGAGATGTGCTGTTTTCAATGGTTAATTTGTCTCGCTTTTTACAATTAAATGCAGAAAATTCCTTGACAAATGCCACTAATAAGTTTATAAATAGATTTGTAGATGTCTTCGCTCTGGCTGAGAGGAGGGGACATAATCTATTCGAACTATCCCCTATGGAGCAAGATGTTTTATGGAGGGAAGTAAAAAATTCGTTAGATTGAGAATATAACAATTACTTTAGAGGAGGAGCAAATCCATGAACAAAGCAGAATTGGTTGCAGCGATTGCAGAGAAGACAGAATTTTCTAAAAAGGATTCAGAGAAAGCATTAAAAGCTTTTATTGATGTAGTTACAGAAGAATTAACAAAAGGCGAGAAGGTTCAATTGGTTGGGTTCGGTACATTTGAAGTATCCGAAAGACCTGCTAGAACCGGAAGAAACCCTTTAACGAAGGAAACGATTACAATTGCTGCTTCTAAAGCGCCTAAGTTCAAAGCAGGCAAGGCTTTAAAGGATGTTATCAACGCATAGTTGATTAAAAACAAAAGAGGCTGTTTTAAATTCCGATTCCGTTAGGGTAAAGGCTTTTAAAACAGTCTTTTTTATATATTCAAAATACGATAAGGATAGAAACAAGCAGCCAATCATATTGGAGGGAATTGTGAGACTAGATAAATTTTTAAAGGTATCCAGGATAATTAAGAGAAGAACGATTGCAAACGAAGCGTGTGATGCTGGTAGGGTTATGATTAACGGTAAGCCGGCAAAGGCGTCCGCAAACGTAAAAATCGGTGATGTGATAGAGATTGGGTTTGGTACGAAAGCAGTCAAGGTAGAAGTACTAGATGTTCAGGAAACGACCAAGAAAGATGATGCGAAAGAGCTTTACAAATACCTATAGTTATCGGGTATCTATTATACGGATATGTCATGAAGTAGCAAGTCTTCTCATATACTTAAAAAGGTATATCTTGTTCCATTTTTGGAGTGAGAAATCCTAAGGTATAATATGAGGAGGCTTTTTCTATGGAAGAGAAACTACAGAATAACGTACTTAAAGGACATAAATTAAATATTAATGCGAGAAAAGCTGCAATGATAACAGGAGTAAATGATGTGTTGTCCTTTGATGCTGGGGAAGTACTGCTTCAAACAGAGCAGGGTGTTCTAATGATTCGAGGCAGTGAGCTACATGTAAATCGGTTGACGCTTGAAAAGGGAGAGGTCGATATTGACGGAAGAATAGACAGTCTGACCTATTCGGATGGAGCAAACGGAAACAGATCCGGCGAATCTTTATTTGGCAGGCTATTTAAATAGGAGGCCTGTATGAATCAAGCAATCACAGTGGAAGTTCAGTTTTTTTTCATATCAGTGCTCTCCGGCGCGCTCTTATTACTGGCTTATGATATTCTGCGTGTCTTTCGCAGACTGATTAAGCATGGTGAGTTTAGCGTAGCGTTTGAAGATCTGATCTTTTGGGTCGTGGCTGGATTAAGTATCTTTATTATGATGTATAAGGAGAACAATGGCATTATCCGAGGGTTTTCTATTATGGGTATGGCGATTGGAACCATATTATATCACTTTGCTCTTAGTGAGGCATTTGTGAACATTCTTACGAAATTAATAAAAACATTAATAAGCCCATTGGTTTTTCTTATAAAAAAGGTAATTAAAACTGGGAAATTAGTCGGAAGAAGGGTCAAGAAAGTAGTATTTCGTATCAATAACCAATTGAAAAAATGGACGCAATCAGTTAGAATAAAGTTATCTGCAAAACATCAGGCTACACTTCTAAAAAAACAGAAGCAATTAGAAATTAAAAATCAAAAAAAGAAGCGAGCAGATGATATAAAACTTGCCAAAAAGAAGGCAAGAGACAAGAATAAAAACAAGAAAAATCCGAAGAGGACTCCTGCACAGAAAAATGACGGGCAGATAGATGGGGAAAGAAGAACTGGACGAACGGTGGAGGTTAAACCAATACCGATTAAGAACAAGAGATAAATGAAATATAGTTGTTTGAGGGTGGACAAGTAGTTTTGTATAGTAGGAGATGGGTTTATGAAGAGGAGAAGAAAGAAAAACAGGTCAGGCTTAGGAATCGTAGCGTTTGTTGTTCTGATCTTTTGTGGAATCGTATCCTATAGCAGAGTTGGGTTGGCACAAGAGCAGACGGAGGCACAGCGTACCATCACAAGGCTGGAGGCTGATTTGGCAAAGCAGGATCAACGTGCGGCTGATATCAAGGAGCAAAAGGAATATCAGAAGACAAGACAATACATAGAAGAAATCGCCAGAGAGAGACTTGGGCTGGTTTATAAGGATGAGATAATTTTTGAGCCAAAGGAATAAATTCGAACTTGAATGGATATTCTTTTGAATAAAATGATTGACAACCTATTAGTAAGAAGATATAATAGGGTTCGTGACTTTGGCGAAGTAGCTCAGTTGGCGAGAGCACGCGGTTCATACCCGCGGTGTCGGCGGTTCAAATCCGTCCTTCGCTATTTTGTAATTTAGGAAGCTGTGAATAATAGCTTCCTTTTTTGTTTGAATTTTTTTGCAATCTTCTACACAATAAAAACAACATATATTAATTCAGTGTAATGCTAGAAATGAAATGTTGCATCCTTCAGTGAAAATTTAGTATAAATATTAGCATATATCGATTAAATTTATTCTTATACCATATGGTGGTTTAATAAGATAGTTAAAACACATTATTTAGTGTTTGAACCATGAGGAAGTTTGTGAATTGTATGATTTATATATAAAAATCTGTATTTTTATTATCTTACTTTGAGGGTTCTCGAAGTATTTTTTTTGTTATGGTCTTAAAATAAATCAACTCCCTTTATTCGTGATATTCGCCATTTCCATGGAGTTATTGTCAAAAACTTTAAGAATCAGCAGGATTTATTTTGACAAAGATTTTATCTTGGCATGCCTATAATAACAGCACAGTCTAGAGCCAGTAGTGCAAATATTAATGGCAGAAACGGGAGGAATATTCATAATGAAAGGCATAAACAAACGAACCATACTAGTTCATATTTTGGGTTTTGTTGTATCGAGAGCAACATTCTTTGGGATGAACCCATTGGCGATTGGTTATTTTACGGCTTCATATCTTGGTAAGACGGGGGGCGGACTGGCATTCATCGTATCATTTCTTGGGGTTGCTTCAGTCATGAATCCTGCTCAGATCTTAAAGTACTCGTTGGCGCTGATTGCCAGCTTAATTCTGTTTGAGTTACCGATATTCAAAAAAAGGGCGGTTCCGGCAGCCGCAATGTATACGATACCATCGGTATTTCTATTTATATTTTCCGCGTTGGAGATTTCACCATCTACAAAGATAATTAATTTTGTTACACTGGCTCTTTTGGAATCCGTTATCGCAATCGTGTCCTCAGTGCTTTTTAAGAACGGAGTTGATTATATAAAACAAAGTGCGAAGGGATTTAAAATGACCAATGAACAAATGGTCAGTATCGCTGTAATCATGGCTGTCTGTGTATATGCAATCCCGGATTTTCAAAGTGATTATCTGGCACCCTTGGAGACGGTGGTTTTCTTCATCATTATCTTCTTCACCTATAAGTACGGTGTAGGGCAGGGGACGATTACCGGAGCAGTATGTGGATTTGTGCTTAGCCTTAGGGGAGCTACCTTATCCGATGTGGGGATGTTGACGATGTTAGGCATTATACCGGCTATCTTTCGAGAGATGGGCAGATTTCCAACTGCTACGATATATCTTATAACCGCTGCGCTTTTAAGTTCATTAAGTGAAAGTATGAAACTCAATACCAGAGAGATTGGTGCACTTGTATCTGCGGTGATTGCATTTCTTCTACTTCCGAGGGGTATTATATATCGTGTTGACGCGGCCGGAGGAACCGGGCGTCAGGAGATGTTGGCAACTCAGAATTTGAAAAAGATTGCAAAGACCAGAATGAGAATCTTCTCGGAATCATTCTTAAAATTATCGAAAACGTTAGATACCATATCGGAGAGCCAGACAAAGTTATCTCAGGATAATGTAAATCGTATTTTTGAAGATATATCGGACAAGCTATGTAAGAACTGTAAAAACTGTGATAAATGTTGGGAGAAGATGTTTAGTCAAACCTATCAGGCGGCATGCGAGATGTTTGAGGTAGCTGAAAAGAGGGGAACCATTCAACGAGAGGATATACCGGATTATTTTGCGCAGGATTGTATCTGTGTGGATGATTTCATTCGTGAGACGAATCGGGGGTTTGAGATTGCAAAATTAAATCAGATATGGAATAGTAGAATATCGGAGAGCCGTGAAGTGATTGCGGAGCAGCTAAAAGACGTATCCTCAGTGATTCAGGATATTACCGGAGAAATCTATGAAGCAATTGAAGCTCCAAGATCGGAGGAAGAGCGTGTAATCCGAAGGTTGGGTGCGGAGCATATTCAGACCCGGGATATCACGGTGTTTGAAAGGGGAGATAAGCGTAAGGAAGTATATCTAACAGCCGCAACCAAAGGTGGAAGGTGTATCACTGCCAAGGAGGCAGCATCTTCTATATCGGAGGCACTGGGTGTGAAGATGAGAGTGTCGGTGGCCTCAAAGACAGTAGTATCCAAGGAGTACGATAATTTTATCTTTGTGGAAGACACCAAGTTTAAAACTCTAACCGGTGTAGCTAGGGCGATGAAGGAATCTGTGTCCGGAGATAATTTCTCTGTGTTGAATATGGAATCCGGGGAGTGCATGTTGGCATTATCGGATGGAATGGGAACAGGGAAGGAGGCAGGAGATGAAAGTGAAACTGTGATGTCACTGCTAGAGCAGATGATTGAGTCGGGATTTAAGGCAGAGACCGCGATTAAATTGATTAACTCTAGTCTGGTCTTGAAATCTGATCGACAAACATTTTCTACAATAGATTTATCCATCATTAATCTTTTTACAGGGATGTGCGAATTTATTAAGATTGGAGCCGCGGCTGCATTTATAAAGAGGGAAAGCTGGGTGGAGACAATTACCTCAACGACCCTACCGATCGGTATGTTCGGTAATGTGGATTACGATACAGTGACGAAGAAGCTGTATGAGGGGGATATTATCATTATGGTTACGGATGGAGTATTGGATAGTTTAAAGGAGGAGAATAAGGAGGAAGAGATGGAAAAACTAATTATGGAAATCAAAAGTAGAAATCCTCAGGAGATAGCAAATCGAATTCTTGACAAGGCTTTATCCCAAAGTAATTATACTCCGGTGGATGATATGACTATTATAACAGCCGGTATTTGGCTAAAATAAAGAAATAAACCGAAAATATCATTGAAATATTAAAATAAAACGGTTAGAATATTATTGATATTTTCTTGAAAAACATTGAAAAGATAGGATAATAATGATTCAAAGAGCATTGGACTACATCAAATTGAATAAGATGATAGAAAAGGGAGATAGGATAGTTGTAGGTGTATCCGGTGGCGCTGATTCTGTCTGCCTTTTGTGTGTCTTAGTCAAAGTTTGCAAGGAACTTAGGGCGGAACTTGTCGTGGTTCATGTAAATCATGGCATCAGAGGTGCTGAAGCGGAAAGAGATGAGCGTTTTGTAAAAGAGTTATGTGAACTCTTACACCTTGAGTATATTACGTATACCTATCTAGTGAAAGATATAGCGCGTGAACAGGGACTTTCCGAAGAGGAAGCAGGGAGAAAAGTCCGTTATGATTCATTTTTGGAAACATGTCATCTGAAAGAGTGTAATAAGGTGGCAATTGCACATAATAAAAACGATAATGCGGAAACCATTTTATTTCATCTGTTTCGTGGAACAGGGATGAGAGGGCTGTCCGGAATTGAAGCGAAGCGCGTGATGGCTGCAGATTTTGGTGAGATAACACTCATCAGGCCGTTGTTATTCGCAAAACGTACAGAGATTGAAGAATTCTTACAGAATGAGGGTATCGGCTATCTAACTGATTCTACGAATTTGACTGATGATTATACGAGGAATAAGATCCGTAATCGTGTGTTATCCTATGCGGTTAGTGAGATAAACTCCGGGGCGATTGATAATATCGGTGAAACAGCACTCCAGCTTCGGGAAGCGCTTAACTATATTGAAGCAAACGTAATGAAGTGTTTTCATAAATTAGTGGATTCGGACGGTTCCTTCTATCGTATATCCGTGAAGGAATTTGAAGTGGAAGACGCTGTAATTCAAAAAGGTATTATATTAAGAATATTGGAGCTGTTGGCAGGGAAACGTAAGGATATTGAGTCAAAACATGTTGAGGCGGTTTTGTCTCTACTAAATAAGCAGGTGGGTAGGTGTGTTCATCTGCCATATGAGCTGGTAGCAGAGAGGGAATATGATTCCCTACACTTTCGAAAAAGGGAAGAAATGAACAATTCTAAGGACTTAAGCGACATTGAACCGTTACAAATTGTGGTACCTGGAAGAATAAAGGTTCCTGGGACCCTGAAAGTAATAGAAACAGAGCTTTTGTCATATAAAAAAGATACCCCAATCCCGAAAAGTAGTTGTATCAAATGGTTTGATTATGATAAAATAGAAAATGCTGTTGAAATCAGAACGAGAAAAGAAGGAGACTTTCTTCAAGTAAATGCTTTAGGAGGAAGAAAAAAGCTAAAGGATTATTTTATTGATCAAAAAATTCCGAAGAAGCTAAGAGATAGTCAGCTTCTTATTACCGATGGCAGTCACGTTATGTGGATTCCCGGAATGGGAGAGCGTATTAGTGAAAAATATAAAGTGAATGATTCCACTCAAAACATACTATTGATGAAAATGATTAATTTGGAGGACTAAATTATGCTAAAAAACGTTAAAGTCATGATATCAGAAGAGGACGTAGACTTAAGAATTAAAGAATTGGCGGAGCAGATTAGCAAGGATTATGAAGGTCAAAGCGTTCACCTGATCTGTATCTTAAAAGGAAGCGTATTCTTCTGCTGTGAATTGGCAAAGAGAATCACTGTTCCGGTTACCTTAGATTTTATGTCTGTATCCAGCTATGGAAGTGAGACAGTAAGCTCAGGTAGGGTTCGAATTTTAAAGGATCTGGACGAATCCATTCAAGACAGAAATGCTATCATTATTGAAGATATCATTGATTCCGGAAGAACCTTGGCACATCTTAAGGATTTGCTAGGCACTAGAGCTCCGAAGAGCTTATCCATCTGTACGCTGTTAGACAAACCGGACAGAAGGGAAAAAGAAGTAGAAGTTAAATATGTTGGCTTTGTAATTCCTGATGAATTTGTAGTAGGTTATGGTCTTGACTATGATCAACTCTACAGAAATCTTCCTTACATCGGCGTTGTAGAATAAGTGCAGTAGTTCTTATGTGAGAGTAGAACATCTTTTCGGGGTTAACGTATAATTAATAGATAAGATAGATTGACTAATATAATTTGTAAGGAGGTTGTTTAGTGAGAAAACAGATAAAAGGTTATGGTTGGTACATTATCATTTTACTTATTGTGATAGCTACCTTATATGCTTCTAAAACCTTTAATTTTAAGGATTCAGGCGATTATTCCAAAGCCCAATTCATGAAGGACGTTGAAAATAAACAGATTGATGCAATTCACATATATCCAAGTCAGGATATGCCGTTTGGTCAGGTGACGGTAACTACAAAGGATAAAAAGGAAAAGTCCTTTTACGTCGGAGATATCAATGTGATTGACAAGTATGCATCAGATCAGGGTATCGTTCCAATCACGAATAAGTTGGAACGACCAAGTATATTCTTAACATCAATTTTACCGTATGTATTGGTATTCGTGATTATAATTGTACTGTTCTCCTTTCTGTCGAATCAGGCATCCGTTGGTGGCGGTAACAGTAAGGTGATGAATTTTGGCAAGAGTAGAGCCAAGATGACCACGGACGAGAATAAGAATGTTACATTTAAAAATGTAGCGGGTCTGGAAGAAGAGAAGGAAGAGCTAAGAGAGATTGTAGATTTCTTGAAGTCGCCTAAGAAGTATATTCAGCTTGGAGCAAGAATACCGAAGGGCGTTCTCTTGGTAGGACCTCCGGGAACCGGTAAAACGTTACTCGGTAAGGCAGTAGCTGGTGAAGCGGGTGTTCCGTTCTTCTCCATCTCAGGTTCCGACTTCGTTGAAATGTTTGTTGGTGTAGGTGCTTCCAGAGTAAGAGATTTGTTCGAGGATGCAAAGAAGAATTCCCCTTGTATCGTATTCATCGATGAGATCGATGCGGTTGCAAGACGTCGAGGTACCGGTATGGGCGGCGGACATGATGAAAGAGAGCAGACCTTAAATCAGTTATTGGTTGAGATGGATGGCTTCGGTACAAACGAAGGAATCATCGTTATGGCAGCCACCAACCGTGTAGATATTCTCGATCCCGCAATTCTAAGACCAGGCCGTTTTGATCGTAAAGTAACCGTAGGTCGCCCGGATGTGAAGGGAAGAGAAGAGATATTGCAGGTTCATGCAAAGGGTAAACCTTTGGGTGATGACGTAGATCTAAAACAGGTAGCTCAGACAACTGCAGGCTTTACCGGAGCAGACTTAGAGAATTTATTAAATGAAGCAGCAATTGGTGCAGCAAAAGATAATAGAAGCTTTATCACTGATGAAGATATCAAAAAGGCATTTATCAAGGTAGGAATTGGTACCGAGAAGAAGAGTAAGGTTATCACGGAGAGAGAAAAGAGAATCACTGCTTTCCATGAAGCGGGTCATGCGATTCTATTCCATAAGCTTCCGGATGTCGGACCGGTTTATACCATATCTATCATTCCTACCGGTAACGGGGCAGCAGGTTTTACGATGCCACTTCCGGAAAAGGATGAGATGTTCAATACCAAGGGAAGAATGAAGCAGGAGATTATCGTAGATCTTGCCGGCAGAGCAGCAGAAGAATTGATATTGGATGATATCACAACTGGTGCATCCCAGGATATCAAGGTAGCGACAAAAACGGCTAGAGCAATGGTTACCCGTTATGGATTCTCTAATTCCATCGGTATGGTAAACTATGATAATGATGATGATGAAGTATTCATTGGTAGAGATTTGGCACATACTAGAAGCTTTAGCGAGAGCGTTGCTAATAAGATCGATGAAGAAGTTCGTACAATTATAGATGAGTCTTATCAGGAAGCAAAACGTATTTTGACTGAGAACAGAAAAGTGTTGGAAGCGTGCGCAGAGCTGTTAATACAGAAAGAAAGAATTTCAAGGGACGAATTCGAAGCATTGTTTGAAGAAACAGCTACAGTTCTTTAAGTAAAAGAATGCCCGACCATACAAAGTCCAATGGTTGACTAAATATCGACATATTTTGTGCAAAATGATGAAAAACGTTTAAATAATTTGTAAAGTTTGTGCACACTTATTTATAAGAACATGGTATACTTTGTATGTAAACCCCAATACATTATATAGTTTTTGCTACACCCCCCATAAGTAACAAAAATACCTTCTCCGAAAAAGGACAGTCCCATAACTGTCCTTTTTTATTTACAAAAAAGTGAAATTGCCCAGTGTATAAATCGCTTTTAGGCAAGGTGTACTTATTTAATGCATAAATCGCTTTCTGGTAGGGTGCACATACTTAGTAGATAAATTGCAATCGAACAGGATGCATAATTTGGTCATGTATAAACACTCAACAGCTCCGTAACCCCGGGGCTGTTTTAATATAAAAAATAATAAAATCTGTCATATAATTTACTCGCTGGGTTACATTATAATAATTGACTTCCCAAAATCATTCATTATAATAAGAGTTAACCATCGATACGAATCAATTATCGTAATATGAATTCTGAGAATAGAGGAACATGTCAATATGGATGAGATAAATCAGATTGAAATAATAAAGAGAAATCCGGCAGTAATCATTTCTGCCGAGAACCCTACCGAGGAGATGATGTTAGCAGCAGTTTCCTGTAACGGATTATTATTGGAACACATCAAGAATGCACCATTGAAGGTGCAGGAGATAGCGATGGAGCAGGACGCCAGAGCCATCAGATATATTACGAATCCCTCAGAGGAGATGATGAAAAAATCGGTTGATAGCAACTGGATCAATCTGCAATACATACAAAATCCCACAGATGAGGTGATTCGCCAGGCCATCTCCTATGCAGGGTGGGCAATTCGATATGTGGAACACGCTAAACAGGAGCAGATGATATTAGCAGTTCGAAAGAACTTTGATGCGATTAAATATATTGACGATCCCACCGAAGAGGTTCAGCTGGAGGCGGTAAGATCAAGCTATGAAGCACTCAGATATATGAAGGAGCCAACCTACATTACTGAACTTGAGGCTGTCAAGAATAATGATAAGGCTTTTCTCTTTGTTAATGAGATAACCAAGGAGAAGATACTTGACTTTTTAAAGGTTAATATTCAGGTTCTAAAATATTTAAACAGAGAGATTACGGAAGAAGAGCTTGTAGAAGTGCTAAAAGAGGTGTTGGCTAGTGATGAAGTGGAAGAAAAGTATGTAAGAAACTTTATTAATTACAGTACCGTCAAAGACAGTGCAATCCGTCATATCGATAAACTGAAGCTAATATATCAATATGGCAGCAGACGAGCTAAGAAAATTGCAGTTGATGAGAGGCTAAAAATATATTAGCATAACGAAGAATTATTTGAGAAAATGAGATGTTTATAGAGAAAATAGTACGGATACCTTTATTCATGGGTATTAAAGCATGGAGGATAATATGAACTTTAAGGATACATTAGCAAGTGTGGATTTGGTATTAGCGACCGGGGAGGTTCCATTAATTGTGGGAGAAAGCGGGATAGGAAAGACAGCCTTGGCAAATCTGCTTGCAGAAAAAAATGATTGGAGTCTGATTGTGATTGACGGTAATTTGCTAAAGGAAGGTGAAATCGGCGGTCTTCCCACGATAGAAAGCTATCCGGGTCATGACGGAGAAGGTCACAGTACTGAGAAAAAGATTACTGTATATGCAATACATAATAAATTAAAAGAAATAGACGATGAGATAGCGAAGGGAAAAACGGTGCTATTATTTATTGATGAAATAAACCGGTGTGAACATACGGTTCAGCAAGAGCTGATGAATCTTATCTTAAACAGGGAGATTAACGGTTACCAACTGGCAAAAGAAGTTCATATCCTTGCTGCTATGAATCCGTCAGGAAGATATGGATCGGATTATGATTATCAAGTGGTAGATATGGATCCTGCACAGGAGAATCGATTTGTGTGGCTGTTCATGGAGCCGGATGCATTTCAATGGATGGACTGGGCAGAGGGAGCCGGGCTGGAGCAAAAGGTTGTTGAATTTATCGCTACCTTTCCGGAATATTTAATTAAGAAGAACGGGGATGACATACATGCAACCCCTAGAAGCTATGAGAGAATCTCGAAAACATACCGGATATACAAAGAGAGCAAGGATTCCATATCAAGATCCGTGTTCATTAATGTACTTGAGGGCAATGTGGGTAAGATGATTGCAGCTGAATTTATCAGCTTTGTTGAGGCAGATTACAGTCCCTTACTAACCTATGAGGAAGTGTTTGTAAATGATTTGCTACCTACGCTATCCGAACGAATTACCAAAGAAACGCATACAAGACTTTATATCGCTGGTAGGAATATTCTCAAGAGACTGGAGAGGGATATTCTTAACAAATCAATTGATGCAGATAATTATGTCAGTCAATTAATTGCATTGTTAAAGCTGTACCCGGTAGATCTGAGAGTCGGAATAATGAAGGATATTAGAAATGGGTATCCTGGAGTTTATAAAATAGCAATAGAGGATGAAAACTTTGTGAATCTGTATTACGAAGCAATGCTTCAATAAGGGGATAATGGATGGAAAATTACTTTGTGGATGGAGCAGAACGGCTTCTGATGGATGCAAAGGAGCTGGTCAACCGCTATAGTTTGGAATGGATTAAGGATAAGGATATAAAATTTGAGATACCGGAGGAATTTCGTGTACAATTTTTCGGTATAATTGACAAAGTCAGCTTAAGCCTGATGGAAGACAGAGATAACTTTTATGGGTACTTTCTCTTTCAGATGGCAAGGGATATCCGATTTGATATCGGTGGTCCAACCGGAGTTGTTTTTAAAGGAGCGGGCTATGTGATTAGCTTTAATCCGTTGATGTATCTGATGCTTAGCAAGGAGCAGATGAAAGCAGCCATAAAGCATGAGATACTTCATATACTATCACTGCATTTTGTAAGGGCAAAAGCTTACCTTGGAACCTATGATGATCTGGCTGTGAATATGGCGATGGATATTGTGGTCAACCGTTTTCTAGATCATCTGCCACCTTATGCGACCACGCTTGAATGGGTGAACTTGAAATATGGGCTGCAACTAAAGGCAGATGAAGCCTTTGAAAGCTACCTCGAGAAAATTCAAGCTGCGCTAAATCAACAGGAGGAGGTTGAAACTGAGGACATGGAACAATCGGACACAGATAATAAATCCCGTAAGGAAGATCCATATGATAACAACCTAAAACCTGACGATGTGAATGATACAACCGAATTTGATTGGTTTGAAAATGAGTACAGCGTGGAGAAAACACATGCGATATGGAACGATTCAGAAGAGTATGAGGATAAGGTTCTTCTGGAATTTACAGAGAAGGCGGTAGATAGTGCCGTGAAGGGAGAGCTTCCTTCTTATCTATCAGGACTAATCGAAGGATTAAAAAATAGCGGTGGAGAATTACCCTGGAATTTGTATCTGGATCGATTAATGGGAACCATGGAGAGCAGAAAAAAGAAAACCGTTACCAGAAGAAATAGAAGACAGCCGCAGCGCATGGATCTAAGAGGTGAGCTTAGGGATCATAAAGCGAATCTGATTGTTGCGCTGGACGTTAGCGGGAGCATTAGTGATGAGGAATTTCTTCAGGCTATGAAGGAAGTGCTTGGTATAGTCCGCAATTATAAGCATGAAATTACGATTGTGGAATGTGATGATGAAATCAGGAGAAGCTATAAGGTCAAAACGGAGAAGGATATAAGAGAAAGGCTGAAAGAAAGAGGAGCAACAAGATTTAGCCCGGTTATATCTTATGCTAATTCGTCGAAGGTGAACCTTCTTGTGTTCTTTACCGATGGCAAGGGAGAGGAAAAACTGGAGGTAATTCCAAGGGGATATAAAATTCTGTGGGTGATATCTGGAAGAGGAGATCAGATTTCTCTAAGAGAGCCTTACGGTGTAGTGAAAAAACTCAAGAATATCGCGGTGAAGGATACGGAGCTGGAGCTTGCAGATCCTCTCAAGAGTGGCTTTTCCATGATGAATCAGGAGGAAGGATAGATTTAAGCGAGTGAAAAGACAAATTAAGAGGATTAACTCATGGGATTGTTAATTACGAACGAGCTTAATCATCTGATTTATATAAAATTGGTATGATTGATTTCACTTTAAGTGATTGTTTTTACAGGAAGGCAGGTGCAGCTTATGTTACTTTCAATCAAACATCCGGAACTTTTTCAAATCAAGGATAGCAATGGAAGAGAGACTTATGGAGGGAATCAGGCGTGGTATCCGAAGTTCTGGGCTAGGAGAGCCGGATGTGGTGCCACCTCAGCAGCAAACATAACAGCCTATTTGGCTAGAACCAGAGAAGCGTATGTCGGGCTTTATCCACAAAGAAGCAGGAGTAAAGTGGATTTCGTTCATCACATGGAAGAATTATTTGAATATGTAAAACCAGGCCCTATGGGTGTGAATCATGTAGATAAATATATTGAAGGTATTCAACAATATGCGAAATCCAAAGGGATCTCTTTACGGACAAATCTGTTATCCGCTGAAAAAGAAACAAAGAACAAAAGAACTAAGCAGGAATTAATAGAATTCGTTCAAAAAGCCATGGAGTTGGATGCTCCCATAGCTTTCCTGAATCTATCAAGAGGAGAAGAGAGAATCCTTCAAGATTGGCACTGGATTACCATAACTTCAGTTCAAATAGAAGAAAATCATATCTGGGCGATTGCATCCGATGAAGGATATGCACGGAAGTTTGATTTGATGTTATGGTATTTAACTACAGGCATGCATGGCGGACTTATTTATTTTGAGTAGGGATGAAAACGAATCCATCAATATTTGGTATCACAGTAGAGTTGATTCCAACTAGGTCGAGGATAGATATTATCGGATTGATGTGTACATACTTTAGATATGAAGTAACGCGCGTTCCTTTCACATATAACATGAAGATGCTTGCACTGAAAGGATTATTCCATGCTAATTGCTTATAATAAATATATGAAATATATCTTTCTTTTTATCACCGGGGGATTTGCCTACGGTATGATAGAGGACATTTCTCGAGGATATTCGCATATCTCCATGTTTGTTGCAGGAGGGATCTGTTTTATCTTAATTGGGCTTCTTAACGAGGTGTTTACCTGGAGAATGTCCTTGATTAGTCAGATGGCGATATCCTCAATCATCGTCACGGTAGTGGAGTTTATCACCGGGTTAATCGTCAATGTTTGGATGAAGCTGAACATATGGGACTATACCCCTCTTCCGTATAATGTCATGGGACAAGTATGTCTGTTATTTACGAACCTCTGGTTCTTCTTATCCCTATTTGCGATTTTACTCGATGACTATCTCCGCTATTATTTTTTGAAAGAGGAAAAACCCCGGTATAAAATATTCTAGTCTATTAAAATACAATATTTATCGAGTAATTGTACCGGGTGATAGGAAAGCTTTGAAGTACGTAAGCCCTCATCACCTACATCCTCTTCTCGGTTGATGTATTTGATACCATATTGCTGTGCCATATCAGCAGCAAATTCCTTAACAATCATCTGATAGGAACCGGGATAATCACGGACAGCCTTCTCGATATGACAGTGTAAGGTATCATTTACAATCTCACCGATTGACAGTGCGACGATATTACCGTCCACTTCGATAAATGCTCCGGGAAGGTTGAACTTATCTAAAAACTGCAATAGTTCCAGAGTTCGTGTTAGCTCTTCCTGTGCTAAGGACGCATCCTTGCCATGATTGAGTTGATAATCTTTAAGAAATTCCTCAACTCTTCCCAGATTATCCGAAGTGATTCGCTGATATTTATAATCAGGGTAAAGTTTTTTGAATTTGTTAATATGATTTCGTTGACCGCTGTATCGACGACCTGCCATGTTAGCAAGATCATCTGCCAGATACAGATAATCGGCCCAGTCTCTGTTTGGATGACCCGGGATTGTACCGCCGTATTGATCTACCAAAGTAGGCACAGCCTCTTCGGGTACAGTACAAAACCATAAGGGCAGATCATTTTCTTTGCAATATTCCTTCAAGGCATCCATAGCCTTGTCTAGAGATCCCCCACCCACCGGAAAGGTGAAGGATGTTCGATTTAAGAATTTCACCTTATACAGTATCATGTCATCAAAGATGGTAAATTGAGTTTGATAAAAGTCTCGCCACATATACATAGCGCCAATCGTGTAGTCACTGGTGCGGCTTACTTTATATTTGAAATATTCGACTGAGTCTAATATATTATCAGCCGTTATAGATTCAAACGTTAGCATAATTACCTCCACATGGTTCTTAAGTTAATAGTGTTGCGCATAGAACTAGTTTTATCCTATTAAATGTAAACTTATCCTATGAGAATTTATTATAGCAAGTATCATACCATTTTTATATAGCAAACATAAAATAAAATTTTTATAAACTGGGTAGATTATATTTTCAATATTATGATAGAATGGAATTATAGATGAAATTATTAGTAGGTTAAAAGATGTGTTGATTATGAAAAAAGTTTGTTATTACCTATTCTAAGGTAGGCAGTGAGAATTGACGAATGAAACAATCTTGAGCTCTTTTAACATTCTAATTAATATGTCATAGAACGGTGGTCAACATGAAAATACTTTTAGTCGCAGTTAATGCGAAATATATACATTCTAACCTAGCGGTTTATAGCTTAAAATCATACGCAGCACGCTATGCGGATTCGATTCAGATTGCGGAATTGACAATTAATCATACTGAAGAAGAGATTTTGAAGCAGGTTTACCTTCATCAAGCAGATATTGTCGCATTTTCCTGCTATATCTGGAATATTGATATCATAAAACGGTTATCATCAGAATTGAGGAAGATACAAAAGAAGGTTAAGATATGGTTTGGCGGCCCTGAAGTATCCTATGATGCAGTACATTGCCTGAAGCAGAATCCACAGGTGGATGGTATCATGATCGGCGAAGGGGAGCAGACTTTTTTAGAATTTACTCAGTACTATATTGAGGGGAATATCGCCCTAAAGGATATTCGTGGATTGGCATATAGAGAGAGTGCTTTACTGACTCAGGATCAATATGCTTTGACGGTTGAGGAACAGAGTACTATCACTGTGACAGCCGAACGACTTCCTATGAATTTAGATGATATACCATTTCCTTATGAGGATATGGAGGTGTTTCGAAATAAGATTATTTATTATGAGAGCAGCAGAGGATGTCCTTTTTCCTGCAGCTACTGTCTGTCCTCTATTGATAAAAGGGTAAGGCTAAGAAGTTCTGAGCTAGTGAAGAAGGAATTAAAATTATTCTTAGACTACCAGGTGCCTCAGGTAAAGTTTGTTGACCGTACCTTTAACTGCAATCGTAAGCACACCATGGATATATGGTCCTTTATTAAAGAGAATGATAACGGAATTACGAATTTTCATTTTGAAATATCCGCAGATCTTCTGAATGAGGAGGAGATAGACTTTCTATCGACACTGAGACCGGGACAAGTTCAATTAGAAATCGGTGTTCAAAGTACGAATTCGGATACCGTCAAGGCCATTCATCGACAGATGGATTTTGAGGTTTTAAAGAGGAATGTGAATCGAATTAAGGATGGTAAAAACATACACCAGCACCTTGATCTAATCGGAGGACTTCCACATGAAGGTTACGCTTCCTTTGAGAAATCCTTTGAAGATGTATACCGGTTAAAGCCTGATCAGCTTCAGCTTGGTTTTTTAAAAGTACTAAAGGGTTCTTTGATGCACTTAGAAAGCGAAAAGTATAATATTGTGTACCACGACAGTGCACCTTATGAGGTGCTTTCTACGATGAATTTAAGCTACGATGAGATTCTTCAATTAAAAGGAATTTGTGACATGGTTGAGGTCTATTATAACAGTGCGCAATTCACGTATTCGATTCTTTATCTTGAACACTTTTATGAATCACCGATGAAACTGTACCGAGCGCTTAGTGATTATTATGAGAAGAATGGATGGGCTTCCATTGCGCATAACCGGATACGTAGATTTGAAATATTATTAGAATTCTTTCAAGATATCGTGCTGGAAGGTAAGGAGAACTGTTTGGAAGAAATCACATTATTTACTGAGATATTGGTATTTGATGTATTTATTAGGGAGAGCATGAAGGCGAGGCCTGACTTTGCTCCGGAGAATCCATTACAGGACAAGCTTCGCGAACTTTATCGAAGTTATGAGACAGATCGCAGGATGATTCACATAGAACAGTTTCATTATGATGTTATTAATTCAGCGTTAACAGGCGAGGTGATCAAAAAGACACTTACGATTATGTTTGATTATAAAAACAGAGATCCATTAAACAAATCAGCACGGTTAGTAGAGATAGAGGTATAAGGAGGGTTATTCTTGGCCAAAAGAAAAATATCGTTAAAGGAACAGGAAAGAACTGACCGCATCTTAGCTGCACTTGACCGGGAATATAGTACGGAGTATAAGTGCTATCTCAATCATGAGAATCCTTGGCAGCTATTAATTGCTACAATATTAAGTGCCCAGTGTACGGATGAGAGAGTTAATATCGTTACTAAGGATTTGTTTCAAAAATACACCAGTATTCAGGCCTTTGCTGAGGCAGATCAGGTGGAGCTTGAGAAAGATATTCATTCCACCGGCTTTTATAGAAATAAAGCGAAGAATATTATTGCCTGTGCGAAGCAGCTGGTAGAGAAATATGATGGTGAGGTTCCAAATGATCTGGAGGCTTTGACAAATCTAGCAGGGGTAGGTCGGAAAACGGCTAATGTAATTCGTGGTAATATCTTTCATGAGCCTAGCATCGTGGTGGATACTCATGTTAAACGAATATCGAAGCACCTAGGGTTTACGAAGGAAGAAGATCCGGTCAAGATAGAATTTGATCTAATGGAGAGACTTCCAAAGGATCACTGGATTTTATATAATATTCAAATTATAACGCACGGTAGAGGACTTTGTACGGCAAGAAATCCCAGATGTATGGAGTGCTTTTTAAGAGAAGACTGCATTTTTGCAAATCAGAAGGACAAGAAGACAAATAAACCTACTCAAAAATCAAAAAAACCTTGATTGATAGGAGAAAGTATCATAAAATTATTTTTGTACCTTGCTGTTAATATAGTAAGAATGAATCGTATCGGTATAGGACAGACTACCGAAGGCTTCATAGTTTATAGCAACAATGTAGTGATAGAACATGATAAGATCATTGTTTGTTTTATTATAGGTAGAAAAGAATAAAAAGAGGTGAAATGAATGAACTTTTATAGTAAAAAATCCAGAAGAATTATCGCTAGAGTTATCGTTATAATTTTAGTACTTGCATTAGTTGTACCTTATATAGTAAGTGTGTTAATGTAATCCCGGACATTAGGTGTACCATTGGGAACTTAAGGAATTCGGGTCTTGAATAATCTTAGGTTTATGATACAATAGGAAGAAGTTACATAAATCACTATGAAATTACGGGTTTTACGATATTTAGTATAAGTTAGTGGAAACGGAGGGTGAATATGAGCAGATTAAAAATTGTTTTTTGCGTAGTATTCCTTTTATTAATATCCGCAGTATATGCAGGAAAGCCTGCGATAGCGGCAACAAATGAAGAAAAGACGATATACAAGGGTGTATTTATAGACAAAGTGGATGTAAGCGGGATGACAAAAGATCAGGCGGAAAAGGCTGTTAATGATTTTATTAATAAGCTTCGCGGTGATCACGTAACATTATCCGTAGGGGATTATGTTGTATATAAAACCTTAGGAGATTTGGGCTATAAAGCAGATGTACAAGAGGAAACTGCCCAGGCACTTAATATAGGCCGTTCCGGTAATTTGGTAAAAAGATATAAGGATATTAAAGATACTGAGAATGGAAGTGTAACACTTCCTCTTAAGTTTACTTATGATAAAGAAAAGATTAAAACCTTCGTATCGAAGGATGTGAGTAAATTTAATAAAAAACCGGTGAATGCCTCTGTAGCTATGAAGGGTGGAAAACTGGTTTATACAAAGGACGTTGTAGGTAAGAAGGTAAGTGTTGATGAAACCACAAATCTTATAACAGCAGCGATTGACAAATGGGATCGCAAGGACATTAAGATTAAAGCAGCAGTGGAAGATGATCAGCCTTTATATAACTTGGATGTTGTTAAGAAGTGTGATACGTTATTAGGTTCCTACACAACAGAATATGCCAGCTCAGCAGCAGGACGTGCTGCGAATCTTGCAAATGGTGCAAGATTGATTAACAACATGGTTTTATATCCCGGAGATACTTTTTCTGCTTATGATGTATTAACTCCGTTTACAGCAGCAAACGGATACCATGTAGCGGGAGCGTATCTTAATGGTGAGGTTATTGACAGCGTTGGTGGTGGTGCGTGCCAGGTTACAACTACCCTGTACAATGCAGTGTTAATGGCGGAGCTGGAAGTTGTACAAAGACAACCGCACTCAATGACAATCAGCTATGTTGATTTATCAAGAGATGCTGCAATTGCAGGTACGTATAAGAACTTTAGATTTAAAAATAATACGAAGGTTCCGATTTTGATTCAGTCATATACAGTAAACCGTAGAATTACCTTTAAATTATATGGTGATGAAACTAGAGATACGAAGCATCGTACGATCAAATATGTATCGAAGACACTATCGGTTAAGCAACCTTCAAATGAAATTATCACCAAGGATCCTTCAAAACCGGTTGGCTATCGTGAGGTGACGACTCCTGCACATACCGGATATAGAGCAGAGTTGTATAAGGTGGTATATAAAGATGGCGTGGAAGTGAGTAGAACACTCATTAACAAAAGCTCTTATCAGGCTGCAGCACGTCGTATAACGATAGGAACAAAAGTCGTAAAAGAGAATAAACCAACAAATACACCGACAAAAGCACCTACAAAGACACCGACGAAACCGCCGGTTAATAATGAAGGTGATCAGAATAATACCGGAAATCAAGCACAGTAAAGAGTGATTTGGTATCGAATACATTAGGAATTGATAAAATGCTAGTTGGAGAGATATGATGAAGATTGGGAAAGTATCCGAAACAGTCCTGAAACGGTCTGTACTAAAACAAATTGGACATAGACGTGAAGAAGTACTGGTAGGACCCGGCGTAGGGGAAGACTGCAGTGTACTTGCATTAGAACAGGATGAAGTTTTTGTATTGTCAACCGATCCCATCACTGGAGCTGTAAAGGATATTGGAACCTTAGCGGTCAATATTACTGCTAACGACATCGCCTCTAACGGAGCAGAAGTATTTGGGTTAATGCTTACCATTTTATTACCGGAAGGAACAGAGGAAGTAGAACTTCGGTCTATCATGCAAGACATTGAATCCGAATGCAACAAGCTAAATCTGGAAGTAATCGGTGGTCATACGGAGATTACCAAAGCGGTAAACCAACCAATTGTAACGGTAACCGGTGTTGGTAAGATGAAGCGTAATGAGATGATAAAAACAGCGGGAGCGCGTCCTGGTCAAGAGATCGTCATGACTAAGTGGGCTGGTCTTGAGGGCACTGCAATTATAGCTGCCGAGAAGGAAGAGGAACTCAAAACCAAATATGCAGCAAGCTTTATAGAAAATGCCAAAGAATTTATCAACTATTTATCAGTTGTACCGGAAGCGATGGTGGCACGAGCCGTTGGCGTGACATCAATGCACGATGTCACAGAAGGTGGATTGTTTGGAGCTCTATGGGAAATTGGTGCAGCTTCCAAGGTTGGTCTTGAAGTGGATTTAAAGAAGATATTATTAAAGCAGGAAACAGTAGAGATATGCGAATTCTATGATCTGAATCCGTATATGTTGATTTCCAGCGGATGTATGTTGATAATCACAGATAGCGCAAATCAACTGGTGGATACCCTGAAAGCGAAGGGAATTACAGCGGCAGTGATTGGAAGAATAACTCAAAGTAATGATAGAATCATTATTAATGACGAGGAAAGACGTTACTTAGAGCCTCCAAAGAGTGATGAATTATATAAGATAATGTAATTAATGTTTAATGTCATCTGCTAAAAAGCAGTAAATGGAGGTAAGTATGAGAGAACGAATCTTAAAGGCCATTGATAAAAATAGTAAACTATCCCCTGCAGATTTAGCTATTATGTTAGGCAGCACGGAGGAGGAAGTTGTAACTGCGATCCAGCAGATGGAGGATGAGTCCATTATCTGTGGTTATCCGACTCTGATTAATTGGGATAAAGTAAATTGTGAAAGAGTAACCGCACTAATCGAATTGAAAGTTACACCGCAAAGAGGATTAGGCTTTGATAAAATAGCGGAAAGAATATATCGTTTTAATGAGGTGCAATCCGTTTATCTTATGTCAGGTGGATTTGACTTAACCGTTATCCTTGAGGGTAAGACGATGAGAGAAGTTGCGAACTTCGTATCGGAAAAATTAGCCCCTATGGATGCAATTTTAAGCACCGCTACTCATTTTGTATTGAAAAAATATAAAGAGCACGGTCTTCCACTGGTACAGATGAAACAAGATGAAAGGATGTTGATTACGCCTTGAGAAATCCATTAGCAAAAACAGTAGTAGATATGCCTCCTTCCGGAATTAGAAAATTCTTTGATATTGTAAGTGAGATGAAGGACGCGATATCCCTTGGTGTGGGTGAACCTGATTTCGATACTCCTTGGCATATTCGTGAGGAAGGTATTTATTCCTTAGAAAGAGGAAGAACAATCTATACCTCCAATTCCGGTTTGAGAGAATTAAGAGAAGAGATCAGTACTTATTTAAAAAGAAGATGTAATTTAGAATATGATTATAATAATGAGGTTATCGTAACGGTAGGTGGAAGTGAAGCAATTGATATTGCTTTACGCGCTATGATAGAGCCGGGTGACGAAGTGTTGATACCGATGCCCTGTTATGTATCCTATCACCCATGTACCGTGTTAGCCGGTGGAACTCCTGTAATCATCGAACTAAAGGGAGAGAATGATTTTAAGCTGACAAGACAACAACTGCTTGATTCCATAACGGATAAAACAAAGATATTGATTCTGGCATATCCGAACAACCCAACTGGAGCGATTATGGATTACGATGATCTGAAGGATATCGTAGATGTCATCATAGAGAAGGATATCATCGTTATATCGGATGAAATATATTCTGAGCTTACGTACGATAAGGAACATGTATCCATAGCTACCTTCCCCGGAATGAGGGAGAGAACCATTGTTATTAATGGATTTTCCAAATCTTATGCTATGACAGGCTGGAGATTGGGTTATGCAGCTGGGCCGGCATTAATTATTGAACAGATGACGAAAATCCATCAGTTTGCAATTATGTGTGCACCAACGAATAGTCAGTATGCTGGAGTGGAAGCACTCAAAAACGGAGATGCTGATGTGGAACTGATGAGAGATGCTTATGATAAGCGCAGAAGATTTCTACTACATGCCCTTCGCGGTATGGGGTTAGAGTGCTTTGAACCTTATGGAGCGTTCTATGTATTCCCTTGTATCAAGAGTCTTGGGATGACATCGGATGAATTTGCCACAAAGTTACTTCAGGAAGAAAAAGTTGCTTTGGTGCCTGGAACAGCCTTTGGAGAATGTGGGGAAGGATATCTTAGAATTTCTTATGCATATTCCATTGATAACTTAAAAATAGCACTAGAAAGAATCGAAAGATTTGTTGTAAAGCATAGAGCATAGGAAATATTGACGAATTAGTTGAAATTATGGCGGATTATGTGTTACAATGGAAATACGTATTGATAAATAGGAGGTAGTCGAATGGCTAATGTCAATGTCAATGTTGATCATATTAATCCATTCATTATGGCAGCAGCAAAGATATTTAAAGAAATGTGTTTTATTGATGCCAAAGTTGGTAGACCATATATAAATAGTACATCTACATTTGCAGATAACTTAATCATTATGATCGGATTTACAGGGGAAATGAAAGGTCAGGCAATGATTTCATTTAACAATAAGATAGCTTGTGATATTGCATCAAAGATGATTATGATGCCGGTATCTGAACTGGATGATTTGGCGAAGAGTGCTATTGGTGAACTTGGTAATATGATTATGGGTAATACAGCAACGATCTTTTCTACGAAGGGAATTGCAATCGATATCACCCCGCCGACCATTGGCAATGGAACGATATCATTTACAACAAATTATGCAAAGAATATATGTGTTCCCCTCACCTATGAGGACAACAAAATAATTGAAATTAATATAGCGATAAAAGGTGATTAATTCACCTTTTTTTCTATATATCTTCTTGAGAAAAGTACAGTTTAGCGATTATACAATGTCTTATAAGACATGTATAAACGATATGTTTTACATTAATAGGAATAAACAATTAGATGCTATGTTCAAGTTTCTACTGTGAAGGAGAAATAGAACAAAGTAGATTTTGGAGGTTATGATTAATGAATATAGTATTATTAGAGCCTGAGATACCGGCAAATACCGGGAATATCGGCAGAACTTGTGTTGCAACCGGAACGAAGCTTCATTTGATTGAACCAATGGGCTTCCGTCTAAATGAAAAGGAAATCAGAAGAGCCGGGCTGGACTATTGGAAAGATCTAGACGTAACTGTTTATGACAGTTACCAGGACTTCTTAGAGAAGAATCCGAATGCCAAGATCTACATGGCAACCACGAAGGCGCAGCACTCCTATACCCATGTGGAATATGAATCGGACTGCTTTATTATGTTCGGTAAAGAAAGCGCCGGAATCCCTGAGGAGATTTTACTTGAGAACAAGGAGAATACGATCCGTATCCCCATGATCGGAGATATCAGATCCCTTAATCTTGGTAATTCCGTAGCCATAATTCTCTATGAAGCCTTAAGACAGAATGACTTTGAAGGCATGAGAATGGAAGGCCAGCTTCACAAATATAGCTGGGACTAGAGTTCAAAACAATTACAAAAAGGCGGTTATACTGGACGACTATATACAGCTCCGAGAATATCGTAACTTCATTCGATTATGCTAAGGCAAAAGATGAGAGGTTAACGGTGTTCTCGGAGTTTTTTTGTTATTCAGTAATGTAGAATATATGAACATGGAACAATTATGAACCGGAATAATTAGAATACTAAGTTAATCTTGATTACGATAGAATAAAACATAGGAAAATGTTGGATTTTATAATTGAGTATGATAAACTGATAGTAGCCACAGCTGATCCTTACTATATATAAAGTTGGAAAGGTAGAAACTTATAATCCAATAAAGAATAGAGGAAGATGGAATGAAAAAATATAAGATATTATTAGGAGTATGCGCATTAACAGACCTGATTGTTTTTGCATTAAATTTTTATCAGACACAATTCCGAGGAGGAAAGCTAGATAACCTTGGAGTATTAGTTTTACTCATTATAATCAGCCCGGCTGTAGTAGCAAATATATGTGGAATGATTTCGTACTTCATACATAAAAAACACGAAACTATCGCTTCCGCGTTGTATACAGTTACGATGGGGTTTTCAGTCCTTGCAATATTAATAAATGCTCTATTTGTACTTATAACTATGATTTAATAGCTGATAGTAAACATATAAAAGAGAAAAGCCAGTCAAAGAAAAGCACTGCATATCATAATATAAGTATGATATACAGTGCTTTTCTTTTTATGATGCTGACTCGATATAATTCGATTCGTGGTCATTAACGATAATGATATCACTACGGAAGGAAAGTAAATTCTTAAGGTCATCCCGGTTGGATTTTATGCGCAGTTGACTTTGTTTATCAAATACTACGGATACCTTTTTGGTAAATAGGTTGTTATTCGAATATTCCTCGATAACAAAACTAGCGTCGTATTTTGAAATCAACTCGTACGTTGACATCAGACCGATTCCGCTACCACCATCTTCTGCATGTGTGGTAATCTGTTTTACTCCGATATTAAGCAATACCTCAACCTTGAAGGGATTTCCACTATCCAATATATCAATAAAATAATATCCATCTGCTACTCCAATATTGATCATGACTTTCCGGTTGTGCTCTTTTTTTGTTGCAATAATGGCATTCTCAATCAGATCTGCAAGTAAAGTTCTTAAATCTTCTATATCTATAATAGTATCTGTTAAATACTTTACACTTCCAGTTAATGAAAAATCAAGGTTAATATACAGCCTACTTGCCTTCTGAAGCATATAAGAGAATAAATTATCGATTGGTAGAACATCAGTTTTCGTAAGCTGCTTCCCGGTAACTTCATAGGTGCTTATAATACCAGCTCGTTCTTTCGTCATATTCTGTAATTGTGCAATTAATTCTTTCGCTTTAGCGATATGCAATTGGTGATCTGTTTCGTACTCCACCGATAATAGATACTCACGTAGAGCTAGTTCCATAGATGGGATTAACTTATTATCACTGTGAATAATTTTCGCTAATTCGTCATTATGAAATTTAAGATCATCAATTTGCTTATCTTTTTCATTTATGATTTCTTGAAGTGCTTCCGTTTCTTTTGCATTTATCTTCTCAATGTATTTTTGAGAAAGTCTACTTTTCCACCAATATAAAATTGAAAGACCACATAATAGTGTGAAAAAAACCGGTATGGTGAATACAAGATAAGCTTGCTCCCTAAAACCAAAAAATGAGATTGCAAATAATAAATTTATACTTATATAAAAGCCTAAATCATTGGAAGCATAGTCATATAAAAAAGGCATACCTTTCTTCAAACGTTTGAATTGAAAGGGGATGATCGCTATGCAAGTTTGTGCAATACCGAGTATAAATATTGCTATTGAATCAGGTGGAAATTCGTGGGTAAACAATTTGATTATGCTGCAAATAGGGTACGCTATAAATGAGCTAAGTACAAAATATACGGAGGATACACCAAAGGAGAAAATCGATACAATTAAAGCCAGCTTTGGGGTGACTTTAAGCGAAACAACAACAAAACAGGTAAATATGAGAACCATAACAAGAAAACTGAGAGGTTTGATGTGGGTTCTCATTAAATAAATCATTGGTAATATAGGAATTAATGACAAGCCAAAAGATAAATACACTTTTTTACTAGGCGTTATATGTAAAAGCCGGGTAAAAGTATAAAAGCAAGATATCAATGTGAATAAATATTTTACACAAGTAGCAAAAATAAGCTCACCTTCTTTAAAGTAATGATTATCAACATAAAGCACCACACAGCAACCAATATAGAAATCTTCCTATTTTAAGTAAATTTAAAGAAAAAATAGGAGGACGAAAACATGGCTGATTTTTGGAAAAAAATTTGGGGATGGTTTGGTTTATAATGTGAACAAGCTGCACATATGTGTGGCTTGTTTTTCTTTATCTAGATAACCGATCTAGTATTCATTCTTTATTTTGTTCGCGTAATAAAAGATAAACTCTGTTATCGTTGGAACACCTTTATCCGGGTTAATCCTGGCGGTGTAATATTTGAGCAAATCTTCTATATCCGTAGTCTTCCAGGCTTTACTGATTGCATTCTGAATTGCTCGTTCCACGCTGGATTCCGTCTTTTTGTATTTCGTACCAATGATATAACATAAATTCTGTGCCGGTTTGTCAATAACAATCTGTATTGCATCGAGAAGGTATTGAAAGCCTACAACCTTAGGACTAATACCAATGTTATTCAACTCTGTGCTGATTCTGCGCACGATACGCTTATTACGAATGTCAGGATCTTCTGTAGTGGCATGCGTCGTAGAGGATGCAAGTCTCTGGCTATGTACAATTGGCTTCATAATACTTATGAAGTCAATAACCTTTTTCACAGAGTAATCCTCTTGATGCTTTGACATTATGAAATCAGCACCAAGCTGACGAACTAAATCATAAGTAATCTGGCTCGAATTATTGGTAGTAATCAAAATATACGGCTTTGTGTCAAGCGAAAGGTCATTAATTCCCTGTAAAACAGCTATGCCATTACCACTGCCGTTATGTAGTTCAAGATCCAGGACTATCACATCCGGCAAGTAATCCTTTATATAATCGATTGCTGTATAGGAACTATTCGTAATTCCTAATAATGTGATATCTTCTAAGTCACTTATATAGTTGGAAAATTCATTACATGCTGTCGTATCATCTTCTACAATTATAATAGAGATAGTATCTGCCATATAACCTCCTAAAATGATATATTCCAATTGCTATCATATATTATTAAAATACAAAAACCAACGAAAAGCAACATATTTTGGTACGAAAAGGAATATATTTTAATATTAATTTTATATAAACTGCTTTAGTGGAAATTCATACAGATTTTTTATGATTTTCGGGTTAAATATAGTAACGATTGATAAAATCAAGTTGTATGAAGGAGGAAAATAAATATGATATGTATGTAGGCTTATAATTGTTCTCATTTCTATCATGGCAACATGGAATAGGATAAATGTATGAAAGGAAAAATGTACCTTATATTAGTAAATAGAGATTAATAATGATAAAAAGTGACAATAACATACAAAATATAATAATATTTATCATTTTATTGTAAAACAGGTATAATATGGTATAATCGTATCTGCGTGATTAATTTAACAATTAATCAGATAAAAATACAAAAGATAAAATAGCAATGGAGGATTTAAGGGTGGGAAAATCATTTAAACGAATAGTTGTTATGATACTTGTACTATGTATGACCATAACAACTGCCACTGAGAATGTGTCAGCACAAGTATTTAAGAAAGACCCTGTTAGTACCGGGTCAAAACAAACAGTTAGCACAAAGCCGGAGAAGCATAAGCTAACAAAAAGAGAAAGAGTAATTAAGAAAACAACGAATTCTACAACATTTCAAAATGATAATGGATCCAAGGAACTTGTTATGTATAGCGGAGATGTTCGCTTTAAGAACAAGGATGGAGAACTATTAGACTATGACCCAAGCTTAGTTGGTATTACTACAGAGGATATCAAGACCAATAAAAGATTGGAAAATTATAAATTCCAGAATAAAGAGGGTGATAAAAAACATTATCTCCCACAGAAACTCACTGAGGATACCCCTATCCTTATGGTGAATAATTCTTATGAGATGGCCTTCCGCCCTGTGTTTGCAAATGAAGAAGTGGAAGCAACTGATCTGGAACAAAATGATATAGTAGATCAATCCATCAAGGATGATAAAGATACGACAAAAAGTGAAAAGGTTGATCAAACTCTCAATGACACAGAGAAAGATGTAAAGCTTGACTCTGTGACGGATGATACAACCAAGGTAGATACAATCGATCAAGTTCTTGATAAGGTAGATCAATCAGCCTTGCCGGAGGAATCCGATCTAAAGTCAGCTTCGGTATCGAATGAAGAGACAACTGATTTATATGATGAGACAACTGAAGCACCGACAAAGGTTACCTATTCTACCCAGGATAAAAACATGCAGGTGGAATATGTATCTCAAGATACCGGTATGAAGGAGAATATCGTATTAAATGAGAAACCAGAGTCCAATGTATTCCTTTATGATTTAAATCTAAAGGGTATTGTTCCGAGAATGAACACACTGGATGGCGGAATCTCACTCTATGATAAAGAAACCGGAGACCTAGTGGGCGGCATCGAAGCTCCGTTTATGAATGATGCAACCAATAACGCATACAGTAAAGACTTGCATTATACACTCGGACAGAAAGAAGGGGAAGAGGATTCCTATGTTTTAGCGCTTACTGTCAGCGAAGATTATTTAAACAGTACGGACAGAGTGTATCCGGTAACAATCGATCCAACCGTTACTTGGTTTGGAAGCGAGGATATCTCGGATGTATATATTATAAGTAAAAGTCCTTATGACGATATGAACTTTTATTCAAGTGGGGTAACTACATTTTCAGTTGGTAACGGAGCACAAGGAGTATTCCGTACCTATCTACGATTTACTGATTTTACGAAATTGATTGACAATCAGTATATCGACAGTGCCAAGTTGACCTTATATGAAACGGATAATGGAGGCTCCGGTGGAACGGTAGAAGCTCATCGAGTAAAAGCGGATTGGACAAAAGGAGATATCACATGGAATACTCGTAAGGATTATACGGCAGCATTCTATGATTCCTTTACCACAAGCGGCAAAAAAGGGACAGCAAAAACATTAGATCTTACTGATCATGCAAGAGAAATTGCAAATGGATCATATACAAGTTATGGTATCTTACTTCGTGATGCAGATGAGACAAGCTCCGGAGTATATTCCCAATACTATAGCTCTCGTTGTAGTACTGATTCCTATAAACCGAAATTATCAATCGTATACTATGATGGACCAACGATTGCAAGTAGTGTAACGGTTAATGATCAATACATAAAACCTGGAACCTATACTACTGTAAATTGGGCAGGGATATCATCACAGTCATTAAACCATGTGGAATATCGCTTGGCTACTTATAATTCTACTAATACTGATGTTATCGATGAGTCGTATATTCCATATTCCTCCTCAACTCAAATTGGAACTACGAGCTCAGGTAGCAAGACGGTATCTGGTAGTAATACCTGGCCAGCAGGCTGCTATCGTATATTTGTACGAGGAGTTGATAATGGTGGAATTGTAGGAACAGGCAAGGGTGCAACAATTTATGTAGATGGTACTGCACCAACTGGATCTATATCATTTAGTTCACCTGAAGATGGTATACCAGATGGTAGTAATGGTTGGTTTAAAACAGCACCAACAGTGAAGTTTAATGCGAGTGATGCAACTAGTGGTGTACAAAGCGTCTCTTATTCTGTTTCTATAAACGGTGGAGCTGTCACAACTGCAACTACAAAAGTAGGAGGAACCTTTACACCGACCCCGACTGCAGCGGGCACCTATAGTATTACTGAGAAAGTTATAGACGGAGCAGGTAATATTTATACATCACCAGCAAAGACATTTAAATACGACCCTACACCGCCTAGTATTTCTATTTCAGAAAATATTGAACCAGACGGAAATGGTAGCTGGTATAAAACAGCACCAATATTAACATTTAAAGCAAGTGATCCAGTAAGTGGCCTTCAAAGCTTTACATATTCCGTAACCGGTGCAGATACAGAAAGCAATTCAATTTTAAACGGGAGTACTACTTATAAATTAGAAAAAGCAGGTACCTATAATATAACATTAAATGCAACAGATAAGGCAGGAAATTCAGCTCCTGCAGCAAAGTATGCATATTATTATAGCCCAGCTAGTGGTGTAGTAACGTTGATTTCTGTAAAGAATATAGAAGATAATAGTAACGGATGGTATAAAGCAAAACCAGAAGTAACCTTTGACGCTAGCTCTGCAAGCGGAATTAAAACAATTACCTATACAGTAACCAATACAGCAACGAATACAGTAACCAAAACGGGTACGATATCACCCGGAGGAAAAATATCAATAGATACTCAGGGAACCTACAAGGTTTCTGCGAACATTACTGATGGAGCAGGTAATAACGTTCCGGCTACTCCAATAACGGTTAAATATGATTCAACCATACCAACTGCGTCCATCACTGCTGATCCACTTAAACCCGATGGTAGTAATGATTGGTATAAGACTGCCCCGCAGTTAACCTTTAATGCGAGTGATTCATTGAGTGGTCTGCAAAGCTTTACATATTCCATAAACGGAGCAGCTTCGAGTCCAATTAATAACGGAGATAGCTATAACGTAGCAACAGCTGGTACTTATAATATATCAATAACAGCAAAGGACAAAGCGGACAATCCAAATTCACCAACTTATAAGTATCAATTTGATCCAACTGCTCCAAATATAACATTATCTGCGTCCACGGCATGGGATACCGTTAATACAATAAACTTAAGCGTAACGGATGCGGTAAGCGGATATGATGCAACTTCAACTAAGTGGGCATTAGGCTCCTTCACAACAGATAACTTCCCGTTATCTGCTGCAAGCTCAGTCACCGGAAGCTCTATTCAGGTTTCTCAAAATGGGGTATATACTGTTTATGCCAAAGATAAAGCCGGAAACCCCTCTGTAAAGACAATTACGGTTGGGCATGTCTATAACCCTGCAAGTCTTGGCAGCTTTACCTATAGTGCGACAGATTTCAGTATCGATTCACCGGGATACACCATGGCATTTACACGTTTCTATGATTCGCAGAATAATGCTGTTGGTTTATTCGGCAAAGGCTGGAGCTTTGCTTTCCAGGGTAGCTGTATGGACTATAGCAATACCTATAAAGATGCAAAGGGAATTACACAGACAATTAAGCTTACGAATATAAAAGTAGTGTCATTACCTGATGGTAGCAAAGACTTCTTTGAACTAAAAGGAAGTGCATACGTAGGACTGAACACCAGAGACAAGCTTGTTAAAAATAGTGATAATACATTTACAATAACTAGTATTGATAGAACCACTTATCACTTTACTGCCAGTGGTTATCTTGACATGATTACAGATCAAAATAATAATATTGTAAAAATCACTGTAGATAGTACAGGTAAGATAAGTAAGATAGAAGACTCTGTACATAGAATATACCAGATTGACTATGACGAATCCGGGAAAATTAGTTCAATTACTGATCCAGCAGGAAGAGTATTCGGGTATCAATACGATAATGGCAACTTAACAAAGAGCATCTCACCAACCGGGAAGACCGTTGATGAGTATAGTTATAATTCAAATAATTGCCTAACAAGTATTAAAGATGCCTTTGGTAATGTGAAGCAGAGTGCTTCTTATGACGCCGCCAAGACTTGGAGAGTAATCAAAATTACAGATAGTGATGGAAAGGCAACCTCCTTTACTTATGATGACTCAAATTATATAACAACTACGACTGATTCAGATGATAACAAGACGGTCACAACATATGATAAATTAATGCGACCAATATCAACTTCAGATGGTGAAAATGTAACGGGTACTACAACTTATCTAAACAATTATGATGATATCGACCAGTCAACTGACGAGGATGGTAATGTAACAACGTATACATATGATGGTTATGGGAATATAACAAGTAGTATTACAACGGATGACAGTGGAAGCATAACAGAAGAGATTAAGTATGTGATTACTTATTATAGTTTAGACCATATTAAAAAGTGTATTGAAGATTCAACGGTCACTAGTTATGAGGAAGAAACAGGAGTGACCACAGATAAAACAATCACAACAACAGAATATGATGAGAATGGTAACTTACTGATGCAAGAGGTTAATGATGGAATGACTGTTAACACTACATCCTATACTTATTATTCGAATAGATTGGTAAAAAGCGAAAAAACGAAGGATGGTACCGAGACTAGTTATACGTATGATGATAAATATTGGTATCCGGAAAGTACAACGGTAACAAAGGATGGAGAAGTTGCAGATACTACCAGTTATCAGTACAATGAATTAGGCCAACTCATTAATTCTACAGATGCAAAGAAAGTTATAACTACATTAATCTATGACACTTTGGGTAATGTTATAAAACAAGAAATAAAGGATAGAGAAGGGTCGTCACGAGTGATTCGTACGGTTTACGATTCATATGGAAGAGTTCTACAGAAGATATCACCAATGGAGTACTCTACCGAACAGGATAGCATTACAAAAGGAGATAACGGAATAGCAACGAATGAGAGCTATAATGACACTACCGCCGGAACTAGTTATTCTTACGATGCGATAACCGGTAAATTGACAACTACTGCAGTAAGTAGCTATAGTGTAAAATATAATTCGAAAGGTGATGTTACAGCTGTATCCGTAAAGGGCAATAAAGGGGATGGTGAAGAAGGCGTATCAAGTAAAACCTTGGCATCTTATTCTTATACCTCTGATACTGATGAGTTACTAAAGGAAATAAATTATGCGAATGGTGGGAAGATTGTTTATGACTATGATAACGATAAAGTAAAAGGCATAAGGATTGACGGTAATATTAATTATTCCTATGAGTATAGTTATAACGAAGATGATAACTTGAAGACAAAAAAGGATTATGACAATAGTACCACCACCTCCTATACGTATAACGAGGATTCTTCCACAACGGTATCCGTAACGAAGGGAACAGGAGAAGTACTTGGAGAAGAAATAGATCATTATACGATTGGATCAGATGATGTGAGCCTCGACCAGGTATTCAATAATAAAACTTATAGCATAAAGGTTGACAGCGATAATAATAAAGATTCTTTCTCTACAAATGCAAATGAGATTTATTCAAAATCTTATCAGTATGCGAATGATGATTCGAATGACAAACTAAATGAAACTAAGATTATGAATGGAGATACAACTGTTTTAGGTACAAATTATCAATATAGCGGAAATGGTCAGCTTGAAGAATATAAGAATACTTACTCAAATACATCTTCCAATCTGACATATACCAATGATAACTATGGAAATATCTCTACGATAAGTTTAAACGGTGTAGAACAATACCATTACTATTATGATATTGCCGATGAGCTAATTCGTGTGGATGACCATGTTCAAATGAAAACCTTTACATATGAATATGATACCCATGGCAATATATTAAACAAAAAGGAATACACCTATACCACTGAGACAGAGTTGACTGGTGAAGTTGCTAGTAGTACAATTAATTATAAATATAATAATAGCGAATTTCCAGATGAATTAACTAATTATAATGGTCAGGAAATAACTTATGATGAGTTGGGTAATCCGCTAAGCTATCTTGGTTGGAATATGGAGTGGAAGGCTGGTCGTGAGCTTAACTCGATGAATAAAGGGACAGATACTATTAATTATCATTACAATGATAAAGGTATCCGTACCTCAAAAACAGTAAATGGAGTTACTACCACTTACACCACAATTGACGGACGTATTACAAGTCAAGATGATGGTACGAATAAAATATACTTCCGTTATGACAAAAATAATCAACTGGTTGGATTTAACCGAAATGGTACGGAATATCTCTATGTATTAAACGGTCAAGGAGATGTAATTGGTATTCTAGACAATGCGGGTAAGCAATTAGTAAGTTATAATTACGATGCATGGGGACTTTGTACAACACTGAGTGACACATCTGAAAGTGACTTGGCAAAAATTAATCCTATGAGATATAGGGGATATTATCTTGATAATGAGACGGGATTCTACTATTTACAGAGTAGGTATTATGAACCGAATGTGGGTAGGTTTATCAATGCTGATGAACCAAGTATGCAAAAGCTGAATACGGAGAATCCTATTTGTTCTAATTTATTTGTGTACGGTAATAATAATCCAATTATGAATATTGACCCTAGTGGATTCAAGAAATTGAAATTAGGTGCTTGGTTCATTTTGACAGTTGATATAGGAATAATAATTTTTCCAATGCTTTTTACTTGGAATAGAGTATTGAAAAGTGGAAAAATTGGAGTTTCAGTTGGTCAGAAACTTATTGATAAGTTAGCTAAAGTTGCAGCAAAAGGTTTGCGTAAAATTATGAGTAGAAAACATATGCTAATATTGATAACTGCATTGGAAGGCTTAGATGATGTTTTAAGTAAATTTAGTAAAATATCAATCGGTTTTCTTGCAGAATATTTATTTGATATTGCGGATGGTAAACGAGATCACAAAATCAATCTTGATAAAATATTTTAATACATTATGGGAGGCACAATGGATATATTAAAAGAAATTTACTGGACGGCACTGATGCCTTGTATTCCAGCTATCTATTTTTCTAAAACATCTACAAAAAAGCCTAGGAGCATTAAGGACATAACGCTTGTGTATGTATGTTTTTCGTTGATTTATGGAGGTTATTTTCTTAAGGCCAAAGAAAAGGAGATAAGAGGTAATTCCATTATATGTCTCATTACATTGATAATTACATACCTCTTAGTTCTATTGATGCATTTAATTTACAAGAAAATGAAAAAAAAATATTAGCTTGGTCTTATGTATAAGAGTAACAAGAACCTTCGAGTTAATTAACATCATATAGAATAAATGATAAGCTCCCTTTTAAGTTGATAGTTGAAATAATAAAACTGTTCACTTTTAAGGGAGTATTTTTCTCTTTTTATTAAAGTTGTCCTTTAAATAGATTGTAAGTGAAATTTGTATACGGAAAATAACCTTTCCGTGTAAATTAGCACTTACACTTATACCAGTAAATATAGGGAAAGCTGATTTAAAAAGATCTATAAGGTTATTATAGAGTTTATGTAAGAGGATTTAATTCCGATAATAGAAAAGTATGTGAAAAAAGAATTACATCCGCAATTAAAGGGTTAGTACCACTTATTGTAGATGGAATATTTGCAGCCGTATCAGAGTCATGGGGAACATTGATTGCAAAACTTATTGATAAATATGATAATGACAAAAATAAGGGGATATTATGTTAGCGTAAAATTACTATAGGATATATGTAAAAATACAACATTTATATTTTGGGGTATTAGAAAAGCACCTCTTTGTGGTAAATTAGGTTTGTCAAGAACTTAATAAATACAAAGGAAGGTGCTTTTCATGTATGAAATTATACTACAATGTTTAACTCAAAATCTAGAGGGTTTCGCAAAGAATCTTTCGGATACACTTTTAATCAAGAAAGATGCTGCAGATTTGGCAATCGGGGTTAAAAAAGGAACGGATGAAATGGGAAGAAATATCATGACTATACTTATGGAAACAATGGATGAGGTAATAAGGAAGGAGCCAGGTAGGTCTGATAGCTATGAAATTGTTCATGCAAACGATTCCAATACCTTGCTGTACTGTCTTGGCAGCTTTAGCTATAAGCGAACTTACTACAGGGATAAGAAAACAGGAGAATACACATATCTCAGTAATCGCCAATTCGGGATAGAACCCAAGTCGAAAACCATGGAAGATTCTAAGGCACTTGCCTTACAAGAAGCGGTTGAATCAAGCTACCGTAAAGGAAGGCTTTGTGCCAGTGTTAGTGAATCCCTTTCAAAAGGAAGCATAAAGAACTTAATACACAGTCTGTTGTGGAAATGCCGGAGCCGATAGTGAAAGAAAAGAAGAAAGTAAAAATCCTGCATATAAATGCGGATGAAGACCATGTGTCGGCACAATTTTGGAACAAGAAGGGAGACTTGCAAAAAAACGAAGATAGGACAAAGTATAATACTATCATCCCTAAGTTGGTCTATATTTACGAAGGAACAGAGCGGGAATCCCCCACAAGTAAGAGGTGGAAGTTAATAAACACTCATTATTTTAGTGGATTGTATGAAGGGGAAAAGAATACAGATTTATGGTTGAAGGTGGCTGATTACATAGATAAGAATTACGATACGCAATATTTGGAGACAGTGTATCTGTGTGAGGATGGTGCTAATTGGATAAAGCAGGGACTATCATGGATAAATAAAAGCCGTTTTGTAAAAGACAAGTTCCACTTAAAGAAATACATCCATAAAAGCGTCATACATATGGGAGAACAGGTTGATACCATGAAGCAAATGATAGAGGATGAATTTAGTTTCGAGGATAAAAAGGCAATTAATGAAATCTATCGCAAGCTAATTGAATACGCAGAAAGCGAGAGCAAAAAAGAAGAAATAGAACAGGCTAGAAGGTATATCATGAACAATTAGGGAGGTATTATAATCTATAATGACAGCGGTCATGAAATTACCGGATGCAGTGCGGAGGGGCATGTCAGTCATGTACTCTCATCAAGGTTGAGCAGCCGACCATTAGGTTGGTCAAAAAAGGGAGCCGACAAGATGGCAAACTTAAGAGCATTTGTATGGAACAAGGGTAATATATATGATTTGGTTTTATACCGGAAGTACAAGGAAATGAAGGAAGACGCAGATGAAGAAAGGGATAGCATAGTAATGGGAGCACGGAAGCGTATGTCAAAGTATAATAACAGCATAAATCACAGTATAGGCGCTTTAAATACAGGGAGATCTAACTGGTTGTATGAAACAATGAAACACTTCCGTGGAATCTGCGGATAATTCTACTTAATCCTCTTAATAATTCAAAAGCGTACTCTAATAGTTCAGTCAAGGATGCGAAGCACTGCCAAAGCGGCGAAGTCCTTGAGTGAACTATTAGAGTATGATAAATACAAAAAAGAGGATTAAGCTCTTGAAAATAAAAGTAAAATCAATATAATAAGGATTAACAAATCTATTTAACACATCAAGGGAAATTTCTGCCCATACAAATCCTATACTAACTAAACGCAATCGGATATTATTGGATTAGTTGACTGTCATAATAATGAAGTGGTATGTTATAGTTATGACGCATGGGGGAAAATTCTAGGAATAGAAGGGGACGAAGCGAGTACGTTAGGCGACTTAAATCCACTCCGCTATCGTGGATATTATTATGATAATGAAAGTGGACTCTATCTGCTGACCTCAAGATATTATGATCCAAACATGGGAAGATTTATTAGTTCAGATGACCCTAGTTCTATAATGTTAAATAGCAAGAATCAGATTGGTGCGAATTTATTTACTGCAGTAATAACCCAATTAATTTTATAGATCCAAGTGGACATTCTGTTAAAGAAATTACAAGAGAGCTTGCTTACTGGATTATCGGTAATCCGTTTAATGCTAAGGTAACTCAGCATCCTAAATTGGCTGAAGCATTAACCGGAATACCTGTTTTGGATATATTTTATGCTGCAGGTTTTGTTAGAGATAGTAAGGGAAATTATCATGCACGACCCAATTGCTTACAGCAAATTGGCGGATATAACACATTTTATGACATCATTTTTGATTATGCTACAGATATGCAGACTAAGAAATATAAATTTAGTACGAAAGACGGTAGACAGTACATCTTGTGGGCATGGAAAGGAAATTATCTTAATTTAGGTGCTGGTGCTGAAATGGGAATATATTCAAATAAGTCAGGGGTTAAAGGGGCAGTGAATGTTACTTGTCCAAGTGACAAACATTGGTTAGTTGACACAAGTCTTGCAATGCCGATGACACTTAAATTGGTATATAAGAATAAAACAATAATTAATTACAATCCTAGTAAGGATAAAGATCATCCTTATAAAAAGGTATGGTGGATAACAGGATTTAATCCGTATAAACAAGGAGTTAAAGCAAAGCAACTGACAGTGAAAGTTACTATTGACTTTTCAGGTAAAAAAGATATATTTAAAGCATTTCATGATGCTTGGAAAAAGAAAACTGATAAGTGGACTTATGACACAAAGAATTATAAAGCCACATTTACTTATGAAAGAGAGGAATAGTCATGAAAAAAATTTTTTTTATTATTATTATGTTAATGAGTATAATGTCATTATGTTCATGCGCTATTGGGAAGACAAGGTTAGAATTACTAAATTCAGATAGTGAAGAGGAAAAATCCAATGCCCGTATGGAACAGGTGACTGAAGCAATCAAAAAACATGATAAAGAAGCTATAAAATCCATATTTTCAAAACAGGCTATGAGCGAAACAAAGAACTTGGATGATGGGATGAATTATCTTTTTGATTTAATTAAAGGCAACATAAAGTCATGGAAAAACGAAACATGGGCTTCTGAAAAAAAAGTGGAAGGTGTAAAGAAGTCTGTAGAAATTGATTCTTGGTATATAGTGACTACAGACGAGGGAGTTTATAAGTTTTTCCTACTCGACTATGCGACAGACACTATAAATCCGGATAATGAAGGTTTGTATTCATTACGTGCTATAAAAGCAGAGGATGAAGAAACGCAGTTTACCTATATGGAGCATATGAGGATTCCGGGTATTTATATACCAAAGACATCCTCAAGCAAATGAATTATGATTTCATTTACATAATTTTATTTACCGAATATACGTAAACACACATCTACTGGAACCATTAAAGCAGGTTTCAGTAGATTGTTTTTTAAATATGTATATACAGCGGATCAAACTTGATAAATTGGAGTCTTGAAGAATGTTATTATAAAGAAACGTTATTCAGTTTGACACAAGCCTTGCTATGCCGATGACACTTAAATTGGTATATAAGAAAAAAACAATAATTAATTATAATCCTAGTAAGGATAAAGATCATCCTTATAAAAAAGTATGGTGGATAACAGGATTTAACCCATATAAACAAGGAGTTAAGGCGAATCAATTGACAGTAACTATTAAAGTAGATTTTTCTAGTAAAAAAGATATATTTAATTCATTTTATGATGCTTGGAATGGTATATCAGATAAGTGGACATTTGATAAAAAGAAATATACCGCTACTTTTAAGTTTTGAGAGGAGATGAAAAACTGTGAAAAAATATTGTTCAATATTTCTAATATTAATTAGTATAGTGTCATTATGCTCATGTTCGCTTGTAGGCTCTAGGTTAGATGGGTTAAACCAGGCTAGCGATGAGGAAGTAGCTGATGCCCGTATGAAACAAGTGGTAGAAGCAATCAAAAAGCATGATAAAAATGCTATAAAATCCATATTTTCCAATCAGGCTTTGAGTGAAGTAAAGAATATCGATGATGGGATGAATTATCTTTTCAATTTAATTCAAGGCGATATTAAGACATGGAAAAATGAGAGGTTAGGTTCTGAGGGACACATAGAACATGGGAAAAAATCTATAATAATCGACTCTTGGTATACAATTACTACAGACGTGGGAATATATAAAGTTTTTTTAATAGACTATACAATTGACACTATTAATCCGAATAATGCTGGCTTATATACATTACGTGCTATTAAAGCAGAGGATGAAAAAACACAATTTACCTATATGGAACATATGAGGATTCCGGGTATTTATATACCAAAGACATCCTCAAGCAAATGAATTAAGATCTTATTTACATAATTTTATTTATCGAATATATGTGAACTCACATCTACTGGAACCATTAAAGCAGGTTTCAGTAGATTGTTTTTTGGGTATGTATATCCAGCCGATCAATCTTGATAAATGGGGTATTTAATCTATGACATTTTGGGTAATGTTATAAAGCAAGAAGTAAACGATGGAGAAGGGTCACGAGTGACTCGTACAGTTTATAATTCCTATGGAAGAGTTCTACAGAAAATCTCTCCAATGGAATATTCCCCCGGACAGGATAGTTTTACAAAAGGGGATAACGGAATAGCGACGGATGAGAGCTATAATGATAATACTGCAGGAACTTGTTATTCTTACGATCAGATATGGAGTTTACTTCTCCTTGTGATAAGTTAATAAAGACCAAAAAGCTATCTACCGGTATCGCGTACGAGTTTGATGATGGACATAAGATAATAATCAACAAGATGAAAGATGATACGTATGATGTGCTAAATAAGCTTACATCAAAACAGAAAAAGTATCTTCGTAATATATTTGGTGATGTATATTTCGAATCATCGTTTGAATTCATGAAGAAAATATATGCGTTAACCCCGGATGCGATAAGCTATTTTGCGCCTATGAGTGAAATTACATTGAAGAAAGAATTGCTGGAATTTAAAAATATTATTATTCCATATCAAGATTCAAATGGCTTGTATTGCTTTGATACCAATAATATTAAGGGATTTCAGTATGGAAATCCTCAAAAAAGTAAAATAATTATTATTCAAATATTTATTGAGAATAAAAACTGTACGCTTTCCTTAGTAGGGGATAATATTAAACAAAATGATATCGATTTGATGTTATCATCAATTAATTTAACTGATAAATAAAATGTGGTTTTACCCGATTGTTGAATCACACATTGATACTCTTAAAATCTGCATATAAAATTTTATGTATATTAATGAATTAACACAATATATACTGTCTGTAATAGGTAAAAATGGACATTCTATAATGCCCAAATATATAAATAAGCATATAGAAATCCTTACATAACATCAGTGCACACAGGTAGGGGAAGATAAAGTAAAATATGCTCAGATAACCGAATTAACTGATTATGGTATTTTACTTAAGGGGAAGTGTAAATGAGAGTTCGTGTTTTAATGATATGTTTAATAATACTGATTTTCTGTTTTTGTGGTTGTAGTAAATCTAATAGAACGGATAATGATGAAAGAGGGATCACTCCTACAATCATAGATACTAATAATGGTGTAGGTATAAAAGATCGGGTAACACCGATTATAACGAATGTTTCTAGTGAACCTACTGTCGCACCATCTAAAGATAATGTTAAAGAGCACAATTATGATAAGTATCTTAAAAAGATATGGGTAGTAAAAGATTGGAATAACACTGGTTATATATCTTCATCTTTTTATATAACTAGTATAATG
Source organism: Variimorphobacter sp. HTMS_6 (assembly GCF_059717775.1). NCBI lineage: Bacteria > Bacillati > Bacillota > Clostridia > Lachnospirales > Lachnospiraceae > Variimorphobacter > Variimorphobacter sp. HTMS_6. The sequence goes on from NZ_AP046094.1 coordinate 3,988,190, forward strand.
AATGGAGAAATAACCGGTAAATTATCAACATGTGATATAGCTACGCCTGAATTCTATATATATGACTTTGAGAATAGTTCGAATATGGGAAATTTATCTGGCACTATTGAAGATAGTAAGGGTTTATGCAAATTTAAAGACAATGCTGGGAACAATGGAAATATTATATTGGATTTTAAAGGGAAAAATGAGATAGAGGCAGTCATCAATTATGAAAGTAAGGGTGATTCATATAAAGATGAACATTTAGGAGGGAGATTTCTTTTTCGACCATATAATTTGTCTGATATTGAAGGATTCAAAACAGATAAAAAGAATTCTTTTAGTACATACCTAAACTCCTGGGAAAAAATAAGTTTTGTATCTGGAGAAATTAAATCGATTGATAAAACTCAGCCTGCAGCTTTTCTTACTGATAAGGATGGTAATATACTTTATGAATTTAGTGCGGGGTTTAAAATCGGATCTGTTATAAAAAAAGCCTTTATCAAAGATATAAATAAAAATGGTCTAAAAGATATCTTAATAACTACATATTTCAAGGAGGATCCGGATATTGAGGATATAACGTGGATATTTCTCCAAAGAGGCGATGGTATGTTTTATAGTAGTGATATTATAGAAAAATAAGCTGGTCCTTATGATTTAGATAAGCAAGTAGAGTCTGTTTTTGAAATTATCGGAGCAGAATCAAACGAAAACAGGACCTGCTTAAAGACGTCTCCTTAGCTAAAGATCAGACAAAGGCAATAGTAGATACATTTTATGAATTTGTCATGAAGAAGGTTGATAAAGAGTAATACGTTCTTAAATGGAGAGATATGCAAACGGGAACTTTACTAAGGAAGAATTAAATTTGAATAAGGGCAAAAATTACGAAAGAGCAAATGATTGATTTCGCTAAACAAATTATAGAAGTATAATAAGAGGACTAAGATTGGTGCAAAGTGTGATTGGCCAAATAAAGGGGGTAAGATTCTTTGAATCTTACCCCTTTACTACGTCCTCACGTACCATTATTCATATTATTATTCTGTAAAACGACAATAACCAACGAAAAGTAACTTTTTTGGGTATGAAAAGAAATATATTTCTTAATCGATTTTGTATAAACTATAAGATGCATTTCAGAAAACTTAACAAACAGATTAATGCAAACTACTTACAGTGTTGACAAGGGGAGAAGATTATGAGAAAAGGTGTTGTCTTATGTTCGATTATTGCTATAACGACTTTATTATCGGGGTGTATGTCAAAAACGGAACCACCGGATACATCATTAGATAGTGAGATAATCTACATAGCATCGATGCCCACCGATAAATCGGGTGGAAGTGAAAATATCAGTACAACACCGCGGCCTATTATAAAGCCCGTTATTAAAGAAACCGAAGACGATATTAAGTATAAAATAAATACAAAGGAATATGAAATTAAAAGCAATAAGGGTAAACCATTCAAGGTAAAATATGCTCAGATATCCGGTTTAGCGGATAAAAACAAAGAAAATCAGATTAATGATACTCTTAAGTCATCCATGACGAGTTGGCTCAATGAGTATTGCGAGTGGGCGCACAGATTTAAGGTTGATATAACCTATAAAACTTCGAATTATTTATCGGTTTTATATACAGTAGAGTGGGAGAATAAAAACGGCGCTGATTTAATAAGCGATTATACGCGTATTGGCACAATTATAGATATTGAAACGGGTAATAGGATTTATTTAAATAATATTATAGAGGATACAAAGGGGTTGAAACAAATCTTTAAAACCTACGATTATGGAAATGATTTTCCGCCACCAATCGATAATGAGGAGGCTAATGAAATACTACATGATACCTCAATGTCTGAAAAGGATTATATAGAGGAAATACGAAGGACATCTGATCCTGAGATATACAAGGATTTATCAGAATATCTGACCAATAAATCATCATTTTATCTAAAAGGTGATCAATTGGTTATAACAAGAGATCAGTACAATTTAGATGACCTATATATTGAATTAAGTGTTTCAAAGTGAATTAATATATTAAGTCATGTTTATTTTGCAGCATAAGAGAGCAAGGTTGATTTGGTTATAATTTGATGATAGATAATGATTAAGTTTTAGAATTTTGACAATCTTACAAAGCATAGCGAACCTGGTCTTGTATCGATTGAATATGATAGAAACAACAGACTATGGAAAGTAAATAAGTGCTATGTATTTAATAATGGAGGGTTTGCTGTTATCGAACAAGATACGGGGAAAACCGTAAAAATGTTATTGGAAAAATAATAATGATGTTTGTAGCATAAAGTTGCTGGGTTCAGCCAATGGAGGATTTATATTAATAAATGATGTCGGATGGTGGTTTAATGGTTTTAAATTTTTATGGAAGAATTCCTGAAGAGGAATCTTTTAATATACATGTAAACAATGAAGTTAAGGAAATTAGTAGCCTAAACTCATGTGTTACTTTTGAAATTCTTGAAAGTAAGCAGTATCAAATTGAGATTTCCCAAGAGGTTTCAAAAAGCAATAGAAAACCAATATGTATCGGTTTCTATATACTCACTATGTTTCTTCAAGGGATATTTAATATATTGATCATGAAAACGGATTCAAGATGGTATAAAAAAGTGAAAGCGTATTGTATCAATGTGAAAATGTATGTTGATGTACAAAAGGATACCGAAATTCACTTCATGTACATAAACTCGAAATACGATGAGAAAAGGGGAAAATGGTCCCTGCCAATATTTAAAATGGACTCAAATTGGAATGCAGATGTTAAGTATATAGTAAACCCCCTTGATTTTACGAACCAATATTATAATTACTTTAGGCGAGTTTTATCAATTTCAGCTATAGCAATGCTATTAATTGGTACGATGCTGTATGCCGCTACCATTAATGCGAATCATTCTGAAGTCATTATCATTGCTGTTTTTACCATAGCTGCTATAATACTCATAGGAGCATTGCTGTTATTGCAATATCAAAAGTATCGGTGCCTTTATAGAGCATTTTGTGAGCAGAATAATCTGGTGTAGCTAGTCCTAAATATTACAAATGAAAAAAAGATGAGCTTAAGAATATACCAACTATGATAGATTTTAGGGGGTGCTATTGAGTAAATCTTGGAGGAACATAATGAAAAGAGATGGTGCTAGAAGAGTTAAATTATTAATACTAATATGTATAATATTATTACCCTTAATGTCTTGCACGTCAAAGGAAGATAAAGAGGTATGTGATAAAATTGAAAACCAGCCTACAATCGCAAGCCAAGATAGGCTGGTTAAAAAAGACATTGACATAAAAGACAATGATGATAAAGAAAATCAATCAATAAAAGTGGTCTTAAAGAGAATAAGCCAGAAAGAATTTGATACCTGGGTAAAAAAGAATTATAAAGGATGTACACAACCTAATGGTGAGCCCCTCACAAAGCCCGAGATAGCGGACTTCGATTATCCTTATGTTGAAGGAATAGATAATCCAGAGTTAAAAAACAAAATTAATAAGATTATAAAAACTGCGATTTTTAATAAGGAATTTTTCTCTAGGCCAATCTGTGGGGTGGAAATTGCTACAACACCGAACTCCGAATTTGAATCACCAGGTGTTATAATAAACAACAATATTTTAAGCATTCCTATTACATTGTATTGGAATGTAGAAAAAGGCAATTACAAGTCTATGTCAGTAACAATAGATTTGAAAACTGGAGATAGATTATATTTGGAAGATATTATTTCCTTAAATGAAACATTTGCAAGAAGATTACTATATGAAGATGATTTTTTTATTAATTTTGATTATTTGGGGGTAACAGTTAAAGAAAGTATATATGGTATGTGTGGTTTGAGAGAACTTTCCCGAAGTGAAGCAAGTAAAGAACTATTAGATGATTTAAGAGATAATGAGGCAAAAGATAAAAAAGTAGATACATATTACTTGACGAAGGATGGTATTATACTGACACGTTATGCAAACGATGGAATACCTTTGGAAATAAATATTCCGTTTAAAAATTTAAAAGATTATATTAAGATTAAAAGTTGGGAATAAATCATTCTAGTGAAGGGAGGAGAGTGTATAATTCGATTTAAGAAACATCCACCGGAAAATCTTCTTTCTAAAGCGTGGATTTATTATTTGTTTAGAAGATATGACAAAGCAATAAAAGTATATAATGAGATTTTAGAAAATGGCTCGAAGATAATAATGTACAAAAGGGATTCCTATTTGCAGGAAGTGCCTGATGTTAGGCTATATGTATATAGTTGTTTGGCAGATTGCTATATAAAGAAAGGAGATACTGTAACCGGAAGAAAGTATATTGATCAAATATATGAAGTGAAAAGTGATAAGGAATTACCGAAACATTTTATACGGAAAATCGAAGGATTGATAAGGTAATAACCAAATATAGATCAAAACCAACATAAACCAACGAAAAGCAACGAATTTAGGTACGAAAAGGAATATATTATTTTGATTTTTTTCTGTAAACTGTGATCAGATGATAATTTGTGTGCGCAAATTAATGCAACCGGATATCAAGGTATGGAAGGTGATGAAGATTATTATCTGGAATATATCTGAAAATCCTACTGATTATACTCCTATCAAGCGATAAGCATTTAAGATTCTAACAATGTAGCAACCATATATGTCTATAATAGATTGGGGAATGTATTAAGAATGTGGTAAACGGTAGAAGTCAAGCGCGAATAAAGCGTGTGGTTAATGAATCCTTTTGGAATAGTATTGCTAATGTCTTTGAGGGAGTATAATCAGGTTGGGATAGACTAACAGATGATATATTAGTTGTAAGTAGGTTTTAGATTGTAATACCTAAAGTGACAATTAAGTGATTGAATAATATAATGTAGAGGCTGCACAGTTTATCTGGTGCGGCCTTTTTGATGTTGTAATCAAAAGCAGTATAAAAGCATAAAGGGATGTTGAAAAAATAATTTGTAGGAATAATGTTATATTGCCATAATGCACTGTTCTTCCAAGCAGTGCATTATGGCAAATAACATTGTTCCTTAAAAGAATTATTTTTTTCCCACACTCCTATTCTGGTGTCTTCTTCAAGGAGAAGGAGAATTCGGTACCGACTCCCTCGGTACTGATTACGTTAATATTCTCTCCATGTGATTGAATAATTTCCTTCGTGATGGAAAGGCCGAGGCCGGTGCCCTTCTTGTCCTTACCACGGGAGGAATCAATCTTATAAAAACGTTCCCAAATCTTCTTAATGGAATCCTTCGGAATACCGATACCGTAATCTTTCACCGAAACCATAACTTTTTCACCCTTCTCGGTTGTGGTTACCTTTATCGTTGCATTGGTATGACTGAATTTGATGGCGTTATCAATTAGGTTGTATAATACCTGCTGGATTTTACCCATATCGGCGTCTACCAACGCTTCCTTCGCAAAGAAGATGAGGTTGAGAGTTACCTTCTTATTGCGGCAGGTTCCTTCAAAGCTTTCAGCAGTCTTTTTGATAATCATGTGTATGTCAAAGGTGGTAATATCAAGCATACCGCCTTTGTTCTCGATTCGGTTAAGCTCCAGAAGGCTTGAGGTTAGCTTGGTTAAACGGTCAGCTTCAAATAAGATGATATTCAGATACTTATCCTGCATCTCATAGGGAATCGTGCCATCCTTAATGGCTTCTGCATAACCCTTGATAGAGGTAAGCGGAGAGCGAAAATCATGAGAGATATTTGCAACGAATTTTTTCTGATAGTGATCCAGATTCGCTAATTCTCCGGACATATAGGTGATGGCAGCACCGAGATCACGATATTCACTCAGACCTTTTAAAACCAGAGCATAATTATAGTTACCGGAGGAGTATTCCTTTGCCGCCCTCATCAAATTCTTCATCGGTACGGCAGTGATGTAGTAGATGTATAAGAACAGCAGGAATAGGAGAGGGAGAAATATCAAGGAGCATATATTAATCACATCAAAATAATATACGGACTCGTCCTTAATGCTTTTCTGGGATATATGTAGAATGATATATCCGCTTAAATCGTAGTTGTAAGTCACCTTACGGGTTAAACTGATCATCGGCTCGGTAAAAACATTATTATAATAATTATTTTTTGATATATTTTCATTCAAAAGGTTTTGATCCAGATCATTGACGTTGAGTGATACAGCATTCCCGCTGCTATCGGCAATGATAACACCATCGGGATTAACAACCCACACACGAATGCCCAGGTAGGTCTCGATGGATTTGAGTTGAAGAGTTAGGTCGGATAAGGAATGTTCTTCTCCATTGAACGTGGAGAGATATTTGTCTTGAATCAAATCCGCTTCCGCTCCAAGGCATTCAGTTTTATCAGCCGTCAGACGGCTCTCCAACAGACTCATGCCATATGTGTTCAGAAGTACGAAGATTAGTACCCCTGCAAATAGATAACATATGATTAGTCTGGACCATAAGGTATTCTTCATCAGTGATACCAACCTTTCTATTTCTTTTGAGCTTTTGTATCGAATTTATAGCCGATTCCCCATACAGTGGAGAGGCTCCATTCGCTGTGATCCTTTATTTTCTCACGAAGTCGCTTGATGTGGACATCCACAGTTCGGGTATCACCAAAGTATTCATAACCCCATATATGATCTAAAAGCTGCTCCCTGGTAAATACTTGATTTGGATGGGAGGCTAAGAAGTATAATAGTTCTAATTCCTTTGGTGGCATTTCTATAGTATCTGAATAATATTGTACAGAGTAGTTACTGATATTGATAACCAGATCGGGATAGGACACATAGTCACCGGACTGCGCGGGTTGTTCTTCCTTCGGTTCCTCTTTGGTTGATGGGCTAAAGCGGCGTAATACCGCTCTTACTCTGGCAACCAGTTCTTTAGAGTCAAATGGCTTGATTACATAGTCATCAGCGCCTAATTCCAGACCCAGTACTTTATCAAAAATTTCTCCCTTTGCAGATAGCATAATGATAGGAGCCGTAGAAGTTTTACGAATCTCTCTACATACTTCATAACCGTCTATGCCAGGAAGCATGAGGTCGAGAAGAACGAGATTAGGTTTATATTCTTGAAATTCCCTGATGGCTGCTTCACCATCGTTGACTATCATTGTATCATAACACTCTTTGGTTAAATATAGAGAAATCAGTTCGGCGATATTAACATCATCATCTACGATTAATATTTTTTGCTTGGCTATCATCCTATACTCCTTTCAATTTATCCTATGTGATTATTTGAATTCCACGATGGTTACACCGTGATCACCTTCTCCGGCACCACCGACACGGAAGGAATTCACGTATTTTAATTTCTTCAAATGTGCTTGTATTGCATTACGTAGAGCACCTGTTCCGCGGCCATGTATAACGGTCACCTGAGGTAGATGTGCAAGATATGCATCGTCCAGATATTTATCAAGTTCTGCAAGTGCTTCATCAACTGTCTTGCCAATCAAGTTAATCTCTGGGTGGATACTAGCGGACTTCGACATCTTTATCTTACCGCTTTGGGTCTTGGTATAGCCCGGTGCGGTGATTGAATTATCTTGAATGATTTCAATATCCTTAATGTTAACCTGGGATCGTAGGATACCCATCTGTACGAATAGATCTCCCTTGGCATTCGGAAGTGTGCTGACGGTGCCATTTAGCCCGAGGCTCAGTACTCTGATGGACTCACCCACCTTAAGATCCTTAACATTTAACTTCTGACTGGAATTTTGCTGCTTCTTCTGGGATAAGGTGGTGTTCTTGTTCATGTGCTCACGTAAGGAGTTTCGTTCATTTTCCATATCCTTAATGTTAGCACCGCCCTGCATCCATTTGTTATATTTACGAATGCTCTGGTCTGCAAATTCTTTTGCTTCTTGAAGGATACTTGCAGCTTCTTCTTTCGCTTCTTTTAAGATACGATCACGGCTGGCGTCCAAATTTTCATTCTTACGATCCAGGTTCTTCTTAAGTTTTTCGATTTCTTCCTTGTAGCGACTGATTTCGCTTTGCTCTTTCTCGATGGTAATTCGGCTTGCCTCCAGATCACTGAGAAGATCTTCAAAGCTTTTGTCCTGCTTGCCGATTAATTCCTTTGCATCGTCAATAATATAATCCGGAAGACCAAGTTTTGAGGAGATGGCAAATGCATTACTTTTGCCGGGGATACCGATCAATAGTCGATAGGTCGGTCGTAATGTCTCGATATCGAATTCACAGCAGGCATTGGATACACCATCTGTGGAGAGTGCATAAACCTTCAGTTCGCTGTAATGGGTAGTTGCCATCGTTCGAATCTTCCTTGAGTGAAGTGAGGAGAGAATCGAGATCGCAAGTGCCGCGCCCTCGGTCGGGTCGGTACCTGCACCAAGTTCATCAAACAGTACCAGGGAGCCGGTATCAGCTGTTTTTAATATATTTACGATATTGGTCATATGTGAAGAGAAGGTACTGAGACTTTGCTCGATGCTCTGTTCATCTCCGATATCCGCATATACTTCTTCAAACACTGCAAGCTCTGATCCGTCAAATGCGGGGATATGAAGTCCCGCCTGTCCCATCAAAGTTAAAAGACCGACTGTCTTTAGAGAGACAGTTTTACCACCGGTATTGGGACCTGTAATAATCAGCATGGAGAAATCCTGACCCAGCATGATATCAATAGGAACTACCTTCTTAGGATCAATCAACGGATGACGACCCTTCTTAATATTAACGATACCTTTATTATTAAAATTTGGTTCGGTGCCCTTCATCTGTTTGGAGAGGGATCCTTTGGCGAAGATAAAATCAAGTTCCGATAATGTATAAAAATCACTCTCGAGGCTATCCATGTGCTCGGCTGCCTGATTACTCAGATCAGCAAGAACCTTCTCGATTTCTTCTTGCTCTTTTATGGAGAGTTCTTTTAGTTCATTATTAAGACGTACAATCGCCATCGGTTCCACGAATAGTGTGGAGCCTGTGGAGGATTGGTCATGAATCATTCCCTGAAACTGGCTCTTGTATTCTGCACGTACCGGAAGGCAATAGCGACCATTTCTCATCGTGATGATGCTATCTTGAAGCATGGTTCTAGAGGAGTTAAGGATGGAGGAAAGCTCACTGTGAATCCTGTCATTCGTGATTTTAATCGAACGTCTCACTGTTTTTAAGCTTGGACTGGCATCATCTGCAATCTCTTCCTCGGAGATGATGCATCGCTTAATCTCATTATTCAGTGGCGTTAAGGGCTCAAGTTGTGCGAAATATTCGGTTAAGGAATCCTCGGTTTGGTTCTCGTTATCCTTGCCTGTGTAGCCCCCATACGCTTTCACACGAAGTGCAGCGTCCAGATCGGAGCTGATGTGCAAAAGCTCTGTTGCGTTCAATGCAGAGTCAATCTTTAAGCGCATAAGAGAGGGACGGATATCATGGATACCGCTAAAGGATACACTTCCTCTTCGAAGGATACGAGACTGTGCATCAGTGGTTTCCCTTTGCTGCTTACGAATAGACTCAACATCTGTGCCCGGCAGCAGGTTCGCACATAACTCCTTACCGTAACCAGTGGCAGCAAGTGCGGTCAATTTATCTATAATTTTACGATATTCTAATGTTCTTAATGCTTTGTCGTTCATTACATTTACCTTTCCTATGAATGTTACATTCTTTGATGTGATAAAATAAGCATGGTTGCATGACTTCTATAAATCTATAACTATTTTACCTTATCTTGTAAAGAAATAAAACAAATAATTATGGGAAATTCGTGTTTTTCGGGTTGAAATCAGCGAAGTGTCAATATATCATAGAAGAATTCATTTTGTAAAGGACTACAAGTTCCGTAAATCGTGACTTGTGAAAAAGAATTGAAGTTCTCTGGTAAATATTATATAATTTGATAGGATAGTATAGATACCGCCAATGCATCTTCGAGGTTGTGGACAGGGCAATTATTATGGGGAATTTTGTTTACAGAAAATTCATTCCGCGTTCACAAGTTGAATGTAAAATAGGTAATACGTATCACTGATTTTCGGCTTTATATACTTCGATAAGGAGATTGGGAATGTCTGATCAGGAAAAGGACAAGAAGGAATATGAATTTATAAAAGAGTCAGTGGTAGAGCAGAAGAAGAGGAAATTTAAAAAGTGGATTTTCCCCCCGCTTCTTACTCTATTACTTGCTATATTATTTGGTTTAGTTGCTTCGGTTACAATAATAGTTGCAGAGCCGAGGTTAAAAAAGCTGTTTGAAAATGATGACGCTAGAAAACCGGTATATTTACCATCGGATGATGTATCGGAGAATATCACACCCCCGACCAGTCCGACCGGTTTCGCTACTCCTTCTCCGAAGGTAACTCCGATTGTAGTAAAAGATAATACGCCTGCGGATATTAATGATTATGTCAGCATGAATAATGATATGAAAGAATTAGCGGCAAACGTAGGGAAATCGATATTAAGAGTGAAAAGTAAATTTGCTACTGAGGACTTGTTTAAGAATTCTGTGATGAAGACGGTTAACTCTAGTGGACTGATTGTGTTTAAGAATTCAGATCATTTAATGATTTTAGTATCCTTAGACAAGGTGAAAGATGCAAAAAGCATTCGAGTGGTATTGAATGATACGGTTTCTGTGAATGCTAAAATTTTGGATTACGAATCAGAATTGAACCTTGCAATAGTAACGATACCGATCTCTGAGATTCCTACCGTATATATGAATGATTTGGAGGTTGCTAAATTAGGGGAATCCTATTCCGTATCCATTGGTAATCCGATCATCGCTCTGGGTAGCCCGAACGGTCATGCCGAATCGTTGGAATATGGAATGGTAACCAGCAAAGGGAATTCCTTTGGGATAACAGACAATGAGATGGATTTGTTTAATACAAGTATCATTGATAATAAGAGTAGCGACGGAATTATTGTTGACTTAAAGGGACAAGTAATTGGAATTATAACTCAGACGCTGAAGGAAAAAGGATATGAGAATATGAATACCAATATCGGTATTAGTAAGTTAAAACCGATCTTAATTTCTTTGGGGAATAAGACACCACGTATTTACTGTGGGGTTAAAATAGATGATATGAATTCAGAGACTAAGGCACAATACGGGGTAGGAAGCGGTATTTATGTCAAAGATGTAATTGCAGATTCCCCAGCATTTAAAGCCGGTATTCAGAATGGAGATATCATTCTTCAAGTGGAAGAAAGCAGTATATTAAGCTCATCTAATTTTTATGAGACGATTAATAAATACAAGGCAGGAGAAAAGGTTAAGTTTAGAATCCTAAGATCCGTACAGGGTAAGGATACGAATGTTGGCTTAACCGTTACACTAGCTAAAAAGGCAAAATAATAGAAGTAAATTTATGAATGTTGTTAAGTGAGTGTCCGGTAGGTGCCATTTATCAACATTCTTTTTATATAAAAGGAAAAGCGAAATTCCTTTTATATAATAGCCTTCCAGGATTATGCTCACTTTGCGGCAATGTAGTTTTGCATCGCAACCGCTCAGGTGCGAGAATGTGTCAAAACACATTCTTTGTAATAGAATTCAATTTATACTTTATATATCTTTTTTTGTAGGGTATAATAGTAAAGATATGAAATGCGAATTAGAAAGGTATGGAAAATGAGATTTATTAAAGAATTAAGAGAGAATGACTTTATAAAAAGTGAGATATACCTGTGTAAATCAAAGCAGACTTTAACCGGAAAAAGCGGTAAAAGCTATGGATCTTTGATATTACAAGACAGAACAGGAACGATTGATGCAAAGATTTGGGACTTTAGCAGCGAGATAGGTCAGTATGAAGCAATGGATTTCGTACATATCGATGCGAGAGTAACCAGCTTTCAGGATTCTCTTCAGTTAAATGTAAGCAGAGTCTATAAAGCGCAGGAAGGCGAATATTATCCGGAGGATTATTTTCCGGTTACGAATAAAAATATAGAAGGAATGTATACAGAAATCAAGAATTACATCAGTGGAATCAAGAATGTGAACTTAAAAGCACTTGCAGAAGATTTCTTTGTCAATGATAAAGACTTTGTAAAAAGTTTTAAATATCATTCAGCAGCTAAGAGCGTTCATCATGGATTTGTCGGAGGGTTACTGGAGCATACGTTGAGTGTAGTTAAACTTTGTGATTACTACACTACCAGCTATCCGATTCTTAATCGAGATTTGTTAATTACTGCCGCGCTCTTTCACGATATCGGAAAGATGGAGGAATTATCAACATTTCCGGAGAATGATTATACGAATGATGGACAGCTTCTCGGCCATATTTTTATAGGTGCGAACAAGGTGGGCAATCACATCAAGAAGATGAATAAATTCCCCGCTATGCTTGCGAATGAGCTGATTCACTGTATTTTATCGCATCATGGTGAGTTGGAATACGGTTCGCCGAAGAAACCGGCAACCGCAGAGGCGATGGCACTGCATTTTGCAGACAACACGGATGCGAAGATGCAGACTATAACGGAGCTTCTTGATAGTGCAGATCCAAAGCTGGAATGGATGGGTTATCAGAGATTGTTTGAATCAAATATTATGCGTAGCACGAAGAATTAGTTTGGGCTATTAACGCACATTAGTAAGATTGTAACATAATCGCAAATAGATAGGATGAATTGGTCAAGTGATGTTAAAGAAGAACGATCAGGTTGAAATAGTAATTGAAGATATCGGCTCCGAGGGAGAGGGAATTGGCAAATATGAAGGGTATACTCTATTTGTTAAGGATACCGTCATGGGAGACAGAGCACTGGTTCAGGTGATGAAAACTGGAAAAACCTATGGTTATGCAAGGTTGATCAAACTACTTCAACCATCAGAATATCGAGTGGAACCACGCTGTCCGATTGCAGCTCGTTGTGGAGGGTGCCAGCTTCAGCACGTAGATTATCGTAAGGAGCTGGAGTATAAGGAACAGAAGGTTCGTAATTGTCTGTTAAGAATCGGTGGTTTTACTGAGATAGAGATGGAGCCAATCAGTGGAATGGAAGACCCTTGGTATTACCGTAACAAATCTCAATTTCCGGTTGGCCGTAATAAGGATGGAAGTATAGCAATAGGATTTTATGCAACTAGGACGCATTCCATTATTGATACGGAACGTTGCTATATCGGTGCCGAGGTAAATATCAAGGTACTGGAATTCTTAAGAGCATATATAGAAGAATATAACATTGAGCCTTATCAGGAGGAAAACCATAAAGGGTTGCTCCGCCATATCCTGACCAGAGTCGGCTATCAGACCGGTGAGATCATGGTATGCCTGGTTGTAAACGGAACAGATATCCCACATAAGGACAAGCTGATTGAGGGATTATCAAAGATAGAAGGTATGAAGAGTATTTGCTTGAATGTGAATAAAGAGAAGACCAATGTAATACTTGGAGGTCAGGTGATTCCACTCTGGGGGGAACTCTATATCACAGATAAAATCGGTGAGGTAAGCTATCGCATCTCCCCGCTCTCTTTCTATCAGGTAAACCCGGTTCAAACAAAGAAGCTCTATGATATCGCACTGGATTATGCGAATCTGACCGGTGACGAAGTGGTTTGGGATTTATATTGTGGTATCGGTACAATATCCCTGTTTCTAGCTCAGAAGGCAAAGCAGGTATATGGCGTGGAGATCATACCTCAGGCCATAGAGGATGCCAGAAAGAACGCAGAAATTAACAATATCCATAATGCCCAGTTCTATGTTGGGGCAGCAGAGGAAGTCCTCCCAAGAGCGTACAAAGAAGATAAAATCTATGCAGACGTCATTGTTGTAGACCCTCCCAGGAAGGGATGTGATCAAACACTACTAGATACCATCCTTACGATGGCACCGAAGCGAGTGGTCTATGTATCCTGTGATCCTGCAACACTTGCAAGGGACTTAAAGTACCTTTGTGAGAAGGATTACAAACTCGAAAAGGTTCGGGCAGTGGATCAATTTAGCCATAGTGTTCATATTGAGAGTGTGGCACTGCTTGTAAGGGAGTAGTTAACTAACGGTTTTAATTAAAGATTAAGATTACTAACTGGTGGAGGATGATATGAAAAAGACTACACGATGCTATTATTTCTTTGTTATTATAAGTATAATACTTGGAATTTTACTTGCAACTGTGTTATATAGACTAAACCAAGGATTTGAGACACCAACAGAAGATAATTTGTATATCTTTCTTCGAAGTTGTAAATATCATCTTTTATTAGGGTTGTTTTTCTCGACATCGTTAAGTATAGTTTTAAAATGCATTATGGAAGATCTAGAATGGAAGATAGCTTATTTAAGAAATAAAGTTGATCATATGGAAGATGGCAAAAATATTAATTAGAAATCAACACCAGCAAGAACAATCAATATTACAATAAATAAGACAAGGGTAAATCTATGATATTGCATAGATTTGCCCTTGTCTTATTTATAAACGTAACAATACCATTATAATACATAGCTTTCTTAAGAACTTCTTAATAGAATGAATTTCATCCTTAATACCACCCTAATAGGATCTTCGCTATAATAAAGATGCTTAAGCAAAGTACGAATATGAGTAGACATGTTTGGTTAGAGATTTGCTAAATTAATGAAACCTTGTACAGGTCTATATTATTGGAATAGGAAGTGAGTAAGGATGAATGTTGTATTAATAATATCCGCTTTGATAGGGGTTATGTTATTAGGTTATTTATTCTATGTTTTATTTAGAGGTGAAAATTTATGAGTATGATTTTGTTACAAAATATTATATTTCTCATTTTACTAATTGGATTAGCAATTCCACTTGGTATCTACATGTATAAGGTTATGACAGGACAAAAGGTCTTTATTACCCGGATAATAGCCCCTGTTGAAAAAAGGATATATCGCATGTTAGGGGTATCGGAAGATAATGAAATGAGTACTAAAAAATACATCTGGAGTGTATTTGTATTTTCGGGAATTGGCTTGGTAGCATTATTTTTATTGCTTTTATTACAGGGACTGCTACCGTTTAATCCGGAGAACATGAAGTCTGTAAAATGGGATTTGGCATTTAATACGGCTGTAAGCTTTATAACGAATACAAATTGGCAGGCGTATTCAGGAGAAACAACTTTATCTTATTTTACACAATCAATCGGATTAACGGTCCAGAACTTTGTATCAGCAGGAGTTGGGATTGCGGTGCTCTTTGCGTTAATTCGAGGTTTTACCTCTAAAAATAAAAAGACAATCGGATGCTTTTGGCATGACCTGACAAGAGTAATTTTATATATTTTAATTCCTCTTTCACTTATTTTAGCAATTATATTAGTATCACAGGGAGTGGTTCAGTCATTATCCGGTTATGTCAATATAACTACTTTGGAGAAGGGTGCATCCCAAGTTGTTCCATTAGGCCCAGCAGCAAGTCAGATTGCGATAAAGCAGTTAGGAACCAATGGCGGTGGATTCTTCGGAATGAATTCAGCATATCCGCTGGAGAATCCAACCGCATTATCGAATTTATTGCAGATGCTCTCCATCCTGATCATTCCCGCCGCTCTTTGTATTTCCTTTGGTAAGGCGGTAAAGGATTCTAAGCAGGGAAGAACGGTCTTGGTAACCATGCTCATCCTATTTGTTGCCGCGCTTGCTATTGTTACAGTTAGTGAGAAATACGGTGCCGCTTCTTACCAGGGAGTAACAGGAACCGGTAATATGGAAGGAAAAGAAGTTATCAACGGTATTGGAAGCTCCGCACTATGGGGAACCGCTACTACCGCAGCATCAAATGGATCGGTGAATTCCATGCATGATAGTTTTACTCCAATTGGAGGCATGATACTGATGTTTT
The DNA here is from genome assembly GCF_059717775.1 of Variimorphobacter sp. HTMS_6. NCBI lineage: Bacteria > Bacillati > Bacillota > Clostridia > Lachnospirales > Lachnospiraceae > Variimorphobacter > Variimorphobacter sp. HTMS_6. The sequence goes on from NZ_AP046094.1 coordinate 4,004,034, forward strand.
TGATGCAACTAGGCGAAATAGTGTTTGGAGGAGTGGGTAGCGGATTATATGGGATGATTGCATTTATCATACTAACAGTATTTATAGCCGGATTAATGGTTGGGCGTACTCCGGAGTATCTTGGAAAGAAGATTGAACCGTTTGATATGAAGATGGTATGTTTGATTATATTGGCGCCTCCTCTTCTGACCCTATTAGGTACCTCAGTTGCCGTAATGCTCCCGCAGGTTACATCTTGGCTGACCAACTCAGGGGCGCATGGATTTTCAGAAGTTCTCTATGCTTTCTCATCGATGGCAAATAATAACGGAAGTGCATTTGGTGGATACAATGCAAATACCGTATTTACGAACGTTGTAGGAGGAGTAATTATGATGATAGTCCGATTCTTACCAATGTTTGCAACCATTGCACTTGCAGGAAACCTAGCGAATAAGAAGAAGGTATCTGCATCAGAGGGAACTTTATCAACAAGCAATACGATGTTTGTAGGATTGTTAATAGCAATCATCTTTATCATAGGTGCATTAAGTTTTTTACCTGCGCTGGCTCTTGGCCCAATCGCAGATCATTTTACAACATTGAAATAGGGTGGTCATATGAATAAGAAAAATAAGAATGAAATATGGATGGATGCAATAAAGCAATCCTTTGTAAAGCTTTCACCCCGGATTCAAATGAAAAATCCGGTTATGTTAGTGGTGTATATTGGATCAATTATGACAACGATTTTATATATACTAAGCTTCTTCGGTATCAGTGATGAAAATGCCGGATATACACTTGCAATCGCACTAATCTTGTGGTTTACCGTTCTGTTTGCTAATTTTGCCGAGGCGATCGCAGAAGGACGTGGTCGGGCACAGGCAAATTCATTGCGCAGTGCACGAAAAGATGTTAAAGCTAAAAAGTTAAAGGTACAGAATAATCATGATGATTATATAGAAGTATTGTCCAATACGTTAAAACGTGGCGATATCTTTTATGTAGTTGCGGGAGATCAGATTCCCATGGATGGGGAAGTAATCGATGGAGTTGCTTCCGTGGATGAAAGCGCGATAACAGGAGAATCCGCACCGGTAATCAGGGAATCAGGCGGAGATCGAAGTGCTGTAACAGGAGGAACGACGGTAATATCTGACTGGTTGGTAGTTAAAGTTACAGCTGAGGCAGGAGAAAGTTTTCTCGATAAGATGATCGCCATGGTAGAAGGCGCATCCAGAAAGAAGACCCCTAATGAAATTGCTCTTCAGATTTTATTAGTTACGCTAACGATTATATTTTTGGTAGTAACTGCGACCTTACTCCCATTTTCAGATTTCGCAAGCAAGCAGGCGGGTAATGGTAAGGCAATATCGATAACGAATATTATAGCATTACTGATATGTCTGGCACCTACTACAATCGGAGCGCTATTATCTTCTATAGGTATTGCTGGTATGAGTAGATTAAATCAAGCAAATGTGCTTGCAATGAGTGGCCGTGCCATAGAGGCAGCAGGAGATGTAGATGTACTCTTGTTAGATAAAACCGGAACAATTACACTGGGCAATCGACAGGCTAGTGAATTTATCCCTGTCAAAGGAGTAGGAGAAAAGGAGCTCGCTGATGCGGCTCAACTTTCCTCAATCGCAGATGAGACAGCGGAAGGCCGGAGCATTGTTGTATTGGCAAAAGAGAAGTTCGGTATCCGTGGGAGAGAGTTAACTAAATTGAATGCAACCTTTATCGAATTCTCTGCCAAAACCAGAATCAGCGGCGTGGATTTTCAAGGCAATGAGATTCGCAAAGGGGCAGCCGATGCAATTAAAAATTATGTGCAGGACAGGGGAGGAAGTTATCCTGAAGAATGCAATGAGATAGTAAAGGGGGTCGCCGGAAAAGGCGGTACACCTCTGGTAGTTTCTGCTAACAATAAAGTATTAGGCGTTATATATCTTAAGGATATTGTAAAGAACGGAGTCAAAGAGCGGTTTGATGATTTGAGAAAAATGGGTATTAAAACCATTATGATAACCGGTGATAATCCAATGACAGCGGCAGCGATTGCGGCAGAAGCCGGGGTTGATGACTTTCTGGCTGAAGCAACACCGGAAGCGAAATTAGCCCTGATTCGAGAATATCAATCCACCGGACATATGGTCGCGATGACAGGAGACGGGACGAATGATGCACCGGCACTCGCTCAGGCTGATGTTGCGGTTGCCATGAATTCGGGTACACAAGCGGCGAAAGAAGCCGGAAATATGGTAGATTTGGATTCCAGTCCAACTAAGTTGATCGATATCGTAAGAATCGGAAAACAGCTTTTGATGACCAGGGGAGCATTAACTACATTCAGTGTGGCAAATGATGTAGCAAAATATTTCGCTATCATTCCTGTCTTGTTTTTTGGTATTTTCCCGGAATTATCTGCGTTGAATTTTATGAACCTTACCAGCAGTAGAAGTGCAATTCTATCCGCAATTATATATAATGCACTTATTATAGTCGCATTAATACCCCTTGCATTAAAGGGTGTAAAATACAGAGAACTTCCTGCAAGTAAATTACTTTCCAGAAATCTTCTTATTTATGGACTGGGAGGGATTATAGCCCCATTTATAGCAATTAAATTGATCGATATTATTTTGACCCTATGTGGTCTGGTGTGAGGTATGATGATATGAAGAAAATCATAAATGAATTTCGACCCGTAATTATTTCCCTTTTAATATTTACGATACTATGTGGTGTGTTATATACTGGTGTTATTACAGGGATATCACAAGTGTTTTTTCATAACAAAGCGAATGCAAGCATTATAACAATTTCATTAGGTGACGGAACCGAAATGAAAATTGGATCAGAGCTGATTGCACAAGAGTTTACGAAAAAGGAGTATCTGATCGGCAGACCATTAGGTACCTCCAATCTATCGCCTAATAGTGAGAAGTTACGTCATGATGTGGAAGAAAGAATTAAGTGGTGGCATGCTTTTGACCCTGATAATGCAGAGGATATACCGATGGATCTTATTTATGCCTCGGGAAGCGGGGTTGATCCAAACATATCGGTGCAGGCAGCGAGGTACCAAGTTAAAAGAATTGCAAAAGCACGTAACATGGAAGAGAAAAAGGTTGAAGATATCATTTCGAGGTATACCGCAGATAGATTCCTAGGTATATTCGGGGAAAGGACAGTTAATGTTCTTAAAGTCAATCTTGCCTTGGATGAAAAATTATAAGAATGATTGAAGGGATAATTTATGGAGGAAAATAGTGATAACCGACCAAACCCTGATCTTTTATTAAAAAGCATATCGGCAGATAATAGAGGCCGTGGGAAATTAAAGATATTTCTTGGCTTTGCTGCAGGCGTAGGTAAGACCTATGCAATGCTTGATGAAGCACAGGAGCAATTAAAAAATGGGCTTGATGTTGTTGTCGGGTATGTGGAACCACATACCCGGCCTGAGACACTTCAGCTACTAAATGGCTTACCCTCAATTCCTCCACTCTTAATTGAGTATAAAGGAATACAACTAAGGGAGTTTGATTTGGAATCAGTATTAAAAAGGAAACCGGATATTGTCTTAGTTGATGAACTTGCACATACGAATGCTATTGGGGTACGTAATAGAAAGAGATATCAGGATATCGAAGAATTATTGAATGTCGGAATCGATGTGTACACTACAGTTAATGTTCAGCATATAGAAAGCTTGAATGATATTGTGGAAAATATCACCAAAGTTTCAGTGAAAGAAACGATTCCTGATTATGTTTTTGATCAAGCAGAACTAGTTAAATTGATTGATATTGCTCCCGAAGAGTTATTATATCGATTCAACGATGGTAAAATCTATCGACCGGAGAGAGTGGAAACAGCGACTCAGAATTTTTTCACAAAGGAAAATCTGCGTCTCTTACGTGAAGTTGCACTGAGAAAAGTTGCGGAACGAATTAGCAATGAAAATCAAAATGATTATATCCATACGGAAAAGACAATTAATCAACGATTTCTGGTGTGTATCAGTCCATCCCCTTCATCAGCCAAATGTATCAGGTGGACTGCCAGAACGGCGGAAACCTTTCATGCTCCCTGGTCTGTCTTGTATGTAGAGACGATGGACAATATGGCGCTGTCAGAGGATCAACAGAAGAATATTAGAAGTCATATGGATCTGGCAGCTAGACTAGGGGCACAAATTATTACATTGAATGGTGTTGACATCGCCTCTACTATTATTGAGTATGCAAAGATATCGGGTATCACAAATATTGTTGTTGGCAAAAGCAGAAGAAAAAAGAGTATAAAAAGTCTGTTTCAGACAGATTTAGAAGATATGTTAATCCAAAGTTTAAGAAATACGGAAATATTTATCATTCCTGACAATGACTCAACTAACGTTTACAAGAAGCCAAAGCAATTTAAATGGAGGGAAAATTTTTATTTTTCATGGAAAGATACAATCAAAAGTATAGTATTATTGTTTTTGGCAACGTTAATATGTTTACTTTTGCAAAAATTGAATATAGGTGATCAAAATATAATTATGGCGTATATTCTGTCAGTCTTGATGATATCAAGATTCACAACGGGGTATGCTTACGGAATTGTTTCTTCTATGCTCAGTGTAATGATTTTTAATTTCTTTTTTGTAAAACCATATTATACGTTTACCGCAATACAACCAGGCTATCCGATTACCTTCCTTATTATGTTATTGGCAGCATTGCTCACTAGTACAATGGTATTTCGAATTAAGACTCAGGCAAAGGTTGCGATTAATCGAGAAAGAAAAACTGAGATCTTATATGAGATAAATAAGAAACTTCTTGTAACCAGAGGCTTGGATAATATTATTGAATTAACAAATGATTATATTACCTCAATATTTAATAGGGGTGTTATATTTTATCCAGAGGATCCGGTAGATGGGAGCAAAGGATTTTATCAACAACCACTCAATGATGTAAATCCAAATGCTCCTCTTTTAGTAACAAAGGACGAAGAAGCCGTAGCTCATTGGGTTTTTGTAAATAAGAAACGTGCTGGTTCAGGAACGGATACACTCATGGGAGCAAATGGTTTTTATATGCCAATTATGTCACAAGGAACGGTTCTCGCTGTACTCGGTATATCCTGTAATCATGCCAATCCATTGAATCACGAAAATCGGTCGTTCTTGAGGATGATAGCTTCTCTTGTAGCAATGGCATTAGAGCGCCAACGATTATCCGATGAGCAAAGAAATATTATGATTGAGACTGAAAAAGAAATCATGCGAAGCAATCTGCTCAGGGCGATTTCTCATGACTTGCGTACACCACTCACAGCTATTTCAGGTGCTACCTCCGCAATACTTGAGAATAAACATACAATGAAGGAAAGTACCCATGATAAATTATTACTGGATATTAAAGATGATTCTCAATGGTTAATCCGTATGGTAGAAAATCTTTTATCGGTAACTCGTATTAATGAAACTACTACAAATCTGTCAAAGACTCCACAGGCAGTGGAAGAAGTGGTGTCTGAGTCATTATCCAGAGTGAAAAATAAATATCCGGGTCATAACATATCTGTGAAAGTACCGGAAGAGCTGCTGTTAGTACCTATGGATGCAACCTTAATTGAGCAGGTGATTATTAATTTGTTAGAAAATGCAATCAAACATTCTACGAGGGAGTCTCTAATTGAATTTACAGTTACAAAGAACGCAGATAATGCTATATTTGAGATAAGTGATAACGGAAGGGGTATTCCGGTGGATGAGTTACCTAAATTATTTGATGGATATTCATCCGGAAAAACAAAAAGCCCTGATTCCTCCCGAGGGATGGGAATCGGACTATCAATTTGCCGATCAATCATACAAGCTCATGGTGGAGTAATTGAAGCGGAAAACAAAAAGGAAGGCGGAGCAAAGTTTCGATTCACCTTGCCGATGGAAGGAAGTGAAAGCGTTGGATATTAAACAACTTATATTAATCGTGGAGGACGAGAAGGGTATTAGTAATTTTATGTCTTCTATATTGGAATCTAATGATTATCAGGTAATAAAGTGTACCAGTGGTATGGAAGCGATATCTGTTACAGCCAATCGATCACCAGATTTGATACTACTGGATTTAGGTTTGCCTGATATGGATGGCCTGGTGGTGTTAACAAAAATTCGTGAATGGTCGCAGGTTCCCATTATTGTTGTAACAGCACGTGGAAAGGAAACAGAGAAAGTAAAAGCACTCGATTTGGGTGCAGATGATTATATTACAAAACCATTTGGTACCTTAGAACTTTTAGCCCGAATAAGAACAGCGATCAGACATAAACAAAAAGGGTATAATCCGCTGGAAACAGATAAAATTTGTATTGGTGATCTTGAGTTAGATATTGTGAAACGAAAAGTGTTTATGAAAGAGGAAGTAATTCATTTTACACCGATTGAATATAAAATACTGGTTATTCTCATGCAAAATGCAGGAAAAGTATTAACTCTAGATTTTATCAGTAAAGAAATATGGGGGCCATATACAAAAGAACATAATGCTCTTCGGGTTAATATGGCAAATATCCGACGTAAAATTGAAATTAACCCAGCAGAGCCTAAGTATATTCACACGGAAGTTGGAGTCGGCTATTGGATAGTAGATGAGATTTAATAATTTTTTATATAAGATGAAAATGCAAAGTAGAGATATTATGTATAGTGCAATGATGCAATTGTATGCTTGCTGCATATTCTACATTGCATAATATCTCTCAAAACTATTCGATTAACTTTATTATATCAAACTGTGAAACAATTAAAGTCCAGAGTTGAGGGTAATATATCATAATGTTCCATATACCGCTACCGTTCAGTTTATATTGAATAATCAGATCGTTTAACGCATTGATACTTCTAGCGTCAATAAACCATACAACATGATTAGCAGGGGTACTGATAAAAAACTGGTTATAATAAAAAAATGGTGTTTGTGATGTCTCATCAAATTGAATGATTGCACCGGTATTATAAGCTAAATCAATTGCTGAAGTTACAGGTAAAGAATTAGCAACGGTTTTACCTTGAATATAAGGCAGAGGCCAATCATAACCTATAACCGGCTTACCGATGGTTAGTAAGTTTGGATCTATTAAGGTAATCAGATAATCGGTAAGAGTCTGTATGTTTTTTATATTACTGATTGGTCCGGGTGGATTAGAATTACTTCCCCAAACAAACCTGATAAATGTTAGACCATTTGCTACAAGAGCGAATTTTGAATAATCTATTTTTGCAATATTCAAATTATTGTTCACAATTTGCGACTGATAATTGAACGTAATAAAAAATAGATAGCTTTCCGTTTTTAACCGTTCTGCTATTCTATTAGCGAATTCAAGATATAGGAATTGATTATCTACACTCACAAAATTGAAAACTATATTAATACCTTGATAACCTTTGCTTTTCATAATTCTTATAAAATTTTCGATATTTCGGATTTGGTTTTCTTTATTCAGTAAAATTGAGTAAGATAATTGAATATCGGGTTCTCCTTGCCGTGAAAGAGTAGTAGCTAATAAGAGAGGGACAACATGATACTGCTTTGCTGTTGCAATTATATCGGTATCATTTTGATAGGTAATTATTTCACCTTTTTCTGTTGTCGTATAATTAAAGATGGAAAGATAAGTTAGATTGGGTAGGGTTTTAATTAATGTTTCCTTCTTTATATAAGGAAATGCAAAACCGTTGACTACTACATTAGCCTTCGTATCGTAGCTGATAACTAAAGTTTCCCCCGGATATAGATAATTTCTATCTGATAATACCGGATTATTGCCCAGAATCTTCAATATAGGTACACCATATAAATCCGATATACTTTGTAAACTATCACCTTCTTGAACGATGTGGGTTTGTTTTGGATATGCAATTATAATTGACTGTCCGATTATAAGGTTATAAGGATATTGTAAGCCGTTATCAATAATTAATTTTTCTGCTGATATTCCATACTTCGCTGCTATTATATTTATAGTATCTCCTTCTTGCACTACATATATCTCCATATAATGTCCTTTGATCCTATTAACCTATCTATATATATTATGAAACTCTATATTAAAATATCTTCATTTTTATGACTTTTAATTATAATTTAGTCCGACAAGTCTATTATTATAAATTGCGTTATAGATCAAATAATCTAGTATTATTTAGTCCCGTGAAATTTAATGGAAATTAATTCAAATATATTAGATTAGTTTAATAAGTAGTATTTAAAAATTCATTACATATATTATACTAATGCTAATTCTTTAAGGATTCTTATGGAGATATATATCGTTCAACCTGATGATACCATTGAGGGGATTGCGGACAAATTTAACATGACAGTTGAAAGATTAATTAGTGATAACGGGTTGATTAATTATCGTACTTTAGTTCAGGGTCAAGCTTTAGTTATTCTCAAACCTCAAAAGATTTATATTGTTAAAGAAGGAGATTCATTGTCCTCAATTGCTGAATCGAATGGAGTTACCATAATACAGTTAATCAGTCTGAATCCATTTCTATATAATAGAACGTATATATATCCGGGTGAAACTTTAGCAATTAGTTATAACACAGAAGAAAGTATAATTACAAATGGTTTTACCTTCTCACATATTAATAGAAATACTCTGGTTAAAACCATGCCATATTTAACTTATCTTTCGGTTTTCAATTATCGATTATCAAAAGACGGTAATATTACTACTTATGGTGAAGATACAGACATAATTATGATGTCAAAGGAGTACGATACAATCCCGCTATTAATGATATCTGCATTATCACCGACCGGAGAACTAGATTTGGAATATGTGTATAATTTATTATTAGATAGTGTAAAGCAAGAAAATTTGACTAAGAATTTACTAGAAATTGTTCGGACAAAAGGATTCTTAGGAGTAAATGCACTTATGACTAACATAAACGTAGATAATCAAAATCTGTATATTAATGCATTGAGCAAGCTATCGGAAGCGGTAAGGGCAGCAGGATATCTTTTTATTCTTACGATTAATCCTAATATTCAAGTTACTGATACAGGCCTAACTACTTATGAAAAACTTGATTTTAATTCTATTTTAAAAATTGTAGATAATCTAATCTTTATGCAGGAAGTATGGGGAAAAAATTATAAACCTCCTGCGCCTGTAATCTCAGTTCCTGCAATTGAATCTTTCGTTGATTATGTAACCACATTAATTCCTTCCAGTCTAATATCGATTTGGATTCCTCTTATTGGGTATGATTGGTCTTTGCCATATGCTCCGAATACTTATGCAATATCATTGTCTTTGGATTCCACTTTAGTCCTTGCATCGGTAGAAAATGCTATTATTCAATTCGATGAAGCTTCTCTAACACCATATTTTAATTATCAAGCATCTTTTGATAGTTCCCCAGAAAATCATATTGTATGGTTTATCGATGCAAGAAGTGTCAATGCTGTTAATAATGTTATCGACAAACATCAATTAGCTGGTACTGCAATTTGGAATATCATGAACTATAATCAGCAGTTATGGTCACTTATGGTTTCTCATTTTAGCATAGTCAAACAACCGGTCAAATAAATAAAGTATTTACAATGCAAAGCGGAAGGAGGATATATCTATTTATATTGACATATTACTTGTTTGTAATTACAATTTATGTAAGATGTTTGAGGTGGTTTTCAATTAAGTAGTTTAGATGAAGTAGAAATAGTTAGCAAAGGAGAATTATAATGTATAGGGCAATGATGCAAATGTACGTGAAGGGAAGCGTGGAGGCAGTTGAGCTATATTTAAAAGCATTTGATGGAACGTTAGGGTTTAATGTGAAGAAGACAGAATCCACATATTATCACGCAGAGATCGATGTCTGTGGACAAACATTAGCAATAGCGGAAGCTGATGTGGATAAAATCATCCCCGGTAATACGATGCAATTTTGCTTTCATTATGGAGAAGGGAATGAGGAGGATGTTAAGCAGGCGTACGATGTGTTAAAAGAAGGAAGTGAAATTCTGGTTCCACTGGCTCCTTGCGATTTTAGCTCTTTGATGGCAGATTTTATTGATAAATTTGGTGTAAGATGGTGCCTCTTTGTATAATGAACACAGTATATTCAATAATATAATCAAAGACGCACAGGAACATGACAAAATTACATGTTAGGAGGATTCATTATGTTTGAGGAATTAGGTGGACTATTTGGTTGGCTTTTAGTCATTGCCTTTGTAGGTACCATACTGAATTATTGTTTAAAATATGTGAATAAACATTTTGGTAAAAAGATTGCGGTTAGTCCCCTTGGTAAGAAAATCATGAAAGTTCTCATGACGATCTTTGTTAGGAAACACAAATATTTTGGCTTTGCGACGGTAGCTTTACTATTGGCTCATTTTATAGCGCAATTCTTAAGGTTTGGAATAAATGTAACTGGTTGTATTGCAGCTGTTATAATGATACTTCAGGTTTTGTTAGGTATATATGCGAGTGTTAAAAAGAAGCCAAGAAAAGGAGCATGGTTTATCGCTCATCGTGTAATTGCGGTACTGATTATTCTTGGAATCGCGATTCATCTCATTATTCCGAATTCATTAAATTCTGCATTACCAAAGGATAATACGAATCAAGCCTCTGATTCTGCAGATACTTCAAATCTACAAACCTTTACGATGGACGAGCTATCTAAGTATAATGGGGAAAATGGCAATAAAGCATATGTTGCATACAAAGGCTTAGTGTATGATGTTACAAATGTCAGTGAGTGGAGAAATGGAACGCATCATGGACAAAAGGCAGGAACAGATCTGACAGAAGTTTTAAGTGAAGCTCCTCATGGTATATCAGTATTAGATGGGTTAACAGTAGTTGGAAAACTAAATAAGTAAATAAGACTGTATATAAATAAAGGGCTCTTTACAACCCGGCATTGAAGCCGGGTGTAAAGAGCCCTTTATCAAATTACTTCTTAATCACATGGAGATTCGTCATCAATATAAGCTTCATCACATTCTACAAAGGACTCGCTAGTTGAAGCAACAGCACCAAACTTAAGAGGAATATCAATACAGATTTTCTGGGTGATCAGGTAATGGCAGCAGTCCTTACATTCACAGTAGGGATCGATTGTTACGGTTGGAATACCACAGCATTTTGTTTTAATAGCACCTGAGATTACATATGGTTCAATGGATACTGGCAAACTTATTTTAGCTTTTTGATGTACAACCTTCTCACATTTTTTTATAAACTCCGGTTGCTCTGTTGCATATACTTCTTTTTCTTCATAAGAATTATTATCATGTTTAGAATCTGACATATTATATTATTTCCTTTCGGTAATTTTACATTACTAATATATTCATGTGGGCTTGTAATCTTTAAAGAGAAAGAATGTATTATAAAAATATATTGCAAAATAAGGAAACACAGAGTACGATGACATGGATAGGTGGTATGGAATGAGCAGTAAAAATAAGTGTATGATCAAAAAGGTATGGGCATATTAAATTGGGATTTAACAGAATGAGGAGAAGACATGACGAATACACAATGGGTAAAACAAAAGAAATATTTGAACCAGGAAGATTATCAGTTGATTAGTAAGTTGCAAATGGTATGCGTTGGTGCGGATGAAATCGCTCTGAAGCTAGAGTTGGATTATAAATTGGCAACTGCTGAGGACAATCAAGATAAGAAAGATAAAAATGAAATAAATGAATTTATGTTCTTTGAAGAACAAGAACTAATTGGTTATATCGGAATAGGTAATTTTGGGGGAGTAGGGATGCCGCTTGAGATAGCAGGAATGGTTCATCCGGCTTATAGAAGACAGGGTATCTTTACAACATTACATGAACTGGTCATGAATGAGTGTAGGAGAAGGAATTCCCGTGAGATTTTAGTACTTAGTGATAAGAAGTCAATCTCCGGTCAAGAATATATACAAAAGCTTAATACAGAATATGATCATTCCGAATATGAAATGTTTCTGCGAGAAGACACTCCGGTTGCAAAGGAAGAGCAGCTGTGCGGAATAAGTCTTCGTAAGGCTATGAATTCTGATGCATTTGAAATCGCAAGACAGAATGCGATCTACTTTGATGATCCTTTACCGAAAGAGGAGGAGATCAAAGAGATTTTATGTAAAATTAAGAACGAAGAAGATAGAGAGTCGGATGATATCATTCTCCCAGAGGTGGAAGAAAAGCGAGGAATGCAAATTTATCTTGCATACAAGGGTGACAAAATCGTGGGAAAGACTCATCTTGAGACAAATCCTCAGGTTAGTGGTATCTACGGACTGGGAGTACTGCCGGAATACCGAGGAAAGGGTTATGGCAGAGCAATCTTATTGAAAGGTATAAGCGTAATGAAAGAATCCGGCATCAAAAATATTATGCTTCAGGTTGCTGCGGAGAATGCAACGGCTTTAGGGCTATACAAATCCTGCGGGTTTGTGGAAACCTCTACTATGGATTATTATAGATTATATAATGACTAGTTGTTAAAATCCTTTTGTAAGATGCTATCAGCGATAGAACAAATGTTATGATGGCATCTTATAAAATATATTTCCGAAACAGTTATTGACAAGTATAATTAATAGGTTTATGATGCAAATAGTGTATATACACTAATAGCGATTTGGCGAATATCGCAAAGAGAGGAGATCATAATCACTGAAGTTGAGTATTATGTACAATATAAAGGATGAAAAATAATAAATCAGTCCCCTCCGAGTGTAATTGTCTGAATTTACGGAGAGCTTCTTTGGCAATTACGAAGTTATATGATGAGAAGATGTCAGCCAGTGGACTAACCATTAGCCAATTTGCAATATTAAAGCATGTTGATCAGCATGGAGGGCCACTTAGTGTCAGTGATCTTGCCTTGATTCTCAAGTTGGATCGTACCACATTGGTTCGAAGCCTAAAACCGTTGGAAGCATCGTCTCTAATTATTGATATATCTGACAGTCAAACAAGGAATCGCCAATTGCAGTTAACCGAGGAAGGCCTAAAGAGGTGTAAAGAGGCAGGTGCCCTTTGGGAGAATGCGCAAAACCACGTGGAGCAGAAAATCGGTAAAGAAAATCTGGAACAACTGACCGCACTTTTATCAATGGTTGAGAACATTTGATCATGCATAAACATGTGCATATTAATGTCTGTAGATTGCTTACCCTAAGAATGTGCTTATGCACATTCTTTTTAAACAAAGTCATCGTGTATATACACGGTAAGAAAGGAATAGCATTATGGTAGTTGATAATATGAATACAGAAAGAATGAGTATTGAACATATGATTCAGCAGAAGGCATATGAGCTGGGTTATGAAAAATGCGGTATTATTCGCATTGAGGATATGGAAGGCTTTGATTTGAAATTATCTGAACGAATGGAGAAGGTTCCCTCCTCAAAGCCATTTTATCAGAGGCAGGAGCGGTTGACGAAGTTAAAAGAGCAATACCCCTGGGCAAAATCTATTATTGTGGCGGTTTCCCATTATGGACATTATAAGGTTCCGGAGTATTTGACAAATCATATCGCAAAGATGTATCTATTCGATCCGCGCGTAAACCAAGCTTCCAAGGAATATCTGGCAAGTGAGAAGTTCGAGGAATATATACGTAGCATGGGATTTCAGATTGCGTCTGAACGCAAGTTTGGACTTGTTGGGCTGCGTTGGGCTGGTATGAAGGCAGGCCTTGGAATTATTCGAAGGAATAATTTCTTTTATACCGAATCGGGATCCTGGGTGGAACTCGAGGCATGGATTACGGATCAGGAGCTAGAGCTGATCGAATCAAATAACATAAAGGGCTGCCCGGCAGGGTGCTCACGTTGTATTAAGGCCTGTCCTACCTGTTCCCTATCCGAACCATATACGATGAATCCCCTAAACTGCATATCCTTTCTTACCACCTTTGGTGGCCGAGATATGGCAGGGTTAGCGGAAAGAGAGAAATTTGGATCCTGGTATTATGGATGTGATGCTTGCCAGGATGCATGTCCAATGAATCACAAGAAATGGAAGGAAATAGATGAGTTCCCGCATGATGAAGAGGTATTACGAAATCTTACTCCGGAAAATATCATGAATATGAATGAGGAATATTATAGAACGCATATCCAACCGAAATTCTTCTACCTGACCCCGGATGATTTGTGGAAGTGGAAGATGAATGTATTGAACTATCTGCAAAATAACTACAAGCAGAGCTATGGTCAATATATTATAGAAGCATGCAGTCATGATAATCAGAAGATAAGAGAATTGGCGAACAAAATTGCTAAAGAGTTGTCTTTGTCGCCAGAAAATAGTTAACATGGACTATGGGAGAACAGTGGAAGTGACAGGAAAAATATGCTATGATTTTTATGAAGTCTTATTTATACTTTTGTGATAAGGTACGGAGGATAAGATCATGGGTATTGGAGAAATTGCCTTAGTAATCAGTCTTTTAGTATGTGTGGGTATCATCATTATTATTATGATCAGATTTCAATCACCGCAGGAGAATCAGGAACATTATGGTGAAGTGATTAAGAAGAATCAATTTGTTGATCCAGACTTTAGGGAGAAAGGTATTCGTGTACGAAAGACGATTTTCTCTATCTCCCTTTTAATTGACGGTAAGAAAAAAACGTACTATTGTAGAGAAGGATTTTATCACTCGGTGGATGCTGGCGATAAGGTTAAAATCATACATAATAAAACAAACATTGTTGATTTAATTGATGAAAATGAATTTATTATATAATAACAGAATAAAAGTATAATGCTATGCCTGGGTTTTCCCGGGCTTTTTTGTTGCGTATCCAGCCAAGGAAGAGCATACCATCATATCAATTATTGACTAATAACAACAAATCTCAATACCAATAAATCTCAATACCAACAAATCTCAATATCAATAAATTTCAATAACAATAAGTCTTAAATAACAACAAATTTCAATATCAATAAATCTTGAATAATCATAAATCTTAAAAAACACCTAATCTCAAAAGTATATATTTCAAATCACATTCTAAATAGTATCACATTCTAAATAGTTAGTAATTCTGAATAATATGAAATGTTTAATAATATTATATTGACAATGATGTATGTCGTACAGTATAATAATTTCGAGGTGATAAACATGGAGTCTAAAAATGATTTGATCAGTTCCCTAATTGTGGAGCTAAAAAGAGGCACGTTGGTATTATTGGTATTAAGCCAATTACGTACGCAGGAATATGGCTATTCCCTGGTGCAAAAGTTGGAGGAGAGCAAAGCACCGATTGAAGCAGGAACACTATATCCGCTTTTGCGCCGACTAGAAAAGCAGAATCTGCTTATCAGCGAATGGGATACCAGCGTAAGCAGACCACGTAAGTTTTACAAATTAAGCGAAGAAGGAATCGAAGTATATAAGCAACTGAAAAAAGAGTGGAGAGCGATCTCCGGTTTGATGGAGGATTTATTAAAGGAGGAGGAAGAACATGAAATTGATTGATCGATATATCTATGCTGTAACAAAGCATCTACCGGAAGGTACCAGAGAAGATGTTGCGAAGGAGCTACAAAGTAATATTGAAGATATGCTTCCGGAGAATCCTTCCGAGGAGGAAGTATATCAGGTTTTGCATAAGTTGGGTAACCCCTGGAATCTTGCAAATGAATATAAACCACAGAAGAAATATCTAATCGGGCCCGGTTATTATGATCAATATATCTCCACCTTGAAGTTGGTAATCGGTATCTGTGTTGTGGTATTTGCAGTAATTGGAGCTATAGCAAGCGGTGTTGATATGGCGGAGCAAGGCATTGATTTGACCAATTATTCAAAATTATTCTCCGGGCTAATATCCTCAGTGATAGAAGGAGCATTTCAAGGAGCATTCTGGGTAACATTAGTATTTGTAATACTTGAAAGAAGTGGTGCGGAGTCAGGACATTTTCCGTTCTCTAAGAAAGAGTGGACACCGAAGGATCTGCCCGAATTACCAATTCCAAATCAAAGATTGATTTCACGCTGGGAGATTGTGGGTTCCATGTGCTTTACGATATTCTTTACCGTGATATTCTGCCTTAAGCCCGAACTGATTGCTATATATATCAAGGGTGACAGCGCAAATGCAAGCGTAACACCAATGTTTAATATTGATAGACTTCAGGTATTTATTCCATTCATTCTTCTGCTTGCTTTATTGCAGCTAGTCTTATTCATCTGGAAATATCTGAAGGGCAGCTGGAATGTGCCTTTAGCGATAGCGAATACGGTATATAATGTGGTATCCTGCATTTTACTTACGCTTATAGTTACTGATAAAACCATATTCAATCAGGATTTTTATTCTGTAATATCAGATATCCCAGGTAGTTCATCACAGCTTGCCACAGAATGGGTGAACAGGGGAGTGTGGATATTTGTCGCTGTTCTTCTGGTGATTTGTATATGGGATAGTATAAAGGGATTTTTAAATAGTGGAAGTCGTTCCAAGAACTAAGTTTTATAATTAGATGATTGACTTTTATATATTGAATAATAAATAGTATGAAATAGAAGCCGGTTCCTCTCTGATTAATCAGTTGGAAACCGGTTTTTATGTGGTATTAGAATTATGATTTTTTTACATAATATGATTAGTATGTTAAAAGCTTCTATTCTCAATTCTAATATGATAATTAAATTACGCATATTGATGACGGCAAGTAATGATAAATGCTTTTGATATACGATAATTAATAAGGTGGGTAGATCATGAAGAAAGCGATGAATTTTATCAAGCTAAAGAAGGAAGCGTATCTATTTGATACAAAACTATATATATTTAAAACATTTGCGGCAGTATTAACAGCCTATCTCATTGGTCATCGTTTGCCATTTGTACAAAAGGATATGATATCAATCTTATTCGGTATGATGATGACGCTGGAGCCGGTTACAGTTACCGGAATCCGTAGTGGCTTAAATCAAATTATTGCAACGATTCTTGGTGCATTAGCAACCACAGTTATAATCTTGTTCATCGGGATTAATTTTATTACGGTGGCTCTCTCTGTATCAGCAACACTTTTGCTCTGCTTGAAGATAAATTGGAGAGAAGTATCCCCGGTTGCAATCTTTACATCGATATATATGACGCAATATGTTCAGTACACGGTAAAGGGTGAACCAAGCGAAGTATTAACATTTTTACTCAGAATCCTTGCTTTGAGTTTTGGCGTATTTATTGCTATCCTATATAACTTCCTCTTTTCCCTGTTTTTCTATCAGAGGATGGAGAGGAAAAGAATTGCACACCTCTTCGGCTCCATTTCTGCGCACTTTAATTATATTAGAGTTGGGCTGATGGAAAACCAGGTTAGTGTATTTTATCGTGAAAAAGAAACGATATCATCAACCTTTGCGGGGATTGACTGGCTCATTTCACTACTCCGTGATAAAGAGAGGGAAGAACAATTCAAAAAAAGGATAAGTCCAAATTCGAGACACCAAGAAGTCATCACATTTAAAAAGATGCTATTTAGTTTAAGAAACATTACGCACCTTATCTATGATATGCTCTATTTATTGACGAATGATACGATGGTACTCGATGCAAGAGAACGGAAAGAGATTGCTGAAATCCTAGACAGGTTTATTAAGGAGTGCAATAGAATGGCCATATATTACGAGAACAACAAAAAAAAGGATCCGATACCCGAAGCTACGGTTGAAAAGTCATTGAAAGCGGACAGTAGAATGTTGAGTGATTTAATCGGAATCAAAGACATGCTAAATCGGTTGAAAGTAATTCAAATATAGCAGAATAAGGTATGACAGAGCCCATATGTCAATATAATTTATTAATTATGTTAACGGGGTTTTTCTATGAAGCGCATAAAACCACAAAATATTATATTACTATTACTTGTTTATGTACTATGCTATGCTCTGGGTGGAGGAATAGCATTGATCGCAAATGCCCATGAAAAGGTTAAAGAAGCAGCCGGGGATAACTGGGGTCTAGGCTTTTCGACAGAGGGAAAGCAACCTACAGGAACCGCTACAACGCAGGAATTAAAGCAGTATGATGCTTACTATGTCGGAGACTGTAACAAGAAGGTGATCTATCTTACCTTTGATGCAGGTTATGAGAATGGATACACTTCAAAGATACTCGATGCACTCAAAAAGCATAAAGTGAAAGCAACTTTCTTTTTGGTAGGGAATTATGTGAAAACCAGTCCTGATTTAGTAAAGAGAATGGCTGCAGAAGGTCATATCGTAGCAAATCATACACTAACACATCCGAATATGTCCAGTATATCTACAATGGAAAGTTTTCAGAAGCAATTGGTGGATATGGATCAATTGTGCAAAGAAACAACAGGAGTTACCATGAAGAAGTATTACCGTCCTCCACAGGGGAAGTTCTGTGAAAGTAACTTAAAGATGGCGCAGGAGCTGGGGTATAAGACATTTTTCTGGAGTCTAGCTTATGTGGATTGGTATATTGACAAACAGCCTACAAAAGAGCAAGCATTTAAAAAGCTGCTTGGTAGGATTCATCCGGGTGCAATTGTTTTGCTTCACAGCACATCCAAAACAAATTCTGAGATATTGGATGAACTGTTAACCAAATGGGAAGAAATGGGTTACACCTTTGGAACACTTGATGATTTGGTACAATGAAAAGAGGGTGGTACACCATGTCAGCAAAGTTGGCACTAAAATGGGTATTGTTTTGGATTGGATTATCTCTATGTTTTAATGTAGGTATATACATATTTTTAGGACCGGGTAAGGCGCTTGAATATTTTGGTGGTTATGTAATTGAACAGAGTCTGAGTGTTGATAACTTATTTCTATTTATCATGGTATTCTCGGCCTTTGGAATCAAGCAGGAATATCAGCGACGCGTATTGAATTTCGGAATCGCAGGAGCAATTATACTAAGATTATTATTTGTCCTTCTAGGTGTAACGATTGTGAATATGTTTCACTGGATATTATATATATTTGGGGGAATTCTGATCCTTGGTGGTGCAAATATGATCTTAAAGAAGGAAGAGGAAGCCAATTACAAGGATAGTCGGATTATTAAGATCTTGGGTAAGGTAATTCCTATCACGGATCATTTGGAGGGGAATCATTTCTTTGTAAAAAAGAATAAGGTGCGATACGCAACCCCCCTATTTGCAATATTAATTCTGATCGAGTTTACAGACATATTATTTGCGATTGATTCCATTCCCGCAATCTTTTCGATCACTACAGATACCTTTATTGTATATACCTCGAATATTTTTGCGATTCTGGGATTACGGAATATGTATTTTCTGTTGGGTGAATTGCACGAAAGATTTCGCTATGTGAAGTATGGGGTGGCAGCTATTCTAGTCTTTACAGGCCTAAAGCTCTGCGCTACATTTTTTGACGTAGAGATTCCGATTACCTGGTCACTGGCGATTATATTCTTAATATTAATTGGCAGTGTAGTTATCTCTATGTTAGTCACTGAGGAGAAGCCGTCCTCTGTAAATCACAACCCAATCAGGTGATTTTACAGGGTATGTAATAAATAGCGATCTATTAACCAATACTAATTCGAATAGTTGAAACCTTTATTGTACTATTCGGTGTTGGAGAATATTTTTACCGCATGGATTATACACTGAAAGGTAATTCGGATATGGAGGTACTTCAGATTGTACAATGATGTAAATGATAATATTTTGATGGGAGAGGAACCAATACAGGAGCCCGCGCAGGCTCCCTCACCGATTATTATTCCGGTGCCCACGCCGCTGTCCTCCCCGGAGAACGATGAAGAAGAAGTTCCGCTCGAGAAACCTGACCATGACTTTGATCGATCCTAGAAAATAGAAAGGTTTATAGCCAGCAGAAAGCAATTATTAACAGAAATATTAGTGAAATAAAAAGTAAAACCGTAAAATGAACTCATTAAGTGGAAAGTTGAACAGAGCAAAGCACTTATATTTATGAAACTTACTGAAATTGTTGGTGCAAAATTATCAGATATAAATAAACCTTAGTTATAACATATTTTTCACTAACTAAATCGGGCTGTTAAAAAATCTCCAATAGAGTGATGTTATGTTCCCATAATGCACTGTTTGAAAGAGGCGCTCCTTAGATTTTGTATTTCGAAGGCGAACAAACTTGTTCGACCAGAGAAATACAAAACAAGGGGAGTGTCTTTCAACCTGTGTGTGAGGGAACTAACATTGCGATAACGGAGATTATTTAACAGCCCTTAGTAAACTTAATCTTTGTTTATCTATATCTTAGTAAACCTTAATTTTATTAACTATTCTGCCTTAATTGCTTTTTGCTCGTAAAACCTTTCCGATGAGCTTGAAGCTAACCTTCTCACCGTTATAGAGGATTAGGCCTTTGTAGATCTTACCGGCTAACATGATGAAGGCAAGAGTGAAGAGCAGCAATACCGCAAAAGCTAAGAGGCCTTCTCCAAGACCGGTCATACCGGTAATCAACTCCGAAGGAACGGAAAACGGTGCGGTAAACGGAATATATCTTGCTATATTTAAGAAACCGGAATGTCCGGAGAGTGGTGCAAAATATACGATAATCCAGCTGATGATAATCGGGAACTGGAATAAAGCCTGTGTGGAGGCGACATCTTCCGGCTTTGATACCATACAGCCTGCAACACCTGCCAGTACGCTGTAGAACAGAAAGCCTACGCAGAAGAACAGGATTGCAAGAATAACAGATGGTGCGGATAAGGCAGTCTCACCGATATTGTCTTTAAAGAAATTAATTACGGCAACTACGGAATTATGGTAGTTCGGATAGAGGGAATGAGCAATTGCATTACCGCTATATAAGCCCACAAAGCCTGCGACTATCCAGGTTACAAATTGGATTAAAGCCATTGTGGTTACTGCAAGTACCTTACCGGTAATTAATGCATAGGGGTGAACGGAGGTTAATAAAGTTTCTACCAGCTTAGAAGTCTTCTCGGTAGATACTGATTTACTAACGGTTTGACCATACAATAACAACATAAAATACAGAATAAAGCTGAACAGCATTGGTGCTATAAGCTTTATGACCATAGTGATTTCACTATTGTTCTCACCAATATTGGAGTAACTATTGACAACGGGCTGCATTACTTTGGTCAGTACCTCTGCCGACAATCCGGATTGAATCAACTTATTGGAATTGAAAGCAGTGGACATCAATCCGACCAAAGCCTCCGCTTTTCCGTTTGAGATGGACGAACCATCGGGAATCACTGCTTCTAGCTGGAAGCCAGTCTCGGTTTTTGTGATAAATACTACGATGGATTCCTTAGAATCTTTTTTTGCACTGGTAACCACACTTTCACGTGACTGCTTTGATACATCGATATATTTAACATTCGTGTAAGGTGCTTTCTTTAGCTCCGGATTCATTGCTTGGAAATCCGTGGCGGGTAAGCCACTTTCGTCTGATACATAGACTGTTTTTATCACATTTTTATCCTGATTCTCTGCTTCCCCGGACTTATGATCCGGCTTAGCATCCAGTATATTTATTAATACGATTGCGCCGATAATCAATAGTGCAACCAGTGCAGTTACCAGTTTAAAAGCGATACCCTTAGTCTCTTGCTTAAAGGTAAATCGATAAACGGATGACCATCCTTTAAAATTCTGTTTCATAATATCTCCATTCCGCCGGGCACGTACCTTGGCACCGGCACAAGTTTATGCTAATCTCTGCCAATCATTACACTGTTTTAAATATCTTAATTAATTCCTTTAGTTTAATTGTATTACCGCTATGAAGAATTAAGGTTTCAAAGATTTTAGCAACAAAGCGGAACATTAACATGATAAATATAATTAATAACAGAATGGAACCGGCTATCATCAGCGGGCTTATTTTTCCGACTAATATAGCACCCGGAAGCAAAAATGGGGAGGAAAGAGGGAACAGGTAAGCAAATGTAACAAATCCATTGGAGCCACTACCCATTAATATATTAGCAGCTGCAATTCCGATATAAGCGCCCACTGCATTCGTCAAGGTGAATATCTGTAGTCCTTCCCTTAATTCCTCAAGCTTACTTACAGTCGCTCCTGCCAAGCCGGCCAAGGTTGCGTAGAATAGCATGCCTAATAATATAACCAATACGCATATCACTAAGTTTATAATATTGATATTACTGAATATGTTTGTCGGTAATTTGGAGGATAATAAGTCCTTTCCGTCACTGGTAAGAAGCGAAGCGGATATTTTATTGGAAGCAAATACAATAAGGATTAAGGATCCGATTTGTAAAATTACAGCACTTAGCATCGCAATCGTTTTTCCTACCATCAATGCCAAAGGTTTGACAGAGGTTAGAAGATATTCGATAACACGTGTAGATTTTTCAGTCGCTATTGAGGTAGCAATCTGTGTACTAGCCATGATATTAACCATTAATATGACAAATAAGATACCATAGATGAACCAGTATTCGCTAAAGGATATCGCGGTGTTTTCGTTTATAATCGGGTTACCACTAACATCAGCAAGGGTTACCTTTGTGGTTACCTCTGCTTGAATAAGAGCGGCTTTATCCGGGGATACACCCAAGTCTTTCAGTTTAAGGATGTTAAACTGCTTCGTCACTTCGTTACCTAAATCAGTGAGACTTAACTCTTTTACCGGACCTTTAGAAGCCTTATAAAAATTAAGATTATACATATTATTCTTTTCACTGATTGTTAAAATAACAGAACTTTGTTCGGAACTTTGTATTCTATCTCCAACCGTATCATGCTTCTCTGTGAGGGGTGTAAAGGTAATATCACTCAGCTTATCAACTTGCTTTACGCCAGATAAATCCATGTCCTTTAGAGAGGTTTTATTCTCGACATATACCTTAGTGATTGGGCTTTTGCCATCGGCAGTACCATTCGTTCCGGAGGTTAATACCGTTATGACCGGAATAGTAGCTACAGACAGTATAATTAATATCAAGTAAGATATTAAGAATGCCTTGCTTTTTACTGTTTGAATAAATGTGAAGGATAAGACATCCTTCCAACCGGTAAGATTATTCTTATTCATGAATTTCCTCCACCTTTTCAATGAATATTTCATGTAGTGACGGTTCGCGTAATTCGAACTTGATAATCGGTACCTTATCACTGATCAACTTAGCTAAGAATTCCATAGCCTGATCTTCACCATGTACCTTGAGATGATATTCGCTAGGGGTCTTATTCTCAATAAATAAACCAAAGGACTGAATATAGGGAGCCAGTTCAATATCGCTCTTTACAAAAAGGTTTACACGGCCATATCCTTTTTTGATTTGGTTTAGGTTACCTTGAAGAACTGCTTTACCACGATTTAATATCGTAATATCAGAACAAAATTCTTCTATCGTTGGCATCTGATGGCTGGACATGATCAGATATTTTTCTTTTGCAATCTCTTCTTTGATGATGGATTTGAATAAATCGGTATTCACAGGGTCGAGTCCGCTTAACGGTTCATCTAATATAATTAATTCCGGATCGGAGATCAGTGCTGCCATCAGCTGAATTTTCTGCTGATTACCTTTTGACAATTGGTCAGCACGTCTAGCCTTAGCGGAAGATTTTGCTTTTGTCTTAGGAGGGAAGATATATTCATCAACCTCCAATCGGTCGGACCAATGTTTAATACGAGCCATAGCATCTTGCTTTGATACATTACGTAGTTTAGCAAAGTAGAGCAGCTGGTCAAGTAAGGAGAACTTCGGATACAGTCCACGCTCCTCGGCGAGATATCCCACATTTGTCTTTACGGGGTCAAGTGCTTTTCCGTTCCATAGAACATCGCCCTCATTCTTGGCTAGCATTCCAAGAATAATTCTAAGAGTTGTGGTTTTGCCGGCGCCATTCGTTCCGAGCAATGCGTATACGCCCGGTTCATTAATTGAGAAGCTGAGATTATCAACTACCGTTTTATCTCCATATTTTTTTGTTAAGTTGTTAACACTTAAAGACATATAATCCCTCTTTCTGTATCATGTCGGATCTTGATACGTTGCTTTTTATAATAGAATAAATAATTAAATTTATCGAAACAACGTAATAATACCATAATCTGGGATGAAGTTGAAGATGAAAAGGGAAATTTTAATGAATTTATAATAATATTACATTACAATAAATAAAGCATTGAATTCTTATTCCTTGAAGAATATAATAAGCATAGCTGTTTTTCTTGTTTTATAGGATATTTATCGTAAAGTGAAGTCAGTGCCAAAGCACATTCTTTGTTCTCTTGTGGAGAAATAGCGGTGTATTATTGTTGTTAGGAGATATAGTATGAACAATGTTATTGTTAGAAGTGAACGTGTACTAGGAGGTTTCTATGCAGAATAAATTCGAGGAACTTAGAGAGAAGCACCCTGTTTTTATATATGAAAAATACGAGATTGTTGATCAAGAAGATATCATTACATTAAAATTTTATTTCCATATCGGGGAGGAGATTTATTTTACCCCAACCTGGGAATTTTCGAAAAAACATATCGATATCAATTATAAATATGAGGATGTCGTAAATAAACTGGCATTTAACTTAGGGTTAGTTGAACTGATCAGTTATTGGAAATGTGCCTGTTCTCCCCAGGTAATCATTAAAGCCGGATATATTGATGAGAAACAGATTAAGTGGTGGAAAAATCAATATTATTTAGGTCTTGGAGAGTTCTTTTATACGAATGGAATAAGTACCAGTGAAGAGGATTTCATGCAGGTTATCGTGGACTGTACAGAAAACTCTATTTCACCCGTGAACTGCTTGCCAAATAAAGAGAACTTCTTCCATACAGAGTATAGCAAAACCGGATGTATGATACCGGTAGGGGGAGGAAAAGATTCTAATGTTACTTTAGAACTACTAAGTGACAGAAAAAACACCAACCTATGCTTTATGATTAATCATAAGGAAGCCTCAGAACGCTGTGCCGCAATTGCCGGCTACGCAGAAGAGGACATCCTAATTGTAAATAGAAGACTGGATAAAGTACTACTGGAGCTAAACAAGCAGGGATATCTGAATGGACATACACCATTCTCTGCAATTGTTGCTTTTTCCTCTGTTTTAGCTGCCTATCTGATGGATAAGCAGTACGTTGTGCTCTCGAATGAAGCAAGCGCAAATGAAAGCACAGTGGAGGGTACTGAAGTAAACCATCAGTATTCGAAGAGCTTTAAATTTGAAAGTGATTTCGTTAACTATGAAGCGCAATACGTTGGAAGTCAGGTACACTACTTCAGTTTATTAAGACCCTTTAGCGAATTGCAGATTGCAAAATATTTTGCATTACATGAAAAGTACTACAACATATTCCGAAGTTGTAACGTGGGAAGTAAGATTGATCAATGGTGCGGTCATTGTTCAAAATGCCTGTTTGTTTACATTATCCTATCTCCATTCATATCGCTTGAGCGTCTGAAAGAGATATTTGGCAGTGATATGCTAAATGATGAGAGTATGCTTGAGACATTTGAGAAGCTAATCGGTATCTTGCCGGAGAAGCCCTTTGAATGTGTCGGTACCTGTGATGAAGCGAACACAGCAATCTGTATGACTATCGATCAATTGGAAAGCTCGGGTCAAGGCATGGCATTACCGAAGCTTTATGAATACTACAAGAACAAGGGATTATACAAGTCCTTCCGTAACAGAGAAAATCCTTATATTAAATATTATAATGAGGAAAACCAGGTACCGGAGGAATTCGTAAACAGAATAAAAGAATTAATGTTATAGATTAATGTGAATTATAAATAGCATAATACACATTAAGGATAGGCAAGTTATGATGAGTGTAAGTAAAGCATAATTCACACGCAAAGTATAAACAAGTATTGCTAGTGAGAAAATGTAAAACCGTTGGGAGTAAATCAATATTATATTGTATTAAGTGGAAGATACTTATAAGAAGTTGTACGTTTTAGAGAATAAGAATTTATTGCTCTACCTTACAACTTCCTGTGGGTGTCTTTCAAACTGTGTATGAGGGAATATAAGATTGTCACCATTATGCAATCTGCGCTATCTCAAGAGAAAGAAGGGACATAATATGATTCAACAAATATGTGATCTATTAGATGAAAAAAGAATTCTTATACTGGGATTCGGGAGAGAAGGGAAATCTACTTATCGTTTTCTACGCAAGCATTTTCCGGATAAAGTAATTGGAATTTATGATAAATGTGGAGTAAAAGACAGTTTGCCAAATACCGTGATATACAGTGGTGATTCCTATGAGGATATATTACCGGAGTATGATCTGGTTATGAAGAGCCCCGGAATTGTATTAAATCGAAATGATCACTTACAGCTAGAAAAGTTCTCATCACAGACAGATCTATTCTTGCAGTTCTATGGATCACAGACAATTGGTATCACCGGTACAAAGGGAAAAAGTACAACATCTTCCCTGTTAAACCATATCCTTCGTCATGCAAACGAGGAAGCGATATTAGTTGGTAATATCGGAGTACCAGTATTGGATATGTTGGAGAACATTAATCAGAAGACGATAGTGGTTTTTGAATTATCCTCCCATCAGCTTGAGTATGTAATGCATTCACCTCATTATGCAGTACTGTTAAACATATTCCAAGAACATCTCGATCATTATGGGTCCTTTGAAAAATATAAGCAAGCCAAAGAAAATATTTATAAATATCAGAGAAAAGAAGATATACTTCTTTATAATCCACAGTTCTTTCACCCTGACGATAGCTACGAGATGAATACAATTACCATTACAAATGACCGGATGGATGCAGATGTGGTTGTGGAGGACAACCGGATCAATATTAAGGGGGAGGATATTACCATCAATGAAAATGAAATTCATTTGATGGGAAATCATAATATTTATAATATCGCGGTTACTTATGCAATTGCAAAATCCTTCGGAATATCCAAAGAGGATTTTATTGAGGCAATTAAAACCTTTCAACCTCTTCCTCATAGAATGGAGTTTGTAACCGAACAAAATGGGGTTAAGTTTTATAATGACTCAATATCAACTATCTGTGAAACTACAATGAATAACGTCAATAGTGTGGATGATGTGGATACCGTTATTCTTGGAGGAATGGATCGTGGAATTGATTATCAGCCTTTGGTGGATTTCTTAATTGAATCCGATATTAGAAATATAATCCTCATGCCGGATACCGGTTGCCGGATAGAGAAGCTATTATTAGAAAGTGAAAAGAAGCGTGAGGAACAAAAATTATATATGGTATCTGGCGTGGAAGAAGCGGTTGAGATAGCAAAGAGAGAGACAAGGAAGGGTACTACCTGCTTGTTTTCACCGGCAGCAGCCAGCTATGGATTTTTTAAGAACTTTGAAGAGCGTGGAGAAACATTTAAAAAATTTGTACTGGGAATATAAATATGTAAAGGAAAATGCTAAAAAACAAATCATTACCTAGAAGAATTAAAATCGTACCTGTACCTAAATAAAGGAAAGGTTGTTATCAAGAGAATAAATAATAGAACAAGTCTTTTCTATTTCTATTATTTATTTTTGATAACAACCTTTTTTGTTTCGATAATTAATTTAAAAAACCTATATTAATTAAATCAAATTTTAAGAAGTGTGAATTGTATCACTTCAATCATGTATTATTCGGCTTATCGAGTTAAGACATTATTTTACCTTAATGCTCTTGGTTACCATCGAACCATATACTTTCTTTCCATTAATTGTTTTATAAGCTCTTACTTTGAAGTAATAAGTCTTGCCTGTTACGAGTCCGGTTTTTGTAAAATTGGTGGTAGTTGCTCCAGCTGATTTAATTAAAGTGTATTTTCCCGTTAGTGATGTAGAGTAGAATACCTCATATCCGGTTACGCCGGTAACTTTATTCCATTTGATAGTTGCTAATTTCTTTCCGGTAGTAACAGTAACAGTTGGGGTTCCTATTTTAATGCTAAAAGTTTTAGTTATAGTACCGCTATAACCTCCTATACCGCTGATCTTTATTGTAGCGGTGCCTGGAAGTACATTATTAGCATAGGTAACCGTATAATCAATTCCTTTCTTCAGAACTGTTAAACCATCTTTTAAAGTAATACCCGGAGTAATAGCGGTGGTAGTATAATTGAAGGTGGTTGAGGATAGAGTCGCGGTCATGGAAGATATTAATTTTTTGCTTATTTTAACAGTCGCATATCCTCTTATATCATTATAATTAACCATACTGATTTTATAATATATTTTATACTCACCCGGTAATTTATAGGTGGGCTTTGTTGTAGTAAAATTAATGTTATTTGTACTATAGGTTATGGTAGTACCTTTGGGAGCGGTTACATTAATGGAATGACTGTACCCATCATAATACAATGCAGTGCCACTAACCTTTACACCGGCAATATTTGCTTTGTTGATAACAAAAGTCTTATTAATAGTTCCTGTATAATTACCAATTCCGGTAATGGTTATTTTGGCGGTTCCCGGATTGATATTATTAGAATAAGTTACAGAAAAGTCTTTTCCAAGGGTCAATCCTTTGATTGTAACAATGGGCTGTTTTGTTTTACCATCATAGGTATAAGCGTTTGTAGATACCGTCGGTATTAAGCTGGACAAATTCGCTTTACTAATCGTAAATGTCTTTTTGATGGTACTGCAATACTTATTAATTCCGGTAACAGTAACAGTTGCTGTACCGGCATTGATATTATTAGAATAACTGGTTCTAAAATCGGTACCTTCGTGTAATCCAGCCACCGTTACAACCGGTTTTTTCGCTGTTCCGTCATAAACATAGTTTGTAGTTGATAATGTACAAGCTATATTTGAGATTGGTGTGGCAGGAATATAGTTGTCGGTAGGAACCGGGGGTAACGGATAAAGGTACGAAGAGCCGACAGAGGAAGGCAGATCAGGAGAGTGCTCCCTATCAAATAAATCTGATCCAGCCATGAAATAACGATAAGATATCGTTCCGTTATAGTCAGTGTAATCATCCCAGGTAGCATCCACATAATAAAAATTCTCATTATCAGCCATAACCATATTCCAAGCATGACCACCGGCGTTTGGATAGGTTCCGCCCATACCAGTTACGTAGACATTAGGAACGCCAAAGAGATTCAGTAGATATTGTAGAGTTTTAGCATATCCTTCGCATACCCCGCCTCTTCCATCAAGAATACCAACAATATTATGTGCATAGGGCTCTAAAGATGGATTGTTGTTACTATCATATAAGTAATCAATATCGGTTATAATTTTATCATGGACAACTTTCGTAATCTGATAATTAAAGGTAAGACCGGTGACAAGGGATCTGTATTCATTTACTTTATTCTTAATTATATTATCACATACTGATCTTTCCTGTGGTGTATCATAATCAGAGGTTGTTAAGATATATACTTGTGTCACATTTCCTGTTAAGCTGTTATAACTATATAGAATAGTGTTACTAAGCCAATAATATTCGGGGTGATCATTCCGGAACATAAAATATGTAGCCACGGCATCATTCTTAGTAAGTGATAAAGTATTCAATGGTATTGCAAACATATTAAGATAGGGTACACCGTTTGCAGTGACCGTTGACGCATACAGATTTGATGTATTCGGGAAATTGGTAGCAAAGGAATTATAAAGTGCAACCTTATCCGCACCATCCGTAGTTTGAGCTATATTGGTTTTTCCCCAATTTTGATATCTGTCAGATAAATCGCTATTATATGTTGCTGAGCGTGCTAAACCAAGGGTAGGGTTTGCAACTGGCTTAATATCTGTTTGAAATGTATCATCAACCTGGATTGCTTGTATCGGTAAATAATCACCATTATGTACTGTATCAGGTGCTTGATTAAGGTAGTCGATTGTTTGGGTTGTATTAGCTTGAACTGTTGTTAAAGGGATTAATATATAAACAAATAATACTAAGGGGAAAAAATATTTTTTAAATTTATTCATATGCACTCACTTTCAAGGTTTTTTATTGGATATTAGCCATTGATCCGGAATGTTTATTATAACTATTCATTTGTTACTTCACTTTTATATAATTCACTTTTGAATATGAACTATAAATTTTCTTCCCGTTAATTATTTTATAAGCTCTTACCTTGAAATAATAGGTCTTGCCTTTCTTTAGTCCGCTCTTTGTTAATTTTGTGGTGTTTTTTGAAACACTTTTCACTAAGTGATATTTCCCCTTACTTGTTGATGCCATAAATACTTCATAGCCTGATATGGAAGATACATTAGTCCAGGTTAGTGAAGCTTTCTTTGAGAGGGTCGTAATCTTTACAGTAGGAGATCCTATTTTGATAGTAAATTTCTTTATGACTTTGCTACTATAATTACCCAATCCTGTTATTACTACGGATGCAGTGCCGGGGTTTACATTATTAGTGAAAGTAATATTGTAATCTTTTCCTCGAATAAGTGTTTTAGATCCGTCCTTTATCGTTAGTGTAGGAGCTATAGCGGTACCCTTATATGTAAAAGTAGTGGCGGAAAGCTTTATGCTTGTGGAAGTGATTGTTTTTTTCGCTATGAGGAAGGACTTCTTAACAGATCCAGTATAATTACCGATTCCTGTAATAGTTAAATATGCTTGCCCTGAATTGGTATTATTGGTATATTGCACCTTGTAATCCGTATCCTCAGACAACCCTGTAATTAACAAATCAGGAAGAATAGCGTAGCCTGTATATGGAAAGGTTGTTGTTAATAGTGCAAACATCTGATCCTGTAACTTCATTGGCTTAATGGTAATAATGGCGCTTCCGCTCACACTGCCGTTGTAGTTCTTATTCGTATATTTGTATAGAATTTTATAACTTCCTGCTTCCGTGTAGGATGGAACGGTATCGGAATAGGTAACGGTATTGGTGCTGTATGTAATATCTGATCCTTTTGGAGCAGGTATGATTAAGGAATGTTCTTGTGTATCATAAATAACAGTTATGTTAGCAGCTCTTGTAGTACCAAAATTCGCTTTTGCAATGGTAAACGACTTTGAGATTACGCCGGTATAATTGCCAGTTCCGACAATGAAGACGGTACCGGTTCCGGCATTGATATTATTCAAATAATATACTTGATAATCTACGCCCTTTGTTAGTCCATCTACAGTGACTGTGGGAGTTTTTGCTGTACCATCATAAACATAAGAAGCGCCTGATATGTTACTTATCTTATCATCAATAGAAACAGGGGTGGTGCTATCGGTGGAGTTGTATTTAACAGCAGGTACCTTAGGTAACGAATATAGATAGGAGAAGCCATCATCACTCGGTTGATCCGGTTTATGCTCAACATCAAAGGTTGTACTGCCGCTAAGGAAATAATCATATACTATTCCCTTTGTAGCTCTATCATCCCAGGTAGTATCTACATAATAAAAAGAACCATTATCCGCCATAGCCATATTCCAGGCATGACCGCCCGATCCGTTTTGAGTAACTGCCATTCCTTCCACGTACAAATTCGGTATATGGAGCAAATTTAAGATATATTGATATGCTCTGGCATATCCTTCACATACTCCGCCGGTTCCATCTAAAATTCCAACGATATTATGTGCATATAAATTAAGAGAGGGTTCGCCATTCTCATACAGATAATCAATGTCGTTGATCATCTTATCATGAACAGCTTTTTCTTTTGCATAATTTGTGGATAATCCATCTGTTATTTTTTTATATTCAGCCACTTTACTTGATATCTTTCCATCCACTATTTTACGCTCATTTGGAGTATCATAATTCGGGGTGGTAATAAGATAAATGGTTTTAACATTCTCACCATCGTCTGATAAGGAATATATTATGTTGAAATCAAGCCAATAAATTTCTGGATGATCACTTTTAAAGGTGTTATAAGCCGCAGCTGCATCTTCAGGTGTAAGTGAAACAGAGCCAAGCTGAATGGTGCTCATTATGTAAAAAGTCTGGAAGAGATAAGTTGTTTTTTCTGCTGTAACATTGATCGTGTTCGCTGGTGTTGTTGCCGATGCAATCATATCATATAGAGAAACCTTATCAATTCCATCTGTGCTAAGCATCAACTGTGATTTTCCCCAATTTTGATAGAAATTTGAAAGTGTATTCGAAGAATATCGTAATATTGAGTTTGAGATCTGAAGCTGTGAGAAAGTTTGCGCATTAACCTTTGGTTTGAAGGTGTCATCAACCGGAATTGCTTGTGCAGTTACAAAATCATTTACCTCATGTGAGTTATAATAAGAGGTTCCTTCGTGTGAAGTATGTACATCAGCTGCATTTGCATTAGTTACCGGCAAAAACATATAAAGAATAATAACTAGCCACATATATAGAAGTCTTTGTTTTTTCATAGTGTAAGCTCCAATCGTATTATTGGTTATAAACCCTAACTGTATATATTATATCATGTCTCATTATTTAAGACTTGATTTTTGACTGTTGTAGTATAAAAATATGAGACGATTTAGCCCTGATATGTGATAGAATTTTTATTTACAACAAATCTATGTACAGTAAATTATAACCATATATCTGGTAAAAAGCAAACAAGTTAAGATTAAATATTTATTAACGATTCATTACAGAATGAAGATTTATGGCTTTATAATAAAAGAAGGGGCTATTGTTTACAAAAGCCCCTTCGAATTAGCTATTTCATTGATTCTTATTATTTCTTGACTTCTCGTGCTTACCTTCATGAACTCCGAGGATTTGCCCGTTTTTCATACCAACATCTTCATTGTCTTTGGGTTTCATCTTTCTTAGCTCTGCATTACTCTTTTCACGATCCTTAATACGGTTTTTATTATTGTCCATTGTTAAATTCATTCCTTTCAAAGTAGGTTTTATTTAGTATTTACAAAGGGGGGATAGATTATTTCTAACAAAAGATATAAAAATATGAAGAATTGTAGTAAAAGAAGTGAGATTGCGATATCCCAATATTCAATTTTTAGTATAAATTATGGTTTGCACAATGAAATGAATTGAGCTAAAATGAGAGAATGCGTTAATGACATAAAACAGGATAAGACCTGAATCTGACATCATATACAAAGGGGTATATTATGAAACAGCAAGTGAAAAACAACAGTGGGATTACGGAAGGCGTAATCTGGAAGCAACTACTAATCTTTTTCTTTCCCATTCTTTTTGGAACCTTTTTTCAAATGCTGTATAACACAATCGATGCAATTGTGGTTGGGCGAGTAGTAGGAAAGGAAGCGTTATCAGCGGTTGGTGGGATTACCAACACATTGATTAATTTATTAATTGGTTTCTTTGCCGGTATATCTTCCGGTGCAACGGTATCAATTTCACAATACTATGGTGGTAAAAATGAGAAAGACGTCAGCAGAGCGGTACATACAGCGATTGCTTTGGCGATAGCCGGTGGAGCCGTTATCACTGTAATCGGTATCTTTGGGGCACCATATGCATTACAATGGATGGGAACACCGAAGGATATTATGCCTTATTCGGTTACCTTCTTAAGAATTTATTTTTGTGGAACTATTGCAAATCTACTATATAATATGGGTGCAGGAATCTTAAGAGCGATTGGGGATTCCAGAAGACCATTGATTTACTTGATCTTAAGTTGCTTTGTAAATATTTTGCTTGATATATTGTTTGTAGTTGTGTTCCGTTGGGCGGTAATGGGCGTGGCGTTAGGAACAGTTATTGCGCAAATGGTCAGTGCATTCTTGGTATGCTTAACCTTAATGAGGACAAAGGACTGTTACAGACTACAGATTCGTAAAATACGTTTTCACAAAGATATGTTAAAGAAAATTATTCGGATTGGTTTACCAGCAGGTTTTCAATCCTTAATGTATACTTCAACAAATGTAATTATCCAATCAAATATGAATCATTTCGGAACAAACACTATTGCTGCATGGACAGCCTATAGTAAAGTGGACGGTATCTTTTGGATGACCATAGGAGCCTTTGGTATCGCCGCAACAACATTTGCAGGACAAAATTATGGAGCAGGAAAATATGACAGAGTGAAAAGGGGTACTAAGGTTTGTTTGGGAATGGCATTCTCAGTGGCTATTGCGCTTAGTATATTACTTTATTTTGCCGCACCATTTGTGTATCAATGGTTTACAAAAGATCCGAGCGTAATAGAGAAAGGAATGGAGATAATACATTTTATGGTTCCGGGCTTCCTCTTATATGTATGTATTGAAATCTTGTCGGGTACATTAAGAGGAATGGGAAACTCACTTGTTCCGATGATTATAACTAGCCTGGGAGTGTGTGCACTGCGCATCGTGTGGCTGTTAACGGTAGTACCGATCTTTCCGGATATAAGGACAGTAATGTTTAGTTATCCTCTGGCTTGGGGTGTAACCTCATTACTATTTATCATCTATTATACCAAATATACTAGAAAACATCTGATATCTAATGTATACTTTCAATAAGTATAGTGAATAAAAAGGTATCAATGCCTTTGAAGATTGCAGGAGGAAACCTTGAGAAATATAAAATTAACGATAGAATATGATGGAAGCCGCTATAGTGGGTGGCAACGACTTGGCAAAGGTGAGGCGGAAAATACCATTGAAAACAAGATTGTGGAAGTAATAAAGAAGATGACCGGTGAGGAGCCGGAGCTAAATTCCGGGAGTAGAACCGAAGTAGGAGTACATGCTTATGCGCAAGTCGCTAACTTTAAGACAAGCTGTACATTAAAACTATTCGAAATTAAAAATTATTTTAATCGATATCTTCCGATGGATATTGCGGTGATTGATGTAGAGGAGAAAGAGGAGCGCTTTCATGCAAGTTTGAATGCAAAATCCAAAACCTATCTTTATCGGATTGCCATCGGTGATGTACCCAGTGTGTTTGATCGAAAATACACCTATTATTGCTTCAAAAAGCCGAATATAGAGTTGATGAAAACGGCTGCAACACAATTAATTGGAAAACATGATTTTATTAAATTCTCATCCGTTAAGAAGAGTAAATCAACAGTAAAGGAAATCTTTGTGATTGATATTTATCAGGATGAAAAAGAGTTACAGATCACAATCAAAGCAAATGATTTTCTTCATAATATGGCACGAATGATTGTCTCCACACTACTTGAGGTTGGATTGGGTAACCGAAGTATCGATGTTATCGATAATATTTTAAACCCAAGCTCGGTGGAGAGCGGCAGTGCGCCAGCTAGTGCACAGGGATTATTTTTACAGGAAGTGGAGTATTAAATAGAACACTCACTGATTGATATCACAGGCGATTGATTATGTACGCCGGAAGATAAAGTCAGTGAGTGTTTTCATTTGCAATATCAAATTTTGTTAATAGTTAACATATTAATATAAACTGTTACCTTGTTCAGAGATCCCTCTTAAAGCATCTTCTGCGTTATCCTGATATCTTGGCTCGAGTGAGATATCTCCTAATGCAACGATACCAACGATATTGTTGTTCTCTACGATCGGTAATCTACGGATTTGTCTGTCGCTCATCAACTGGGCTGCATCGGTTATATCCATTTCGGGATTACCGAATACGACTTTATCCGTCATGATATCTTGCACTTTTTGTGAGGTAACATCCCTACCTGTAGCCACACTTCGTACCGCAATATCTCGGTCTGTTACGATACCGATCAGTTTATCCTGTGTGCACACCGGAATAGATCCACAATTATACTGCTTCATCAGTTGGGCGGCTCTCACAATGGAATCATCGGTACATAATTTTGCGATGTCCTTCGACATGATATCTTTTACCTTCATACTATCACCTCCAGTAATAGATTGCCCCGATATGATGTTTTTATCAAATGAAGATATTGTTATTCGTCATCACAATCATTACAATGCTTAGATAATGGGTGTAGTCTACAATCAAAATCCTCTACAGGTTGCGGTCCTCTCACCACAGTTCTTCGAATTTTCATGTTACCATCATCATCGGCTGCAACTCGCCAGTCCACCATTAAGATTTCACCATTAATTATTTCTATACCTGCAATTCCTCTGGTTCGAATGCAACAGCCGGTATTAAAATAGGGTAGTTCATTAAGTTTTGGATATTTCGGACGGTGGGTGTGACCGCAAATTAACATCATCCGATGTGCCTCGATCCATTTGTTATACGCTTTTTCAACTTTA
The DNA here is from genome assembly GCF_059717775.1 of Variimorphobacter sp. HTMS_6. NCBI lineage: Bacteria > Bacillati > Bacillota > Clostridia > Lachnospirales > Lachnospiraceae > Variimorphobacter > Variimorphobacter sp. HTMS_6. The sequence goes on from NZ_AP046094.1 coordinate 4,040,206, forward strand.
TGACGCTTGTACATATTACGTGCAGGGCTTGCAGGATTTTCAAATCCTACAATATGCAAGAAACGCCATATATAGCGAAGCAGAATCATGGATAAATGCCAAGCCTGGTCATTCATAAAATCTCCCTGATGACCATGAACGATAAGAATTTCCTGCTCGGTTTTCTTATTTTTTAATACAACCGCTTCTTTTGGCTCCAGGTTGCGAAATAATTCAACTCGTTCCTGTTTATATTCGTCATAAAAAGTATAGTAATTATCCTTTACAAATCTTTTCGAACGTAAGTAAATGTTATGGTTACCATATAGCATAGTCATACGTTTGTCATCAAAGAATTTTTTTAATACGATAAATACATCAGTATGTGCTAATCGAATATGCTTAAATTTTTTATATTCCCAAAGCTCATCGCCGTCACCAACTTCAATATAATAATATCCTTGCTTATAATAATAGTTCAGAGCATGTAAAAATAAATTTTGGTTTCGTGTAAATCCATCCGATACACTATCGTCTCCACGATGTACATCGCTAAAAAAAATATATTTGGAATCTTTATCAAAGTACTGTAATTCAGCATTCTTGTAGGCTCTGGTTAACCGTTTATCCGTATTCATATTGTCACCTCGTGCTTCCTTAGTTCTTATCTATATATCAACCGAAGAAATTAATTTATAGTTTCTTCAGCTTAATTAAAAAAGCGGCAAAACTATAGGATATTCCATACCTATTAGTATATTGCCGCTCTCTAGAGTTATTCAGTTTTTTGTTTTTAATTAATAATAAAATTAACATGGATACTATGAATATTTAAGCTGGACTGAAGACTAACAGAGTTAACAGTTCAAAATAGAACACTTATAACAGCATTGTCTGGAGCAAGGCTATTATCAGAAGCGTGGGATTTATCATGATTCTTTGAGAAATTGTCCGGTCTTCCCCATCTGATACGCTAATTTTATCAGGCTTACTTCCTCTTCTGACATCGGCCGTTGGTACATTTTTTCAAACTGATTGATTAGACCTTCATAATCGATAATTTTCTTGATCTGTCTAGGTTTGAATTTTGCATAAATCAGAGTTGGGTGATATACAATGGGTGCCATCATCGGAGTATAAATTGCTTTTAGAACTTCGCCGGTGTAAATGGCATCGTGTAAGGCATCATGAAAGGATAGGTTGAGCGGAAGTCCAAGTGATTCGACGGTATAAGAAAGTCGCAGAAGCATCTTCTTCGGTTTGTTAAGATGTAGGGAGGCGTAGGGCTGTACATCGAGAAATAATTTTGGCATCCGATCTTTATCCAATTGGAAATATTCTACCGAGCGATATAAAACCTTCATATCGGATTTACCCCAACAGCAAAGTATCGCATTCGGGTCATCAATAAATTCAAGAAAGTCGTTAAAAACGCGATGGAAAGGTTGCTCATCGGTTACTTGCTCTGTAGTAATACCGGTCAATTCGGTGATAAAGGGCGATACCACACGAAAGATAGATGGTTTCACAAAACGATTGAAAGTTGAGATTACATTAAAATCTTGATCCAACTTCACAGCACCGATTTGTAAAATTTCATACGATAAGGAGGTCTTTTGAACTTCATCAGCGTGAATCTTTTCAGAAGCTTGATTAAATTCCATATCAAATACGATGTAATGCATGAAAACCCACCCTTCTAAAATAATAGTTCATTAGTATTCTATCATAAATATCATAATTATAAACTTCTTTAACCCTAACGTAAATAAAATAATAAATCAAAACTTACAATTGGATTTTAGAAAAACTAATTTAATTTGGTTATAAATTGAATGAGGATAAGTAATAGTATTAGGAATAAGATAAAAATCAGTTCATCTACTTCTTAATTATTCTAAAATAAATAACTTTACGATCATAAAATAATAATTATGTCTATATTGCCTTGAAATAGGAAGTAGTTCCTGTAGATAAAACAATTAGCAAATTTGCGAGTGTAATTCCTCCTGCTAGTTCGATTTGCGAGCGACCGACGTATCAATCAGGTCGGAGCGAAACGTAAAAAACGCAGGAGGAATTACCCGAAAATTTAGCTTGTTTTATCAACGGTACTACCTCCTATTTCAAGGTTAACAAGCTCTACACTTTAAAATTCAAAATAATAGTGGTATGATAATGCCAGTAGGTTGAATGGTTAAAAGGTTGAAAAATGAAAGCGAGGGATAGTATGGATCAGGTAACATTGGGAAAGACAGGGATAAAGGTGAATCGTAACGGTTTCGGTGCGCTGCCGATTCAAAGAATAACAAAGGATGAGGCTGCTCATCTGTTAAGAAAAGCATTTCAAAATGGAATTACATTTTTTGATACAGCCAGATTTTATACGGACAGTGAGGAGAAAATCGGATATGCATTAAGTGATGTAAGAGAGCATATCTACATTGCTTCAAAAACTATGACCACGAAGGTGGAGGAGTTTTGGAGTCAGTTGAAAACTACACTGGAACAGTTAAACACCAATTATCTTGATCTATATCAGTTCCATAATCCTGCATTTTGCCCAAAACCCGGCGATGGCACGGGGCTCTATGAGGCAATGCTTGAGGCGAAGGAAAAAGGTATGATTCGCCATATCGGTATTACAAATCATAGACTTGCGGTAGCAATAGAAGCGGCAGAGTCCGGGTTGTATGAGACGATACAGTTTCCATTTAGTTATCTGGCTTCAGAAAAGGAGCGCGAATTAGTAGAGCTTTGCAAGAAGAATGGAATTGGTTTTATCGCTATGAAAGCGCTGTCAGGAGGATTGATTACCTGTTCCGCAGCCGCATATGCATATCTGGCGGAGTATGATCATGTTCTTCCAATCTGGGGAATTCAAAAAGAAAGTGAATTGGATGAATTCCTAAGCTATATCGAGAAACCTCCGATTCTGAATGAGGAGCTGAAGGAAGTGATACGTAGAGACCTTGAGGAACTAGTGAAGGACTTTTGTAGGGGCTGCGGTTATTGTCTTCCCTGTCCGGCCGGAATTGATATTCAGAACGCAGCAAGAATGTCATTAATGGTGCGACGTGCTCCGTTATCTGTTTATCTGAATGATCATTGGAAGGAAAGTATGAAGAAGGTTGAGGATTGTATTCATTGTAATCACTGTAAGAATCATTGTCCCTATGGACTGGATACACCGAAGCTTCTTGCTGAGAACTGGGCTGATTATCAAACTTTCTTATAATAGAGCAATCGATTAGATGGAGTTATATATCAATGCTGGTTAATGGAGGAAGGATGAATAATTATAGGTTAACAATCCAATACGATGGTAGCCGCTATAAGGGCTGGCAACGTCTTGGCAATGGTGAAAATACCATACAAGATAAGATAGAACAGATGCTGACCAGAATGATCGGTACAGAGATTGAGATTATAGGATGCAGCAGAACTGACGCAGGTGTGCATGCACTCGGTCAGGTTGCGAATTTTAAGAGCCATACCAAACTAGAGCTTGATTCGCTTGGGAAATATCTCAACCACTATTTGCCCGAGGATATCAGTATTATACATGTGGAGCAGGTACCGGAGAACTTCCACGCGAGGTATCAATGTAAGGACAAGACATACCTGTACCGGATTTGGAATAAGGAGTTCAGTCATCCATTTTCACGCAAATATTCCATGCACGTTGTGGATACACTTAATGTGGAAGCAATGAAGGAGGGCGGAACCTATTTTCTAGGGGAACATGATTTTACAGCCTTCTCGAATGCGAAATCAAAGAAGAAATCAATGGTTCGTACTATCCATAGCATTGATATCTTGGAAAAAGACGGATTTATTGATATCAGGATTTGCGGTGACGGATTTTTATATAATATGGTTCGGTGGATTGTGGGTGCATTGATAGATGTAGGACTCGGTAAGAAGGACAGTAGCGTCATTCCTCTCGCAATGGACTCAAGGCAAAGGGGTATCTCAGGTGATCTTGCTGATGCCTGTGGACTGTTTTTAGAAAGCATCACGTATTAGTAAATAAAGTTATAACATAGCGTATATCGTTACTAATCAGTACTGAACTGTAAACAATAATGAGTTATTGGATAACTATATCTATGCGTTTTATAATCAATAAAAAGGTTTTAGAATATCAATTTAACTTTATAATCAAAAAGTGATTATAGAATGACAAATATTTTTACTTTTATTAAAATGGAGGAAATTATGACAGTAGGAACCGCTGCAGTTAAGATTCATCTTCCGTGGGTGCATTCTCTCAAGGAAAAACGCATGGTCGTAAAGAGTCTGTGTGCCAAGGTAAAAAATCAATTCAATGTATCGATTGCAGAAGTAGAGGAGCAGGATATCCATCAAATCCTGGTACTTGGTTTTGCGGCTGTAACCACAGATCATGCTCAAGCGGATAGTATAATTGATAATGTTATTAATTTTATTGAGAGTAATACTGAGGGCGAAATAGTGGATATAGAGAGAGAATTTGTAATATAGTACGAATTGACAATATATGGAAAAGCCGATAAAATGAAATTAGCGAAATAAAAATAAGATTAAAAGGCGGTGATTTCAGATGGGCGATAAAAATCCAAAAAAAGCACCAAAGAAAAAAGGCGGAGGTTCAGCTGCTGGATCAACTAAGAAAAAATAATAGAAAAAGAAGATGTTGCAAAATATTAGTCAGGCTGTTTGCTGAGTGGGTGGATTTTCTCTTACCCCAGACCGGATATTGTGTACCATCTTCTTTTTTGATATTTACGATAAAACAAATGAGTGAGGGAGTTCCAAGATGTGACTACTAATGTTAGCAGGAGTATGTGCCTATATTATTAAGGGAATGAATGGGTTATCCCTCCAATCTTTATATTACCTGGAAGGAAAGAAAGCATATTGCAATACCTGCATGGTATTCTCGGTTAAATGACGTATATTAATCAAAAAGACCATATAAGGAGCTTATTCCACTCAGTATATGGTCTTCTTGATACTATATAAGTATTGATATAAACTTAGATATAAGTTTTATATCAGTGCTTTTTGCTATCCGTCATCAAAATAAGCTTGACGGAATATTTGTTTATAATCTATGTAATAGTTTTTCTGCTCTAGGCGCTCTTAACATGCTTGCTTCAGGCATATCAAACCCAAGGAGCGGTTGCAGATAATATTTAAATTGATCCGTCACATTATTTCCTTTTGCATTGATAAAATTTTCCGGCATAACTTTGGTTTTACCGGCAACTTTATGAAGATCAGTCATCTTATAATCAACGGAATAATAACCCGTACGATGAATAGTGATGGAGCCATCAATATTATGCCAGATGGCAAATTGTGCAGCCTTTTCCCCTACCTCTCTGGCTTCATGCTGATCAACCTGTGATACACAGCCCATGAAGGAACGCTGCAGATAACCCAAAGTATCGGAACGAACACGAGTAATTCCTAGCTTTGACTTGATTTCCTGAGAGAGAAGATCACCAAGAGCACCGGTACCGGATAGCTGTATATTTCCATGTGCATCCGTTTCGTTCTTTACCAGTTTGGTTACGATCGGAACACCATTTTCATCCGTAATACCCTCTGATACGGCGATGATACATCTACCGTATTTATTATATACTTCTTTTACATCCATTAAAAATTGATCTACGCTAAAGTGCCGTTCCGGAAGATAGACCAAATGTGGGCCATCATCGGGATATTTTTGCGCCATTGATGAGGCAGCAGTTAAAAAGCCGGCATGACGTCCCATAACAACGCCGATGTGAACACCCGGAAGGGCTCTGTTATCCAGGTTTAATCCAATAAATGTTTGAGCGACGAACTTAGCTGCGGAAGGGAATCCGGGCGTATGATCATTGATCTTAAGGTCATTATCAATGGTCTTGGGAATATGGATCGCTCGGAACTCATATCCTGAGGATTCTGCCTGCTCATTAACGATACGAACCGTATCAGCCGAATCATTTCCTCCTATGTAGAAGAAATATCTCACGCCATGGGCTTTGAATACGTTAAAGATTTCTTTGCAGTATGCATTGTCCGGCTTGTCTCTTGTAGAAAACAGAGCTGAGGAAGGAGTTATCGCAACCTGCTCAAGATTATGAGTTGTCTCTTGGGTCAGGTCAAGGAAATCTTCATTAATAATACCGGTTACTCCGTTTACTGCACCATACACTTTTGTGATTTGTGGAAACTTTCTCGATTCCAATACAGCGCCAACCAATGATTGATTAATAACTGCGGTTGGTCCGCCGCCTTGTGCTACTACTACTTTTCCTTCAAGTACCATACAATTGTTTCACTCCTTTACTTTTCGTTTCATGTAGAATAAGATTCTTCCTCCGTATACTCAGTGCTTATGATCTTGCGGTATTTTACTCTGTGGCAGACAAAAATGGCTTGGAGAATGTCTGCATTAACATATCCTTCGTAAATTTGTGACCCGTTGTACTAAGTTAGTCCAAGGTAAAGTATTTAGTTAGCTAAATTTATTCTATCAGAAAAGCCAAAATATGTAAATAATAACCTTGGTACAAGTATCTATTTGAGTTATATGCAATTTAAAATAGATTCATGATTATGTAACTAATATTTGAAGTAGTTATAATCGATTAATTATGACAGGATAGCTATGCATATTGGTAGAATTGCACAGAACGTTCTATTCATATTGTATAAATTGAGTTTATAAAAATTTTATATATTGCAAAAATACTTAATTTAAATTATTGTAAGGGTGGATGATTCAGTATAAAATTCGAGCTGATTCTTCACTTAGGTCGCAAGACTTCAAAAGAGGTGCATAATGGTTGAGATAAAAGAAGTAGAAAGCAAAAGAGATCAAAGATTATTTGCAACATTTCCCACCGAATTATACAAAGATGTACCCCAGGCGATTCCGGATATTATATTAGATGAAATGGATAATTTTAATCCTAAGAAAAATCCTGCCTATGAATATTGTGATGCAAAGCAGTTTCTAGCCTTTAAGGAGGACAAGTGTGTAGGAAGAATTGGTGCTATAATCAGTAAGGCTGCGAATGAAAAATGGGGAACAAAGAGAATTCGTTTCTCAAGAGTAGATTTTATTGATGATATTGAAGTATCTACCGCTTTATTTAAAGCAGTGGAAGATTGGGGCAAAGCAGAAGGCTTAAGTGAAATTCATGGTCCGATCGGGTTTTGTGATATGGATCAGGAGGGCATGCTCGTAGATGGATTTGATACCGATGGTATGTTTATTACAATCTATAACTTCCCGTATTATGTAACACATATGGAGAAGCTGGGATTTATCAAGGATGCGGATTGGTTGGAATTTCGTATCTATATGCCCGATAAAATTAATGATAAATTGAACAAGCTTTCGCAAACAGTACTGAGAAGGCATAAAATAACACTGGTAGAGCCGAAGAGCCGTAAGGAAATCAAAACCTATATCAAACCTGTTTTGGATTTACTAAACACCTGTTACTCCGAGCTCTATGGAACGGTAAAATTAAGTGATGCTCAAATTATAAAGTATGTAAATCAATTTATTATGATTATCAATCCCGAATATGTAAAGTTGCTACTAGATCTGGAGGGAAAGCTGATAGGCTTTGGTTTGGCAGCCCCCTCTATGAACAGAGCGGTCAAAAAAAGTAACGGAAGACTATTCCCATTCGGATGGTATCGTATCCTAAGGGCACCATTTCAGAAGGCTGAGGTTCTTGATCTATATCTGATAGGGGTAACCCCTGATATGCAGAACAAAGGATTAACCGCGGTACTGATGAATTCTATGACGATGACCGCAGCAAAGAATGGCATAAAATATGCAGAGACAGGGCCGGAATTAGAAACAAACCATCAGGTTCAAGCGTTGTGGAAGCACTATACAACCGAAAATCATAAGCGCAGGCGTTGTTGGATTAAGCCGATTGTATAATTGCTCGGGATGTTGTAAGTGAAATCTCTATATCGAAGCAATATCACTTCATCAAGAGTTTTCACTTACAAAATACCTATTTTTAGTTAATGAAATAATCCTTTAATCGGATGTTTGGACGGTAGCGGTTGATGACAAATTTATAGGTAAACGAAGAGCATATAAAATACGATTATAAGCCATTAGATTACCATAATAACCAACACACCGCAAATATTTGCTAATAAGTGTGAAATCCAGCATATACAAATATTTTTAGTTTTATAAAATAGTATGCCATATATAATACTATCAATAAAAATCCAAGTTATATCGTATATAACTACTATTGGCGAACCCATTGAAAAATGTCCTAAAGCAAAAATCAAGGATGTGATTATAATTGCAACTCTGATATTGATGCAAATGCCTAATTTCCTTTGAAAGAAACCTCGGAAACAAATTTCCTCCGTTAATGCCAGTATAAAAAGCTGTGGGATAAGTATAAACAAATTGTCGAAAGCAAGCATAGGCTGAGTTCGCTCAATCACATGAGCAAAGTAATCAGGTACTATTAATTTTGATAAAAAAAGTGAAGCGAATCCTGTTCCAATAGGTAATAATATTAACCACCAGTATTTTATTAAATCTTTATGTAGCCCTTTAATTCTAAATCCTATTCCAGCAAAAGTTTGTTTTCTGACAATCTTTTCAATAAAAATATAAGGAATGATAAATATATATAAACCTACTTGTATTGTGACTATCAATCCCCAAATAATTGTAGGTAATAATTCTTTAACAAACATTTCTTTGTTTCTGATTAATGATTTCTTTTCGGTGTTCATAATCAATTCCCCCGCTTCATAATATAAGTAAATTCTAGCTGCATAGTTCCATACTGTCAACGAGTAGGAGGGTAAGTTACATTATGGCGTGGTAAGTTGCGTTACTTACGGTTTTGTAACGCTCGTAATCCTGCATTTATTTCTCTGGTATCTTTTATTTGAAGTAGCTGTCCAATAAGATTGACGGTAAGGTACACAATAAGAACAATCCCCACTAAAAGCATAATTTGAAACAAACTAAAAATTTTTCCGATTAAAATTGAAAATCCTATGATGATTATTTCCAGAGCTAACAAATGTAGAACTTTACGGATGATAGTCTGACGCAAGTTTAGCTCCTTGCGTGAATATAGGATAATCGAAGGCAGAGTACCTAACGTCGCACCAATCAGAGGTGAATAGAACGCATCGAAACCGAATGTTGTTTCTGGCTGAAGTATTGGTCCAAAGATCGCCGTTGCCACATTAAGACAAGCGGTGACTATAAAGAATTTTATTGCGCAACTCCGCAAAAACGAACTAAAACTCATTATTCTCCCCTCCTAACACTTTTTTCAGCGAGGAAACATAACGGCGGGAAATGATAATTTCTTCCCCGTTAAAAAGCCTTGCTGAGAATCTACCATTAAAAATTGGATATACGCTGTCAACTTTCATCAAATTTACCACCATTGATTTTGAACAACGAAAAAACCGCATGAACTTGTTAGCTTCCTCAAATTCATACAGCTTAACTCGTAATTGGTATGTTTTATTTTCGGTATAGGCGAATACTCGATTATCCACGGCTTCCACATAAAAAATGTCCGTTAAAAATAGTTCGACCATCCTTTCATTTTCATAGCCAAATAAAGAAGTGTCGGTTGATTTTATAAAATCGATAATATTATTCACCTTGTCTGTTATATTGTAACATTGTATAACTACCTGCTCAGTCTGATTTTGTTCTATTTCTTGAATCGATACCTTCATTTTTTGCCTCTTATATGCACTTAATATAAAAACTATGCGATGTATTCTCTCAACCTTATTGAGCAGAAAACGTCGCATAATCAGTTTAGCATATTCGGACCTGAATTTCCATGATGTTTTCATAAACCCTCATAAAGAAACCTCGTGGGCAAAAAGTGTTCATGATGTCTATCAGGGTCCTAAATTCTATTTTGATTGACATCTTTGTATTAAGCTTTTTTTCATTTGAAATAAGTAATTTTAGCATTATTATGTCCTCTGTTAATTGAAATATAGAGCTGAACAACTAGGTTATTCAGCTCTATGGGGGGACTATATTAATTTCGATTCTTGCATTTTAAGTGCAATCGGTAGTTCGATGATGGTAAGAACTACGATGCATAGCATGGGGATTTCGATGTGTCCGGAGATACCTTGTGCTATATCAAAAAGGTAGACGAACAATGCACCAGATATCTGACCCATTAAGAGGATTACCCCGAGTGAGGTGCCCTCGGGAAGAGGGTATGCCTCTTCGGTACCGTGCTGGAACAAAATCGGCGCAACTCCCATCGTTAAAAATCCTGCTGCTCCGGCTAATATATTTAGTAATAAGTAGTTTCCAACAAAGGTAAATGCTAGATAAATCGGAATAAGCAGAGCAACATTTCCCACAAAAAATATGGTTCGTTTGTGTAGGCTGTCTGAGATAATTGGCAATACCACTGCACCTACAATTCCTGCTAATACAAACACTGTACCGATTACTCCGGCCCCAGCGGAAGTGATTCCCCTGGGAAGAAGAATGGTCTCCAGCAAAGTGAGCAGTGTGTTAAAGATTCCGATTGATATAAAACATATCATTAATACCTTGAGAAATTTTTTATTCTTAAATAATTTATGTATTGATTTAATTGAGATTTCTTCTTTTTCGGCACTAGGACCGGGTGGTGCGACAGCCGGTTTTTCTCTGGTGAAAACAATTGCGATTACAGCAGAGACTGTGGCGATGATGGCAAAAACCAGGTATACATCTTTGATACTGGATTTATCAGCAATCATCGGAGCTAATAGCATAGGAACCGCAAATCCGATATATTGAGCCATAGTCAGTATGCCGCCTGCGGTAGCACGTTCCGAGATTGGGAACCAGTTCGCGGGAACCTTGGTGGAGATATTTAGTAAGAATGGTTGACCGATTGCTATAATGAATTGGGCGATCAAAACTATCGTAAAGTTGTCAGCAAAGATGACTCGTGCAAAGCCAAATACGGCGGTGATCAATGCACCGACAATTAGTGAAAATCGATAGCCGAATTTATCCACTGTCCAGGAAGCCGGTATGGAAAATATGATATACATAATCATATAGCTCATGGAAAACATGGCGATACTCAGAGTGTTGACTCCATAGTGCTTCTCAGCAATACTAGAAATCGGTGCGAGGGTAAGCCACATCATCTCAGTGGATATGATACTGGGTATTATTGCCAGCAGTATCACAAAGCGATAACTCGATAAACCATTTTCTTTTGACATATGTCCTCCAATCTTATGCAATACGCATTTTAACCGGAAGTATAATTCTTGTAATCATAAACCGGTATAATATAATTTGAAATCCCAGTTGGAAAGTCGTCACGATTTATGATTAGCCTGTTTTGAATATTTTTTCAGATAAACAAACCTCATCAGCTTGCTTTCCAAAGGATTAATATATTTTACTTTACCAAATAATGCCGCGCTTATCAAGGCATTGCAGTTTTTCTCAGCAACCATTGCTACAGCCTGTGCATCCTCATTTGTAGCTGCACAGCAGAGTGCTCCGTTATTGTGAAGAAATACTGCGGAGGTCTTGCGCAATGCGGTGGTTACACTCTCAGGCTCCATCGGAGTATTATGAACCTTGGTACCGGCTATCTGAGCGAAGTCATCGAGAAGAGGGTGTAATAATATACCGGTAGTAGATACAGAATGAATTCCCGGAGTATCACTATGATGAATATGGTGAATGTCATTATGCTTTTTATAGATCTCATTATGTAAAGAGGCTTCTAATAAGAGCTCCTTATCGGATGCGAATAGCTCAGAGTACCTATCAAAAGGAATATCAAATGTCTTATCCGAGAGGACTAACTTAAACCCATGTTCCGTTCTTTCGCTATCACAGGGCAAAAAGGGAAGCTTAACAGATGACGAGGTCGAGTTTTTCGCCAAACGTGAAAGTGCGAAGTTTCCAAGGTCTACAGGATCAAATTCGGTTTTGCGAGTAGAATGAAGATACTCTTCTTGAATGAAGAGCTTGCAAGCCTCTTCGAGTTCCGTAGCAACTTGGAACGTGGATTGATAATCTTTATTAAAGCATAGTGCACCATGATTTTTCATAATAACAGCAGAACCGCTAGATAGTGATAATGCTTTTGCTACACCCTTACGAAGCTTTTTTGTTCCGGGGAGTCCGTAATCCGCACATAAAACGGTACCTTTGAGAGAGGAGAAATCCTTGGATACCGGTATGGAATCACGTCCAAGGACACTCACCGCCGAAGCATAGTCCTGATGTGTATGGATTACAAAGTTAACATCACTATGGAGCTTATACACTTCCGCATGAACTCCTTTTTCAGAGGAGGGCTTTATATTACCGCTATAGCTACAGTCGATAATCGCTACTTCTACGATTTCCTCCGGTGTCAAGGAGACATAATCCCGCCCACTTGGAGTAATTACAAAATGGGTATCGCTGATGCGGCAACTTACATTACCCCAGGTTCGAGCAATCAGACCGGATTCTACCAGCCTTTTTCCGGCTGCGATGACAGTTTCTTTTGCTTCTAAAATTGTCATATTAACCACCATGCCTTTCATCATAAATCTGCAGCTTTGAATAACTAATCCAAAGCTGCGAGAGAGATATTACATAAATCATATCAGAATATTTATTAATTATTTGCTTATGTATTCTGCTCCTGTTGTACTCCAACATTGGCGAATACTCGATCAAAACGTGCTAATACATCATCAATCATTTCTTCAGTATAGGCTGCGCTGGTGTAGAGACGGCTACCTGCCAAGGTAACGATTCCTTCCGCCATATATGCGGCACCCATATGTTCCATTTCTTTTTTACGAATTGAGGTTGCTTTTAATACAGCAGGAATTTGCCATGGTTTACTCCAGTTGATTGAATAATGCATAGTTCCGACTGTCTCAAGATGGCAGATGGATCCTTGATTAAATGCAACAAATGGCAAGTTATATTTTTTGATTAATTCCTGTAATCCTTTTGTGAGACGATCGCCCATCTCGCCGGATTTTCTCGCGGCATCGATACGCTCTATCTCGCAGAGAGTATAATAACCGGCTACACAGCTGAGTGGATTTGCTGCCATTGTACCACCGATTAAAGCTCTTTTATATTTGTCACCGGTTTGAATGCCGGCTGCAAGATATTTCATATATTCCTTCTTGCCGCCAAGACCGCCTGCACCCGGATATCCACCTGCTACGACTTTACCGAATACGGTAAGATCCGGCTCTATACCAAAGTAACCTTGTGCCCCTGCCATGCCAACACGGAAGGCGGTTACTACTTCATCAAAGATCAACAGGGCGCCATATTTACGACAGAGTGCCTCAACTCCCTTACAGAAATTCTTGTCTACAGGTCTGGTTCCGCTCTCAGGTCCCAGTGGTTCTAACATAACGGCTGCGGTTCCACCATGTAATTGGTTACGTCTGAGTTTTCTTTCCAGATCTTTTAGGTCATTCGGGAAGAATTCCCCTGTTTTCTTAAAATTAAAATGAGGAACACCGTGAGCCTGGGTCCATTTGGAACCGGGGATACGGATACCAAATGCGAGCTGATCACTCCAGCCATGGTAAGCACCACCCATTTTAAGTACGTTCTTCTTCTTCGTCGCGAGACGTGCAACACGAATTGCTGCCATACAGGCTTCGGTACCGGAGCCCAACATACGGAACATCTCAACGGATTTAAAATTATCTGCTATCTTCTTAGCAAGCTTATATTCAAATTCATGGAACAAACCGGTAGAAGGACCACAGTCATTTAACAGATCGATTACTTCTTTACGAACCTCAATCGGATTGCTTCCGATAACGGTAGGGCCTCCTGCCTGAAGGAAGTCATAGTAACGATTACCGTCAATATCGTATAAGTAAGCGCCCTCCGCTTTTGTAAATACAAGAGGGAAGGGATGGTTAAAGGCAAGGTTATGCTGTACACCACCGGGGATCAATTGCTTAGCCTCTTCGATCATTGCCTTAGATTTTGCACATTTCTTATCATAATACTCAGTTATGTAGTTTTTTAAAGCGTCCGGTTTGATTGTATAAATCGGTTTTTGAATTAGTTCGTCAAGCTGCTTTGTAATAGCAGCGGTGTCCGGATATTCAGAAATTGAATAACGGTTATCCATAAACCCTCCTGTTCTGCATAGGTTAGCAAATTGAAGTCAACCATGCACTTCTATAATTAAAATAGTGAATGAACACTCACTCACCCAATAGTATAGCACTATGATTAAAAAAGTCAATAAAATCCATAGATAATTATGGAAAATAATTAACATGATTTGTTTAAAAATTTCACATTGAAAAAATAACTAAATATGGTAAAATATGAGTGAATACTCACTCACAAATAACTGTGAATTATTGAAATGCATAATTCACAGTTAGAAGTTTGTGCCTGCGAAATCCTCGGCGCAAACTAACACAAAGAGTAGACATGTTATGCTAGTGTGAATTATTGAAATGCATAATTCATATTAAAAAGAGAAAGGCTGGGTTGATATATGAATATAGATTACTTTAAAGATATATTTAAGAAATTACCAGAAGAAAAACAGAAAAAGATATTGAATTCTGCAATTGCTGAATTTGCGGAAAGTGGCTTTGACAGTGCTAATATTAATACGATTGCGTTAAATGCCGGTGTTAGTGTCGGATCCATGTATAAATATTTTGATAATAAAGAGGATTTATTCTTATCCGTTATCCATTATTGTGTGATGAAGCTAAGAACAATCTTATATGATGTGATACAGGGAGAGGAAACTTTCGATCTTCGAGTAGAGAAGATTATCAAAGCAATTCAAGCATATTCCCGAGAAGAGGTTTATCTAACAAAGCTCTATAATGAGATGGCTACAGAGAGCCGTTCCAATCTGGTATGGAAAATCGTATCCGATATGGAGAACACCGCATCAGAGCTATACGCAACATATATTAAAGAAGCACAGGAGGCAGGAGTGGTTCGTAAGGATATTGATGCGAGATATTTTGCATTCTTCCTGGATAATTTGTTCATATCTCTTCAATTCTCCTATGCATGTGAATACTATAAGGAGCGTATGAAGCTGTTCATCGGGGAAGAGGTATTTGACAATGATGATCTTGTATTAGAGCAGCTGATGAAGTTTATACGAGGAGCATTTTTTTCTTAATGTGCATTATTGAAAAACATAATTCACATCTCCAAGTTCGTACCTGTGAAATCCTCGGCACAAACTAACACAAAGGGCAGACAAGTTAAGCTTAATGTGCATTATTGAAAAACATAATTCACATCTCCAAGTTCGTGCCTGTGAAATCCTCGGCACAAACTAACACAAAGGGCAAGTATATTAAGTTTAAGTGAATTATTGAAGAACATAATAGAATTAATCATAAATCATCAATGTGTACAAGAATATATAATCTAAGCGTAAAGCATCACAATGCAATTTAGGAACGGAGGGAAACGATATGT
Organism: Variimorphobacter sp. HTMS_6; assembly: GCF_059717775.1. Classification (NCBI taxonomy): domain Bacteria; kingdom Bacillati; phylum Bacillota; class Clostridia; order Lachnospirales; family Lachnospiraceae; genus Variimorphobacter; species Variimorphobacter sp. HTMS_6. The sequence continues at coordinate 4,055,687 of NZ_AP046094.1, forward strand.
CGGTTCATATTATTGCCTATGATGTCGGTACGACCGGTGTCAAGACGTGTATTTTTGAAATCACTGACCACATTAGATTGGTGGCTTCTACGATGGAGGGATATGAACTTTATGTCCTAGATAATGGTGGAGTAGAGCAGGATCCTAGCCAGTGGTGGAGTGCGATGTGCAATACGACGAAGGAAGTATTAGAAGTCAGTGGATTATCAAATAAAAGTATATCGGGTATATCCTTCTGCTCCCAGATGCAAGGGCTTGTGCTTGTGGATTCAGAAGGTAGGCCGGTGCGCCGTGCGATGAATTATATGGATCAGCGTGCACATGAGGAATTAAGAAAGGGCTTAGAACACGGGCCCCAGATATCAGGTATGAATGCATTCAAATTACTAAAATCCCTTTCGATTACTGGAGCTGTTGCAGCAAGTGTGAAGGATCCGGTATGGAAATACAAATGGGTGGAACAAAATGAACCGGAAGTATTTCAAAAAGTGTATAAATGGCTGGATGTAAAGGAATTCTTAATATGTCAGTGTACCGGGGAGTTTGTTATGACACCTGATAGCGCTTTTGCGGCATTATTATATGATATACGCAAAGGAAAAGAGGGTTTTAGCAAAGATATCTGTGACATGCTTGGTGTAAATATGAAGCATCTTGCAAGAATAGTACCCTGCACTGAGATAGTGGGCACGGTGTCAAAGAAAGCAGCCGCTATGCTTTTCCTTGCGGAGGGAACACCGGTATTTGGCGGTGGCGGAGATGCGACATTAATTGGTGTCGGAGCGGGTGCAGTGGAGCCCGGCGATACACATATCTATTCAGGAACCTCGGGTTGGGTATCTACGGTGGTGAAAAAACAGATGGTGGATATTAATTCGATGATTGCAGCTATTGTTGGAGCAGATAAAGATACATATAATTATTTTGCAGAATTAGAGACTGCGGGGAAATGTCTGGAGTGGGTTAGAGATCATCTGGCACTGGATGAAATCGATATCTATCTTGAGAAGAAGCGTGTTTCAGACAGTCCCGAAGCAATTCACAAAAGCCTATATGATTATATGATGCATGCAATTAAAAATGTTCCGGCAGGTAGTAACGGAGTGATCTTTACTCCCTGGCTTCATGGGAATCGATGTCCGTTTGAGGATTCGAATGCACGTGGAATGTTCTTTAATATCAGTTTAGAAACTGGTAAAACGGAGATGATACATGCCGTGCTAGAGGGGATCTGCTATCATCTGCGGTGGCAGTTGGAGGCACAGGACAAAAAGATTAAAACCTCCAAAGTAATTCGATTTGTTGGAGGAGGAGCTTTAGCACCGCTTACCTGTCAGATGCTTGCTGATATGCTTGGCAGAGAGATTGAGACAGTGGAAAATCCGCAAAATGTTGGAGCTGTCGGAGCAGCGTTGGTTGCATCCGTGGGGTTAGGTATCATCGATAAATTATCGGAGGCGAAGCAGCTGGTGGCTGTGAACCGTAATTATAAACCGGAACAAAAGAATGTAGAGATATATAATCGAAACTTTAAGATTTTTAAATCATTGTATCGTAATAATCGTTTGAATTTTAAAGCATTGAATGCCGAAAGGTCGTGAGCCGTATGTCAGATATAAAAGAGGTAGTATTAAAGCAGCAAAACTATTTTACCAAAGGGGAAACGTTAACACTTTCTTATCGTATGGAGGCACTGAAAAAGCTGCACTCAACGATAAAAAAATACGAAAATGAAGTATTGGAGGCTTTGAAGAAGGATTTAAATAAAGCACATTTCGAGAGCTATGCCGCTGAGGTGGGAATTATCTATACAGAGCTAAAAGATGCAATCCATAATCTGCATCGATGGAACAAGAAGAAGCGTGTAAAAACACCAATCGTACATTTTATCGCAAGCTCTTATATCGTGTCGGAACCCTATGGGAATGTTCTGATTATGTCACCCTGGAATTATCCTTTCCAGCTGACGATTGCGCCGTTGATTGGTGCAATCGCAGGTGGAAATTGTGTGGTGGTTAAGCCATCTGCCTATTCCCCTCATACCTCAGCGATAATGGGGAAGATTTTAAGAGAGTGTTTTGATGAAAAGTATATTGCAGTGATTGAAGGTGGCAGAGAAGCAAATCAGGAGCTTTTGGAGCAACGCTTTGACTATATCTTCTTTACCGGAAGTGTGAGTGTGGGTAAGCTTGTTATGGAGAAGGCATCTAAAAATCTTACTCCGGTGACGCTGGAGCTGGGAGGGAAAAGCCCATGTATCGTAGACAAGCATGCAAATCTTGAGCTTGCTGCCAAAAGGATTATATGGGGCAAGACATTGAATAGTGGTCAGACCTGCGTCTGTCCTGACTATCTCCTGGTTCACAAGTCAGTAAAGGTAGAACTGCTGGAGAACATGAAAAAGTATATTAAAGGATTTCTTGGAGATACCCCATACAATAATCCGGATTATCCAAAGATTATTAACCGGAAACATTATGAACGTCTGAAGGCATTATTAGACAATGGGAAATTAATCACCGGAGGGGAGTATAATGATGACACCAATCAGATTTCCCCAACGATTCTCGATCAGATTACGTGGAATGACCCCGTCATGCAAGAAGAAATCTTTGGACCGATTCTGCCCGTGCTGGAATTTGAGTCGATAGATGAAGTAATTGAAACAGTAAACAATCATCCCAAACCATTGGCACTCTATCTGTTCACCGAGGATAAAGAAGTGGAGAATAGAGTAATAGAACGAATTCCGTTCGGTGGAGGATGTGTGAATGATACGCTGGTGCATCTGGCAACCTCATATATGCCATTCGGAGGAGTTGGAGAAAGCGGAATGGGTGGATATCACGGCAAGTGGAGCTTTGACACCTTTACTCACAAGAAGAGTATCTTAAAGAAGTCAAATCTAATCGATATCAATATCCGATATGCACCGTATAGGGACAAACTGAGATTATTAAAGAAACTAATGTAGTCGAACTTCACAGTCAGAAAAGTGAATAATGTGGAGTCAAAAAAATTGATGGATAAGTGTATGGCTTACCAACTACAAATAGGGTTTTTACATCCAAGCCAGTAATGTGTATAGACAGTTTTTAGAAAAATAGGTATAATTTTATAAAGACTTATTATGTCACTTAATCATGTGGGTGTCATAAGTCCGAACAAGCGATAGAAGAATGGAGTATTATCCTTCCTAGTTTCGATGGACTTGTGGTACCTTTTTTAATATGGAGGAAATATGCAGATAGCGTCCCAATTTCAAGAAAAGAAAACTGTTTTGTCCTTTGAGGTGTTCCCGCCGAAAAAGACAAGTCCGATCGAGACAATTTATGCTACGCTGGATCAACTAAAGGATTTAAAGCCTGATTTTATCAGCGTAACTTATGGTGCAGGAGGCAACGCCGGTGATACCACGACCTGCGATATTGCAGCATCAATCAAGCAAAAATATCAGATTGAACCATTAGCGCATTTAACCTGTGTGAATTATACCAAGAATGAGATATTGCAGATTCTTGACCGATTAGAACAGAACGGAATTGAGAATATATTGGCTTTACGAGGGGATATAAACCCTGAAGTTCCACCTAAGCATGAGTTTTTATATGCCTCTGACCTCGTGGCATTTATACGCGAAAGGGGAGGGTTTCATGTATCAGGAGCCTGTTATCCGGAGGGGCATGTTTCGTCAGAAAACTTAATCGATGATATTTTGAATTTAAAGAAAAAGGTGGATGCAGGTGCGGAGCATCTGATTTCTCAGTTGTTTTTTGATAACCAATATTTTTATTCCTTCCTTGAGAAAGCAAGAATTGCAGGAATTGGCGTACCGATTGAAGCAGGAATCATGCCGGTAGTGAATAAAGCACAAATTGAGCGAATGGTTACCTTATGCGGGGCAAGCCTACCACCTAAGTTTACAAAGATGCTTCAGAGATTTGAGCATTCACCGGAAGCATTACGAGATGCCGGAATTGCATATGCGATTGATCAGATAGTGGATTTGATTTCACAAGGGGTGGATGGAATTCATCTATATACGATGAATAATGCTTATATTGCAAAGAAAATCAGTGATAGTATCTCAGGATTGATGAAAGTATAATGGACTATAAATATTTCCTTCACCGAATAAAGTCGTAATCGCATGGTAAAGCTTGAAGATATAGAAGGACAGTTAGCCATTTATAAAAGGCTTTCATACTATATATAAAAACATATTTTAAAATACTGTTTTATAAGCTGATTAATCATGAAATGGAGGTAAATATGAAGAAGATAAGTCGATTCATTATGCTGGCTATGGTGCTGGTTTTATTAGATGGATGTGGAAAAGGAAAAGAAAGTACACCACAACCCACCCCATTAACTACTCCTACTCAGCAAGCGGTAACAACATTGCCACCGGAGGATGTTAAGGATAATACTTCTGATAGTGAACCTCAGAAGGATGATAATGCAAAGTTACTGCAATATTATCCGATGCAGGCTGATACAGAGTATGAATATCAAGGAAATGGCAATGAATTTGCAGCCTATAACAGAACAGTAGATTATATTGATACAACGAATAACATTATGCAAACAAGAATGAACAATGGTGGTACAGAAACGGTAGAAGTCATACAAGTGAAGGATGGTAAGATCACCGTTATTAACAGGACACATGAATGTTATTATCGAGATAATCTCATGGATAAGCCACTACCGGAGAAGAAACAGGAAATACTTTTAATGGAACCATTAAAAAAGGGCACGAGTTGGACTCTTGGGGATGGTACAAAGCGTTATATCTCAGGAACAGATGTAAAAGTAGATACTCCTTCAGGACAGTATATTACCATAGAAGTCACCTCATTGGATAAGAATGGAGAGGCAAAGTACTATTATGCACCCAAGGTAGGATTGGTAAAGAATATTTACTCATCAGGGGAGTTGGAGGTTTCCTCCTCTCTTAGTAAGGTCAAGACAGATAAACCATTTGTTCAGACGATACGCGTATATTATCCTGATACCAAGGAGAAAATTCATGTAGAACAGTTGTCTTTGTCTTTTAAAACAAATGACGCTACCAGACTGGTGCTAGAGAAGGCACTCCGTCAGAAAGCATTGAAGGAAACCTATCTTCCGATTGTAAGTACCAATACGAAGATTAATAGTATGTATAGGGGTAAGAATGGGATCGCCTATATTGATTTTTCACAGGATATCATTAAGGACATGAATGTCGGAAGCGGTTTTGAGGAGAGGATATTACAGAGTATTACGAATACCGTTGGTAATTATTATAATGTTAACAAGGTTTATATCACTGTGGATGGTAAGTTGTATGAATCTGGTCATATTCTGAAGAAGAAGGGTGAAGTCTTCAAGGTGAATATGAGTAATGTAATCGAGGAATAATAACAACCATAGGAACCATATATCAGAGGGAATCGGTGAATGGTAGCAATAATCGATCTTGTAGATTCAGTATATAAGAAACCAGGCTTAAAGGTACTGTTGCAAATCAATAATGATTTGTAATAGTACCTTTTTTATTCTAAATTAGTAGTCATTACTATTTTAATGATTGACATATATATTGTGCTTGGCTATAATATAAACACAATATATAGTAATTAACAAGAAATATTCGCAATACAGGATATATCCATAAAGTGGTTTTTACATAGTCTTAAGGATTAAATTGCTAAGTAAATGATAAAAATAAGAATAAGTACAAGTAAGATTGTATTGGAGGATAAACATGAAATTAAAATTAAACGATGAATTTTTAAATCAATATAAGAATATGGTTAGCCCACTAAGCCCGCTCGGTGAGTTTGTTTACCTACGTACATATGCAAGATACCTAGAGGACAAGAAGAGAAGAGAAAATTGGTATGAAACAGTACTGCGAACAACAATGTACAATGTTGATTTGGGAATTCGTTATAAAGAAAAACATAATATTACCATTGATATGACTAAGGAGGAAAAGGAGGCAAAACTTTTATTTGATAATTTGTTTCATCTAAGGAGTTTCACTTCCGGCAGAACGCTGTATATGGGAGGAACTGAGATCGTAGAAGAGTATCCTCTTTCAAACTACAACTGTTCCTTTACAGATATTATGAGCTTTCATGATTTGGTGGATGTTTTTTATCTGTTAATGGTAGGAAGCGGGGTAGGAATCCGAATTGATAAAAATAGAATAATGCAATTTCCTAAGACCAGATCTTTTGAACTGAAGAGCAGGTATGATGGGTTGCTTCGGCTGGTTACATTAAAGGAGGATATGGAGCATACCACTTTAATAAGGGATAAGGCTGATACAACGAAGACAACCCTAAGGATCGGTGATAGCAAAGAGGGCTGGTGTGAAGCACTTGAACTTTATTTTAAACTGATTGTAGCTGAGGATTATCAGGATATTAATACTGTTACGATAGATTATAGCTATGTAAGGCCGGAGGGGGAACGTCTAAAACGCTTCGGTGGAAGAGCCTCAGGTCACAAATCCATTCAAAGAATGTTTGAAAAGATACATCATGTAATAAGTGTGCGTGAAGAAGGAAGATTAAAAACAATCGATATCCTTGATATCGCTACTATTATCAGTGAAAATGTTGTATCCGGCGGGGTCAGACGAAGTGCGATGATGGTTATATGTGATGAAGATGATGATGAAGTGATCAATGCGAAAAGAGATATCTATAAGGTGGTGGATGGAAACTGGATTGAGGATACCTCTATCTCGCACCGTAAGATGAGCAATAATTCTGTACTATATACAAAACGCCCCTCTATCGACAAGATTAAGGATATTATTGAATCTATACGAATCAACGGAGAACCTGGATTTATCAATGCTACAGAGGCAGGAAGAAGGAAGGATACCTTCCGGGGATGTAATCCATGTGGCGAAATCCTGTTGCAATCGAAGCAATGCTGTAACCTGACCACGAATAATCTCACCGCATTTGTGAAAGAGAATTATCTGGATGTAGAGGAACTGAAAAGGGTACTAGGGCTTTCCACCAGAACAGCGATTAGGATGACTCTTGTTGAGGTTGAGCTTCCGGAATGGAACAAAATTATGCAAGAGGATCGTATCATCGGAATCTCGCTGACCGGCATGATGGATATGGTGAATAAAGTTGGGATGAGTTATAACGAGCTTGGGCAGCTGCTTGATGAATTAAGAGATACTGTCCATAAAGAAGGAGAACGTTATTGCAAAGAGCTTGGGATAAACACACCGAAGCTCATGACAACAATTAAACCGGAAGGAAGCTTATCCACACTTCCTTGTGTTAGTTCCGGTGTTCATTATTCCCACTCCAACTACTATGTGAGAAGGGTTAGAATCTCAGTAACTGATCCTTTATATCAAATGATTGAGCGTTTAGGTTGTTATCCAATTTATAATGAAGTTGGTCAATCCGATGAGAACTGCACAGTAAAGGTAATTGAATTTCCTGTTAAAGCCCCTGAGGGCAAGACAAAATATGATGTTGGTGCAATTGAACAATTGGAATTATATAAAATAACAATGGATCATTGGACAGATCACAATACTTCTATTACAGTTCATGTAAGAGAGAATGAGTGGGATGATGTGATTCTTTGGGTATATGATAATTTTGATGTTATGGTGGGAATTACCTTACTCCCTTTATTCGAAGAAACCTATCCATTGCTCCCTTATGAGGCAATCGAGAAGGAGGAATATGAAAGTAGAATTCTTGAGATGAAGCCACTCGATTATGAACTCCTTGCAAAGCTCGATGATGCGGAGGATTGGGAGATCATTGATAAGGAATGTGAGAGCGGTGCGTGCCCGATTCGTTGACACAACATTCAACATAGCGTTTTTACCACTCAAATGGGTTAATAATTAAAGATAGGGAACATAAAATATAGTAATTATACCCGTGAGGTAAATCTATGTTAGTTCTTTATGAAGTGAAGCCCCAAGATACGATCAGCTCAATTGCTCAGCAATTTAATATTAGTGAAGAAAGATTAATTATGGAGAACCAATTGGATCCTAACAATACGTTAAGCGTTGGTCAGATTATTATTGTTGCAAATCCGTCACAGACCTATACCGTGAAGGAAGGAGACACATTATACGGGATTGCTCAGGAGAATGATGTTACCGTCATGGACTTATTAAGGAATAACCCGGAACTTAGTAATCAAAATGTTCTAGGAGTAGGTGAGGAGCTTGTTATTCGTTACGATACGAAAGAGAGGCAAATCGGAGTGAACGGAATGACATTTACTTTTATAGATGAAGAGACACTTAGAAAAAGCTTGCCTTTTTTAACTTATATTACAATTATGGGATCACAGGTTCAATACTCAGGAGTGGTAAATGATATTAATGACACTGATATTATTCAATTGGCGAATCAGTATGGAGTTGTTCCACTTTTACTGATATCCACTTTGTCTGAGTCAGGTCAGGGTAATCCTAACCTTAACCATATAATATTTAGCGATGTGGCTTTACAGAGCACATTAATCGAAAATATCATTGAGAAGCTAAAACAAAAGGGTTATCAAGGAGCGGTGTTTGGGTTTGAGAATGTGCAGGAACAAGACCGTGAGCGATATACGGACTTTATTGTAACAGCTTCTGCACGTTTGCATGAGGAAGGACTTCTATCCGGGGCAGTACTCGTCCCTGATACCTTCGGATATGCGCAAGGGTATCCTATTGATCACAATTACTTCGCTAGAATCGGTCAAAGTGTCGATCAAGTGATATTACTATCCTATCAATGGGCAACCAGCTATATACCACAATTTTATCAAACAACCTATCTATATCTACGAGATTATGTTAGGTATGCCGTCTCACAGATAGCGCCGGAGAAAATATATTTAGGGATTACCAGAATAGCATATGATTGGGAGCTTCCTTATGTAGAGGGTGAATCCATTGTAACATCGCTTACATTACCGAGAGCAATTGCTCTGTCAAATTATGAAGGAAGCACCATATACTATGATGAAACTACACAGATTCCATATTTTGTATACACGGATTTTGGTGTTAAACATATCGTATGGTTTAAGGATGCCAGGCAAATCATTGCGTTATTAGAACTGGTGAATGAATATAACCTGGGAGGTATCTGTGTATGGAATATCATGTATTTTTATAATATTTGGTTGATTGTAAATACTAAGTTTGATATTACAAAGGTACTTCCTGTGACATGATACGAATAGTCCTTTCACAATTAGCACTTCCTTTTCTACTACATATCAGTTATAATTTTGACAGTAATACGAAAGGAAGTCAAAAATAATGAAGATTTTAATCTTTTTGTTATTAATATTTTTATCGATATTTTCAACAGGTGTCTTTTTTGCATTAACATATAGCGCAAGTTCGAGACGTCGTAAAATGGCGCGACTATATAAGGGTGAGTTGGATTATACTCAGACAGTAAGTTTGGTTGGGATAGAATCCATAGAGATACAGCGTTTTAGTGAGGATGTCTTCTTCGTGGAGAGTGAATCACAGGAGCTGATTATTAGTGAATATAAGTCCCGTAAGGTATTTAACAATGATTATGCGGAGGCAATAACCGAGGGCAACCGGTTAATAATTACCGGTGTTGATTCAGGAACGCGTAACACGAAGAAATATTACAGAAGAAGTGAGTTTGGTATACCTGCTTCCTATAAGGGAAGGATAATGGTTGGTGTTACAAGCGGCAATCTGTATTCTGACATTAATCTAAATCTGGCACAATTTAAGGCCAATAGTGAGAGCGGAGATATTCATCTGGAGGAAGTGACTGCTGAGGATATCGAGGTAACAACAAGGAACGGCCTGGTGACGGTTATGAAAGCAGAGGGAAATCGAAACGTTCGATCGGAAAGCGGATATATTAAAATCTCTTCGGGCAGCGGTGATAGTGAGGTAGAATCTGTATCCGGTGGTATCACATTACTAAATAATTCGGGATTTGTGAAGGCAAGTACTGCAAGCGGTGGGGTGTTAATCACCTCGAAGAAGGGTGGAGGAATTATCCATTCCGCTACCGGAAGAATAGATTATACACTGCAAGAGATAACTGACCCGGTATCACTCACATCTGGAAGTGGTGATATTATGGTTCATTTGAATGATAAAGATAGTTTTTTCTTTAATGCAACCAGTGAAAACGGCGTAATTAACACCTACTTCAACCAACAGGAGACACATAACGAACAGGGAAGACAGGTGGTACAAGAGGTTGGTGTGAATCCATCCTTCACGTTTGAGATTGCTACCACATCCGGTGATATAACAGTAAATCGCTACTAATATATCCTGAGGTGAATCAATAAATTACATTTACAAAATTAGAAATTTAGGTTATAATTGTTAATAATATGACAAATAGTTCGTACTGATAACGAGGGTTAGCCCGAGTGGTAAGGCGAGAATAGAGAATACCTTATATCCTGATTTTTAAGTTCAAGGTGTTAAGTATGTAGTGTGCTGAAGCTTTGTTATTCTATACAGGAGATGATGGGCGAATACTATCCTTGTACCTTACCGGTATAAGGATTTTTTTATGGGAAATTTATAGAAAGCGAGTGGATCGTATGACGAATATGAAGGAATTAATTAAGAAATTAGAAGAACAAAGAATTTTATCAAAAGAAGAGTTTGTTCAGCTTCTCTCGGAGATATCACCGGAGGATACAGAATTTTTGAGAGAACGTGCACAGGCGACCGCACAAAAGTGTTTTGGTAATAAGATATATACCCGTGGGTTAATCGAGTTTACAAATTACTGTAAGAATGATTGTTATTATTGCGGTATCCGTAGAAGCAATCGTGATATAGAACGTTATCGACTTACCAATGAGCAGATTTTAGAATGCTGTCAGGAAGGACATCGTCTTGGTTTTCGAACCTTTGTATTACAGGGTGGGGAAGACGGAACTTATTCCGATGAGGATGTTGTTGATATTATTAAGATGATTAAGAAGGATTTCTCAGATTGTGCGATTACCTTATCCATTGGAGAAAGAAGTTATGAAAGCTATAAGAAGTTCTTCGAGGCAGGTGCTGACCGTTATTTGTTAAGACATGAAAGTGCGAATGAGGAGCATTATAGTAAGCTTCACCCGGAGAATTTAAAGTTAGAGAATCGTAAGCAATGTCTTAAGAATCTCAAAGAGATCGGCTTCCAGGTGGGAGCGGGCTTTATGGTAGGATCACCGTTCCAAACATTAGAGAATATTGTTGAGGATTTGCTATTTATTAAGGAGCTTTCTCCTGAGATGATCGGTATAGGTCCTTTTATACCGCATCATGAGACTCCATTTGCAGAGTATACACAGGGAACATTGGAGCAGACATTAAAGCTGATTAGCATCATACGATTAATGATGCCTAACGCGCTGATTCCTTCCACTACCGCACTGGGAACCATCAATCCAAATGGTAGAGAATTCGGTATGCAACATGGAGCAAATGTTGTAATGCCAAATTTATCGCCTACTTCAGTTCGTAAAAAGTATGAATTATATGATAATAAGATCTGTACCGGTGATGAGGCAGCAGAATGTCGTTTTTGCTTGGAGAGAAGAGTAAATAAGATCGGATATGAATTGACCGTGGATCGCGGCGATTTCTGTGCGATTCCGTAAATAAATTAATGAAAGGGAACCATCTGATAGATTACTGGGACAGTAGATTGGTAGAGGAATGGATTACAATTACCGGAGTACATATTACCCTAATATCAGTGGAATAAGGAGAGAAGATCATGTATGATATAAAATCAAAAAAAGCACAGGAATTTATTAATCACGAAGAAATATTAGAAACCCTAGAATATGCAAAAGCGAATAAAAACAATAGAGAATTAATCGATAGCATACTAAAGAAGGCAGAAGAGATGAAGGGCATCTCCCATCGTGAAGCCTCCGTGCTTTTAGAATGTGAACTTGAGGATGAGGTTCAAAAGATATATGAACTTGCAATTAAAATCAAGGAGAGATTTTATGGCAATCGTATTGTAATGTTTGCACCGTTATATCTGTCTAATTACTGTGTGAATGGTTGTGTATACTGTCCATATCATTATAAGAATAAACATATTCCTCGTAAAAAGCTAACGCAGGAGGATATTAAGAGAGAAGTTATTGCACTTCAGGATATGGGTCATAAGAGATTGGCTTTGGAGGCTGGTGAAGATCCGGTAAATAATCCACTTGAATACATTCTTGAAAGTATTAAGACAATTTACTCCATCAAACACAAGAACGGAGAAATCCGTCGTGTCAATGTGAACATAGCAGCAACTACTGTGGAGGATTACCGTAAGTTAAAGGATGCAGGAATCGGTACTTATATTCTGTTCCAGGAGACCTACCATAAGGAATCTTACGAGGAGCTACATCCAACCGGTCCAAAACATAATTATGCTTATCATACAGAAGCAATGGACAGAGCGATGGAAGCTGGAATTGATGATGTAGGCTTAGGCGTTCTGTTCGGTCTAAATATGTATCGTTATGATTTCGCGGGAATCCTGATGCATGCAGAACATCTGGAGGCAGCACAGGGTTGTGGACCTCATACCATCAGTGTGCCACGTATCAGACCTGCGGATGATATTGATCCAGATTCGTTCCAGAACTCTATCTCCGAGGATATCTTTGAGAAAATCGTTGCAATCCTTCGTATTGCAGTTCCTTATACAGGACTTATCGTATCAACCAGAGAATCTCAAAAGAGCAGGGAGAGAGTATTAAAGCTCGGTGTATCCCAGCTCAGCGGCGGTTCAAAGACCAGTGTTGGTGGGTATGCCTGTGAGGAAGAGGATGAAGAAAGCTCCGCTCAATTTGAAGTAGATGATACCAGAACGCTGGATGAAATCGTAAATTGGCTTCTTGGTTTAGGTCATATTCCAAGCTTCTGTACCGCCTGTTACCGTGAAGGAAGAACGGGTGACCGTTTTATGTCACTGGTGAAATCCGGTCAGATTGCGAACTGCTGTCAGCCGAATGCGCTTATGACCTTGAAGGAGTACCTGATGGATTATGCATCCCCGGATACACAGGCGAAGGGAGAGGCCTTGATTGAGAAGGAGATGGTTAAGATTCCGAATGAAAAGGTTTATAATATCGCGAAAAATAACCTCACAGAAATCAAGAATGGTAAGAGAGATTTCAGATTCTAGTATATTCCCAGAATATTGAATTTTCAGATGCATAAACAGGAATGCATATGATACAATAGAATTCATAAAGCAAAATAGTTAGAAGTGAATGCTTTTGTTGCTAGTCGCAAAAGGATTCACTTCTTTTCAATATTCATACAGTTGCTTAAGAATATATGTTTTATAATTCTTAGGGTATATAAATGAATGTGCATATTATAAACATTTTTATAAAAACCGTTACTTTGATACTCACCTAAAGAAGAACGATAGGAGGAAAACACTATGAATAAATTAAGTTCACCGGAGGCAACCCAACTTCATATCGGAATCTATGGAAAAAGAAATAGTGGAAAATCGACCTTAATCAATGCTCTGATCGGAGATAACTTATCACATCTTTCTGATGTGGAAGGAGCAACGATGGATTCTGTATATAAAATGATTGAAATTGAAGGAATCGGAGCCTGTGTATTAATTGATACCGTTGGCTTTGATGATGATGGATCTATGGCACAGAATAGAATTGAAAAAACAAAATTAGCCATGCAAAAGACGGATATTGCATTGATCGTATGTAGCGATGAGGATGTTACCCTTGAGCTTGAGTGGGCGAAAGAATTCAGAGCACGCAAGGCTCCTGTTATCATGGTAATTAATAAGATTGATCAGATTACGAATACGGATAAAATCCGTAATAAGATACATGATTCAATTAAGATAGAACCTCTTAAAATCAGCGCTATCTCAAGAATGGGAATTGAGCGAATTAAGGAAGAGATTATTCATAATCTACCTCAAGTTATTATTACTGAAAAAGCGGTAGATGAAAGTGTTCAAGAGGAGGATACGGTTCTTATTGTTTTATCACAAGAGCTCTCTGTTTTATCAGAAAGCCTTGTGACGAGTTATATTCATACATTAACAGAACTTTTAATTCAAAAATGTATCGTGATTACCACAACAGAAGATAAATTTGAAGGTGCGCTCTTAAGTCTAACAGATGTTCCAAAGCGCATAATTACAGATAGTAAGTCCTATCAAGAGATATCAACCAAAGTACCGGAGGGGAGCAGTATTACAACCTTCGGGTGTTAATGGAAGGATTTCCAGAAGGGGCCGTCAATATTGATATAATCATTGAGGTCTTCAAAAGGGATCGCGAATTTAGGAAATCCGGACGCATAAGGAGCGATTTCATATGGATAAAAATAAATAGTAACGCTGTGAGAGGATAGCATAAAATTCGGCTTTTCGGAGATACCCTTGAAGCTGTCTTGGAAGTACTTTGAATCATCGGATGAACTATCATCAATAATCTGATTTTTTATTGAATTATTAATTACAGTGGCATAGTCGCTACCACTCGTGAATAAGTCCTTGAACTGATAAAAACTGCCGTCGTTCGTATCAATATAATAGAAATCCATGATTGGCATGCCATGTGCGGCTCCAAAGTTAAAATCATATCCGTCCTTTTCAATGATCAGTAGATTTTTCATCAGCTTAGCGTTGAACGTGTCTGTAGCAGATAGTTTATCCTTTTCCCTTAATCCGGCTCTGTTATCAACAAAACGACTTTTCAGTGTAGCATTAATTTTGTTCTGTACATAAGAATTAGAAAGTCCTGAAAGTACGGGATAATATACCGCTACATATTTGTTGGGCTTATACTTAACTTGCTTAACAGTAATGTTATCTGTCAACTTTTGAGTGGTTATATTTTGCCAAATTACAGTACCATCCGTCTTATAATAGGTGAGATCACGATCAATAGAAGCTTTAATCACGTTGCCGTATAAGGTTAAAGTACCTCGTCCCTCATACTTCGGTAAATGGGAAGCGGGCTTCCCGTTTGTATCAATGAAATAGGTATATTTACTGTCGGTAACAGAAGCGTAACCATTATGAAAGCTACTGATATCATATAAAATATAATTGGTCAGCTGAACTCCGCTTGATTTAAACAGTGCAGCAGGCATCGCACTTGTCGTCACACCATTATGCTGTCTTTTTAATGCAAATATATTGTCGCCCATGTAGATGATCTCACTGTAGACTGCTTTGAATACAACATTTCCTTTCAAATCAATTACACCATAACTGCTAGCCTTATTATTAAAATAGATGATATATCCATCTTCGATATCGATGGGGTTATATTTTGTATTTAATTCATAAGTTTCAAAGATTTTACCGGTTTGATCGATTTTTAGATATACCCCATCCCCTTTGTAGGCGTATGCAATATGATCCTTGTTAAAGTTGCCGGCATATAGATACTGTGGTTTGATGATTTCATTACCGTTCCCATCAACATAACCATAAAGGTCTTTTTTGTCGCTTTTTTTTGAGATTACGGAGAATCCATTTGCAAAATCTGAGATCATATTCTTGCTTGTATAAATAATATTACCTGCGGTATCAATTAATAGATACTGACTGCCCATATAAACGACTGCGTACCCGTCATGAAAATCGTTCGCCATAGTGAATGCGGGGTTTATCACATAATCGCCTTTACCACTGATATACCCATAAGTTGGAACATCATCAACCATCTCGTATGTAGGATACACTCCGGGATCATTCTCTGAACCAATAACAGGCCCTTGGGTAACAGAGGGTAGCGGGGTCATGGTTGATTTTGGAGTGATATTTATAGATTGATTTATTTCTTTCTTAACATCATGCTTCGTTATCATTATAATAGTTATTATACTAATTATAATCAAAAGTAAGGCACAAATTAACGTGATGGTACGAGCTCTCATAGAGATAATCCTCCTCAAAAACGAATATATAAAAATAATCGAATGATTTATAATAGTATGTGATAAATCATTCGTTATCATGTTTCCTATGATAATACTATTAATACTAATTATTATAAGTTGAAATAAGGGGATAGTAAAGAGAATCCATATTAAATCTATGTCACGTTTGTATTACACAAAATTAATATAATTTATATAACTTTAAAGAGAGATAGGGGTATGTTGCAATACAAATAATTCTATTAAGGAATAATGTTATTTGCCTCACACACAGGTTGGAAGAACAGCATTCATATTTTTTCTTCCAAACAGTGCATTATGGCAATATAACATTATTCCTACAAATTATTTATCTTGTAGCGCCCCCACAAAGTTTGTTCCTGATTAATCCTTGGCTCAAACTTTATATGCACATAAATCCTGCGCAGGAATGGAGGTTGGGAATGAAGAAGGTACCGAATTATTTGACGATATTAAGAATTATACTAACACTCGGATTACCGTTAATGGTTTATCATAATTGGATTTTTATTACGCTGTTCCTGTTATGTGGAATTACCGATGTGCTTGACGGATATGTTGCGAGGAAGTTTGACTGTAAGACTACACTTGGTGCAAAGCTAGATTCCATCGCCGATACCATCCTTTTTATTACATTAACCGGGTGCATCTACTTAATGATGGGAGATAAGCTGAGGCAGTATCTTGTATGGCTTTTAGCGATTATCACTGTACGAGTGGCAAATGTTCTAATTGCATATGTAAAATATAAATGTTTTCTTATGATACATACTCTAGCCAACAAGGCTACCGGAATGTGCATTTATATCGTAGTGGTTTTATATCAGCTTTACCCGGTGGATGCGATTGTCTATATTGCTTTGTTTTTTGCGCTGCTATCCGCCCTGGAAGAGACTTTAATTCATATAACACAAAAGAAGCCTGATCCGAATCGAAGAGGGTTGTTCCTTCGCCTGTAGGGTTAACCAACGACTTCATATAGCTGCTTAAGAATATATGGTTTGCATTTCTTGTTTTACATAGGATTGTGCATAGTGATTATTGAGGTTATGACTAGGGTATGGTTTATGATACTTATATCATATTTGGAATACTATAATAAATATAATAAAAATATAATTAAAGTTATTCTTTATATAATTTTTAATAAAATTAAATATTGACTTTAACATTATTAAGATTTAGAATGATAATAGGAAATATGAGGAAGGAGGTATTGAGATGGCAATAGATATTATTCCGGATTGGATTGCTAATCTGGAAGAAGAAGATGTGACATTCATAAAAAGGTTTTTGATGGCATCAGGATCCTTGAAAGAGATTGCTAATCAATATAGCGTGACCTATCCGACAGTGCGACTACGACTTGATAAGCTGATTCAGAAAATTCAAATCAGCGATGACACAACGAATGACCCATATGTATCATTGATTAAGAGGCTGGCGGTAAATGATAAGCTAGATTTCGATACAGCAAAGATTTTAATATCAGAGTATAAGAAACAAAAGGAGGGGAAACATGGTAACTATGAGTAGTTTATGGATACTAGTTATGGAGTTGATTGTATTTTTAATTATAGTAGCAGCCATAATAGTGGGTTTGATTTTTCTGATACTTTACTTTATTCGCTATAATGCAAAGCAAAAAAGCCAGTACAACAACGATAAAGGCAACTATCAGAGTAATCATCAGAATGAAATTGATAAGATGAACATAAATGACCTATAAAGATATCGACTTTGTTAAAATAATAAACAGTAGGAACGATGGTATAACAACACAGTTCTTACTGTTTATTTATTTTGAAAAGCCTCTTATTATATAATATATTTGATTTCTGCATTTTCAAAAATGCAATTAATTTCACGAATGAAAAATTCCTTGATTTCAGCTAACTGATCTTTCCGATACACATATTTACCATAGCCGAACTGGCCGTATTTGAAGGTTCGTTCTTCATCCGTCATTGGCAATGTATTGTCCGGGAATACCTCGGTGATGATATTTTTTGCTCTGGTGGTATAGCGATGTGATATTACTTCGAAGGTCAGTGGATGGTGTAATTGTTCTGGTAGTGATGCTTTTATATTCAGTAATAACTGGTGGTAATCCTCCTCCCAACCCTCATATAAAAAGATCGGTGCAAGTATAAAACCTAGTGGGTAGCCGGCGGATAGAATCTTTTTGCACGCTTCGATACGCTTGGAAGAAGAGGGAGTACCTTTCTCAAAATCAAGGATCACCTTCTCTGTATTCAGGGTGAAACGAATCTCAGTGTGATTATTATGAGGGGCATCTAATAAGGTATCGACATCTGTGAATTTTGTAACAAAGCGAAAACGCCCCTGTTCATTATTACTAAAATATATTATGGTATCGCGCAAAAGTCCTGAATAAGGCTCCACCGGTACCGGGTCAGAAGTTGCAGACCCTTCGAAGATTGTGATGTCAGGCAAACGTTGATTAATGTAATCTTG
Organism: Variimorphobacter sp. HTMS_6; assembly: GCF_059717775.1. Taxonomy (NCBI): domain Bacteria; kingdom Bacillati; phylum Bacillota; class Clostridia; order Lachnospirales; family Lachnospiraceae; genus Variimorphobacter; species Variimorphobacter sp. HTMS_6. Next base: position 4,074,135 of record NZ_AP046094.1, read on the forward strand.
AGCCTGCCCAAGAATATTCTCAAGGTTAACATTGATCCTCATATATGGCTTATCTCCTAGATTCGTGTTCAGATAACAATATTGGCATTGGCCGCTACATCCGGACATAAGGGGAAGCTGATAATGTGCGGAGGGCTTACAGGATTGGAAAGCACCTCCCTTTTTTATACCCACGACTAGGGTTTTCTTACCATAACGATAACGCTCATACAGGTTATCACCTATTAGATTTTCTTTGATTTTATTTCCGCGTAATTCTATGATTTCAATATCTTTTTCCTTTACAAATCTTTGATAAATCTTTTTCCCAAGCTCGTAATCTAACGCGTTTTTTTCAAATAATATCAGACTTGGAGTAAACATAACACACGTATAATCCAATTATCCTCTTTCGAGGGTGTTTGGATTATTTCCTTTCTCCCCAAAAGAGTTGGGGTAATCTTATTACTCCGTTATAATAATAAAGCACTGTGGATTTGTTTCTATAATACTACAGCCATGACTGTTCAGAGGTGACTCAGACCACAGCTTTTCGTCTTCACTGGTAATTAGCTAGTTAACGCATCGACGTTTATATTTACGTGAAAACACAGCCGAGATTCCTGTGGAAAACAACAGTGCAAATATTATTTTAGGAGGTATCTATCATGTACTTTGTCGGGATCGACATTTCCAAGTACAAACATGACTGCTTTATCACTACCGAATCAGGCGAGTTTGTTACTAACTCTTTTACCATCAAAAATAGTAAGGATGGTTTCCAGGAACTTCTTACAGTACTAACATCACTTAATTCTCAAGAAGAAATGCGAATAGGGTTTGAAGCCACTGCTCATTATGCCCTTAATCTGAAGTTATTCCTTGAAAAAGCCCACTACAGCTTCATGGAATTTAACCCTATACTTCTTGCTAAATTTAACAAGTCTCAGACCTTACGACGTACCAAAACCGATGCTATAGATTGTACTTCTATAGCTCGTTGGTTAATGACAGTAGACTACAAACCCTACCCAATAGGATTTTATCATACATATTCATTAAAGTCATTAACTCGTCTTCGAGATACTCTTGTAAAACAAAGAAGTTTTTATCTCGTTAAGATAACCAATGTTTTGGATCACACTTTTCCTGAATTTAAGCCTTTCTTCCATAATCGTTTCAGTAAGACCTCTTTATATCTTCTTGAAACATACGGTTCTGCTGAAAGAATGGCTCGTATGAACACTGCTTCCTACGACAATCTTCGAAAGATTTCCAGAGGTAAGTTTTCTATGCAGAAGTTCTTAAAACTCAAGGAGCTTGCTACTAATACTGTCGGTGAAGATAATGAAATATTCTCTTTGCAACTCCAAAGCCTCATTAACCTGTACAACCAAGCTTCCAAAGAAGTTAACTTGATTGAAGAACAAATCATTTCTCTAATACAGGATATTCAGCCCAGATCACTTACCATACCAGGCATTGGTGCTTTGTCAGCAGCCGTTATCTATGCTGAATATGGCGATTTATCGAAATTCAATTCACCTGCTCAAATGTTGTCTTTTGCCGGATTAGAACCTGGGTATTATCAATCAGGAACTTCGGAACACGGAGGTCACATGGTTAAGCGCGGTTCTTCTCATCTAAGATTTACGCTTATGAACTTATGCATACCTTTGATACAGTACAACATGGTATTTGCTGAATACTACGCTAAGAAACGTGGCGAAGGGAAAACTCACCGAGTTACCTGCTCACATGTCATCAAGAAACTTATCCGCGTTATCTTTATATTAGAGAAATATAACATGAACTTCGACTCTTCAAAACTCCGCTGATTGTGTAGTGGCAACCAGCAACACTATATCTCAACTTTTTATAACTAATTCTTGAAAGGTTTATTAAGGTTACCCTTTTTTAAATTTCAAGTTTCTTCAAAAAAGCTTGACTTTGAATAGCTAGTCACCTCTTTCTGTGTTGACTGACGGTATTATCTGCAAGTTTAGCGAAAGTATACATTATCTATTTAGAAAAGTGTTGGTGCAATAAATAATGATAAGTGTTGTAAAAGCGCTTAGCATCATGGTTATTATCAATATGCTAGCGATAATGAAGCGATAAGAATTGCAAAACATAGCATATTGACAGTAAATCGAATGATAAGGACTTTTAGAACACTTATCATATTATGTAATTCGTTATTCTTTCGAGAATGGTACAAGCATATTATTTAGTAAGAAAAGGTTTACTTCCTGTTTTATCTTAAGTGCTTAAAAAGTATTCGTATTAATCGATACTCGAATAAGAAATAATCTGATAAAACAGAAAAAAGTATGAATTATTTTCTAACCACCCTCATATATATAAAATGTTAATTACAAATTTAAGACGGAAATCAAAGTATAGCAGGGTAGTTGAATGAACGTGGGAGGGTTAAATAAGATGCCAAATAGAAAAAATACCGGGATAGGATATGAGGATGAAATAGATTTATTTCATAAAGGTGTTAATTATCACATTCATCATGTGCTCGGGGCTCATAGTATGGTTGATGGTGATAAACAGGGTACGCTTTTTCGGGTATGGGCTCCTCATGCAATATGGATTAGTGTAGTCGGTGAGTTTAATCAGTGGAATACACAGAACCATAGAATGGAAAAGATGGAGTCAGGAGGCATATGGTCTCTATTTATCCCGGAGGTTGCCGCTCATGATTTGTATAAATTTGCGATTGGAACAGGTTCAGGAGAGATTTTATACAAGGCAGACCCTTATGCATTTTATTGTGAAGTCAGGCCAGATACCGCTTCTGTTGTATATGATTTAACAAAATATTCGTGGTCGGATAATGCATGGCAGCAAAATAAAAAGGATAATGTTCATTTCGATAAACCGATGGCGATATACGAGGTTCATCTTGGTTCCTGGAGACTTACGGAGGATAGGAAATGGATGAATTATCGAACCTTGGCGGTGCAGTTGGTAAGCTATGTGAAGGAGATGGGTTTTACACATATTGAATTAATGCCTGTTATGGAGCATCCGTTTGATGGGTCGTGGGGCTATCAGGTGACAGGCTACTATGCGGTCACCAGTAGATACGGTTCACCGGAGGATTTCATGTATCTGATTGATTTGTGCCATCAGAATGAGATTGGTGTAATTCTGGACTGGGTACCGGGGCATTTTCCTAAGGATGCACATGGGTTATCCATGTTTGATGGTGCTCCTTTATATGAGCCTTCGGACTCAGGTAGAAGGGAACATCCGCAGTGGGGCACTCTGATTTTTGATTATAGCAAATATGAAGTAAAGAGCTTTCTTATATCAAATGTAATCTTTTGGTTAGAGTATTATCATGTCGACGGCTTTCGTGTTGACGCAGTAACCAGTTTGCTTTATTTGGACTTTGCTAGGGATCACTTTATACCAAACTGTTTCGGAGGGAGAGAGAATCTTGATGCTGAGGTTTTCCTAAAAGAACTGAATAAAGCGGTTCATATGCTTCATCCGGGTACATTAATGATTGCTGAGGATTCCAGTCAATGGCCACATGTGACTGGTGCAGTAGAAGATGGAGGTCTCGGATTTGACTTTAAGTGGAACATGGGATGGATGAATGATACATTGAGATATTGCTCCATGGATCCGTTGTTTCGTAAGGGGAATCATGATTTAATTACATTCTCCATGACCTATGCTTTTTCGGAGAATTTTATGCTCCCGTTATCCCATGATGAGGTTGTACATGGTAAACAATCTCTACTCGATAAAATGTTTGGAGATTATAATCAGAAGTTCGCAGGATTAAGAGTACTCTATGCTTATCAGTACGCTCACCCGGGGAAGAAGCTGATCTTTATGGGTGGAGAATTCGGTCAGTTCATTGAATGGAAATACGATGACAGCTTGGATTGGCATCTGTTAGGATATGATATGCATCGCAAGATGTCACATTATATGAAAGAACTAAATCAGTTTTATCTACAAAACAACAGCTTATGGGAGGATGACGGAGGATGGAATGGCTTCCGGTGGATCAGTCCTGACGATCGAAATAGCGGAATTCTTGCATTTATTCGAACATGTCGTTACAGCGAGGATTTCATAATTGCTATCTTTCATTTTACACCTGTACTTAGAGAAAATTATGTTCTAGGGGTACCATCAGCTAGCGCTTATAAAGTGATATTTAACTCGGATAAAGAATGTTATGGAGGAAATCAGGCTTCTAAGGAACAAATGCTTCCTATGACGGAGAAACCATGTCATGGGTTTGAACAATCGATAACATTGACGGTAGCACCCTTATCCGCTTTGTTTTTGAAAGCGGAGAGTGAGACTACTTATTTGACATCAATAAAGGAGGATTAATGAATGGTAGAAAAAAAATGTGTGGCAATGCTTTTGGCAGGTGGGCAGGGAAGCAGACTGGGTGTTTTGACAAAGAATACCGCTAAGCCGGCTGTTCCCTTCGGTGGAAAATATAGAATTATTGATTTTCCACTTAGTAATTGCACCAATTCGGGAATAGATACAATCGGAGTATTAACCCAATATAAGCCCCTAAAGCTAAATTCTTATATCGGAATCGGGCAGCCTTGGGATCTTGATAGATTGAACGGTGGGGTAACAATCTTACCTCCCTATATGAAACAAACAGCAGGGGAATGGTATTCCGGAACGGCAAATGCCATATACCAGAATATCGAGTTTATTGATACATATAATCCTCAATATGTACTAATCTTATCAGGGGATCAGATATATAAGATGGATTACAGCGCCATGCTGCAATTTCATGAGGAGAAGAAAGCGGATGCAACCATAGCGATTCAGGAGGTTCCGTGGGAAGAAGCAGGACGGTTTGGAATTATGAATACAGATGATAAGAATAAGATATATGAATTTGTGGAAAAACCGAAAAAGCCGATCAGCAATAAGGCATCGATGGGAATTTACATATTTAACTGGAAGAAACTCAGGCATTACCTGATTGAAGACCAAGACAATACCTCTTCTACCAACGATTTTGGAAAGGACATCATTCCAAAGATGTTAAGAGATAGTCAAAGGATGTTCGCTTATACATTTAAGGGATATTGGAGAGATGTTGGTACGATTGATAGTCTATGGGAGGCTAACATGGATTTGCTAGAGGAGACGCCGGAGCTGGATCTCTATGATTCGGGGTGGAAGATCTATTCCAGAAATCCGGTGGAGCCTCCACACTATATCGCTTATGGGGCGAATGTAAAGCGCTGTATTATAACAGAAGGTGGCATCATATATGGTGATGTCTATCACTCTGTATTATTTTCTGGTGTAAAGGTTGCCAGAGGAAGCAAGATTCATAATTCTATTCTGATGCCGAATGTAAAGGTTGGAGAAAACACGATAATTGAGAATGCATTCATTGCGGAAAATACAGTACTGGGTGATAACTGCTATATTGGATATCACAGAAGAACAGAGGAGGAGAAGCAGGAGCCAAGTGAAAGTAATATCACGGTGGTCGGTGAAAACTTAGCCATACCGTCCGGTTTTAAACTAGATCAAGGAAGTATGATTGATGAGGATAACTTTAGAGAATATCAAGCGGTTGTTTAGTGGGAGGAGGTTACATCATGAGAGATACAATGGGGATTATTTATACCGGTGACAGCTATGTCAGCCTACAGGAGCTTACAAGACGAAGGTCAGTTGCAGCATTGCCTTTTGGAGGTAGGTATCGTGTTATTGACTTTACCTTATCGAATATGATTAACTCAGGCATTACGAATGTAGGCTTAATTACACAGAATAACTATCACTCTCTGATGGATCATCTTGATTCGGGGAAGCAGTGGGACTTGGATCGAAAAAGCGGGGGATTATTTATCCTTCCCCCGTATGTCAGTGCGGACAATACCGGCTGGTACAGGGGAGAGATAGAAGCGTTCCATTGTAATATGTCATACATTCGCAAAAGCCCTCAAAAGTGTGTGATCATCTCCGGAAGTACGATGATCTGTAAGGTGGATTATCAGAAGGCGATGGATTTTCACAGGGATAATCATGCAGATATCACAATGATATATAAGCAGGAAGCAAACTCCTCCAAGGAAGAGCTATCAAGACACACCTTGTTACAGGTGGATGAAGATAATAGAGTATGGGATATTGCAGTAAAACCGTCTACAGCGATGACGGATAAGGTATTTATGGAGATGTACATCGTCGATAAGCATTTATTCGAATATCTGGTGGAGGAAAATGCTGCTCGTGGTCGATACGATTTTTATAAGGATATCTTTATAAAGAATAAGGATAAATTAAAGATACTTGGCTATCCCTATGGGGGGTATCTTGCCAAAATTGATAGCATAAAGTCTTATTTTAAACATAATATGGAGCTTTTAACGCAGGAAATTTACAATGAGTTATTTCATCAAACAGGAAAGGTTTACACCAAAGTAAAGGATTCGGTTCCCGCAAAATACGGGGAGAAAGCGGTATCTACCAATTCTCTGATAGCGGATGGTTGCGTTATTGAAGGACAAGTAGAAAACTGCGTGCTGTTTCGTGGAGTGAAGGTCGGTAAGGATACAGTGATAAAGGATTCGATTATTATGCAGGGCTCAGAGATTCATGACAAAGCTGTATTGGAAAATGTGATTTTGGACAAATCGGTCATAGTACGGAAAGGAAAGCATTTGATCGGCCAGCAGAGCTATCCGATGGTGGTTCGCAAGAATGCGGTGATATAAACAGTATAATCAATGGAGGTATCTATGTTAAATATATTAATGGTGGCCTCAGAGGCAAGCCCGTACGCGAAAACAGGTGGTTTGGCCGATGTGGTGGGATCCTTGCCGTTCGAGCTGAAAAAGAAGGAAACCGAAGTTCGAGTTATCTTGCCGAAGTACGATACAATACCATGGGATCTCAAGGAACAGATACGGCATAAATGTTACATCTTTGTGGATATCGGTTGGAGACATGTTTACTGTGGAATCGATCAGGCTGAGTATAATGGAGTGATTTATTATTTTATCGATAATGAATATTATTTCAAAAGGGATCGACTATATGGCCATATCGATGATTGTGAGCGTTTCGCCTTCTTTTGTAAGGCAGTTCTTGAGAGTATCCCGCATTTGGACTTTATACCGGAGGTACTTCATTGTCATGACTGGCAGGCAGGTATGGTGCCGGTACTGTTGGAGGCGCATTATCGAAAGAATAATTTATATAAGAACATGGTCACTGTTTTTACAATACATAATCTAAGATATCAAGGTATCTATGGAATTAAGGAATTTAAAGATTGGTTTAGCTTGAGTAAGGATTACTTTACGAATGATAAGCTGGAATTCTATGAAGGAGCTAGTTTTATGAAGGGCGGGCTTGTGTACTCACGTGTAATTACCACGGTTAGTAAAAATTATGCTGAGGAGATTAAGTTACCCTATTATGGAGAAGATTTGGATGGATTACTGCGTGCACGGAGTCATGATTTTCATGGGATTTTGAATGGAATTGATTATAGCGAATATGATCCGAAGAAGGACAGCTTAATTTATCAAACATATTCAAAATCGAACCTTACGGGTAAGGCAGTAAATAAGGCGGCTCTGCAGAGAGACTTAGGACTGACGGAGCAGGAGGATATTCCTCTGATTAGTATGATATCCAGGCTGGTGGATCAGAAAGGGTTTGATCTGATTGCTTGTATAATCGAGGAGATGTTGGAGGAAGAGGTTCAGTTTGTTGTACTAGGAGTGGGTGATGAAAAGTACGAGAAGCTCTTTGGATGGGCGCAGAACCGATATCCGGGGAAGGTATCCTCAAAAATTAGCTTTGATAATAATCTTGCACATAAAATCTATGCCGGCTCGGATTTTTTCCTGATGCCATCTTTATTTGAACCATGTGGACTCGGTCAATTAATTAGTATGAGGTATGGAACACTTCCGATTGTCAGAGAGACAGGAGGGTTAAAGGATACTGTTTTTTCCTATAATGAGGAGACACAAGAAGGAAACGGTTTTAGTTTCACCAATTATAATGCGCATGATATGTTGCATACGATTAGAAGAGCATTGTGGATTTATAAGAAAAAAACCTTAAAGCATAAATTGATAAAGACAGCCATGTCCTGTGATTATAGCTGGCAAAGTTCAGCACAAAAGTATAAGGAGTTATATGAATCGATTGTACTAAACCAATGATAATTGAATAAGTAGATATCGAAGAGTGAGTACAATGGTAATTATATAGATATTTAGATTGAGTTTTATTTAAAAGACGTGCGTGTAACATAGTAAAAAGATATGGAACAATGATAGAATCATCAATTACAAAATAGGATAAATGATAGAGTGGGTGGGATAAAATGAATAGAACGATAAAAATTCTATATGTAAGTGCGGAGATATCACCGTATGCCAGTGCTGGTGGGCTTGGGGAAGTTGCAAGAAGTTTTCCCGTAGCCCTATGCAGGGAGGAATCGGTCGAAGTGAGAAGAGTAATGCCTTTATATAAGCAAATTGACAAGGACTTAACATATCTACGGGATTATCCGGTATGCATGGAGAAATCTTTTGAAAGCTGCATATTAAAGGTAGATCCGAAGGAGCATCAAATTCCTACCTACTTTATTGGTAATGCTCACTACTTTTACCGAGATCATATCTACTCTTATGAGGATGACGGGTTACGCTTTTTTTTCTTCTGTAAAGCAGTGGTACAGTTGATTGGTACGATTAATTATATTCCGGATATTATTCATCTTAATGACTGGCATACCGGATTTCTTCCGTTATTATTAAAAAGTATATATCCTAATATTAAAACCGTATTCACGATTCATAATATCTCCTATCATGGATTTATCCCATATGCATACCTGAGTAATCTGCTATATGAAAAGGAAGCCAAGGAACTTGGGTACCCGGAAGATTTGAATTTTATGAAAGCAGCGATTCTATATTCGGATGTTGTTACTACCGTGAGCCCCGGTTATGCAAAGGAGATTATGACTACCCAGAAACATACCGGGATGGAAGAGATAATAAAGCGGCGTAGTTCACCGATAATTCCAATACTAAATGGGATAGAGATTGAAAGCTATAACCCGGCTAAGAAGGGAGAAATCGCTTATCCGTATGATATTAATAGTATGGAAGAAAAGAAGAAGAATAAATCTTTCTTACAAAAAGAACTGGGATTAAGTGATACGGATATACCGCTTGTCGCTATGGTCACCCGATTAGAGTATGAGAAGGGAATTGATCTGCTAATTAAAGCAATCAGTTATTTGGATATGTCTGCTATTCAGCTTGTTATTCTTGGTTCAGGCAAGCCATATTATCATGGGATGCTAGAAGAAATCAGTAAGGGCTACAAAGGAAACTTAATATATAATTCTCATTATGATGTGGATTTGGCCAAAAGAATCTATGCAGCAGCAGACATTTATCTCATGCCATCAAAATATGAGCCCTGTGGTTTAGGACAGCTTTATGCCATGCGTTACGGAGCGATACCTGTGGTGAATCCGGTAGGTGGACTAGGGGATACTGTTTGTTTTGATGAGACAAAATCGGAGATATCCTCGGGATTTTACATGGAGGAGTGGACCGGTGAGGCATTATATAAGGCAATCAGGCTGGCGGTTAAAACATATTACACCGTAAGCTGGAAGAGTATGATGATGAATGCGATGAAGTTCGATTCATCCTGGGAGCGAAGTGTTAGGGAATACCTTAGCGTGTACAGAGATTTGTTGAAGCGATATAAACAAAATTGAATCGATTAGAAAAAGTAATTGAAATAAAAAGTCGACGACAGTAACGAGCCTTCCGGTAGGGTAATGCAATTCAGGTGGAATGCTCGTTCATTGTTTCGCCGACTTGATTCAAAAGACGTGTTTAACTTGGGCTGTACATGCCTTTGCTTTGCATATAAGCAAATATGGACTCACCATGCTTTTGTTCTTCTTTTTGTATGTGATTTAATACATCACGTATCTGTGTATCTTTGAATTCAAATATTGAAGTATTATAGGCACCGGAAACATATTTTTCAGTCATAAGCATATCAGTGCAAAGCTCTTTGTCTGAAGCTTTGAAAGGAGAATTACCACTGCTTTGCATATTAACAGAGTCTTGTTGTGACATAGAGGTGGAGCTTGTGTTGGATTGCGCACTTTGCCCACTGCTTTGTCCACCACTTTGATTCATGGAAGGGATTTGTCCACTTAATAATTGGGTTATTGTTTGTAAATGTCCTTTTTCACTCTGAGCATTAGCTCGGAACACTGCCTTCAACTGCGCATCACATGCCAGGTTCTCATAATTCTCATATTTTGTAATACAATTTTGTTCATGAGTTTTTGCATCTTCTAATAAAAATTTTTCTTTTGTAGTTAACTGTACGTTACTAATCATCGAATTCCTCCATTCGGCCCATTTTTATATTGGGCATCAGGTCTTATTTGTCATGGAAGAGCTTGGACTTTCCACATGCATACCTGCTTGATTAGTATTTTTCATAATTGGATTAATTATGCTTTATAACTTAAGAAACTTCTAATATTTTCATTCCGAACAGAATCTTTTCAGCATATGATATAGCATCAAGCGACGCAATCAGCTTTGATAGTATCCTTTTTAAGGAGGATCAGATATGTTACGAAAAATGATAATATTAGCTTCAATATTTGGAGTAATTATGCTAATAGCAACGGGCTGCGGGCAAAAAGATGAAAATGATATTAAAGGTACAAAAAGTCCAATGAAAGTGGCAGTGAGTAATACAACACAATGGCCTAAGGGTCTGGCAGCCGATTTTGTTCCAAAGCTTAATAAAGGAATCGTAAGCTACACATTGAATGCCAAGCGGGGCTGCTTAATTATAGTAGATAAGATTACAGTGGAGGATTATAACAAATATGTGGATGCTGTGATAAAGGCAGGCTATTCGCTGGATAAGCAGGAAGTAAGTGCAGATCACAGCTACTACTACTCCGCTAAATCAGCAAATGGTTCTGTAATATCCGTGTGTTTTATATGGGAAGAGAAATCAATGAATATCATGTTAGATATGTCAAAGAAAGAATCGTCAAAAGAATAGATAAGAATGATACGTAAGTAGGCTGTGAATATTATGGTATACACCCTTTTGACTGCATGCATTGATAATGCACATACTAATCATAAAAAATATGACTTAATCATTATGGTGACATATCATAATATTCGCAGAGTTAACTAATAAATCATTCGGTTTTTTAAATGAAAAATGATATATTATTCCACATATTTATCTTTGGAGAAATAACTAAACGCTTTAGCGATATAATCAGAAGCTCCTTCTCCGTATTTTTCATCTGTTATTTTACGAATTACATCACTGTTAAGATAACCGTCAATCACCATATCCCAATATCCGGCTCCCATATCAATTCCCATACTGTTTTCCTTCACCTGCATTATAATATCTTGAATTATATATTGGATCTCCGGTGATGAGATATCTCTTGTCATATCTGACGTAAGTGCTTTGTATAGTGCGTTATTTCTCTCAATAATATCATCTTTGTTTTCACACAGTGACTTGGATTTTTCCATCAGTTCTGAAAAATGTTCAAGGTTTTCTTTCATAGCCTGAGTATAATTTTCGATGCTGCCAAACTGTTTAATTGCTAGTTTGGCTACCCTTGATTCGTCTTCTTTCACTTTTTGAATAAACGTATTAAAGGCATCCACACTTCCCCAATACTTTATTACCTCATCAGCCTTCTCTTTTTTAAAATGCTCTAATGCATCAATATATTCACTTAAATCAAATTCCTTAAAACTCACTACGGGTTCTCCTTTCTCTAACTTCTCCAATAGTTGTATCAGTCGATCTGTTCGTTCTCGTTTTATATAAAGTAATTTTTTCTGCTGTTTATAAGCTGTGATTTTATCATAATCCGGTTTTTGCAAAATCTCCTTGATCTCTTTTAACTTAAAATCCAGTTCTTTAAAGAAGAGAATCTGCTGCAGTTGTTCCAGAGCAACATCATCGTATAGGCGATATCCTGATTCAGTGACGTTGCTGGGCTTAAGTAGACCAATCTCATCATAATATTGTAGGGTTCTAATACTAATTCCGGTTAGTTCCCCTACTTGTTTTACCGTTTTCATATTCATCCTCCATAAGTGTTTAAGACAATGACGCTTATCTGTGCCGGCAGAGCTTTCGATCATTTCTATAGCTCTATAGTACACTATTACGGAACGTGAGGGTCAATATATTTTTGTAAATATTAACTTAAAATTTTGGAGAAGTACTCTATGCCAGTTAAGAAAGAAGTGAAAATCATGGTGGTGCTTTTAAGAAAATCAATTCGTATTAAAGTACGTGTAATTTAAATATGACTACTTGAATTGATATCTATTAGCCCTGTCTATGCATGAGTCGAAACTCTGTTTACCCAAGTGTAGGGTTGTAAAAAAATAAAAAAAGGAGTATCCTTTTGTTAATTCAATTAAGTAAATCAGATAGAAGAATAAAGATAAAAACAAGATGAAATAAGATGTGTTCTTTAGGATGGAGGGAACAAATGAAAGATAGTAATACGATGACAAATGATTTGGTATCAGAAAGTGATAACCAATTAAGAAAAGAAATTCAACCATATGAGCGTATAGCAAAGTATTATGAAACAGACCAAATGGCTGTAATACACCACTCGAATTATATTCGATGGTTTGAAGAAGCGAGAGTAGATTATCTGGATCAAATCGGCCTTGGTTATGGAACAATAGAGGCAGCAGGCATCTATTCTCCGGTACTTGGAATAACCTGTGAATATAAATCAGCGGTACGCTTTAACGAGAGGGTTGTTATTAATGCAGAGCTTGTATTCTTCAATGGCATCAAGATGAAGCTCAAGTATACGGTTTTGGATAGTGAATCAAAGCAAGTTCGTGTAACCGGAACTTCAGAGCATTGCTTTGTAACTACAGACTTTAAACCGATCAGCTTAAAGAAAACACAACCTAAGATGTATGAAATCTTACTTGGGTGCTTAAAATAGAGATTATTCTGTACTTATAGTACAAGGTGATACACGGTTAGCAAAAGGAACATAATTAATATGCTGCAGCGGCTGTTATAGAAAACCCCAGCTATGCCATGATAAAATGACCGACCTGGTATATCATGATGGCATAGCTGGGGTTTTGTTTTACATTAAGTCTTTGGGATTACGCTTTATCTCCAGATCAGGATGATAACCTTTTGCCATCTTGTGCATCGCCTTTCGGTTTGCTACAGTATCAAAGATAATGGAGAAATCATAATCTTCCGGATACATTTGGTCAGCAGAGACCTTCAGCTGCAAGCGCTTATGACTAACAAACTCCTTTTTCTTTTGAATCTGAACACCAACCTCACCCTTTTCATTCGCTGTTCGATATACAATACCGACTTTTTTTTGTGGATAAACCATTACACTATCTCCAACTTGAAATCTTTGGCTACGTGTATTAACAATCTTTACGGGTGTAGCCTTTAATACCTGTGGGATTAGATTACCTGTGGTAGATTCCGTCTGAATCGAATTAGGAGAGGATTCTTGATAAAGAAATGCATCCTCCGGTGTAGCATGATGAGTTCCGGTATGTTTTATATAAGCTTCTTCATAAGCTCTTTTTAGCATATGCTGAGGAAGACCAAGACGTTTAGCGATATATAAGGCGCAGCTTTCTCCTGCCTCCCCAAGCTCCAATTGATAAAGAGGCTTAAGACTCTCTCGGTCAAATGCCATTCTGGCATTGAGAAAACCCTCTGTTTGGCTGGCATATTCCTTGATTTCCGGATAATGAGTTGTCACTACAAACAGACACTCCTTCTTCCTTAATTCCTCTAGAACTGCAACCGCAATACCCATTCCTTCTGCAGGGTCAGTACCGGAACCTAATTCATCTAATAATATAAGGCTATCCCTGTCTGAAGAGGATAAAATGTGAATAATATTCATGATATGAGATGAGAATGTGGATAAGTTCTCTGAAATACTCTGACCATCTCCAATATCACATAGGATCGTATTATTCAAACATAAATCTGCTGATTCACAGGGTATATGCAAGCCACATCCCGCCATCATCTCAAACAAACCAACGGTCTTAAGGGTTACTGTTTTTCCGCCTGTATTTGGTCCGGTGATAACAATGCCTCGAATTCCATTTCCAATCGTAAAGTTTAAAGGAACACAGCAAGAAGGATTGATTAGAGGATGACGCCCGTTCTTTATATGAATTCTACGTTGTGTATTGATTATGGGGGACACGGCCTTCATATCCACACTCAGCTTTGCCTTTGCAAAGATAAAATCTAGGGTTTCCATTCCTTCGATATTCAACCTGATTTCAGAAGCTTTCTCACTGACTAAGTCTGACAAAACATAAAGAATACGACGCTCTTCATTACTCTCCTCGATTTCCAATAAGGACAATTCATCCTTCAGCTTGGAGGCAGCAGTTGGTTCTATAAAATAAGTGGATCCACTAGAAGAGATATCAAGTACAGAACCATTTACCATATTCTTGCATTCCTTTTTTACCGGCAGGACATAACGTCCATTTCTCATTGAAACAAAACTCTCACTAAACCATTCCTTCTTTGATCGTAACTGATTTTCTAATTTAGCTTTCACCTGGGAAGCAATTTGGTTTATCTTGCGTCTGATATCTTTTAAATCCTTCGATGCATTATCATCAACAGTATTATTACGAATGCAATGATCAATCTCGTCGCACAATTCAGAAAAATTATAAAAGGAGTAGCCATAGGATGCAATATCTACGTTCAAGGATTCGGCTCTTTGAAGAAATGTTTTCATTCTCTTACAGGAATTAATAAATAATCCGATTTGAGATAATTGTTCCGGTATCAGCATAGCTCCCTTTTCACTAAGCTCTAGCAACATCGGGATGTCCTTCATCGATGCCAGAGGGGGTGAGCCAATTTGATCCAGTATTTTTCTGGCTTCAGTGGTTTCCTTAAGACTAGCCAGTACCTTACGTTCATCAAGGTAGGGCTTTAATTCTTTCAGTTTGTTTTTCGTATGCTCGGATATAGCATTTTCACAGAGCATATCGATTATTTTATTAAATTCTAAAGTTGTTATTGAATTTGTCATGATATAATCCTCCAATTAAAAATGCCCACGGAACGACTACCATTACAATATGGCAGAATACTCCCGTGGGCATAGATACTGTTTTATTAGATGAATGAACGATATTCACAAGTATAAAAATAGCGTAACAGGGGATACCTATTACGCCTTATGCTTGGCCATGAGTTCTCTCAAATCACCAATATAATAAGACAGTTCTGAGTATTGACTGTAAAGGTAGAATGATGGGTACAAAAAATAAAGTACACAAAGTGCACCCAATCCTATTCAATTATGTGCTAGTTAGCACAAACCTCTATTACAGTTAATACCGACATCAAAACCATCCTTTCAATCTTAAAATTATATTTACTATAAATGTATTTTAACATAGTCTTGTAAGAAGTGTCAAATATTGAATCTTATTAAGCGAGAAGTAGGAAGTGATTATTGCAAAATACCAGAGTGAATGTAGACATGTTAAATAGTAGTGGAAAGATATAACATTATATCCAAATGTTACACAGTAATTAATTAAATATTACGTAAATGTTAAATAATATGGTTGACAATGTAATATATGTGTAATATAATCATTTACAGAAATCGTAAAAATAAAGGAGCACTATCATGAGAAATAAAATTTTAATAAAAATATCCGCTGTCTGCATGGCGATGTTAATGGCTTTCACACCTATTAATGTTTATGCTGCCACTATTATAAAAAGAGGAGATCATGGAAAGGAAGTAAAAGAATTACAAGCTTCGTTACGTGATATGGGATACTTTAAATATCATAAACTGACAGGTTACTATGGTAGTATAACGGAAGATGCAGTTAAGCGTTTTCAACGATCGAACGGGATCAAAGCCAGTGGAATCGTAGGAAAAGCAACAAATAAGGCACTGGAGAAAAATTCGCAGGATGTAACTACAGGTAAGCGTGTAGCTACAATGTCCACTAGGGTTGAGAATTCACCAAAATTGGTAGGTAGTCTCGATTGGTTTAAACAGGTCAGAGCATTATGGAAAAGGGGTATGGTAGCGGAGATAACGGACGTTGAAACCGGAAAGACCTTTCAGGTGAAACGAACCTATGGTACGAATCATGCGGATATTGAACCTCTTACGATAAAAGATACAAAAACCATCAAAGAAATTTGGGGTGGATTCAGTTGGAAGAGAAGAGCGGTAGTGGTTCGATTTGACAATTGTATATTGGCAGGTTCTATGGCGGCGATGCCACATGCGGGAGTGGATAAAAAACCTGCGAATGCGATACTGCAGAAACGAAGCGGAGGCTATGGCAAGGGATATAATCTTGATGCTGTTAAAAATAATGGAGCGAATGGTGTAATGGATTTGCACTTTAAGAATTCTAGAACACATGGAACCAATAAAGTTAAAAAGTCCATGCAGGATATGGTAAAGAAAGCCGCTAATTATATAAAAACACTCAATATAAATTAAGCTAAAAGATATTTATTTGTTATAAACATTAGCATTGATATTTGAATATAATAAAATTTGTATTGGCATATTATCGTACGAAGGAGCTATTATAAATGAAAATCATAAACGGAAGGGAGTATTCCGCAAGAATTGATTTTCATTATAATAGCTCCTTTGTATTGCTTACTATCTGGTGTTTATCTTTACAAATAAATGATACTAGGTAATGCTTGAACAAATATTCATTCGAATAATATCCTTAACACACCTCATAAAGAGCTTAGTTAATTATATGCAGTGGTTTACAATACGGGTATCATTTTACGTAATATCCTTATACTTTCTTCGAATTTTTGTAATGAATATAATCAAGGATAGCATCAACACCCTTAAGATATCCTCCGGCTTGGATAAAGCTATCCTGAATATCCCGTGCATGTTGATAAAAATTTTCCGTTCTTAAGATATGATTGGCATTGGTGCGAAGCAGTTCTGCGTTGATGGAGTCCGGATTTAATGAGGTACCGGCGCCTAACTCAGCGATTCGTTTTGCAACCGCTGGCTGATCGTTCGTCATCGGAATCGCTATGACTGGAACACTATGATAAAATGCTTCGCTTACGCTATTTAATCCTCCATGGCTAATGAATAGGTCTGCCTGCTTTAAGACCTCAAGTTGAGGTATGTAATTACGAACGATATAATTTTCTGGGATATCTCCCAATTGGGTAATATCGATTTTGTTTCCAACCGATAGGATGACCTGATAATAAGTATTGGAAAATGCCTTCAATAAATGCTGGTATAAATCCAGACATTTATTATTAATCGTACCCATAGAGATGTAGATTAACTTTGTATAACGTGATTTGTTTATGATAAAATCCGGCTCCTCATATCGTTTCGATATGGATGGACCAATAAATTGATAGGAGTCATCGAGTGCATCACTGTTAGGATGGAAGTACTTTGAGGTATATACTAAATTGAATTCCTCCTTTTTGAAAAATATATCATTTAACGTGAGAAAAGGAAGCTTCCATTCCTTCTTCACCAGCTCCAATTGATGATAGAGATAATCAAGTTGAAGATGATAACCTGGTTTCAGCATGGAGGGAGGGATAGGTGGTTGCTCCATCACGAAGGAGGAAGAGGAGGAGATAGCAGGGATATGTAGCTTTCCGGCGATGATATTACCGGCACCGAACATAACATCATGGATTAGATAGTCAAATTGCTGGTCAGATATCCGATTCAATACAATCTTCATGATAGCATGATCAAAGCCAAGCATATATTCCATTAGTGTATAAAAAGGATGATTACCATGAGGCATAAATTGCTGAACAAATTCATTAAATTCTTCGCCTAGATCCATGAAGATAGCACCATGTGATTCAATCTTTCTCTGAAATTCCTTTGTGGAGAAATAATATACTTCTTCTCCCCTGTGAACTAATTCCTTTACGATTGGCAGGGTGGGGTTAATATGTCCGTGAAGATTTCCATTGAGAAACAAAACTTTTGCCATAAATACCTCCATTCAGCAGCACACTACTTAAGTATTCTAATAATTAATAGTAGGGTTAATGATCACTTGTAAACAATTCTCGGGTTTCATCACACCACCGTAGCGTTCCCTCCGCATTGATGATACCAAGACGCAGTGATGCCAGCCAGTAGGGAAAGGCTTCTTGCTTCTTGGCATTTTCATCCACACAATAGGCTTCTTCCATCAATTTATATTGTTTTAGATTATTTTCATTGCGTATACGTACTTCCTCAACCATATTCAATACATGTTCCTTCGGCATGTAATTCCCAAAGGATAATTTTAATAGTAATTCAGAACGTGGAGGCAGAATCTCTGGCGGCTGGGTAAGCCAGATTAAGAACTCCTCCTTGCCCTTCTCAGTTATGAGATAGGTTTTGCGTCTTTCATCTGAGTCAGAGCTTTGTGGAGTAATCAATTCTTCCTCCGTTAACTGCTTTAATACCGGATAGATATGTCCGAAGTTCTCATTCCAGAAGTGCGATATGGTCTTGTCGCAGAATTTTTTGATATCATATCCGGAACAGGGCTTCATACTTAGTACACCCAAGATTGCGTATCTTGTTTTGTTTTTTGTGGCCATAAAATGCCTCCTTGCGAAATATGTAACTTAGGAATTAAAAACTACGTGATTCATGTACCCGTAACTTTATATCCTCTGATATGGATGATTGTAATGAATGATATTGACTTATAGCATACTGTTGCATGCTTAGAATATTATTTAAAATATATCAGGCTGATACTATAAAAATATATCAGGCTGATACAATCATAATATATCAGCCTGATACATATGTCAATATAATTTATTCTTTTAATGGCAGTTCAACACATTGGTCGGAGCCATACAGTTATGATTTTCACATACATAGTAAGTGGTTTTTTCATTGATGATTCTATAATCTTCGATGAAATCCGCTATTTCTTTCACTTCCTCACAATTATTTTCGGTCTTGAGGAGTACAACGGTATTTGGCTCAAAGTTCATTGATATATAGTCAATCAAATCCTGGTAACCTTCATGCTCATTCGCGACACACACAATCTCCTTGGTTGGATATAGGGCTTCTAAGAAGGCCATCAGAGCGAAACTATGGCCGGCAGGGTAATCCTTGACTTGTCCTGCCAGGAAGCGTAGCTGTTTGTTGGCACATTCGATAAAGTGTTGATTCGCTGTAATATTAGCGAGTCGCTGTAATACATATCCTGCCACTGAGTTACCGGAGGGCATTGCTCCATCATATACTTCCTTTGGTCGGTAGATTAACTTTTCTGCATCATTGGCATTCAAAAAGAATCCACCATAGCGCTCATCCCAGAATAGATCAATCATTTTATTGGCTAGGAAGGAGGCTCTTTTTACATACTCGGGGTCAAAGGTAGCATCATAGAGCGATAACAATGACATGGCATAGAACGCATAATCATCAATTAACCCAAAATGAGAAGCTTTTTCATCCCGGTACGTAACATAGAGAAGACCATCGGGATCGGTGAGCCTGGTATTAATGAATTCAGCAGCACGTTTAGCGATGTCAGCATACTCTTTGTTTTGGAATACCTTTGCTGCGGTCGCATAGGCATGAATCATTAAGGAATTCCAGGAAGTAAGAGTCTTGTCATCCTTATGAAGCTGCGCTCTGTTCAAGCGATAGGAATACATCTTGTTACAAAGACGTAGAACACGCTCGTTGTCTGATTTTAATTCATGCGATTTAATCAGATTGGGGATGGATTGCCCATGTTCAAAATTACCTTCCTTTGTAATATCAAAGTACTCGCAGAAGAAAGAACCATCCTCATTACCTAACACGGAGCAGACCTCATCAGGGGTAAATGTATAATATTTACCCTCAACGCCTTCACTGTCTGCATCCTGCGCGCAGTAAAAACCACCCTCCGGATCGGTCATTTCCCTTCTGATATAATCTAAAATCTGTTCCGCAACCGTACGATAAACTGTTTCTTTGGTATGCTGATAGGCCTCAGTATAGACGGTAGCCAGTAGTGCATTATCATATAACATTTTTTCAAAATGAGGGACCAGCCATTTTGCATCTGTGGAATATCTAGAAAAGCCGAACCCGACATGATCATAGATTCCGCCACGGTACATGTGCTTTAGTGTATTCTCTACTTTGAATAGGGAGGATTCATCTCCTTCTAATTTGGCGTGGCGAAGTAGGAACATCAAATTATGAGGAGTGGGAAACTTTGGTTCATTTCCAAATCCACCGTAATCATGATCAAAGTTCTGATTAAACTGTGTTACAGCGAGGTTTATGATATCCTTTGTGACAGAAGCACCTGCTGAGGAGGCTTCAAATTCATGCTTCATGATATCACCGAGTTTCGTTCCCGTGTTAATGAAATCGTCTGGATCCTCGTGCCACTGCGTGGCAACCTGACTTAATAAATCCATCAATCCAAGAACACCATTGCGTGAATTCTTAGGTAGATAGGTTGCAGCAAAGAAGGGTTTTTGTTCCGGAGTCATCAGTATGGTAAGCGGCCATCCACCATGTCCTGTTGTAACCTGACAGATGGTCATATACACGGCATCAATATCCGGGCGTTCTTCCTTATCAACTTTGATGCTGATGAACTCATCATTTAATAGCTCAGCGATTTCCTGATCCTCGAAGCACTCATGAGCCATAACATGGCACCAGTGACAGGTCGAGTAGCCAATCGAAAGAAAGACCGGCTTGTTCTCTTCCTTCGCTTTATCAAAAGCTTCCTCACCCCAGGGATACCAATTCACAGGATTATATTGATGCTGTAATAGGTATGGGGATTTTTCGTTAGATAATTTATTCGGGATTTGGGTGGTTTGAGTACCCTTATTCGTGACATGCTCTGTTTTCATAGACACACTCCTTATCGTCATGTTATTAAATCAAAATTCTGATTTGATTATTATGCGTATAAAGAGTGAAATTTATAAGAGTGGTTAATAGAATATACTTAACCAGATTATGGTAATATAAAAAAATAACTGTCCACTGAGTTGGTAAATCAGTGGCAGTTATTTTTTGCGCAAGTTTTTAAAAATTATATCAACTACCCAATTTTCCAAACAATTAATGATGCTAGAACTAACCAAACACCGCCAAGAAGTATCGTGATATTCCCAAAACCAAATTCGACTATATTATTTTTGGAGAATCCATTATGATAAGGACGTGAATTTCTATCCTGAACAGTGAATTCATTATCCATAAAGCTAGTCTGTGCTGCATTTTCTGAACCGATATTACTGATATTAATACCGGAGGGGTTGCCTTTTAGTGTCATTAAGACACCAATCAGGGCGAGGAGTATACCCTCAACGGATAAGATGTCCATAAAATGGAAGTCAGTCATATAAAAGATGAGGAATGCAAGTGGGATACCGATTACTAGATAAATAAGTGAATAAAGTAAGCAGAACATAATTTTTCGTGCGAATTGTTTCATTGAGAATCCTCCTGTTTTGTAATTTGTTTTGGTTGCTCGTGTTAAAGAATGCTTGAAAAAGGTGATTAAAAGGAATAAGGATTTTTCGTATTGCGATTAATGTGCTTATCTACTATATATATTTTAGTCAGCAGTTCGTTGATTATGTCCATTTTGATGATGCAGAATACGAGGAATGCGCCGGCAAAATTAAGAATCACGTCATCTATATCACAACTACCCACCTGTAATATCAGCTGTAGTATTTCTACACTTACGAGGATAATCAGTAGCGTTAGTATGAACTTGTGCCACTTTTGTAAGGAAGCGGATACGGCTGGGAGCAATAGTCCCATCGGTGCAAATAAGATGAAGTTACCGAATATATTATCTATAATAATCTGATTATTAATTGTATTATTAAAAGAAGCATACACATATCCGATTATAGTTCGAAAAGGAATGAAGTTGCAGTTGTTACTTATATATCGAAGGAAGTCGACTCTATATCCATAAAAATGCTGTCTAAATCCACCGAATAAAACGAATAATAATAAAATTGAATAGAGGGTGAGTAGTGCGATTGCGAAGGATCTTACAAATTTACGACGTTTTCTTTCCATTAGACCCCATACTATAAATATTGTTCCTAACAAACTAGGAATTCCAATGACAAGGCACATGGGAAGTACAGAATCTAAATCAAAGGATGCATTCTGTAATGCCTGGAGTACAAAGAATCCCATAAAACCTAATACAAATAAATAAAAGATGATACCAATTCCGGTAAGAAGGTGTGAGTGTGTTTTTTTAATCATATGATTTTCCTATCCTCAGTAATATTTATCATTTATTATGTGTTGATTCCAATATTATACTTTATAATGGAATGAAAATCTACGTCTTTATTCGAATAGGAGAATAATATTTCTTATTAATAAGTAAATAATTGATATTGATATTTGAAAATATTACCTATATAATAACAGAAGTCGTAATTATTAATTAGGGTTAAGAACCTTATATTACAATCATAAATAATACATACGCAAGGGGAGAATGTGTGATGAAATACTTAAAGATCTTACTAATCAGTATACCGTTTTCAATCGCAGGATATATTCTAAAATGGGACTCTACACTTATGTTTATATTAGCTTGTGTAGCAATTGTTCCATTAGCAGGGTATCTTGGATCTGCGACAGAGGATATAGCAGTGTATACCGGGCCAAAGGTAGGTGGTTTCTTAAATGCTACATTTGGTAATGCTACGGAATTGATTATCAGCTTTTTCGCAATTAAAGAGGGACTGTTTGATGTTGTAAAAGCTTCATTGGCCGGTTCTGTACTTGGTAATATATTGTTGGTTCTTGGCTGTAGCATATTCGTCGGTGGCATAAAGCATAAAGAATTAAAGTTTGATACACAGCAGGGTACATCAACTGCCACGATGTTATTATTTGCGGTAATCGGATTATCACTTCCTGCTATTTTCACCTGGAATGCACCGGAATCATTGGTTACCTCAAAGTACGAAAGTTTCAGTGTTATAGTCAGCATAATCATGCTTGTTATCTATGTGGTCGGTATGATATATTCCTTCAAGACGCATAATGATTTATATGGTGTGGATCATGCAAAGGACATTGTAACGCAATGGAAGCTGCCGGTCAGTATAACAATATTAGGTGCTGCAACTGTATTTATCGCTGTGGAATCTGAGATTCTTGTTAAGAGTATTGAACCAATGACGAAATCGGCTGGCATCTCCGAGATGTTTATCGGTCTGATTTTAATACCGATTGTCGGAAATGCAGCAGAGCATTCCACAGCGGTTATTATGGCTCTTAAGAATAAGTTGGATATCTCAATAGAAATTGCAGTCGGATCCAGTTTACAGATTGCGTTATTTGCAATTCCAATATCTATATTATTTAGTTTATTCTTTAGTCCGATGAGCATTATATTTAAACCAATTGAATTATTCCTATTCGGTTCCAGTGTCTTTATTGCAAATCATATTGTAAAATCAGGCAGAACGAACTGGATGGAAGGGTTGAAGTTAATGTCTGTATACTTAATAGCAGCAGTTGGTTTCTTTATAGTAGGATAATAAGGAACTGAATAAATTAAATTCTTAAACGTTAAAGCTACATACTTATACAATCCGGTGATATATTACCCACTAAAATATACAACTTGATTTAGCTTAGTTGAATCTTTGTAGAATAATTAGAGAAATCAAGACCGAATTCATAAAATCAGAGAAACTCTCATCATCTGTTTCTTCCGGTTTCAGGAATTCGGTCTTTTTTGATACTCTGTCAAATAATTATCCTGTTATACAGTAATCACACAATTGTCTTGTCATACATTAATTAGGAAGAAGACAATTAATTTTTTACCTAATATTCACAGAAAGCTGATTTTGGATTTCACATAAACAGGATATAGTATAGATAGATTGATAAACAGTTACGGGGATTGAGTATAGAAGGTACTCAAAGATCGTAGATTTGTTGAAAGGTGTGACCATTATTATGCGAAGGTTTTTCCATGAAGCTTACCAAGCAGGAACCATTATTGAGTCTTATCAGGGTATGAAGGAATATTCGGATTTCTTAGCTGAGTTTAATGATTTATATGATTCTGAAGAACGTGAATGCGATGATGAATTTAATGAACTAGAAGACGAAGAAACATATGATGAGGAAATGGTCGACTGTTTTATTTATATGGGGGAGATGGATTACCTTTAGGCATCAGCTTAGGGCAAATTATTTATTACACAGTAGTTCAATCATATAAAGATTTGTTTTACTAAAGGAAAAGAAAGGAGGAAGTTAAATGAAATTTTGGATCAAGTTAGATAGCTTTGAGAAGATTAAAAAGTTTGTAAATATAACTAGCCATGTGGATTATGAATTGGATTTGATTTCAGGTAGATACGTTGTAGATGGAAAGTCTATTATGGGAATATTCAGCCTGGATTTATCAAGACCAATTCTGGTTAATGTGTTACAGGAATCGGATGGTACACCGAAAGAGCTAGAAGAATTTATAGTAGATTGTTACGTATAAGATAATATTAAAATACTAATAAAAAATACTCTCTGTATGATACAAGTTGATTGTATCATTTTTTTTTGATTATTTATGACTTCAATTTATAACAGCACACAATTTTGGGATCGATCAATAAATATTGGGAGGTGAATTTCTGGAAGTCATGATTAAATTTTACAATAGAAATAGCCGGATTTTTACTATACTTATCATTATCTATAGGTTTCTTCTATTTATTAGATAATATTAATTATTTATAAGTTTAATTAATGAATGGGATTAATTTCACTAATTTGTAAAAACATAAAAGACAAGATAATATATAGGAGTGTTGGAATTAGTAACAATTAAAACCTTACAAAAAGTGGGTATCATATGCAATTATTAAAAGACAGAATTCGTAAAGATGGAAAGATTCGATCAGGAAATGTATTAAAGGTTGATAGTTTTTTAAATCATCAAATGGACATCGAATTATTTGGTGAAATTGGGAAAGAGTTCAAAAAAAGATTTCAGGATAGTGAAGTAACAAAAATTCTCACGATTGAGGCATCAGGAATTGGAATTGCATGTATCGCAGCTCAATATTTTCATGTTCCTGTTGTATTCGCTAAGAAAAATCAGACAAAGAATATCGCCGGTGAAGTATATACCAGCCAGGTGGAATCCTTTACGCATGGACGTGTATATGACATCATCGTGTCCAAACAGTTCATCAATGAGGAGGACAAGATATTAATTATTGATGATTTTCTTGCAAATGGAAAGGCCTTGATCGGACTTTCGAAGCTGGTTAAGGATGCCGGCGCAACTCTGGTAGGTGCAGGTATAGTAATAGAAAAGGGATTTCAAGAGGGCGGTTCGGTAATTAGAGAAAGTGGTATCCGTGTAGAATCTCTGGCAATCGTTGAAGCAATGAGTGAAGAAGATGGAATAAGGTTTCGTGATTAAGATTTACACTGGGCGGCGAGCCTTGTAAATAGAGAACTTAGGGAAAGACAACGAGACTGCAATCTCGGTACATTTAAGGAGGAGAAAGAATGTTTAAGAAATTTGTATCAATTATCTTAGTAGCTGTTTTGGCATTATCATTAGCAGCATGTGGCGCTAAGGACGACAAAAAAGACACTAACAGTGCTACCGAATTTAAGGCTGTTGCAAAAGACAAAATCAAAGTAGCAGTAATCCATATTGGTGATCCTGCTTCCGGTGCTGGTTATACCTTTGCACACGATCAGGGAATCGTAGCTATGCAGAAAGAACTTGGACTGAAGGATGATCAGATTATCCGCAAGAACAATGTAAATGATACGGATGCTGTTGCTATCAAAAATGCAATGGAAGAATGTATCGAAGATGGCGCTAATATTATCTTTGGTACAAGCTGGGGTTATATGGATACCATGGAAGAGCTTGCAAAAGAAAATCCTAAGGTATTATTTGCACACTGCTCCGGTTATAAGAGCAACGGTAAGAACTTCGTTAACTACTTCGGACGTATCTACCAGGCACGTTACCTTGCAGGTATCGCAGCAGGTAAGAAAACAAAGTCTAACAAAATCGGTTTCGTAGCAGCTATGGATGTTAAGAACTCAGAGGTTACCGGTGGTATCAACGCATTTGCAATGGGTGTTGAATCCGTTAATCCTAACGCTAAGGTATATGTAAAAGTTACAAATACATGGTATGATCCTACATTAGAGCAGCAAGCAGCAGAAGCTTTACTTGATGCAGGTTGTGATGTTATCGGTCAGCATGCTGATACAACAGCTCCTCAGTTAGCAGCTCAGGCTAAGGGTGTATGGGGTTGTGGTTACAATTCTGATATGACCAAAGATGCTCCTGAAGCTCACTTAACCGCTCCAATCTGGAACTGGGGTGCATACTATACAGCAGCAGTTCAATCTGTTATTGATGGAAAATGGTCTGGACAGAACTACTACGGTGGTTTAAAAGAAGGATTAGTTGATGTATCTCCTCTTTCTAAGAACTGTGCGGAAGGAACTCAGGCAGCAATCGATGATGCTAAGAAGAAAATGTTAGATGGCTTTAAGGTATTCGAAGGTGACCTCTTTGATAATAAGGGTAACCAGGTTTGCAAGAAGGGTGAATCCTTATCTGATCAAGATATCACAGGCAAGATGAACTGGTACTACAAAAACGTAGTTGTTGAATAATTATAAAATTAGGCTGGTGGCATTGTGGAAAATAAGATGAAAGAAACAATGGCAATCGAACTTAAACAAATAACAAAAACATTTGGGTCGGTTGTGGCGAACAACAAAATAGACCTATCCGTTAAGCAGGGCGAAATACTCGCCCTGCTTGGCGAAAACGGATCAGGTAAAACAACTTTGATGAACATGTTGTCAGGTATTTATAAACCAGATAGCGGTTCTATTTTAATTAATGGGCAACATGCCACAATCAATTCTCCGGAAGATTCCATCAATCTTGGAGTTGGTATGATTCATCAGCATTTTAAGCTGGTAGAGGCATTGTCCGCAACAGATAATATTATATTAGGATCAAAAGAAAAGGGAATCTTCCTTAATAAAAAACGAGCAGATAAAATCAGGGAAATCAGTCAGCATTTTGGACTTAGCATTGACCCCGACAAAAAAGTGTACCAGATGTCCGTAAGCGAAAAGCAAACAGTTGAAATATTGAAAGTGCTTTATCGTAAGGCGGATATTTTGATTTTAGATGAACCGACTGCGGTTCTTACTCCTCAGGAAACAAAGCGTTTGTTTGAAATCTTACGTTTGATGAAAAAGGAAGGGTGTGCCGTTATTATCATCACCCATAAGTTGAACGAGGTTATGGAAATCAGCGATCGTGTCACCATCCTTCGAAAGGGTGAAAGCGTTGCCTCGGTAAATACTTCTGAGACCAGCGCGCAGGAACTGACAGAATTAATGGTGGGAAGACCGGTTGAATTATCGATTAATCACCCAACAACCACATTTGATGAAAATTTATTAGAGGTGCATCACCTAACCGTAAGTGATGAAGAAAATTTTGAGATGATCAAAGATATTACTTTCGAGCTAAACCGTGGAGAAATTCTTGGTGTAGCCGGTGTTGCTGGCAGCGGTCAGAAGGAATTATGTGAGGCGATAGCAGGCCTTCTTCCTGTTAAGAAGGGTGCCATCCTGTATCATAATGAAAACTTGGTTGGTAAGAGTCCAAATGAAATTATAAAAATGGGTATTAGTATGAGCTTTATTCCTGAAGATCGTCTCGGAATGGGTCTTGCGGCGTCAATGGGTATGGTGGATAATATGCTCCTCAAGACGTATAACGAAGGAAATAGTCCTTTTGTTAGCAAGAAGGAAGCCAGAGAGTTGTCAAAACGTCTGGTGAAGCAGCTTGATATCGTGACCCCCGGTGTAGATACCCCGGTAAGAAGATTATCCGGTGGTAATGTACAAAAAGTACTTCTTGGCAGAGAGATTGAATCCGAACCGAATGTATTGATTACCGCTTATGCGGTACGTGGACTTGATATCAATTCCTCTTATACCATCTATGATTTATTAAATGAGCAGAAGAAAAAGGGTGTCGGAATACTGTTTATCGGTGAAGATCTTGATGTTATGCTGGAGCTTTGCGACCGTATTATGGTATTATGTCATGGAGAAATAACCGGTGTAGTGAATACAAAGGATACAACGAAGGAAGAGCTTGGCTTACTGATGACCGGATCTTCCATCAAGAAAGGAGAATCCAAATGACAAACGGGAACAGTAAAACGAAGCAGGAACCGCTGATTCGTGTTGTAAAAAAAGCAGAAATTTCATTTGGAAAAACCTTAGCCTTATATCTATTAGCATTAGTTGTGGCAATTATAGCCGGCGGAATCTTTATTTTCGCAATCGGTAAAAATCCGTTCTCCGTATATGCAACGATTGTAAAGGGAGCCTGGAGAAGCGAGATATCAACAAGAGCAACCATTAAAATAGCAATTCCTCTCTTGATTGCATCCATCGGTATCACTCCTGCCTTCCAGATGAAGTTCTGGAATATCGGAGCAGAAGGACAGATTATCATGGGTGGTATCTTTGCGACCTACTTTGCATTATTCTTTGATAACCTTCCACATGGTTTATTAATTCTTCTGATGTTTGTGGCAGGTATGGTCGGAGGCGGAATATGGGGATTGATTCCAGCATATTTTAAAACCAAATTCGGTACAAATGAGACATTATTCACATTAATGTTAAATTATATCGCATTATATCTGATTAAGTTTTTAACAGAAGGACCGTGGAGAGATCCGGCATCCTCCGGCTTTCCAAAAATCGCATCCTTTGCAGATAACGCCAGATTAGATCTCATCTTTGGCGTACATGCCGGATGGGTGATTGCATTAATTCTTGTGGTATTTATGTTTATTTACTTAAAATATTCAAAGCACGGATATGAAATCAGTGTAGTTGGTGAGAGCATCAATACCGCTCGCTATGCCGGTATGAATGTTAAGAAGATCATTATTCGAACAATGTTTCTTAGTGGTGCTATTTGCGGTATCGCTGGCATGACTCAGGTCAGCGGTGCAGCATATACCCTGGGCGCAGGCGTTGCTGGTGGTGTAGGCTTCACTGCAATTACCGTTGCTTGGTTGGCTAAATTAAACCCCGGTATTATACTGGTTGTCACAGTTCTATTCAGTATGCTTGAGAAGGGCTGTAGCGTAATGGAGAGTACCTTCCAAATCTCTGCATTTGCATCCGGAATATTGCAGGGAATTATCCTCTTCTCCATCCTTGGCTTTGACTTCTTCACCAGATATCGCTTTGCATTAAGAAAGGGGAGACAAGCAGAATGTTAATAAATTTTTTATTTGCCTCAATTAAAGCCGGTACTCCTCTTCTATTCGGTACAACCGGTGAAATCGTAACTGAGAAATCAGGAAGTCTAAACCTTGGTGTAGAAGGTATGATGTATATGGGAGCATTCTTAAGCTTCTATACCGCATTTCATACCGATAACCTAATATTGTCCCTTCTGGCTGCATTTGCAATCGGTGTATTTGCATCATTGATTTATGCTTTTCTGACCGTAACCATGATGGCAAATCAGAATGTATGTGGCTTGACCTTAACCATCTTTGGTATTGGCTTTGCAAGATTCTTCGGAGCAGGCATGGTAGAAGGCGGTAATGCACCGAAGCTTTCCAAACAGTTCATGTCCGTTATCAGTGAGAAGAAGCTTCCGCTTCTAGGTGATATTCCGGTAGTCGGCAAGCTGTTATTCTCCCATAATATATTAGTGTATTTTGCTATAGCAGTTGCAATCCTATGCACAATATACATGTTCCGAACCAGAGCCGGTCTGAATATGAGAGCGGTTGGTGAAAATCCCGCAGCTGCAGATGCCGGCGGTATCAACGTAACCTTCGTAAAATATGTACACATCATGATCGGTGGTGGTATCTGTGCCCTTGGTGGTGCATACCTCGCATTAGTAAATGGTGGTGGTGTATGGAATAACGAAGGTGTAGTAAGCGGACAGGGTTGGATCTCTGTAGCACTCGTTATCTTCGCCAGCTGGAATCCGGCGAAAGCAATCCTTGGATCCTTGATCTTCGGTGCCTTCAGCGTACTACAGTTCTATGTTCCGAAGAATGTAATCGCAATTCCGAATGCATTCTATGTAATGCTTCCGTTCCTAATCACAACGATCGTTCTGATTATCACTTCCATGCGTAAGAGTAAGGAAGGAGCACAACCGGCTAGCTGTGGTATTAACTACTTCCGAGAGGAAAGATAAATTCGATTGGCTGAGTGTGTTATAGGGTTAGTATATCGATGTGTTTCATCGGAATGTAGTTGGTAAGTAGTATAGATATAATAAAATAATAGTGTTTAAAAAAAATCCTTAAGAAATACCGTGATATACCATGCTGTAATGTTTGAGAAGGCGAAAGCAATTCAAATATTACAGAGGGGAATGAGCGGAATTCTTAAGGATTTTTTGTGTTAACTTTGTTGTTGATATCATTTTCTTATATCAATGTGTAATAGAACTTCAATAATAAACAAGATACGTACTATATATACAAATATTAACATTGATTTTACTTGTATTACTAAATGCAGGGTAATATAATTAGAAAAGGTACTATATATCAATATTGGTATGATTACAAAAAATAGTGGTGTAGGAAGTTTAACATAAAGATAGAATATTTGATTCTGATAAAAGTGGTTTACCGGTTTACGGTTTAATGGTAGAGGTAATAGGTACGGGTTTTATTATACACAAACAGAGGAACTATATTACTGTATTATTTTTTCAAAACGGAGGATTTGAAATGAATAAGTACAAAAAGTATTTTAGAAAATTTCTAAAATTGTTTGGGATAACTTTTTCTATTGCAGCATTAATTCTTGTACTATATGTATTTTTAATAACACATGATGTTATTTTTTTAATTATAGGTACTGCTGGATCTTTATTCTTTTTAATGTGTTGGCTTCTTATGCTTAAGGTAATTATAAAAATAAATGATAATCTATAAAATCTATGTAAATATAATCATAAATCGCATCAGTGACTCATGTTAAGAATCGAAGGGTGATACTATTTGAAAAACAGCACACGTAGCACATTCATACATGATATTGCTAGCGAGTAACGGTAGAAAAGAGATTATTATGAGAGGTATAAGATTTTTTATTCCTAATAAATATGATAAATACTTATTGAAAATTTTTGAGCTAATAAATTGTGTGGAATATACTTGGTATATATCTCAAGATGAAGTGTTATTCTTTGACGAGATAGAATGTCAAGTTAGTAATGATTTTTTTAAAACTAGGTGTTTACAGGGTGAAAATTTTATAAAAAAGATAGCTGAATGTAATTGTTTGATATATTTAGTTAATATTCAAGCATATCCTGTAGGTGCATTAAAAGATAACATCTTAACTTATGATGATTTTATAAGAAGCAACTGTGAGATAGTTTTATTATGTGTTGATTCAAAATATGTGGATTTATATAGTAAAAACAATGAATTTACATGTAAGGTCTTTGAAATGTGTATACAGAATAGCTTTGAGAAGGTTGAATATATAACAGATGAAAATGATGAAAGAATAAGATTGAGTTTATGACTTCAAGGAAACTAAAGAACTGTATGCATTGTTAAAGGCATCTGGTAGCTGTAATTATATATTTTGGTAAGTAAATTGGTCAATAAGAATGGAGATATAAAATATGAGTTTTCGATTTTTGAATCTACCGTTATTTATTATTATGTGTAGTTTTTGTAGTATATCGTTAATATATATTGCTTTGGTTAGACGTAGAATAGATAGATTAGGATTATTAATTATATATTACTCTTCTGCATTGATTGGTTTTCTTGCTATTTTATCTAGGGTTTTTGATGAAGTGCTTGTCCAGTATCAAAAATATACAAAAAATATCTTTTGTATATTAATGGGATTACTTATAGTGATATTTATAACTATAATATATATGGCTTTGACTCATAAAGGTGATGAACATTCAAAAAAACTAATAAGGGCTGGATTTTTAGTAATAATAATTGGCATGATACCCGTAACGATTATGTTGATTTTAGATTTAGTTGGAATAGTTTGAGACAGCCAAATATTTTGAAAGGAGAAGAATGTACGTATTAGATATAGAAGTCAAAAATCTATACAATAATTATTTATTTAAAATATTTAATAGAAATGCCAAGCTATTCATGGAAAACTATATATGAGGATTTTATATATTTCGAAAATGGAGAAGAAAACCGGCATTTTTAGTAATGATGTAATGAATGGTGATGAATTTTTAAAATGTATATCTAGAAGCAGTTACTATATGATATTTTGTGATATAAAAGGATATCCCGTCGGCAAAGAAATAACCGAAATAAAAACTTTTGAGGATTTTATAGATAGTTCCTGCGAGATGGTTATTCTTTGTACTGATTCGTGTTATATTGAATTTTATTGTAAAGATCGAGACATCTTAGATTTGGTTTATAATAATTGTGCAGGAGATGGTTTTGAAAAAGTCGAATACATATATGAAGACATACCTGGCAGGAATTTAGTTGCATGGTAAACTGGTGGAATCTTTACGTCACTTTACTAAATAATAAAAACAAAATTGGGTTCAACCTTCTATAGATAGAAATAGAGGATATTAGAGCGTTTACAACATCTAATATCCTCTATTTTTAACTAAATCAGTGCAAAATTGCTGTGAAAAATCAAAGCAATTCCAACTGCTAAATTTTTTGTATCGAAAGTATGCTGGAGCCAATTTGTACAAGAATGAAGATAATCATTAAGCAGCAAGTAAAGGCATAACGGTAAAAACCCTTTGGAGTTTTTTCTTTTTTTATGTACCAGCGTACCTGTTTTCGATATATTATCAGTATCACAATCGCTGCAATTGCAAATGCAAGGTTCATAACAAGAGAGATGCCACCCTGTATGGGTTGACTGAACCTTTGTGTGATAAATAGGTATACTTCGCAGAATATGAAATTATTAATGATATGTAGCAGGATAGACCATTTGATGGAGTACTCAATAGCTACGTAGCCTAATACTAATCCAATAAATGCTGCAAAGATTCCTTGAGCCAGATTTCCATGGAATGCTCCGAACAATATCGCAGATAAAACGATTGCAAAGCGATCCCCATACTTTTGAAGACGACGAAGAACAACACCTCGAAAGATTAATTCTTCGGTAATGGGACCAAGGAAGGAGACATAGAGGAACATCGATATTGTATTTGATTGTCCAAACTCCTCTAGTATTTTTTCTACACTTAAGTGAAATTGATTAAATAGAAACTCGAGTCCGCTACTGATCGGAATGATAAATCCCTGCACAGACATGAATATGATAAAGATTAGGGCGAATTTTTTTGGTGTCATCTTAGCTTTAGCAATAAACAATCTTTTTACTTTCTTTGGATGAATACAACGATAATATAGTAGAATTAATGGTATACCGAATAATATCGCTAACATATAACCTGCACCACTACTGGTTAGGACATTCGTTAATTCCTTCATATGTTCTGGAGTACTATAATATTTATAATCTTTAATCATTAGGTATACCACTAACACAATTGAGGATACGAAAGTAAAAAAGATCATAATCATTTCATAGATTAGAAGACCACCAATAACATAATTAACCGAGTTCTTGACTTGTTTTTTGATTGGAACAGGAGGCTTTGCTACAATTGGATTAAGAGTGGGCTGTATGGGCGCTTCATTCATAAGAATCGGCTCCTTTCATATATTTCAAGTAATTTCCATTATAATAATATTTAGGTGAAAAGTCTATGCCTAGTTTGAATAATCCCCTTCATTGTATTTGTGGTAACAGAAACGGTTGGTTGTCATACTACAGAGATCTAACAATTGCACATAAACTGCAAATGCTTTCAAAATGATATTACTATTTCTGTAATTATTTTAGTGTATTTTATTGTGATAATATCACAGATATATCCTCCCAAGAGTGTTATAGTAAGCCTAGATAAAGACGCGAAGAAGTGTTGGTTGCTTGGATAATCATTGTATGTTGAAGCATCGCCTTGGGCGATAGAATGGAGGATATTATGGCTACGATTAAAATCACAAAGAATAATTTTGAAGAAGAGGTTTTAAAATCGAAGGAACCAATTTTGCTGGATTTCTGGGCATCATGGTGTGGACCATGTCGTATGGTAGCTCCTGCATTGGATGAGATTTCAGATGAGGTAAAGGGCTTTGCCAAAGTAGGAAAGATAAATGTTGATGAAGAGAGTGAATTGGCTTCAAAGTTTCGAGTTATGAGTATCCCGACCCTGATGGTTGTAAAGGATGGAAAGATATCTTCAACTGCAGTCGGTGCAAAACCCAAAAGAGATATCCTTAAGATGTTAGGGGCGTGATTATAATAGAACATTAGCACACTACACCACGAAAAAAACTAAATTGAGAGATTTATGCTTATCAAATATAATCCAAAGACAGGATAAGGGCACATGGAATAGTTCGAGATGTTGATAAAGGAAAGAGAGATATACTATCAAATGCAACTGTATGAAGTCGTTGGTGCTTAGGTCATGTGTTTTATGACCTTATGCACCACTACGTACTTCATCCAAGCGAGAGCGTGTTGCATGTGAAAGTATATCTCTCTTTCCTTGTTTGGTGTCGTCATGTGCCCTTATCCGTTCGGAATTAGTCAAAAAGTGCCCTTATCCGTCCCTTTGTTAACTCTTGATAATTTAGTGAAAATCCGCTATGCTATTGGTAAGAGATAGTATGGAGGTAATAGAATGATAGATAAGAAGGAGGATCTGGTTTTCTTACAGGATACGTTAAGCTTTTGGAAGGATATCACAGATATACAGAAGAATTCATTGAGACAAGTGATAAGCAAGAAGCATTTTAATGTTGGCGAGTTTATGCATAGTAATTCTGAGAATTGCTCCGGTTTATTTTTAATCAAAAGTGGGCAGGTACGAGCATATATCGTCTCCGAAAGTGGGAAAGAGATTACACTTTATCGTTTGTTTGACCGTGATGTGTGTATCTTTTCAGCCTCCTGTATGATGAAAAACATATCCTTTGATATCTATATTGAGGTTGAGAAGGAGACACAGGCATACTTGATTCCTACCTCAACTTTTAATAAATTATCTACGGAGTCCATACCTATTCAGACCTTTACGAATAACCTAATGGCTTCACGTTTTACGGATGTGATGTGGATTATGGAACAGGCATTGTTTATGAGCTTTGATAAACGTCTCGCCACATTTTTGATTGAGCAGTCTAATATAGAGGAAGCGGATCTTCTGGGGATTACGCATGAGAAGATTGCAAATCATCTGGGCACGGCGAGAGAAGTAGTAACCAGAATGTTAAAGTATTTTCAGAATGAAGGTATGGTACGACTAAGCCGAGGTACAATACAGATTATTGACCGGGATGGTCTTGAAGATTTATCGGAAAGATGAAGGTAGAAGAATGGAAAAAACAATACGTGAACAGCTCGAAGAGCTGTCGGAGGAAAAATACCGTGTATTTACCGCATCCCTAACGCCCGGAAGAGAGAATATACTGGGGGTTAGATTACCTGCTTTAAGAAAGCTGGCATCCAAGATCGTGAAGGAAGATTGGAGAGCGTACCTGAAGGAGGCATCCGAGGATTCGATGGAGGAGCTTATGCTCCAAGGCATGGTGATTGGTGCTTGTAAAGCAGATATTGATGAGGTGCTTACACTTGCTGCGGATTATATCCCTAAGTTGGATTGCTGGTCGGTATGTGACAGCTTTTGTACCAGCTTGAAGATAACAAAGAAGCATCCGGAGCAGATGTGGGACTTTATTCAGAAATATTTTCATTCAGAACGGGAGTATGAGATTCGATTTGGGGTGGTAATGCTTTTAAATTATCTAACACCGGAGCATGCGCCTACTGCTTTTGAACATTTTGACCGCATCAAGCATGAGGGGTACTATGTAAAAATGGCAGTGGCATGGGTTATATCGATCTATTACATTCATCTTCCGGAGCTTACCGTGCAATATTTGAAGAAGAATCAACTGGATGATTTTACGTATAACAAAGCACTGCAAAAAATTACAGAGTCATTAAAGGTGGATGCGAATACGAAGGCTTTCATCCGTAGCATGAAGAGAAAATAATTATAATGAGAATGTTGCATACGATCTTTCATAGATGTAAAGTTTATGCGATATTCTCATTATTTGCTTATCATGGATGTAGAAGATATGTTGCAATTTTCACTAAATTATGACAAAATGATAGTATGATTAATACATTGAAAGAATAAGGGGGAACTACCATGAGATTAACATTTTTAGGTGCGGCACATGAAGTTACAGGAAGCTGTTATCTTCTAGAGGCTTGCGGCAAAAACATACTGATTGATTGTGGTATGGAGCAGGGAAAAGATACCTATGTCAATGTGGAGATTCCTGTGGCATCCGCGGATATCGACGCAGTGCTATTGACGCATGCTCATATGGATCATTCGGGTAAATTACCATTAATATATACACAGGGATTTCGAGGAGCGATACATACCACTAGTGCCACGAGTGCACTATGTGATATTATGCTTCGTGACAGCGCACATATTCAGATGGCCGAAGCGGAGTGGAAGAATCGAAAAAGCAGACGTGCCGGTGAGCATCAGGCACTTCCGCTCTATGATATGGAAGCGGCCATGGCTACAACCAGATTGTTTGTATCTCATGAATATAAAGAAAAATCTTCGATATTTAACGGAATTGAGATACGCTTTATCGATGTAGGACATTTGCTTGGTTCCGCCAGTATTGAGGTTTGGATTACAGAGGAGGGTGTGACAAAGAAGATTGTATTCTCCGGAGATATCGGTAATCTGAATCAACCATTAATTAATGACCCTGAATATATAGAAGAAGCAGATTATGTTGTTATGGAATCTACTTACGGCGATCGCAGTCATGGTGAGCTGCCGGATTATATCGGGGATTTAACCTCAATTATACAGAAAACCTTCGATCGAGGAGGAAATGTTGTAATTCCTTCTTTTGCAGTGGGTAGAACACAGGTTTTATTATATTATTTACGCAAGATTAAGGATGAGAAACTCGTAACTGGCCACGGTGATTTTAAGGTATATGTGGATAGCCCGTTAGCGATAGAAGCAACACAGATTTTTCATGAGCATATGATTGGATACTTTGATCAGGATGCGATGAATCTAGTAAATAAGGGAATTAACCCCCTCTCCTTCCCGGGATTATGCACCTCCATTACCTCTGACGAGTCCAAGGCGATAAATTTTGATGATGCACCGAAGGTAATCATCTCCGCATCCGGTATGT
Source organism: Variimorphobacter sp. HTMS_6 (assembly GCF_059717775.1). Classification (NCBI taxonomy): domain Bacteria; kingdom Bacillati; phylum Bacillota; class Clostridia; order Lachnospirales; family Lachnospiraceae; genus Variimorphobacter; species Variimorphobacter sp. HTMS_6. Next base: position 4,111,674 of record NZ_AP046094.1, read on the forward strand.
GTGAGGCGGGACGAATTCGCCATCACCTAAAGCATAACTTGTGGAGAAAGGACAGTACGATTGTATTCGTCGGATATCAGGCAGTAGGAACACTGGGACGTATGCTTTTGGAAGGCGCAACCGAAGTAAAACTGTTTGGTGAACCGATTCAGGTTGCTGCTGAGATCTGCAAATTAGCCGGTGTAAGCGGTCATGCTGACAGAGAAGGTCTTGTTAAATGGTTGGGTAGCTTTAAGAAGAAACCGGATAAGGTGTTTGTTGTTCACGGTGATACGCAGATTTGCGAATTCTTTACCGAATACATCTCCAAAGATTTGGGATATACTGCATACGCTCCGTTTAGCGGAACGACCTATGATTTAGCTGGAAATGTATTAGTGAAGGAAGGGAAACCGATTACTGCTGATACGAAGACGGAGGAAAACAAAGCGGTACCGGATACTGTATATGACCGACTTGTTATTGCGGGGAAACGATTGGCAGCAGTGATTACGCATAATAAAGGAGGAGCCAATAAGGATCTGGCAAAATTCTTGGGGCAGATTAATTCACTTTGTGACAAATGGGACAGATAATTCTCATATAATATAATATAATAGAATAGATGAATGAGTAAGGAATTACTCGTTATAATAGTAAAAGGTATTTCAAAAGCAAACCATTCGAGGAAAGCTGAGAGATACCTTTTTCCTTTCCGAAAGTAATGTAATCTGTGAAGATAATTACGCATTAGAAGGTCAACCAATTCCTTTATAATATGACAACTATTAAATTATCGGTATCCGTTGGAGGTCAACTTGGAAAATTATAAATTATTAGAATATTATCGTATGTTTTCAACAAAAGAATTTGAAGAAGCAAACTATTATTCAGGGAATGATTTGGGGGCGCAGTGGACAAAGGAAATGACACATTTTAAAGTATGGGCGCCCACGGCCGAGCTGGTGGTCTTAAACTTATACCGAAGTGGTTATGAAGATGATAAATTTCAAACAATCTCTATGAATAAGGATGTTGCAGGCACCTGGAGTGTTATTGTAGAGGGAAATCTAAATCTTATATATTATACCTATTCCGTAACAGTGGATGGTGAGAATAATGAGGCAGTTGATCCCTATGCGAAAGCGGTCGGTGTCAATGGGTTACGCGGGATGGTCATTGATTTAAAAGCAACAAATCCACCAGGGTTTGAAGAGGAGCATCATCTGCCCATACTGAACTACACAGATGCCGTTATCTATGAACTGCATGTTAGGGATTTTTCTGCGGATATTAATTCTGGTATGGTGCATAAAGGGAAATATCTTGCATTTACAGAGAGGGGAACAAAGAACGGGTATGGTGATACAACCGGAGTGGATTATTTGAAGGAACTAGGAATCACGCATGTTCATATCTTACCGGTATTTGATTATGCTAGCGTGGATGAAAGCAGGATGAGTGAATCTCAATATAATTGGGGGTATGATCCGAAGAATTATAATGCTCCGGAGGGCTCCTATTCAACTGACCCATATCATGGAGAAGTCAGAGTGCGTGAATTAAAGCAAATGGTACAGTCGCTCCATCAACAGGGAATACGCGTTGTGATGGATGTGGTATATAATCATACTTGGGAAAATAAGGACTCGAGTTTTAATAAAATTGTTCCGGGGTACTATTATCGATTAACGTCGGAGGGGTATTTTTCGAATGCGTCAGGCTGTGGCAGTGAAACTGCATCGGAACACGTTATGATGCGAAAGTTTATGGTGGACTCTTTATTATACTGGGCAAAGGAATACCATATAGATGGTTTCCGATTCGACTTGATGGGAATTCATGATATAAGAACTATGAATGAAATTAGATGGGCTTTAAATGAGGTTGATCCTGATATTCTTGTATACGGAGAAGGTTGGACGGGAGGACTGAGCCCACTGCCGGACTGGGAGAGAGCATTAAAGATTAATATAAAGCATATGGATCACGGAATTGGTGTGTTTAATGATAATCTGCGTGATGGTGTGAAGGGGAGTGTATTCGCCGGAACGGAGAGAGGCTTCATTGGCTGTAGAACCGACATGGAGAACACCATTAAGTTCGGTGTTGTAGCTGCCACTCAACATGATACCATTGATTATTGGAGGGTGTTATATTCCAACTCCTATTGGGCAGCAGAACCTACGCAGTGCGTTAATTATACTTCGGCTCATGACAATCTGACGTTATGGGATAAGATAAATCTTACCGATCCTTCATTAAACAGAGAAGAGTTAGTAAGAATGAATTTATTATCCGCGGCTATCATATTAACCTGTCAGGGAATACCGTTCTTTCAGGCAGGGGAGGAATTCTTAAGAAGCAAACCGCTGAATGCTGAAAAATTATTATTTGAAGGGAACAGTTATTCTTCACCAGATTCCATCAACAGTCTGAAGTGGAATGACAGGACACAGAATAAAGAGGTCGTGGAATATTACACAGGGCTAATCGCTTTTCGTAAGGCACACAGTTCATTAAGAATGACGAAAACTGAGGAGATACAGCAATATCTTCGATTCTTCGAATGGCTGGAACCTAATATTGTAGCTTATCAACTCACACATCCGGATGACAACGAAATCTGTATAATCTATAATGCAAACAGAGACGCAAAGACCATTCAGATTCCGGAAGGTCAGTGGGAAGTTCATGTCAAAGGGAAAAATGCTGGTACCCGAATACTGGAGCAGGTATTTGGTGGGGAAGTTGTCGTAGAGCCTATCTCCATGACGGTCTTAGTGAGGTAAAGGTGACTGGGGTGCAATATCTTATTGTTCCGAAAAAGGATTATATTGTACCCCAGCCACATATTACATAAATATTCATTGTCTAGCCTTTCGTAAACACCGCTCTATTTCCAAGTTCGAATTTGCCACCTGCACCGATTTCAAAATGGGCTTTAGCAATTCCCAGGTCTATGAGCTGGTGACTATCGGTTTTCGTTACTTCACCCGTTACTATTCCGTTCTCATAGCAGAACATGACAGGTTGGCGATTTATCGCGGAGGGAGCTTTTTGTACAGCCTTCATTCCTTCCGTAAACCATTGTGGGGCAGGTGTAATTGCCGTACTTAACTGCTCAATGGTTTTTGTTCCACGATGGGCTAGTTTATAGATTGCATTCTCCTTAAAGGTTTTCTTCTCACTAACATTTCCGATGGATATGACCAATACAAGTGTTTCGCCATCATCAATAGAGCAGGGAAGTTTCTTACGGTTGTAGGTTCCGGCTATCCAACAGGTACCTAGTCCAAGCATAGTTGCCTCCAAAACCAGTAATTCTCCGTAATATCCTACTTTCTCTTTCAGGTGTGGGTCATTCGTCTTTCCTACCATAGCGATAAAGCTATCCACTCCACTAAACATACCATAGCTTGAAGTAATACCTTGAAAAGCTTCCTTGCCATGCTCTACTAACTGGATGGATAATCCACTTTGCTCGTTATATTGCTCAATCAAGGAGCGTAATTGAGATATTTTATCCGGTGTTATGGAAGTACCAAGGTAGGTACGCCTAGATTGTCGTAAGTTAATTGCTTCGATTTGATTCATGTTAAAATCCCTTTCATTACGATATTTTATATGAATGTTGCGAATGAATATTTATGTAATCTACTTTAGCATAAATAAAGAAAGGATTACAATTATCAAATATAGTATAAGTGTAACAATCCCCAGAAAATAACATCGAAATTTCGCGAATTATGTTTGACAGTATTATGGAAATAACCTAAACTGAGGTTATAGATATACTTACGATAAACATGTTTAATAGAGAATACAGGGGGATAATATACGTGAGAAGCACTAATTCATCTGTCCTGGTACTGATTAAAACAATAAAATACATATTAATAGCAGCAATCCTTTTGATACTTATCGCAGTAGTTGTATTGTATAAGTATAATACCCGTAGAGAATATGAGGACAAAAACATTCTAAATATATTCGGTAAACAAAGAATGTATACTCAGATGATGGGTAAAGACGCCAATCGGTTATATTATCTGGTGAAAGAGAAAAACCAGTCTGATATTGGGGAGGCAGAGGTCGAGATCAATAAAGAGATTGCTAGTCTCCGAATAAATTTACAGGAGGAAAGGGACAGATTTGCATCAAATCTGGTAGCTTTTCATAACTACAACATTAATGTAAATGGGAGAAAAATACATATTAATGCAAAGGTAATTAATCAGTCAGAGTATTTAACACAAATTGATGCACTCTGGAAAGAATTTGATCAAGCAATTCATGACATTATTGAAGCGGATAATACACAAGAGATAATTAGTGGTGCAAGGTTTGTTAATAATAATAATTTATTGTTGCTCAACCTTTCAGAAAGCCTTTTTCAGCAGGTTCAAGATAGCACAATTAAAACAGATAAAAGATATGAACATGTTGCATATGCATTAATTGGTTTGCAGATTTTTATCATAATTGTGTCATTGATCGGATTAAGTAATTATTTATTTCGACCATATTATCAGTTATATAGAGGGCTATCGGATATAGGACTTACTGAGATGAAAACTCATAATAATCTATCGATCCAGAAGAATATGAAGCCGATGGTTGATGAGGTAAATGGGATATTCTTAAAAATTACGAAATTGATTTCATTGATCGAGAACATGAATAATAATAATTCATTCATGGAGATATTGACTTACATAAATAATACATTTTCTACATTTATACCATTTAATTACATTGGTATCGCTTTGATGAGCAATGATAAGAAGATGATAAAAGCATCCTATGGTGTAACGGACGGCTCGGTTATGGGATTGACAGAAAAATTAATGGGATTAGGTTGGTATCTGAATGAGACAAGCCTTGATAAGGTACTGGAGTCCGGAGAAGCCAGAATTATCAATGATTTGGAGCAATATTGTGATGGAGCCCCGTTAAAGCTTTATAACAAGATGCTTCTGGAATATGGAATTAAGGCATCAATTGCTTTACCGTTAAAAGTCAACAAAGAACCGGTGGGCATGATTTTCTTCTCCAGTATTAACAAGAATGTTTATACAATAGAGCATTCTAATTTTTTAGGCACTTTGGCAAATAGTATTGCAATCAGTTTAAACCAGAATATTATAACCAAAGATATCATTTTCAGTAGCATCCTGGCACTGGCGAAATTATCAGAGGCGCGTGATGAAGATACCGGAGAGCATATGGAGCGTATGGCGAAATATTCAAGATTGATCGCCAAGTTATTGTATGAAAATGAATTATATACCGATACAATCACACTGGAGTACATCGAAAAGATATATGAGTTCAGTCCTTTGCATGATATCGGTAAGGTTGGGATCATGGATGACATTCTGTTAAAACCCAGCAGGCTGACTGAGAATGAATTTGAAGAAATGAAAAGGCATGCTAAGTTCGGTGGACAGGTGTTAAGGACAGCTGATAAAAACCTGCATGATAAAGGAAAGAGCTTGTTCGGAATCGGAATCGAGATTGCAGAGGCTCATCATGAAAAATGGGATGGATCCGGTTATCCCTTCAGGAAAAAAGGAAATGAGATTCCGTTAAGTGCAAGGATTGTAGCAATTGCGGATGTGTTTGATGCACTAACAAGTAAGCGTCCGTATAAAGAGGCATTTCCACTTGAAGATTCCTTCCGTATTATCGAGGAGGGAAGAGGAAAGCATTTTGATCCCACCATTGTTGATGTATTTTTACAAAATCGTAATCAAATTGAAAAGCTTTATCATAAGTTCAATAAAACTATATGAATTGACGGCTGGCGGACGTTTTCTTACGAGGGACGGTTGTTAGCCTGAGGTATTCTATTTGATGGTGAATGCACCCAAATATCAGTTTGTGTAGTTTATCACATTTAGGTTAATGAATAGCGTATGTATTATTATCCATACAGAAGACACGTTTTCACTCGTTGTCGCACGTAGTGGTTCATAAGGTCGTAACAGATGTTCCATCTGTCACAACCTAAGAACCAACGGCGACAAACGGTCTCTGTATCGATTAATAATACATACGCTATTTTAAAAGTATTGAAGTGATAAATGTATAAAGAAAGTATGGACGCAATAAAAATAGTAGAACCTCAGGCTATTCACCTGTTTTTGAAAAAATCGTGAGGAGACCTTTTTAACGCTTGTGTAGGTTATTATATTTTCAATTTAATAAAAATTTTATGTCAATATTTGAATAGTATAGGAAGGTTTTAAAATGCAAATATTATAACATAAGCAAATATCTGACGGCTTATTTTTTGGAGGTGTTTCATATGGGGAAAATAGAAAACGCAAAGGATAAGATTGTAGGAAAGGTAGTGGAAACAACAGGTAAGATTACAAATGATCAGGAACTTGAATTTACCGGAAAATTTAAGAATATGACAACAGAAGTGAAAGACAAATTCGGTAATGTAAAAGAAAACATGTTCCAGGAAGCAAATAATCTTATGGATCGGGCAAACGAGAAACTGAAAAATAAAAAAGATAAGATGTCTTGAAAGGAGTAACATTATGGTATTTGTTATGCCTACTATTACAAGTATTATTGTATGGATTATATTAGGAGCGATATCCGGATGGATAGCAAGTTTAATTACAGGCAAGAGTAAAGAGATGGGTATGTGGGCGAATCTCTTATTCGGTATCGTTGGCGCATTTGTCGGTGGTTGGGTGGCTAGTATATTTGGACTTGCACCTGCAACCGGTTTAAATCTATGGAGCTTTGTAGTAGCCATAGTGGGAGCTGTGATTGTATTAGGTATTGTTAGTCTATTTAAGAGCAGAGATTAAAATAGCTATATTAAAAAGTGATGAAGTTATAAATGGACTGACCCGCATAAGTTAAATTTTTAGGTTCAACTTATAAGGGTCAGTTCATTATTCATCACTTTTTTATAGTTTTATATGGTTGCATGTCTTAGGGAAGAGCAACATGATTGCACTTCTACTGGGACATATAGTATCTCTACATGAACTTTTTCTTTTTAAAGAAGATAAAACAAATGATTGCAACAATAATACATAGTATGGAAACGAAAAGATATCCATATCGCCAAGTGATTTCCGGCATAGATGTGAAATTCATACCATACCACCCAACGATTAATGTCAATGGAAGAAAGACGGTTGTGACAACCGTAAATATCTTCATGATTCGATTAAGATCATACTCTAATTGTGCATGATAAGCCTCTCGAACATGAACTGCATATTCCTGTAGCATTCTGGTATTATTGCTTAATCGCTCAGCACGGCTGGCAAATACACTGAAATAATGAACATTTGCTTCGTCGAATATATCGATGGCGTTTTCTTCTAATACTTCTCCAATTGTGACAAACTGTTGAAAATAATTATCTATCAGCATAAGCCTTTTTCTTACGTCCGTAATTTTATGAGTGAAATCATTATCCATCTTTAGATCATCAATTTTTTCCTCGTAACCGGTGATTTCATCTTCAATATCCTCAAGAATGGCGTAATCTTCACTGATAAATTTCTCGAGTACTGTAAAGAATAAACGCTCTTGAGTCAACTTATTCAAATTCAGATTGCTTAATATGTCCTGGAATTTAATCTTAGAGCTCTCATCTCTATCTTCAATGATAACAATTAGCATAAGATTTTTTTTAATATAAAGACCTAGACGATCCTGAAGCTTGATAATTTGGTTGGGATTTATCGCAATGATTACACCGAACATATAATCATAATAGGAATTTAGCGTTCCATGAATATGCCGTCCCCCATTCTTGCATTCAGCAATTGTGATGTAGGAAAACCCAAATTGCTCATAACATTGTACAAGCTCATCTAAGGTGATTATACCAATGGTTAACTTATCCGGATTCACATCAATACTCTGTATCTCTTTAATTTCATCTTGAATCTGGTAGAACATAATTACTCCTCTCCTAACAATCTATTTCTAAACCGTTTTAAAAGCATAGTAGTAACGGCATATATCTGTTTCTGTTAACCATATTATACCTCCTAATATACAGAAGTAAATAATAATTTTACTCTTTTAATGATAGGGCTATTTATCATTAGCATTACCTTATTTAATTTTACAATGCGGTTTATTCACAGTACTACTGATGTATTCCTTTGCATACAATGTAACAACAACGATAATAAGGGGGAATGCGTTCCGCAGGTGTTGGAACGCAGACACTATGAAAGGCTATATAGAGGAACGAGCGGTTGAAATTGCGAATTTTATTATTGATAATAATGCTACTGTGAGACAGACCGCAAAACAGTTCGGCATTTCGAAATCAACCGTACACACAGATGTAACAAACCAGAACAGTTATTGCTAAAAGTATATTAGTTGTGAATTTGGCTATAGGTGCTAAGGGGCGCCTCTGGCCTTTGTTTACTCTCTGGAGAGGAGTTATTATTGGCTACATAGAGATATATTCTTTTATATAATACGCCAGCAACAAGTCAAATTTGATGGAGGAGTTATCAAGCTCTGTACCGAGTAGATCCTTAATTTTACGAATACGGTATACGATGGTGTTGCGATGGGTGTAGAGTCTGGAGGCGGTTTCAATCAGATTGCAGTCGGATAACAAAAAGATGCGGAGCGTGTTTAGGTAATCGGTATCGTGCTCCAGATCATGTTTCTCCAGAATTCCAAGATTCTTAGAATAAATCTTTTCTAATAGATCCGGGTCGGAGTTGCAGAATAATAATTGGAAGATTCCAAGCTCATCAAATACGATGTAGCTTCGATTCCATAGCTCTGCTGTAGCTAACGAAAAGCATGCACGCTTATAGCACTGACCAATCTGAGTGATGGTATGCATGACATCGCTCACTCCCAGTATAATGCTATCGCAGTAGCAGATTATTTCAAGGATCTTTTTAAACGGCAATTGCTCCGGCGTGCATTGATAAATCAGAATCTGCATATTATCGTACTGGAACAGATGATATTTTACGGAATAGCTGTTAAGGGGAGAAGTGATGATGGTTGAATCATGAAGATTACGAATAACCATAACACGATAGTCACTGATGGTTGTAAAGCCGAATTGATTCAGGGTACGCAGGATATTTTCCGGGACAGTGGTTTGGAATAGTGCACTTTGGAATGCGGCACTCAGGTGATCCGAACGCTGGTTATCCATCAATAACAGACGGCAGTAATCCTGCATAATTTCTACGAGATGAATCTCCCAAGGCATGGTGAATAGGGGGATTTTATTTATATCACAAAATTGCACAATCTCTGGAGTGATATCCTCTTCAAATAAATATTTACCCACATTAATAATTACCGCACTGCAGTTTTTCATCGCGAGTTCACGGATAAAATCCAATAATTCAACTCCACCTGATCGAAAAAGGCCGGTAGTAATCACAAGCTCGCCACCCTTTAGGAAGCTGATATTATGAATATCCTCCGCTAAGTAAATCCAGGATACGGAATTGATCAGACCATTCTCTCCGGCATGAAAGGTGAGTCTGTATTTTGTATTAGTTGTATCGTAAAGTGATTTAACCTGGGTCTTCATGAAATTCTCTCCTCCTATAAAATTACTTGGCTATGTAGTTAATCGTGATAGCATCGGACATAAGATGCAATATCGCTTCTCTGTTCTCGGTGTTGTTCTTACTATATCATAGATGAAATTGTATGAAAAGAACAAATGGTATGAATTACTACCTAAGATTCAAAGTTTATAATAAGCTTTCCGAGGGTTTAAAATTAGGCGTTTGTACTTTGCGTACAATTAGAGGGGAGAATCTTCGTAATCAAAGTCCATTGAAATATTCTGAAGTGTTCATTATAATCTACTCATAGCAAACAAATCACATCAACTAATGTGAAACAGATTATTACATAAGAATCTCGCTATTATCAATCATAATTATTAAAGGAGGAGATTTGTATGAGTGATAAATTCGTTGTAACAATTGCACGCCAGTTCGGAAGTCTGGGACGTCCAATTGCACTTAAGGTCAGTGAGATGATCGGAGTGGAATACTATGATCGAGAAATTGTGGATATGGCAGCGAAAAAGCTAGCTCTTCCCGTATCAGCGATTAGCGATAATGAAGAAACCGCAAAATCAGCCTTCTTTAACATGAGCTATCCTTTGGGCATGGGAACTACCTCAATTCAGGATACCATCTTTTCAACACAGAAGAAGATTATTCTTGATTTGGCGGAAAAGGAATCTTGTATCATCGTAGGACGCTGTGCAGATTATATTCTGAATGATCATAAGAACATCATCAAAGTATTTATTTATGCTCCCTATAAGGAACGACTAAAAAACTGTGTTGAAAGTTTAAATATGCAGCCCGACGAAGCAAAGAAGATGATTGCAGATGTTGATAAAGCAAGAGAAGCATATCACAGACATTATTGTGGATTCACAATGTCGGATAAGGATTATAAGCATGTTATGCTGGATTCCAGTCTCCTTGGTGTTGATGGAACCTGTGATGTATTGGCACAAATTATAAAAAAGAGATTTCATGTATAAAAAGAATAAGATATAAAAATTAAGCAACGGAGCCTTCTAAAAATGAATGGCTCCGTTTTTGTATGGAAGGAAGGTGTTTTTATGGCTTTGCTGGAAATTAAAAAACTCTCAAAATCCTTTGGAGATCTCGAAGTTCTTCGTGATGTTAGCATATCTGTAAAAAAAGGAGAAGTAGTGGTCATCATTGGACCCTCCGGTTCCGGAAAAAGTACAATGCTTCGCTGTATTAATTTGCTGGAACAGCCCTCAGGTGGTGAAATCATTTACCAGGATGAGGATATCATGAAGCTTGGTAAAAAGGTAACACAGTATAGACAACATGTAGGTATGGTTTTTCAAAGATTTAATCTGTTTCCGTTAAAGACGGTGCTGGAAAATGTTATGTTCGGTCCAATCAAACTAAACAAAGTACCGAAGAAGGAAGCAGAGGAACAAGCGATAGAACTCTTAAAGAAGGTTGGCCTCGAAAGTAAAATTCATGTATACCCCTCCGCTCTTTCAGGAGGTCAGCAACAGAGAGTTGCTATCGCCAGGGCTTTAGCGATGAACCCGGATATCCTATTATTTGATGAACCAACTTCCGCACTAGATCCGGAGCTGGTAGGCGATGTGCTTGAGGTTATGCAGCAGCTTGCGAAGGAAGGTATGACTATGGTGGTTGTTACTCATGAAATGGGCTTTGCGAAAGATGTAGCTGACAGAGTAATCTTTATGGACGGCGGTTATATCGTTGAGGATGACACACCACACAATATATTTACGAATCCAAAAAATGAAAGAACACGGGCGTTCCTGTCCCGTGTACTGTAGGGGGTGACGAATATGGAACTTCATTTTCAAAAAGCCATAGATACTCTAGGACCCAGCTTGATTAACGGAATTGGCGTTGTATTATATGTCACCATAATCGGCTTTATACTTTCACTCATCGTTGCGTTAGTATTGGCAATCGGAAGACTTTCAAAAAGCAAAATCCTGAAAGGTATTATCACTGTATTTATTGAATTTATCAGAGGAACACCATTACTAGTACAGTTCTTCTATATCTATTATGTAATGCCGATGTTGATCAATGGAATCGGAACCATGATGGGAATCCATATAAATGTTCAACCGGAAGCAACAACCTGCGGTATCATCGGTTTTGCTATCAATTATGGATGTTACATGTCAGAGGTAATACGAGCAGCAATTTTAGCAATTGATTCTGGGCAACGAGAAGCGGGCCTGGCACTCGGCTTTAGTGAGAAAAAGGTTATGTTACACTTCGTAATCCCGCCGGCGTTAAGAAACTCCGTTCCGGTATTCGGCAATTATCTGGTAATGATGATTAAAGATACATCACTTCTAGCTATGATTTCAGTTCAGGAATTATTGCTTAGAACCAAAACCTTTGCTTCCCAGACTTTCCTTACCGTGGAAGCATATACAATACTAGCTCTCGTTTATTTGGTAATCAGCCTTCCGCTATCGCATTTATCAAAAATCGTAGAACGAAAGCTAAATCAAGGGAAATAACACATTGGGAACAATGTTTATGAAATGAAGCCATAAAGCAAATACAAAAAGAAAGAAGGATTAATTATGAAGAATGTAAAAACAATGAGAAAAACGGTGTCACTCTTATTAACACTCTTATTGATGTTCGCTTTATTGACAGGTTGCGGCACGAAGGACAAAGAGACAAAAGCGGATGGAACCACTCCTACAACTGCTGCAGCTTCTTCCGGTGAATCTGCTTTACTAAAGAAGATTAAAGAAAAAGGATACATTGAGATCGGATCTTCTAATGATGCACCGTTCTGTTATCAGGACGTTGATTCCAAAGAATTAAAAGGTATTGATATTGAGATTTTACGTGAGATCTGCAAGAGACTTGGAATTCCGGATATTAAGTTAAAGGTTATTGACTTCTCCAATCTTTTAGTGGAACTGAACAACAAGAGCATTGATATGGTTGTGGATGGTATGTATGTTAAGGATGAAAGACTTCAGATCGCTGCTTTCTCTGATAAATGGTATCAGGAAGGGGAAGCTGTCGTAATTCCTGAGGGCTCCGCAATTGCTAGCAAGGATGATTTAAAGGGTAAAAATATCGGAGCACAGCCAGGCACTACCTTCTATGATACAGCGAAAAAATGGCTTGATGACGGTAAAATCGGTAAATTAACAGCTTATGATAATCAGGCTACCTTAATGACAGCTGTAAATATGGGTAAAGTTGATGCGGTTGTAACGGATGGTATTGTTGCGGGCTACACATTATCAAGTGACAGTTCTTTAAAATTAAAGCTCTTAGCACCATATGAAGCAGAAGCAAGCGGTCAGATTGGTAGTGCAGTACGTTTTGAAGATGAAGACTTTATCAAAGAACTCAACAAAGAGTTAAATGCAATGAAAGATGACGGAACCTTAAAACATATCTTAACAAACTACGGATTAACCGATGATTACTACGTAAGTACACAAGATGGTGCAACGAAGAACGTTAAATAATCAGTGGAATCAAAATAATAAATGCTGAGTAAGAAAAAGGAGAGAGGACTATGTTAAAGAATGCTTTACCAAAAATCATCACACCTTTGCCAGGCACTAAAGCTAAGGCGGTTATAGATCGAAGAAAGGAAGCAATGCCTGGATCGATTAAAAGTGTATATCCCTGTGTGATAAGTCGAGGAGAAGGGGCTATGTTTGAAGACGTAGATGGCAATATATTTCTCGACTGGGTAGGAGGAGTTGGTGTTCTTAACATTGGATATAGTCATCCGGAACTTATCGAAGCGGTAAAAGCTCAATCGGAAAAGTATTTTCATGCGATGATGAATATTGTAACTCACGAAGGATATATTCAGCTAGCAGAAAAATTAAATGAAATTGTACCGGTAAAGGGCACAAAGAAAAAGACAATGTTTGCAAATTCAGGTGCGGAAGCAGATGAAAATGCAGTAAAAATTGCTAAGTCATATACGAAGAGACCGAATATTATCGTATTTTCCGGTGCATTCCATGGAAGAACCTTGTTAGCAGCATCCATGACCTCGAAAAAGGCATATGCAAACGGAATTGGTCCATTTCCGGATGGAATCTACCGTGCCGAATTCCCCTATCTGTATCGTGGACCAAAGGGATATAGTGAGGAAGAGGCGATGGATTATTACATCGAGAAACTTCATAAGGTATTTGAAGAGGCTTCACCGGCTGAATATGTGGCTGCGATTGTTGTTGAACCGGTGCAGGGTGAAGGTGGTTTTATACCAGCTCCGATTGAATGGGTTAAGGCAGTAAGAAAAATTTGTGATGAATATGGAATTCTACTTGTTGCAGATGAAGTGCAAACAGGCTTTGCCCGTTCCGGTAAGATGTTTGTGTCAAACTATTGGGATGAAGCTGGATGCGCACCTGACATTATCGCTATGGCAAAATCAATTGCCGGCGGCGTTCCGCTCAGTGCTGTCACAGCCAGAGAAGAAATCTTTGATAATATCAAACCGGGCATCATCGGCGGCACCTATGGTGGCAACCCCTTAGCTTGTGCCTCTGCCTTAAAAGTAATTGAAATCATGGAACGCGACAATTTATGTGGTCGTTCGCTGGAGATTGCAGAAAAATGCAGTGAAAAATTTAACGAGTGGAAAGAGAAATATGACATAATCGGTGACGTTCGCGGAATTGGCTGCATGATGGGTATTGAATTTGTAACAGATAAGGCGAGCAAAACCCCAAATGCGAAAGTGGTTTCTGATATCGTTACACATGCGTATGAAAAAGGACTTATCGTTGAAAGTGCAGGTGTATACTCTAATGTTATCCGTTTCCTAAGTCCATTAGTAATTACTGATGAGCAATTAGAATGTGGATTAGAGATACTAGAAGAAGCGATTGTAGCCAGCATGTAGAAGTTCTGCCCGCATCCTGTCTCAGGAATAAATGAAAAGCAAAGACACAATATTAATACGCTACCTCAATAAAAAGGGAGCTGTTGCAAGGCTAACGTAATGCTAGCTTTGCAACAGCTCTAACTTGTTTAACCTATATTATTAAATTTTTACACCATGTTTTGTATACCGATGTCATATTTCCCAACAAGGAAAAAACTTCTTTCCGAATCTCAAAAGTATCGTGAAGATATTTGCTTTTACTTATTTTAACTTCTATACGTTTACTATACTTCCCTACTAGGCTATAAGGACTATGATCTAGAAATGCTCTAATCCTTATTCGATAGGACATGCCTTGGGTCAATCCGGGAACTATGATACTATTTGTTTTGGAATCTATTGATATATACTGTTGATTATCTTCTCGTGTGAGCTCCACACGGTAAAAGGTTACACCTTTTATCGTCTTCCAGTTGATTGCCAGCTCGCCTGGTTTCGTGCTTTTCGCGCTTGTAATGATTGTTTGGCCAGGTTTAACAGTTGCGGCTTTTTGTGTTTTCAATACAACTAATTTATTAGCGGTTTTACTTGATACTGCTTTATAGAAATGATAGTCTTTAGTGTCAGTAAAAGTCTTTACGATGGTACCTTTATTATTTATGAAATAATGCTTTGCATATTTATAATCGAAATGAACATTTGTAAAATGAACCCCTGCGTTGTTCGGAAGTAGATCAAAATTCGCACTGATGGGAGCGGGAGAATCTTCGCTATCATAACTAAGGTATATCGCCTTTTGATCCAATACAGCGGAAGTGATTTTATTCAAGTTTTTGTCTGTGAATGTCACATTTACTTTACCTGATTTTTTCTTTCCAACTATCATATATCCATCTTTGGCCTCAAACAAAGTACCGGCAACTTTCATTTCATTCATTTTGTTATTGTAGTACTTACCATCTATTTTAACATAATTACCAACAAAGGTAATCGAACCGCATTGTTTTACCACATTTCCCTTTAGGTCAAATACAACACCCGCTGGATCAGGTGTCTTTATTCCGGAATCAATAGTTTGACATTTCAGTAATATGATGTAGTCGCCAAAAGTTTTAAATTTTAGAAAGTCATAATCTTTTTTGAAAGAGAACTTTACAGCAGTTGGTGTAACGTTGGTAGCGTTATATATAGTTCCTTCTGTTACATCTTCATCACTATAACAAGCAACATACTTGCTGGTGTTTTCAAATTTATCAATTTCATCTGCCTTAGTAATTAGCTTTCCGTTCAAGTCAAATAAGTAGTTCTTTTGTCCAACGCTGACGGACTCATCATCAACAATAAGATCTTGTCGTAAAAAGACAATATAACAATTTGAGACAGGGTCGATGTCTATGATATTTTCTACTTTACCCTTAGGATACTTATCCCTGTCTGATTGCGGAATTAAATCTTCTTTCGCTACTTGATCCTTTATGCCCTGCACAAGGGTTTTCTGTAACATATAATACTGATTAGCCGCGGTTCTTTCTTTCTCGGGAATGCTGCTAACGCGTTTGCCGTTATAGTCATACATTGCAATAAAATTAAGGGTTCTCTGATTAAGGACAGCAAAATACTTACCATACTCTACTATCTTTTCGCCGTTCTTAAAAGTACATAATACCTTTCCGGATCTTGAGATAAAATAATTTTTCTTCGCTGCATCAACGGCGCGAAAACCATTGGTCTTAAAGAAAATCTCAGTATATTTTGTGGCAGGAATTAAAGTCTTACCGGTCTTGTCTATCACACCGAATAATCTCTTTCCTTTTGACTCCTTCACAACAATTGCATCTACATTATTCTTTTTTTTCTTTATCTCATTAATTTCAGTAAAACTTGTTTTCTTAATTAGTTTCCTTGTATAGGTGTCCATCACGGCAACTGTTCCATCCTTATAACCGTAGGTCACTCCCCCCGTATCAAAGCTCAATGGGTATTCCTTGTCCAGTGCTGTTTTTTTCTGCTTCTCGATCTCCCAGCTACTTGTTTTTGCAATTGCTTTTACTGGTACTATCGTTATCATTGAGAAAACCATAATAACCGAAAGTATACAGACAATAATCTTACTGTTTTTCATTATATTACCTTCTTTCCCTCATAGAATTATTCTATCGCTTTTTTACGGGTTATTTATTTGAATTATATTCCGATTTATACCATTTGTAAATATTCGCATTGGAAAGTTAATCCACTCCTCCGTTGGATTTATGATGTAACTATGATGCAAGAACCTTTTAGCATAGGAAGCGTATTCTAGATACATGCTCTAATAATTAAAATAAGCAATAAAAGAGAATGAGAGGTGCTAATATGTCGTTTCAGAAGACAATCAAGGGGTGTGCCCTAATTTGTTTGATCATCCTTTTCACCACAGCTTGCCAGCCGACTCCAAAGCAATCTGCAGTGGATGAAAAAGGGAATTTAAGCTCAGTAATCAGTAAAAGTACAGTAAAAGAAAATAATGGTGATCAAACGCAGGCAGATACGGAAACGAAACAGAAGGTGAAATTCGATATTACAGCGGCAAAAGGAAAGTTTAAGGTAAAAGTTGATGCTACGGTAGTGAAACCAAAATTAACGAATATTCCTGTTGTCACAGTCCTAAGAGACGATTTTAACAATGATGATGTTGAAAAGTTATGTAAGATATTCTTTGGGGAGAATGATGTATATTTAAATCGCTCGGATGAGGAATTATCAAAGGAAGAATTACAAAGAAAGATTGATGAGCTGAAAAGCTATGAATCAGAGGAGGGCTCTAAAGATTACGGAAATAAAGATTCCGTGCTCATTGCGAAACCGAATTCAAGGTACATTAAGACCTTAGAGAGTTTATTGAAAACAGCACCGGATAAGGTAGATGTAAGTCCGGTTACTGATTTTAAACTCAGGAAAGATAAAGGATTAGAAAAGGAGAATAGTAAAACCTTCACTGCGAAAGGCAAAACAACGTCAGGGAAGGATGGCAATGTACTAATCAATACGTCAAATTCTACA
Organism: Variimorphobacter sp. HTMS_6; assembly: GCF_059717775.1. NCBI lineage: Bacteria > Bacillati > Bacillota > Clostridia > Lachnospirales > Lachnospiraceae > Variimorphobacter > Variimorphobacter sp. HTMS_6. The sequence continues at coordinate 4,129,122 of NZ_AP046094.1, forward strand.
AGTACCTGTCATTTTGAAATGTCAGAAGAGAATGCCGAAGGATATTATGTGGCGGAAACGAATTATATTTCGGAGCATGGGAAACCATCGGGAGATTTTGAAAACACTTGTAAGTACAGTAAGGAAGACGCGGAAGGATTCGGTAGCGATATTCTTGAAAAAATAGGAGTTTCCAAGGAATATGGATTATCTTTCATTGAAAATGCCGCATGGGTTCAGTCAGGAACAGGTGGAAATAATGTAAAAAACTATTCAGGATATGTACTGCATTATACCAGAAAGTACGATGGTATCACTGAGAATTATGATGTTTATGATGGCAGTGACTCTATAGAAGAGGTAAACAGTCTACCTTATGGATATGAAAAAATAACGTTTCTGATCAGTGATAGCGGAGTTGTTCAATTTGACTGGAGTTCGCCAATGAGGGTAGATAAAGTACGAGCTGCGAATGTAAAAACCTTGGATTTGAAGACAATTGAGAATTCCTTTAAAAAGCAGATACCAATTGCTTATGCTTCTACCGAAAAAGATACATCTATAAATGTTACGGAGCTTCGTTTTGGATATATGAGGGTGAAGAATGTGAATGAGCCGAGTAAATTTACTTTAGTTCCCGTATGGGATTTTATCAGTGACCTATATGGGAGGACCAGTTTGATGACTGTCAATGCACTGGACGGTACTATTTTAGATAGGAGATATGGTTATTAGATGAAAAGATTTGCTTACTTACTAAAAAATGATTTAAAGAGAGGATTCATCTCCAAAAGATTTCTGGTAGCATTCCTTATAATGATATTCACTGTTTTCCTGGCAGCCTGGCAGTCACTTTTTCTATCAAGAGAGCAACGAATACAGGGACTCCCTCCCGGATATTTTCTTGACTTTATAAATAGGGCGCTTAAATCGGAGGGAATCGTTTTTGTGTTGCCGATGCTAACTACGATACCCTACGCGGGACATTTTATGGAAGAGTTTCGAACTTCATTTTGTAATTTTATATTAATACGGAGTAAGAAAAGTCAATATATTATTTCAAAGGTCATTGCAAATGCTTTATGCGGTTGGTTATGTGTCTGTTTGGGAGTATTTGTTGCGATTATTCTAGGAGGCATATTCTATTGGCCAAGAGAGCAAAAGGGCAATATCGTTAATTGGAATGTATTTATTAACGAAACAGTTTTATTGACTTTAAAGATATCCATCATGGGTATGTTGTGGGCAAGCCTGGGTACATTTCTTGGATTAATCAATAAAAGTATATACATGGTTTATGGCGGACCTTTTCTTGTAAATTATATGCTTATCATTCTGTCAACCAGGTATTTTACGAATGCATATCTGATTAACCCTAGGGAATGGGTACAACAGCTACACATATGGCAAGATGGCTATGCTTTGATGGGAGTGTTTCTGTTCGTGCTAAGCTTAATATTTATAGTACTGGAAGGAGTGACGATGCATTGGAAATTAAAACGAAGGTAAAAATCATAGGCAAAGTATGCGCGTACCATTTTTACCGTTGGAGATACAATAAGAGAATAATAATGTCATTCCTTCTGGCATTCATTCTTTGTTTTCTTCTAACAGAGAAGGTAAATGATTTTACATTAAGTCAGGGAACCACTCTTCAAGCATTCGAACCTTTTATATGGGTGTTTGGAGATGGAATATCTATTCTTTTGATTGCGCTGATTGGGATTTTGTTATTTGCAGACATGCCATTTTTAAATGGTGCCGTGCCTTATTATTTAATCCGGATTAATGTTGTGAGTTGGGTATTAGGACAATTGCTTTATCTTGTACTTGCAACGCTGATTTATACAGGTTTTATCCTGGTGGCAACCATATTCCTTTGTGGGGGGAATGCATTCCTAGGTAATCTATGGAGCCCCACGGCAGCAATACTCGGGTACAGCAACTACGCAGAGCAACTCAATATTCCAGCATCACTAAAGACCTTTCAGATGTCCTTGCCCTATTCTTGTTTAATTACAATATTTTTATTAGTGCTGCTTTATATTCTGCTATCCGTACTGCTAATGTTTTATGTTTCAATTAAAAAAGGGCAGATCATGGGGGTTGCTGCATGCTTTGCCTTCCACCTCTTTGGTCTTTTGTTAAACCCGGAGTGGATATCAGTCACCTTGAATATATCGGAACATGCAAAGTATATTGCAAATATTATCTGTGGATGGTTATCCCCGCTTCGTCAGGCAACTTATCAGAAGCACAATTTTGGCTATGATTTGCTTCCTACTCTTGGCCAGACATATGTAATCTATGGCGTAGTTATAGTAATTTTGATTGTGTTTACAGTCAGAGCCATGAAGCGCTATCATTTCAACTTTCTAGGGACACAGGAGGAATAAAATATGATTGAAATAAATAATGTAAGCATATGGTTTGGGGAGGAACAGGCCTTAAAATCTGTAAATCTCGAATTGGAATCCGGTAAGATACATGGGATTATCGGCAATAACGGATCGGGTAAAACGGTATTATTCAAATGCATATGTGGATTTTTAAAACCAAAGGAGGGTTATATCGTAGTGGATGGAAATCGGGTTGGAAAAGATAGTGATTTTCCTTCGGGGCTTGGCATTATTATTGAAACCCCCGGATTTCTTCCTCATGAAACAGGGCTACGTAACCTTCAGATACTTGCTTCTCTGAAAGGGGTTCTTGGGAAAAACCAAATTAAAGAGGTGCTAAAGAAGGTTGGTTTAGACCCGGGTATGAAGAAGCATGTATGCAAATATTCGCTTGGGATGAGACAACGTCTTGGAATTGCTCAAGCAATTATGGAAAACCCGGATACATTAATTCTAGATGAGCCATTTAATGGTCTGGATAAAAAAGGTGTTGCGGAAATACGTGAAATCATATTGGAATTAAAGAAAGAAAATAAAACAATACTGATAGCAAGTCATAACGCAGAAGATATTCAAATTCTATGTGATAATGTCTATGAAATGGATGGGGGATTACTTAGTCAAGTAAGATGATGCAACTATGATGCATTTGTAATATATTATATGACCGGGTGATAAAAATGATAAAAATATTGATTGTGGAAGACGAAAAACCGATTTCCACTTTAATAGAAATGAATCTTATGGATGCAGGCTATGAATGCCACTGTGTTTATGATGGAATGGAAGCGGTGCAGGAGATAGATAATAACCTCTATGATTTGATTTTGCTGGATATTATGCTTCCAAAGCTAGATGGTTATGAATTAATGGAATATGTGGAGCCAATGGGAATACCGGTGATTTTTCTTACAGCTAAAGCAACTGTGAAGGATAAGGTGAAAGGCTTGCGGCTGGGAGCGGATGATTATCTTGTCAAACCATTTGAAATCATTGAGCTTCTGGCGCGGGTAGAATCTGTATTAAAACGATATAATAAAAGCCAAAAGATAATTAATCTTGGAGAGTTGGAGATTAATACGCTTTCTCGAACGGTGAAGAGAGGTAGCGAAATGATTCCTCTAACCAGAAAAGAATATGAAATTCTTCTACTGTTTATTAAGAATAAGAATATTGCACTTTTTCGAGAAACAATATACGAGAGAATATGGGAAAGTGATTATATGGGAGATAGCAGAACGGTGGATCTGCATGTTCAGCGTTTGAGGAAAAAGATCGGCTGGGATGATAAGATTGTAGCAGTATACAAGATTGGATACAGACTGGAGATATAAAATGAAATTTTCATGGAGACTGTTCTTTTATACAATTGTAACGATATGTGTAACCTTCAGCATTGGAGGTTACATTTTAGTTAATTCATTGTTCAAATCCTCCTTGGATCGGGAGCTCAATCTTGCGAAAGAAGAAAATAAGCTATTACGACTATCGATAGAAATGACAGCCTCTAATGCAGATTTAACCGGTGATACACAAAGTAATAAGATTACCAGTATCGCTCAATCCGTTGAAAGCAGTGGGCAGATGGGTAAGTTGAAAGTAAGAATTGTAAAAAACAGTGAGGTTCTTTACGAAAGCACTGGATTGGTAATCCAAACGGGACTAATCAAACAAGTATCCGAAAAGCAACAGGGGTATATGGTGATTAAGCATAAAGGGAAGTATTATATTCAGATTGTTAGTTTGTTAAAAGTTGTGAATCAAACGTTATACCTCGAAAGTTATCATGACATTACTTCAATATTCAAAGAAAGAAGCGAACAAAACAATGTATATCGAAAATTAATAGTTAGCCTTATTATTGTAAATGGGATTTTAAGCTATATGATATCGATATGGCTTACTTATCCGGTAAAGAAACTTTCAAAGGTTACCCGGAATATTGCTGATGGTGATTTGTCCATTCGTGTAGATATCAACAGTAACGATGAGATAGGAACGCTTGCTGAAGATTTTAATTCTATGGCAGATAATTTGGAATCAAAGATAGATGCATTAAAAGATTCAGTCAGAAGACAAGAAGATTTTATTGGTAGCTTCGCACATGAGATTAAAACTCCACTGACCTCCATCATCGGTTATGCAGATATGTTACGATCAAAAGAAATGCCTCCTGATCGAAGATTTTTGGCTGCTAACTTTATTTGTGAAGAAGGAAAACGGCTTGAAGCGATATCCCTAAAATTATTGGATCTGATAGTGCTTCACAAACAAGATTTTATGTTTGAAAAAGTGGGAGCGGTGGCCTTATTAAATGAAATAAAGACTTTTATTGACCCCGTCCTTGAGAAGGAGAACATTATATTTGAAATCTCTGCGGAAGAGGGGGATCTATTCATTGATCCGGATTTAATTAAGACTCTATGCTTTAACTTGATCGATAATGCGAGAAAAGCGATGGAAGGGGAAGGAAAAATTAATATTATAGGGGAAAAAGGTCAGAATGATTACAAAATATATATCAGAGATAACGGAAAAGGAATCCCGGAAGGTGAGCTTAACAAGATTACGGAAGCATTTTACCGGGTTGACAAATCAAGGGCAAGAACTCAGGGGGGAGCCGGACTTGGCCTTGCAATATGTGCGGAAATAGTTAAACTACATGGCGGACATATGGAGTTTAACAGTATTCAGGGAAAAGGGACTACAGTCTGTGTTACGCTAAAGGATGGAGAAGATTGATGGTTAAATTAAAATTCATTGCGATGGTCATGATTGTTCTTATCATGGTAGCCCTAAGTATAGGACTTCCCTCAGGTATATTTGCGTTTCAAGATAAAAATATAATAAATAAGGTTAATTTAATACCCCAAGAAGTCACACAAGTTAATAATCAACAAAGATTATCTATTATGAAAAAAATTGAGTTATACGGGAAATCAAGTTTTAATTCGCTAGCCATTGATGAGGGAAAATACTTAAATAAGCAATCTGTTAAGAAAGCAGCAATTCAAGAGATCAAAATACTGGAAGGGTCGGGTGTATTTCCGGATATTGGAAATGAGATAAATGTCCAGGACTGTATTGCGAAATTATATGTTAGTACGGAACACCCGTCCCAATCGTTTATTATATGGACTATGATCTTTTATAATCTAAAAGGAACCGGGACGGTATCGCTAGATGATGAGACCGGCAAGATACTGATGTTTTCGATTAATAAAGTTAATGGAACGCCTTTATATGAACTTTCACTCAAATCCGCCAAAGCCTGGGGGGATTATCTGGGATTTACAGTAAAAGAAAACTATGTTAAGCCGATGAATAAAAATTTAAGCTCTAAAAAGTTTTATAAACAATATTATCAGGTGGTTATTTATCAGGATAAGACCGATACGTTAATGTACGGCATTATGAAATATAGTAGCGGCTATAACTACGGTGCGCCTCCTGAAAGTGATAACCTATATTATGATAAGAATATGCAAAATTGATACAATTTCGATGTGATCCGGATGCAGTCATTTTTTATACTCCTTATATAACAAAGCCGTAAATGAGGAGATACAAAAGTCATGTTAAAAACTTATGACTCGAAAAATGCTATGTTGAAGGAACTGCGGAGAAAAAAGAAAAAACGGTGTGTATTAATCGCTCGCCTTTGTATTGCGATAATATTTATCCTGGTAATGGCTGGCTGTATTGTAAGTTTTACGAGATTAGTACCTATCGGTGGAGAAGTGAAAGAAGGATCACAATATAATAATAACCAGGATCAATCAGATAATAGTGAAGAAAAACATGAAACAATCAATACGATTGGAAAACAATATATCAAAGAGCAATGGGCATTAATATTAATAAATAAAAAGAATCCGATACCGACAGGCTATAAACCGGATTTACAGGGTGTTGGAGACGGTTATAAATTTGATAAAAGAGCAGCACAGAACTTAATTGATATGATGAATGCAGCGAAAGCAGAAGGGCTTTCCCCATTTATTTGCTCCTCCTATCGATCAGAGCAAAAACAGGTGAGGCTGTTCAATAATGAAGTTGCATCATTTAAGAAAAAAGGCTATTCCGAAGAAAATGCACGTATTCAAGCTCGAACAGTGGTTGCTTATCCAGGAACAAGCGAGCACGAGTATGGCTTGGCGGTAGATATTGTATCCCGCAATTATCAAATATTAGATGAAAAACAAGCACAAACTCCAGAAGCGATATGGTTAAAAGAAAACTGCAGTAAATACGGTTTTATCCTTCGCTATCCTCCCGATAAGAAAGATATCACAGGTGTTATATTTGAACCATGGCATTTTCGTTACGTTGGGAAAGTGGTTGCAGAAGAAATTATGAGTAAAGGAATTTGCCTTGAAGAATATTTGAAATAATAATTAATTATAGATAATTATATGAGAAATATAAATTCATTATATGTTTATGCCTTTAAGTAATTTAAAACCCTAGAAGATCTTTATTGATATTTGAGTTAAAAAATAGTATTTACATGTCGCAAAATAATGGTGAATACCTGTAATAATCATCCTTACTACCTTCATATATTAGACCATGAAGTTGAAGGGGTGGTACTATGGACAAGCCAACGAGTAAGTTTATATTTGTAGATCAGAATGAGAATCCGATGCAGTGGGAAATCCTATCTAAGATTATTGCTTCTGCTTTGGTAGATCAATTTAAGCCGCATAATATATACGGGAATAATAACAACCCTACAGGGGATGCTGCAAAATAAATAATTTGTAGGAATAATGTTATATTGGCATCATGACTGTTTAGAAAACAATTTTCATAATTTTGTATTTTCAAAGGCGTACTTTTATGTACGACTGAAAAATACAAAATATGAATGCTGTTCTTCCAACCTGTGTGTGAGGCAATTAATATTATTTCTTAATAGAATTATTTATTTTGCAATATCCTCTTTTTTGCTCGAAGGAAATATGATTAGCATCAAAAATGTCTGGTAAGAGAGGGTTAGTAGATGATTAGGGCGACAGCGTATTGCAGGGTATCAACGGACAAGGAGGATCAACTGAATTCACTTGCTGCACAGGAGGAATATTTTAAAGGGTATTGTGGAAAACAGGAGCTGGAACTGGTAAAGATCTATTCGGATGAAGGAATCAGTGGGACGAAAAAAGCAAATCGAAAAGCATTTTTACAGATGCTACAGGATGCGCAGGAGAAGAAATTTGATTATCTTCTGGTGAAGGATATCAGCCGTTTGGCCAGAAATATCGTTGATAGCATCGAGACAATTCGTTTCCTTAAAAAGCATATCATGAAGGTAATCTTCGTGAATCAACCTAACTTGACGGATGACGAATTTGTTCTAGGAATTATGGGTCTGATTGCACAACAGGAGAGCGAGAACCTTAGCAAGCGTGTAAAATTCGGCAAGAAGATGAATATGGAGAAAGGTAAAGTTCCGAATCTGGTTTATGGTTATGATAAAGTGGTGGGAGATTACTTTAACCTTGTAATCAATTCATATGAAGCGGATATTGTAAAAAGAATCTTTCATTATTATACGAGGGAGGGGTATGGCTGTTCTTCGATAGCAAATATACTCAATGAAGAAGGAATAACGACAAAACAGGGTGCCTTATGGCAGCAAACCTCAGTTGCAAGAATATTAAAGAATGAGCTTTATATTGGCAGGGTGATTAACGGCAGAGAAGAAATGATTGAAATCTATTCCTATGAACGTAAGGCGTTGCCGTCCGACCGGTGGTATATTACCGATAAACCGGATCTTGCAATTATAAGCGAAGAGACCTTTACCGAAGCACAGAAGTTATTAAAGAGTAGACATAATGCTTTTTTAAATAATAAGGAGCGCAATAGTAATAAATATATATTCAGCACATTAATCAAATGCGGGGAATGTAAAAGCACCTTCAGACGGCTCCAAGTTAGGAATAAAAACGGTATAGCCAGCTGGGGATGCAATAATCGTAACTATCACGGAGCTCAGTCATGCTCCAACGCAAATAATGTGAAAGAAACAGAGCTGCTAGAGGCAATCAGACATTATCTTTGTGAGATTTACCGCAACCAAACTCAAATGATAAGGTGGACTACAGAAGAATTTAGGAAAGTCTACGCGAAAAGTAGCTTGACTCAGAGGACAAAAAAGAGCAGGGAGAAGGCACTGTCTGATCTTAAAATGCGATATGAGCGCCAGATATCAATGTGTGAAAAAGGTTTGATAAGTTTTCGGGAGTTTGAGCAAAGGTCAGCTGGGTTAAAGGATCTGATCCATCAATTAGAAGAGGAGATTAAATCCACCGCGGAATTGCAGGATAAGGAGAGGGAGTATCAGGAAACAATAAATCAACTTTTTAATAACATCGATACCATGATATCGAATGATTTGTTCACAAATCAAATGCTTAAGAAAATTATAGATTACATAGAAGTCGGTAAGGATGGTAGTATTAAAATTTATATTAGAAACCTATTAAAACGGGAAGAAGGGACATATATCTCCTGTTCCGGAATGTAACATCCGTACACAAGGACGTTACAGAACGTCTCACACAAATTAACCCCTCCCTCGCTGAAAAAGCAAGGGTAGTCTTGGACCTTAATAAGTCAGAACGACATATCAGAGGCGGTCTGGCAACGAAAGAGAAATATCTTCATAAAACAAGATATAATCAAGCATATTAATTGGTAATTTATATGTTGGTAAAGAGATTGTCTCATGATATTGGGAGAGTCTCTTTTACTTTGTATTGTGGAAGATTAATATGAATTAATATGTGGAATATTGGGTTGCGATTGTATAGGTTTTTACAATTATTACATTGTAAATAATTAGGTATGATAGTATAATTTTTACTAAATAGAGAAATAAGATTTCAATCCATGTGGTAGGGACAATGATTGAGAAAGGAAAGATAATATGGATCACAAGAAAAAGCAAACCGTACTTCTGGCATCAACAGCAGTAATCGGTTTCTCCTCGATTTTCTCCGCCTTTCCTGCTGAAGGAAAAGTGGAAAATCAAGCTGAGGTAAAACATAATATTCCGGTGAATGTATTTGCTTCACAGCAAGGACTCCTTGAAACTAATTTGAATAAAATATCCGGGACATCGCTGGAAGCTTCTTCTCCGAAGTATCATCTTGGCAGTAATATAATTAAGAATGGTTCTTTTGAATCTAATCCGGTTGACAGCAATGGTTGGCAAATTAGTAACAATACTTCAACAAAACCTAGTAAGAAGAGTTTTATTTGGGATGCACAGGTACATAAGGAATTAAAGAAAGGTCATTCGGCGAAAATTATTGGCAATAAATCAAACTATCTATATTATCATTCTACAGTCTCTATTCAAGCAGGTGCGAAATATACTTTTTCTTTCTATTATAAAACCAGTTCCACAAGTACAACACCACATGCAATTCTATTCCAGTGCAGTGGAGCGCCTTGTGGAACGGATCTTGTCGGTGCGTTTAAGGAGATTGGATTGAAAGGGACTACGAGTTGGAAACAGGTCACTTATACATTTACAGCAGTTAAAAATACAAAATATCTATGGATTGCTCTTTGCAGTCCGAATCAGACGGGTAATATCTGGTATGATTATGTGAAACTACAAAAATATGTCCCCGATGTTACACCGAAACCAACTCCAAAGCCGGTTAAGCCGACTCCAAAGCCTACCAAAAAGCCAACCCCAAAGCCTACATTAAAGCCGACTCCAAAGCCAACGGTGAAGCCAACCCCTACAATTAAAGTTTGCTCAGGCTGTTCCTCAGTCTGTAGTGCAGGATGCTCAGTTGGATGTAGTTCTTCCTGTACCGGGTCATGTTCTTATTCCTGTCTTTTCTCATGCAATACAACATGTGATGTTTCTTGTTTAGGGTATTGTAATACCTCCTGTCTTGGAGGATGTGATTTTGGATGCAGTGGTGGCTGTGATGGTACTTCAACCTGTATGTTTGGTCACTGTTACTATAGTTATTAATACCATTCATAAAAGCAATTCGTTTTTGGAGGCTGCATAAGGATGAAGAAAGAATCACCCAAAGTTAATATATTTACATTTCAGGTTACAAATCAATGCCAGTTGAGATGCAAATATTGCTACACAGATGATAAAGCAAAGCTTCCATCATTTATTCCATGGGAGATTGCATGTCGAGCGGTAGATTATTTTTTAATGGACAGGGCTCGCTTTGATGGAGATAAGGTCAGTCTGGATTTTATTGGTGGGGAACCATTGCTTTATATTGATTTAATTGACGATATTGTCGAATATTTTAAAAAGAAATGCAGCCAATTAAAACATCGCTGGGAGGATTGTTTTGCAATTTCCATAACAACAAATGGAATACTTTATGGAAGTGTGAAGGTTCAGGAGTTTATAGCAAAATATCATGATCACTTGAATATTAATATAACACTGGATGGGGACAGAAAAAAACACGATGCGCACCGGGTTTATGCGGACGGAACGGGTTCCTATGACGATGTTATTGTTAATATTCCAATGTGGACGAAACAATTTCCGAACGCTGCTACTAAGGTCACCCTGACCCGGAAGGATTTGCCCGATGTGTTCGATAGCATAGTCAACCTATGGAATCTAGGTATCCGTAACATAAATATAGGCTTTGCGGTTGAGGATGATTGGCAATCTTCAGACGCCGTTGTGATAGAGAAGCAACTCTATCAACTGGCGGATTATATAAAGCATGAACATATCAATGATGGTAGAAGATTACCATTTTTCCCTTCCCCGATTAATGAAAAAATGATTCATACACATGGTGGTAACGGTGTGTGTAAAGCAGGGGAGATTATCACAGTGGGAATGGATGGTAATCTATATCCGTGTGCTCGATTCGCCCCTGGAACACAGGGTTCGTTACCAAACCGTAGGATTGGCGATTGCGACAATGGTATTAATGAAGACTTATTAAGACCTTATCATTCCTATGATAGAAGGTTATATAGCCCTGAAAAGTGTCTGGTTTGTGATATTGAAAATAGCTGCTCCTGGTGCCACGCCGCTAATTATGGTAAGGCACATACTCCGACAATCTGTCAGCCTTTACTTGGGCTATGTGAGATTCACAGGGCAATTGCCAGGGTGAATCATTACTTTTGGAGAGATTGGATACAGGAGGATGAACTACATGAATAAAGAGATTGCCATGGCTCAGCCAACCAAGATGTGGGAAAATGGTCAAACGCAAAATATAACCTTCATTGTTACAGAAGATTGCCAGCTCAGATGTAAATATTGTTACATTATCGGAAAAAACAATAAAAAGAAAATGGATTTTGACACAGCAAAAAAGTCAATCGATTATATCCTACATAATCGGGAATGGTTTTCTGAAAGTAGTGTCCTGTGGGATTTTATCGGAGGAGAACCTTTGCTTGAAATTGAGCTGATCGATCGAATCGTTGATTATATAAAGATAAGTATGTATCACTTAAACCATCCCTGGTTTGAAGCATACCGGATCAATGTATCGACAAATGGACTAATGTATAACGACCCTAGGGTACAAAAATTTATTAAAAAAAATCAAAACCATCTAAATATCGGTATCTCCATAGACGGAACGAAGAAAAAGCATGATATGCAAAGAGTGTTCTCAAACGGGAGAGGCTCCTATGATGATATTGTAAAAGTGGTTCCGTTATGGATGGAACAGTTTCCGCAAGCTTCAACAAAAGTTACGGTCGCTCATGATGATATTCCATATATATGTGAAAGTGTTTTACATTTGTGGGATATAGGGATTAAAGATGTAAATATCAATGTTGTATTTGAAGATGTGTGGTTCGAGAATGATGATCAGCTGTTGGAGGAACAGTTAAAAAAGCTTGCAGATATTATCATTGAAAGATCATTATTTTATGAGAATAAGTGCAGTTTCTTTAATACGAGTATTGGTAAACCGCTAGATCGTGAAGTGGATAGTTCTGCGTGGTGTGGAGCCGGACGCATGCTGGCAATCGGTACAAATGGGGATTTTTATCCTTGTGTCAGATTTGCTCCGTTTTCCCTATCCAATAGAGAAGCGATAGTAATTGGCGATTGTGAAAAGGGTATTAACAAGGACCGATGCAGACCCTTTCATTCGAATTCCAGATTTACGTATCAACCAAACGAGTGCATCGAGTGTGAAGTGGCAAGTGGCTGTGCGGATTGTCAGGGCGTGAACTACGATTGTGCACAGACTTCTACGATATTTCAAAAGGCTACCTATATTTGCAATATGCATAAAGCAAGAGTACGGGCTAATGAATACTTTCATAATAAATTACAAGCCCATCTGGAATCAGTTTAATAGGAGTTAACGATATGGAAAATACATGGTTTATAAACGAAGATAAGAAAGAGTTGACGCATTTGGTTATCCTGCTGGATTCATCGGCGCCGTCGGTATGTTTTTATGAAACTGAAAAAAATCGGGTTAAGCCTAAGATGATCTCCTATAATGTTCTTAAGGATGTAGTAAAGTATGCTAGAGAACAGGATTTGTTTTTAAATATGATATATGGAAAAAATAAAATCCCAACGGAGATTGAAGAGCTGATTGAAACTACTCATCATGCAAAAATTATTCCGTTTTCTTTGTTAAGTGAATATCCGGAGAGTATTCCTGTTCTTCAATACACATCAAAAGGAATTGATGATACTTTGTTTCCCAAGGAAGGAATACAAAATATCATTGTTCGTGTGTCCAGAAGTAATTTGCAGCACTTTTCACAAGAGGTGCATAAACTTGTGGGAAGGGTAAAAAGAGTTAATTTAATTTTAACTAAAATCAATCAATACGCGGATAAGGATGTACAAAGTTATAAAAGAGCCGTGGATAAAATATCTGATTCGATTTTACTAGCCTGTTCTACAGGATCGGTTATAGAGTTTAATAGCATCACAGATCGAATTGTATTGGATAATATGAGAAATTGTGATGGCGGAGTAACGAATCTGACGGTATCCCCGGAGGGCGATTGGTATGTCTGTCCCGGATTTTATTACTCCAATTCGGTGTCTTTTGGTAATCTTAATGACAAAGTGGTAATTAAAAACAATCACCTCTATAATAAAAATTATGCGCCGATTTGCAAACAATGTGACTGCTATCATTGTAAAAGATGTGTGTATCTAAATCATGTCATGACTATGGAAGTAAATACACCTTCACATATTCAGTGTGTGATCTCACATAAAGAGAGGGAAACATCAAGAAACCTGCTACAGGGTATGCAGGATATGGGCATGCTGTTAGGCGTGAATTCCATCCCTTATCTTGATTACGAGGATCCGATTGAGGTGGTTACCGGTAAAAAACGTAAGATATCGTTAAACGATTATGTGTTGGAGGCTAGTCAAATTATTCAGGAAGACTTCGAAGAAAACAATCAGGAAGAATATGAGGAGAGTATAACCTTTAACGGTGAAGAAGAACGGTTTCAATCAATCGCTGTTGAGAAAATGGATACGTCAAAGGAAGAGGTTGCACAGGCGAAGGAGGGTAATTTTGTTACTTCGGCTATACCTAATAATCCGAATATGAGATGGGTTGGGAAAGTATCGGAAGCAGAAAAAGACGAAATAAAGTCACTGTTTGAAAGAAGAATCTCACTAGAGGAGCTATTTCATTCGTTATTAAAACTGGATGAACAAGAGCTTAGAGAGAGTGCGTTATATGACAGGATTACCTCTGATATTGATAAAGTAAAATTTGATTATAATCATTGGTGGGAAGAAAAAGCACATCAATACCAATGGGAGAAAGGAAATAAGGGTCAATTCTCTATTAATTTTGATAGCTGTGAGGTTTTTGGAATTAATGCAGTATGATACTAATTTCATATGTATTTTTCAATCTTACCTATTGAATATTTGTCTGTCATAAATTACAATTACGCTAAGTGTAATCTTCATTCCGGAGGGGGAGTCCGTTTTGATGCAAGTATATAATTATCTTCAGACGAGCTATCCGATGAAGCGGGTCATGATGAATCCTGCTAAAAGTCGTAGCGAATTAAAAAAGGTTTATGATGATATTGTAAACCTTAGTAAAAGTACGCCTTTTTATAAGATAAATATCTCTCAGGAAAATCAGGACTATACATTTGGAGTAAAAGATACCGCATTGGAACTGAAGGTAAAGCTATACGATATGCAAGATCCAGAAGTATCACATTTTGATTCAAAAGCGGTATCTGTCAGCAATGACAGCGTATTGTTTGCGGAACTACTCAATGAGAAGGTTGAGAAACTCCCGGATGAGATAAAAATTCGGGTAGATTCGCTGGCAACCGTTCAGGAGAATAAGGGGAAGGAATTACGTAATGATTCCCGTGCTTTACCTGCCGGAACCTATCAGTTTGAATGTAAAGTATTGGATCAAACCTATCCGCTGATATTTGATCACCCGGAGAGAGGTTCAAATACCGAGGCGATGCAACGTCTTGTCTCGTATTTGAATCAATCAGTGCCTGGAATTAGTGCTACTGTAGAAGAAGCAGAAACAAGCAATTATAGCTATATTAATATCATAGCCAATATGACCGGAAGGTACGGTGCCAATCATTTTTCTTTTCAAGATGAGGATTCAAGTGATGGTGGAATTGTAGACTTCTTCGGAATTGATAGGATTAATAAAGATGCGGATAATGCTAGATTTGAGTTGAATGAAGTAGATAAACAGACAATGAGCAATGCATTTTCCCTGGAAAATACTTTGTTTATCTCCTTACAGAAGGCACAAGAAGAGCCAATTACGTTGAAAATCACCCCGAATGGGAATAAGGTATTAAATTCAGTGGAATCAGTGGTCGATACCTATAATAAATTAATTGATCTGGCACAAAATCGTACCTTATTGAATAAGGATAGCTATAATGCTTCCAAATTAATCAGTGAAATGAAGAGCCTGGGAGATTTTTATAGTAATGAGCTGGAGGCTTGCGGTATCAATCAGATGGAAGACGGAACGCTGCAAATCGAGGAGTCTTTGGCAATGCAAGCAGCTACGGATGGCGGCATGGAGGCTTTGTTTTCCAAAGAAAACGGATTTATCGCAAAGCTCAGAGATAAATCAGAGGCAATTGCAATAAATCCGATGGAGTATCTAGAAAAAACGGTAGTCTTTTATCCGAATACGCAAAAGAGTAACTTTCCTAATCCCTATGTTACATCTATGTATAGCGGTTTGTTTTTTAATTCCTATATCTAAATAGTATAAGATTTTACATATTCGCTGGGAGTCATACCATTACGTTTCTTAAATATTCTGCTAAAATAATTTGGATCTTTATAACCCACCATAAAACACACTTCTTTCACTGTCAAATTGGAGTTGGTTAGTAACTCCTTTGCTTTTTTTACACGAAGCATCGAGAGCCAATCTATAAAATTAAAGCCAGTGGTCTTTTTTATCAATTTGCTAAAGTATTGCGGGCTGATGTTTACCTGTGCAGCAATATCATCTAATGAAATATCCTCTGAATAATGATTCTCCAAATATTCCTTTGTTGCCTTTACGATATGATTGGAATAATCAATCGTGTTTTGACCTTGAAAATAATTAGTGATGAAAACAAAGCGTTGAAAAGCATTCTGGATCAATTCTTCACCACTGTAGGTATTAAATTGCTTGATATACATGGTGTAATCAATGAATCTGATTTCGGTTCGTCCGTCAAAATGCTGTGCAAAGGTGATTAAGGTCAATAGCTCGAATATCTTATTGCGCTTAAATTCATCATCATATGGTTCTAGCCAATCCATCAATATTCCAAAATAATTATAGGACTCTTGTCGATGCATACGCACCGCTTCAAAAAGATGCTGCTCAGTATTTAGGTATTCAATACTGTTATTATCGATCGTGTCCTGTTTTTTATTAAGATAATGCATTATCTTGTTGTTTTTAGTACCTAGCAGACATGAGAGTGAATGGACAAAGGAGGTGTAAAAGGAGAAAGCACTTTGTACGCTACCTATATAGCCTTTAACGGTTACTTTATAGTTTGTCTCCAAGAAATCTATTATCTTTTTACAAAGAGCAGTACTTTCTTCCTTATGTATGTTATCAGTCGGCATATCTTCTCTACTGATTAAAATTGAGATTCGGTTTGCAGCTATAGGACCTATCATATTATTGGTATCTTTCAAAAATTCTTTTAAAGATTTATGAAATTCTAACTCATCCCCTATTGCGCTAATAATATTCATAGAATTCTGAGGATAAAGGTCCACTAAAATAACATAACCATAATTTTTAATATGAAATAACTTCTGATAATAGGACATCTCCGTAGGTGTACATCCCTTAAGAAAGAGGGAAAATATGAAGCTTCGTTCGAACATAGTCTTGAAATCGTGCTGAGTTGGATTTTGACCTGAAATAGCAATATCGAATTGCAAACTATCCCAAAACTGCTGTTGATCCATGGCGTGAGCTTTGTCTTTTAGAATACCCATATAAACTCCTCCTTTATGGAATGGAAAATTATGTAATGTATAATAGAATTATAGCATATAAGAGTAAATTATGCACTACTAAAATGTTGTCTGACGATAATTGTTACACAATGTTAATTAATTTAATATTTTAGTAAATTTAATTAATATTTCGGTAAATTAACTTAATAAAATAGCAATCCAAGTTAATAAATATGTATTACATTTGCCACGAAACTGCCAAGGGAAAGAAATACCATTAATAATATAATAGATGAAACA
This sequence comes from Variimorphobacter sp. HTMS_6, assembly GCF_059717775.1. Classification (NCBI taxonomy): domain Bacteria; kingdom Bacillati; phylum Bacillota; class Clostridia; order Lachnospirales; family Lachnospiraceae; genus Variimorphobacter; species Variimorphobacter sp. HTMS_6. The sequence goes on from NZ_AP046094.1 coordinate 4,146,258, forward strand.
CTTGACAGAAGGGAGGAATGTATATGAAATGTAGAAAATTAGCAACCGCAGTTATTGCGACCACATTGCTTTCCTTCACAACAATCAGCGGTATTGCATTTCATACATCCTTGGCTGATACAAAAGCCGGAGAACATGACTCCTCTATCGCGAATTTCAGTTACAGTAATGACAACTATACAGATTCTCAATGGTATATCAATAATACGGGACATTACACCAATTACTCCTATGAGAAGAAGCAGGTATTAAGCTCAAGTAAGGGTATTGATATGAATGTAGATACAGCTTGGAATTACTTGAATGAAACCGGGAAAGCAAAGAATGAAGTAGTTGTAGCAGTAATTGACACCGGTATCGATTATAACCATCCGGATTTAGCGAAAAATATGTGGAGAAATAAAGGCGAGATCCCTGGTGACAATATAGATAACGATCACAACGGCTATATTGATGATGTATACGGATGGGATTTTTATAATAACGATGCAACTGTTTGTAATTATGAAGAGCAGGATAAAACGGTAACAGCATTTATTTCTGATAATGATAATCATGGTACTCATGTTGCCGGAATCATAGCAGCAGTTGCAAATAATAATATAGGAATTAATGGCGTAGCTTCCAATGTTAATGTAAAGATTATGTCACTGAAGGTAAACGGAGGTACGGACGGCAGTGGAAGTATGGAGAGTGCAGTTGAAGCTATTAAGTACGCGGAGAAGATGGGTGCAGATATCTGTAACGTCAGCTGGGGTGCACTTGGATATACCGATGAATTAAAGGAAACGATTAAAAACTCAAATATGTTATTTGTAGCAGCAGCCGGTAATTTTAGCTCTAATAATGATAAACAGCCTGTTTATCCGGCAAGTTTTGGCTTTGACAATATAATATCCGTGACAGCAGTTGATTCTAACGGAATCCTGGGAGAGAAAGTGGATTATGGATTGAGTATGGTAGACATCGCAGCTCCCGGTATTGACATCTATAGCACCATAGTTGGTGGATATGGTCGTATGAGCGGAACTTCAATGGCAGCACCTCAGGTTTCTGCAATCGCTGCATTACTTTATGCATCTGACGATAAAATGAGCGCAGATCAAGCAAAAAGCCTAATTAATGATAATGTAAAACATATTTCTACTCTTAATGGTAAAATCAAACATGCAGGTATTCCCGATGCGTACCAATTATTAAAAGCATCCGAACGTTTGATTAAGAAGGAACAGGTAAAATCAAATGTGATTCAAAACAAACAGCTTAATCCGATTTTACCGAGTAATTCTAACATTCAAATCATACTGATGAATAATCAGGATATTCTCCCAAAGGAAAATGCAGTATTTACTGTAATACTAATGGGGCAGTTGAACTTGAATTCAAAGGGAATGATATATATTAAGCCCGATACAAATACAGATAGAAAGCGATGTTCCCTGTACCGACGTATTTAGGAGTTTGGTAAGTTAATGTCAAACTCCTATTAAAAAATTGCTAGCTCCTTCCTTTAACTATAAATTAAGAAAAAGAACGTGAAAGTCTAAGACTGAAGCGTTCTTTTTTGATATAAAAAAATATATTGACGGAAAATCTCGGTTATGTTATATTTAGTAAGCAACCAAATTGGGCTTTTTTTTTATGCTTAAAAGTTCGTTGGAAAGTTTATTGGCGTAGCGCTACAAGAGAAATCGGAGGTGGATATTGTGCGCGTAAAAATCACATTGGCATGTACTGATTGCAAACAACGCAATTATAACACGACCAAAGAAAAGAAGACACATCCAGACAGAATGGAAACTAAGAAGTATTGTAAGTTCTGCAGAACTCACACATTGCACAAGGAAACAAAATAATCTAAACTGAAAGGGAAGTGAAGACATGGGAGAGGTAACTAATTCTACAGTCGAAAAGGCTCCGAAAAGAAGCTGGTTCGATGGTCTTAAAGCCGAGTTTAAGAAAATTGTATGGCCGGACAGAGAAACGCTTGTAAAATCTACAGTTGCTGTTATTACCGTAACCATTATCCTTGGTGCATTGATTTTTGTACTCGATACCGTATTTGAATATGGTGTTGGGCATATTATAGGATAAGGGTGAGAATATGTCAGAAGCTAATTGGTACGTTGTCCACACCTATTCAGGGTATGAGAACAAAGTAAAAGCGAACATTGAGAAGACAATCGAAAACAGAAAATTGCAGGATCAGATTTTAGAAGTATCTGTACCGATGCAGGATGTCATCGAAGTTAAGAACGGCGTGAAGAAACGTGTTCAAAAGAAGATGTTTCCGGGTTATGTATTACTTAATATGGTCATGAATGATGATGTATGGTATGTAGTGCGTAATACCAGAGGTGTAACAGGTTTTGTTGGCCCTGACTCTAAGCAACCGGTTCCGTTAACGGAAACTGAGATGCAAAGTATGGGAATCAAGAATGACGAATTGAATGTTGAATTTGAAATCGGTGATATGATTACTGTTGCTTCCGGTGTATGGGAGAATACAACAGGTCAGATTAAACAGATTAATCCGCATAAGCAGAGTGTTACAATCAGCGTAGACATGTTCGGACGCGAGACTCCGGTTGAGATAAGCTTCAGTGAAGTAAAGGTTCGCAAGTAAGGATTTTTGTTAATGCAATGAAGAACTAGGTAATGTTAGTTCGTTACGTGGGAGGGAAATCCCCGCAAACACCACATTTATCAGGAGGTATGCTATCATGGCAAAAAAAGTAACAGGTTATATCAAATTACAGATTCCAGCAGGCAAGGCTACACCAGCTCCACCGGTTGGTCCAGCACTTGGTCAGCACGGTGTAAACATTGTACAGTTTACAAAAGAATTTAACGCAAGAACAGCAGATCAGGACGGAATTGTTACACCAGTTGTAATTACCGTATATGCTGACAGAAGCTTTAGTTTTGTAACAAAGACTCCTCCGGCAGCAGTTTTGATTAAGAAAGAACTTAATCTTAAGTCCGGTTCCGCTGTACCTAACAAAACTAAGGTAGCAAAGATGACTACAGCACAGGTAAGAAAAATCGCTGAGATTAAAATGCCTGACTTAAATGCAGCAACAATTGAAGCTGCTATGAGCATGGTTGCAGGTACTGCAAGAAGCATGGGCGTAACTGTAGTTGACTAATTTGAATGCAACGGCACGATTGAAAGAGATTGTGTATTGATAATCTATTAACGTGGGAGGGTATGTCGAACAAACTCATTCGGCAGACCAAAACGTAGAACGTTTTGGCAACGTGGTTCACAGAATTACGTTTTCCCCCGTATAACCACTAGGAGGTTTATAGAATGAAAAGAGGAAAGAAATATGTTGAATCTGCAAAGTCTATCGACAGAGCAGTTCAGTATGATGCAGCTGAGGCAATCAGCTTAGTAAAAAAAGCCGCAGTGGCAAAATTCGATGAAACAGTAGAAGCGCACATCAGACTTGGTGTTGATGGTCGTCATGCTGATCAGCAGGTTCGTGGTGCGGTTGTATTACCTCACGGTACAGGTAAAACTGTTCGTGTTCTCGTATTTGCGAAAGGCGATAAAGCAAATGAAGCTTTAGCAGCAGGCGCTGACTTCGTTGGTGCTGAGGATTTAATCCCTAAGATCCAGAATGAAAACTGGTTCGAATTTGATGTTGTAGTAGCTACACCTGACATGATGGGCGTTGTTGGTCGTTTAGGACGTGTTCTCGGACCTAAGGGCTTAATGCCAAACCCTAAAGCAGGTACAGTAACTATGGATGTTACTAAGGCTGTTAACGATATCAAAGCTGGTAAGATTGAATACAGACTTGACAAGACAAACATTATCCATGTTCCACTTGGTAAGGCTTCCTTTACTGAAGAGATGTTAAACGACAACTTCCAGACCTTAATCGGTGCTGTAGTGAAAGCGAAACCATCTGCTGCAAAGGGTCAGTACTTAAAGAGTGTTACATTAGCATCTACAATGGGTCCTGGCGTAAAACTTAACACAGCTAAGTTAGGCTAATCACATTGTTATAAAAATGAGTCCAACCAATGAATTCTAAATCGGAAATGCTTCCGCTTTGGAAAACGTTGATTGGACTCATTTTGATTTAAGTTATGAACATAATTGTACTTATGGGATTATATGAAAGTCCTTTCCAACATAAATATTTTTCGGAAGAGATTCAATAAAGACATGATCCAAAAATTACATTTTGTATTTTGAATAATTAATTAATTCTAGGGTTGACAACATGTTTTCGTTCATGTTATAATTCGTTTTGCGTGAATTTATTGTTCACACATGAAACTGCCGAAGACAGTAGGTGCCGTAAGGCATAAGTTGATAACGCCTACCGAGGAAAAGTTGATTGAAATCATTATGATTTTATTAACCTCTTCTGCATAGGCGGATAGAGGTTTTTTTGTACAATCAATGAAGTCACCGGCGAGTTATACCAAAAGGTTACCGGAATTCCGGCAGTCTAATAAGAAACAAGGAGGTGTACGTAATGGCTAAAGTTGAATTAAAACAACCAGTCGTTGAAGAAATTAAAGGTTATGTAAGTACTGCTAAAGCAGCTGTATTAGTAGATTACCGTGGTTTAACCGTTGCTCAGGATACTGAACTTCGTAAGAAGTTAAGAGATGCTGGTGTGGTTTACAAGGTATACAAGAACACAATGCTTAATTTCGCATTTAAGGGAACAGAATTCGAAGCTTTATCAGGCGAATTAAACGGACCTACCGCTGTAGCGTTTGGTTTGGATGATGCAACCGTCCCAGCAAGAATTATACTTGAATGCACAAAGACAATGCCTAACTTAGAATTTAAGGCTGGTGTTGTTGAAGGAAATTACTATGATAGCAAGAAGATTCAGGTTATCGCAACAATTCCTTCAAGAGAAGTTCTTATTTCCAAGTTACTTGGAAGCTTACAGTCTCCGATTACAAACCTTGCTCGTGTACTTAATCAGATCGCAGAGAAACAGGCTTAATCAGCACTGCTTCAAGAGATTTGTTTTTGTTACATTGGCGAACAAGCTTCGTAACCGGCAAAATGGTAAGATAATTTTTAGTTAAATGTATCTTGCAGAATAATTGGGAACATAAATAACCCGAATAAAACAAATAATAAATATTTAATGGAGGAAATCGAAATGACAACTCAGGAATTTATCGAGGCAATTAAGAGCCTTACTGTATTAGAGTTAAATGATTTAGTAAAAGCATGTGAAGAAGAATTTGGTGTATCCGCAGCAGCAGGTGTTGTAGTAGCAGCTGGTCCTGCAGCAGAAGCTGAAGAAGAGAAGACAGAGTTCAACGTTGAGTTAACAGAAGCTGGTCCTAACAAGGTTAAAGTTATCAAAGTTGTTCGTGAAGTAACAGGCTTAGGCTTAAAAGAAGCTAAGGATCTTGTTGATGGCGCTCCTAAGGTAGTTAAAGAAGGCGCAAACAAATCAGAATCTGATGAAATCAAAGCTAAATTAGAAGCAGAAGGCGCTAAAGTAACTTTGAAATAAGTTGATCAATTAGAACCCACTCTTAGGAGTGGGTTTTTTTGCGTAATCAATGCTCTTTTATGTATTTGCTCAATTGTTCATGCCATTGAACGGTTCGATATTCTTGAGGCTCTGTAGCTTCGCCAAATATTAAATCAAGAACATGGTGCGGGGTTTTTCCCCCAATGTACATGGATTTGATACAGGAGACACAGTATACTACAACATCCTCACATGGCATGGAGTCAGCGCGTCTTTGCATCGCTTTATGAACTTCTTCAAGTGGAACTTTTTCGTATAAATCATCACCACAACAAATTGATTTTGTACCGTGCATCTTTGTTTCAATAATATTAATATTCATTTTTTTAAGCAAATTCCGTATTGCCTGGTGAATTTGAGGCTTTTCCCTGATGGGGCAGGCATCGTGAATTGTCATTATAAGACCGTTATAATCAGGCAGAGGGAAGTTGTTCAATTGATCGATTACCTCCCAGACGGACAAGGTATCAATGCCATGGTAGAGGGTATGAAATCTTCTGTCACATCCGGAACAGACATTGATGATAGTAGAACCTTCCGGCAAACATGGGTCATGATGACAACATATCTTATGCATTTCTACAGAGGAATAATTCTCGTTTAAATATTCTAGCAATTGAATCTCCATATTTGGTTTATATAGACTCAAAGCACATCCTGGATTAAAATATAATGTTTCGTTGGGCATAAGCTTTCTCCTGTTAGTAATGAAAATGGGGATACAAGAAAAGTGTTCTTTGAATTTATTATACTAAAAGAAGTAAAAATCTTCTATACTAATTCCTTTTTGAAAGCATCGAAAAATTACCAACTTATTCATGTAAAATGCATTGCAAAAATTATTAGCCTTAAACATACGGATAACTATGACTGGATTTTAGGATGGTAACGTATTGCAAAGATAAACCACTATTTGTATAATGATAACATATATGGAATAGAGTGGATTTGGCTGGGAGTTATATTACCACAGGGAGATAAAGAAAAACACGTATATGGGGGAGATTAACTATGATAAATTGTAAATCTTGTACTGCTGTACTCGAGGACGATGCCAAGCTATGCCATTGGTGTGGTATGGAAGTAGATGAGGTGGTAACAGAGGAAGAAAATAATGAGAGTAATGTCATGACGGAGGGTTTCGAGAAAGAACCTTCGTCTGTGAAAGAAGATGAGAATAAGTCTAAAGGCCAGTTTGATGTTAGGAATATTGAGGATATTAAAAACTTATTCTTTAAAAATTGGAAAAGAACTTTATCATCAGCAATTGGTATTTTCTTCATATTTGCTATTTTTATATTTGTGATTTTTCCCAATGCAATAAGAAGCGAAAAAGCCCCTCAGTTATTATTGTATTATAAAGATGATAATTTATACTCTACCCAGCTGGGCAAGGGGAAACCGGAACTGTTTAGCGAATCTTTTATGGAAGAGATTAAGGGTTACTCGTTGAATAGGGGGAAAATTAAAGTATATTATGAGCTGGACGGTGAACTGCATATGAAAAGCCAATCCGGTGATACTGTAATTGATAAGAATGTAATAAACCTTAAAATGAATAAACGAGGGGATGAGATCGTTTATGATACAAATGAATCAAAAATCTTTAAGATAGATGTAAATAATAAGAAAACTATGATAGCGGATTATTCAAGTTTAATGGATGCATCGAAGGATTTAAGCGTAATTTATTATAATAAAAGTAATGATCTCTATAAAAAGAAAGATAATGAGAAAGCGGTAAAAGTTGCATCGCATATTCGTGAGATTATAAAATTATATGATAGCGGTGAGATGTATTATATTACGAATCCTGACATATCAATAACTCCATCTTCTTCAGACGAGATATCTAAAGTTACTTCTACTACCGTTTATAATACTATGTCGGTAAGGACATCTGCTATGGATGATAACAGTAGTGGAGTATACGATGTTGGAGAAAAAGATGCAACCAATACAGGGTCAGAAAGTATTTCGGTTAATCCGGATGATTTAAATAAAGGGCAACGTTTTAAATTATATTATTATGATAACAAATCATCCAAATTACTTAGTGAGAATTATGCTGAATTAATCGGTTCGGATAAGGATATACCATTAATTTATTATAGGTGCTTTATCAGTGATGGTCCTAAAGAGGCGGTTTATCCAATGGATGATGGTTCGGAAGGATCAGTTGTGTACACTACTGTGAATAACGATAAAGAGATTTATATTTGTAATAAAGATAAGAACATGAAATTAAAGGCTGATAAAGGTGAAACGAATTTTGATTTCAGTGATGGTATATATTATTATATGACTATACCCAATGCTGATGAGTTAAGAGGAGATTTAAGTTATTGTGAATATTCCGATGGATCATTTAAAATTAAAAAATATGCTAAGAATATATCGGGGTACAAATTATTTAAAAATCATGTAGCATATATTAAAGATGTCAAAGGGTCGGCAGGTGATTTATATGTTGATCATAAAAAAGTAGAAAGTGATGTCAACATTGGTTCTATGATGATTAGACAATACAAGGATGAGGTGGAATCAGTAATGGAAACGGAGTCTACAATGGATTTAAATAAACACTCGGATGCACTTATGTATATAAAAACAGAAAAGAATTCAACAAAAGGGGCATCCCTGATACTATGGAGAAAAGGAAAGAAAGTAAAAATCAATGACAACATAGTGGATATTAAAGTGTATGAGGATGGACAGATTGTTTATGAAACAGGGAAAGGATCATCGTTTGATGGATATGTCTACAAAGGGAATGGGAAAAGTGAACTGATTGATAAAGGCATTACAGGATTCGTTAGATAACCGCAAGCTCTGCTAAGATACCATATATACTATACTAACTGAGTTGGTTGGGGGTAATATGATCATTTGTAAGAATTGTAATGCAGTTATTGAAGATAAAGCTAAGGTGTGTCACTGGTGTGGCGCACAGATTACAGCGGAATCAAGACAGGAGAAAAGGAAGATTCCGATTATACTGTGGTTGGTAGTAATAATATCGCTAGCTTTATTATTGATCGTACTACTTCCTATGTTAGGTTCTGAAAAAACCAAGTGGAATAAGATGGTATCCAACCAAAGCAAGGAGGGAGAGGGAATTACAACGAGCCCTACAGTGATGAGCAAGGCTAAAGTGACCCCGGAGCCTGCATCTGTGGATGCTTCATATAGTGACCCTCTTCAAAGCCTATATTATCTGAAAGGGAATAAAGTTTATCGTTCACAGCTTGATAATCAAAAGCCACAGGTGATAATTAACTCTTTGTTCCACAACCAGGAAATGACGGATTCCATTCTTCTAAGCAAGGATGGGTCAAAGCTTTTTTATCCTCAGAATCATCAGGCTGAGGCGACCAATGTAAGTGTCTTTCAATATAATATCGATTCATTGGAAAACGAACGAAGTAGAATTGATTCGAATATAAATGGCTATACCATTAATGAAGACGGGAGTAAAATATATTATTTTAAAGACAGTGATTTATATGTTAGTGATATGATAAAAAGTAAAAAAATTGATACCGATGTAACGGAATGTTTGATTAATCAAAAGGGAGATTGGATTTTCTATTATAAAAATGACGGAAGTGTTTATCAGAAAAAAGGAAATGAAGATAAGCAATTAATTGCTAACAATGGGAGCATACAGTATACCTCACCAGACTTTAATACGATTTATTATATACAAGATCAAACACTTTACCGACTAGAGTATGGCAGAAATTTGGTGAAAATCGCCGATGGTGTCGTAAATCTTTATTCCGTGTATTCTGATGGAACAATTTATTATCTTAGTAGCAAAGAGGTGAAAGCTGCAGATTATGTTGATGATGATATGGCAGCATCAGATGCAGCGATGAAGATGCCAACTCGTGCGGACTATTCCGACTATAATAAATTTGAAGTTGCAAAATCCACCTATCAGAAGAAGTTAACAAGAGATGCATTAAGAAATAGTTTAGCAACGACCAGCACGCAAGGCAATTGGTTTGATTTGTATATTTATTCCAAAGGCAAGAGTAAGCTAATTAGTGATTGTTGTATTAATGTGTGGGGGTTAACAAACCAAAAACGGACGATAGGATTTGCCTCAAATTATGCGGGAAATACAAAGCCGATGCTTATCTATTCACAGTTAAAAAAAACAGATATCAGTAAAGTTAAGATCTCAAAGATAAAATCGGTGGAAGATGTATTCCGATTCATCTCGGATGAATTCTCACTTAAGCAGGAGTGCTTCTATTGTGTTGGGGATAAGAAAATTGAAAGAATCGGAGAAGGCATCTACAGCGAATTTGTAATCAGCCCAAAGCAAGACGGAGTATATTATATCAAGATAAACAAAAAGCACGGATTGGCTGGAGATTTGTACTATTCATCCATCAATGAGACGTCTATCTCTGAAGGAGAAATTCGTGATAAAAATGTTTATGCCGGTTGCAATTATTTTCTCGGAGATAAATTTTTGTATTATAAAAATGTGGATGAATCTAATTCGATGGGAGATATGGTTCTGGACGGGAAGAAGTTAGATAGTAATGTATTTATCTATCAATCACTTGATAATGATCCGAACTCCAATTCATTTATCTATATTAAGAATGTGATTGAGGATTCTGCCTCATTTACGGTAATGCATTACCGGAATAAGATGGTCAATAAGATTGCTGATTATGTAAGTAGCTACAAAGTTTTAAATCACTATACAGTAGGGTATGTATCCGCTGATGTGTCAGCAGGACATAATGGGAATCTATATTTTTATGATGGAACTAAGACGGAACTGATTGATAAAGGGGTAAACAGAATCATATCTCCTTCGAAAAATATATATTTTGCAATTCAAGGAATGTATAATAGTAATTGGTAAACTATAGAGATTACTATGTTAGATGGGATAGAAATAAGTATTTTAATACGAAGGAAGAAATCATACTTGGGGGAAGATGAAATGAGATGCAGAAGTTGTAATGCTGAAATAGAGGATGGAGATAAGGCATGTCGGTGGTGTGGAACGGAAACACAATATCATAATGAGATTAAGGAACAAAGAGGACATAAAATATCTTTAAAAAGTATGGGGCTGATAGGGAGTGGATTGGTGCTTGCTATCATAGTGATTGTCGTAGTGATATCTATGTCCCTACAAGATAGAGTACATGTTAAGAGCCCGGCGGTCACGGTGAAAGGTAATGTTGGTGGAGCAAAAGAAGCTTCAAAAAGCGGAAATCTGCAAACTTCTGCGAATGGTGGAAGTGAAGGAACTGGTGAGAATGAAGGTGGAGATACAGGAGATTCGGACTCTAAGGATAGTCAGGCCAATGTATTGCAAAGTGTATTTTATGTCAAGAATTATGATGAGCTAATGTTTACTTCGCTGAATCGTGTAAAACCACAGAGATTGGGTGAAATACCCAGGAATAATACTGATGTTTCGTTGAGTATCAATGAGGATGGCAAAAAAGTTATTTATAACTACAATATGGATGATGTGAGTGATTCGTATATCTTTCAGCCTAATAATTTGACTAATGCTATGGCATTTTGTTGTGATTTAACGGATGAACATGTTAGTAAAATTAAAATTGATAAAGAAATAGAAAGCTGCGTTATGAATCAAACCTCAACCAAGTTTTATTATTTAGCAAAGTCAAAGCATCTTTTTTATAATAATCTTAATAAAATTGAAGATATTGATGAATTAGTCATGGATTATTACATTAGTGAGAGTGGAGATGCAGTGTTATATAATAAGGATTATGTTTATGAGACATATCTAAAAAGGGAAGGTAAGAAGAAGGAACTAATAGGGAGTGATATAAGACTTCAATATGCAACAAAAGATTTAAAGCAAATATACTATATTAATGACCAAAGCTTATGTTTGTATCAAGATGGACAGACCACAATCATTGGGGATAATGTAAATTATGTTGTTAGTATAAATGAGAAAGGTCAAGTTTATTATATATCCGCAGATTATGATGATTCCGGTGAATCTTCAGATGATATGGAGAATGGTGAAGAATACTCTCTGTACTATTACACGGAGGGTAAATCAAAACTTGTTAAGAAGTATCGTTATGGTTATAGTGATGGTTATAGTCAGCCGGAGAATAGTGTGATTGGAACATTTGACTCATCAGACAATGAACCTATAGTTTTATTTTTGGCGAAGCAAGTTATAAAAAAAGGTGAGAATAAAGCTTCGGATAACAAATACAAATATATTGCATATGTTTGCAAAGGGGATACTATCATCGGAGAGTTAAAACATAATGGTGATTATGAGTTTAATCAGGATGTTTTAAATAGTAATCTATACTATCAACCATATGAATCGGATAGCTTGTATTATGTTACGGTAACAGGTGTTGGGGTATCAGAACCGGTTAAGTATGCGGATGATGTATATAATTATGAAATATATGGAGATGATGTAGTAGTTTATAAAAATGTAAAGTCTAATGGTCAAGGGGACATTGGGGATTTATATATAAACAACAAATTAATCGATCATAAAGTGGATCTTTATTCGATCATGAAAGATGAGAATTCGAAACTTTATACTTTTTGTAAAGAGTATGGTAGATCCACCATGGTATACGATGGAGTTAAGGTAAAGAAATTGGGAGATGATATCACTGTATGTAAACAGTTTGATGGTAATAAAATAGTCTATTTTAAAATGGGTGAGAAGGATGTCGGTAAGCTTTATCTATATGATGGAAGCGGAGATGATATATTGATCGATGATGGAGTTACTCAGATTCCGGATGCATATCCAGGAAATTATGGTTATAAAGATTACATGGATTAGTGTTTAGCTTTCGGCAGGCCACATAGAGGGCAAACAATAGACTCACGAATTGTAAAGAGAACAATTTGGACGTTTTCAAATCCTGCTTCGGCAGTTTGCATTAAGAGATTATTCGCAAGAAGCGCTCATAATCTCTTATACAAACTTTAGCCTTCCGCAGGTCATGAACAGGGTTTTACCCTGTTCATGCAAATAACTACAATCTAAAAAGTCCGTGCGATTCGCGCGGGCTTTTTCAAATTGTAGTTATTTGTTTGTATAAAATAAAAAAAATCAACATTTTACGTTGACAGTTGCAAATAAGTGTGATAGTATAAAGGGTGCACTATTGTGGTGAGATATGCCTATTTAATATAATTATAACATATCTGTCACAAATTGAAAAGAAGTTTTTTAACAATAAGCAACACAATTAAATTCAAGGGGTGAAAACGTCAATGGACAAGAACAGAATGCATCCAATTAAGGTTGGTAATAACGTTAGAATGAGTTACTCCAAACAAAAGGAAGTCCTGGAGATGCCCAATCTCATTGAAGTACAGAAGGATTCCTATCAGTGGTTCTTAGATGAAGGACTCAAAGAAGTATTTGATGATATTTCTCCAATTGCAGATTACAGCGGACATTTGAGCTTGGAATTCGTGGATTTTACGTTATGTGAGGATGACATCAAATATACGATTGAAGAGTGTAAAGAAAGAGATGCTACTTATGCAGCTCCACTTAAAGTCAAGGTCAGACTTCATAATAAAGAGAATAACGAAATCAACGAGCATGAGATTTTCATGGGTGATTTACCGTTAATGACCGAAACAGGTACCTTTGTGATCAATGGTGCCGAAAGAGCAATTGTAAGCCAGTTGGTACGCTCCCCCGGTATTTATTATTCAATAGATCATGATAAAATCGGCAAGAGATTATTCTCTTCCACCGTTATTCCAAACAGAGGTGCGTGGTTAGAGTATGAAACAGATTCTAACGATGTTTTCTATGTGCGTGTAGACCGTAACCGTAAGGTTCCGATCACCACATTTGTAAGAGCACTTGGTTATGGAACAAACGAAGAGATTAAGCAGTTATTCGGTGAAGAACCGAAGATCCTTGCTTCTCTTTCCAGAGATCCAAGTACTTCTAAGGATCCAACCGGAAGCTATCAGGACGGTTTATTAGAGCTTTATAAGAAGCTTCGTCCGGGCGAGCCATTAGCAGTAGAGAATGCGGAGTCCTTATTAAATAGTATGTTCTTCGATGCAAGAAGATACGACCTTGCTAAGGTAGGCCGTTACAAATTTAATAAAAAACTTGCTATGCGCAATCGTATCGTAGGTTTTGTATTATCCGAGGATGTAGTTGATCAGTCCACCGGTGAGATCATTGCAAGCGCAGGAACTCAGGTTGATGATGCGATCGCTAGACAGATCCAAAACAGCGCAGTGCCTTTCGTTATGGTACAAGCGGAAGAGAGAAATGTAAAAGTTCTCTCTAACCTGATGGTTGACTTAAACTATTATGTTGGTTTTGATAAGAGAGAAATCGGCATAACAGAAGCTGTTTACTATCCGGTATTAAAGAATATTCTCGCTGAGAACACTACGGATGAGGATATTAAGGAAGCAATCAAGAAAAACATCAACGAATTGATTCCAAAGCATATTACAAAGGAAGATATCATTGCTTCCATTAACTATAATATTCATCTTGAATATGGAATCGGTAACTCCGATGATATTGACCATTTGGGTAACAGAAGAATCAGAGCGGTTGGTGAGTTGTTACAGAACCAGTACCGTATTGGTCTTTCCAGAATGGAACGTGTTGTTAGAGAAAGAATGACAACACAGGATCTTGAAGGTATCAGCCCTCAATCCCTAATCAATATCAAACCGGTTACTGCAGCTGTGAAAGAGTTCTTCGGAAGCTCCCAGTTATCACAGTTCATGGATCAGCATAATCCTCTCGGTGAGTTAACTCATAAGAGACGTCTTTCTGCATTAGGTCCTGGCGGTCTTTCTCGAGATAGAGCCGGATTTGAGGTTCGAGATGTTCACTACTCTCATTACGGTAGAATGTGTCCAATCGAGACTCCTGAAGGTCCTAATATCGGTTTGATCAATGCTCTTGCAACTTATGCAAGAATAAATGAATATGGTTTCATTGAAGCTCCTTACCGTAAGGTAGATAAAGCAGATCCGATGAATCCGAGAGTAACGGATGATGTTGTATACCTTACAGCAGATGAAGAAGATAAATATATCGTAGCTCAGGCGAATGAAGAGTTAAATGACGACGGATATTTTGTTGGTAACAGTATCTCCGGTCGTCATAAAGAAGAGACCTCAGAGTATGAGAAACACATGATTGACTTAATGGACGTTTCTCCGAAGATGGTATTCTCTGTAGCAACAGCTTTAATTCCTTTCCTTGAGAATGACGATGCGAACCGTGCGCTGATGGGTGCGAACATGCAGCGTCAGGCAGTTCCGTTGTTAAAGACAGAAGCTCCTGTAGTTGGTACCGGCTGTGAAGCAAAGGCCGCAATCGACTCTGGTGTTTGTGTATTATCCAAAAAAGACGGTGTTGTTGATAGAGTATCAGCAAAGGAAATTGTAATAAAAAATGATGACAATACAAAATCTGCTTACAGACTTGTTAAGTTTGCAAGAAGTAACCAGGGTACCTGTATCAATCAAAGACCGGTAGTATCCAGAGGTCAGAGAGTTACAGAAGGCCAGGTTATCGCAGATGGTCCTTCCACAAATAAGGGTGAGTTAGCTCTTGGTAAGAACCCATTAATCGGTTTCATGACTTGGGAAGGTTACAACTACGAAGATGCTGTATTATTAAGTGAACGTTTGGTGCAGGAGGATGTTTACACCTCCGTGCATATTGAAGAATATGAAGCAGAGTCCAGAGATACAAAGCTCGGACCGGAAGAAATCACAAGAGACGTTCCGGGTGTCGGTGATGACGCACTGAAGGATCTTGATGAAAGAGGTATCATTCGTATCGGTGCTGAAGTTCGTGCCGGAGATATCTTAGTTGGTAAAGTTACACCAAAGGGTGAAACAGAGTTAACTGCAGAAGAGAGACTTCTTAGAGCAATCTTTGGTGAGAAAGCAAGAGAAGTTAGAGATACTTCCCTTCGAGTTCCTCACGGTGAGTATGGTATCATTGTAGATGCGAAAGTATTTACAAGAGAGAATGGTGATGAATTATCACCGGGAGTTAATCAGACTGTACGTGTATATATTGCACAGAAGAGAAAGATTCAGGTTGGCGATAAGATGGCTGGTCGTCATGGTAATAAGGGTGTTGTTTCCCGTGTATTACCTGCAGAGGATATGCCATTCTTACCAAACGGTAGACCTCTTGATATCGTTCTTAACCCTCTGGGTGTACCTTCCCGTATGAACATCGGACAGGTACTAGAAATCCACTTGTCCTTAGCTTCTAAGGTACTTGGTATTGACATCTCAACACCGGTATTCGATGGTGCAGACGAGTTTGATATCATGGATACCCTTGAGATTGCGAATGATTATGCAAATACAACATGGGAAGAATTTGAAGCAAAATATAAAGATTCCTTGGATCCTGTGTTAATGGATTATTTAGAGAAACATCCGGAAAACAGAGAAGACTGGAAGGGCGTACCGATTAACCGTGATGGTAAGGTAAGACTTCGTGACGGTAGAACCGGTGAGTTCTTTGATGGTTCCGTAACAGTCGGCTTCATGCACTACCTGAAGCTTCACCATTTGGTTGATGATAAGATCCATGCACGTTCTACCGGACCTTACTCATTAGTAACACAGCAGCCGTTAGGTGGTAAAGCACAATTTGGTGGTCAGAGATTCGGTGAGATGGAGGTTTGGGCACTTGAGGCTTACGGTGCTGCATATATCCTTCAGGAAATCTTAACTGTTAAATCCGATGATGTTACTGGTCGTGTTAAGACTTACGAAGCAATTATTAAAGGCGAGAATATACAAAAGCCTGGTATACCTGAGTCCTTCAAGGTTCTCTTAAAAGAGCTTCAATCCTTGGCTCTTGACGTAACGGTTCTTGATGAGAACGGTAATGAGATTAGGATGAATGAAAGCATCGATATGGGTGACGCTGATTTGACTCCGTTAATCGAAGGTGATAATAGTTTCAGATATGATGAAGGATATGAAGAGGCTGGCTTTACACAGGGAACAGTTGAAGATATCGAAGCCGAGATCTTTGACATCTATGAAGATGAGCCAGAGGATATAATGGAAGATGGAGTATATGAAGTAGAGGAAGATGCTGGTGAAGATCTTGAGTTTTAGATCTGATTTCTAACATTGGAAATCTAATGGATTGACTCTGTAATCAGTATTGGCTGGGTAGATCAGTCACATACCTCACATTTACTTGATAATTATTATAAATGAGCATGATATTTAGTTGGTCATAAAGCCGATAAGCAGAAATACCCCGGGTGTTTCTGCTTCGGTATAACGAAGGGAGAGCCAAGGAATGTCTGAATTAGCAAATAGCATTCAAGAGATAACCTATGATGCGATAAAAATTGGTTTAGCTTCACCTGAAAAAATCAGAGAATGGTCTAAGGGCGAGGTTAGAAAACCGGAGACGATTAACTACAGAACTTTAAAACCGGAAAAAGATGGTTTGTTCTGTGAGAGAATCTTCGGACCTAGCAAGGACTGGGAATGTCACTGCGGTAAATACAAGAAGATTCGTTATAAGGGCGTTGTTTGTGATCGATGCGGCGTTGAAGTAACAAAGGCAAGCGTTCGTCGTGAAAGAATGGGTCATATCGAGCTTGCAGCTCCGGTATCCCACATCTGGTATTTCAAAGGAATACCTAGCCGTATGGGACTTGTACTTGATCTTTCACCAAGAACATTAGAAAAAGTATTATACTTTGCTTCTTATATCGTAATTGATAAGGGAACCACTGATTTACAGTATAAGCAGGTTCTTAACGAGAAAGAAAGACAAGAAGCAATTGAAAAATATGGTTATAGCGCTTTCCGCCTTGGTATGGGTGCGGAAGCTATCATGGAATTATTACAGGCGATCGACCTTGAGAAGGAGTCCAAGGAATTAAAGAGAGGACTTAAAGATTCAACCGGACAGAAACGTGCAAGAATTATCAAACGTCTTGAAGTGGTTGAAGCATTTAGAGAATCTGGCAATAAACCGGAATGGATGATTCTCTCCGTAATCCCGGTTATTCCTCCGGATCTTCGACCGATGGTTCAGTTAGATGGTGGACGTTTTGCTACATCCGATATGAATGATTTATATCGCCGTATCATCAACCGTAATAACCGTTTAAAGAGATTGTTAGAGCTTGGTGCTCCTGATATTATCGTTCGTAATGAAAAGAGAATGCTTCAGGAAGCAGTTGACGCTTTAATTGATAATGGTAGAAGAGGTAGACCGGTAACCGGACCTGGTAACCGTGCACTGAAATCTCTCTCCGATATGTTAAAAGGTAAGCAGGGACGTTTCCGTCAGAACTTACTTGGTAAACGTGTTGACTACTCCGGACGTTCCGTTATCGTAGTTGGTCCAGAGCTTAAGATTTACCAGTGTGGTCTTCCGAAGGAGATGGCAATCGAGTTATTCAAACCTTTCGTTATGAAGGAGCTCGTTGCAAAAGGAACTGCTCACAACATCAAATCCGCTAAGAAGATGGTGGAAAGACTTCAGACAGAAGTTTGGGATGTACTTGAGGAGGTTATCAAAGAACATCCGGTTATGCTTAACCGTGCACCTACCCTTCATAGACTTGGTATCCAGGCGTTTGAGCCGGTACTTGTAGAAGGAAAGGCAATCAAACTTCATCCACTTGTATGTACCGCTTACAACGCGGACTTCGACGGTGATCAGATGGCGGTGCATTTGCCTCTGTCCGTAGAAGCACAGGCTGAGTGTCGTTTCTTACTTCTTTCACCGAACAACTTGTTAAAGCCATCCGATGGTGCTCCGGTTGCTGTTCCTTCACAGGATATGGTACTTGGTATCTACTATCTGACAATTGAAAGAGAGATGGAAGGCGGACTTCGTCACTATTATAAGAGCTTGAATGAAGCAATTCTTGCTTACGAGAATGGTGCAATTTCCTTACATGAGATGATTGGTGTAAGAAGATTTGGTATCAATAATCAAGGTGTAGAAGAAATCAAAACAGTAAAATCTACTTTAGGACGTTTCATTTTCAATGAGATTATCCCTCAGGATTTAGGTTTTGTTGATCGTTCTAAGGATGAGAATTACTTAGAGCTTGAAATTAACTTCCTTGTTGGTAAGAAACAGCTTAAACCGATCCTTGAAAAAGTAATTAACATCCATGGTGCAACTAAAACAGCTGAAATCCTTGATGCTGTTAAGTCACTTGGTTATAAATACTCCACTCGTGCAGCGATGACCGTATCGATCTCCGATATGAAAGTACCGGAAGAGAAGAAAACTATCATTGCAAATGCAGAAGCTACCATCGAAAATATTGCAAAAGAATATCGTCGTGGTAGAATGACTGAGGATGAGAGATATAATACAGTTATTGAGACCTGGAAAGAAGCCGATAAGATTTTGACTGAAACACTGTTGAATGGTCTTGATAAATTCAATAACATTAAGATGATGTCCGACTCCGGTGCCCGTGGTTCCGATAAGCAGATCAAACAGCTTGCAGGTATGCGTGGTTTGATGGCTGATACATCAGGTAGAACCATCGAGTTACCGATTAAGTCTAACCTTCGTGAAGGTCTTGACGTATTGGAGTACTTCATCTCTGCACATGGTGCTCGTAAAGGTCTGTCCGATACAGCGCTTCGTACAGCCGATTCAGGTTACTTAACTCGTCGTCTGGTTGACGTATCCCAGGATTTAATTATCCGTGAAGTGGATTGTTGTGAAGGTCATGAGAGCCCTGGTATGTGGATTTCTGCATTCGTAGATGGCAAGGAAGTAATTGAAGCTCTTCAAGAGCGTATCACAGGAAGATATTCCTGCGAGTCAATCTATGATGACAATGGTGAAATGATCGTTAAGGCAAATCATATGATTACACCAAAACGTGCAGCTAGAATTGTTGGAACAAAGGCAATTGTAGATGCTGGAGATAAAGCTAAGATTAAAATTCGTACCGTATTATCCTGTAAATCACACATCGGTGTTTGTGCGAAATGCTATGGAGCTAACATGGCTACCGGCGAAGCAGTACAGGTGGGTGAAGCAGTTGGTATTATCGCAGCTCAGTCAATCGGTGAGCCTGGTACACAGCTTACAATGCGTACCTTCCATACCGGTGGTGTTGCGGGTGACGATATCACACAGGGTCTTCCTCGTGTCGAAGAACTTTTTGAAGCTAGAAAGCCTAAGGGTCTTGCGATTATCGCAGAATTTGGCGGCGTAGTTGCCATTAAGGATACAAAGAAGAAACGTGAAGTTATCATCACAAATAATGAAACCATGGAATCTAAGGCATACTTAATTCCTTATGGTTCAAGAATTAAAGTTATGGATGGCGATATCCTTCAAGCCGGTGATGAGCTGACAGAAGGTAGCGTTAACCCTCATGATATCTTAAAGATTAAAGGTATCCGTGCAGTACAGGATTATATGATCCAGGAAGTACAAAGAGTTTACCGTTTACAAGGTGTTGAGATCAACGATAAGCATATCGAAGTAATTGTTCGCCAGATGCTGAAGAAGATCCGTATCGAGACAAATGGTGATACCGCATTCTTACCTGGTACATTGATAGATATCTTAGAATACGAGGATGAGAACGAGAAATTAGTTGCTCAGGGCTTAGAGCCAGCGGATGGTAAGCAGGTAATGCTTGGTATCACGAAGGCATCCCTCGCTACAAACTCCTTCTTATCAGCGGCATCCTTCCAGGAGACTACAAAGGTTCTTACCGAAGCAGCAATTAAGGGTAAGGTTGACCCGTTAATCGGTCTTAAGGAAAATGTTATTATTGGTAAGCTGATTCCAGCAGGTACCGGTATGAAGAGATATCGTTCTGTTAAGCTCGATACAGATACTCAGGAAGAATATATGATTTCTGAAGATCTTGAAGGTGATGGCAAGTTTATGGAATACGGTGATTTTGAGTATTCTGAGGACGAATTCATTACTGATGAGTTCAGCGATGAGAGCTTCGATATCGAAGATGGAATTCCTGAAGTAGTATATGATGAAGATCAGTACAGAAATTCAGCGGATCGTGTTCAAAGAGAAGATGCTATCCCAGGTATGGATGATGCTCACGTAGCATATGGTGAAAACAGCCATAATGACGGAGATTGGACAGAAGTTGAGTTCAATTTGAAGGGTATCTCCGAAGATGATTACAGCGACGGTCTGTAAGAAGAATCAAAATTACCAGTAGTTGTGGCTAACCCACGATTAAGGCAGTAATTATAATATAAAGCTGTTGTAAAATTCTATTCTTGATGAAAAGGTAATATTTTCTAAAAGGATAGATGTTTACAACAGCTTTTTCTATATCTTGATTAAAATCGGTTATGATAATTCTATTTTTTAAATATATTAGTTACAAGATGATAACAAATGGGATATACAATTCTGATATATTTCATTTGGAAAGAAGATAGAATGAAACCTAAAAAAGTAGTCATTGATATAATAGTTATTTCAGTATTCTTGATAATTTTTATTGTATGGAATCAGTTTGTTATTAATAAATCCACAACGATGACTACATCATCAGCTAGGAAAAACTTGCACATCGACTTAATTACAACGGATAATCACGAGGAATTTTGGGAGATTATCAACGAGGGAGCATCCGATATGGCGACAATAGCGGGCGTAAAATACGAATGGATGTACCCAAAGGAGAGAAATCCTCAAAAACAAATTCAAGTCATAAATAAGGCGATTGACGGGGGAGCATCTGCCTTGCTAGTGGTAGCTGATGATCCTAAAAAATTATCCGGTGTGGTGGAGGATGCGAAAGCGAAAGGAATTTATGTTGTTTATGTGGATTCCCCAGCGAATGAAGAGGCAATCACTACATTAGCAACAGATAATCATGAGGCAGGGTATGCTGCGGGGGAAAAGATGATTGAATATTTGAATAAAAAGGGTATCGAAAAAGGTTCTATCGGAATTGTTAACTTGAAAGACAAATTAACAACCGATCAACGGGAAGTGGGGTTTCGGGAAGCACTTTCTAAGGATTCCAGATTTGTAGTACTTCCATCATTAAAAGTTGCTGCACCGGCAGTTGTCGCGCAAGACGCTGCAGAGCAGTTAATCGATCAAAATGACGACTTGGTTGGATTGTTCGCCACCAATGAGGGAACCAGTGAGGGTGTGGGGAATGCTAACAAGAAAAATAATAATAAATATGTAGCAGTTGGTTTTGATACGTCATCAATAACGAAAAGATTATTTGATGTTGGAAGTCTGAATGTTATCATAGAACAAAATCCATATACTATGGGGTATGTTGGTATGGCGGAAGCAGTTGCTGCGGCTTTGGGAAAAAAAACAGGCCCGGCCTATTTCGATACTGGATATAACATTTTGGAGAATGATGAAAAAAGAAAATAGCCTTGTACAGTTTTCTGGGTATGGCTTATATAAAATTTCAATTTGGAATACATTTTCTATATTGACAGAAAATGTATTCTATTATATACTAACTGTATTAATGTTATTAATACAGTTAGTACGCTAAAAATTTAAAGAAAGAAAGGGATCATATTGATAATTTTAGATTATAAGGATCGAAGACCTATTTATGAACAGATCGTGGATCGCTATAAGGAGATGATTCTAAAGGGAATCCTGGATGCGGATAGTCAGCTTCCCTCCGTTCGAACTTTGGCGATGGAGTTGTCGATTAATCCAAACACGATTCAAAGAGCCTATACCGAGCTAGAGCATGAGGGGTTTATCTATTCGGTAAAGGGAAAAGGAAGCTTTATAGCTAGGAATGAAGCTCTTTTACAGGGGAAGAAGGAAGAGGTTAAGAAAGAAATTAAGAAGCTGGTGGAGGAAGCAAAGCACTTATTTGTAACAGAAGAAGAAATGATAGAAATCGTAAGAAACTGTTATGGGGAGGAGAAAAAAGATGATTGAAGCTGTTCAGGTTAGCAAACAGTTTGATAAGATCAAGGCGGTTGATGGAATCTCCATATCCATCAAAGAAGGAAATGTATTTGGGCTTATTGGAACAAATGGGGCAGGGAAAAGCACGTTGATCAGAATGCTGTGTGGCATATTAAAGAGTGATAAAGGTACGATTCAGATTGATGGAATGGATGTTTATGAGAATGTGAAGGCGAAGGAGTTATTCTTTTATATTTCGGATGAACAGTATTATTTCAATAACTCTCGTCCAAAAGATTTGAAGGCATTTTATCAGAGTATCTATCCGAATTTTAATGGAGATCGTTTTGATAAATTGCTAGAGAAGTTTGAATTGGATCAAAATCGAAAAATAAATACCTTTTCCAAAGGGATGAAAAAGCAGCTATCCATCATATGCGGTATTTGCGCTACAACAAAATATTTGTTTTGTGATGAGACCTTTGATGGGCTTGACCCGGTGGTTCGTCAGGCAGTCAAGAGTATCTTTGCTAAGGAGATGACAGAGCGTGATATGACAATTATCATTGCTTCACATAATCTTAGAGAATTAGAAGATATTTGTGATCATGTTGGTTTATTGCATAAGGGCGGGGTTTTATTATCAAAAGAGTTATATGACATGAAGCTAAGTATTCACAAAGTTCAATGTGTGTTTAAGCAGGAAGAAGATATCGAAAAAGCACTGGATGGTCTGGAAGTAATTCATCGAGAAAAGAGAGGGTCACTGAATACATTTACAATAAGAGGCACACAGGAGATGGTGGAGAAACAGATTAAATCCGTGGATCCGGTATTTTCAGAGATTATTCCTTTGTCTTTGGAAGAGATATTTGTTAGTGAAACGGAGGTGATAGGTTATGACATCAAGAAACTTATTTTTTAAGTTAATGAAGGAAGATATGAAAAGAAGGGTGTGGACGATTGCTCTGTTTTCCATCATATTATTCCTTCTGTACCCTGTGATGGGTGCTCTTCGCATACAAAATGGATTTATGGGAGAAACAATAGATCAACAGATATTAACATTGAAGGAACATATTGGTCCTCAGAACCAGTGGGTTATGATTATGTTCATCATCTTTGCGGTTGTTTGTGGACTAAGCAGTTTATTTTATGTTCATTCCAAGAAGAAAGTGGATCTATATCACAGCCTGCCTGTGAAAAGAGAGATACTCTTTGCTGCAAATTATGTGAATGGTTTATTGATATTCCTAATTCCATATGTGATTAACGTTATACTCACAGCAGGTGTGGGCATAGCTAATAATCTTTTTACAAGCGAAGTTTTTCATGCAACATTACATGGATTGATGATTAACATGGTATTTTACTGTATGATCTATACCGTAACAATTATCGCAGTAACACTTACCGGTAATATATGGACCAGTTTCTTGGGGGCAATGGTATTTATGTCGTATGGCTTTGTATTGTCAATGGTACAGGAGACATACTTTACAACCTATTTTAGCACTTATTATCCTGCAAATAATGTTAGAGAAAAGTTGATGATGCTTTCACCTATCTCAGGGTATTACAAGATGATAGCGTCATATAGTGGCAAGTTGCATGTATTAACTTTGTTAGTTCAGATAATCATCACCGTAGTATTGATTGGAGTTGCGCTGTTTTTATTTAAAAAGCGACCATCAGAAGCAGCTGGAAAAGCAATGGCATATGAGGTATCGAAACCAATTATCAAATTTTTGTTAGTTATTCCGTTATCCCTTTTAAGTGGTATGATCTTAAAGCAAACGGTTTCTTATAATCACGATGCCTGGTTATTATTTGGAATTGTGTTCTCGATGGTGATTATATACGGAATTATCCAAGTGATATTTAACTCGGATATAAGAAGTGCATTTCATCATAAGAGACAATTTTTGATCTGTGCACTAATTACCTTTGCAATTGTTGGGTATTTCCGACTGGATCCTCTTGGTTATGATGCGTATATTCCCAAAGAGAGCAGTGTAAAAAGTATTGGTGTATATTTTGAGTTTAAAAAGGACGATAATGGTTACTTAATTTATGATGATTACAGTAATGGTAAAGTAGTACGGATCAACAGAGATGATTATCATTTAGAACGGCCAATTCGAAATGGATTATCATCAACTTATGCTTTATGTAAGGCGGCTATGAAAAATAGGGTGAATAGTACATCGTCATATAGGAATTATATGGTTGTAAAATATAATTTAAAAAGTGGTAGAACTGTGTATCGTAATTATTACTTTGATTTGGGGGGGGATACCTCATTGATCAAAGAGTTGTATGATAACAAAGAATATAAAGTAGCACATTATCCAATCTTTGAAAATAAAAACACCGATATATATAGGGTTACAATTACACCTGGATACCCCGGAGATGATAACGGTCTTAATACTAATTTGGCACTGACTGATGAGAGGAAAGATAAATTTTTAGATATTTATAAGGAAGAATTGGGTAATCTAAAGTATGAGCAGTATTATAATGATATTCCGGTTGGCTATTTCTATGTGGAATTGGGAAAATCATTAAATAATTATGATATTTATCCTACATTCACAAAATCTATCGCATATTTAAAAGAAAATGGTTTAGATATAAAGTAAAATAGAATCATGTAAAATATCGTAAAAGGAGTCTGTGCTTAACATATGATCACCCTTAAGTAACTTTTGGAATTCACCAAATCTGCTGTAGGGAGGATCGTATGAAAGTGCGAGGCTCTTTTTGTTATAGTAAAAAACAGAGAATGATATAAAAGGATAAAGTGAGTGCCATATGACTTAACCAACTTAAACAAACTGCTTGAATATTAATGTTAATTACTATATGATTGTATAAATATGGAATGAAACAAAATGCTAGTGTGAAGGAGAGAATAATGGATAGGAATGAAAAAGATCAATGTAGACATAAGTATAATGTAGATTATAGCTTTCGGTTACCTCAACCGTTTTTTCGCAGTGTACCCTGTGATAACTGTGGTTGCAGGATAAGGTTAAGTATGGTCTGGCGAATTGTCTATTGGTGTATAGGTATTATTGGTTTTGTATTCTCTTATGGGGTATCAACATCAGTTCATATAAAAGCTCTAGGAAGTACATTTATTGTATCTCTGTTTGTTTTTTTGTTTCTTATCTTGATTACACAATTTATGATTGGATTGATTCTCAAGTATGGACAATGGGTTGAAGTAAACAAACTCATACATTAAAGTACATATCGTGGCATGAGATATGACATCAATTACCTGAGAAGTTGCTAACCTTCTATGAGACGTTTATGCATCTATTAGTATAGAAACTAAATTAAATCTTTCCTCACCAAAAACCATTGCAATTACAAATAAAGCATTGTATCATAGTACTAAATGTTTTTGAACTATGTATTCCCCAATGAATAATGTAGTACATAGATGGATAAATATACATTGTCCATCGGTTGGTTTTGTAATATGAAAGGATGAGATTTAACGCATGGAACATTTAAAAAAGTATCAAGAATGGTTAACGAACACTTACTTTGATGAAGCGACTAGAGCAGAATTATCTGCATTAAAAGATAACGATAAAGAGATTCAGGAAAGATTTTTCAAGGATCTTGAATTCGGTACCGGCGGTTTGAGAGGAATTCTTGGCGCAGGTGTAAACCGAATGAACATATATACCGTGAGAAGAGCGACACAGGGCTTGGCAAATACAATTAAGAAAGCAGGAGCAGAGAGCAAGGGTGTTGCAATCGCTTATGATTCCAGAAGAATGTCACCGGAATTTGCACTTGACAGCGCACTATGTCTGGCTGCGAATGGAATTCATGCTTACCTGTTTGAAACCTTAAGACCAACTCCGGAGCTTTCCTTTGCGGTTAGAACCCTCGGTTGTACAGCAGGTATTGTTATCACAGCAAGCCACAATCCGCCGGAATACAATGGTTACAAGGTATACTGGGAGGATGGCGCTCAGGTTACTGCACCGAAGGATGTTGAGATTATCGGTGAAGTAAATTCGATTTCTGACTTTTCACAAGCTAAGATTATATCCAAGGAAGAAGCAATGGAAAAAGGTCTGCTTACAATCCTCGGTGAGGACATGGATGATAAATATATTGCAGAGCTTAAGAAGCTAGTAATTAATCCGATTAATGACGAAAGCAAGAAGCTTAAAATCGTATATACACCATTACACGGAACCGGTAATATTCCGGCTAGAAGAATTCTTAAGGAGTTAGGCTTTGAGAATGTATATGTAGTTCCGGAGCAGGAGCTTCCAGATTCTGATTTCTCAACCGTTGGTTATCCAAATCCGGAAGATCCAAAGGTATTTACACTGGCAATCAAATTAGCACAGGAGGTTGGAGCGGATCTAATTCTTGCAACTGACCCGGATGCAGATCGTCTTGGTATCATGGTTCGAGATGAGAAGGGTGAATTCGTATTATTTAATGGTAATATGACCGGCGCGCTCCTTGCGGAATATGAATTCTCTCAGAAAGCGGAAAAAGGAATTCTTCCAAAGAAAGCTGCACTAATTAAAACAATTGTAACTGGTAATATCTCCGATATGATTGCAGAATATTACAATGCAAGATTGATTGAAGTATTAACCGGCTTCAAATATATTGGTGAGCAGATTAAACTTTTTGAGGAAACTGGCAGCAATGAATATGTATTTGGTTTCGAAGAAAGCTATGGCTGTTTAGTTGGTACACATTCCAGAGACAAGGATGCTATTGTAGCAGTTATGTGTCTTTGTGAAGCAGCAGCATATTATAAATCAAAAGGTATCTCGCTTTATGAGCAGATGAACAATATCTTTAAGAAATACGGCTACTTTAAGGAAGATCTTGTATCGGTAACCTTAAAGGGAATCGAAGGTATGGGTAAGATTAAGGAGATCATGGAAGGCTACCGTGTAAATCCTCCGAAGTCAGCAGGTGATTATAAGGTTCTTAAGGTAAGAGATTATAAGCTTGATACCATCACTGATATTGAGAGTGCTTCGGTTGAGCCAACTGGTTTACCAAAATCCGATGTTCTATACTTTGAATTAAATGATAATGCATGGTGTGCAGTAAGACCATCCGGTACAGAGCCTAAGATTAAGTTCTACTTCGGTGTGAAAGGTGACACTGCAGAAGACGCTGACGTGAAGCTTAAGAAGTTAATGAATGATGAAGTGTTTAAAGTGGATTAATGATAACGTGATAGTCAATTTTAATAGTTTATATAATAATAGATTGGGTTCTAGAACCCAATCTATTATTATATAATTAGAAATTGTGATATTACTAATAGTATTTCTGTTATATGATTGTCCATAAGGAAGGGGGCATGCTTTGTAAGTGTAAAGCCAAGTCACTTATGTGAGAATGGAATGATATGTGATAATGACAATTTATATTTCGTTATATTTTATATTTATCAGGCTATTAACAAAGGGAAGGAGAGGTTTAGATTATGTGTAACTTTCAGAAGGAGATAGAAACATATCAAATAAAAGAGCTTAGTCTATTGGATGCTGATATCGTATTACAATTAATGAGAACCAATCATGAATACTTTACTTTTCTTCAAGAAGATGAGGTGACTTATGAACAGGTAATTGAGGATATGACAGAATTACCGCCGAATACCAATGCTTCACAAAAACATTTTATTGGGTTTTATCAAAATGAAAAGCTACTATCCATTATGGATTACATAGATGGGTATCCCGAGAATAAGATTCGGTTTATTGGTTTATTTATGATTCATGGAGAATACCATAGGCAAGGATATGGCAAGAAACTCATAAGAGATTTTATAGAGAAGTCAAAAGAAGAGGGATATCAATTTCTACGTTTAGGATGTGTGGAGAATAATATAAAAGCATTTGACTTTTGGTCTTTCCAAGGCTTTCAAGAAATTAATCGGGTAATTTCAAAAGGAGAGAATCGAAGAGACTGGAATGTCATTGTAATGCAATATCGACTTGACACCCATACTTTATAGTCACACACATTCTAACTAATTTTCTAAGTCAGTATCATGATCTCTTCGATTCTCTAATAAATCTAGATATAATTCCATTTATTAAACGTTAAATAAATTGTCCTTACATTAACTTCTGCCCACAGTTTGGACAGAAATTAGCCTCACCTGTTTTGGTTCCGCAATTTGGACAGAAGTTCGGTTTAGCCCCACTAGTTGAATTATTCTGTGTATTTGATGGAGCACCAGTTGGATTACTCAACGGAGTGTTTGGTTGATTGTTGGACTGATTGTTCGCCTGGTTCATATTCTGCATCATTTGACCAGCCATATTCATTCCCATCATCATTCCGGCCATATCCCCTGCAACCCCACCACCGTGAATATTACCGTTTGATATGCCTTCTGTCATAGCTACCTGCTGATAGCGATTTAAGTCACCCACCATGCTGAAGGAGGCATTCTTATTAATCATCTGTTGAACCTGCTCCGGATAGGTAAAGCTCATAATGTTAAAACCAACTACGGATAATCCGGTATCAAAGATCTGCATATCCAGATCGGTGCGGATTCCATTTGCGATATCAAAGGAATTCGCTTGAAGATTGAACATATCCTTGCCTTCCTTTGAGATCCATTTCATCAAAAGTTGATCCAGAACACTTGTGATACGAAGTTTGACATCTTCAACAAAGTAACTTTGTCTTATACCGGCAATCTTATCGATTAATTTGACGTAATCGTTAACACGGAAGGTAAAGGTACCATTTGCGCGAATTGGCATACCTCCGGGAAGTTGAGGCGTAGGAATATTAATAGCGTTCTGAGTGCCCCATTTTACGATAAAGTCCTTCGTATTTATAAAGAGAACTTCGGCTCTCATACCACTGTTAAAGCCGAATTTAAAACCCTTTAATGTGGACAGAAAGGGAATGATCTGGGATTCGATATCGTAATCGCCTTCATCCTTAAAGATACCCTCGACTTTTCCGTTATAAAGAAAGATTGCATCCTGACCGGGACGAATAATTAGTCGACTTCCTTTCTTGATCTCGTCGTTATTCCATTTGTAAAATACCATATCCTCGCGAAATTCCTGCCATTCCACGACGTTTGCAAACTGCTTTGAAAACAAACCCATATATTTTCCTCCTATAGTTATGTTTGTTTTAAGTAGAACTCATATGTTATAAAAATTAATACCCAATTTGGAAGAATCATTTGTTAAAAACTAGATCCACCTGAACTATGAGAGCGTCCTCCAGGTGACACTCCACCGCCTGAACCTCCATTGTTCTGAGGCTTTCTTACACGTGTAACCTGTGTATGAAGATAATCATCACGTCGTCCGATTAATCCGGAGTGATTCGGATCCATGTAAGTACCGCCACCCGTGGTCATTTTGCCGCCGGCATTATAAGCCCATATGCCGACCACTGTTCCTCCGATGATAAGTGAAACAAGCAGTTGTAACCAGACATTCATTATGATATTCTCAGGCTTTTTCTTCATATACTTAGCGGACTTATCGATGGATAAGGTAAAAGCATTATAGTAATTACCTTCTTGCACGTAAGGTACCATCTTATCCGTAATAGCTTGAATACGGTTTGAGTTAATATAAGACTCCACTTTTCCATATCCCTGCATCTTAATTTCACGTGAACTCATATCAATTAAGATATAAACCCTGTCTCCGACAGGTAGCTGATCCTCAAAATCTTCAATATATCTTTCGGGGTCTGAGGAGTCTGTATCACTCTTTGTGAGGAGCATGATATCAATTCCGCTATCTTGCCCTTTCTCCATACACAATTGCTCCAGCTCTTTCGCCTCGGATGTGGATAAAAGCTTCGCATTATCGTATACATGTTGATTTTGTAACTCGGTTGAGTTGCCAACCTTAGTTTTATCATTCTCGGCAGCCAGGCTATGCGTTAAAGGCAGGAGTAACGTAGCGATAAAACATGCTATGATTATAGATACCAGCCTTCGCTTGTTAGAGATGAATTGTATCATTAGAAGCCACCTCCTATTAAGAATGTAAGGATACGCATTAAAGCGAAGGATGCGATGGAGATTCCTCCGAACCAGGCTACGATTTTACCAATGCTTAGTGGAGGTCTCCCTACCACTTTACCGGTCTGACCATTCATCGCAAAGATGTGATCCGCTTTTTTATAATCATAACAAACCATCCAAACCGGCATCAATGTATATTCAGAGTTAAGTTTGCGGATATAAATGTCCTTATTGTGGATATTTACCGTAGCATATCCTGCAATTGTGGAATTTATGTAGCCCTCCACATAGGACTGTGTACGTTGCTTGATGCGCGGTAACATCTCATTATCATCGAAATCGTACTTTTCTGCGATATAACCAGCAAGATAGGGCATATTAAAATCCTTCAGGTTGACGTATTCATAGGGCTCGAGCTTATCCATCATTTTGTCCTCCATCTTCTTAGAGGCATCACAGGGAATCCGGGAATAGTTCAGATCTACCTTTCGGTATACATGATAGTACTTTGTCTCCGTATAGATCCAATCACCCATGGTATAGGTTCGAACTTTCGTGCAGGTTGCATCGATTTCGCCGCGTCCGTTCAAATCGTATAACCAGAAGGGAACATAGATACCGGTTATATTCTTAATTCGATCCGCAGTCATAAAATCAGAAGGGGTTAAACGACCCTTCTTGCACCATTTTTTAAATGCTTCCTGGGCTTGTTCCTTATTAATAGTAAATGGTATAACTTTAGCAGGTGCCAGACTGCCAGACAGTCGGTCGCCAAGAACCACGCCTGCCCCGCAAAAGCTACAGGTGGTGGCGGTGGTCTGGGCGTCGGTGATCAGTACCGCGCCGCAGTTGTTGCAGTGATACTCTATTGCTTCATCATTATCAAAGGTGGAATGATTACTGGGTTCGTCCGTATCGGTTGTATCAGAATATTCCTGGTTGAAGGCGGCATCAGCGGCGCGTCGATCCTCCTCGTTCATATCATAAGTGTAATCGCCTCCGCGTGAATGCTGTTGCCCTGCCATTGATTCAATGCTATCCGTTCTTCCACAGCTGCCACAGCGTAGCATACCGGTTGTTGTATCGAATGCCATATCTGCTCCGCAGTTAGGACATTTATATTGAATAACCGTGGCCATTCTTAACCTCCTTGCTCGCTAAAATGTCCGCTAAGCTTCCGTATTAACTTTAGCGGACATTTTGAAAGTCTTATAAGTATATTGTCATCGTATTAATATTTTATGAAATCTACCAACATTTTTATGAATTATTAAGGATGGTCTTATTTGTTTAAATTAGCTTTTAAAGCAGCTAATTCATCATCTACGCTTGCATCGGTGGAGTATTTGCGTGTTAAATCCTCGATGGAATCCTCTTCGGTAGAACGGTTCAACTCGGCCATAGCATTCGCTTTATCCAGGGCTTTGTCAGCCATATCCTCAAATCTCTTAAAGCTTGCCATTGAATTATTTGCTCCCGTAACGGTGGAGCCCATTTTGTTGATACGTTCCTGTGTCTTAGCGACAGCCAGTTTACCTTTAATCATATCCTTGCGGGATTCTAACTCGCCGATGTCCTTCACGAGCTTGTCGTGCATCTCACGCATATGAGTTGCATTGGCATGAGCCAGATCATATGCTTCCTGAAGACCGGAGAGCTTGGCAGACAAAGAAGCTTTCTGTTCCAAGAACTTTCTTGCATCTGCCTCATTATTGGATTCTAATGCTTTAACCGCATAGGTTTGCATTTTGGTAATATCTTCGTTGCAATCATCTAGCACACGTTTTGCACGCTGCTCTTCTGCCATGATAGCGGCGGTCTCGGATTTTACCTTACCAAGATCGGAATTCAGATTACGAAGACACTGGTCGATCATTTTCTCAGGATCCTCTGCCTTATCTAATAGTGCGTTGATGTTACTGGACATAATGTCGCGAAATCTTGTTAAAATACTCATAAATGAATAATCCTCCTTATCATCGGGAGATCATCGCTCCCGTATCATATAATTGATAGTTGTTCCAAGTTGTATCTTGAAACTTTAGCCTAATAAACTAGAAGAAATATCGTTAACGTATAACCTATTTATGTAATTAAGTTTATAATTAATCTTATGTAACGTCAAGTTAAAATATGGTTAGAATAATAAGAGGAATCTTAGTTGAGAAAAGGCACTATATGATTGGTAGCTCACATGAGAAGAAGGAGGTTTTCGTTGTATTTATCAAGGTGGTATATTATAATAGGAAAGAATAATGACTAGAGTGTCAAAAGACCTTATCATTTGAAGGTTGTTAATATACTAGGAATAATGCATGCCATAAGAAGTGCAAACAAGTAATCTTAGGCAACTAACTCAAATCAATAATACAGTTTTAGAAAGAGAGAAAGTTATGTGGATAGCAAGCGATTGGAAAGACTATGAAGTAATTGATACCTCTAAGGGTGAGAAGCTAGAACGTTGGGGGAATTATATATTAGTAAGACCGGATCCTCAGGTTATATGGGATACGGTGAAAAGTAATAAGGGATGGAAGAAGCCGAATGCGCATTATCACAGAAGTTCAAAGGGCGGCGGCGAGTGGGAGTTTTTTGATCTTCCAAAGCAGTGGAATATCAACTATAAGGGGTTGACTTTTAACCTTCAGCCCTTCAACTTTAAGCATACCGGCTTATTCCCAGAGCAAGCAGTGAACTGGGATTGGTTCTCGGACAAGATTAAAACGGTGAAGGATAGACAGATTAAAGTTCTTAATCTATTTGCCTATACAGGTGGTGCAACTCTGGCAGCAGCAAAAGCCGGCGCGGCAGTTACCCATGTTGATGCGTCAAAGGGAATGGTGACCTGGGCGAAGGAGAATGCTACAGCTTCCGGGCTTGGAGAAGCTCCGATTCGTTACATTGTTGATGATTGTGTGAAGTTTGTTGAGCGAGAGATTCGCAGAGGGAATAGATATGACGCCATAATAATGGATCCGCCGTCCTATGGCAGGGGTCCAAAGGGTGAGATATGGAAGATTGAAGACAGCATCCATCCTTTTGTTCAGCTCTGTACGCAGGTGTTAAGCGATGAGCCGTTATTTTTCCTAATCAACTCCTACACAACCGGCCTTCAACCGGGCGTATTGTCATATATGCTATCCACAGAGATAAAGAGCAAATTCGGTGGGAAGGTTAACTCGGATGAAATTGGACTTCCTGTGTCTGGCAACGGTCTGGTTCTTCCCTGTGGTGCCTCGGGACGTTGGGAAGCATAAAAGTGGAGCAATGCGAGTGGTAAAAGAATATAATGTATTAAATAAGAAATAACAGGTGCAGCCATGAGAGTTTTTTGTAACCCACTTACAAAGGATATCCCACAGGTTAAGGTGCCATATAAGATTCATGAGGAAGAGCAGGAGCAGTTGAGTGTAGATGAGGGGCATTCCCCTTGGAAGCTTGATCCAGTATTTGTGGCTCAGGTATTTGCCAGTCTGCTGATTTCTCCTGAAGGTATTGTAGGCGACTATCCGATTGCTTATGATGAGATCGCATTAATTTATCAGGATAGCAAAAAAGCAATCGTTGAGATCCATAATAAAAACAGCCCAGCAAAAAAAGTATATTTAACCAGGCTGTTCCGCTGTAATTATACGGGGATATGGACAGTAGTTGGATATGATAAGTAGGAAACTTTAATTAAACTGATTGTTCCTAGGAATTGCAAAATTAAATGGAATTATATTCAAAGCTATATTGTCTGTAGAAGACAATATGGCTTTTTTATTTTTTAAATAGAATAAAGAATTCCGTACAGGGTGCAAAGCTTAACATCCTAAATTACATTGGATAAAGAGAATAAACTAAATAATTAATTTTTCATACATAATATAAAATAAGTTGGAAATACTAACTGCAATTATACATGACAAAATATAACAATTATAAATTTGTATATTTTTGAAAAAAGTACTTGCAATGCATTGCTCTTTAGTGTATAATAACCCGTGTTGTGACATTGATAGCGTTGAAACGTGAGGTTGCTACCGAGTGCGGTAGGTTTTCCGTGGAGCGAAGGTCAAGTTATGAAACTGGCGACAAGTCACTGTACCATATAATGTTCTGCCATCGGGCAGATAAAACGTGTGAAAATCATTTCGTACATTACATGGCAAATCCGTATAGGTTTGCTTTGTTGTTCGGATAACGAAGATACACACGGATGAGTGTACAGTCACCACTTGTCGTACTGAAATTAAGTGCGAAAAGGAGGCGGCTTTTTTTATGGCAAGTCAAGTAATGAGAATCACATTGAAGGCGTATGATCATCAGTTGATCGATCAATCTGCAGGAAAAATTATTGATACTGTTAAGAAGACAGGATCAAAGGTGAGCGGACCAGTTCCGTTGCCTACTAAGAAGGAAATCGTAACAATTCTTAGAGCGGTACACAAGTATAAGGATTCCAGAGAGCAGTTTGAACAAAGAACACATAAGAGATTAATCGATATCATCACACCAACCCAGAAGACAGTAGATGCATTATCCAGATTGGAAATGCCTGCTGGTGTGTACATCGACATTAAGATGAAATAATTCGTCTAATGTGTAAAAAGTCATCGCTCACGATGATGGACATCATAGGAAAGACAAAACAATTAATTAAGAAGAAATCCTTAGGGTTCATATATGTTTGTATATAACCATCTAGGATGATTGCATTAAAAACGCGATATCACGATATCGTGTGGCAATCCGCTGTAGATTAAACAGGAGGTAAGAAAATGAAGAAAGCGATTTTAGCTACAAAAATCGGTATGACTCAGGTTTTCGGTGAAAACGGAGTACTTGTTCCGGTAACTGTACTACAGGCTGGCCCGCTCTTTGTTACACAGGTTAAAACTGTTGATAATGATGGATATTCAGCTGTACAGGTAGGCTTCGGTGATATCAGAGAAACTCTGGTAAACAAGCCAAGAAAGGGACACTTTGCGAAAGCGGGTGTTGCTAGTAAGAGATTCTTAAGAGAATTTAAATTTGATAATGCAGCTGATTATACAGTTGGTCAGGAAATCAAAGCTGACATCTTTGCTGAAGGTGATAGAATTGACGCAACAGCAAAGACAAAAGGTAAGGGCTTCCAAGGCGGTATTAAGAGACATAACTTATCCAGAGGACCTATGAAACATGGTTCCAAACATCACAGACATGCAGGTTCCAATGGTGCTGCTACCACACCAGGTAGAGTATTCAAAGGTAAGCACATGCCTGGTCATATGGGTAATGTTAAGGCTACAGTACAGAACCTTGAAATTGTAAGAGTTGATGTTGAGAAAAACCTCATTCTTGTTAAAGGTGCAGTACCTGGACCTAAAAAATCCTTAGTAATGCTGAAGGAGACAGTTAAAGCGTAATTAGCTTTAAGAAAGGAGGAAGCATAAATGGCAAATGTAAAGATTTTTAATATCGAAGGCAAGGAAGTTGGTACATTAGAACTTAACGACGCAGTCTTCGGAGTAGAGATAAATGATCATTTAGTTCATATGGCAGTTGTTCAGCAGTTAGCGAACAAACGTCAGGGAACACAAAGCGCTAAGACACGTGCAGAAGTACGTGGTGGCGGTAAAAAGCCTTGGAGACAGAAGGGAACCGGTCATGCAAGACAGGGTTCAACCAGAGCCCCTCAATGGAAGGGCGGCGGCGTTGTATTCGCTCCAAAGCCAAGAGATTATTCCTTCAAGATGAATAAGAAGGAAAAAGCTCTTGCAATCAAATCAGCTTTAACATCAAGAGTAAACGATGCAAAATTCGTAGTTATTGATGAGTTAAACTTTGATGAGATTAAAACTAAGAAGATGAAAGCAGTTCTTGATAATTTCAAATTACAGAAAGCACTTATCGTACTTGATAAGAAGAATGATAATGTAGCACTTTCTGCTAGAAATCTTCCTAAGGTAAGAACAGTATTAACAAACTCCATTAATGTATACGACATCTTAAAGTATGATACTGTGGTATTGACTAAAGATGCTGTAGCTCAAATCCAGGAGGTGTACGCATAATGGCTAATATTAAATATTATGATGTAATCCTTAAGCCTATCGTAACTGAAAAAAGTATGAGCTCCATGGGAGAGAAGAAATACACATTTTCAGTTCATCCGGAAGC
Source organism: Variimorphobacter sp. HTMS_6 (assembly GCF_059717775.1). Classification (NCBI taxonomy): domain Bacteria; kingdom Bacillati; phylum Bacillota; class Clostridia; order Lachnospirales; family Lachnospiraceae; genus Variimorphobacter; species Variimorphobacter sp. HTMS_6. The sequence goes on from NZ_AP046094.1 coordinate 4,182,892, forward strand.
TACAAAGAACCAGATTAAAGAAGCAGTTGAAAAAATGTTCACTGGTGCTAAAGTAGCTAATGTAAACACCATCAACATGGATGGTAAGACACGTAGACGTGGCGCTACATCCGGTAAAACCTCTAAGGTTAAGAAGGCAATTGTTCAGTTAACAGCTGACAGCGCAGAGATCGAGATTTTCTCAGGTCTATAAAACGCGAAAGATAAAAACGTTTTTCCGTAATATATGAGATGTTAAGAAAACAATATTTAGCATCGTTTTGAAAGGAGTGCAAATCATGGGAATTAAAACCTATAACCCATATACACCTTCCAGAAGACACATGACTGGTTCTGATTTTTCAGAAATTACCACATCAAAGCCTGAGAAGTCCTTAATCGTTTCTTTAAATAAGAATGCAGGACGTAATAACCAGGGTAAGATCACAGTAAGACACCAGGGCGGTGGCTCTAGAAGAAAATATAGAATTATCGACTTTAAGAGAAGAAAAGACGGTATTCCTGCAACTGTAGTTAGTATCGAATATGATCCTAACAGAACAGCAAACATCGCATTAATCAGTTATGTTGATGGTGAGAAAGCATACATCCTTGCTCCTAACGGTCTTACAGTAGGAACAAAGATAATGAATGGTGAAACAGCAGAAATCAGAGTAGGTAACTGTTTACCTCTTCAGAACATTCCTGTTGGTACACAGATTCACAACGTAGAGTTATATCCTGGTAAGGGTGGACAGTTAGTTCGTTCCGCAGGTAACTCCGCACAGCTTATGGCGAAGGAAGGCAAATATGCTACACTTAGACTTCCAAGCGGCGAGATGAGACTTGTTCCTATCGCTTGTAGAGCAACTGTAGGTCAGGTTGGCAATATTGATCATGAACTTATCAATATTGGTAAAGCAGGACGTAAACGTCACATGGGTATCAGACCTACTGTACGTGGTTCCGTAATGAACCCGAATGACCATCCTCACGGTGGTGGTGAAGGTAGAACAGGTATTGGTCGTCCAGGCCCTGTTACTCCTTGGGGTAAACCTGCTCTTGGTCTTAAGACAAGAAAGCACAATAAGCAAACAAACAAGATGATCGTAAGAAGAAGAGACGGTAAATCATTTAAATAATTGAAAAATCGTTTCATTGGATTTCGAATGCAATAGTGGTATACAGATGAGTTTCATAATTGTAAATTCATTTGTCATTAATTCTAAGGAGGTTAGAATACATGGCTCGTTCATTAAAAAAAGGACCATTTGCTGATGATCATTTATTGAAAAAAGTTGATGCTTTAAATGCAAGCGGTGAGAAGACTGTTATCAAAACATGGTCTCGTCGTTCAACAATTTTCCCTCAGATGGTTGGTCATACAATCGCAGTACATGACGGAAGAAAACATGTTCCGGTATATGTGACAGAAGATATGGTTGGACACAAGCTTGGTGAGTTTGTAGCAACCAGAACCTATAGAGGTCACGGAAAAGACGAAAAGAAAACAAGAAGATAATGCTTAGGCATTAGATGGAAGGAGGTTCATCCATGGCGAAAGGACATAGATCCCAAATAAAAAGAGCTAGAAATGAGCAGAAAGACAACAGAGCAAGCGCAAAATTATCATTTGCTAGAATTTCTGTTCAGAAAGCTTGTTTCGTATTAGACGCCATTCGTGGTAAGGATGTACAGACAGCACTTGGTATCCTGGCATACAGCCCAAGATACGCATCTGCAGTAATAGAAAAAATATTAAAATCAGCAATCGCTAATGCTGAAGTTAAGAATATGGATGCTGCGAAGCTTTACGTTGATGAATGTTTTGCTAACCAGGGTCCGATTATGAAAAGAATCAGACCAAGAGCACGAGGCACTGCTTATCGTATCGAGAAGAGAATGTGTCACATTACTGTAGTGCTTAATGAAAGATAAGGAGGGAAATAATGGGACAGAAAGTTAATCCTCATGGCATAAGAGTCGGAGTTATCAAAGATTGGGACTCCAGATGGTATGCTGAAGCAGATTTCGCAGATAATCTTGTTGAAGACTACAACATCAGAACATTTCTGAAAAAGAAGTTATATAGCGCAAGCGTTTCTAAGATTGAAATTGAAAGAGCGTCTGATCGCTTAAAAATAATCATCTTCACAGCGAAACCGGGTGTTGTAATCGGTAGAGCAGGAGCTGAGATCGAGAACTTAAAGAGAGAAGTTCAGAAGTTCACTGATAAAAAAGTAAACCTCGAAATCAAAGAAATTAAAAGACCTGATCTCAATGCACAGTTAGTAGCAGAGAATATCGCTACTCAGCTTGAGAACCGTATTTCATTTAGAAGAGCTATGAAGTCCGTTATGTCAAGAACTATGAAGTCTGGTGCTAAGGGTATCAAGACTGCAGTTGCTGGTCGTCTTGGCGGTGCTGATATGGCTCGTACAGAGTTCTACAATGAAGGTACTATCCCGTTACAGACTTTACGTGCTAATATCGATTATGGATTTGCAGAAGCAGAAACCACATACGGTAAGACAGGTGTTAAAGTTTGGATTTACCTTGGTGAAGTCCTTCCTGTAAAAGCAGTGAAAGCAGAAGGGAGAGATAACTAATGTTAATGCCTAAAAGAGTTAAACGCCGTAAGCAGTTCCGCGGTAGTATGGCCGGTAAGATTTGCAGAGGCAATACAATTAACCAAGGTGAATTTGGTATTGTAGCTACTGAGCCATGTTGGATCAGATCCAATCAAATTGAAGCAGCCCGTATCGCTATGACACGTTTTACAAAGCGTGGTGGTAAGGTATATATTAAAATATTCCCTGACAAACCTGTAACAGCTAAGCCAGCTGAAACTCGAATGGGTTCCGGTAAAGGTTCCTTAGAGTACTGGGTAGCAGTAGTTAAGCCGGGTCGTGTAATGTTCGAAATCGGGGGTGTCTCTGAAGAAGTAGCAAGAGAGGCATTACGTCTTGCTATGCACAAATTGCCGGTGAAGTGTAAAATCGTATCCCGCGCAGAATTAGAAGGTGGTGCAAACAGTGAAAATTAATAAATATGTAGAAGAGTTAAAGGCAAAAACAACTACAGAATTAAATAACGAATTAGTAGCTGCTAAAAAGGAATTATTCAATTTAAGATTCCAGAATGCAACAAACCAGTTGGATAACACAAGCAGAATTAAAGAAGTTAGAAAAAACATCGCAAGAATTCAGACAGTAATCTCTGAACTTTCTAAGGCTTCTAAATAATCACGGATCGGTTGTTTAACTGCCGGTTAACTGGCGATCACAGAAAGGAGTATTTTTGTGGAAAGAAATTTAAGAAAAGTTCGTATCGGTAAAGTAGTTAGCGATAAGATGGATAAAACAATCGTTGTAGCTGTTGTTGACAACGTAAAGCATCCTCTATATGGCAAGATCGTTAAAAGAACTTACAAGCTCAAAGCACATGATGAGAACAATGCTTGTGCAATCGGAGATAGAGTAAAGGTTATGGAAACTAGACCGTTATCTAAGGATAAGAGATGGAGACTTGTAGAGATCGTAGAGAAAGCAAAATAGTATTTTTACAAATTGCGCTTTCGAAGCTGTTTTGACAGTAGAGAATTTTTGTATAATATGCTCACGATTCATGGGCAGAGCATATTGTTTGCAATACTTGATTAAAAAGCGATGGCAATGCCAACGGTTTTTAAGATTTTTCTGAAAGGAGTATTATCATGATACAAGCTGAAACCAGACTCAGGGTTGCTGACAATACTGGTGCTAAAGAATTACTTTGCATCAGAGTACTTGGCGGATCAACCAGAAGATATGCTAATATAGGCGATATCATCGTTGCTGCGGTTAAAGATGCAACACCAGGCGGTGTTGTTAAAAAAGGTGACGTAGTAAAAGCGGTTGTAGTACGTACCGTAAAGGGAGCACGTCGTAAAGATGGTTCTTATATTAGATTTGATGAGAATGCTGCCGTAATTATTAAAGACGATAAGAATCCGAAGGGCACTCGTATCTTTGGACCGGTTGCGAGAGAATTAAGAGAGAAACAATTCATGAAAATCGTTTCTTTAGCACCAGAAGTATTATAAGGAGGTGTCGACTAGTGGCAACGATGAAAATTAAAAAGAATGATAACGTTAAGGTTATCACCGGTAAGGATAAAGGCAAAGTTGGAAAAGTTATCTCCGTAGCAGAAGGCAAAGTATTTGTTGAAGGAGTTAACACAATATCCAAACACACTAAGGCAAGCCAGAAGAATCCTAAGGGTGGCATCATCCATCAGGAAGCTGCAATTGATGCATCAAACGTAATGTTAGTGCACAAAGGCAAGCCAACCAGAGTAGGCTTTACAACTGTTGAGACCAAGAAGGGTGTTAAGAAAGTTCGTATTGCTAAATCTACTGGTGAAGTGATTGATTAATTCAGAGAGGAGGAACATTTGCGTTGGCTAGATTAAAAGAGTTTTATAAAAATGAAATAGTAGCCGGCATGACAAAGAAGTTCGGTTATGCGAACGTTATGGAAGTGCCGAAGATCGATAAAATAGTAATCAACATGGGTGTTGGTGAAGCTAAGGATAATGCTAAGGTTTTAGAGACAGCTGTTAAGGATATGGAAATTATCGCTGGACAGAAGCCTGTTGTAACTAAGGCAAAGAAATCCATCGCTAACTTCAAACTCAGAGAGGGTATGCCGATTGGATGTAAAGTAACATTAAGAGGCGAGAAAATGTATGAATTCGCTGATCGTTTGATCAACTTAGCATTACCTCGTGTACGTGACTTTAGAGGTGTAAATCCGAATGCATTTGACGGTAGAGGTAACTACTCTCTTGGTATTAAAGAGCAATTAATCTTCCCTGAAATTGAGTATGATAAGGTAGATAAAGTTAGAGGTATGGACATTATCTTCGTTACAACTGCTAAGACAGATGAAGAAGCTCGTGAACTGTTAACACAATTCGGTATGCCGTTTAAAAAGTAGAGGAGGGTTCCCATGGCTAAAACGTCAATGAAAGTAAAGCAACAACGTACGCAGAAATTCTCTACAAGAGAATACAACCGTTGCAGAATTTGTGGCCGTCCGCATGCATATTTAAGAAAATACGGAATCTGCAGAATTTGTTTTCGTGAGTTAGCGTACAAAGGACAGATACCAGGCGTAAAGAAAGCAAGCTGGTAAGATTTAAGAAAGGAGGCAACTGAAAATGACAATGAGCGATCCTATTGCAGATATGCTTACGAGAATTCGTAATGCCAATACTGCTAAACACGATACAGTAGATGTACCTGCTTCTAAGATGAAAATTGCTATTGCCGAAATTCTTCTTAAAGAAGGTTATATTAAGAAATTCGAGATCGAAGAAGTTGAGAATTTTAAGACAATCCATATCACATTAAAGTATGGTAAAGATAAAAATGTAAAGATTATAACAGGCCTTAAGAGAATTTCCAAACCTGGACTTCGCGTATATGCGAACAGAGACAATATGCCAAAGGTTCTTGGAGGATTAGGAACTGCAATCATCTCTACAAACAAAGGTGTTATCACTGATAAAGAAGCTAGAGAATTAAACGTTGGTGGAGAAGTTTTAGCATTCATCTGGTAGTAACCAGATGAATACCACTTACACAAATAAAAATATGGAGGTGCGGGCATGTCACGTATAGGAAGAATGCCTATCGCTATTCCTGCAGGCGTAACTGTAGAAATAGCAGAAAATAATAAAGTGACTGTAAAAGGTCCTAAGGGAACTTTAGAGAGAGTGTTACCTGCAGAGATGCAAATCACTCTTGAAGGTTCTGAGGTTGTAGTTACAAGACCTAACGATTTAAAGAAGTTTAAGTCTTTACACGGTCTTACAAGAACACTGATCAACAATATGGTTGTTGGTGTTACAGAAGGCTATACTAAAAATCTTGAAATCAACGGTGTTGGTTACAGAGCTGCAAAAGCAGGAAAAGAATTAACATTAACATTAGGTTACTCCCATCCGGTTATCATGGTTGATCCGGAAGGTTTGGAATCCATATTAGATGGTCAGAACAAGATCATCGTAAAAGGTATTGATAAAGAAAAGGTTGGCCAATACGCTGCTGAAATCAGAGCAAAAAGAGAACCTGAACCTTATAAGGGTAAAGGTATTAAATATGCTGATGAAGTGATTAGACGTAAGGTTGGTAAGACCGGTAAGAAATAAGGGAGGAGTGAAATCAAATGGTAAGTAAAGAATCAAGAAGCGCAATTCGCGTAAAGAAGCATCTAAAAATCCGTAATCGTTTCACAGGTACTCCTGAGAGACCGCGTTTAGCTGTATTTAGAAGCAACAATCATATGTACGCACAGATCATTGATGATACAGTAGGCAAAACTTTAGTATCAGCCTCCACTTTAGAAAAAGATCTAAAGGCAGAGCTTTCTAAGACGAATGATGTAGCTGCAGCTTCCTATTTGGGATCTGTAATTGCAAAAAGAGCGTTAGAAAAAGGCATTAATACTGTTGTTTATGACAGAGGTGGCTTCATATATCAAGGAAAGATCAAAGCGTTAGCAGATGCAGCACGTGAAGCTGGTCTGATATTCTAAGCAAGGAGGAAAAACATGAAACGTCAAATCGTTGATGCTAGTCAATTAGAATTAGTAGATAAAGTAGTATCAATCAAACGAGTAACTAAGGTTGTAAAAGGCGGACGTAATTTTAGATTTACAGCTTTAGTAGTCGTTGGTGATAAGAACGGACACGTAGGTGCAGGCCTTGGTAAGGCATCCGAAATTCCTGAGGCTATCCGTAAAGGTAAAGAAGATGCGATTAAGAAATTAATCAGCCTTCCTCTTGATGAGAATGGTAGCGTACCTCATGACTTTATCGGTAAATTCGGTAGTGCATCTGTATTACTGAAACGTTCCCCAGAAGGTACCGGTGTTATCGCAGGTGGTCCTGCACGTAACGTTCTTGAGCTTGCAGGCTTCAAGAATATTCGTACTAAGTCACTTGGTTCCAATAATAAGCAGAACGTAGTTCTTGCTACTATTGAAGGATTAAGCCAGTTAAAGACCCCTGAAGAAGTAGCTAAACTTCGTGGTATTCCGGTAGAGCAGTTATTAAGATAATTGCCAAAACGTATTAATAGATGAATTGTCAAGATGATTCATCTTGTATAAACATGGAGGTGTCAGAAATGGCAGATAAATTAAAAGTCACATTAGTGAAATCAACAATCGGCGCCATTCCGAAGCACAGAGCAACCGTTGAGGCATTAGGCTTAAAGAAACTTCATTGGACCAATGAATTGCCAGATAACGCTGCTGTTAGAGGAATGATCGATCAGGTTAAACACTTAGTTAAGGTGGAAGAAATATAATTAGCTAATAGAAGGAGGTGCACGACATGAATTTATCAGAATTGAGACCGGCTGTCGGTTCCAAACAAAACGATAATTTCAGAAGAGGACGTGGCCATGGTTCCGGCAACGGCAAAACAGCCGGTAAGGGACACAAAGGTCAGAAAGCTCGTTCAGGAGCTCCAAGAATCGGATTTGAAGGCGGTCAGATGCCTTTATACAGACGTATTCCGAAGCGTGGTTTCCATAATAGAAACACTAAAGAAATTATTGCAATTAATGTAGACGTATTAAATAGATTTGAAGACGGTGCTGTAGTAACTATTGCTTCATTGATCGAAGTAGGTGCAATTAAAAACCCGAAAGATGGAGTAAAGATCCTTGGAAACGGAGAACTTACTAAGAAGCTTGATGTTAAGGTTAATGCATTCAGTGCAGGCGCTGTCGAAAAAATTAAAGCTCTTGGTGGAAATGCTGAGGTGGTATAATGTTTAAGACATTGCGAAATGCTTTTAAAGTTAAGGATATTAGAGACAGATTAATCTTTACACTTCTCGCACTTTTAGTAGTCCGAGTGGGAACTTTGCTTCCCGCTCCGGTTATTAAAAGTGAAATAACGGATAAGTGGTTTAATACGGATGCATTCAGCTTCGTAAACAGTTTAACTGGTGGTTCCTTTAGAAAAATGTCTATTTTCGCATTGAGTATTACACCTTATATCACAGCATCCATTATTATCCAGCTTTTAACAATTGCAATACCCAAACTGGAGGAACTGCAAAAAGAAGGCGAAGATGGCAGAAAGAAACTGAATGAAATTACTCGTTATTTAACCGTAGGACTAGCTGTAATCGAATCTGCTGCAATGGCAATCGGTTTTGGTAGAATGGGTTACTTAGATGAGTTCACATTTACAAATGTTATGATGGTTATCGCAGCATTTACAGCCGGATCCGCATTCTTAATGTGGGTTGGTGAAAGAATTACTGTTAAAGGCGTAGGTAATGGTATATCCATTATCTTAACCATTAACATTATTTCTAGATTACCTGCTGACTTTGTTGGTTTATTCCAGACATATGTAATTGGTAGTAGTTCTGTAGTTAATGCTATCGTTGCAATTCTTGCAATCGTGGCTCTTACAGTTGGTTGTGTAGTCTTCGTAGTTCTTCTACAGGCAGCACAGCGAAAAATTCCTGTAACCTATGCAAAAAAGGTTGTAGGAAGAAAAACAGTGGGTGGACAAACCTCCCATATTCCGCTTAAAGTAAATACATCAGGTGTTATTCCTGTAATCTTTGCAAACTCTTTAATGAGTTTCCCGATTGTAATTTCTCAGTTTTGGGGAATCAATCCGGCTAGAGAACATTTCTGGCCGAAAGTACTTATGGTTTTGAATCAGAACAGCTGGTTTAATGTTAAGAGCTGGGGCGATTTCAAATATACACTTGGTGTGTTAGTTTACATCGCACTTAATGTATTCTTTGCATATTTCTATACCTCAATTACATTTAATCCAATTGAAGTATCGAATAACATAAAGAAGCAGGGTGGTTTTATCCCGGGTATTCGCCCAGGTAAGCCAACCACAGAGTATTTACAGAAGGTATTAAACTATATTATTTTTATTGGTGCAATTGGCTTAACAATAGCAGCTTTAATTCCGATTGTATTCTCTGGTATATTTAGTGCAAACTTCAGCTTTGGCGGTACATCACTTATCATTATCGTTGGTGTTATCGTTGAGACAATCAAACAGATTGAATCTCAATTGCTGGTACGCCATTATAAAGGCTTCCTTACTGAATAATTCAGTATGTAAATATGACGGATGTTATAAACTAAGGACTTGCAATGTTCAAAAGTAATAATTCTTTCGAACAATGTGAGTACCTTAGTTTGTAGCATCCGCTATAGTGTTTCTCGAGGACTGTAAACACAGGAATGTTTATATGTTAGAGAAAGTTTGTATCAACTCTTTCGATATGGGATTCCATGTATGAAGGAGCATAAGTTAGGCGATAATTAAACTAGTTGTTATATGTTAAAATATGACATGTGATATCGAATTCTCAATGAAATTAAGAAACATTTTAATCAGACTATGAATATATTGATGATTAACAGGAGGTAGGGTAATGAAAATTATTATGTTAGGTGCACCGGGTGCCGGAAAAGGCACTCAAGCAAAGAAAATTGCTGCGAAATATGATATCCCACACATTTCTACAGGTGATATTTTTCGCGCAAATATCAAAAGCGGCACAGAGCTTGGTAAGAAAGCAAAAGAGTATATGGATCAAGGTTTATTAGTTCCGGATGAGTTAGTTGTTGATTTGGTTATCGATCGTTTTAAACAGCCTGATTGTGTAAAAGGGTATGTATTAGATGGTTTCCCAAGAACAATTCCTCAGGCAAAGGCTCTTGATGAAGCATTGGCAAAAAACGGTGATGCGGTTCAGTATGCAATCGACGTTGATGTTCCGGACGAAGAAATCGTAAGCCGTATGTCAGGCAGAAGAGCATGCGTAAACTGTGGTGGAACTTATCATGTTGTAACGATTCCTCCTAAGAAGGAAGGCATCTGTGACAATTGTGGTGCAAACCTCGTATTACGTGATGATGATCAGCCTGAAACAGTGAAGAAACGTCTTAACGTATATCATGAGCAGACACAGCCATTAATTGATTATTATCAGTCAAAAGGAATTTTAAAATCTGTAGATGGTACACAGATAATGGATGTTATCTTTGATCAAATTGTAACAATTCTTGAAGCATAGTTAGGTTAGGCTTAAGCCGGAATGAAACCCTTCTTATGTTAATATCATTTATTAAGTGAATAGAAAAGGAAGATGTATCATGTCAATAGGTATTAAATCGGAGAAAGAAATAGAGTTAATGAGAGAATCAGGACAGATCCTGGCTCGTGTACTCGAGGAGGTAATGGGTATGATTCAGCCCGGTATCTCTACTCTGGATATCGATAAGAAATGCTTTGAAATCATTAAAGGATATGATTGTATTCCTTCCTTTCTTAATTATAACGGATATCCTGCGTCCATCTGTGTATCAGTTAACAGTGAAGTAGTGCATGGAATACCAAATAAAAAAAGAATTCTGCGTAACGGGGATATCGTAAGTCTGGACTGCGGAGTGATCCATAAAGGATATCATTCCGATGCAGCCAGGACGGTACCGGTAGGTGAGATTTCAAAGGAAGCTGCGAAGCTGATTGAAGTAACCCAGCAGAGTTTTTATGAAGGTATTAAGTTTGCGAAAGAGGGTCATCATTTACATGAGATTTCTGAAGCAATACAAACATATGTAGAAGCACATGGATATTCAGTTGTTAGAGATTTGGTAGGACACGGAATCGGTAGAAATCTTCATGAAGAACCACAGATTCCTAACTTCAGACAAAAACGCAGGGGTCCGAAGATAGAAGCAGGTATGGTTTTTGCGATTGAGCCCATGGTAAATGAAGGACGTTATGATGTATATTGGGAGGATGACGATTGGACAGTAGTTGCTGCTGATGGTTCTCTATCCGCTCATTATGAAAATACCGTTCTTATTACAAAGGGAGAACCTGAGCTATTAACTATTTTAAAATAGGAGAGGTTTTCGCATGATGAATGAGTTTCAAGTAGGAGGATATGTTTTATCCACAGCGGGTCATGACAGGGGAGAATATTATGTAATATTACAACTGGATGATGAATATGCATATTTAGTGGATGGCAGAATCAGAACTCTAAACAGACCGAAGAAGAAAAAACAAAAGCATATCACTGCATTGGTGGAAACAGATCAGGTTTTGATCGATAAGATAATCCAACAAACAGTTAAAAATGAAGAGATAAAAAGAGCAATCAAGTTATTAAAGTATTCAAAATCTAATAAGGAGGTCATGTAATGTCTAAAACCGATGTAGTTGAAATCGAAGGAACCGTAATAGAGAAATTACCGAACGCAATGTTTCAGGTTGAACTTGAGAATGGTCATAAGGTACTTGCACATATCAGTGGCAAGCTTCGTATGAATTTCATTAAGATAGTTCCAGGTGACAAGGTTACACTTGAGCTTTCACCATATGATTTATCAAAAGGCAGAATTATCTGGAGAGATAAATAGTAGAACAGTAAAAAAAGAAGCAAATACAAAATTTTGTTTCATTTTATATTGGAAATGGACAAGCATAAGGCTTGTCGGGCGCACAATTGCATAACAAAAGAGAACTTATTCTTTTAATATATGTTATGAAAAATACTACTTGCTATTATATTATTTCAATGATATAATAGAAAACGGACTTTTTTGAAAGGGGTGAATTACTGTGAAAGTAAGGTCATCAGTAAAACCGATTTGCGAGAAATGCAAAATCATTAAAAGAAAGGGATCCATCAGAGTTATCTGTGAGAATCCTAAGCACAAGCAAAGACAAGGCTAATATACAATAGTTCGGGTACCTCAAAGACTCGTTATTGTTTTATATAATTAGTGTTCTGTGTCTTTTCTTGTAATGTAAACGAGAAAATGAGATACACAGAATACTTAGCACTTGCTTTCTGTGTTACAATCATCCGTCTATGTGACGGAAAGTTGTGATATTGTGGATAGTAGTACGGGTTCTATCTAAACCGTGATACTTCTATCTTAAGAACTGTGCCGTCATCACAGAGTCTTAGCTTCAGGCTGATTGTCCTGTGGGCCACAATTTAAAGCGGCTGGTGTAATGCTATGCATTCACGCCCGGCATTACAAGAACAAAACAAAATATTTTTGGAGGTGTAACTAGCACATGGCTCGTATCAGTGGTGTAGATTTACCAAGAGAGAAACGTGTAGAGATCGGACTTACCTATATTTATGGTATCGGTAGAGTAAGTGCGGTTCGTATCCTTGCTGCAGCAAATGTTAATCCTGACACACGCGTTAGAGATTTAACAGATGAAGAAGTAGGCAGAATTAAGGATGTTATTGATGAGACACAGCAAGTTGAAGGTGATTTACGAAGAGAAATCGCTCTCAACATTAAGAGATTACAAGAAATCGGATGTTACAGAGGTATCCGTCATAGAAAGGGTCTTCCTGTTCGTGGTCAAAAAACAAAGACTAACGCTAGAACAAGAAAAGGTCCTAGAAGAACTGTTGCTAACAAGAAGAAGTAATTCGAACAAGTGAGTTGATCAATCAATTATCTTGTAAACTGCAACAATCAAATAATATGAAAAAATCGCAGTTGAATTGCGCTTTTAAAAAACCAATTCAATCTTGTAGTGTAATTGAAATTCATCTATTTCAATTACTGTGAATAATCCAATAGGAGGGTTTGTTAGATGGCTAAGAAAATAGCAACAGCTAAAAAAGTGACAAAGAAGCGTGTGAAGAAAAATGTCGATCGTGGACAGGCACACATTCAGTCATCTTTTAACAATACAATTGTTACGCTGACCGATGCAGAAGGCAATGCACTTTCTTGGGCAAGTGCCGGTGGATTAGGCTTCAGAGGTTCCAAAAAATCAACAGCTTATGCTGCACAGATGGCAGCTGAAACAGCAGCTAAGGCAGCACTTGTTCATGGTTTAAAATCAGTTGAGGTTATGGTTAAAGGACCTGGCCAGGGTAGAGAAGCAGCAATTCGTGCGCTTCAAGCTTGTGGCATTGAAGTAACAAGTATTAAGGATGTAACTCCGGTTCCTCATAACGGATGTCGTCCGCCAAAACGCAGAAGAGTCTGATAGGAGGTTATTAAACTATGGCAAGAGATATGAGTCCAGTTTTAAAAAAATGTAGATCCCTCGGTCTTGAACCTGCTTATTTAGGAATTGATAAGAAATCAAATAGAGCATTTTCCAGAGCAGGCAAAAAAGTGAGTGAGTATGGTACACAGTTAAGAGAAAAGCAAAAGGCTAAGTTTATCTATGGTGTGTTAGAGCAGCCTTTTAGAAACTTATTCGCTAGAGCTCAGAAGATGAAGCTCGGCACAGCTGGTGAGAACTTAATGACACTGTTAGAGCTTAGACTTGATAATGCTATGTTCCGTCTTGGATATGGCAGAACAAGAAAAGAAGCTAGACAGATCGTTGATCATAAGCATGTATTAGTAAACGGCAAATGTGTAAACATTCCTTCTTACACATTAAAGGCTGGAGATACAATTGAAATTAAAGAAAAATTCAAAAATACACAGAGATATAAGGATGTCTTTGAGGTAACCGACGGAAGAACTGTACCTGCATGGCTTGAGTCAAATCATGAAGCTTTTACAGGTGTTGTAAAAGAAATTCCTACAAGAGACCAGATTGATGTTCCGGTAAACGAAGTGTTAATTGTCGAGTTGTACTCCAAATAATTAGAAGAGAAAGCGATATATTTGCTTTTTGTATTTAAGCTTTTAGAGCAACTCAAAATACCCAAAAGGAGGGTCCTGTTGTGTTTGATTTCGAAAAACCCAAAATAGAGATTGCAGAAATTTCTGAAGATAAGAAGTTTGGACGCTTTGTGGTAGAACCCCTGGAGAGAGGCTATGGTACAACTTTAGGTAATTCACTTAGAAGAATTATGCTTTCATCCTTACCTGGTTCTGCTGTAAGTCAAATTAAGATTGACGGTGTTGTTCATGAATTCAGTGTTGTTCCTGGTGTAAAGGAAGATGTTGCTGAGATTATCATGAATATCAAAAGCTTAGCAATCAAAAACACAAGCGATACGAGTGAGCCGAAGACCGCATACATTGAGGCAGAAGGCGAAGTTGTAGTGACAGCAGGGGATATACAGGCTGACCCGGATATCGAGATACTCAATCCTGATCAAGTAATTGCAACCTTATGTGGCGGTCCGGATAGCAGATTGTACATGGAATTAACAATTACAAATGGTAGAGGATATATTAGCGCAGACAAGAATAAAAATGATGAGTTGCCAATCGGTGTTATTCCGGTTGACTCCATCTATACTCCTGTTGAGCGTGTAAACCTTTCTGTAGAAAATACTCGAGTAGGACAGATTACTGACTTTGATAAACTTACATTAGATGTTTATACAAACGGAACTTTAGCTCCGGATGAATCAGTAAGTTTAGCAGCGAAAGTATTAAGCGAACATCTTAATTCCTTTATCGACTTGTCTGAACATGCAAAGACCGTGGATATCATGGTTGAGAAGGAAGACAATGAGAAAGAAAAGGTTCTTGAGATGAACATAGACGAATTGGAATTATCCGTTCGTTCCTACAACTGCTTGAAGAGAGCTGGTATCAATACAGTTGAAGAGCTTACCAACAAAACTGCGGAAGACATGATGAAGGTAAGAAATCTCGGACGTAAATCTTTAGAAGAAGTACTTGCAAAATTAAAAGAGCTTGGTTTATCCTTAAACGCAAGTGATGACTAAATAGATTCAAAGGAGGGAAACAAATGGCAGGTTATAGAAAACTTGGAAGAACCTCAAGCCAGAGAAAGGCTTTGTTGAGAAACCAAGTAACAAATTTATTATACAATGGTAAAATTGTTACAACCGAAGCTAAGGCAAAAGAGATCCGTGGTATCGCTGAAGGCCTGATAGCGCTTGCTGTTAAAGAAAGAGACAACTATGAAACAGTAGAAGTTACTGCAAAAGTTGCTCGTAAAGATAAAGATGGCAAGAGAGTGAAAGAAGTTGTTGACGGTAAGAAAGTTACTGTTTACGATGAAGTTAAAAAATCAATTAAAAAGGATAAGGCTTCTCGTCTTCACGCTAGAAGACAGATGAACAAAGTGCTTTACTCCGTAACAGAGGTTCCTACAGAGAACGCTGGTAAGAAGAGAAACACTAAGGAAATTAGCGTATCCGATAAATTATTCGATGAAATCGCACCTAAGTATGCAACCCGTAACGGTGGTTATACAAGAATCGTAAAGATTGGACCTCGTAAGGGCGACGCAGCTATGGAAGTATTAATTGAATTAGTATAGTCCGATTGGACCGTCACACATTGTGTGGCGGTCTTTTTTTGTTGTTATTCTATACGTTCTACTGTGAGGTAAATAGTAAAATAGATTAAAAAAAGCCATATCTTGTGACCTGCACGTAAACAAGCTAAATTTTCATGAGTTACTGCATGCGTTATAAGTATGCAATAACTCTGACAAAAACTTTACAATCGTTTATCGATATCTGATTAGCTGCCCTATATTCCGTAGTACATTTCCTGTTCTTGAATTGGAACAAGAAATAAAGAGATACATATCAAAAAACTAGGTAGAGTTAAATTCTCAAGTGTTAACCGCCGTGTTGTCGTTAAAAATGAGGTATAAGTGGAAGATTTTCTTTGAGAGTAGGGGAGTTTCTGTTATAATTATACATATAATAGAAGTTACAGAAAGAATGCGCACGATGAATGATATATTCTTTGATTCAGAAGAAATATGTGTAGGAATGGTTTTTATTAATGATGAACTAAACATTGCATAAAATATATAGCGGATAATGTGGCAATTATTAAAAAATATAGGAGGGAAAGAGTTGAAAAGAAGGATTTTATTTTTGGTAGTTTTAATTTTTACCACAGTATTTATGTTGAATGTTCAGACACAAAAAGCAAGTGCAGCAAAGGAGAAGGATAAGAATCACGAAACTGAAAATAACGGTAGCTTCCAGCAAGCGGATATTATTCGCACAAATGAAAATTATTCCGGGAGTATTACGAATAGGCAAGATAATGATTGGTTTACTTTTACAACCACAAAGAAGGGCTACGTTTCAGTTTTATTTTCTCATCCTAATTTTAAATCAGAGGTTAATAAACATTACTGGGATGTTGAACTATTTACACAGGATGGTACTAGTTATAAATCGATACAGAATGAACCCTGGTTTATCGGCGGAAATTATAATCTGAAAACAAATATGATGCTTCTGCCTGCGGGAAAATACTATATTAAAGTCAATAGCCACTCGGATGAAACAGGTTCTTATTTAAAGACTGACACCTATACTCTCCGTGTATCATTTACACAAGATTTTAGTAAAACCACAGTAAAGCTCAGTAAAAGCACCTTCACCTATAACGGATCTTCCCAAAAACCTAAAGTTAGCGTAAAAGATGGATCATTAACGCTAAAGGAAGGAAAGGATTATAAAATATCTTACCGTAATGTTACCAATGCCGGTACAGCAGTTGTTACTATTACGGGTTTAAATAATTATACTGGAAGTATTCAGAAAAGTTATACAATTCAAACGAAAAGTATCACTTCTTTATCTGCTTCTTTAAGTCATACCAAATACCAATATACCGGTAAGAAAAAGACGCCTTCTGTGAAGATAAAATATGGCAAGAAATCATTAGTTTTAAATAAAGATTATACTGTTACTTATTCCTCAAACATAAAACCAGGCACAGCCAAAGTAACAATAAAGGGAATAGGTAACTATAGCGGAACTATAACAAAAACCTTTAAGATCCTTCCTACAAAATAGAAGGTTTGATATTAACAACCAACATTGCTATCTGCCATGATACCCTATTTACCTAGAACGAAGTTCCTATTCTATGAATAGTATAAAAGAATATTGCTTTATACATCATCTGAAACACGCTATCGCTTGTACACCCAAGTACCGACAGTATACAGTTTCCGTCAGATTGTATAGAGCGATATTTTTTGCTATATGCTAAGATATATATGAAGAAAATTTAATAATATTGTTGCTTGCGAATGATCTGACCATCACTTTATAGATGAAATCTTTCTTTGGTAGTAAGCCTGTTATCGCTATTTTGTGCTATTTTAGTAATTATTTAGCCATATTTTCAAAATTATATTTTTTTTTATGACTATATGAGTTATAATCTTTTGTAACTCTTATTCATTTAGAAATAAAGAGATATACTAATTAATATGATAGCATGTTTACATGCAAGACAATTGTAGCGTAAACCAGAATGCTGATAAACTAATGTTATGGAAATGAGGACTTTTAACATGGATATGCTGAAGGTTGAAAAATTATCTTTTGAATATATCAGACGCGATGAAGATGGGAATGTGGAATCCATTAATAAAGCGATCGATGATGTTACCCTTAATGTAAAGAAAGGCGATTTTATCGCTGTGTTGGGTGCCAACGGTTCAGGAAAATCAACTTTGGCAAAACACATCAACGCAATCCTTTATCCGACTTCAGGCAGTGTATGGGTGAATGGCTTGAATACTGCTGAGGAAGAGAATATATGGAATATTCGTCAATCTGCCGGAATGGTATTTCAAAATCCGGATAATCAGATTATAGCAACGGTCGTAGAAGAAGACGTAGGCTTTGGACCTGAGAACCTTGGGGTACCGAGTGAAGAGATCTGGGAGAGAGTAGAGAAGAGCCTGGAAGCGGTAGGAATGTTGGAGTACCGAGACGCTTCACCGAATAAGCTGTCCGGAGGACAGAAGCAGAGGGTAGCGATTGCAGGTATTATGGCGATGAAGCCGCAATGCATCGTACTGGATGAGCCGACTGCCATGTTAGATCCTAACGGTAGAAAAGAGGTAATCTCAACAGTAAGAGATCTTAATAAGAAAGAAAATGTTACTCTGATTTTGATTACCCACCATATGGATGAAGTAATTCACGCAGATCGGGTATACGTTATGGAGAAGGGACACGTTGTGATGGAGGGAACTCCAAGGGAGATATTTTCCCGTGTAGAGGAGATTAAAAAATACCGTCTTGATGTACCACAGGTGACTGAATTGGCTTATGAGCTTAGAAAGGCCGGTCTTAATCTTCCGGAGGGAATCTTAAGCGTGGAGGAGTTCATGGTAGCTATTAAGGAAGCAAGAAGATAACGAGTGGATATTCTATGAGAATTGGTACGGTATTTATTAAATCGTACTTTGTACAATATTATAAGAAGCAGGTGAAATATTGCAATTAATATTTGATAAAATCAATTATATATATAGTCCAGGTACAGCCTTTGCAAGACATGCAATTAAGGATGTTAGTTTTTCTATCAATAAAGGAGAATTCATTGGTTTGATTGGCCATACCGGTTCCGGTAAATCAACCCTGATTCAGCATATGAACGGATTGGTGAAGGCTACAAGCGGGAGTATATATTTTAACGGTCAGGATATATATGATCAGAAATACAAATTGAAGGATTTACGAAGCAAGGTAGGGTTGGTATTTCAATATCCGGAACACCAACTGTTTGAAACCACAATATATAAGGATGTGCTTTTTGGCCCTACAAATCTAGGTTTGGATAAGTTAGAGTGCGAGATGCGTGCTTATGAAGCATTAAAGATGGTAGGAATCGGAGAGGATCTGTTGGATGCTTCACCGTTTGAACTGTCTGGCGGTCAAAAACGTAGAGTGGCTATCGCGGGTGTTCTTGCAATGAGACCGGAAGTCTTAATACTGGATGAGCCTACAGCGGGTCTGGATCCTAAAGGTCGAGATGACATTCTGGAACAGATCAATAAATTGCATAAGGAAAGTGGAATCACCATAATTTTAGTTACTCATAGCATGGAAGATGTGGCTAATTATGCGGATCGTCTCTTTGTTATGAACCATGGAGAGCTGGTATTCCAGCATCCGACGAAAGAGGTTTTCTCTCATTATAAAGAATTAGAGAAGATGCATTTGGCAGCACCTCAAGTAACCTATGTTATGAATTCTATGAAGAGTGCAGGATATCCAGTTTCTACAGAGGCTACTACAGTATCAGAAGCCAAAGAAGAGATTTTGAAGGCGTGGAGGTTATCATGATCAGAGACATTACTATCGGACAGTACTATCCAGCGAATTCCGTGATCCATCGATTGGATCCGAGGGTGAAACTGATCGCGACATTCGCCTATATTATATCATTGTTCTTCTTCAAATCCATCTATGGATATATTCTAGTGGCATTATTTTTGGGTGCAGTGATTTTGTTATCAAAGGTTCCATTTGGTTTTATTGTACGAGGGTTAAAGGCCGTTGTGGTACTTTTATTGTTCACGTCCGTCTTTAATCTGTTCTTGACGCCGGGTAATTCGATATATCGTATCGGTATTATTAATATAACCGATAAGGGTGTAAGCACAGCCATCTTCTTCAGTATTCGTTTAATTCTACTGATTCTTGGTTCGTCGTTGATGACCTTTACGACTACACCGAATCAGCTAACAGATGGTCTTGAGAAAGTTATGGGTCCGTTAAAACATATTAAAGTGCCGGTACATGAGATTGCAATGATGATGTCTATTGCACTCAGATTTATACCAATCCTACTGGAGGAGACGGATAAAATCATGAAAGCACAGATGGCAAGAGGGGCTGATTTTGAATCAGGCGGTGTTATTAAGCGTTCAAAAAGTATGATTCCACTGCTTGTACCGTTGTTTGTATCCGCATTCCGCAGAGCAAATGATCTTGCAATGGCAATGGAGGCAAGATGTTACCGCGGTGGTGAAGGACGTACGAAGATGAAGCCTCTGCGTTATCATAACAGAGATTATATTGCATATGTGATTTTACTGGGCTATATGGGCGCTATCATAGTAATTATGGTTCTTGAGAATAGAGGATTAATTCCCGTGATGTTTTAATCTAATTAATATCAGCCAGTATGTATACAATTATAAAGTGTAAGTTTAATCATAAGAGTTATATTTATAGGCAATCGATATAAAGAGAGAACATCATTGATGATTCGTGTAAGTAAATCTATGTGTAGATGATCATTATAGATGGACTATATCAATATCATAAATAACTCGTGTTGGTAAATCTGTGAAGATGATTATCGTAGATAGACAATAGCAACATCATATAGGATCAACATAGTTATTTATATATAAAGAATAGATTATATGTAAACTTTAAAAAACAAAATATCGGAGTTGATATATGAAACGAATTAAACTAACAGTAGCATATGACGGAACTGCTTATGCAGGATGGCAATTACAACCGAATCAACCTACTGTAGAAGCAAAACTGAACAAAGCATTATTAGAGCTTTTTGGAGAAGAGATTGCTGTGATTGGTGCTAGTAGAACGGATTCCGGAGTGCATGCACTTGGAAATGTGGCAGTATTTGATACGGATAGTGCTATTTCTGCGTCAAAGATATGTTTCGCACTTAATCAGAGGCTTCCAGAGGATATACGTGTTCAAACCTCTGTTGAAGTTCCGTGTGACTTTCATCCGAGAAAGACAGTAAGTTTTAAAACATATGAATATCATATACTCAATCGAAGAATTGCGCTTCCGACAGAACGATTATATTCCAATCACATATACTATGAATTAGATATCGCTAAGATGCAGGAGGCGGCAAGCTATCTTGTAGGTGAGCATGATTTTAAGAGCTTTTGCTCTGTAAAAACACAGGTTCAGGATACAGTAAGAACAATTTATCAACTGGATGTGAGCAAGAATGTGGATAATATAACGATACGAGTGACCGGGAGTGGATTTCTTTATAATATGGTAAGAATCATAGTTGGGACTTTGATTAAAGTTGGCTATGGTGCCTATCCTCCACAAAAGATATTATCTATTTTAGAGGGATGTGACAGAGGGTTGGCAGGACCTACCGCACCAGCTATGGGTCTCACTCTGATCAAGATAGAGTATCCTCAATTAGATGAAATGGAATGTAAGAAGGAGAGATAGACAGGAAGGGTGGAAAGTTAATGTTTCATTTCACAAGTGATTTATCTTCGGTTAATGATACAACGATAGTTGTTCGAATGGTTATGGCTATGGTACTCGGAGGGGTTATAGGATATGAGCGAGGTCGCGCTGGTCGGCCGGCAGGACTCCGTACACATATACTTGTATGTATGGGCTCTACTCTGGCAATATTGACAAATCAATATGTGTTTGAAAAATATAATGTAAGTGATCCGACAAGAATAGCGGCACAGGTTATATCCGGTATCGGTTTTCTCGGTGCGGGAACGATTATTGTAACCGGCAGACATCAGGTAAAAGGCTTGACCACAGCAGCAGGCCTTTGGGCTACCGCGTGTATGGGGCTGGCAATTGGGATTGGTTTTTATAAGGCGGCTTTCGTATCTTGTATACTTATTGTATTTGCTACCATCGTGCTACATCGTTTTGATAATCTTATGTTATCAAAATCGAAGATGCTAGACGTATACATAGAGATAAAAAAAACGACGCCAATTAACAAAGTGCTGGAAGAGATTAAGATGAATGATATAAGCATCGATTCTCTTGAGATGGTAAGAGCCTCTTATGACACCAATGCACTGGCTGTTATCATGACGCTTCGATTAAAGCATAAAAGAATTAGACTGGACATTATCGGCTCCATCTGTGCCATAGAAGGAGTGGAGTTTGCAGAGGAAATCTAGATTTACGTTAAATTGGAGATTAATAACACAAAGGGTAATATTAATAATGTTGAAATGCATTAAATAATGATATAATATAGGTATAGGACAAGCTTTAAAAAGGCTTGAATAAGTAATCAACCTAGATAAATGCAAATATGCAAGAATTCTAGCATTATAATACGTATTAGGTCGTTTTTTATAAGAAATTATTGACAAGCTAAAAAAATATATTATAATTAGTCTACCGTATTTATGTTTGGTTTTACAAATAACGACAAAACATAAATTTTACTTGCAATTTATGTGTAATTTATGTGTAATATATCTTTAAATTTTGAGGAATTAGTACTATAATGGTTAAATGTGGTAATAATATCACTTGTGGAGGTTTTGAATGAACAGTACGATGACATTTCTTATGACGTTTTTGAATCAAGAGCAAAATTTAGCGACATTTAATATTCCTTTACTAATTGCGGTAATAGCTATATTGCTAATTGCTTTGTTTATCTGTGTTCGTATTACGAGAAGGAATCGGCTTTATATTCACCACAAGAGAAAACCAAGAGCAAAAGCTACTGCATGATATGATAGGGGAACCATATGAGGCGTGAAAATATTAAAACAACAAAAGCGATAACTTTATTATTAGATTTATTAAGCGTAGTGGTTGCATTTTATCTATCCGGGTTTATTAGAGGAGGAATTATAGATAACCATGGCTTAATGCGAGAGCTTTATGTAAACGTATTAGCTATACTGATTTTATCAACCTTATTTATAGGTAGCGTGTCACTGAATGTGAATATATGCAAACGTGGCTTTTATCGGGAATGCGCTAGTTTAATGAAAGATCAAACCATTCTATATTTTATAATCTTTGGTTATATAATAGTAATGAAAGAATCAAATGATATCTCCCGATTATTCTTGGGAATATTTATAGTTTTGAATTTCTTAATAACCTATGTTGTAAGAGGTTATATGAAGATGATACTTATGCTTGTATATAAGAAGAGTTCATCTAGTAATAAGGTAATGTTAGTAACGATATCACAGAATGTAACAAATGTAATTCAACAGATTAGAAAAGAGTATGAATGGCAGATTCATGTTAATTCAATTGCACTTCTAGATAAGAATGAAATTGGACAAGTAATGGATGGTGTTGAAGTAGTAGCAGATAAGGATAATCTTATCGACATCGTAAGACGTAATGTTGTTGATGAAGTTTTTATATGCCTGCCGAATGACTATAATATAGAGATTGAAGAATTAATACTTACATTAGAAAATATGGGAGTGGTTATCCATTTGAAAATGGATCTGTTCCACAATCTGAGTATTAAAAACAAAGTTGTTGAAGAATATGCGGGACATCAGGTAATAACCTTCTCTACAGTATACTTTAATGAAGGTTATGTAATTATAAAGCGAGTTCTGGATATTATAGGTGGTTTGGTTGGCTGCTTCTTTATGCTGATTATTACACTGTTTTTAGCGCCTGCCATCTTAATTGAGTCACCGGGACCTATCTTCTTTTCTCAAGTGCGTGTGGGTAAGAACGGTAGAAAGTTTAAAATATATAAGTTCCGTTCCATGTATCGCGATGCGGAGAAGAGAAAAGCCGAGCTCATGGAGAAGAATGAAATGAGTGGTCTGATGTTTAAGATGACCAATGATCCGAGAATTACGAAGATCGGAAACTTTATACGTAAGACAAGCTTAGATGAATTCCCACAATTTATTAATGTCCTTAAGGGAGATATGAGCCTAGTTGGAACAAGACCACCGACACAGGATGAATTTGAGCAGTATGAAGGATGGCATAAGAGAAGGCTGAGCTTTAAGCCCGGATTAACAGGCATGTGGCAGGTTAGTGGTAGAAGTGATATCGAAGACTTTGAAGATGTTGTTAAGATGGATCTACAATATATCGATAACTGGTCAATATTACTGGACATTAGGATCTTGATTAAGACGGTTGGGGTAGTATTACTAAGAAGAGGCTCAAAGTAGAATAAATTGATAATTATATATCTAAAAATATATCGGCTTTAATTAGTTGAAAATGTTTGATTTTCAGCTAATTAAAGCTACTTATGCGAATATGGGCCAAGAGAAGTTGAAATTCAAATTGATACAGAGTATGTTTGAGATACTTGAATAATAAGGCTTGAGAGCCTATCGTGATGTTAAATGCTGTTGACATTTGACGTATGAAATAATATAATTTCGAAGTAACGTAAAATTATGGTATTTTATTCATAAATAGAGTAATGCATTATAGTGATCATTTATCGTGGAAAAGCATTACAAATGAGAACTGCACAGTTCTTTTTTTATACTATAGCATACACCTGCTAGAGTTAAATGTTAAGTTTGTAGTTATAATGTAAAAATATAAATATAAAAGTCAGAGCGTTTTGTTATTACTAAAAGAAATCTTGATAGGAATGGATTAACTATGAAAACAATAGGAGTACTGGGAGCAGGAACCTGGGGAATCGCTCTAGCGAAATTATTAGCAAACAATGGGAATGATGTAACAGTTTGGTCTGCGATAGAAAAAGAAATTGATGATATTACTACTAATCGTATCCATCCAAACTTACCCAAAATGATTATCCCTGATACGATAAAATTTACAAAAAAAATTGAGGATGCCTGTTCAAAAAAGGACATTATTTTGTTCGCAGTACCTTCCGTATTTGTTAGATCAACGGCGTTGACGTCCAGAGATTATATACCGGATGGTCAAGTGATTGTGGATGTAGCGAAGGGAATAGAAGCAGATACACTCTTTACGATGACCGAGGTTATTAAGGATGAGCTACAAAAGGACGGGAAACACAGTAATGTGAAATTAGTAGCTCTCTCCGGTCCTACGCATGCGGAAGAAGTAAGTATGGATATGCCGGCTACAATAGTTTCAGCTTGTGAAGATTCAAATGTAGCAGAGTTAGTACAGGATGTGTTTATGAACACATGTATGAGAGTATATACGAATGTGGATGTTGCCGGCGTCGAGCTGTGTGGTGCTATGAAAAACATTATTGCACTTGCAGTTGGTATATCAGCTGGATTAGGATATGGTGATAATGCGAAAGCTGCATTAATTACCAGAGGTATGGCCGAAATATCAAGACTTGGTATTGTTATGGGATGTGTAGAACAAACTTTTCATGGTTTAGCCGGTATGGGTGATTTGATTGTAACTTCAACAAGTATTCATAGTCGAAACTATAAAGCTGGTTATTTAATAGGAAAAGGGTATAAGTCGACGGAAGCTGTTAAGAATGTGGGTATGGTAGTTGAAGGAATCAATGCATTGCCTGCAGCGATGAAACTTTCTCAGCTTTATGAAGTTGAAATGCCTATCATTACTTCTGTTCAAAAGATTATAAACGAAGAGGCAAGTCCGACAGATATTGTTATCGAATTGATGGGTAGAGATAAAAAAACAGAGCTTATTAAGTCAATTCATGATATAAACTTTGAAAATATTATTTTAAGAAAACAGAGAGGTACTTGTATGAAAAGGGTTATTACTTATGGTACGTTTGATCTATTGCACTATGGTCACATTAATCTTTTACGACGAGCTAAGGCATTAGGCGATTATCTGGTAGTTGTTTTGTCATCGGATGAATTTAATTGGGATGAGAAACAGAAGAAGTGTTATTTTAGTTATGAGCAGCGCAAGGCGCTCTTAGAGGCAATACGTTACGTTGATTTGGTTATTCCTGAGAATAGCTGGGAGCAGAAAATTTCTGATGTACACACGTATCATATTGACACTTTTGTAATGGGAGATGATTGGGTAGGCAAATTTGATCACCTGAAAGAGGAAGGTGTAGAAGTTGTCTATTTGCCACGTACTCCTGAAATAAGTACATCTCAAATTAAGAATGATATTCAGAATATTGAAGTATAACATGTAAACAATGGGAACTGGAGAAGAAACTATGGAGACAGATAATAAACGTTCTGAAGTGCAAGAAATAATATGGAATATTATGAAAGAAATCAAGACGTTTTTGGAAGATGAAAATATTGAATATTATATGTTAGGTGGCACATTGTTAGGTGCAATAAGACATAAAGGGTTTATCCCGTGGGATGATGATATTGATATTGGAATACCACGTAAACAATATGACATGTTTCTTAAAAAGATATCCTCTAAACTTCCTGAATATATGGAGCTTCAGACATTTTCCAATAGTAAATCGCATCATTACTATTTTTCTAGAATCGTTGATTCACGACATGCATTAAAGAGAATGGGTAGTGAAATCGAGAGGAATGAGAATGTATGGGTAGATATATTTCCTCTGGATGGGATGCCAAATAGTTGGATTACCAGAAAAATTCAAATGTTCAAACTGTTAGCAATAAGAACGATGTATCATATATCATGCTTTGAAAAAGTGAATTTGAAAAGGCCAAATCGCCCTTTATCAGAACGCATTATAATTTCTTTTGTACAGATAACGGGATTTGGGAGAAACAGTGATATGTATTCATGGCTTCGCCGCTTGGATAAAGCCTTAATAAAGTATCCCTATGAGAACTCAAAATGGGTCGTTAATTTTATGGGTCAATATAAGTTTAAAGAAATGTTTCCAAAATCTTATTATGGACAAGGGAAGCTATACGATTTCGAGGATGATAAATTAATGGGACCAGTGGATGCAGGTGCTGTGCTCACTCAAATGTATGGCGATTATATGACACCGCCTAAGGATGCGGATAAAAATGCTCATGCTGCAGAGATAGTTAAATAAATAAACGATTAGGTGGTTTCTTTTATGAAAGTATGTTTTGTTACACATTTGCCGAATTTAACCGGAGCAAATCGCTCACTACTGGATATGTTAGACGGGATCGATAGAGATAGATATACTCCTTTTGTTTTGTTGAATGCACATGGACCAATTGAAAATGAGTTAAAAAAGCGTAACATAGATTATAAGATAGTTTTTTATTCACCTGCTACAAATTCTGATAATAAGGTAAAGGATATAGTGAAAGCAATCCTCAATACTAGATTGCTGAATCGGATATCAGTTCAGCTTATTAAATCCGTATTTAAAAAAGAAAAAATTGATCTGGTTCATAACAACACATATATTGTAGGAGCCGGAATGGAAGCTGCGAATGAATTAAAGATTCCGTATATTTGTCATATTCGAGAGTTTATTTGGGAAGATCATCATAGAAAGTTTTTTAATGAAGAACGACAAGTAAAGTTATTAAAGAATGCAACCTGTGTATTAGCAATAACGAATGCAATTAAGAACAAATTCCAATCGAGTGCAACAACCGATATTCAGGTGTTGTTGGATGGTATAAATGTAGATGACTACGTACTACCTTATAGAAATATCTTTGATAAAAGTGAAATAAATATCTTAATGGCTGGTAGAATTTCACCAGGCAAGGGACAGTTTGAGGCGATACAAGCAGTTGAATTATTGCATAAGCAAGGTTACAACAATCTTAATTTGTTAGTAGTTGGGGGCATCGGAGATGATAAATATCATCAGAAAATCCACCAATATGTTGATGAGAAATCTTTGAATTTTATAAAGTTTTATGAGTTTACGAATGATTTAAAAGGGCTAAGGGCTGGGTGCGATATAGGATTAACTTGTTCCAAGGCGGAGGCATTAGGCCGAGTTACTATTGAAAATATGCTATCGTCTTTATTGGTAATAGCCGGAAAGTCTGCCGGGTCTGAAGAATTAGTAAAAGATAGACAGACTGGATATTTTTATGAAACAGGTTCATATACAAGTCTGGCTGATACGATTCGTCAAGCGATTGAAGAACCGGAATTGAGCAATATAATTACAAAAGCAGGTTATGAAGAAGCAAAAGTACGATATGACAATCAGAAATATGGGAAAGATATTATGGAAGTATATCAACATATCTTAATTGAAGGAAAACATAGATAAGAGATTATGAATAAGCATATTAAAACAATTAGTGAAAAATTATTATTTGGAATTTTGAAATGGTTTCCAATTAAAAAGAATACAGTATTATTCAAAAGCTTTGGAGGCCAATATGCGGATAACCCCAAATACGTATCAGAGTACTTCCATGAGAATTATCCGGAAGTAAAACTTGTATGGGCCGTGTCAAATAAATCATCCGGTATAGATATTCCGGAATATATAAAGAAAATCGATATTGATAGTTTCAGTTTTATCTATTATTGCGCAGTAGCAGAAGCTGTAGTCGATAATATGAGCGGAATTCGAGGAGTGCGAGGAAATCGTTATATTAGGGTACTTGATTATCTAATAAAACGAAAGAAGCAAATAAATATATCAACCTGGCATGGTACACCCCTAAAGAAAATTGCATGTGATGTAGTAGAAGACGGCATCTCAAATTACCAAACATCAGCAAAGTATATAACTGCGGGAAATCAATATGCTTATGAAATTTTTAAGAGAGCGTTCCATGGAATTAATATCCAAATGAATGGTTCACCTCGAAATGACATTCTGTGCAAGAAGGATGTTGATACCGCATTACTAAGAAAAAAACTTGAATTGCCAATAGATAAAAAAATTATACTTTATGCACCAACCTTTCGTAAATCTGCTGAAAATTCAGGGGTTGAGCAACTAAAACAAATGGATCTGCAAAGATTATTTGAAGTCTTAAATCATCGCTTTGGAGGGACATGGGTACTTGTGCTTCGAGTACATCATGAAGTTCTTTTAAAAATCCATAGTGAATGTGAAGGACTTATCGATGGAATCAAAGTTTTCAATGGAAATGCACATGATGATATGGCAGAATACTTGGTTGCCTGTGATGTACTATTAACGGACTATTCCAGCTCGATGTTTGATTATATGTTAACAAAAAAACCATGTTTTCTATTCGCATTTGATAAAGATAATTATGTTAATGATGAGAGGGGTGTTTATATCCCTCTAGAGAGAGTACCATATACATTCTCTGAAACTTTTGATGCGTTGTATCAAAGTATTGAAGCATTTAATGAAGATCATAATAACCAACAATCACAAATCTTTCTAGATGAGATTAGTAATTGTGAGGACGGACAATCGTCAGGGCGTATTGCAAAAGAAATAATAGCTTTTATGAATAGGTAATGTGAGAAGATGAGTAGTTTTCTTAAGATTACTGCAATTTAATATGAGTATTAAATCAATAGAAAAAAGGTTACAACAGTTCTTTATAATTTGTGTGTGGCTTGTACGAAGTGAAAGGAAATGGATATAGTATGGATAATAAAGATGTTGCAGTTATTGTTGTGACTTTTAACAGAAAAGAATTATTAATTCAATGCATTCAATCAATACTGGAACAAACGTATGAAAACATGTCAGTTTTTGTTATTGATAATAATAGCAATGACGGTACGCAAGAGTTATTTCAGGAAAAGATTAGTGATGAGAGAGTTCGTTACTTTAATACCGGTGCAAACATTGGTGGAGCAGGCGGCTTTAACTTTGGCATGAAGAAAGCGATAGAAGCTGGATATGAATATTTCTGGCTTATGGATGATGATTCTATGCCTAGTCCTGACGCGTTGAAAAGAATTTATGCAGCATCAGATTTGCTGAATGATGATTATGGATTCTTATGCAGTTATGTAAAGTGGGTCGATAATAGCCCATGTATGATGAACATTCCAAAGATTGATGCAAAATGGCTTGAGTCTGGAGATTTGGCACATAATAATCTTATAGCAGTAACTTCTGCAACCTTTGTGGGATACTTTACGAGAAAAGATGTCGTTGAAAAAGTTGGATTGCCAATTAAAGAGTTTTTCATATGGAATGATGATACAAACTTCAGCTTACGTATTAATAAGCATTATAAGTCCTATATTGTTCTAGACAGCACAATTACCCATAAGATGGTGACAAATAATAATGCTTCTATCATAACAGATACAAGTGGAAGATACTCTAGATACTTCTATGCTTTTAGAAATAGATTTTATACAGCGAAAACCATGGGAGGTGCCGGTAAATTTGTCTTGGAAGTTCTTAAGACCTCTGTGCATATACTAATGCGATCCAAGGGAAAAACAAAGAAATTATTTTATATGTATAAAGGATTTTTTGCCGGAATCGGCTTTAACCCTAAGATTGAATTTATAAAAAAATAAATAGATAAGATAATTATATATATTAAATGATTGTATAAGGTAGTTCATTGGTCTATGTAATAAGGAGGGTACCAGGTGGTTTTGTATATACTGCTTTTTTTCTCAATAGCATTTCTAATAGGTAACTATGTGCTGGACGGATATGATTTGTTAAATCCGGCAGTTGTTTTTTGTGGTATGGTCTTACTAAGTGTGGTAAATTGCATTCTATATCAATCGGAATATGGTTATACTATTCATTTTCAAACATTATTACTTCTTGTCGGAGGAATGCTGATTTTCACAATTGCTAATTTTATATCTAAAAAAAGATATGCGGAGAAAATCGATACACAAAGAGAATTTGCGGTAAAAGATGTTAATGTTTTTATTACATTAGTAGCGATTGCAGCAAATGTACTGACTATTATAGCAACAATGGATTATGTCAGGTATGTTGCTGGGGTTTTTGATAGAACAGGAAGCTATTCGAGATGTTTAAATATGTACAACCATATAATGAAATTTACAGAATATAGCGTTAATGGAACTCTTGCTGGGAAGCCAAAACTAATGACAGTCGGTGAACCCGTTTGCTTGGCATTTGCATTGATTTATATCCTGGTTTTAGTCAATAATTATTTTGCAAAAACAAAAATTATACGACTTATTTATGAAGCAACTCCGGTAATACTTTATATAATCGTATGCCTTGTAAGAGGATCTCGAACAGGCGCTTTTGTTGTGTTGACTGCACTGTTATTTGTGTATTATACATTTTGGCATTATAAAAACGGTTATAATCAAGGCCGTTTTAAATTTGTCCTATACATGATAGGCTTCGCAGCTGTCAGTATTGCGGGATTTACAGCAATGCGTGTAGCAATCGGACGAGCATCAAGCTCGATTACATCATCACTATTCCATTACTTAGGCGGACCAATTGTGAGCCTAGATATGTTTTTGCAAACAAAATGGGAACATTCGGTGATATTTGGTAGGGAAACTTTTATATTTGCGATCAGATATCTAGGACAACAGTTTGGAATTGAGTCTTGGGTATACAAAGCAAATCTTCCGTTCAATTCAATTAATGATTTGAATGTTGGTAATGTTTACACTACATTTTATGCATGGCTTCAAGATTTCGGATATATCGGGGCAGTAGTGTTGATGGCACTTCTAAGTTGGTATTATACTGCGACCTATGCAAAAATTAAGAAAAAAACAAAGAACATATTCAGTTTTAAAATATTGGTTTATATGTATCTGTTTAACTCACTTATTATGTTAATGTTTTCAAACAGATTCTATGAAGATTTATTAAATCCGGTATTTTTGAAAGTGTTTATTATGATAGTGATTTTTAAATTAACTTTTATTGATAGAAATCTATATACCAAAGAAAATGCTATAAAACTGATAACAATTCTAGATGGGCAGAGGAAGAGAATACTAAAAACCTTCTTAAGGAAAAACAATGAGAAATAATGGACAAAAGTATATAAAACTTAATATTATCATGAATGCCATCTTAACGATGTCATCATTTATCTTTCCGTTGATTACATTTCCATATGTGTCAAGAGTTCTTTTACCGATTGGAACAGGAAAGGTATCATTTGCAACGGCGTTAATTTATTATTTTAATATGTTTGCACAGCTTGGTATCCCGACGTACGGAATCAGGGCTTGTGCTAAGGTACGTGATAACCGTGAGGAATTAACTCGAACGGTTCATGAGTTGTTTTTCATTAATTTAATTATGAGTGGTATCTCTTATGCTGGTTTAGCGGCTACTCTATTGTTTGTGCCTAAATTAAATAATGAATTATTACTTTATCTTATAATTAGTCCTTCGATTATTCTATCTACTATTGGTATCGAATGGCTCTATAAAGCGCTGGAACAATATACGTATATCACCGTGCGTTCGATTATCTTTAAGTTTGTAGCTCTGGTAGCAATGTTTTTATTTATACATAATCCAGAGGACTATGTGATATACGGCGGTATTACAATTTTTGCTGCTTCAGCCTCCAGTATATTCAATTTTATTAATGTTCACAAATTTATAGACTTGAAACCAATCGGGAATTATCACCTAAAGAAGCATTTAAATTTGATTATTGTCTTTTTTGCTATGACCTGTGCTACTGCAATTTATACTCATCTTGATACGGTCATGTTAGGTTTTATGAAAACGGATCAGGATGTTGGATATTATAATGCAGCAGTGAAATTCAAAACGATATTAGTTAGTATTGTAACCTCACTTGGTACTGTTTTGTTACCTCGCGCATCCTATTATATTGAACATGGATTAATGACTGAATTTGAAAGAATTAGTAAGAAGGCGCTGAATTTTGTATTTCTAATTGCATCACCAATGATGGTATATTTTATTCTTTATGCAAAGCCAGGAATTGACCTGTTATCGGGTTCGGAATTCGCGCCATCTATTGTACCGATGCAAATCATCATGCCGACCTTATTACTAATTGGAATAACCAATATATTGGGTATACAGATATTAGTACCGTTAGGAAAAGAGAAAACCGTACTCAATTCGGTAATCGTCGGAGCAGTCGCAAATATTATAATCAATATAATTTTGATTCCAAGATTAGCATCTTCCGGTGCGGCTATTGGTACCCTGGTTGCTGAGCTTGTTGTTCTTATCATTCAATTTTCGGCTTTGAAAAATGATGTCGCAGAGACTTTTAAAAAAATACACTATATCAGAATCATCATTGCATTATTGTTAGGAACTGCTGCCTCAATCTGGGTTATGATGCTTTCATTCGGAAGCTTTATTAAATTGGTTATTTCAGCATGCCTGTTTTTCGGTTTTTACGGAGGAAGCTTGTTGTTAATGAAGGAGCCATTAGTCATAGAGATTACGGGTCAAATATTTGGATTTATAATTAAATTATTAAAGAAACTTATAAGAAAAGGAAGATGACAAATTTATTCCGGGAGGTAGAATTATGTATGATTATTTAGTAGTAGGAGCAGGATTATATGGAGCAATATTTGCACATGAAGCAAAATTAAAGAATAAGTCAGTTCTGGTTATTGATAAGCGCCCTAACATTGCTGGTAATGTTTATACAGAAGAGGTGGAAGGAATTAATGTTCATAAATACGGTGCACATATATTTCACACAAATAACAAAAAGGTATGGGATTATATAACACAGTTTGCAGAGTTCAATCGTTTCACGAATTCTCCTATTGCGAATTATCATGGAGAGATTTATAGCTTGCCTTTTAATATGTACACATTTAATAAAATGTGGGGTGTAGTTACCCCGGAAGAGGCTGCTGCAAAGATTGAAGAGCAGAAAAAGGCAGCAGGTATCACTGAACCGAAAAACCTCGAAGAACAGGCAATTAGTCTTGTTGGTACAGATATATATGAAAAACTAATTAAGGGATATACAGAAAAACAATGGGGAAGACCTTGTGATCAACTTCCTGCGTTTATTATAAAACGTCTGCCGGTTCGTATGACCTATGATAATAATTATTTCAACGCTAATTATCAGGGAATTCCTATGGGCGGATATACACAGATGGTTGCAAATATGCTGGAAGGTATTGAAGTTCGTCTGAATGAAGACTATTTGGAGAAGAAAGAGGAGTATGATGCGCTAGCTCACAAGGTGGTTTATACAGGACCGATTGATGCCTACTTTGGATTTAAACTAGGAACTTTAGAATATCGTTCGGTACGTTTTGAAAATGAAATTTTGGATAAACCGAACTTCCAGGGTAATGCTGCTGTAAATTACACGGATTCTGAGACACCATGGACACGTATTATAGAGCACAAATGGTTTGAATTCGGTGAACAACCGAAAACTGTAATTAGCCGCGAATACAGTTCTGAATGGAAACTTGGTGATGAGCCATATTATCCGGTAAACGATGAAAAAAATGGCGCTTTATATGCTAAATATAAGGATTTAGCTGAGTCAGAAAAGAACATCATCTTTGGTGGTCGACTTGGTGAATATAAATACTATGATATGGATGCAGCAATTGCATCGGCGTTAGATATGTGTAGTAATGAACTAACGAATTAGATAAAATTAGCCGTTCCTGGATACTATGATGTTGTTGAAGATTAAGCAACTAAGGTCTCAGGGGCGGTATTTTTTTGCAAATCAACAGCAAATGATTCGGATTATCTCATATTTTGCGTTGAAATATATATTTATTATATGGTTTTTCCAGTACTTTTGTAGTAGTATAATAAAGAATGAAAATGAATATGCAATTAATATGGAGGAACAAAGATGAAAGGAATCGTACTAGCGGGTGGAGCAGGAACTAGACTCTATCCATTAACGATGGTTACATCAAAACAATTATTGCCAATTTATGATAAACCTATGATTTATTATCCGCTGTCAGTTCTTATGCTGGCCGGAATTAAAGATATCTTAATTATATCAACACCAACGGATACTCCACGATTTGAGGCTTTGTTTGGAGACGGTAGTCTATATGGAATTAACTTAGAATATAAAGTTCAACCATCACCGGATGGACTTGCTCAAGCGTTTATTATTGGGGAAGAATTTATAGGTGATGAAGCATGTGCTATGATATTAGGTGATAATATATTCTATGGTAACGGCTTTAGCAGTACATTAAAGAAAGCATTAACAAATGCGGAGCAAAATAATAGGGCAACAGTATTCGGTTATTACGTAACGGATCCGGAGCGTTTTGGAGTAGTAGAATTTGATCAGGATGGACATGCAGTATCGATTGAAGAGAAGCCTGTATCACCAAAGAGTAATTATGCTGTAACCGGTCTTTACTTCTATCCCTCCGCTGTTTCTGCAAGAGCGAAGTCGGTAAAGCCAAGTAACAGAGGAGAGTTAGAGATAACGACCTTGAATGAAATATATCTGAATGATGGACTACTGGATGTACAACTTCTGGGAAGGGGTTATGCATGGCTTGATACCGGAACGATGGACAGTCTTGTTGATGCGGCTGACTTTGTTCGTATGATAGAACAGCGCCAGGGAATTAAGATATCTGCGCTGGAAGAAATCGCATATAACAATGGGTGGATTGACAAAGATATGTTAATGGAATCCGCATCACGTTATGGTAAGAGCCCGTATGGAGAGCATCTGAAAGCAGTTGCAGAAGGTAGGATACAGTACTAGGTAAGTATAACTTGTAAATAGTAAAATAAAAGCCAATATTAAGGAGATGAAGTATGACAATCATAGTAACAGGAGGAGCCGGATTTATTGGTGCGAATTTTGTGTATCATATGCTAAATAAATATCCGGATTACAAAATAGTATGTGTGGATTGTTTAACCTATGCTGGTAATTTATCTACATTAAGTAAAGCAATCGAAAATCCGAATTTTAAGTTTGAGAAGATTAATATCTGTGATAGAGACGCTATCTATCGATTGTTTGAAGAAGAACATCCTGACATAGTGGTTAATTTTGCAGCGGAAAGTCATGTTGATCGTTCAATCGAGAATCCGGAGGTGTTCCTACAGACTAATATTCTAGGAACTCAGGTCATGATGGATGCTTGTCGTAAATACGGTATTACAAGGTATCATCAGGTGTCGACGGATGAAGTATACGGTGATCTGCCACTGGATCGACCGGATCTATTCTTTACGGAAGAGACCCCTCTTCATACAAGTAGTCCTTATAGTTCCTCGAAAGCAGGAGCAGACTTACTTGTTTTAGCTTATTACAGAACTTATGGTTTACCGGTGACAATCTCACGTTGTTCTAATAATTATGGACCATATCATTTCCCAGAAAAGCTCATTCCATTGATGATAGCGAATGCACTTGCAAACAAGCCATTGCCGGTATACGGTGAAGGTTTGAACGTGCGCGATTGGCTCTATGTGGAAGATCATTGTAAAGCAATTGATCTTATCGTTCATAAGGGTCGTGTGGGTGAAGTCTATAACATTGGCGGACACAATGAGATGAAGAATATTGATATCGTTAAAATTATATGCAAGTCACTAGACAAACCGCAAAGTCTGATTACCTATGTTACTGACCGTAAGGGTCATGATATGCGTTATGCAATTGATCCAGCGAAGATACATAGTGAGCTTGGGTGGCTCCCTGAAACCAAATTCGCAGATGGAATTCAGAAGACCATTCAGTGGTATCTTAATAATAGAGAATGGTGGGAAACAATCATTAGCGGTGAATACCAGAATTACTATGAGAAGATGTACGCTAACAGATAAGGTTAGAAATTATCAAATTGATTGGCGGGTAAAGATATGAAAATATTAGTAACAGGTGCAAAGGGTCAGCTCGGTCATGACGTAATGAATGAGTTGAAACAACGAGGTCATGTTGCGTTCGGAGTAGATATCGATGAGATGGATATCACCGACAGTAACAGTGTTGATAAAGTTATCAATGAGGTGCATCCGGATGGAGTGATACACTGTGCGGCATGGACAGCAGTTGATTTAGCGGAAGAGGAAGAGAATATTGATAAGGTACGCCTGGTCAATGCTATAGGTACAGAGCATATTGCGAAAGCATGCAAAGCAATTAGTTGCAAGCTTATGTATATCTCTACGGATTATGTGTTCGACGGCCAGGGTGATAAACCATGGAATCCGGATGATGAGCGACATCCGATTAATGTCTACGGTCAGACCAAGTATGAAGGTGAGTTGGCAGTTGAAATGAATGTGGAGAAGTACTTTATCGTACGTATTGCTTGGGTGTTTGGATTAATGGGTAAGAACTTTATAAAAACCATGGTAAATCTAGGGAAATCCAAAGATACAATCAGTGTGGTGAATGATCAAATTGGTACTCCTACCTATACTTATGATCTGGCGCGTCTGTTAGTGGATATGGTAGAAACAGAGCATTATGGCCGTTATCATGTAACGAATGAGGGAGAATATATCAGCTGGTATGACTATACTATTGAGATCATGAAGCAGGCAGCAGAATATAATCCGATTTACAAACAGGTAAAGATTCTTCCGGTGGGCAGCGAAGCATACGCAGCAAAGGCAAAGAGACCTAGCAATAGCCGTATGAATCGGAGCAAATTAATAGAAAATGGCTTTCGACCATTGCCAACCTGGCAGGATGCACTCCAACGATATTTGAAGGAAATTGAGGTATAATTCATGGGACAGATTAAAGTTACAAAGTGTCCAATTGAAGGACTGTATATAATTGAACCGGTAGTACATGGAGATAGCCGTGGTTACTTTATCGAAACATATAACCAGAGGGATATGCAGGAAGCAGGCCTTAATATGGTATTTGTTCAAGATAATCAATCTATGAGTGTGAAAGGTGTATTACGCGGTTTACATTATCAAAAGCAATATCCTCAAGGCAAATTAGTACGAGTAATCAAAGGAAGTGTCTTTGATGTGGCTGTAGATCTTCGTGGAGATTCACCTACATATGGACAATGGTATGGAGTAGAATTGACAGAAGAGAATAAAAAGCAGTTTTATGTCAGTGAAGGGTTTGCTCACGGATTTTTAGTGCTCTCTGAGACTGCGGAATTCTGTTATAAGGTGACGGATTTTTATCATCCCGGAGATGAAGGCGGATTAGCATGGAATGATCCTGAGATTGGCATTGAATGGCCTGATCTGTTAGGGAAATATCAAGGTACAGCGAGTGCAGAGGGATATATGCTCTCGGATGGTACGAAGCTAAATCTAAGTGATAAGGATCAGTTGTGGACTGGTTTAAAAGATACATTTCAATTTTAATTAGGATGGAACTTAATTTACTGATTTACAGCAAATCAATAAAAATAGGGATCAGATTTTAATCTGATCCTTACTTTTATATTTTCGCTATATAAATTTTGTATTAGCATTGTCAAATTACAAGATTTGTGGGAGAATATAGTCGATTACGTCACACACTTAAAGTGCATTTGAATAACTATATAATATGGGCGGTATAAAAAATATGAACAAAAGAATTCAATGGATTGATGTGGCAAAAGGTGTCTGTATGATATCAGTAATAGCAGGTCATCTAGGAGTTGAGGGTATTAACAATGTTGTTTACTCTTATCATCTAACCGTTTTCTTTATATTAAGCGGTTACACATTAAAACAAGAAGAAATCAATATGAAATATTTGAACAAGAAATTTAAGGCGCTAATGGTCCCTTATTTCATCACATGTTTTTGCATTATGTTAATGGATGTTATAAATTATATTCTTTTATACCATCAGACAACAAATGAGTTTATTACAGCAATTGTTGCTAAAGATTTTAATAGATCCTTTTGGGCGTCAGGAAGCATAAAGACGTTTGCTGATGTTAATATCGGATCACGAATCGGTGCGATTTGGTTCTTTCCAGCATTGTTTTTTGCATTATTAATAGTACAATTAATACTCCAATACGTAAAAGATAAACGATTACAATATTGTGTAGTAATTATACTGGCGTTGTGCGGAAGTATGACGGCAAAATTTATATGGTTACCTTTCAGCATACAATCAGCTATGTATGCATCTCCTTTTATTTTATTTGGCTATGACTTAAAATCAAGAGAGTTTATTGATAAGATAAAATTTAGAGATTTTGTAATATGCTTAGTGGCATTTATAGCAGGGATTATTACAAAAATTACTCCCATTTATTTTGTGTATGCATCTGCACCGGATTTTATTCTTTCATTAAGTATAGGTATTGGCTCAAGTATATGTATTATATATGTATCAAGGCGTATACAAGATTTTAGACCTCTGGCTTTAGTTGGAAAATACTCAATGTACTTTCTTTGTATTCATTTGTTTGAGTTGGAAACTATGCGGGTTTGGTTCGGTAAATTCTTGGAATATTTTAATATTACAGATTATGAATTATCACGATTCATTGTAAAACTGTTATTTATCTCAATTTCAACATGTATATTAGTTAATGCTAGAAAATTAATTATTAAGATAAATGAGGTAATTAAAAAGAAACATATTTCAGTTAAACAGAACAATCCTAATGATAGGGATGACTCATTAGACATTGCGAAAGCAATATTGATAACTCTAATGCTGGTGGGGCATTTCAAAATTGATAGAAACTTAAGAAATATAATATATAGCTTTCATATGGTTGCATTTATTTTTTACTCCGGTTATTGCTTTAAGCCAAGTGCAACCCAAAACTTGAAAAAGTCAACATTTAAACTTGGTAAAGCATTTCTTATTCCGTATGCTTTTTTTGGAGCGGTTTATATAATTGTAAAACACGATGGAATGGCAAATGAAATAAGGAACTTAATATTTGGAATGAGTTTTTCTAATAAAATATTTACTAATGTTCTTACCATTGGACCAGTGTATTTCATTTTACTGTTATTTCTTATCAGAGTAATTTACTTATTTGTTGAGAAGTATATAAAGACCGAATTACATAAGCATATATCAATTTTTCTTATTTCCTTTATTGGATATGTAATAGGAAATCAATATTGTTACTGGCTTCCATGGAGTGCAGATTGTGCGCTGTATGGGATAGTGTTCTATCATTTGGGTTATTGTTTTAAGAAATATAATATTTTAAGTGATGTGTGTAACCGATTTTACTCATATTTTCTGCTCAGTTGTTTATGGGCTTTCATGATTTATG
The DNA here is from genome assembly GCF_059717775.1 of Variimorphobacter sp. HTMS_6. Lineage (NCBI taxonomy): Bacteria > Bacillati > Bacillota > Clostridia > Lachnospirales > Lachnospiraceae > Variimorphobacter > Variimorphobacter sp. HTMS_6. The sequence continues at coordinate 4,222,354 of NZ_AP046094.1, forward strand.
CGGGGAGTATGGAATTAGCAATAAGAAAATACGGTAATTATGGAATTGTTATTATTGGTTCTGTGTCTGCATCGGTATTGTTATATATGCTATCAAAAATTATTTCACAATTGATGGTAAGCAGATTAAGAGAAGTAATCACCTTAGTAGGGGAGAGCACGTTATATATTCTGATCTTTCATACTTTGTTTAATAGTTATATTAATCAATGGTTATCACGATATTTTAGTCAGGGATATATTTATCATACGACTATCACGATTATTATTCAATTATTGACAGGTACCATACTTGCTTTTGGAATTACAAAGTTTAAGATATTTTTTCTAAACACACTTTCGAAGGTTTAATTATAGATAATAACGGTTTTTATATCGGAAAAAATAAGGCAGCAGCTAGGAACGATATCCTAACTGTTGCCTTTTGATTATATCTTTGAGGCTTTCTTTTCAGGTGCATTCATTGCATTTATCGATGACTTTACCAGACGAATGACACACTGTAGTATATAGGCTGCAATCACGGATGCAATGGACACAAATACATAATAGAATAGATAGGTTAAGCTCAAATACGGAATATGCTTTACAACCCATCCATTAAGATAGGTGCGATAATAAGCCATTACCAACGGATGAACCAAATATATGTTTAATGATAGAGCACCGATAAAGCAGCAGATGCGAATAAATAAAGAATTTGGCCTAAAGTATTTAGTAATATACTTTATCATAATAAACATACAGATTGACGCTACTATATTAGTGAGTAGGGGAGTTACATAATAAGCTTCGGTGTATCGGTTAATTCTGTTACATTCCAGATAAGTTAAGATTGAAGTAATTATATTAGTACTTACAAAAATAGATACAGTCACTATAAATTGACGCTTACTTATTTTACTAATCGTACTTAGATATAAACCTAAAATTAAACAACCTAACTGCCAATCCATAAAAGGTAATTTTAAAAATATCGTAGTATTGAAGTGGAATAGAGTTCTCAAAAGCAATGGAAGTATTTGAATAAAGGAATAGAAGAGAAATACACCAATATAATACTTTTGAAGTTTTTTACTAATATTATCGAGTAGAGGTTTCACAAAAGGTAGAACGATATATAGTCCGATCAACATATATAAATACCATAGATGATAGAATATATCAGCACTTAAAAATCGATGAATCGTCTCTTGAACAGAAAACACCCTATGACCAAGTAAAAAATAGAACAAGAATAGGTATGCCGCAGACCAAGCAACTAAAATCAATAAAAATTTAAATGCTTTGTTTAATGATTTTTCCATAGGATAAGTCTTGGTCAATACGAGAGCACCGGTGATCATAACAAATAATTGAACCGGCCAACGAGTGAAGCTTTCCGCAAGGTTTGGTAGATACCAACTAGAGGTCTTTATTGTACCAAACATCATGAAATATTTACCGAAAATGTGTATCGCAATAACGGCAAAACAAGCAAATGTCCTCATAACTTCTATGGAATAATCTTTTTCTTTTTTTAGTTCTTTTATATCGTTCATTTTAAGCCTCCGCGTGGATTTGGTATGTTTTTATAAATATTTAACTTATTCATAAATATTTTATATTCGAAGTAGAAAACTGTCAAGATAAATAGAAATATGGGAATTTGTGGATGGATAAAATATCCTAATTTATTCAGTTAATATGGATCGAAACATAGCAGTATAGTAAACGCTCCAAAACAAGTGCGTAGATTTCACCCTATACATTTGAGTAAATAGGCTCACCCATGTAAAAAAGTTGAGGTTTAACTTTTTTACATCTATCGAAGAGGAAAGTCTATGTTTAAAAGATTGGAGCAGGGGGATTTTCAGTGGACAGATTCTGAATCGGAAGTAAGGAGTCTTACTCAGCAACAGTTTTACTGGCTGATGGAAGGAGCTACGAAATCAGAGAATCAATACTATACTTTAAGTAGCGCTTACTTTTACTCTCTCGCATCTTGATTAATGCTGGGATATTCTGTATGATATAAGCATATTATGTAATGAGGTGAGAGGTTTGAGAGTTGCTGTTGTAGATGACGAAAAATATGTTGCAGAATATCTAAGTACTCTGTTAAAGAAGAGTGTACTCCCGACATCAATTGGAGTGTTCTTGGACAGCAAGAAATTTTTTGAGGCGATAGAGGACGGAGAAAGATTTGACTTGGTATTAATGGATATAGAGTGGAATCAGAAGGAGAATGGCATTGATTTTTCAGTACACCTGAAACGTCTTTGTCCTAGAACGCTCATTATATATGTAACAGGATATAATGACCGATTTTCTCAACAGATATTTCTTAAGCCGTCCAATATGTGTGGTTATCTCGTAAAGCCAGTTGATCCCGAGTTATTGGAAGCGTTATTGTTGAAGGCAAGTGATGAACTAAATCGACAGGAAGAAGCGAAGCTTCTTGTCCAGCAAAAAGGTGTTATTCATGCAATTCCTTATAGTGATATCGTCTACATGGAAAGCAAGGGTCATCAGCTTTATATACACACTCATATAGAGCATATTCTGTGCTACGAGCAATTGGAGGAATTAAAAAGTCGCTTGCCAAGACATTTTTTTCAATGCCATAAGAGTTATCTCGTTAATCTGGCACTTATCAGACGACTTAATAAGAATTCGATTTTTTTAAAAACAGGAGAAGAGATTCCGATAAGCAGAGCTCGATATGCGGATACCCGTTCCGCATATTTTGAATTTATAGAACAGATTCTATAAAAGGAGGGGGACATGTTATACTGGATAACATTTTTAATTAGTGGCCCATGCTATACATATCTTATTGTGCTTCTTTGGGGATTAATGCTAGAACCTAAGTGGGAGAAGATTCCTCCGTGGGTGATGGCATTCCTATACATCATCGTAGCTTTTCCAACAATGTATATACGGTCAATTGATCTAGGAGGAACCTGGTTTGGTTTGATGGAAGTTATCCAAGTGATAACTGCCATAGCATATTTATTATTTGTTTTTCGTGATCCAATATGGAGAAAGATATTTGCATTTATCCTAATCTATGTCATAGCAATGGTAGGGGAGCAAATAACATTTCCTTTAATGAGAACTATGGGAATCGCTTATAGTTCGGATATGTCATCCCCCGAAATGTTTTATTTTTTGACAATTGGATCTGCCATTATTCTTTGCCTTTATGCAATTGTCGTTGCTATATGGAGGCGAATTATGCATAGAGGCAGGCTGGCCAAAAATGCATGGATTTTTCTTTTATTCCCGGTAAGTCAGGTGTTTCTGTTGTGGAATGTTGAGACGCCATTTTTGAATAGCTCATATAGTAGTATTTATGCATGTATCGGAGCGATCCTAGGATTTATGGCAGATATAATACTGCTTTATGTAGTATTAACACAGGGAGAAAAGGAGGAGAGCTTACGCCGACTACAAGAGACAGAGCATTTAAGACAAGTTGAGGAAGCCCATTATCATGCCATTGAGATGCGACGTGAGGAGTTAGCAAAAGTTCGCCATGATTTTAATAATCAGTTAACTACGGCATTATATCTTACTCAACAAGGCAATAGAGCGTTAGCACAAACTCAGCTGGAACAGCTTCAGCTTCAAATAGCACAAACCAAGGAAGAGATGTGGTGTTCGAACGCAGTGGTTAATGCTGTCTTGGCGGAAAAGAGCATGGTTTGTGCTACGGAGAGAGTTCCATTGGAGATTGATGCAACAGTGAATAATGACTGTTCTATAAACCCGGTTGATCTATGTAGTGCGTTCACTAATCTACTTGATAATGCGATACACGGGTCATTGACTTATGAAGCAGAGAGGCGGTTTATACGTCTTCATGCTATTCAAGATGGTGACTATCTACATATTAAAGTAGAGAATTCTTCGAATAGACCACAGAAAAAAGCACCCAAAGCAAATGGACATGGTTATGGTCAGAGAATTCTTCATGATATTGCGATTCGGTATCGCGGGGAATTACATACAGAGTGGAAAGATAATATCTATAGTGCAGTTCTTTCTCTGGAGACACCACTATAATTGTTAGTTCATCCAATTTTGCTAAATAAGAATCCAATTTTGCTCGCACTCTCAAATGGGTGCGAGTTTTTGCTATATTTATATGGCATGTATGATAAATAAGCAAAGGGTTATACAAAAAAATAATAGTAAAGGGTGAGATTATGAGAGGAGTAAAAAAGTTATTAAGTTGTTTTATGTCATTCATTATTTTTGTATCAATTTTATATGCACCAAGTTTGGATGCTTTTGCACAATCAAAGACTACCTCAGTTAATACATACAGTTTAAGTAATCTGCAAACAACTTCAGAACTTGTCTCAGGTGATTATAAGTATGAGATGGATTCGAACGGTTTACTAACCATATTAAGCTATACCGGTTCAGCGGAAACGCTGACGATACCATCCAAGTTAAATGGAAAATATGTAACTGAAATTGGGCAAGAAGCATTCAAGAACAATTCAACATTAAAGAGCGTAACAATTTCGGAAGGAATTGAGAGGATTAGTGAATATGCCTTTTCGGGTTGTACTAATTTGCAAAGCATAAACCTGCCTGATACCTTAACCTCGATTGGTTCTTATGCATTTGCAGATTGTAATTTATTAAATAGTATTGCTTTGCCTGAGTCGATCGAAACTCTGGGCTTTCAAGTATTTAATGGTACCAATATAACGTCTATTTTTATCCCACAATCCTTACAGAATAGTAATAGCCCATTCTATGAAAATGAAAAATTAACTACGGTTACCTTTGAAGATGGAATGGAATCAATAACACCTTATATACTAGATAGAGCGTCCAATGTTACAAGTATTACAATTCCGTCCAGTGTAATTGAAATAAAACAAAGTGCTTTTAGTGGTTGTAGTTCCCTTTCAAACATTGCTTTACCGGCTGAACTTGAAACAATAGGCGACTCTGCATTTTCTGATTGTTCGTCCTTGGGTAATATTCAACTTCCTAATACATTATTATCAATTGGAGAATATGCGTTTAAGAATTGTGCGTTGATGGATCAATTTACGTTACCCAATTCAATAGAAAGTCTAGGTTTTCAAGTGATAAATGGTACGAATATCACTACGATGATAATTCCAAAATCATTAAAACATAGTAATCATCCATTTTATGAAAATTACATATTATCATCCGTTACCTTTGAAGTAGGTAGTGAAGAGATATCTGGTTATATTCTAGATGGAGCGAAGAATGTTTCAAATGTAACAATTCCGGTGAGTATAAAATCAATCGGACCTTCAGCTTTTACAGGGTGTATCTCACTGACGGATATAAAACTACCATCGCAATTAAAAGAGATAAAGGATAGTGCATTTTCAGATTGTACCTATTTGGAACAGATACAAATTCCTGACAGTGTAACAAGAATAGATGACTATGTTTTTAAGAATTGTCGTTTGATTGACAATATCACATTACCTAGTTGCTTGGAGAATCTAGGATACCAAGTGTTTGACGGAACAAAAATCTCAACAATATTTATTCCGAAATCATTAAAGGGATGTAACAAACCATTTTACGAAAACAACAAATTAACGTCAGCTGTATTTGAAGAGGGAACGGAAGCCGTACCTGCTTATATATTATATGGTGCAAATAAGCTTACAAGTGTATCCATTCCTAGCAGTGTTACTTCCATTGGGGATTATGCTTATGGATATTGTAGCTCATTAACAGAGATAAAACTTCCTTCCCAATTGAAAGAAATTAACGATGGTGCATTTTCAGATAATACCTACTTAGAGAAGATTCAAATTCCTGATAGTGTAGCATTAATAGGTTCGTATGCTTTTCAGAATTGTCGATTAATTGATCGTATTAGTTTGCCAAATTCGCTAGCAACACTGGGATCACGTGTGTTTAATGGAACGAAAATTACTTCTGTTGTAATTCCAAAAACTTTAGTAAGTGGTGGAGCTGCTTTTGAACAAAATGCAAAGTTAACTTCACTTGTATTTGAAGATGGTATTAAAGCGATACCCAATGGAATGGTAACGAGTGCTCAAAAAATAGCAAATCTTATTATTCCTAATAGCGTAGAGACAATTGATAGCTATGCTTTTTCATATTGTCCTAATTTAACTAGTATCATTCTAGGTAATAATATTAAGACAATAAACTACAATGCCTTTGAAGGGTCAGATAAATTGGTGATTACAGCACCAAGAATCTCCAAGTCAGCGATATCACTTATGGATCAAAGCAAATCATTTGTATCTAACAGTGACGATCGGTTTGATGAATTAAAATATTTGGATCAAAATTCAAGCAGCTATGCGACCAACTATAGCGCCAATGCGAATGGAGGGAATGTATCGTTCACTGGTAACTATAAGATAAAAGTTGGTTTATACAAGGCAGATAAATTCAAGATAAAGTTCAAGCTCCCTGCCAATTCAGAACTGATTGAAAAATCCTTATATTATAATAATACCATTTGTACTGATTATGATTATGATTCTTATGACGGTACATTAGAGATTCCGGTTACAAAAGCAGATGGGAAAGTAGCCTTTTCCGTAAAGATGAAACAAAGTGGCAATATTAATTCTTATGCAATAATGGAATACTATAATGATACAAATTATAACCGTGATTATGAGATAATTAATGTCGTTAATGAGACGGTTCCGATGATCTCAGTTAATGCAAGTACATTTACCAATCAGGCAGAGTTTGATGTGAATGGTATCGCAAAAGCAGATACAGATGTGAGCTTATATATCGATAACAAATTAGCTAAAACAATAAAAACGAATAAAGTTGGTATGTATAGCACCAGTGTAAAGATATCCTCTCCTGAAAATAAAAAAACTTATCTCATAAGTGCTAGAATGAAGGATGGGAGCCAAACATTAACGGCAGAGACAAATGTAAAATATGCTCAGAACGCTCCTGTGGTATCAGATTTTATTATGCTTTATAATGGACGTTCCTATAATTTAGATTCAAATTTACAAGCATCTCCCGTATTTGTTCCAGGAGTACCATTTGAATTTCAAGTAAAATTTGATTATATCGAAAATGTTGGAGATGTTTATATTGATAGTGTAAGAAATAATCAAATTAAATCGCTAAAAGCAGAATGGGATTCTACAAAACAGGCCTATGTTGCAAAAGGGTTTTTTGATGGGGATACCTCGTATGTACCCGGTAAAATATCGGTCTCCTATAATCAGAAGGATAGGAAAGTGCCGGATTACTCCTTATCGAAAGCGCAGGAATATTATCAGGACATTCTTGATAGTCAAGCAGCAAAATTCCCGGGGATAGTTAGTACAACAAATCAGGTTGACGCAAATACAGTAGAATATATTAATGATTATAGTAAAGTAAGCGAATTAGCCGATCTGGGTATAGAGAAAACAAAGATGACAGTAACACAAGCAGCCAAGAATTCCGGTGCAGAGTGGCTCGATTATGCAAAGAGTGGCCAGGATATCTATACCAATACTATTAAAGATAATAGTAAAGAATACACAACGACCTATGATTTTTCGAATCCGACTAATTGGATAGTGTATGTAGATGAAGCGGCAACAAGTGAAATAATTAAAATTAATATCGGTATTATTGGTGATGAAATCAGCAATGTTGATTGTGATGGGTTTTTATCTCATGTAGTCGACGCATACAAGGTATATAGTTATGTAAGTGATGTATTTGAGATAGAAGATGATTATGACAATCTGGTCAGAAATATCAACATGACGAATTTATCACCCGAGCAGAAAGAAATCCGTATAAAACAGGCGGCGGAACTTAAATTAGATCGGCAGATGTTTATGCTTTTCAACTTGGCAGCGTCAGGAGCTGCAATGTTAGGCGGTCCTTCCGCGTTAGGACTTACCTTACTAGTTGGTGGAATCAATATACTCGCTGATAGTATGTTTGAAGCAAGAGCGGCGGGTATCCTGAATTCTGAGATGAAAGCAAGGTTGAATTGGGCGATTGATCCAAGTGGTTATGTATACGAAGGGGTAACGAATAATCGCTTATCCGGTGTAAAAACAACCTTATCCTGGATCCCATATGATGAGAATGACAGCACGTATTGGACCGTACCTAAAACAAGTAAAGCAGTAGTATGGAATTCAGCAGATTATGGACAGGAGAATCCTTTGTTAACCGATGCAGATGGTAATTACGCTTGGGATGTACCAGAAGGCCTATGGAGAGTAAAATACGAGAAGGATGGCTATGAAACATCTTATAGTAATTGGCTACCGGTTCCGCCGCCTCAAACGCAGGTACATGTAGGGCTTGTATCCAAACTTCAGCCGAAATTAGTTACAACGAATTACAAAAAAGATGGGATAGAACTGACCTTTGATATGTATATGAAACCAGAATCAGTAAAAACCATTAATTTATATGATAGCAAAGGAAATATAATCGCTTATAATCTGGAGTATAGTAAATCAGAAGTAAATCAAAGCGGTGTTGCATATTCAAAATCATTTAAGCTTGTATATAAAAATGCAATACCTACAACAGAAAAGCCAACGATAAAATTAAGCAGTAGTGTAGTGAACTATGCTGGAAAATCGCTTAATATAACCAAGAAGGATGTATCAAAGGTAAGTGTTTCAGCGATACCATCGCAAGTGTATAATGGCAAAGCAATCGTACCGTTACCCAAGATACAAGATGGAGCAGTGGTTCTAGTTAAGGATGTGGATTACACACTTAGTTATGCGAACAATATAAAAGCAGGTACCGCGTCATTAACCATTACTGGGAAAGGTAATTACACTGGAACTATTGTTAAGACATACACGATTAATGCAAAGACAATGCAAACTCTATCTCTATTAGTTGGCTTGTCGAGCACATCCTATACCTATGATGGAAAAGTCAAGACACCTACTATAACGGTGAAGGATGGTAGTTTGATACTCAAGAAAGATGTTGACTATACCCTTACTTATTCCAACAATATTAAAGCGGGAACAGCAAACGTGCTGATTAAAGGAAAGGGAAATTATAGTGGAAGTATTAATAAACCGTATATTATAAAGGCCAAGATAATTACCTCCCCCACTGTATCATTATCGACTTCTACATATACCTATGACGGCAAAGCAAAGATACCTGGTGTGACTGTGAAAGATGGGCCGTTAATATTGAAAAAAGATACTGATTATACCATTGTTTATTCCAATAATATTAAACCCGGAACGGCTAGCGTCACAATAAAAGGAAAAGGTAATTACAGCGGTAACATTACGAAAAACTATATAATAAAGCCGAAAGCACCAGTGATATCTGTTACAGGTGGGAAGAAATATGCAACAATCAAATGGAATAAGGTGACCGGTGCATCCGGTTATCTCGTGTATATGTCAACCTCTAAGAATGGAACCTATACCAAAATCACTATGGTTACTTCGGCATCAAAATCAAGTTACAAGAAGACAGGGTTAAGTTCAGGAAAGACTTATTACTATAAGGTCATCGCATATACGAAAGCTGGCAGCAGTACGATTAATAGCGCAACTTCATCGGTGGGGAGTATAAAGATTAAGTAGTAAAAATGAAAGGTTCATTTTTAATTAGAGAAAGAGCTTTTAAGTAGTAAAATAAAATATAAAAAGTAAGGAGTGAAAGTTTTGAAAAGAAAATTTTTATTTATTATTAGTTTTCTATTTATAACAATCTTTACCTTCGGTATTCAAGGGCAGAAAGCAAGTGCAGCTACAGAGACAGAGGATAATGGAAGTTTTTTGTCAGCGAACCCAATTGCCGTTAATACCAATGTTGATGGGGTAGCTAATTACGATGCTAATAATTATGATTATGATTGGTACAGTTTTACACTGACTAAGCCTGGTAAAGTTAACATTCAATTGAATCATTCACCACTGGATAATCCTTCAGAATTATGGTATGTTTTCTTGCTCACGTCAGATGGTAATACAAGGCCAGGTCATGATACAGACTATTGGAGTGTTAATGGTAATTATAACTTAAAAACTTGTGAAGTAGGTTTACCAGCGGGAAAATATTATGTATTAGTTAAAAATATCTTGGATAATGAAACACCATATACAGTACGAGTAAATTATACAGCGACCAGTAATTTTGAAAAAGAGTATAATGGCAGCTATTTACAAGCCAATCCAATTAAAACAAATACGAATTATTATGGATCAACTTTGAATGACGATGATTTTGATTGGTTTACCTTTACCGCAGCAAAAAGTGGGTATGTATCGATAGCGTTTAATCATCCTCCACTTGATTCCAATAGTGATTATTGGCAGATTAATTTATATCAGCAAGATGGTATGTATTATAAACAGATTAGTGACTACATATGGGAGGTGAATGGTAACTATAACTTTAAATCCAACCAAATATTCTTGCCAGCAGGGAAGTATTATATTAGAGTAACAAGTCCATACTATAGTGGTTATGACGATTCAACCTATTCTCTTCGCGTATCCTACCAACAACATGTTAATAGCACAAGTATTAAATTGGGGGCAAATGCGTATACCTATACCGGTTACGCAATTCAACCACAGGTAACTGTGAAAAATGGATCAGCTACTCTGAAAGCAGGAAAAGATTATAAACTGTCCTATAGGAATAATGTAAATACTGGAACCGGAGTTGTTACAATTACCGGAATAGGATATTATACAGGAAGTATTCAGAAGACATATAAGATATATCGAAAAAGTCTTACTGCGTGTTCTTCTGGTTTGTCGCAATATCAATACCTCTATTCAGGAGGGAAGAAAACACCATACGTTTATTTGAAAAACGGGAAGAAGGCGTTAGTACTTAATAAAGACTATACGGTGATATATTACAACAACAGCAAACCGGGAACAGCGAAAGTCACGATTAATGGGAAAGGTAACTATAGCGGAACAATAACGAAAACCTTCAAGATACTTCCGGCTAGTATAAAGCCAAGCGTAGTATCAGGATCAAAGTATGCAAAAATAAGCTGGAATAAAGTCACAGGGGCAACAGGGTATGAGGTATATATGTCTACTTCATCACAGGGAAAGTATACAAAAGTAGCAACCGTATATTCGCCTACCAATTATACAAAGAAAGGGCTTGATCCCGGTAAAAAGTACTATTTTAAAGTGATCGCTTATCGACTATCAGGGAAAGAAAAATTATATAGTGGTTTTTCTCCGATAGTCTCAGTGAAGATAAAAAAGTAAGGTAGAAATTGAGTATCTATATTAGAATTGGAACAAGGCAGCAGATAGGATGGCACCCTACCTGCTGCCTTATTCTGATTGTATTTTTGTGAGTGCTTGGGTTGGGTTTTGGATATAATGGAATTACCCGTTATTGTATATGCGCGGGCTTTAAAATAATAATATTTATTAGATGTTAATCCTGTTTTCTTAACGAGATAAATTCGTATATACCAAATATTTCATGGAACTTTGTTATATCCAATATTGCTGTATATATACAAACATGCTAAAATTTGCATATGTTATATTGGCGTATGTAACATGCTTTATTATTGACTCAGATAATCTACTATAATAAGACACCAGAAGGTAAGGCGAAAGGAAATCAAATGAAAAAAAGAATACTTAGTGTAATGGTAATACTATTTCTGCTATTTGTTTTACCAAATAAGACAGAATCATTGGCTGCAACAGATGGCTCCGGTTTCGTGTATTCAGAGTTAGATAATGGAACCGTCCAAATTATAGGGTATTCCGGAACAAAGACGAACATCGTAATTCCATCCATGATCTTGGGGAAGAATGTAACAAGTATCGGACCGAGTGCATTTGGCAATAGGAACCTTCAGAGTGTTATCATCCCAAGCAGCGTAAAGAGCATAGGAAACCGAGCATTTGTAGATAATCCTATTACGCAGAACCAACCAGCAGGAATTATCTATGTAGACAAGTGGGCTGTGGATTATACCGGAGTAGGGAATAGTATCTCCTTAAAAGATGGAACATTAGGGATAGCAGCTTATACTTTTGAATATAGAAATCTATCACAAGTAAGGATTCCAAGTAGCGTAAAATATATTGGAATGGGTGCCTTTGCGAGTAATCCAATTATAGAGAAACAGCCGTCAGGATTGAAATACATAGATAAATGGGTAGTTGATTATACAGGAGCCTCTACCGTGTTATCAATAAAAGCAGGAACAGTAGGGGTGGCGGATAGTGCCCTCTATTTTCATAATTTAACGAAAGTAAATATACCAAATAGTATTATATATATTGGAAAGGAAGCCTTTCAATACAATTCATTAACTTCGCTAACATTGCCAAATACAGTGAAAGAAGTTGGAGCGGAAGCTTTTTCATGGAATCTGATCAAGACCTTAACATTAGGAAGTTCACTTCAAACGATAGGAGAAAAAGCCTTTTATTATAACGTTATAACCGGGGTTGCGTTGCCGAACACAGTGAAAGTAGTCGGGGATGAAGCATTTGCAAATAACCAGATCAAATCGGCAACTCTTGGCAGTTCCATTCAAAGGATTGGAAGAAGGGCATTTTATAACAATCCACTGCTAAAAAAGATTACGACACCTGCAAGTGTTACCTACATCGGAAAAGAAGCATTCGGATATTACCTTAATTATCAAAGTCAGAGAAAAATTACTGGATTTACTTTGGTGGGTAAACGAAATTCCCTTGCAGAACAGTATGCAAAAAGTAATGGGTTCTATTATGTAGATATGGATTCTAAATCAGTTACCAAATTATCAGCTAGACTGTCTTCCATATCATATGTGTATAATGGAAAAGCAAAAACTCCGGTAGTAAAGATATCAGACGGTAAAAATGTTCTTAAGTTGAATAAAGATTATACAGTGGTGTATAAGAATAATACATTCATAGGAACAGGTTCTGTGGTCATAACGGGTAAAGACAGGTATAAGGATAGCTTAACTTTACATTTTAAGATCAAGAGAAATTCTGGCATGATGATCAAATCCTCCGTGTCCTCGGAATCAAAGTTTAAGACAAAAATGATGTTTGCAAATGTTCAGAGCTATTTTACTACGAGTACCTATGGTGAGGTAGACAGTACTACAGACTTTGTCGATTATAAAAAGAAGCTGAATGTGGCTACACTGGTAAATTCAAGTAAAATCAATATATCTATTTTTAATAGTTCCAATAAAATTGAGAAGACAATAACAATCAATATGAATAAAAGTTATGGCGGTTTTGGGGCCATCACGGCTGATGATAAGGGTTACTTCTATGTTCTCTATGGTAAGCGCGTAGAAGAGAGTGAGAAAAACAAAGAAAATATATTTGTCGTAAAATATAACCAAAGTGGGAAGCAGATTCTAAAAAAAGCGTTTAAAGCGAATCAAACTGGCCTATTAGACAAAACAAAAGATCCCTTCAGTTTTTCAAGTGCATCACTTGCCTATCATAAAGGATTGGTTGCAGTCATGTTCGGCCGGGAAATGTTCGTGGCAAGGGATGGAATCAATCACCAATCCTCAGCGGCGATTATATTAAAATCCAGTAACCTAAGTGTAGCGTTCAATAATTATTTATACTCCAGTCACTCGTTTGAACAGATCGTAACCCCTGTATCTCAAGGGTTCTTGTTTACTGAAAAATGTGACGCAGCCCCTAGAGGATATAAAATCACTAAGATAACAACAAGCGGAGCTGAGACAAAAATCGTGCCATTTCATTTTCGAGAAGGCTCTGATTGGGCTTTTGGATATAATGAGACTTTTGCAGAACTAGGAGGTGTAGCGGAATTGAATTCTACATTTGCCTTAGCAGCTTCCTCCGAAAAGACACTTTCTAGGAGCTCTTATGTATCAGGGGAAAGCAGAAACGTCTTTGTTAGAGTAATGGGCAAAGAATTTAATGGAAAAGAATCTTCTTCAATAAAGGGAACGACAAGGAAAGCAACCGGTAAGGATGATATCATAATCGGAAGAAAATTCTTGACGAGTACCACAAAAGATGAAAAAGTGATTTGGCTGACCAATTATAAAGGAAGTAGAATCAATGCTGATAATGTCAAGATTGTTAGTATGCAGGGGAAAGCATATGTTGTCCTTTGGGAGAAATATAATGCGAAGGGATATGAGAATACATATTATGCTATATTAGATCCTATGGGATCGGTAATCAAAGCCCCTACATCAATCGGAAAGTTGCGTTTATCCTCTTATAAGATACCTTTGGTTACGACCCAAAATAAAGTCAGTTGGAGTATCAATACAACGAAAGGTGTAAAGATTTATACAATCAATCTGAAAGGGTAGAGATTGGATATAGTGAACAAAAAACCTCAAGGTGATATTAGCCTTGAGGTTTTTTGTTATGTAAGTTAACCCGAAAAGTATCGCAAAACCAGTGTTTTTTCTATCTTCTATTTAAATATTATGTAAATTATTATTGCCGTATTAGAGACATATATAAGGAAACCTGTACGATATCAATGGATTAAAAGTGGGCATAACGTACTATAAAGATTTCTGAAGGCATATAAATAGGGGGTTTTGTGATTCTTTATCGATTCAATGATAGCGAGAAAAACATCGTACGCATAATATTACATGTCTGAGTTAATTTGTAATATTATGACAAATGAAAATTCTTGTATATTTATAAGCGAATAACTATAATAAGGAAAAGTAAAAATAAGTAAATTAAACATCCATAAAAAGGTAAACAAATTACAACTGATGATGTAGGACTTAACTATATATGTTTCCGAACAATCAGTGGATGATCACGAATCGTTCACTGATTGTTCGCTTGTAGGTTGATCCGTCTCTTTGGTACTTATGATGATAATGAAAATAAGGCGCTACGAATGATAGTACAAAACAAATCCGAGAGTTAAAAGCTGGGTATACCGGATAACTATTGGAATTTGATTTGTGAAATGATTATGAGCCTAATAATTATGATGATAAGAAAAGGGATGAAAGGATGACAAAAGTTCATAACGGGGGATTCGACGATAAGCATTTAAAGATTGCTATGTTAGGGCATAAACGTATTCCATCACGAGAGGGCGGGATTGAAATCGTCGTTGAGGAGCTATCGACTCGAATGGTTGAGAGAGGTTATCAAGTGGTTTGTTACAATCGCAAAGGACATCATGTATCTGGTAAGGATTATGATAATTTCACAAAATGCAAATCGGAGAAGTATAAGGGTGTTGTATTAAAATATGTGACAACAATTAATAAAAAAGGGTTAGCTGCTATGACATCTTCTGCAGTGGCTGCAATGAGAACAGCAATCGGAAAATATGATATCGTACATTTTCATGCTGAAGGGACATGTGCAATGATGTGGCTTCCTCACCTGTTCGGAAAGAAATGCATCGCAACGATCCATGGACTGGACTGGAATCGTGAAAAATGGAAAAGTGGATTTGCTTCAAAATATATAAAGTTCGGAGAAAAGGTCGCGGCAAAGTTTGCAGATGAAATAATCGTACTGAGTAAGGAAGTACAACAATACTTCGAAAAGACCTATGGCCGCCATACATATTTAATACCAAATGGAGTAAATGAGGTTAGTAATAAAGAGGCAGATGAAATCACCAGATTGTTTGGGTTAGTGAAGGATGATTATATCCTATATCTTGGACGTTTAGTTCCTGAAAAAGGCATTCGGTATTTAATACAAGCATTCCGAAAGGTTAGTACGGATAAGAAGTTAGTGATTGCCGGAGGCAGCAGTGATACGAACGGATTCCTAAAGGAATTAAAAAACTTAGCCGGTGGTGATAACAGAATAATATTTACCGGATTCATACAAGGACAGATACTGGAGGAATTATATAGCAATGCCTATCTGTATTGCTTACCATCAGATTTAGAGGGTATGCCATTAAGCTTACTAGAAGCAATGAGTTATGGAAATTGTTGCTTGGTTTCAAGTATATCGGAGTGTACCGATGTCGTGGAAGACAAGGCAGTAGTATTTAAAAAAAGTGATGTACCAGATATCACGGAGAAACTACAGATGCTCTGTGATAATCCAACAATCGTATCAAATAAGAAGCAGGAAGCAGCTGACTTCATATGTCAAAAATATAAATGGGAATCTGTTATTGATAAAACATTAGCATTGTACATTGGGGATTCAATTAATTTACTAAGTAATATGCAATATAAACAAGAAAACTAACGAGAAATTTTAATATAGATTACGTTGTTAATATGATAGGTAGGGGTGCAAAGAGTGAAAATATTAATGGTTAACAAATTCCTTTATCCAAATGGGGGATCGGAAACATACATTTTCAAATTGGGAGAATACCTGGAAGCTCAAGGACACGAGGTTCAGTATTTTGGTATGGAGCATGAAGGTCGCTGTGTGGGAAATGCAGTTAACGCTTATACCACGGATATGGATTTTCATGGAGGGAATAAGCTTACGAAACTTACCTATCCAATCAAGACAATTTATTCTTCTGAAGCACGGAAAAAAATTCGGTTGGTTCTAGATGATTTTCAGCCGGACGTAGTGCATCTTAATAACTTTAATTATCAGCTTACACCAAGTGTGATTCTCGAGATTAGAAAGTGGAGAAAGCAAATTGGACATAAGTGCCGTATTGTATTTACTGCTCATGATTACCAACTTATATGCCCGAACCATATGATGAATAATCCGGTTGTTCGGAAGAATTGTGAGAAATGTATAGGTGGTCATTTCCTAAACTGTACAAGGGGAAAATGTATTCATGGGTCTACCTCTAAGAGTGTGATTGGCACGATGGAGGCAGCCTTCTGGAGAGTAAATGGTGTATATAAGTATATCGATACCATGATCTGCTGCTCCGAATTCATGAAGAAGAAAATGGACAGTAATCCTCTGTTTGCAAAGAAGACGGTGGCTTTGCACAACTTCATTGATAAGGTTGAATGGAAGGATGTACAGAAGAAGGATTACATTCTTTACTTTGGACGGTTTTCGGAAGAAAAGGGGATTGGAACATTAATTGAAGTATGTAAGGAACTACCGAATATAAGTTTTATCTTTGCAGGAACTGGTCAGCTAGAAGAGAAATTAGCAGGAGCAGCAAATATAAAAAATGTGGGATTCCAGAAAGGGGAGGCTCTTGAAATACTAATTCGTGAAGCGAGATTTACCATTTATCCGTCAGAATGGTATGAAAATGGGCCGTTTTCAGTGATGGAATCCCAAATGTACGGAACCCCGGTGTTAGGGGCAAAGATTGGAGGGATTCCGGAGCTGATACAGGAAGGGAAGACCGGTGAGTTGTTTGAGAGTGGGAACAAAGAAGAATTGAAATATAAGATTAAGAAATTGTGGGAAGATTATGACCTGATACATGAATTCACGCAAAGCTGTAAGAGGATTCATTTTGATACAACGGCGGAGTATACAGATAAGTTAGTTAAGTTATACCAGAGTTGATGGGTTGTTAGCAGGTTTTGATATAAGGGAAAATGAACGTTATATAAGGAGAAAGGTAGTATGGCGAGTAAAAAACTAAATGGGACAGTAATAGTTACATATCGTTGCAATGCGCGATGTACAATGTGTAATCGGTATAAGGCACCATCTAGACCGGAAGAGGAAATCACAGTTGAAACTATAAAAAAATTACCGATGATGTATTTCACAAATATCACCGGTGGTGAACCATTCATCCGAACTGATTTAAAGGATATTGTTCGAGAACTATATAAAAAAAGTGAACGCATTGTTATATCGACAAATGGTTTCTTTACAGATCGCATTATTGATCTGTGCAAGGAATTCCCCAATGTAGGCATTCGTATCTCAATAGAAGGCTTGGAAGATACAAATAATGAAATCCGTGGTCTTCAGGATGGTTTTAATCGTGGATATACAACGTTAAAAAAATTAGTAGAGATGGGTATGAAGGATGTTGGCTTTGGGATGACGGTGCAAGACAAAAATGCACCCGATCTGGTTCCGCTGTATCAACTATCAGATATGCTAGGAATGGAATTTGCTACAGCATCCTTACATAATAGCTTTTACTTTGTTGAGGCTAAAAACATCATTCATGATCGACCTATGGTTGGTCAGAACTTTGAAGATGTTGTAAATGAGTTATTAAAATCGAATAGCCCTAAGAAATGGTTTAGAGCTTATTTTAATCATGGTTTGATTAATTATATCTATAGTCAGAAGCGCTTACTTCCATGTGATATGAGTTTTGATACATTTTTTATCGATCCGTATGGAGATGTCATGCCGTGTAATGGAACGAAGGATAAAGAGGTCATGGGCAATTTAAATCAACAATTATGGGATGATTTATGGAATAGTCCAGAGGCAGAAGTAGTAAGAACAAAGGTCAGGGGATGCGACAGAAACTGTTGGATGATTGGTTCGGTATCACCGGCTATGCATAAATATATCTGGAAACCGGTCTGGTGGGTTGTAAAGCATAAATTCTTACTTTTCTGGAAGAAGAAAAAGTATAGTATGTATGAGATTAAGGCTGTGAGGGACTACCGAGATGGGAAAGTGAGTAAAGAGGATTTGGACAAGTGGAGTACTTGTGATAGGTGCGGGGTGGCTAAGAATGGATTAAGTGAATTTTCCATGGCTAAGATAAACAAACAAAGTGAAAAGAAGACGATTGAGGCTGATATGGCCATTCAGTTGAAGTAAGGGATTAAATATGAAGAAGGCGCTGATAGTTACAAATTTGATTGGTTTTGTTGGTTTTCTTTGGAATGATATACATATTTTGAAAGAGATGGGGTATGAAGTTCATTTTGCTGCTAATGCAAAAGCAATTGATGATGAGGATAATATTAGTATTTTAAAAAATAAAGGAATTCCTTTTTATCAGATAAATTTTTCAAGTAAGAACCCTTTATCAAAAGAAAACTTTAAAGGGTTTAATGATATTAAAACTATTATTAAAAAGGAAGAATTTGATTTAGTGCACTGCCATACTCCAATTGCTGGTTTTGTTACTAGATTAGCTACTGCAAGATGCAGGAATAAAAAGATAAAAGTAATATATACGACGCATGGATTTTCATTTACACATCTTTCATCAAAAAAACAATGGATTACGTATTTTTTAATTGAAAAAATAGCATCTATTTTTACAGATGCTATTATTACAATCAACCGTGAAGATTATGAAAGTGCAAAAAGACTTTCATGCAAGAACGTACAACTTATTAACGGTGTAGGTGTAGATACTGAATATTATCATAACACTATAGTAGATAAAGAATCATATAAGTCAATATTGGGTATCCCTAATAATAAGATCATGGTTCTTAGCGTTGGTGAATTGTCAGAAAGAAAAAATCATCAAATTATTGTAAAAGCATTGGGAATTATTAAAAATAAAGAGGATTATGTTTATGTTATATGTGGGAGAGAAGTAGGTTCTTCTAAGATTTCTACTGATCTTAAAAGAATTGC
Organism: Variimorphobacter sp. HTMS_6; assembly: GCF_059717775.1. NCBI lineage: Bacteria > Bacillati > Bacillota > Clostridia > Lachnospirales > Lachnospiraceae > Variimorphobacter > Variimorphobacter sp. HTMS_6. The sequence continues at coordinate 4,241,810 of NZ_AP046094.1, forward strand.
CAATGAACAAGGGGTAGAACTGCATCTATTAGGTCATAGGAATGACATAGCTAAAATTATGCATTGCTCAGATATTGGTGCTATACCTTCAATCAGAGAAGGATTAGGGTTGGCCGGAATTCAGTCACTTTGTGCGGAGGTACCTCTTGTTGGGACAAGAGTTCAGGGAATCTGTGATTATATAATTGATGGTGAGAATGGGTTCTTGTGTGAACCATATGATGAAAAAAAATATGCATTATCCATTGAGACTTTAGCTAGGCCAGAAATCAGGGAAAAAATGAGGCAAAAATGTTATGAAATAGCTCAAAAATTTGATGTGAAGACATCTAATAGGCAGATGGAAAATATATATAAATCAATTATGAAGTGAGGAAAGCTGATGAATAAAATAAAACGTATTAAACTTTATCTTCAGGGTAAGAGGCTTCGATTTTGGAAGTTAATTAGTAATGAAAGATACCGTAATATTTCATATCGTTATTTTAGGGATTGTGGTGTGATTTTTGAGGGAAAACCTAAATACATAAACTATGATGTTGATTTTGATCTATCTGAACCTAATTTGATTCACATTGGAGAGAATACTGTAATTGCTAAACAAAGTGTATTGTTAACACACGATTTTTCTATTGAGTGTGGATTGGTTGCAATTGGTGAAACGGAATCTGATTATGAAATGCAATTTCTAAAAGATATACATATAGGATGTAATTGCTTTATCGGTGCAAGAAGTTTCATTTTGCCAGGAACAACAATTGGTGACAATTGTATTATTGGTGCAGGAAGTGTTGTATCAGGAGCAATTCCTGCAAATAGTATTTATGCAGGTAATCCGGCTAAGTTTATAGCAAACACAGATGAATGGGCTAGAAAAAAGTTGGGACAACATAATTATGTTAGAGGAACAAAGAAATGCAATGAGTAGTATGTTGAGTAAAATTAATTATGATAAGTGAGGATTATGTATAGTGAGTAATTTGAGAGCAAGGGTTATAGCGTTTTATCTGCCACAATTCCACCCTATTCCCGAAAATGATAAATATTGGGGAAAAGGATTTACAGAATGGACTAATGTTGCAAAGGCTAGACCATTATTTCGAGGTCATTATCAACCACGAATTCCAGCAGATTTAGGATTTTATGATTTACGTTTACCAGAAGTTCAAATGTCACAAGCTGAAATGGCTAAAGAAGCTGGTATTGAAGGGTTTTGCTATTGGCATTATTGGTTTGGGCATGGTGAAGAAGTGTTAGAAATGCCGTTTGATCGAATCGTACAAAGCGGAAAACCTGATTTTCCAATTTGCTTAGGGTGGGCTAATCACGATTGGACTACTAAAACTTGGGAAAAGAGGAGAGGGTTTAGTAAAGACATTAATATTTTTAAGCAGGAATATCCAGGTGAGGGAGACCATATCAAGCATTTTAACCGTCTATTACCTGCTTTTAAAGATAAACGCTATATCACTGTAGACGGTAAATTACTTTTTGTGATATTCGATATAGAAAAATTGCCGAATATTAAGGCGTTTATTGAGTTGTGGAACAAACTAGCATTCGATAATGGATTAAGTGGATTTCACTTTGTTGGTATGGCTCATTCACTTGATCAGAGTACATTTTCAGACTTAGAAGAACACATCACAATGAAATTTGATAAGTATTTGAATATGGGATTGAATGGATTGTACTCAATAAACCAGAAATATGCTGAGTTAAAGGCTGGAGGACTTATACATAAAATATTTTATTCAGTAACCAGACGTTATCTACCGGGAGTTTTTGTAGAAAAATATAACTATAAAAAGGTAATGAAATATTACTATACAGAAGCGGATAAGAATGAAAATATATATCCACAATTATTAGCTGGATGGGATCGGACACCCAGAGCAGGAAAAAAAACTATTGTTTATTATGGAACAAATCCTGATTCATTTAGAGCTGCATCAGATCAGGCCATAAAATGCGTTGAAGGAAAGAATCCAGAACATAGATTGATTTTTCTTAATTCCTGGAATGAGTGGGGAGAAGGTGCTTATATGGAACCTGATCTACGATATGGGAAGGCCTTTATAAATACTTTAAGAGAAGTTCTTGAATGTAAAAGCTAGAAATTAAGGATGTTTTGTTTAAATGCTATAGATGCTTTTAAATAAGTGTTTCATACACTATGTATAGTGAGTATATACGGACGAAAGAAATAATAATATGACTAGAAATGGAAGAAAGTTCAATGAATCAAAGTAGATATATCACACAAAAAGAGTGGTTAATATACGCATTACTATTTTTACTCCCAATATTACCTCAATATATATATATTGGGGCAGGAATAAATACGGTCAATTTTACCATTTTATGCTTTGTGGTGGGCATGATTTTATTTCGTACTATACCAAAAATTCATGGTGATAATCAAATAATATTTTTTTGGATTTATCAATTTATAGTTACATTTATATTTTTTAAAGATGCTGGAATCACAAAGGGAGTAGCACACGGCTTATTATTTTTAGTCGTGCCGTATTTTATCATAGGATATATTAATAATAAAACAAGGTTCATGAAAGCTATTGACGTGTTAATACATGCTGGTTTTCTAATTGGTGTTATAGGAATAATAGAGCAAATAACTAGAGTAAACATCTTTCAGAAGTTTGCAGGTAGTGAAGATATTTTTTTATCTCAAATCAGATATGGGCTTTTAAGAATTATGACCACCTTCGGACAGCCTATTGGATACGGTATGTATCAAGTATTTGTCTTAGCTTTAATTTATTATAGGATTTATACCGGAGTAGGTAGAAAGAAAAGAAATTATTTGCATATTGCTTATGTGATTACGATAATTAACATTCTATTCAGTGTTTCAAGAACACCAATTATAGCATGTATATTACTTCAGATTTTGCTAGTATATAAAAATTCTAAAAAGAAATTTTTTAATTATGGAATAATCAGTATAATTGTAATTTTCTTTGGAGTAAACATTTGTAATTCTATTGGGTTTAAAATTCCTATGATAAATGACTTGGTTCAGACCATATTCGGACTTTTTGAGGGACAAACTAAATCGTCTGTTCAGGAAGTTGGAGTAGGAAATAGATTTGAATTGTGGGGATGGGTGTTTTCCACAATGACAGGAAAGTGGCTTTTTGGGAATGGAGCAACAGCTCAATTTGCATATAAAGTACATGAATGGCAGACTAAAACTTCAATAGAAAATAATTATTTATATACTTTATTTAATTTTGGAATAGTTGGTGTTGTGTTGTTACTTTTGATGTATGTATCAACATTGGTATATTGTATACGTAATGAAAAAAAATATTCGTGTAGACTTTCTGAAAACAGAATGTCGTTTAACGGAGTTATTTTTATTTTATTGATAATATATTATTTACTTGAATTAGGCGTGCAGGAAACAGATATGTCAAGAATGTATATAATTATAACTTCGTTGCTTATTGCATATAACAAAATTGGTACAAAGATTGCTAATTGCTCTTAAGTGTAATCAAAAGAAAGTAGAGTATGGATTCTTCAGAAGTGCACTGAAGTCAAGAGATATTTAACTTTGAAGCTGGATGTAAGAGTGAGAAGTTATCTATTAGAATTCGCACTGTATCGAAAGGGAATAAATATGCCAAAGACAGATTACAGAAAAGCAAGCAGTTTGTATTTGATAGGAAGTTTGTTTAATAAAGGAATTTCATTTTTAACTGTTCCAATATTTAGCAGATTATTAGAGACATATGATTATGGAGTGGTGACAACATATAGTTCATGGATAGGAATATTATCTATGGTCATGGGTTTCGCATTACACATGGGCATACGTGCATCGTTTATAGATTTTAAAAGCGAGATAGATGATATCATGTCAGTTGTGTGTACATATACCTTATTGGTAGGAGCTTTCATAGGTACAATTGTTGTGGCGTTTTCAACATTAATAAATGTAAATTTGAGCATTGCGCTCATTGTTCTATGTTTAGTGCAAGGGGTTGCGAGTGCGTTGATTGAAGACTATTCAATGTATTTAATGATGCAGCTTAAGTACAAGTTTAGAACCGCGTTGATGATTTTACCGAACCTTATATCCACGGTAGTATCTGTTATCGCTATAGTATATATTCTAAAAACAAATTTGTATCTTGGTAGAGTTATTCCTACTGCTGTTATCACTATTGCATTTGGAATATTTATTATTATTCTAATATATAGAAAAAGTCACTGTTTATTTGATAAGTATTGTTTAATGTTTACTTTGAGTATTTCTACACCACTAATTTTACACGGCATATCTTTGAACATACTATCTCAGGCGGATAGGATAATGATTACATATTTGGCGAATGCCTCGCAAACGGGGATATATAGCTTGATTTATAATTTAAGTATGCTATCAACAGTTATAACAACTGCGCTGGATGGTATATGGATACCATGGTTTACTGAAAAGTTAAAGTTATATGAAATTGATGACATTAACGATCTTGTAAAGGATTACGTAACATTGATAACGGTAGCGTTGATATCTCTAATTTTAATTGGTCCTGAAATGGTACATGTTCTTGCAGATCAACGTTATTGGGAAGGAATAAGCATAATACCGCCTTTAGTATTATCAAATTTTATAATCTTTTTGTATACGTTATACGTAAATGTTGAGCATTTTTATAGAAAGACTGTAAATATTACTTTAAACACGATTGTTGCGGCAATTACTAATATAGTTTTAAACTTTATTTTTATACCCATATTTGGATATGAAGCAGCGGCGTACACCACCTTGGTTTCTTATTTGATTTCTTTTGTTTTGCATGCAAGATGTGCTTATAAGTTGGAAGAAGAGCTATTCCCAATGGTTACATTCCTCATGCCTATAATCCATATAGTCATAGCAGTGATAGTGTTCTATTTATTTACTGACTTTGCATGGCTCCGATGGATAATATGTATACTGTATATATTAATTTTGGGTTTAGGTAATAAGAATAAATTAGTTGCTTTTTTGCAGAATTCTAAGAGCTAATATTAGATATAACAGTTTCAATAATTTACTAAATATTAAATATACGAGATGGAATAATAAATAGATTATATACTCTAAAAGATATAGAAAGGATGTGAATAAGTATGAAGATTGGATTGATGGGATTTGATTTTTCTAGTCCAAATAAGGGATGTGAGGCATTAACATATTCATTTGTTAATATACTACTAAATTGTTGTGACAAAGCAGAGAAGTTAGAAATATATAACTACTCTTACAGTGAATTTGGTAGTTTCCCAAGTCTATATACCAACGTAAAATTTATTAAATGCCGACCACGGTTAAAAAATTCGTTATATTGGTTCAAAATGAAGAAAGAATTCGATGAATTAGATTGCATTTTCGATGTAACTTATGGGGATGGATTTTCAGATATTTACGGTGTTAAGTGGAATTTTATTACGAACATAGCGAAAAGTATCGCTATATGGTCAAAGACACCCTTTGTGTTGCTCCCACAGACTTACGGGCCTTATAACAATTTAATTTTAAAAAAATGGGCATTAATGATTATTAATAGATCAGATTTTGCGTATTCAAGGGATGCAGATTCTGCAAATGAAGTAAACAATAAATGTAATGATAAAGTAGTTTCATTAACTGATATGGCATTCGCTTTACCTTATAAATCAACTCAATATAATTTGCATAGTAATAGGATAAGGGTTGGTATTAATGTTTCTTCATTGCTATGGGATAGTAAGTATATAAAAGAAAATAAATTTAATATGTATGTAGATTATTCTAGATATATATTTAGCTTGGTTAACAAACTAATGAATGATTCGGATTATGAAGTACACTTAATCCCGCATGTAATAGATGATAAAGAATATAATGCCTCTGAGAACGATATGAGAGCTATTAATGATGTTAATCAAAGAATTTCTGATAATAGATTAATTACTGCTCCGGCTTTTGAAAATCCAATTGAAGCTAAAAGCTATATATCAAATATGGATGTTTTTATTGGAGCGAGAATGCATTCGACTATTGCTGCTTTGTCGTCGGGGGTAGCAACAATTCCTTTTTCATATAGTAAAAAATTCGAGGGCTTATTCGGAAGCTTAAACTATCCATATGTAATAGAAGGTAGGAAGCTTAGTACAGAAGAAGCAATTGAAAGAACTTTAATGTGGATAAAAGATAAGGAGAAGTTACAAGGAGCAACAAGGGAAACAAAATCGTATATTGATTCTAAATTGAATACATTAAATAAAGATATTTATTATATAACACATTTGGAAAAAAAGAAAGATAGGAGAATTGAGCATGCGACTTGAAAAGTATTTTCATGACTATTGTTCAGGTTGTGGCCTTTGCGGGAGTGCAGTGAATGTTGCTTTCCACGAGGAGAATGGTTTTGAGTTTCCTACATTAGTGGATAAAAAACAAATTAGCTTTTGTAAGAAGGTTTGCCCCGTTAATAGCATCAACTATAATACTCATGAATATTCCGGTATATGGGGAAAATATAAAGAAGTTTACTCGGGTTGGTCATATGATGAAGATGTACGTTATAAGGCTGCTTCCGGAGGGGTAATTACATCATTGTGTATATATTTAATAGAAGCGAAAAAATGTGATGCTATACTGCAGATTGGGCAGACAGAAAGTAATCCATTTTCATTAAAACTTTATTGTAATGAGAATAAAGAAGATGTTGTTAAATGTTGTGCTTCACGATACATTACAGGATTAACATATAAGGATTTTTTGAATAAGATTGAAGTAGGGAAAAAATATGCCGTTGTAGGTAAACCCTGTGATATAGAAGCAATAACAAATTATGTTAACGTTTATCCTGAATTGAAACAATGTATAAAGTATAGACTTACGTTCTTTTGCGCTGGAGCTTCCAGTGTTAAGGCAAGTAAGAAACTCGCTGAAACATTAAATGTAAATCCTGTTGAGGTTAAAGATATTAGATATAGAGGAAATGGTTGGCCAGGTTTCATTACTATACAATTAATAGATAATCACATACATACTATGCCGTATATTGAATCTTGGGATAAAGTATTAGGTCGAGATATTAGAAAAATGTGTAAGTTCTGTATTAACGGTATAGGTGATTTTTCAGATATTTCATGTGGGGATTTATGGAGCCTCGATAGTGAAAAGAGACCTCTGTTTTCAGAACAGAAAGGGAAGAATATAATCTTCGCCAGAACAAAGAGTGGAAATGAATTGCTACAAGAGGCTCATAATGCAGGATATATCTTTATTAAAGCCTATAACAACATGAGCGATTTGGGAAAAGTTCAACCAAACCATTATAATATGCAAACTACGATGTTTGGAAAAATACTAGGGTTAAAGATTTGTGGGAAAAGTGCACCACGATATAATATGAAGAAATTGTTGAAAGCATCAAAAGGTATATCGTTACAAAAGCTTATTAGAACTGTACTTGGGACTATTAAAAGAATTGAGCAGAAGTCAATTTAGCGATGCATTTACAAAGTGTCTGAGCATTAACAGGTATAATAGTTTTTTCATAACTAGGGAAGTAGAGGGTAGAAAAGTTGCATATGATTAATAATATAATATATGATATATTATACAACCTAATGGGATACTTACCATATGCAATGACTACCGGTCTATTTCTTATTGGGTTCACGCTACTTTTTAATCGGTTTATCTTAAAAATCAAGATGCATGACTACATTCAATCCTATCAATGGCGAATATTATTAGCCTACATCTTTTATAATTATAGTTTCATTGTTTTGTGTATTACTTTTTTATCGAGAGAATCGGGATCGAGAAATCAGCTTGATTTAATGCCCTTTAGTACTCTTTCCTCCAATTGGAGGTTAAATGTTTTCCCCATCGAGAACATCCTCCTTTTCATCCCTCTTGGAATCTTACTCCCTCTCCTGTGGAAGAGATTCCGTTCAGCGTATCGATGTTTTAAGGCAGGACTACTTATAAGTGTGCTTATTGAACTCAGTCAATTGATTACCGGAAGGGGCTATTGTCAAACCGATGATGTCATTACTAACGTGATCGGAACGATGTTGGGATTTATTCTAGTCCATATGTACTATTTTTTACACGAGCAAATCTTAGTGAATCACTGAAGATTTGCTTTTTTTTGTTGATTTTTGCTTGTAATATGCACATCTATGTAGGAATAGTACGACCACATATCCTTGACACTTCCAAATATTAACATTATTATGATTGTAATTTATGTTCAGATTGGGAACGATTAGGGTTCTGGCACTAAGCAGCATGCCTAGTCATAATAGATAAAAGGGGAGGTTCGTCATGAGGATTCACAGCATACACAAGGGTAAAACTTGGGCTATTCGAACACTGGTGAGTGCATTGTTTTTATTTTTAGCAATCGTGATACCGGTATCTATATCGCAAGCGGCATCAACTCCGTCTCTGTCTAAGTCATCGAAAGATATTTTGATTGGTAGCAGCTATCAACTGAAGGTGACGAATAAGATTGCTAAGTCCACTTATACCTGGTCATCCGGTAACAAGAAGATTGCATCGGTGAATAAACAAGGTAAGGTGACAGGCAATAAGAAGGGGAATGTATATATATACTGTACGATGAAAGCGCCGCACAAGACATACAAATTAACCTGTAAGGTTAATGTAATTATGCCGGCTATGGGCTTAAGGATTACGAATAAGGTCAGTGCCTTGAATGTGGGACAGAGCTATACAACGGCGAAGAGTCTGATTCCAAAATCCTCAAATGATAAGGTATCATGGGTTAGCAGTAAGACATCTATAATAAAAGTTGATTCGTCAGGAAAGCTGGTTGCATTAAAAGCTGGAACCTCAACAATCACCGGCAAGACTTTGAGTGGTGTGAAGAGTACGATGACGGTAAAGGTAGTAGATAAGAACGGAACAGTAACTAATCAATCTGCTCTGAATTCACTATTAGGAAGTGGAGTGAATAAGATTACCATCCAGACGACGAAGCTACTGAATTTCTATATACCGATTGGTAGTTTTACAAATACAAAACTGGTGGTGAATGCGCCTAAGGCAGAAGTAGTGAACTACGGAAAGTTTTCCTCTATTGATCTAAATAAGATTGCCGCCAACACCTGGTTTGAGAACGCAGCAGGTAACAAACTAAATGTCTATGCATCAGACTCACGCGTGGTTGTTGGTGAGGATTCCAAGGTTAAGATTACGCTCAATGCAAGTAATGCCACAGCAAGAGTGGTAAACAATGGCATAATACAGGATTTGGTTTTAGTGAGAGGGAATAACTTAAGTGTGAGCGGTGAATCCAAATCAAAGGTACCGATTAAAGCAAATGTAGCGAATATTAATGTAACCTCATCGGTACCGTTAAATCTGGATTGTACGAAGAAGATCAAGCTGGTCTTATTGCCTGGAGCAGAGAGCTCCAGCATTTGGGCATTATCGGATTCTGTTGTTCCGCAAGTTACCAGTAATTCTATCGTAAAGGTTACGGTTGGCACCGGCGGCAATGTAAAAGTAATTATAATTAAACCTGGTGATGGTAATGACCCCGGTGATACCCCTCCCGGCACCATGAAGAAGATATTCCAATTAGATTGTCCGATTACCGATATTACTGCAATAAATGTGTCCTATCTGGGGAAAGCATATATGATTAGCTCCTCCGCTTTGACGTTGTTAACGCATATGCTTGAGAAAGATCCATCGTTTGTATCCTTCTGGAAAGACACCAAGGATACTTCGATGACCTATGATGGGCAGAGCTTCCGCATCTATGGCACGGAGGGAAGTTCAACGAAGACAGTATCTTTTACCGGTGGTCAATTTGACGGTAAGATATTTACCATTACCATGAATACGGATGGATCAGTGAAGATATTAAGCAATTTGACTGGTGCAGCATTTACCTTTAGCAAAGGTTCTGATGATAGAACATTGATTGTAAGCGGGGAAGCAACAAGATTATCCCAGTTTACATTTACCATTCTCGTGGGTTCCACCTATACCCTTGAGAAATCCTATAAACAGATGAAATCAATTAACATCACTTATGGTAAGAGCACTTATGCAATTAATAAAGACATCATCGATCAACTGGCTCATTTTATTGATGGAGAATCCCTGTATCTGACGGTATGGAAGAATACGACAAATACCTCGAAGACTTATAACGGTCAGACGGTAAAGGTTACCGGTAAGGCAGGAAGCATGACGAAGACGGTATCTTTTAGTGGTGGGCAGCTGAATGGCAAATCCTATACCGTGACAGTGAATACGGATCATTCAGTAACGGTTAAGAGTAATGGAGGCGGATTGACCTTTAATATAAGCAAGGATAAGAATGAGAAGAGTTTAACAATAACCGGAACACCGGAGGGACTGATATTTGCTCCGGCCTTCTAGTGATTAAGTATTGATGGGATGTATTAAGCAAAGTAACAATGTGGTTTAAGGAGGGTACTTGTGAAGAAAGTAATGCTAGGTCTTGCAATTTTACTGATTATCCTCACCCCAGTCTCCATTGTATACGCAGGTTCGTTGAACAGCTATGAGATGCAGGTAATCTCAGCTGCAAAACAAATCTATGTATACAATGGGAAGCAATATCAGGTGGATGATAGTTATATTAATCAGCTGATTAGTTATCTTTCCTCCGACGATATTGATCTGAATGAAGAACAGGAAAAAGAGATTCTTCAGATGTCCTTTTCTAATGTGGAAGAGGGAATCAAAGAAGGATATCTGATTCCGATTACGGATCAGACGAAGTCACCCGGGGTTGGAAATGATATAAGTGTGGATGATGATAAAGATGGTACAGAAAATACACCAACACCTAAGACAAATAACAACCAGAGTACAAATAATTCAAATAACAACCAGAACACGAACAATAACCAGAACACGAACAACAACCAGAACACGAATAATAATCAGAATTCGCCTACGCCTCAAGATACCATTGGTAATATCCTGACCGGAGGACAAAACAATAATACTTCTACGGATGTAAATGGTACGAGTGAAAGCAATGGTCTTATCATTAAGGCTACCGGTATTGATTTAAGAAATACAGTGATTATGATAACAGGGATGGGATTACTTATGTTGATTGGTATATTTGTAACAGTAAAATTTGATTTATTCGCTCATCGTAATGAATAAATATGTATTCGGTGCAATCCGATATGTAAAAATGATTTTACTCTTTTTGGTCTTGGGAGGCATTGTAGTCTATATTGCGGGAAAGCCAATTGCCACGTTTGTGATGGCGCAGGGGAATATGGTGATTACCGGAAATGCACCCAAATACCAACAGGGAATGGATACGGACATGACTAAACTGGTTTTGAATAGTAACAGTGCCTCGAAAACGAGCGAATCTCAGGCACCAAAACTGGATACATGTTACGGTACGATTACCTGTGACAGAGTAAAATTATCAGCACCGATTTATTATGGAGACAGTGACCAATCATTGTTGGTTGGAGTAGGGCAGTACCCGGGTGGATATGTGCCGGGTCAGGGAAAACCGATTTTGATTGGCGGTCATGATACTACCTTTTTTGCACCGCTGGAACAAATCCAGATTGGGGATCAGGTAGAGGTACATATGGGGACAGACATTCATCGTTATTCAGTTTCCTCTAAGATTATCGCTATGGCTGATGATAAGGCAGCTTATGATCTGACGCAGAACAAAGAACAGCTAATACTTTACACATGTTACCCCTTCGGTCAAATGGTTGGCTACGGTATGAATCGATTTTTTGTATACTGTGATCCGATTACGAATACACAGGTGGAATAAGGGGGATAAGTCATGAAATTAAGTAAACAAGCGTTGCAAAATCTGGTCAGCAGTATCTTTGCATTTCTCTTAACATTGTTATTTGTCATCTTATTTGTAAGCGTGGGCTTTATATTGGGGGTCTATGATAATAAGAGTGTGACGAGAGCCATCTATGAAAGCAATTATTATAAAAATGTTTATGATAATTTATATAAAAACAGTGAAACGATGATTAAAAAAGCGAATCTGCCTCCATCAGTACTGGATGACGTTATTACCCTTGATTGTGTCTACATCGAAAGCAAGAATTATGTCGATAAGGCATTGGCAGGACAAACTCCTACAGTGAAGACACAGGAGTTGACGAACAAATTATTGAATAATATCAATGTTTATCTGAAGAATGAAAATGTGGAGCGCACAAAATCAATGGATCAGGATATATCCAAGCTGACGAATGCGATCGGTAATCAGTATGAGGCAGCGGTGCAGTTACATTTGGCAGATGATATTGTTAAGAATAAAGCGCAGTATGAGCAAGTGATCCGTTTGTGTATTCTGATTTCACTGGCACTGATTGCAGTGCTCTGTTTCTTCTCAGTGAGGCTTTATAAATATAAGCACAGGGGTATTCGCTATATTGTATATGCTTTGATAACCTCTTCGCTGTTAACGGTTGGAATCGCATCCTTTTTATTAAAGACCAAGCAGTATTCCAGAATTAATATCGCACCGGACTATTACAAGAATCTGATCAGTGCATATCTTAGGTGGGATTCTATGGTATTTATCTATATTGGTTGCATTGGTTTGACAATGTCAGCGGCGCTGGCTTATGTTGTCTTTCATCTGAAGAAGAGGATTATTAGTCAGTAGGAGAAGAGGTTTGGTAATTTGCAATTTTTATAAATAGATTTACGTAAAAGGAGTTTTTCATGGATAATAATGTGAAAGAAGACAATGAGATAGATCTGATTGAGCTGTTCTATGTATTGAAATCCCGCATCTTTCTTATCCTGCTGTCTGGGGTTTTGCTTGCAGCAGTGGTGGGATTGATTAGTAAATTTACAACAACGCCGATCTATTCTTCCTCGACACAGCTGTACATACTAACAAAAAGCACTTCGATAACAAGTTTGGCAGATATTCAGTTGGGAGAGCAATTGACGCAGGACTATATGGTGTTGGTAAAGAGCAGGCCGGTTGTGAATAAGGTGATCGATAATCTAAATCTGAATATGAACTATGATCAATTAGCAGGAATCATCTCCATCTCTAATCCGAGCAATACCCGGATTCTTGAAGTGACAGCGAATTACCGGGATGCATTTATTGCAAAGAAGATAGTGGATGAGTTTGCAAAGGTTTCGATAGACCGTATCGCTCAGATTATGGATACGGAGAAGCCGACGATCGTGGAGGAGGGAACGATTGCAAAGTTTCTTTCGAATGTCAACACCAAGAAGAATACCATTCTTGGCGGAATCATCGGTTGCTGTATGGCAGCAGGAATATTGATTGTATTATATCTGATGGATGATACGCTTAAGAGTGAAGAGGATATTGAAAAATACCTTGGCCTTAGTACATTGGCACATATACCAATCTCTACCTACGCTACCAAACAAGCGGGTATCAGCCATAAGCCGAATAAGAAGCAGAAGGTGATTGCTTAGAAGGGGTGTGATGCAGATGGATCAGATAGATCATATAGATCAAATGAATCAAATAAAATATTTTGAGTGCGATGAGATGGATTACCGCTCCAAGGAAGCATATAAGGCATTAAGGACAAATATTCAGTTCTGCGGAAATGAAATAAAGGTGATTACGATTACCAGCTGTACGCCGAACGAGGGAAAATCAAGTATATCCTTCAACCTGGCGGTATCCTTTGCCGATGCAGGTAAGAGAGTAATCCTGATTGATGCGGATATGCGAAAATCCGTACTGATTGGTCGGTATAAGGTAGGGGAAGTAGAGTGCGGTATGAGCCACTACCTCTCTGGACAGCGAGAGCTTAATGATGTCATCTATAGCACCACGTATGATAATATGGATATCATTTTCTCGGGCAGCTACAGCCCAAACCCCGCCGAGCTATTGGGGCATGACCGGTTCAAGGATATGATTATGATACTCAGGGAGGTATACGATTACGTGATAATCGATACACCACCCTTGGGCGCAGTGATTGACAGTGCTATTGTGGCAAAAATCTCAGATGGAGCAATCATGGTGGTCGAAGTGAATGCAATCAGCTATCGCTTTGCCCAGAATATTAAGGAACAGCTGGAGCGTTCGGGTTGCAGAATACTGGGTGCCATTATGAATAAGATTCCTGTAGAGAACAGTGGATATTATCATAAGTATTATAGGAAGTATTACCGTTATTATGGTAAATATTATGAGAATTCGAATGCAAATTGACATAGTGCGAAGGAAGGGAGCACGAAAGCCTTAGATGAGGTGATGTGGCTCCCTTGCATTAAGTTTAGTTGTTATAAATAATTAAAGGAATGGGTAGAATATGAATACTCTGGATGGTTTTTTTGATATTCATACACATTTGCTGCCTGGAGTTGATGACGGTTCTGCCACGATGGAAGAGACAATCAGCATGGTGAAAATCGCATTATCTCAAGGGATTCGAACGATTATTGCTACGCCGCATTATGCGGTTGGAAGACAGAACAGATCAGTAGATGAGTTGCAAAAACTAAGAGAAAAGGTGGAGCAGGAAGCGAAGAAGCTGGATGAGAACGTAAGAATATTATTGGGAAATGAAATATACTACAGTGACTCCATCGCACTAGAGCTGAATGAAAAAAGAGCGTTGACCCTCGCTGGAACCAGATATGTTCTGGTCGAATTCTCATTTTCAGAAAACTACAGATCAATTTATCGTGGCATGGATAAGCTGATACATAGCGGGTATATACCGATACTTGCGCATGTCGAGCGCTATTCACATTTGTACAAACGGGATGAGCTGATTGGCGAATTAATCAAAATGGGTTGTTACATTCAGATGAACTGCAACAGCCTGATGGGCAGTATCATGAATGCAAGAGCTTATTATAATCGAAAATTAATCGACAACGGAATGGTACATTTTTTGGGAAGTGACTGCCACGATCACAGAATTAGGGTACCAAGTATGAGGAAAACCGTGCGATTACTTTGGAAAAAATGTGACAAGAATATTGTTAACCAAATTGTGTATGAAAATCCTTATGTGTTTCTGGAAAATGCTTGACACACCCGGCAACATATAATATAATAATGAATTGTGACGTGAGATTGCCTGAACCAAAGCCCCGGTAACGGTATTTTTGAGCGTGATTGATAAATTTAGACACAGTATAGCTTAATATGATTGAATATTTCCGATTCAATATTAATATATAAGCATTTACGGTCGTTACGGAAAAATAATAAACACATTTTCATAAGGAGGTAAACCCATGAAAAGCTTTATGGCTAGTCCGGCAACAATTGAAAGAAAATGGTATGTAGTTGATGCTACAGGACATACATTAGGACGTCTCACATCTGAGATTGCCGCTATTTTAAGAGGTAAAAACAAACCAACCTTTACTCCTCACATCGATACAGGTGATTATGTAATCGTAGTTAATGCAGATAAGATTAAGGTAACAGGTAAGAAGCTTGAGCAAAAAATTTACTACAATCACTCCGATTATCCAGGTGGTATGAGAGAGACAACTTTAGCTCAGTTAATGGCAAAAGACTCTACAGAGGTAATTAGACTTGCAGTAAAAGGCATGTTACCAAAGGGACCTTTAGGAAGATCCATGATTAACAAATTACATGTATATTCTGGCGCAGAGCACGCTAACGCAGCTCAGAAACCAGAAGTATTAGAGATTAAATACTAATAGAGGTTGAAAGGAGGAAATAACATTGGCTAACGCAAGATATTACGGAACCGGAAGAAGAAAAAGCAGTATCGCAAGAGTTTACCTTGTACCTGGAACAGGTAAGGTTACAATAAATAAGAGAGATATGGACACCTACTTTGGTTTAGAGACCTTAAAGTTGATCGTTCGTCAACCACTTGCAATCACTGATACAGCAGACAAATTTGATGTATTAGTAAACGTAAGAGGCGGCGGCTTCACAGGTCAGGCAGGTGCTATCAGACACGGTATTTCCAGAGCATTATTACATGCAGATGGTGACTACCGTCCAGCACTTAAGAAAGCAGGCTTCTTAACAAGAGATCCTCGTATGAAGGAAAGAAAGAAGTACGGCTTAAAGGCTGCTCGTCGTGCACCACAGTTTTCAAAGAGATAAGCAGTTACTTGCGAATTCAAAGTATACAAAATGCCCTGGAGAGTTTACTCTCCAAGGGCTTTTTTTATGCTTTGAAATTCGGAAGAATGCAAGACATGACCGAAGGAAACGCGGAGCGTTTACGAGGTTGTGTCTTGTGATTCGCAAGTAACTGGGCGTTGCTGATATGTCATCGACGCATTCAAGGGGCTGTTGCAAAACAAAATAGTTTTGTAGCAGCCTCTTTTCTATGCAGAAACAAAAATGCGGATTCCGAAGAATCCGCAAAAGTGGTATAATTAGGTCATGCGAATAACACA